>CAVREM010000073.1:0-45988 GCA_963720005.1 uncultured Acidobacteriota bacterium | reverse complement strand
CTGGCGCGGTTCGAGCGTGAAGCGCGCGTCCTCGCCTCACTGAACCATCCGAACATCTGCGCGATCCACGGGATCGCCGACATCAGCGGCACGCCGGGCCTGGTGCTGGAGCTCGTCGAGGGACCGACGCTCCGGAACGGTCGCCGGACGATCCCGGCGGAGGAATGTCGGCAAGGCTCGCCGCACTCGGGACTTGGCAAGCGAGGCGCTCGCCATCGGGCGCGATATCGCGCGTGCGCTCGAGGCGGCGCACGAGAAAGGCATCATTCACCGCGACCTGAAACCCGCCAACATCAAGATCACGCCGGACGGCATCGTCAAGGTGCTCGACTTCGGGTTGGCGAAGGCGTCGACGGCGCACGCGTCGGAGCACGTCTGGACGCAGCGACAAGCTGGCGCGCGAGACTCAGGACGGGGTCATGCTTGGGACGGCGGCGTACATGAGCCCGGAGCAGGCGCGCGGCGAGCCGCGTCGACAAGCGCACCGACATCTGGGCGTTCGGCGCGGTGCTGTACGAGATGCTCAGCGGCCGCCGGGCGGCGCCAGGAGCGACCGTCTCCGACACGATCGCCGCCGTTCTCGAATCGGAACCGGATTGGACGGCGATGCCGGCGTCGGTTCCGCCGAACATCCGGCGCCTCGTCCGGCGATGTCTGGAAAAGGACGCGAAGCGGCGGCTGAAAGACATTGGCGACGCGTGCCTCGAGCTCGAGGACGCCCTCTCACCATCAGGTGAAACGGATGCGGCGCCGGCGAGCGCCGTCAGGACGGCAATGTCCGGCCGCGCGTGGCTCTGGTCGCTCGTCGCGGTGCTCGCGTTCGGAGCAGCCGTCTTCTGTCCTGGCCGGATGACGTCGCACACGGCGCCCGCGGCCCCGCGCCGTCTCACCGCGGAACTGGGCACCGATGCGTCGCTCGTGACCTTTCAGTTTGGGCAGGGAAGTGCCGTCATCCTGTCGCCTGATGGGGCCATGCTGGCGTTCGTCGCTCAAGCGGCCCAAGGTGCCGCACGGCAGATCTATGTGCGCCGCCTCGACGAGTTCAGGGCCGTACCGCTCGCGGGGACCGACGGCGCCCTCAATCCGTTCTTCTCGCCCGACGGCCGATGGATTGCGTTTTTCGCCGACGGGAAGTTGAAGAAAGTGCCGACCGCTGGCGGCGGTGCGGTCACGATTTGCGCCGTCCCGACCAATCGGGGTGGTGCCTGGGGCGAGGACGGCCTCATCACGTTCTCGCCCGATCGGTCCGGCGCGCCCTTGTGGCAGGTTTCCTCGTCGGAGGGCAGCGTCCCTGTCCCGCTCACGACGCTCGGCGAGGGCGAGACCACCCAGCGATGGCCGCAGATGCTGCGCGGCGGGAAGGCCGTGCTCTTCACCGGGAACAGCCGCGCCGACGGCTTCCAGGAAGCGAACGTCGTGGTGCAGTCGCTGCCCAATGGACCACGCAAGGTGCTGGTCCCAGGCGCCTACTACGGGCGCTACCTGGCCAGCGGGCATCTCGTCTACGTGCACGACGGGACGGTGTTTGCGGCACCGTTCGATATCGATCGTCTCGAGGTGGCCGGTCCGGCAGTGCCCGTGCTCGAAGGTGCGACGGTGAACATGCCAGTCGGGGCGGCAGAGATCGCGTTCTCCGACGCCGGAACAATCGCGTACCTGCCGGCGCCCAGAGCAGGTCAACTACATGGACGCGCCCATCGATTGGATGGATCGAAGCGGCGCGACCAGTCCGCTGCGCACGACGGCGGCTCGCTGGCTGAACCTGCGTTTTGCCAGCGACGGCCGTCGTCTCGGCTTCGCCCTGTTCGACGGCAAGCAACACGACATCTGGACTTACGACTGGTCTCGCGACCAGATGACAAAGCTGACCTTCGACGATGCCGGGGACATCACGCCCGTGTGGACGCCGGACGCCAGCCGGATTGTCTTTCAGTCCACACGTGGCGACGGCCGCATCGGCAAACCTGTACTGGCAGCGCGTCGACGGCGCAGGCGAGCCCCAGCGCCTGACCAACTCGGATCGCGCGCAGACCCCTGGATCCTGGCACCCCAACGGAAAGATTCTCGCGTTCACGGAAACCGATGCCGTGACCGGGACTCCGTCGATCATGATGCTGCGCCTCGACGGGGATGAGGTGTCGGGCTGGCGACCCGGCGGAACCGACCTCCTTTCTGAGGGACGCCGAGAGACCCGGCGTTTTCGCCTGATGGACGCTGGCTCGCGTACACCTCGAGGTCGTCGTCCGCTGCGGCAACCGAAGTCTTCGTCCGACCCTACCCTGGCCCAGGCGGTCCCTGGCAGATCTCGACGCAGGGTGGCGCCGGTCCCGTGTGGTCGTCGAAGAGACCCGAGGTGTTCTATGGGCACTCCCGACAACCACATCATGGTGGCCTCGTACTCGGTCAACGGCGGCTCGTTTCAGGCGGACAAGCCGCGCCTGCTGCCGGGCTCGCGGTTCGCGCCGCGGGTTGTCGGCCGGAGCTTCGACCTCCATCCAGACGGCGACCGGTTTGCGCTCGTCAAGGCCCCTGCCGTGGAAGCGAGCCGCAATCGCGTGACCGTGGTGTTCAACTTTTTCGACGAGCTGCGAAGAATCGCCCCGGCACCCAGCCGGTCCTCCTCAACCCGGTAGCGAACTACACGGAGGCGGACCTGAAGGTCCGCACTACTGAACCGGGGAACTCCCCCGCTTGACAGCCGTATACTGTGTTACATACAGTATGTGGCGCACAGTAGGTGCCACACAGTAGTGTCCGCCTTCAGGCGGACCTCGTCGCTGACGCCGACTATCGCGTTATGGACCAGACCCTGTTCGATTCGCTTCGGCTGGAACTGCGGCGCGGCTGCCTGACGCTGGCCGTGCTGGCGCAGCTTCGCGCCGAACACTACGGCTACACGCTTCGCAAGGCGCTGGCCGACCTGGGCCTCGACATCGACGAAGGCACGCTCTATCCGCTGCTGCGGCGGCTCGAATCCCAGGACCTGCTGACCAGCCAGTGGCGCGAGGAGGGCGGCCGCAACAAGCGCTTCTACCGCCTTTCACCCGACGGGCGCCAGATGCTCAAGCAGCTGCTGGCCGAATGGAAAAGTCTCAACGCATCGTTGGACCGGATTGTGTAGGAAAGCCATCGGATCTGATCGATCGCTATCTCATCGCCGTCCGCCGTCAACTGCCTCGCCATCTCCAGGACGACATCATCCCGGAGCTGACCGACAGCCTCCGGTCCGAGGCCGAGGAGCACGAGCGCGCCGCGGGGCGTCCGATGACCGAGGACGAACAGGCGCGCTGCTGAAGAAACGCGGACATCCGTTCATGATGGCCAGCCGCTACCTGCCGCAGCAGCACTTGATTGGGCCAGCGTTGTTCCCGTACTACCGGCAGGCCCTCAAGTTCGTCGTGTTCTGGGTGGTGCTGCCGATCGTGCTGTTCGGCGGCGCCATCAATGCCATCTATTCGGATTCCTCGGCGATCTGGGCGCGGGCCATTGGCGCCGCGTGGAGTGGGGCTATCTACTCTGTGGGGATCGTCACGATCGTGTTTGCGATCCTCGATCACGAGCGCGTCCGTTTCAACGTGTTCGACAACTGGAACCCGGCGAAGCTGCCGGAGCCGAAGGAGGGTCGCGCCGTGCCGCGATCCGAGACGGTGTTCGGCCTGGTGTTCGCCCTGACCTACCTCGTGTGGTGGACGGACCTCGTGCCGCTGCCCGAATCCGTGGTCGTCGATGGCGAGCGGGTGCGGTTCACGGCGGCGCCGATCTGGGCGGAGCTCTATCTCCCGATCCTGGTGTCGCTGGTCGCGAGCGTTGGCGTGCATCTCATCGACCTGATACGGCCCTGGCGCACGCTCACGGTCTCGGCCGTGGACCTGGCCATCAACGTGGTGAACCTGTTCATCATCACGCGGGTCCTGCGCGCCGACCGGTATCTCGAGGTCAGCGGCCCGGCCGAACATGCCGACCAGCTGGCGCTGCTCAACTACTGGTCCAATCAGATCATCGAATGGATATTTCTGGCGATCGGTGCGGTCGTCATCTTCGAGCTGTGCTACGAGCTCTGGCAGATGCTGCGGGCACGACGGCAGTTTCGTCTGACTATTTCGTCCACCGCGCCCTGAGCGAAGCCCGATCGAGCTCGGCGCCGCGCAGGTAGACCTTGCTGATTTGCCGCAGTGTTGCGGATGTCGTCGAGCGGGTTGGCGTCGAGCACGAGGAAGTCCGCGGCCTTTCCCGGCTCGATCGAGCCGACGTCGTTCAGCCCGAAGGCTTCGGCCGGCCGTCTGGTTCCCGCGACAATGGCCTGCGCCGGCGTCATGCCGAGGCGGACGAACGCTTCGAGCTCCAGGTGTTCGGCGTAGCCGAAGAAGCTGCCGACATGCGTCGCGGTCGGTCCCCAGCCCACATCCGAGCCGAGAATGATCTGGATGCCCGCGTTGACCATGCGCGTGAACCGCTGACGCGCCCGCTCGTCGGCGGCTTGCTGCGCACCGGGCGGCGGCGGATTCGCGGGCGGCGCGGCCTGCGGACGTCCTACCGGGCCCGAGGTTCTTCGGATCCGACAGCCGCGCGATGACTGCTGCCGACACCTGTTCGCGGAAGAACGGATCCTGGTAGAACTGGCGGTCCCGCATCCACGACAGCGTCGTCGGAATCAGGTAGGCATTCCGTTCCTTCATCAGGCCGATCCACTCGTCGTCGATCTCGCTCGGCCCGTGAATCAGGCGGCGGACGCCGGCGCGCAGCAGGAGCTTGTGATCCCTGACGTCCGGCGCGTGGGCGAGCACCTTGATGTCGTGCACGATCGCTTCGTCGATCGCGGCGCGGTAAGATGTCCTCGCTGAGCTTGATCCGGCCGCCTCGCTGAACGATCCCGGGCGTCGACCCAGATCTTGAAGACCTGAATGCCCTTCGCCGCTTCGGCTCGCACGGCGTTCCTGGCGTCGCTCGGGTGAGGCCGGCTCGTAGAAGCCGTCGCCGGCGTCCCCACCAGCCCGGATCGTTGGTGAAATTCGGATTCGCGCCGCCGCCGGGCGTTCCCAGCCCGGGCTCGGGGACGTAACGCGCTCCACCTGACTCTTCCCAGCTTCTGATCGAGCGCGACGGCAGGCCGATCGATTCGCGGTCCGACGCCGTCGAGATGACCGTGCCGACGCCGTAGTAGGCGTGGCGGTAGAGGTGATCGATCAGGTTCTGCCGCGTGAAGTTCTGAGCGCCCCAGCTCGTGTACTTCTCCCATCCCAGATGTGAGTGGGCGTTGACGATGGCGGGCATGATTGTCTTGCCGCGCACGTTCATCGTGACGGCGCCGGCGAGGAGCCGTGATCCCGCCGCTCCTGCCGACCTCCATCACCAGACCGTCCTTGACGAGCAGCGCGGCCATGTCGATGACCCGGCCATCGCCGACGATGACGCGGGCGCCGTGGAAGAGCAGGGGACGGCGATCGTTCTGCCCGGGCTGGCGGGCCTGGCCATCGGCCACTACACAAGCGGCGAGACAAGCGGAAGGATGCCCACACAGCGTCTCAGTCTGTTCACGGAGCGCTCCTTCCTTGTGGCAGCTGTCGCCGTAGGGCGGACCTTGTAGTGCGGACCTTGTAGTGCGGACCTTTAGGTCCGCCTTGTCCGCCACACGACCGGCAACAGTCTATAGTTGGTCCTTGTCCAGGGTGCCGGGTGCTGGGTGCCTGGTACCGGGAGATAGTGTAGGCGCAGCATGAATCGCGCTCCACGGAGCAGGCAGTTCGCCCGCCGGCTTGTGCTGGCCACGAGCTGCATCGTTCTCCTGGCACCGCCTGCCGCCCGGGGCCAGCTCCGGCCAAATCCTGATGCTCTGGCCGACGCATCGCCCGAGCTCGTCGATCGTCTCCGCGCCGACCCCTTCGTTTACTTCAGGTTCATCAACCGCGCCTGGACCAGCCGCGTCTGCGAGCTCTTTGCCGACGTGCGGAACCAGCCCGTCGTCCGCATTCACGGCGACGCGCACGTCGAGCAGTTCGCGTTGACAAGGGACGCCTGGGGCCTCGACGACTTCGACGACTCCACTCGCGGCCCCGCGTTCGTCGACATCGTCCGGTTCCTCGGCTCCATCGACGTGGCGACCCGTCAGCGCGGCTGGACCCGCCAGCGCGACGCGCTATGGGACCGCTTTCTCGAGGGCTACCGCCGGGGTCTGTCCAACCCGGACGATCGGCCGCCCGAACCTGGCATCGTCCGTCACTTGCGCGAGCAGGCGCCCGTCACGCGCGCGGCGTTTCTCGCGTGGGGCGAGACGCTGATGCAGCCGATGGACGAGCCCACGGCCAAGTTGGTCGTCACGGCCATGGGGAACTTCGACGCGTTTCGTGCGCGACGAGCGCTCTGACTTTGCGCCGGGGTACTTTGCCGTCAGGCATGCGGGGTGGTTGCACATCGGCATTGGCAGCGCAGCCACTCGCAAAGTTCTGATCCGCGTTGAGGGCCCGACAGCGGATGCTGACGACGACGAGCTCCTCGAGGCCAAAGAAGTGGCCAATCTGGAGGGAGTTCGCTGCCTCGAGGGTCCGACGACTCCGCGGGCGCTTCGCGTCGTCCACGGCGCGCAACAACTCGGCCGCCTGAAGCACAACATCCTGGCGATCGGACCCACGATGCTGATCCCCGCTGCCGCCGATCGCGCGGAACACCGGCTGGACTGGTTGGTGTTCAGCTGGGAGCCCTCGTACCGGGAAGTTGTCCTCGACGATCTCCGGTCGGTCGAGGACCTCGACGCCATCGCCTACGATGCAGGCATGCAGCTGGGAGGGAGCGAATCGCAGGGGGTCACGGCGCGGAAACAGGCGCTGGCTTCGCTCACGAGGCTCGAGGGCCGGTTGCGAAAAGCGACCTCCACGATCGTCGAGGAACTGCTCGCGGGATGGCGCGAGTTCGCCGGGCGATGAGATTCGGCGGGCCGTAAGAGGCCCGCCCTACGAAAGGCCCGCCCTACTGACCCCGCCCTACTGGAGCTCGTGGCAGAGATCGCAGTCCTGCCTGATCACGCGACCCTCCGGGGTCTTGTGCTGGTCGTCGTGACAGCGGAAGCAGCCGGTGGCGTCGGTGTGTCCCAGGTGACTGGGATGTGCCCCCCACGTAACGTTCATCGCGGGAAAGACATTGCGGGCATGCAGGAACTGCGCGGCCCGGATGAGCCGATCGATGTCGGCGTCCTGCGCCGACGAGCCCTCGCTCTTCCGGTAAAAGGCGCGGAGCCGTTCAGCGATCGCCCGGTCCGCGGTCTGTGCGATCGGGATACGTCTCTTTCAGCGCGGCGACCGTCTCACGACGGGCAAACGGGAGCGTGGCGGGGATCGCTCCGCGCGCGAGCGCTTCGTCGACCGCCCGCTCGGGCGACGCGAGGAACTCGTGAGTCGGCCGGTTGTGACAGTCGACGCAGTCCATCCGTCGGCGCTCGCCGCCGGCGATCTGGGCATCAGTCACTTCGGCAGTGCGGAACTCGTACACCTTGCCGCTGCCGTCCTTCAGGCGGACATATGGGATCTCCTGCCGCTGCCGGTCCGTTGCGACGAAATCGATCTCGTTCTGCGGGTTCGTGTGCCAGTGAATGCCCGCGCCGAGGCCGAACTGCGGCATGCCTCCGCCGGTGTGGAGGATCAGGCGCGTCGGCGAGCTCGTGTTCTTCTCGTCGTCTCCGTACCGAGGGGATGATCTCCACTTTGTCGCCGTGGAACTTTTCAGGCCAGTGGCACTGCTCGCATGTGCTCCGTGCCGGGCGGAGATTGAACACCGGCGACGGAACCGGTCTCGGATAGCTTCCCTGTACCAGGTGCGCCAGCTGACGTAGTCCGTTCAGCTTGTAATAGACGTACGACTGCGCGCCCGACCCGACATGGCACTCGACGCAGGTCACGCGCGAATGCGGCCCCTCGCGGTGCGCCACGAACTCCGGTTCCATCACCGTGTGGCAGACCTGCCCGCAGAACGCTGTCGAATCCATGTATTCGACCGCGCGATACGCCGCCATCGACACGATCATCACGTTGACGATCGTCAGCGCGAGCACCGCGGTGACGACTCGTTGGTGGTGAGGATCGCTGAAGTCGATACGCGGAACACGGTGAGGCGCGAGCCCGAGCCGCTGGCGCCGCCGCTCGAGCATGATTCCCATCGGGATCATCAGCAGGCCCAGCACGAAGAGCACCGGCAGAATGACGAAGAAGACCAGCCCGAAGTACGGATTGCTGTGGAACCCGAACAGATCGATCAGGAAGACGAAGATGAAGATGATCGCGATGAGCGTCGTCAGCAGCGCCCGGCGATGGAGAGTGGATGTCGTGTCATGTTGAGGCGCTCAGCCTAAGCAACCGCAGTGCCGGATCTGGACTAGGATATTTTCGGCCCGTTTCGTCCGGACTGCTCCGAAATATCGTAGCAGGCAAGCCCGAATCGAGGCGCATCCGGTTGGCCGCGCAATCAGACGCGCAGCGGTCGAGCAGAGACCGATGAACTGGCGGACTGATTCGATCTGGCGGTTCTCCGAGATGAACTCGAAGGCCGACGCGCCGACCGACCGGGCTCCCGAGCCTGCGAAGCGCCAAGGGCCGCGTGCACGACCGGGCACTCGTCGATCAATCCGAGCAGCGCGGCCCATGCCGGCGTGTCGAGGATGGCGATCACATCCAGCGCGTCGCGGGCGCGCCAGGGCGTCCCGGCCTGGCACTGTCGCGTCATGTCGATGCGAAGGGCGTTGAGGCTGGATTGGATCTCCCGGTCGTTACACCTCACGTCTCCCAGGACGTCGATCAACCGGTTCGCGGCAAACAGGCAGACCTGCGAATAGAGAATCGTCCACCCGACTTGGAAACACACCCACAAGGTCCTGTTCGACGAGAAAACCGTCGGGAAGCGGCGAGCCCTCGAGCCAGTGTCCCGGCCAATGCTCCAGGCCCAGGTTGCACGTGGCGGCGGCCGCATCCGACGCTTCGGCGGCCGTAAACGGCCGTCGCCTGGATCGAACATCCAGCGACGATCGTATTCGCGAGATAGGCGAGCTCCGCCGTCCTCTGTGAAAAGGCGGCCTGATCGTGCTCGGCGGCGAACTGCATCAGCGTCTGGATGCGCGTGAGCCGCGGCGCGTCGTCGTCGGCACCGCCGAGCAGCGCGCGGGGCTGTCCAGTCAACACGCCCGCCTCGAACAGGACGTCCATGACTGCGCCGACGGCGTCGGTTGTCTCGGGCGGAGCGGCCGGCGTCTCTGAGGCCTGGGCCACGGGGTCGGATCCGCCTGGCGACTCCATCGCGCGGAAATAGGCGCGGGCGACCGGACTGGACGGCGGAGTTCCGTCCGGTCCGAGTCGGCAGCTCCCGCGCCGACTGGAGAAACGCTCGCGCCTGCGCGGGCGTCACATATCCCTGCTGCTCGCGGCGCTCGCTCGCGATCGACGGCGAGGTCGAACATGTCCTGCTCGTTGTCGGACGAGCAGGTCGTGGAATCCATCGGCCTCGGGCCTGGAATTCGACAGCCCCCGGCAACCGCCCATCACGCGATGGAAGTAATCGCGCATGCTCCGCGTCGAGAAATACGCAGCAGTTCGACGATGGCGTCCCACGCGCCGGTGTCCTTCGCCTCGATGTGGTAGCCGCCAATCTCGACACGCCAGCCGGTCGGCCCGCCGCTGGCGGCCGGCAACCTGTTCGCCGTCCAGCGTCGTGAATGGCGCCACGGCCGCGTAGTCCATGACGAGCACGTGCTGGGCGAGCGACGCGATCACGAGGTCGATGTCGACGCCCGATGAGCTTCTGCGCGGCGACGGCCGCGCCCGATTCCATCAGCACTTCGAGCCACAGCGGCGAACCGATGCGGATCGAGCTGCTCGTCCAGGCCCGGTCGCGGAGGACGCCACAAGTCGAGGTCGAAGACGCGCTGGAGCTGTTCCGGTGTGGCCAACGCGACGAGATCGCCGCAGTCTTCGAGTCCACACGTCTCGATGACCTTGTGCAGGACCTCGGGTTGGAGCCGAGGCACGACCTGCGCGAGGTGCGGTGTGTCGAGGATGCGCTCGAGCAGTCCGCGCACGTCGCGGCTGACCGCGTCGGCGCGCTTGGCGCCGGTCGGGATCCTGGGACTTTTGCACGGGACCGGCGATGATACAGTCGCCCGGGCGCAAGAAACAGTCTTGAACGGCGTCAGCAGGTGACGGATAATTAATACGGGGAAAGAAACCCTCCCGGACGCGCTTCACTCCCTCGACCACCCTCGGCAATTCAACCGTCAAGGCGTGCGTGCCACCGGTCCGCCCTACACTGGCGGACCTAAGAGGTCCGCCCTATCACGGGTGCCTGTGTCGGCCGAGAACTGGCGCGCCGACCGTCGGGTTGTCCCACCCGCCATCCCGTTCGATGAGCGCGTCGGCTTCGGGCGGCCCCCACGATCCAGGCTCGTACTCATGCACCGGGGCGGGCGCGCGCAGCGCGGGTTCGACGATGGCCCAGGCCGCCAGCACTTCGTCCTCCCGTACGAAGAGCGTGGGATCGCCCTCGATGGCCTCGCCGAGCAGCCGCTCGTACGCCCGCATTTCGTCCCCGGCGGTGTGGCGCACCATCAGCTCGACCGACTTCGCCGACCATGTCCTCGCCGGGCAGCTTGACGCGCGAGCCGAGCGAGATCACCACGTCGGGACTGAGACGGAAGCGGACGTAGTTAGGGCTCGGCGGCAGCCGATCGAACACGTCCTTCGGCGGGTGTTTCAACTCGACGCGAATCTCGGTGGCGGTCACCGGCAGGCACTTGCCGGCGCGGATGTAGAACGGCACGCCCGCCCAGCGCCAGCTGTCGACATGCAGGCGGAGCGCGGCGAACGTCTCCATGTTCGACTCGGGATCGACGCCCTTCTCGCGGCGATAGCCCCGGTACTGGCCTCGCACCACTTCGTCCGGCGAGAGCGGGCGCATGGCTCGAAACGCCCGGTACTTCTCGTCGCGCAGCGCGTCGACGTCGCGCCCGACCGGCGGCTCCATCGTCAGCAGGGCGACGAGCTCGAGGAGATGATTCTGCACGACGTCGCGAATGGCGCCGACTTCGTCATAGAAACGGCCTCGCCCTTCCACGCCGAACTGTTTCCGCCATGGTGATTTCCACGTCGTGGACGTACTGGCGGTTCCAGATCGGCTCGAGAAACGCGTTCGCGAAGCGGAAATAGAGAAGATTCTGGACCGGTTCCTTCCCGAGATAGTGGTCGATGCGGAAGATCGACGTCTCGGGGAAGCACTCCTTGAGCGACTGATTGAGCGCGCGCGCCGAGGCGAGATCGCGGCCGAACGGCTTTTCGACGACCACGCGCGCATTCTCGTTGCAGCCGACAGCGGCGAGGCCTCTCACCACGGTGGCGAACGCATCGGGCGGAATCGCGAGATAGAACAGCGGGCGTGAGGCTCCGCCCAGCGCCTCCTTGATGCGCTGAAACGTGCCCGGCTCGTTGTAGTCGCCGTTGACGTAGCGCAGGCGCGCCGCGAGCTTGGCAAACGCCGCCTCGTCCACGCCGCCATGCGCCTCGAGGGTCTGTCGCGCGAACGCGCGAAAGCCCTCGAGATCCATGTCGGCGCGTGCGACGCCGATGATCGGCAGGTCGATCTGGCCGCGGCGGAGGAGCGCCAGGAGGGCAGGGAAGATCTGCTTCCGCGCGAGGTCGCCGGTCGCGCCGAAGAACACCAGGGCATCCGACTTCTGACGCGTCACCGTGGCCCTCCTTCGCCAGCAGGTCGCCGGCCGCGGGCGTCGCGATCGACCCACCAGACCGCCGTCGAGGCGGTCCGTGCGAGCACGGCGGCAGGGAGTTCTGAGCGTCCGCCGCCGAGCGCCACGGCGAGCGCCGCCGCCTTGCCGGCGCCGGTCACGAGCACGCCGATGCGCCGGGCACTGGCGATGACCGGCAGCGTCAGCGTCAACCGCGAGGGCGGCTCGGCGGGAGCGGTGACGGCCATGACGAAGCGGGCCGAGGTGATGGCGGAGGAGCCGGGGAACACCGACGCCGTATGGCCGTCCGCGCCGATCCCCAGCAGGACCACATCGAAGACCGGCGGCGTGCCGGCGAAGTAGTGGGCCACCGCCGTCTCGTAATCACGCGCCGCCGCCTGCGGTTCCGGAAAGTGCGTCGGCATCGGGTAGACCTGCGCGGAGGGGATGCCGACGTGATCGAGCAGCGCTTCCTTCGCCATCCGGTAGTTGCTCAGCGGATGATCGTGCGGCACGTAGCGCTCGTCGCTCCAGAACACATGCACGCCTGGCCACGGGATCCGATCCTTGAATTGCCCGGCGAGCAGCTCATAGAGCGTTCTCGGTGTCGAACCGCCGGACAGCACGAACGATGCTCGCCCCCGCGCGCGCACGCTGTCGGCGAGCTCGTCGGCCACCCAGGCGGCAGCGGCCGCGCTGAGCGCCTGCGCACTGGGAAACACGCGAACGTCGGGAGAACGCCTTTTGCGCTCACGACTTTTTCTCGCTGTGCCCGCCGAATTGCCACCGCATCGCCGAGAGCACCTGGTTGGCGAAATCGGCGCGGCCGCGCGAGCTGAAACGCTCGTACAGCGCGGCGCTCAGCACCGGCGCGGGCACTCCCTCATCAATGGCGGCGGCAATGGTCCAGCGGCCTTCGCCGGAATCCGAGACACGCCCCGAGAACTGCTGCAGGGCGGGGTCGGCCGCCAGCGCGGCCGCCGTGAGATCGAGCAGCCACGACGACACGACGCTGCCGCGCCGCCAGAGCTCGGTGATCGCGGCGATGTCGAACTCGTATCGATACTGTTCCGGATGCCGGATCGGAGCGGTCTCGGCATCGTGCTCCTGCGCCTGCACCCCGACGTTCGCGTGCTTCAGCACGTTCAGGCCCTCGGCATACGCCGCCATGACGCCGTACTCGATGCCGTTGTGGATCATCTTGACGAAGTGGCCCGCGCCGTTCGGGCCGCAGTGCAGGTATCCGCGTTCGGCCGTGCCGACGGGCGTGCGCTCGCGGCCTGGCGTCGGTGGAGCGGCCGCGACGCCTGGAGCCAGCGTGGCGAAGATCGGATCGAGATGCGCGACGGTTGCCGGCTCGCCGCCGATCATCTGGCAGAAGCCGCGCTCGAATCCCCAGACGCCGCCGCTCGTCCCGACGTCGACGTAGTGGACGCCGCGCTCGCGGAGCGCCGCGCCGCGCCGGATGTCGTCGGCGAAATGCGAGTTGCCGCCGTCGATCAGGATGTCGCCGGACTGGACGTGCGGCAGCAGCCGCTCGATCGTCTGATCGACCACCGCGGCGGGCACCATCATCCAGATCGCGCGCGGCGGCGTCAGCTTCGCCACGAACGTGTCGATCGTCGTGGCGCCCGTTGCGCCGTCCTGTTCGAGCGGCGGGATGGCCGCGGGATTGACGTCGTAGACCACGCAGGCGTGTCCGCCACGCATGAGGCGGCGGACCATGCCCGCGCCCATCCGTCCCAGGCCGACCATGCCGAGCTGCATCCCACGATCCTATTCTTACCGGGGGGCTTCGCCCCGCGACCCCCAACACGCTCGCTCGCGGGGCCCCGCGATCCGCACTCCGCTCGCGTGGCTCACTCGCTGCGCTCGTTGCACCGACCGGGGCTTCGCCCCTCGGACTCCGCGCTAAGTTGGAGAGTTTAGGGGTTGGTGAGTTTGTGAACGGTGTTCAACTCTCCAACTCACTCGCTCTCCAACTCACTAACTTCATATGTCCGCGTGTAGAATCATTTGTCGTTTCCTTTGGCATCGTCGTGGGGAGAGTGTGGTTATGCAGAACAAAGCTGTGACAGGTATGGTGGGTCTGGTCCTGACCCTTACGCTGGGCGTCGTGCTTGCGGGTCCAACGACGTTTGCCCAGCAGCCGCCGGGCGGCGGCGCCCGCGGCGGCGGTGGCCGAGGATTCAGTCTGCCGCCGCTGCTGATGGAAACGACCGCGTTTCCGGACGGCGGCATCATCCCGGAGAAGTACACGGGACGCGGCGGCGTGCAGCCCGGGTTCAAGTTCTCCAACGCTCCGGCCGGGACGGTGTCGTACGCGATCATCTTCCACGACCTCGACGTCGCGCTGAAGGGCAACACGGCGGACGTGCTCCACTGGATGACTTGGAATATCCCTGCCTCGGCCAACGGCATCCCCGAAGGCAGCCTGCCGCCGGGATCGGTCCAGGGCAACAACCTGATGGGCCAGCCGAACTACATGGGGCCTGGCGCGCCGCCGGGACCGCGGTACCACCACTACGTGTTCGAGCTCTACGCGCTGAACGCGAACCTCGAACTACCAGCGACGGCGAGCCGCGATGACTTGCTCAAGGCGATGGAGGGCAAGGTCGTCGCCAAGTCGGCGTACGTCGGCCGATTCCGCCAGGGTGAAGCGCCGGCAAAGTAGGCGCGGGATCAGTGGGAAGGCACGAGCGTGCCTTCCCACGCCGCCCGCTCCGCGGCGTGAGGATCCTCGACCACCCCTGAGGCGACGTCGAAGCGCATCGTCGCCCTTCGCGTGCTGTCGTACTTCGGCCAGCTGCAGCATCCATACGTCGCAAAGGCCACCCAGGCCGCGTGCATCGTGTCCGCGAGCGGCTGAGGAGGGTTCGGTCCCCAGAGCGGCTCCGTCCCGTGCCCGAGCGTGTCGAAGACGAAGGGGATTTCGAGCGCGTGGCACGCACCGAGCAGCCCGTTGAACTGCGGCGACCGCCACGCGAACTCGTACATGTAGGTAGCCTGGCTGCGTCTCGCATGCGCCTCGGCCAGCCGCATCGCGGGACCGCGCCAGTACCAGTCGGTCTGAACCGCCGCGAGCAGGTCGCCGGCGCTGGCGCCGGGCATGCCGCTCGCGATAGACCGCCAGCGTCCGGTCAACCGGCAGCCCGTAGGCGGCGATCGCCCCGGCCAGCATCTCTTCCGTGATGTGCTCGATCGCGCCAGTCGAGGCCAGGAACAGCCGGTGTTCGTCGGTGTTGGTGCCCGACCAGGACGTCGATCGCCGCGCCCGCACCGGCAGCGATCCGATCGAGGGGATGCGCGGGGATGACGTCGCCGTCGATGACCGGCTGCCACAGCATCCGGCTGACCGCGACCTCTTCACCCCAGCGCTGCGGGTCGGGATCCGCGTCGAGATCGTCGTGCAGCTCGGTCTGCGCCTGAAGCAGTCGGTCGACCGGAACGCTGGCGATGGCCTCTCGAGTGGCCGCGACGCCGAGCTTGCTCGGCGAGGCTCCCGCAGACGCGGCGCGCGGTCGCGGCTGACATCACAGGATGGGCCGCGCCGCTCTGCAGGATCGCTCGCCGGAACAGCCCCTCGGCGCGGGGCATCGCCAGCAGCGCGGCGATGCTCATCGCGCCAGCCGACTCGCCGAACACCGTCACGTTGCCGGGATCGCCGCCGAACGCGGCGATGTTGTCACGCACCCATGTCAGCGCGGCGATCTGGTCGAGCAGGCCGATGTTCGCGTGTTCGTCGCCGGTATACAGGAATCCGTCGGCGCCGACGCGGTAATTGATCGTCACGCAGACGATCCCGTCGCGGGCGAAGCGGCTGCCGTCGTACCACGGCGACGCGCCCGGTGCCGTGAAACTCGAACATCCCGCCCGGGAATCCAGACCATCACCGGATGTCCGGCGACGCGCGTCGCCGGGCGACCAGACATTCAGCGTCAGGCAGTCGTCGCCGCCGACGGTCAACTCCTGGAGGAGCAGCGCGATGCCTGGCGGATATGCCGGCTGAAGCGTCTTCGGACCATAGGCGAGGGCGTCTCGAACGCCGCTCCAGGGAGCGACCGGCCGCGGGGGACGGAGACGATTGGCGCCAACCGGCGGCGCCGCGTAGGGGATTCCCTTGAACGTGTGCACGCCGTCGACGGACCGGCCGCGCACGTCTCCCTGCCGGGTCTTGATCACTGTTTCCATATGTGCCTCGGATTCGAGCGATCAGTCAGCACGCGCTGGTGCCATCGGTGCCCGCGAAATAGCCGCTTCAGCAGTGACGAAGATGCGACGGGCCGACAGCCGGATTTCCGTCACCGGGTGGCCGCACGGGGCGGCTGGCTGTCGGATTGTCGCGGAAGAGCCGGAGGAATGAGGATTCAGGGAAAGAGCAGGGTCCTGATCCAGGCGTTGCCGCGCCGCTCGTAGCGTTCGCGCACGTGCAGCCGTGCGGCATCGCGCGTCCAGAACTCGATGAGCGCGGAACCACCGGTAGCCGGACCAGAACGGCGGGCGTGGGACCGTGCTCCGTCGAAGCGCGCGTTGATTTCGGCGACGCGTTCGTCGAGGGCTTGTCGCGACGCCAGCGGCTGGCTTTGGTTCGACGCCCACGCGCCAATCTGCGAGTCGCGCGGACGGCTGGCGAAGTAGGCATCCGCTTCCGCGTCGGTGACCGGCTCGACCGTGCCTTCGATGCGGACCTGCTTGCCGAGCGCCGGCCAATAGCACAGAGCGAAGCGCGCGGGTTGACGCGGAGAGCCAGCGCCTTCCGGCTCTGGAGGTTGGTGTAGAAGACGAAGCCGCGCTCGTCGACCGCCTTCAGCAGGACGAACCGGCCGGATGGCTGCCCGTCGTCGTCGACGGTCGAACAGCACCATCGCGTCCGGCTCGTCGCACACGCGTGCCGCCTCGGCAAACAGCGTGCGAAAGATGTCGATCGGGTCTGGCGGCAGGCCGCTAGTTTACTTCGCTCGCGCCAGGAGGAGAGCTCACAGATCGGAATGTGGCCGAGCACGGATCCCAGACCTTGAGGAATTCGCCGTGCGCGCGGGGCCGGCCGGACCTGTCGATGCTCTGCCGCAGAGCGGCCGGAACCGGGAGCTCCAGGTCGCTTGTACAGCGGGTGGTCTGGTGCGACGGCGGCGCGCTTGAGGAGCTTCCCCTGAATCCTGGACCTTCTGCCCGGGGCCGTCGGTATTGAAATACATGATGTCGCAGAATCGACAGGCAGGCGATGCGGCGGGTCGACGACCATATCCCTCTCCTTGATCCTTACTTCAGGCTCTGCATGTAGGCGACGAGGCGCGTCGATCTCGGCCGGCGCCAGCCCTTTGTACTTGGCCGGCATCGGCGGCTTTCCTGGTCGACTTCGTCTTCTTGGTCATTTCCACCGGATTGACAATCCACTCGCGAATCTCCGCGGCCGTGAGCTTGGCGCCGACTTTGTCGAGCGGGTTGTTCTTGTTGCCCTTGCCGGCGATGGCATGGCAGATCTGGCACTTCTGGGCGCCGTAGAGCTGCTCGCCCTTCTTGACGCGGCCCGGCGTCCTGACCGGCGGCAGCGGCGATGTTGGCATGCCGGACAGCGCGAGGACCGAAGTCAGCACAATCGTTTTCGTCAACATTAACCCTCCGATTGACTGAAGGCCGATCCCTGATACGGTCGGCAATCTATCCACTCATCTCAGCGACATCCGGAAATTCGCGCGCTCGTACGCCGCGGGGTCGGGAATCCGCTCGAAGCTCATGTTGCCGCGCATCTCGCCGAGCGAGTCCCATTCGTGCTCCCGCATCCATTCCTCGACCTCGCGGCGGACGGTCCGCAGGTGGCCGGGGCCGTGGCGGAGCAGCGCCGAGACCATCTGCGTCGCGTGCGCGCCGGCCATCGTGGCCTTGATGACGTCGAGCCCGGTGTGGATGCCGCCGGTGATCGCGAGCGACGCCTTGACGCGGCCCGGACAGGGCCGCCGCGCCGCGCAGGCGCAGCGGCAGCTCGGACGAGTCGGACAGCGGCAGCGAGCGGACCACCTCGAGCTCGTCGACGTCGATGTCGACGCGATGGAAGCGCGTGAACAGCACCAGCCCGTCGGCGCCGGCCGCGTCGAGCGTCTTGGCGAAGTGCGCGAAGGCCGTGAGGAGCGGCGCGAGCTTGACCGCGACCGGAATCCGCAGGCTGCGCTTCACCTCGCGGACGACCTCGACCGCCTGCCGTTCGACCTCGGCGGCGCTCGTGCTCATGTCGCTGGCGGCGTGGTAGAGGTGCAGCTCGAGGCCGTCCGCGCCGGCCTGCTCGAGCAGCTGCGCGTAGCTGAGCCAGCCGCCGTGCGTCGATGCCGTTGAGCGAGGCCATCACCGGGATGCGCACCGCCTCCTTGACCCGGCGGAGGTGCTCGAGGTACTCGTCGGGCCCGAGCGCGCAGTCAGCGGTCGGGCGAGAAGCTGGTCGCCTCGGCCGAAGGAGTCGTTGTAGCTCTCGATGTGCATGAATGTCGTCCATCTGCTCGCCGGTGATCTCCTCCTCGTAGAGCGAGCGCAGCACGAGCAGCGGGCGCCGGCGTCCTCGAGCGCCCGAACGGTGTCGAGGTCGTCGCCGAGCGGGCCCGCGCCGACGACCAGCGGATGCGGCAGCCGCATCCCGAGATAGGTCGTGCTGAGGTCCATCACTCCTCCTTCGCCGGCTCAGGGTGGCCGGTGCCGCCGGGCGTCGCTGCGGCCTCGAACGCCGGCACCTTGATGCCCGCGAGCTGCGAATAGACGGCGTAGCGCCGCTCGGCGGCGGCCTGCGACTCCTCGACGAACGCCTTGTAGCGCGCGGGATCGGCGCGCTCGACCATGCGGAAGCGCGACTCGTTGCGCATGTAGTCGGCGACCTTCGCCTTGGGCGGGCCGTAGTCGAGGTGCAGCGGCGGCTCGCCCTTGGCGAATCCGGCGCGGGTCGAAGCGATAGAGCGGCCAGACGCCCGAGTCGACCGCGAGCTTCTGCTGCGTCGGCGCCGTTGCGCCATGTCGTAGCCGTGGGCGATGCAGTGGCTGTAGGCGATGATCAGCGACGGCCCGTCGTACGCCTCGGCCTCGAGGAACGCCTGCGCGGTCTGCGCCATCTTGGCGCCGAAGGCGACGCGCGCCACGTAGACGTGGCCGTACATGTTCGCCAGCAGGCCGAGGTCCTTCTTGCCGACCGCCTTGCCCGCCGCGGCGAACTTGGCCGACGGCGCCGAGCGGCGTCGCCTTCGACGCCTGGCCGCCGGTGTTCGAGTAGACCTCGGTGTCGAGCACCAGGATGTTGACGTTGCGCCGGTTGGCCAGCACGTGATCGAGGCCGCCGTAGCCGATGTCGTAGGCCCAGCCGTCGCCGCCGACGAGCCAGACGCTCTTCTTCACCAGGTAGTCGGCGAGCGTTTCGAGGCGGCGTGCCTCGGCGGTGTTCAGTCGCGGCCAGCTCGGCCGCGCAGCGCGACCACGCGCTCGCGCTGGGCGGCGATGCCCGGCCTCGTTCGACTGGTCGGCGTCGAGAATCGCCGTCGCCAGGCCGTCGCCGAGCTGCGGCGCGATGTGCTGGACGAGGCCGCGCGCGGCCGCGACGTGCGCGTCGAGCGCCAGGCGGAAGCCGAAGCCGAACTCGGCGTTGTCCTCGAACAGCGAGTTCGACCAGGCCGGGCCGCGGCCGTCGCGGTTGGTCGTGTAGGGCGTCGTCGGCAGGTTGCCGCCGTAGATCGACGAGCAGCCGGTGGCGTTGGCGATGAGCAGCCGGTCGCCGAAGAGCTGGGTCAGCAGCTTCAGGTACGGCGTCTCGCCGCAGCCGGCGCAGGCGCCCGAGTACTCGAACAGCGGCTCGAGGAACTGCGAGCTCTTGTGATCGAGCTTGGTCAGCGTCGGTGCGATCCAGCTCGGGCAGGTCGAGGAAGAAGTCGTAGTTGGCGCGCTCCGGCTCCCGCAGCGGCGCCTGCGGGTGCATGTCGATCGCCTTGTGCTTCGGGTTGGTGCGGTCCTTGGCCGGGCAGACGTTGACGCACAGGTTGCAGCCGGTGCAGTCCTCCGGCGCGACCTGGATCGTGTACTTCTTGCCCTTGTGCTCGTTGCCCCGGTACGGCGTCGACTTGAAGGTCTGCGGCGCGCCGGCGAGCGCGCTCTCGTCGTAGACCTTCGCCCGGATCGCCGCGTGCGGGCAGACCAGCGCGCACTGGTTGCACTGGATGCAGATCTTCGGATCCCAGACCGGGATCTCGAGCGCGATGTTCCGCTTCTCCCACTTCGCGGTCGCCACCGGCCAGGTGCCGTCGACCGGGAAGGCGCTGACCGGCAGCAGGTCGCCCTTGCCCGCCAGCATCACCGCGGTGACCTTCTGCACGAAGTCGGGCGCGCGCTCGGAGACCAGCGGCGGCCGCGAACGCGTGGCGGTCACCGCCGCCGGCACCGGGATCTCGTGCAGGTGCGCGAGCGCCTGGTCCACCGACCTCGCAGTTGCGGCGCACGACCTCCGGCCCGCGCTTGCCGTAGGTCTTCTCGATCGCCTTCTTGATGTGCGCGATCGCCTCGTCGCGCGGCAGCACGCCGGAGATCGCGAAGAAGCAGGTCTGCATGATCGTGTTGATGCGCCCGCCCATGCCGGCGCGCTTCGCCAGCTCGTAGGCGTCGATCGCGAAGAACCGGATCTTCTTCTCGATGATCTGCTCCTGCATCTCGCGCGGCAGGTGGTCCCAGACCTCGTCGGTCGGGAACGGCGCGTTCAGGAGGAACGCCGCGCCCGGCGCGGCGTGCTCGAGCACGTCGATCTTGTCGACGAACTCGAACTGGTGGCAGGCGACGAAGCCGGCGCGATCGACCAGGTAGGCCGAGCGGATCGGCCGCGGGCTCGAGCGCAGGTGCGAGACGGTGATCGCGCCCGACTTCTTCGAGTCGTAGACGAAGTAGCCCTGGGCGTAACAGGTCGGTCTCCTCGCCGATGATCTTGATCGAGTTCTTGTTCGCGCCCACGGTGCCGTCGGCGCCGAGGCCGTAGAACAGCGACGCCGACGACGTCGGCGCCTTCGGTCTTGAACGACGCGTCCCAGGGAAGCGACGTGTGCGTCACGTCGTCGACGATGCCGATCGTGAAGTGCCGCTTGGGGTTCGGCTTGGCGAGCTCGTCGAAGACCGCCTTCACCATCGCCGGCGTGAATTCCTTCGACGACAGGCCGTAGCGCCCGGCGATGACCCGCGGCATGGCCGCGAACGGCAGGCGGCCTTCGGCCTGCGCCTCGGCGAGCGCGGTCATCACGTCCAGGTAGAGCGGGTCGCCGAGCGCGCCCGGCTCCTTGGTCCGGTCGAGCACCGCGAGGCTGCGCGACGCTCTTCGGCAGCGCGGCCAGGAACGCCGCGCTCGACGAACGGCCGGTAGAGCCGGACCTTGAGCACGCCGACCTTCTCGCCGCGACGCGACCAGGTGATCGACGGCCTCGTGCGCCGTCTCGGCGCCCGAGCCCATCAGCACGATCACGCGCTCGGCCGCGGGATGGCCCGACGTACTCGAACAGCCCGTAGCGCCGGCCGGTCAGCTCGCCGAAGCGCTCCATCGTGCGCTCGACGATCTCCGGGCAGGCGTCGTAGAAGCGGTTCGCCGCTTCGCGGGCCTGGAAGAAGACGTCGGGGTTCTGCGCCGTGCCGCGCAGCACCGGCCGGTCGGGCGTCAGCCCGCGCTGGCGGTGCGCGTAGATCAGCGGCTCCGCAATCAGCGCGCGCAGGTCGTCGTCGGTGAGCTGCTCGATCTTGGCGACCTCGTGAGAGGTGCGGAAGCCGTCGAAGAAGTGCAGGAAGGGGATGCGCGACTCGAGCGTCGCGGCGTGCGCGACGGCCGCCATGTCGTGCGCCTCCTGCACCGAGTTCGAGCAGAGCAGGGCGAACCCGGTCTGGCGGCAGGCCATGACGTCGGAGTGATCGCCGAAGATCGACAGCGCATGCGTGGCGAGCGTCCGCGCCGCCACGTGCATCGTGAAGGGCGTCAGCTCGCCGGCGATCTTGTACATGTTCGGGATCATCAGGAGCAGGCCCTGAGACGCCGTGAACGTGGTCGACAGCGACCCCGCCTGCAGCGCGCCGTGGACCGCGCCGGCGGCGCCGGCCTCCGACTGCATTTCGGCCACCTCGGGCACGACGCCCCAGAGGTTCGGCATGCTTCCGGCTCGCCCACTCGTCGCAGAGCTCCGCCATCGGCGCTGCTCGGCGTGATCGGGTAGATCGCGATGGTCTCGCTCGCCCGGTAGGCGACCGAGGCGGCCGCTTCGTTTCCGTCAACCGTGATCTCGGCGCCTGCTGGCCATGTCCGATCCTTTGCCTTATGTCTTTGCCTTCTGCCTGTGCCTTAGCTCTTCGACGATTCGCGTCACGCGCGACGAGATGCCGGAGGAGGGCTCCGAATTACCGGAGATCGTCCGGAATGACAGAGGCTCGCAGCCAGGCGGTCGCCGATCTGCACCCTGTCGTGATCGGACGCCGCTTCTCTCAAGCGGACAGCCACGCACGGGCCCGTCGTCATCTCGCCTTCCGGAAAGAACTCCACCGGGCGCCTTGCGGAGGTCGGCGGCGGCGAACATCAGCATCTCGCTCCGCCAGCGCTCGTTCCCCACGATGGCGATCCGGCTGATCGCGTCGCCGTATTTCACATAAAAGCCGAGATCGCTCCAGTCGGCGTGCGGCTCCCACCCTGTCGAACCCGTTCAAAACGCACAGCAATTTCGCCGAACCGACCGCGATCCAGCTCGCGTTTTCAGCTCGGCCTCGCACTGCCGGTAGTCGGACCGCAGAAGCAGACCGCTGATATCCAGGCGATACGTGTCGGGACTCTCCCGGTGCAGCATTATGGGCATGGCAGGCTGGTTGGTTCCGCGTAAAAGCAGGGACCGTGCCGACTTCAGTCACGTGCCAGTCGACAGTCGCCAGTCTGACTAGTCGACTGTCGACTGTCGACTGAATTAAGATTCGGCCGTCGCAATCCGGAGAAATCTGATGTCGATCACTCGATTGACCCTTGGTCGTGTGTCTTGTGGCCGCCGGGCTCCTTGCTGGTTTCGGGCCACTCGGGCCGCGTCGCTCGCGCAGGGCACCGCCCCGATCGTCCCCTTCAAGATCGCCGTTCCGGACGCCGTGCTGGCGGATTTGAAGGATCGCCTGGCACGCACCCGCTTTCCCGAGCGAGATCGAAGGCTCGGGCTGGGACTACGGCACCAACCTGTCGTATCTCCGCGAGCTGGTGACCTACTGGCGGACGAGCTTCGACTGGCGCGCGCAGGAGCGCAAGCTCAATCAGCTGCCGCAATTCAAGACGCAGATCGACGGCCTCGACATCCACTTCATCCATCAGAAGTCGAGCCGCGCCGATGCCGATCCCGCTGGTGTTCGTGCACGGCTGGCCGGGATCGGTCCTCGAAGTCACGAAGATCATCGGCCCGCTCACCGAGCCGGCGCCCGGCGAAACCGCGTTCCACGTCGTGGCGCTCTCGCTGCCGGGGTATGGGTTCTCGGACAAGCCGAAGCAGAGCGGCATCAGCAATCGCCGCATTGCCGGGATCATCGCGCAGCTGATGGCGCGCCTCGGCTACCAGCGCTACGGCGCGCAAGGCGGCGACTGGGGCGGCTTCATCGTCAGGCAGCTTGGCCTCGTCGACCCGCAGCACCTGATCGGCCTGCACAGCAACATGTGCGTGGCCGGCCCCCGCCTGGTTCCGACCCGAACGCCGGCGTTCCGCCCGAGGAGCTGAAGCGGGTCGAAGCGGCGCGGGCGCGGAGCGCGAACGAGTCCGCGTACAGCCAGCTGCAGGGGACCAAGCCACAGACGCTCGGCTACTCGTTGAACGATTCGCCTGCGGGGCTCGCCGCCTGGATCGTCGAGAAGTTCCGCACCTGGTCGGACTCCGGCGGCAACGTGGAGAACGAAGTTCACGAAGGACGAGCTGCTGACGAACATCATGATCTACTGGGTCACCGAGACCGGCCCCTCATCGGTCAGGCTGTACTACGAGAACCGGCGGGACCCTGGGCTTCAGGGGAAGGTGCAGGTGCCTTTCGCGTGTGCGGTGTTCCCGTTCGAGATGTTCGTCATCGCGCCGAAGCAATGGGTGGAGGCGAGCTACAACCTGGTGCAGTACACCGTGATGCCGCGCGGCGGGCACTTCGCGGCGATGGAGGAGCCGGAGCTGCTCGTCGAGGACGTCCGGAAGTTTTTCAAGGGCCTGAAGTAGCGACATGCAACCACGAAGACTCGAAGACGCGAAGAATATCGAAGTTTCTTCGGTCTTCGTGTCTTCGTCGTTGCGTTCCGTGCTTGCCGAATCTGCGAGCTCTAGACGGCCAGCTGCTCGATCGGCCCGGTGCTGTCCCCGCCGAAGCGCTCGGCGTGCACGCCGAAGATGTCCAGCAGCGCGCAGGTGCAGGTTCGCCATCGGCGTGCCGGCGTGTACTTCACGTGCTGGCCGGTCTTGATGCGTCCCGCCGCGCCGCCGGCGATCATCACCGGCAGGTTGCCCGGGGCGTGCAGGTTCGAGTCGCCCATCCCGGCGCCGTAGACAATCATCATGTGGTCGAGCAGCGATCCGTCGCCGTCCGGCGTGGCCTGCAGCTTCTCGAGGTAGTACGCGAACAGCGCCGCGTGATGGACCTTGATCTTGAGGAGGTTGGCGATCTTCCCCTTGTTCTCCTGGTGATGCGACGTCGCGTGATGTGATTCGGCGACGCCGAGCTCCGGGAACGTCCGGCCGCTCAGCTCGCGGCCGAGCATGAAGGTGATGACCCGGGTCAGGTCGGTCTCGTAGGCGAGCAGCTGCAGGTCGAACATCAGCTTCGCGTGCTCCTCGAAGCTGGCCGGCACGCCGCGCGGCCGCTCGACCAGCGGCAGCTCCCGGTCGCTCTGTTCCTCGGCCTTGCGGATGCGGCGCTCGATGTCGCGGACCGCTTCGAGGTACTCGCCGAGCTTCGCCCTGTCCCTCGCGCCGATGCGGCCCTGCAGCGTCGCGATCGCGGTCGCGGACCGAGTCGAGGATGCTGCGGTCGGTGGCAATCTGCGCCGCGCGCGCCGCCCGATCGGTGCTGCCGCTGCCGCCGAACATCCGCTCGAACAGCGACGCGCGGGTCGTTCTCCATCGGCAGCGGCGTCGACGGTCCCCGCCAGGCGATGGTGTTCGTGTAGGCGCAGCTGAACCCGATGTCGCACGAGCCGGCCAGGTCGCGGCCTTCGATCGCCACCTCCAGCGAGGCGAGCTGCGTCTGCGTCGCCGAGCGTCTGCGCGATCAGCTGATCGACCGAGACGCCGGCTTCGACCTCGGACGTGTCGGAGCGCTTCGGCGGAATGTTCGTCAGGAACCGCGTCGAGGCGCGCGCATGCACGCCGGCGCCGGTCGCGGCCGCCGGCGGCGGGTTGTTGGCGAGGCCCGAGAGCACCGTCAGCCGATCGCGGAACGGCTCGAGCGGCTTCATCGCCGCCGGGAACGCGAAGCCGGCGCCCTCCTGCGGCGGGCGTCCACTCCTGCATCACCATGCCGTTCGGCACGTAGACGACGCCGAAGCGGAGCGGCGCGCTGGCCGGCGTCTGCGCCGTGGCGGTGAGCGCCGGCACCATGCTGTCCAGCAGCGGCAGCGCCAGCGTGGCGCCCAGGCCGCGCAGCACGGTCCGCCGCGGCAACGCCATCCGGGTGACGATCATGATTCGGCCCTCCGCATCTGGAATGGTGCGCTCGAGACGATGCCGATGACGACCGACGACCAGCGGAAGCCGTCGCGCGACGCGTCGCGGACGATCCGGCGCAGCGTCGGCCGGTCGTAGGTACTCGACGCCGCGGCCGAGCGCGTACGCCATCAACCGCTCGGCGACGGTGCCGACGAACTGCTCCTGGCGGCCGGCCAGGACGCGTGCGCAGGCCGTCGAGGCCCTCGAACGTCTGGCCGTCCGGCAGCGATCCGGACGCGTCGATCGGCGTATTGCCCTCGTCGCGCGTGCGCAGCGTCCCGACCGCGTCGAACCGTTCGAGCGCGAAGCCGAGCGGATCCATCTGCGCGTGGCACGTCGCGCACGCCGGATTCCGGCGATGCGCCTCGAGACGTTCACGCACCGACTGGCGCTGGCCGTCGGCGCCCTTGTCGCTCAGCGCCGGCACGTCCGGGCGGCGGCGGCGGCGGCGGCGTGCCGAGAATGTTCTCGAGCAGCCACTTGCCGCGCAGGACCGGCGACGTCCGGTTCGGGTACGAGGTGATGGTCAGCACGCTGCCGTGGCCGAGCAGGCCGCTGCGCTGGGTGCCGGCGATCGTCACGCGGCGGAAGCGGCTGCCCGAGACGCCCGGCACGCCGTAGTGCCGCGCCAGCCGCTCGTTGAGGAACGTGTAGTCCGCCGTCAGCAGCTCCGGGATCGCGCGATCGGCGTGCAATCTGGCTGCCGATGAACAGCTCGGTCTCGCGCCGGAACGCTTCGCGCAGGTTCTCGTCGAACTCCGGAAACAGGTCGGGGTCCGGAACCGCGTTCCTGAGGTCGCGCAGCTGCAGCCACTGGCTGGCGAAGTTCTCCACCAGCGAGTCTCGCGCGCGGATCGCGGAGCATGCGCCGGACCTCGGCCTCGAGCACGCCGCGGTTGCGCAGCGTGCCCTTCGCCGCGCGATCGAGCAGCTCGTCGTCCGGGATGCTGCTCCACAGGAAGAACGACAGGCGCGACGCAAGCTCGACGTCGCTCACGCGATACGCCGCGCCGGCGGCGGCGCCCGCGGGATCCTGCTCGATCCGGAACAGGAAGTCGGGGCTGACGAGCATCCGCTGCAGCGCCGTCTCGATGCCAGCCTCGAAGCTGTAAGGCGACCCATTGAGGGTCGCCGTGTTGGACCCATTGAGGGTCGCCGTGTCGCGGCCGATGCGGTAGAAGCCGATCAGCGTCTCGACGTCGTCGGCGGCAACCGGCCGGCGGTACGCGCGGCGGGCCAGCGCGACGAGGATCGTGCGCGCGCACGCTTCCTCGCCCGACGCCGACTTCGGGCGGCAGCTGAAGATCCGCTGGCGGCTCGGCGTGTCGCTTACGCCGGTCGACTTGAACGGCCCTTCGATGGTGACGCTCTCGACGCCCGGATTGGCGTCGAACATCTCGTCGGTGCCGAACCCCCAGCCGGTGCGCGGCGGCTGCGCCACGTCTTCGGGCTCCCAGGCACGGCGGACGAAGGTGACGCCGACCGAGTGCGTTCCGGCTTTGACCGGAATGGTTGCCGTGAGCTGCGCGTCCGCATGGTTCGCGTACTGCTCCCACTCGGGATTCCAGGTCAGCGTGCCGGCGAAGCTGGCCGGCGGCGGCTTGACCTCGGCGCCGCCCACGGTGAACGTATGCACGCGTTCACGGTTCACGCGAAGCTCGAGCTGGTGAGGATCGGCAAGGCCGCGCACCGCGTTGTAGAGCGTTTTCTGAAGGTGGATGGTGATCGTGTACTCGCCGTCGGCGGGGAAGTGGTGGTCGATGACCGCGCCGCCGCGCGAGCCGAACGGCAGCCGCTCGTCGGCCCGATCGTCCTGCATGAGGCGTCCCGGGATCGTGTAGGTCTCGATCGCCGCGGCCGAGGGCGGACGGCCCACCGCCATCCGGGTGATGGTGCGCGCCGCCGACAGGTAGCGTTCGAGCAGCGACGGGCGAGAGCGACAGGACCTCGGAATTGTTGTCGAAGCCGTGCTGGTCGGTGTCGTCGGCCGGCAGCAGGCCGCGCGTGTCGATTTCGATGGCGAGCAGATCGCGGACCGCGTTGGCGTATTCGGTTCTCGTCAGCCGATGGGTGACCGGCCGGCCCGGGTTCGGCGCGGCGCGCTGCCGCCTCGTCGAGCGTCACGCTCGAGGCCGGCCACGAACGCGTCGACCGCCGGCTTGTCAGGCCGCGGCCGGCCGAACGGCGGCATCTGACCGCTGCGCAGCTTGTGAGCGACCTTCTCCCACACGTCGGCATTGGCGCCGATCCGTGTCGGTGTCGGCGTCGTCGAGCGACAGGCCGCCGGTGCGCAGCCGCTGGTTGTGGCAGCCGGTGCAGTAGGTGGTCAGGAGCGCCCGCGACGGATCCGTACCGTTGGCAGCCGGGACCTGTGACTGCGCAGCCGGCAATCGAGCGGTGCCCACCCCGACGATGGTCAAGAAGAGTGCGGCGACTGCGCTGGTGCGCGAAGCGCTCATGTTCATTGAATAACGAGCCCCGCCTTCGCGCGTCGCGCTTCGGCGGGCAAGCCGAGTTCCCAGTCCCGAGCCCCGAACGAGATATTATGCTGATTCCGAAGCGCTTGGGAGTGCAGATGCCTCAGATGCACGACGCGGCGTCGACCCGGCTGGCTGATCCTGCCCGCGGCCGTTTTGTGCCTGGCGGCGGGCGCCGCCGACCATCGGCTCGCCGACGCCGTCGAGCGGCGGGACGCCCGCACGGTCGACACGCTGCTCGCGCGCAAGGCAGAGGTCAACGCCCCCCAACCGGACGGCGCGTCCGCGCTGCACTGGGCTGCGCATTACGACGATCTCGCCCTGGTCCGCCGCCTGATCGCGGCCGGCGCCAACGCGAACGCGGCCAACGATCACGGCGTCACACCCCTGGCGCTCGCCTGCGAGAACGGAAGCGCGGCGATCGCGACGGCGCTGCTTGTCGGCCGGCGCCCGCCCGAATGCGGCGTCGCGGCGAGCGGCGAGACGCCGTTGATGATCGCGGTGCGGGCAGGGGCATTCGACGTCGTCGATGCGCTGCTGGCACGCGGCGCCGACGTGAACGTCGCCGAGCCGTCCCACGGGCAGACGGCGCTGATGTGGGCCGTCTCGCGCGGACACGATCGCATCGTCCAGCGCCTGCATCGCGGCTGGCGCGGACGTCCAGGCGCGGTCGCGCGTCAGGCGCCGGACGGTTCAGCTCAACACGCGTTATAGCGATCAGAACACCGTCAGGGGCGTCACCGAGATCGATCTCGGCGGCTTCACGCCGCTGCTGTTTGCCGCCCGCGTCGGGAAACGTCGACAGCGCGTCCCACTTGCTCGCGGCCGGCGCCGAACGTCAACGATGATCGCGCCGAACGGCGCCAGCGCGCTCGTCATCGCCGCCCACAGCGGAAATGGCGCGGTGGGTGCGTACCTGGTCGAGCGCGGGGCGACGTGAACGCCGCCGAAGCGGGCTATACGGCGCTCCATGCGGCCATTCTTCGTGGCGATGTGCCGCTCGTCCGCGCGCTCGTCGCACAGCGGCGCCGAACCGAACGCGACGCTGGCGAAGGGCACACCCAGCCGCTATTACAGCAAGGACTATGCGTTCAACGAGAACCTCGTTGGCGCGACGCCGATCTGGCTGGCCGCACGCTTCGGCGAGCCTGAGATGATGCGGGCGCTGGCCGCGGCCGGCGCGGATCTTCGATTCGCGATGAGCGACGGCACGACGCCGCTGATGACCGCGATCGTGCCGACGCGCGGCCTGGGCACCTTCCGGGCCGGCGATCGGCGCGAGCGTTATCAGGGCCCGGCGGACGTCGCGGCCAAGGGCGAGGGCGAGGACGAAGAGCTCACGCTCGGCACGGTTGCCGCCGCCCTCGAACTCGGCGCAGACGTGAACGCGGTCAACAACGACGGCGACACCGCGCTGCACCTCGCGGCCAGTCTGGCGCTGAACAAGGTCGTGCAGCTGCTCGTCGACCGCGGTGCGAAGCTCGACATCAAGAACAAGCGCGAGCTGACGCCGCTGGGGATGGCCACGTCCACGCAGCCCCGCGGTCCGATCGGCCTGTTCGGGCCGTCGGTAGAGGAGCGGAAGCCCACCGCCGATCTGCTGCGGCGTCTCGGCGCCTCAGTAACGGAGCGGTCCGATGAGGGCCTTCCTGCTGCCGGCGGCGCTTGCAGTCGGTGCCGCGCTCAGTGCCGGCGTGCCGGAGGGTCGTCCGGCGCGGCGGGCGTCCAACGCAGCACACTCTCGGTCAGTTCAGGCGGCCTGGCCGCTCTCGTGCAGAGGCCGGTTCAACTGCGCGACGGGGTCGGGCGTGCACACGAGATCGTCACGACCTCGTCGAAGACCGCGCAAGCCTTCTACGATCAAGGCCTCGCCTACCTGCACTCGTTTGTGTGGATTGAGGCCGCGCGCTCGTTCAACGAAGCGCTGCGCGCCGACAACCGCGTCGCCCTCGCCCATGTCGGCCTGAGCTACGCGTTGGCCGAGCTCGGCGACGCTGAGGGCGCCCGCGCGGCCGCGGCGCGCGCGCAGGCGCTGGCGGACACGGTCAGCGGGCGGGAGCGCGTTCGTGTCGAGTTGAGAACGCTGCAGCTCCGGGCGAGCGGCGACGCGGATGCCGGCGCCGCGCAGGAGTATCGAAATCAGCTCGCGTCGGCTGCCAAACGGTTTCCCACCGACGTCGAGCTGTTGCTGCTCGTCGGACGCGCGCAGGATCCGTCGCACGATGCGCACGGCATGCAGGCCGGCAGCGCGTCGCTGACGTTCTACGAACGCGCGCTGCCCCAGGCGCCCGATTACTTCGCCACACATCATTATCTGGCTCATGCCTACGAGAACATCGGCCGCGCCGACCGCGCGCTCGACCACGCGGCCGCGTTCGCGCGGCTGGCGCCGGCCATCCCGCACGCGCACCACATGCACGGCCACGTGCTTCGCCGCGTCGGCCGGATGAAGGAGGCGATTGACGAATTCCGCAGGGCCGACGACCTCGGCTCGGCGTATCTGACCAGCGAAAAGATTCCGGCCGAGTACGACTGGCACTATCGCCACAATCTCGATCTGCTTGGCACGTCGTATCAGGTACCTCAGGCCAGGTCCGAGCGGCGGAGGCCGTACTCGAGGCGAGCGTTCGACGTGCCGGCGTCCTCACGCGCCGGCGGACGAGCTGAATCGGCGCGAGTGGCCGCTGTTTCTGCTGGCGAGAGGACGATCGAAGGAGGCGCTCGAGGCCGCGCGTGCCTTGAATCGACATCCGCAGCCGCTCGTCCAGGCGCTCGGCGACATCCTGGCGACGCCGGTCGTTCACGGCGCTGCGGCAGCCGCAGGACGCCGCCGATGCCGGGAACCGGGCGCTTCGGCAGATGCGCGCGATTGGCGCGCCCGGCGGCATCCTCGTGCCGGATTTCGAGCTCGCCCAAGGCGAGCACCTGCTGCGCAGCGGACAGACCGAGGCCGCGCGCTCGATGCTTCGCGGCGCGGCGGCCAAGCTGCGCGCGCAGTCAGGTCCCGACGCGTGGGTGCAGACGCTCTTCGCTTTGGAGGCCGTCGCCCGCGCCGCGCGCGACAGCGGCGACTGGACGCTGGCCGCTGAGATGGCCGACGAGATGCGGCGCACGACGCGGAGTATGCCGGCACGCGGTACGCGCAGGCGCTCGTCGCCGAGCATCTCGGCCAGCGGGATGCGGCCCGCAGACGGCTATCGCGAGGCCGTTCGGCGATGGCAGTTGGCAGATGCCGACTTTCCCGAGCTGGCGGACGCACGCCGTCGGCTCACGCCATAACCAGCGTTAGCTGTCTAGTGCGCGGCGAGGAGTTGTGTTGACGTGGCTCCGTCGCGAATCCGTAATCCGGTGGCCGGGCCGCGCTGCGAGGCCCGCTGCGGGCCGCGTAGACGCGAGCTCCGTGAGCTCGCGGATCCCCCCAGGCTTCTCGCGCGGCCATGCGATCTCGAGTCGGCCACCTCCAACGGCTTCGCGCCAGAGCCACGTCAACACAAACGGCCGCGCGGGATGACGCGTCCAGCGGAACGCGCCGATCCGCGACCGGCAGTTGGGTTGACGCTACTGCAGCGCGAAGCCGTGTGGAGGCCGCCGATTCGCGATCGCTGACCGCGCGAGAAGCCTCTGGGGACCGAGCGAGGTCACGGACCTCGCGTCCAGCGGTCGGCAGCAGGCCTCGCAGCGCGGTCCGGCGCCGGAACGACGGCTTCGCGATGCAGTAGCGTCAACCCAACGCCCTCAGGGTAAGAGCGGACACTACCGCGCGATTTACTGTCGGCAACGACAGATGACGCCGAGGACGCAAAGGATAAATCGGTTCTCGCTAGAACACCTCTCGGATCGTATCCAGTTCCTGGGGGCCGCCGATGTACGTGTACAGCATGCTGCGGGGATGGCTGCTTTGAGGGAGCTTGTAGAACAGCACGCCAATGTTCTTGCCGACCATCTTTCGCAGGCGGGCCATCCGCGTCTCTTCGTCGGCGAGACGAATTCCAAGGCACCCTCGATCCATGCGAAACAGTGACACGACGGCCAGCCGCGGCGCTCGACGATTGCTGAAGGCGTAGCGCCAGTCCACGTCGCGAATGAACATGTCGGCAATGGTCAGGCCGATGACGACCGTGCCGGCGTCCGGAAATTCTCGTTCGAGCGTCGACATCAGCACGTCCGAATCCACCTGACCGCGCTCGGCGTCGAACGATTCGCTAGGCAGAGGCACGGTAGGTCCGGCCTGGATGGCGAGGCCGTACTTCGATCGGAAGCGCTCGGCGATCTGCCGTGCGGTGTCCTGAGGGAAATCGCCAATCGGCGCGAGAACGACCTGTCCCCGGCCACGCAGCCGCTCGGCACTGATTGGCCGATAGTCGCCTCCCAGCGCGCCGCCTGTGCAGATCGGCAGATCGCTGATGAACAAGCGGCCGGGCAGCATCAATCCTCCGCCCAGGACAGCGGCCGTCACGTAGCCAGCCCAGCCGAGGCGACGTCGCATCGAATTGGGCGTATCGGGTTCGCTGTCGACTGCCGCCGCGATCGCGGTCGGGAGGTGTGTCGCGATCAGGCACGACGCGAGCTCGACGTCGTCGTCATCGAGCGACGAGCCGAACGCGTACGTGCAGGCGTCGATGTCGAAGGCGAGCCGGCCCGCTCCGCGATCCCAGAAGGATGTGATGGCGCCGTAGTCGGCGGCGATCGGATGCCTGGCATCGAACATCCGCAGCGCGCGGACCGCGCCGCTGTCGACGCGCAGGGTGTGTCCAAAGGGGCCGATGCCGCGCCAGACCTCCAGCGTGGGCCCCGACACCGTCACGATCTCTGGTTTGCCCGCGGCCGCCCAGATGATCGCGAGAAAGGCGAATGGACCGGTAAGCGTCCAGACGACCATGACGATCAAGATCGGGCGCCAGCCGCCGCGAATCCAGTCGAGGACCAGGGACGCTTCGAGCGCGAGCCAGCCGGCCGCCCAGAGGATGGCGAAGATACGCGTAAAGGCGAGGGGCTGGCTGCGCGCTTCGATGCGGAGCGAACTCCCAGTGTCGAAGACTTTAGTGTGCAACGGACACGCGAGCCTCAAACAGCGCGCCAGGTGCGGTGTGCGCGAAATATCGCGTGGCTGCCGTCTGGTCGCACGCGCCCGATTTCAGCATCGCCCGCGCTATTACAAAACAGGCTGACGCGCGCGGGAGGCGACGCCGGCTCATGCCCTGAAGCGGTCTGACCTCCAGCCCGACACTGCGCCGGCCGGGTCCAAATTTCGATCCGACGTCTGCTGTCCGTTGATGTATAAGGGGGCGCCACCGAACGGCCGGCACGACTCTTCGCAGGAGGTCCAGACATGCGGCGATCCTGTGTCACGGCGGCTTTCCTCATCGGTATCGGCATCCTCACCCCCGCCACCAGCGCCTTCGCCCAGGCATCGAGCGCCATCGCCGGCACGGTCCGCGATTCGTCCGGCGCGGTGCTGCCCGGTGTGACGGTCGAGGCCTCGAGCCCCGCGCTGATCGAGACGGACGCGAAGCGCGGTCAGCGACGAACAGGGGCAATACCGGATCGTCGGACTCGTGCCCGGCCTCTACAGCGTGACGTTCACACTCCAGGGATTCAGCACCGTTCAAGCGCGACGGCATCGATCTTCCCAACAACTTCACGGCGAACGTCAACGCCGAGCTGCGCGTCGGCGGGATCGAGGAAACGATCACGGTGTCGGGCCAGAGCCCGGTGGTCGACGTGCAGAACGCCGCCGCGCGCAACCAAATCACCCGTGAAGCGCTCGACACGATTCCGACCAACAAGACGCTCGAGGCGTTCGCCGCCCTGACTCCCGGCGTCTCGATGGCGCAGACGATCGGCCAGGACGTCGGCGGCAGCAAGGGCGAGACCTACGTCCAGCTGCGCATCCACGGGACGCGCACCGGCGACAACAAGACGCTGGTCGACGGGTTCGAGACCAACGACTACAGCGGCCGCGTGTTCGTACCGAACCCGGCGTCGGCCGGCGAAGTCTCGATCGAGCTCGGGAACGGGCCGGGCGAGGCGCCGGCCAACGGCGTCTACGTCAATTTCGTGCCGCGCGACGGCGGCAATCAGTTCCACGGCACGGCCTTCGGCACCTACACCGGCCCCGGCTTTCAGAGCAAGCCGAACCTGACCGACGATCTGATCAGCAGGGGGTTATCGCAAAGCGATCTCGGCAAGGTGCTGCGCATCTGGGACGCGAACGGCAGCATCGGCGGACCGATCGTCCGCGATCGGCTGTGGTTCCATCACGCGACCCGATCGTGGGGCAGCGCCAACGCGGTCGTCGGCGCGTATTACAACTTGACGCCGACCGCGTGGATCGTACGCGCCCGACACTGTCGCGCCCGGCCAACGACGACTTCAACAACGCCATCACGACCAATCGCTTTACGCTGCAGGCGACGCAGAAGAACAAGTTCAACGTGTCCTACGACTGGGAGTACCGGTGCGATTGCCACCGCAGCGTGAGTTCGACGCTCGCGCCCGAGGCGTCGGGCCGGCGCGAGTACTACCCGAAGATTCTCGGCGTCACCTGGAGCGCCACCGCCACGAGCCGTCTGCTGTTCACGGCGGGCACGGCGAGCAACTGGCTCGGCTACGGACCCTTTCCGCAGGATGAAACGCCGCTCGACACGATCAGCGTCGTCGAGCAGTCGAACAGCTTGCGTTACCGATCGGTTGGCACCAATTCGACCGCGGCGAGCGCCGGATACGGCGAGAAGTACAACTTCATCCAGAACTCACGCTTCGCCATGTCGTACGTGACGGGGGCGCACAACTTCAAGACCGGACTGCAGTCCGACAGGGCTACAAGCAGTACGCGAGCGAAGGCGCGCCGATCGAGTATGCGTTCAGAACGGTTCGCCGACGCAATTGACGATGGTCGCCTATCCGCTGACCTACCGCGCCAACATGCGGGCGCAGATGGGCATCTACGCGCAGGATCAGTGGACGCTCAGCCGACTCACCGTGAATGCCGGCCTGCGCTTCGACTATCAGAACTCGTACGTGCCGGCGCAACACCTGCCGGCAGGGCCGTATATCGGCGAGCGTAATTTCGACGAGGTCACCTGCGTGCCGTGCTGGAAGGACTGGTCGCCGCGCGGCAGCGTGATCCTCGACCTGTTCGGCACCGGCAAGACTGCCGTGAAGGCCAGCCTGGGCCGGTACATGGGCGAGGAGATTCTCAACACCGCCGACGCGAACAACCCGCTGGCGGCGTCGAACCCGAGCACGAACCGCGGCTGGACCGATCGGCAACGGCGACTTCATCCCCGACTGCGACCTCCGCGATCCGGCAATCAACGGCGAGTGCCAGCAGTTCTCGAACCAGAACTTCGGCAAGACCATCATCACAACGCGCTATGCCGAGGACACGCTGCTCGAAATCACCCCGCGTCCTGGGCAGGGTCGCTGGTCGTTTCAGCACGAAGTGCGATCCGGCATGGCACTGAGCCTGGGCTACTACCGCACGAGCTGGGCGAACTTCACGGGCGACCGACAACCTGAACGTCGAACCGACCGATTACAGTCACTACTGCGTGACGCTGCCCGCGGACGCGCGCCTGCCGGACGGCGGCGGCAACCAGGTGTGCGGGCTGTACAACATCAACCAGAACAAGTTCGGCAATACCAGCAACATCCTGGTGCGCTCGGCCTCGACCTTCGGCGAGCAGCTGGAAGTCTACGACGGGTTCGACGCGACGCTCAACGCGCGGTTCGGCGTCGGCGCCTTCGTCCAGGGCGGCCTGAGCACCGGACGGACATTGACAGACGAATGCTATGTCGTGGATTCGCCGCAGCAACAGAGCTTCTGCCGCGTCGACCCGCCGATGTGGCAGCCGCAGGTGAAGTTCTCGGGCAGCTACCCGCTCCCGTGGTGGGAGCTGCAGCTGAGCGGCGTGTTCCAGAGCCTGCCCGGGATTCCAGTCACGGCGAGCTATGTCGCCACCAATGCCGAAGTGAGGCCGACGCTCGGCCGCGACCTCTCCGGCGGCCAGACCACGGTCACCATCAACAACGTCATCCAGCCAGGGACGCAGTTCGAAGGCCGCTTGTACCAGACCGACCTGCGGGTGATCCGCAACTTCCAGTTCGGCCGCATCAGGCTCCAGGGCATGTTCGACGCCTACAACATCTTCAACAACGCGGCGATTCTCTCGATCAACACGCGGTACGGTGCCCAGTATCGGCGGCCGACGAATATCCTCGACGCGCGGATCCTGAAGTTCGGGGCGCAGGTGAACTTCTGATCGGATCTTCTCGAGGACGCAGAGGGAAGCAGAGGCGAGGCTAGAGGCTATATGCGTAACGTTCTGGTCCTGACCGCCGCGGCGATGCTGGTCGCGTCGTCCGCGTACACGGCGGGCCAGCAGGAATCGTCCGGTGCCGGGCTGCCGATGCCGGCGCTTCATCACATCCATCTCAACTCGGTGAATCCGGAGGCATCGCTCGCCTGGTACCGGCAGTACTGGCCGAAAGGGCAGACAACGACGTTTGCCGGCTATCCCGCCTTCCACGACGAGATCTACCTCCTCTATACGAAGGTCGCGAAGCAAGCGCCGGGCGGGTTCGACCGAAAGGCCGAGCGTTCGGTGCCACAGAGCGTTTTCTGGACGTTTGGATCGACCTTCGCCGGGCCGAACACCAACGCCGCCCGCGAGCGGTTCGAGAAGCTCGATCGCCGGCAGTTCGCGTATCTCCAGCTGTACGGCGGTGCCGACGGCAAGCAGACCGCGCTGCACGCACTCGACCTCCCGATGGGCGACGCGCTGCTCACGCGCACGGCGATGCGCGAACGGGCGGAGAAGGAGAAGGCCGCGCCGCGGCCGTCGCCGACCGCCGCGCTCGACTTCTTCTACTTCGTCGATCCCGACGGCATGCTCGTCGAGGTGACGGCGGGCAAGAGCGACAGCTTCTGGAACCACACCCACATGTGGCACGAGCAGCCGCTCTGCGCCGCCAACTGGTATGCCGAGAACCTCGGGTTTCAGATCCCGGTGAACGCGAACGCGAATACCGCGCAACAGCTGAAAGATGGGCGCTGGGATCCGTGCAACGTGCCGGTCGGCGAGGTGAGCTACCCGACGTTCATGCGCATGGGCCAGCTGCGGATCCCGATTGGGACCGTGCGCTTTGCCAACGGAAGCTTCCCGGCGTATCCGCGCCAGTGCCGCGACGGCCGCTGCGGGCCCGGCAACGATCAGCCGCTCACCAAGTCGCGCGGTCAGGTCATCGACCATCTCGGCTTCGCCTATCCGAGTCTGGACGCAGTGATCGCGCATCTCAAGGCGCGCAAGGTCCCGATTCATCGAGGGGCCCTACAAGCTGGGCGATACGCGCGCCGTGATGATCGAGGACCTGGACGGGCTCGCGCTCGAGCTGATTGAAGCAAGGAAGTAACGCCATGCATCGCTTGCCGGTCGCCCTGGTGGCTGCCACCGCGCTTGCCGCCGGGTTCGCGGTTGCACCGGGCCGGGCGCAGGCGCCCAGGCCGATGGAGGTCTACTCGATCGACGTCGAGGGCGGGCAGGCAACGCTCGTCGTCTCACCCAGCGGCGAGTCGATGCTGATCGACGCCGGGTTTCCGGGCACGCGCGATGCGCGGCGCATCGCCGCGGCCGCGATGACCGCCGGCATCAAGCAGATCGACTACTTCCTCAACACCCACTTCCATCTCGATCACTTCGGGAGCATTCCGGACCTGACCACGTTGGTGCCGGTCCGGACCTTCGTCGACTCGGGCGAGATCGCCGAGACCGGGAAGCAGTCGGTCGCCGCATTTCAGACCTACGCCGGCTTCCGGCAGAAGGGTCGCCACCTTGTCGTCAAAGCCGGCGACAAGGTGCCGATCGCCGGGGTGGACGTGCAGGTCGTGATCGCGGCTGGAACGCCGATCGCGCAGCCACAGGCCGGGGGCGGCGCCGCGAACCCGCTCTGTCGCGACATCAAGCCACAGGAAGCCGACCCTACCGAAGACGCGCGCTCGGTCGGCGTCGTCGTCTCGCTCGGCCGCTTCCGGATGATCGACCTGGGCGATCTCACCTGGAACAAGGAGAACGAGCTCGCCTGCCCGAACAATCGGATCGGCACGGTCGATTTCTACGTGTCGACCCGGCACGGCCTGAACGGATCCGGATCGCCCGCGCTCGTCCATGCGCTGAGGCCGCGCGTCGCCGTGATCAACAACGCCGGCAAGAAGGGCGCGTCGCGCGAGCACTTCCTGACGATGAAGACGTCGCCCGGGATCGAAGACGTCTGGCAGCTGCACTACTCGGTGCCGCGGCCCGGCGTCGTGCGTCTGCTCGAGACGTCGGATCCGGGCGGCCCCGAGCTGAATACGTCCGAGGAGCTGATCGCCAATCCGGACGACACCACGGAGCACTACATCCGCGTGGTCGCGCGCGAGGACGGCAGCTTTACGGTGATGAACTCGCGCAACGGCAGAATGCGCGAGTACGTCTCGCGGAATCGCTGAACGCCCGCGAGGCGCGGGCTACTTACACTCGTTGCCGAGGAGGCCGCTCCCGCCGCAGTAGCTGGCGTCGGTCAGCTGCACGCTGATGTTGTCGGGATCGGTGAGGAAGATTTCCCTCGACTGCCCGCGTGTCCGGATCGACCCTTTGACGCCTCGGCCCTGAAGCGCCGCGAGGACGCGATCCGCGTCGAACTTCTGCACGCCCAGACAGAAGTGGCCGATGTCGCCGACCGGCTTGCCCTGGTAGATCCCGAGGAACTCCGGTCCCGCGCCTGGTGCGAGGTTGACGACGCTGCCGTCGCCGCCGGCGATCGGGTTGTCGCCCGTGCCCTGCTGGCTGATGATCCGCATCCCGAACAGCGACTGGTAGAAGTCGACCGACCGCTTGATGTCTGACACGCTGATCGAGACGTGGTTCAGCGTGCGGACCGCGACCGGCGGGCCTGACGATTGCGCCGCACTTCCGGTCGCGGCCGCGAACAACGCGGCCAGGCCGGTCACGACTTCGCGGCGGCTGAGTTGTCCGTTCTGAAACTGCTGCACCAGGATGTTGATCGCGTCTGTCATGTGTGCTGCTCGCGTTCTACCGAAAAGTGTGAGTCTCGACCGATTGCATTCGGCGGCCCGCCTACTCCGGCAGCGCGAACGAAAAGATCCCGCGGCCGGCGGCGATCGCCACGTACTGCCGGCCGTCCACCTGATACGACATCGGCCCCGCCGCCATCTGTCCGCCGAGATTCATCTTCCACAGCAGGTCGCCGCTGCGCGCGTCGAGCGCCTGGAAGTAGCCCTCGCGGCCGCCGGTGAACAGGAGGTCCGACGCCGTGGTCAGCACGCCGCTGTCGGTGACGTCGGTCATGTAGTACGTCCATTTCCGATCGCCGGTATTCGGATCGATGGCGATCACGGCGCCGTTGCTGACCGCCTCGGTCCAGTTGTTGATCGCGCCGCGCCGCAGCGTCGGCGTCGCCGGTGCGCCCGGCACCGGCACGTGCGGACGCGGAAAGCCGCCCCCGAACACCTGGCCGGGCTTATACGTGGCCTCCTGCGGCGAGTAGATCGATCCGTAGTTGTCCCAGATCGGGATGTAGAACAAGCCGGTGCGCGGACTGTACGACGGCGAATACCAGTTCGTCCCGCCCTGATTTCCCGGGAACGTCGGCATCCCGGCCGGCTGCGGCGTCTGCATCGGCCGGCCGTTCGGCGTGAAGCCGCTCATCCAGTTCACCTTCACGAACGGCTTGCCGAGCAGGAATCGTCCGTCGGTGCGATCGAGCACGTAGAAATTCCCGTTGCGGTTGCCCCACAACATCAGCTTCCTGGGGCTGCCGCGCCAGTTCATGTCGACGAGCACCGGGATCTGCACCGAGTCGTAGTCGTAGCCGTCGTTCGGCGTGAACTGATAGTGCCAGCGCAGCTTGCCGCTGTCGGCGTCGAGCGCGATCACCGACGACGAGTACAGGTTGTCGCCTTCCCGCTGCTTCGGATTCCAGTCCGGCCCGGGATTGCCGACGCCCCAGTAGGTCAGGTTGAGATCGGGATCGTACGAGCCGGTCAGCCACACGGGCCCGCCGCCGTTCTCCCACGAATCAGCTCGGCCAGCTGTCGTGGCTCGGGCTCGCCAGGTCCGGGGATCGGTGTTGAACCGCCAGACTTCCTTCCCGGTCGCCGGCTCGAACGCCGCCACCCAGCCGCGGATGCCGTACTCGCCGCCTGCGACGCCGACCACCACCTTGTCCTTGATGATGAGCGGCGCCATCGTCAGCGAATAGCCGTCGGCGTAGTTCGGCGTGACGCGTGTTGATCCAGAGCTCGCGCCCGGTCTTGCGCGTCGAGCGCGATCAGCTGGCCGTCGAGGGTCCCGTAGAACACCCTGTCGCCGAGCACGGCGACGCCGCGATTCACCGATCCACAGCACGGCTTGATGTCGGCCGGGAGGTTGTGCCGGTAGATCCAGTACACCCGGCCGGTTTTCGCGTCGGCCGCCACGACGTCGTTGATCGGCTGCGTGAAGTACATCACGCCGTCGGCGACGATCGGTGTGGCCTCGAAATTCTGGAGCGACGAGTCGCCCTGGAAGACCCACGCGATCTGGAGCCGCTTGACGTTGTTCTGATCGATCTGCGTCAAGCAGACTGTGGCGGTGGCTGGAGTAGCCGCCGGAGTAGGTCAACCAGTTCTGAGGTTCCTTCGCCGCCCGGAGCAGCCGGTCGTAGGTGACCTGGGCCTGCATGGCGAGCGGAACCATCGACGACAACAGCAGCACGAGCAGTAAGCGTCTTCTCATGATGTCAAGTCCTGCATTGATTTCGCGAACTGCGTCGCCAGTCCAACGTTTCAGCTTCAGCGTCCAGGCGGAGGCGGCGGCGGTGGCGGCGTTCCCTGCCGGCCTCCGCCTTGCGGGGCGCCAGCCCCTGGCGGCGGCCCGCCCTGTCGGCCGCCGGCCGCCCCTCGCCCCGGTCCACGGAGCGAGGCGAGATATGCGACGACGTCGGCCAGCTGCTGCGGACCGAGCTTGTCCTTGTAGGAAGGCATCGACGCCGTCGTGAGAATTCTGAATTCCTTCAGATCGGATTTCTGCACCGTCAGGAGCTGTTCCTGATCGGTCAGGAGCTGAAGCGTGAACGTGTCTTCATTCAGCCGGCGGCCGTTGATCGTGCGCCCGTCCTTGGTGACGACGCGCACCGGCCGGTTGATGGGCATCATCATGCTGCTCGGATCCAGCAGCGCCTGCTGGATAGCGGCCGGGCTCCGGGAGCTGCCGATCTCGCTCAGGTCGGACGCCACCCGCGATCCGGTTGTGCCGACGCGATGACAGCCCGCGCAGCCGTTCCCCTCGAACAGCGTGCGGCCCCGTCCGCTGTCGCCGAGCTTCACGACCGTGGTGTTGAAGTCGCGCATGTTGCGGATGTAGGCGACGACCGCTGTCAGTTCAGCCGGGGCGAGCTTGCGGCCGGGCATCGAAGTGTTAGGAATGCCGTTGGTGATGATGCGCCGCAGGTCGTCGTCGTTCGCGACGTTGTTGCGAAACCGCCCGCTCCGCAGATCGATGCCACCCACCTGATCCCCGGTCGGACCATGGCACTGCGAGCACTGCAGGGCGTAGACGACGGATCCGGACTGAATGTCAGCCTGGCTGTACTCGCCGGCGTGTTGAGCCGCCTGCGGCTGCTGTGCCGCGGTTGCTGCGACGGCAAGGACACAGACGACTCCTGCCGCCGCCAGCAGGGATCCTGTCACGAGCGGGCGCGCATGCATCGTTCCTCCGGTGCAAGTAGGGCGACTCTCAGGTCCGCCTTGAGGCGGACCTCAGAGGCCCGCCCTACATCAGAAACTCGGTGCTTTCGCCGCTGCCGGAATGTCCCGCATGCGCTCCTGCACGGTGCCGGGAACTCAAGCGGGTGTTCGCGCCGAGCTTCTTGATGAACTCGGCGGTCTCCGAATACGCCTGGAACTGGAACGACTGCTTCGAGCCTTCCGCGATGCGGAAGGCTGTGCGTCCCCGGAAGTCGCGGGCGTTGATGTTGGCCCCGCGGTCCGACCAGGATTTTGACCACTTCGTTCAGGCCGCGGAATGCCGCGCCGTGGAGGGCGGTGAAGTCGGCTTCGTTGACGGCGTTGATGTCGGCGCCGGCGTCGAGCAGCACGTTGACGGCCTCTTCGGCGCCGGCGAGCGAGCGCCCGCGCTGATGCCGGGCTTGAACGTGGAGCGCCCGAGCCCCGCCGCCACCATCAGCGGCGTCGTCCCATCGTCGCTCGTCAGCGCAGGTCCGCGCCCGCGGCGAGCAGCGCCTTGATACGGCGGTCCGGTGTCCCGCGCGGCGGATCACGGTGCGGCCTCCTGCGGGCCGTCGCCGCCGAAGTCGACGTGCCGCCGCCGCCGTTGGCGGCGAACGCGGCGACCCAGAGCGCCGTCGCTCCGCGGAATCGCCGGTTCCGCACGCGAACGGCTCGAAGGCGCCCTTGTTCGGTAGTCCGATGTAGCTCTGGGCCATCGCGGACGTCGTGACCGGCTGGTTGACCCGGGCGCCCTTGTCGAGCAGCGCGGAATCAGCGGCAGCCTGCCGGCGCCGCCGCGAGCCCCGCGGCCACCACCGGCGCCAAAAACGTTGAACGCGGCCCCGAGTCCCACGCCGCCGCTGCGGGCGCGCGCCAGTCTGCGACGACTGTGCAGCGTTGCCGGACGCCGCGTGCAGTGCGGTCACGCCGCTCAGCGTGCGCGTTGGGATCGGCACCCTGCTCGAGCAGGAAGAGCGCGAAGGAGTCCTGACCGCTCAACGCGGCGTAGGGCAACGCGTGCACCCGGTCGGCGCCGGTCTCGTTGACCGCGAGTCCGCGGGCGACGAGTAGCCGCGCCGTCGCGACGTCTCCGACGCGCGCCGCGAACGTCAAGGCCGAGAAGCCGTCGGCGGTGACCGCCTGAACGTCGGCGCCCGCGTCGAGCAGCATCTTTGCCAGATCCGGGTGGTTGTCGCCGATCGCCCACATCAGCGGCGTGATCTTCGTCTTGCTGGTCGCGGCGTCGACGTTCGCGCGATGCGCGATGAGCGTCTGCACCGCCTGCGCGTTCCCGACGTTGATCGCCTCGAGCAGCGGCGTCATGCCGCTCATCTGCGCGATGTTCGGGTTGGCGCCGGCCTTGAGCAGCGCCTCGACCATCCGAAGGCTGGCGTTTTCGGCCGCCAGCGACAGCGCGGTCACGCCGTGATCGTCGACCGCGTCGATGCTGGCGCCGGCCTTCAACAGGAAGTCGACGGTCTCGACGTCATCCCAATGAGCTGCCCAGTGGAGAGCGGTGGTGCCGTCCGCCGCCCGCGAGTTGACGTCGGCTCCCTGCTTGATGAGCGTCCGGACCGCCTGCGGATTCTGTCGTGCCATGGCATCGACCAGCCGCGGATCGGGTCCGGCCCCGGCGATGCCGGCCGGCAGAATCAGGACGGACGCGAACACGCCGATGCCGCAGGCGAGTTTCAGGCTCATGGTGTACGTCTCGGAAGTCGGAAGTCCGAAGTCGGAAGTCTGAAGTCTGAAGTCGAAAATCGACATTGAGATTATGACTTCAGGACTTCGACTTCAGGATTTCATCGTGCCATGTTAACGCAATCGATCGCGACGGGAGCATTAAGAAACCCGAGCAATAAAAGTTGCGCCATGTGCCTGAGCCCTCTAACATTAGCGAGATTGGACAGGGTTTGTTCGCGGCCCTACTGAGGAAGACCCACATGCGCCAGAAATCAAGGATGGCAGCGACCCTGCTGAGCACGCTTGCGGTCGGCGGCATGACCGGCATTGTGTGGACGGCGTTGAATCATCCCTCGGCCGCGCAGGTCCCCCAACAGACCCCTCCCGCGCCAGTTGCCGCAACGACCGGCCAGCCGAGCGTCTTTCGGCAGTACTGCGTGGGTTGTCACAACGAGCGGATGAAGGCCGGCTTCGGCGACCTCTCGCTCGAGAACGTCGATCCCGCTGACGTCGCCGGACACGGCGAGACGCTCGAGAAGGTGGTTCGCAAGCTCCGCAAGGGTCAGATGCCGCCGACCGGACGGCCCCGTCCGGACGCGGCGGGGCTCGAGGCCTTCACCGCCTCGATCGAATCGCGCGCTCGATGCGCACGCCGCGACGCAACCGAACCCGGGACGCGTCGTGTCACGACGGTTGAATCGCGCCGAATACGTCAACGCGGTCTACGACCTGATCGACTCGAGGTGAACGGCTCGGAGCTCCTGCCAAGCGACATGGCCGGCTTCGGGTTCGACAACAACGCGGACGTCCTTTCGATTACCCCGGGGCTGATGGCGCGGTACATCACCGCGGCGACCAAGATCAGCCGGGTCGCGCTCGCGACGCCTGATAACCGGCCCGCCTCGACGCGCTACAAAGTCGAGATCGGCACGCGGCAGGACTCGCGGATGGGCGACGAGATGCCGTTTGCCGCGTTCGGCGGCCTGACCGTGAAGCACACGTTCCCGCTCGACGGCGAGTACGGGTTCCAGCTCCGGCTGACGCGCGATCAGGACGGCCTGATCAACGGGATCATGGCCGAACACGTGATCGAGCTGCGCGTCGACCGCGCGCTCGTCAAGAGGTTCACGATCGGCGGCAAGTACAAGGAGCCGGATCCGGGGCAGCTGATTGCGGTGCCTGAAGACGACGTATTAGGCGCGGAGGTTCACAAGCACTACATCAGCGCGGACGATGAGCTGACGGTGCGGGTGCCGGTGAAGGCCGGGACGCGGACGGTGACCGCGGCGTTCGTCGAGAACGAACCGATTCCCGGACCGCCGATGGGGCGAGGCGTCACCAACATCATCGGCGGCGGTGGCGGCGCCGCGCTCGACCTGATGTCGGTCTCCGGACCGTTCAACCCCGGCGAGACCGAGGAAACGCCGACGCGTCAGCGGATTCTGATCTGCAAGCCGGCGGCCGCGCGCGACGAGGAGCCGTGCGCCCGGAATCCTCGCCAACCTGACGCGGCGCGCGTATCGCGGCTTCGGCAGCCCGGCCGACGTCGACCAACTCCTGGTCATCTACAGGCAAGGCCGCGCCGCGCGAGACTTCGATACGGGTATCGCGCGCGCGCTCGAAGCGCTGTTGTCGTCGCCCAAGTTCGTGTTGCGGCTGGAACAGGAACGCACGACGCCGCGATCGCCCGCGTACCAACTGAGTGACCTGGAGCTCGCCTCGCGTCTGTCGTTCTTCCTCTGGAAGAGCATCCCGGACGAGGAGCTGCTCGGATTGGCCGCACGGGGGCAGCTGGCCAGTGACGCCGTGATCGCGCAGCAGGTGCGGCGGATGCTGGGCGACCAGCGGTCGACGCGCTTCCTGAACGATTTCTCGAGCCAGTGGCTGGAAGTGCGCAATCTGAGCGCGCAGCAGCCCGCGCAGCAGTTCCAGTTCGATCCGACGCTGCGTGACGCGATGGCCCGCGAGACCGAGCTCTTCTTCCAGAGCCAGGTGCGCGAGGACCGGCCGATTCAAGATCTGCTGCGGGCGAACTACACCTTCCTCAACGACCGCCTGGCGCAGCACTACGGGATCAGCGGGGTGTTCGGCAGCCAGTTCCGGCGCGTCACGCTGGGAAACGAAGACCGGTTCGGGCTCCTGGGCCAGGCAGCGTCCTGACGGTGACTTCGTACAACGACCGGACGTCCGTGGTGCGGCGCGGCTACTGGATCCTCGACGTGCTGCTCGGCGCGCCGCCGCCGCCACCGCCGCCCAACGTGCCGCCGCTCAAGGAGAACGACCCGCGCGAGAAGCCGGCGGCGCTGCGCGAACGGATGGAGCAGCATCGGAACAACGCCGTCTGCGCGAGCTGCCATGCGCAGATGGACCCGCTCGGCTTCGCGCTCGAGCACTACGACGCGGTCGGAAAGTACCGCGAGACCGACGGCGGCGCCCGCATCGATTCAGAAATCGTGTTCGGCGGCTCGACGGTCAGCAACCCGAAAGCCTTCCGCGAGGCGCTGCTCGGCCAGGGCGACGAGGTCGTGCGCACGGTGTCCGAGAAGCTGCTGATCTACGCGCTCGGCCGCGGACTCACGCACCACGACGCGCCTGCCGTTCGCGCGCTCCTCAGATCGCTGCGCGCGAACGACTACAAATGGTCGACCTTGATCCATGGGATCGTGCAGAG
>CAVREM010000072.1:0-91154 GCA_963720005.1 uncultured Acidobacteriota bacterium | reverse complement strand
CTGACTACCGACTCCCGACTTCCCTACCACTTCATCATCCAGCCCGCACCCACGACGGCGCCGACTAGGGCCGTGACCAGCAGCCAATTGTGGTCGCCCCCGTGCATGCCGAAGCTTTCCATCATCCCGTTCGTCCACCGCATCGTGCTTGACGCAAAAGTGGAGGCCTCACCCCAGAGCCCCCCATTGGCCAACGCGACCAGCTTATGGCGGAATTCGTCGTTGATCGCGCTCATCACCGCGACGAGGAACCCGATGCAGGACGTGCTCAGAATTTTTTCCGCCAACATGCTGTCGGCGACTTGCAGTCAATACTGATGCCCGGTTCAGTTGCACCGAGACTGCACGCCGATGCGCGGCGGACTGACAGGATGTGCCACTCGTCACGTGACACAGCGTGTCACTGTGTTTCTCTTGCGCAACTGCTACTCGCGCGACCCATGGCGGACCAATGATCAGCGCGGGATCGGCGCCCTTCTTCGCGACGAACTTCTGCGTCCGCCCGTACTGGTTGTCGCCGCCGTACAGATTGCCGATCCGAGTCGACGCTGATCGTGTGCACCTCGAGATAGCCGTCCGGCAGCTCCGGCGGCACCATCCAGGTGTAGAGCGGCTTCCCGCTGAAGTCGAACTTCACGAAGCGCAGCGGCCGCAGGTCGGTAATCCACAGGCTGTCTTCGTTGACGATGATGTCGAGCGGCAGTCCGAGCCCGGGCCACGATTCGACGAACTCGACCTTCGCCGGGTCGGGGGTCGTCTTGAACACGTTGATGCGCGCGCCGGAGCGATCGAGCGCGAAAATGCGGCCGCCTGGACCGATGCCAATCGCGTGGATGCCGTTGAACTGACCTGGCCCTTTGCCAAGGCCGCCGAACTCACCGAGGTAATTCATGTCCTTGTCGAGGATCATGATGCGGTGATTGTCGAGACCGTCGGCGATCAGGATGCGGCCGTCCGGCAGGAACGCCACGTCCTGCGGCTTGCCGAAATGGGTCCGGTCGGTGCCCTGGACACCCTTCTCGCCGAGCGTCTTCAACAGCTTGCTGCCGTCGTTCGAGAACACGTAGATCTGGCTGAACGTCTCGTTGATCACCCAGACGCGGCGTTCCTTGTCGTACGGGCTGATGCGCACGCGGTGGGGACCCGGACCATCGGAGCCCTCGCACAGCTTGTCCCACTGGGTCCAGCGCTCCTTCACCTTGCCGTCGGCGTCGAGCGTGTACAGGCAGTTCTTCCAGACGCGCCGCGCGGTGTCGGTGAGGACGTTGATCTTGATCGACCCGGCAAAGCCTTGAAAGCCGGGCGGCAGCGGATCGGGCAACTTGGCTTCGCCGCGCTGGGCGACGAAGATACGGTTCGGCGACTCGGCAAATATGCCCGAGTTGCCGCCGAACGCGAACCCTGGTTCGGCGAACGGCTTGTGCCAGCCGCGGACGACGTCGTACGGGCTCGGACCCGACGGGACCGGTGACGGTCGCCTGCGCGAACATCGCCGGCACGCCCGTGATCGCCGCCAAGAGCAGTGCCAGGCCCATCACCTTCGTTCGAGTTGTGGTCATCATCCCTTCAGTCCTCCGTCGCGCCGCGCCACGCATTCTGGCCGCCAGCCAACCACGAGGAGATTAGTCCAGTAGCCGAGCCGGATCAATCGTCCGCGTCAACGGGCATATAGTTGTCACATGGGGGCTCGTTTTTAGGAATGTTTCTTATGAAGCGCTACCGCTCCATTTCGCTGGCGCTCGCGATCCTGGCGGTCGCGATCCTCACGCGAGGCCTGACAGCTGACGAGGGCATGTGGCCCCTCAACCGCTTCCCGACGGCGCCAATCCAGAAGAAGTACGGCTTTACGCCGAGCGCGCAATGGCTCGAGCGGGCGCAGCTCGCGTCCGTGCGGCTCCCGGGTTGTTCCGGCAGCGTCGTGTCGTCGTCCGGTCTCGTGATGACGAACTATCACTGCGCCGTCAGCTGCGTTGAATCGCTGTCGTCGAAGGACAAGAACCTGCTCGAAACGGGGTTCTCCGCCGCGTCGCCCGCCGAGGAGCGGATCTGCCCGGGCGTACAGATCAACCAGCTGACATCGATTACCGACGTCACCGAACGGGTCGCCGCGGGAACCAAGGGCGCCGACGGCGAGGCGTTCGCGAAAGCGCGGCAGGCCGTGTTCGCGACGATCGAGCGCGAGTGCTCGGCCGCGGACGATGTGACGCTGTGAGGTCGTCACGCTGTATCGGGGCGGGAAGTACGACTTGTACAAGTACCGCCGTTTCTCAGACGTCCGCCTGGTGTTCGCACCGGAGTTCGACACCGCGTTCTTCGGCGGCGATCCCGACAACTTCATGTTCCCGCGCTACAACCTCGATCTGGCCTTCATGCGGCTCTACGAGGGCGGCGCCCCGGCGCGCACCACCCATCGGTTCGCCTGGTCGCCCGCAGGCGCGGCGGCCGGCGACCTCGTCTTCGTCACCGGTCATCCAGGGACCACGCTGCGGCAGTACACGACGTCCCAGCTCGAATTCGAACGCGATGTGCGGCTCCCGACGGACCTGGCGTACTACAGCGAGCGGCGAGGCCTGCTGACGGAGTTCAGGCGGCGCGGCGCCGAGCAGGCGCGACTCGCGGCGCCGGCGCTGATCTCGGTCGAGAACACCCTGAAAGTGTTCCGCGGGCAGTCGGCGGCTCTTGCCGATCCGGCGCTGATCGAGCGGAAACGCGCTGACGAGACGGCCCTCCGGCGTCAGGTCACGGCGAGGCGCGACCTGCACCAGCGGTTCGGTGGCGCGTGGGACGCGATTTCGGCCGCGGTGCGCGGCAAGCGCGAGCCGTGGCTTCGCTCGACGGCGTTCGCGCGGCTCACGGGGTCGCAGCTGTTCGGTCAGGCGCTCACGCTGGTTCGCCTCGCAGCCGAGCAGCCGAAGCCCAACGAACAGCGTCTGCCGGAATACACCGAGAGCGCGCTGCCCGCGCGCCGTCAGCAAATCACGGCGCCGCGGCCGTACAACAAGGAGATGGACACGGTCCTGTTTACCCATGTCCTGACGTACCTTCGGGAACAGCTGGGACTCGACGACCCCGCGGTCAAGGCGCTGCTGGGGCACCGATCGCCGGACGAGGTCGCCGCCGCGTCAATTGCCAAAACGCGCCTCGACGATGCGGCCGTCCGAACGGATTTGATGAAGGGCGGAACGGCAGCCATCGAGGCGTCCACGGATCCGCTCATTGCGCTCGCGAAGGCGGTGGACCCGTTCGCGCGCGAGGCGCGCCGCCGGTTGGAGGGAGGTGCCGACGCGGTGATCGACCGCAACCAGCAGCTCGTCGCGCAGGCCCGATTCGCGGTACTCGGCGAGACGGTTTACCCGGACGCGACGTTCACGTTGCGCGTGTCGATCGGAACGGTCAGGGGTTGGACCGAAGATGGGCGCGAGGTGACGCCGTTCACCACGCTCGGCGGCCTCTACCAGCGCGTGACCGGCTCACCCCCCTTCGTCCTGCCGGCGCGCTGGATGGAACGGAAGGGCTCGGTCGGGCTGGACACGCCGTTCAATCTCGCCGCCGACACCGACATCATCGGCGGCAACTCAGGCTCGCCGATGATCGATCGCAACGGGCGCATCGTCGGCCTGGTGTTCGACGGGAACATCCATTCGATCGGCGGCGAGTACTGGTTCGATGAGACCCGGAACCGGACCGTGGCGGTCGATAGCCGCGGCATTCGCGAGGCCCTCAAGTCGGTTTATCAAGCCGATCGACTCTTGTCGGAAATCGACGCGCCATGACTTCACGCCGGCTTGATCACCAGACCGACGCCACCTCTTCGACGAGCTCAGTCGGGTCGATCGGCTTGATCACGTATCGCCGAAACCCGTGGGCGAGCGCCCGTTCGCGGTCGGTCGACCGCGCGTAGGCCGTCAACGCGATCGCCGGCACGTCTGGATGCAGCGCCAGGAACTGCGTCAGCAGCGCGTAGCCGTCCTCGCCTGGCAGACCCAGATCGGCGACCAGCGCGTCCGGGCGGATGCGGCGGCTTGCTTCGATCGCTTCCTCGACCGACGACGCGGCGACGACGCGCCCGCCAGCGCCTTCGAGAACCGCGGCAATGAGCTCCCGTGCATCCGAATGATCTTCAACCACCAGGATGGTCCGGCCTTTCAGCCGCAAACCGGGCGCGGGGTCGCGCGTCTCCAAAGCCGCCGGGACTGGCACGTCGTGCACGTCCGTCTGAGCGGCCGGAAGCTGAATCGTGAACGTCGCTCCCTGTCCTTCTCCAGCGCTCACGGCGCGAACGCTGCCGCCGTGCAGTTCGACGATGTGCCTGACGATCGCGAGTCCCAGGCCCAATCCGCCATGGCTTCGACTCATCGACGAGTCGGCCTGACGGAAGCGATCGAAGACGAAGGGCAGGACTTCGCGACGGATGCCGACGCCCGTGTCCGACACCTCGAACTCGACTTTATCGGCGTGGCTGCGGAGGATGACGGTAATCGTTCCGTCGGTGCCGGTGAACTTCAGCGCGTTCGACAGCACGTTCCAGAACGCCTGCTGGAGCCGATGGCCGTCGCCGACGACCGGCGGCACGTGGCCGATGCGCTGCTCGAATCGGATCCGCTTTGCCTGCAGCGCGGGTCGGACGACGTCGATCGTCGCGCCGACGATGCCGGCGACGTCGAGGACCTCCCTGGCCAGCGCCATCTTGCCGGTGATGATTCGCGAAACGTCCAGCACCTCCTCGATGAGGCGAATCTGCGCCTCGGCATTGCGCTCGATGACCGCCACGGCATGAGCCGTGCTCGCGTCCAGGTTGCGATTTCGCAGGATCCGCGCCCACCCATAAATCGCGTTCAGCGGCGTGCGCAGTTCGTGCGAGAGCGTGCTGAGAAACTCGTCCTTCAGGCGATTCGCTTCCTGGGCCTCGCGATAGAGCTGGATGCGGTCGAGCGCCAGGCGCACGCGGCGCGCCACGTCGTCGAGCACCAGCAAGCCTGGTCCGGTGAAGCGATGCTCGTCGTTCGAGAGGAGCGACACGACGGCCTTGACCCGGCCCTCCATCCACAGCGGCAGCATCGCGACCGCCTGCGCCGCCAGCGTCGCGCCTGGCGCGATCGGTTGCGCGGCAAGCGCCTGCCTGTCGAGGATCGTCGACGGCACCTGTCCCGGCGACGTGCGCCAGGGGCAACGCCGCGGCAACGTGTGCGGCGTCGTGCGTTCCGTGCGAGCCGGATCGACCCATCGTCGCCGACGAGATGGATCAGCGCCACGTCGCCGAGAAACGGCACGGTGAGACCGCGCACGACGTCGAGGAGCTCTTCGAACGCGATCACCGGGGCCAGCCGCTCGGAGACGCCCGCCAGAAAAGCCAGACGCTGGTTCGCTGTTTCCAACGCCTGCGTGCGCTCTTTCACCCGCCCTTCCAGCTCGGCTTGCGCCGTCACGCAACGCCTGTTGGTTGCGGCGGAGGGTCCGCTCCGCAGCGACTCGTTCGGTCACGTCGATGGCGTGTCCGAGCACTTGAGACATGCCGTCCGGCAACTGCGACAGAACGTTGCGATAGAACCAGACTCGGCGTCTCTCCACTTCGAGCCTGCACGCTCATCAGGCCCTCGTCGCGGCCGTGCTCCCGAATCCGTCGCAGGTAGCCGTCGAACAAGTCGCGCTTGTCTGGCGACAGAAAGTCGCGGAGATTGCGGCCGATGCCGTCCAGCGGTTGATAGCCGAGCGACTGAGCGGCAGCGGGATTGATGGACAGGATGATCCCGGCGAGATCGTGGGTGCAGATCAACCCAAGGCTGTATTCGACGAGGTCGCGGTAGCGGCGTTCGCTGTCGCGGAGCGCGTCGTTCACATGCCGCCAGGCAGCGGCCATGCCTTCGAGCGCCGGCGGCGTCACCCGGCGCGGCGGGTTCAGTCGTGGTGGCAGGCTTTTCGCCAGGAGTCTTCGTTAACCATGACCACGATCGATGCGGGCATCATTATCGATCTGCTTGCGGTAGACCGTTGCGAAGAAGGCGTGTGGTTCAGGTTGTGATGAAACCGCACGGTGCCGGGGTCCGTCGAAGGGTACAGGAGGCCATATGACCATCCGTCGCCTGACCCGCTCGCGGACCGAGGGGAAGGTTGCCGGCGTGTGCGCCGGCATTGCCAACTACTTCGACATCGACGTCGTCCTGGTCCGGGCCGCGTGGGTGGTGTTTTCGATCGTCCCGGGCGCCATCATCGGCGGCGTGCTCGCGTACATCGCCGCCTGGCTCATCATTCCGGAAGCCACCGACGCTGCGCCGAATCCCGACGGACGCCGCCTGACCCGATCGCCGACCGACGCGAAGATCGCCGGCGTCTGCGGCGGACTCGCCGAGTACTTCGGCGTCGACGCGACGCCCATCCGGCTCTCGTGGGTGATCCTGTCGATCCTGTGCGGCGCGGTCATCGGTGGCGTATCGCCTACCTGATCGCCTGGGTGATCATTCCGAAGCGGAAGGGCTCTGCCGACGACGATCAGCCGGCTGCGCCGGCGTGCTTAAGATGCGGTGTTCGGAGCTCGAGCTGCGAGCTCGGCGATTGGGCTGCGGAGTCGCTCGACCCGAGCTCGGCCCTCAGTAGCTCCCGACTCGCTCTATTCTGGGCGCGCCCAGCTTGCGGAGGAGCGCGGCCGCAGCCTCGCGGCGATCGTCGGGAGTCGTGACGCCGCCCTCGCCGCGCGGACGCTGGAGCGCGAGCGCCGAGCGGCGTCAGGCCCCGCTTGTTCTTCACATCGAGCGCCGCGCCGTGATCCACCAGGAACTGCACGACCGTCGACGAGCCCCTGGCCGGCGGCCAGATGCAGCGCCGTGTCGCCGTTGCGGTTCACGTGATTGATGTCGGAGCCGAGCGCGAGCGCCAGCTTGGCCGCCTCGAGCGTGACGCGCTCGTCGTCGCTCTCCACCCTCGCGGCGATCTCCACGGGCGTCAGATAGCGCTCGCGGCGATCGCCGGAGCCGAACCCCGAGGACGCCGCCACGGCGGCAATCAGCGCATTCGTGCCATCCGGCCATGACGAAGCGCGTGTCGGCGCCGGCCGCGGCGAGCGCGCGCATGATCGGCACGTCGCCGTAGCGCGCGGCCAGCCAGAACGGCGTCGCGCCGATGAGATCCGCGCTGAACGCGAAGTCCTGGCTGTAGCGCCTGACCGGCGTGCCGCGCTCGAGCGGCGCGTCGACCTTGGCGCCGCGCGCGACCAGCGCTTCGACCACGCCGGACGTCGCCTCGCAGCACCGCCGCGTGCAGCGCCGTGTATCCGGCGCCGGCGGCGTTCGGATCGGCGCCGCGCTCCAGGAAGAGTCGAGCGACGTCGCCGTTGCCGCTGTGCGCGGCGACGACCAGCGGGGTCGCGCCGGTCGGCGCCGGATCGTCGACCTTCGCGCCGGCCGCGATCAGCAGGTCGGCCGAGGCCGCGTCGCCCGACCGCGCGGCGAACAGCAGCGGCGTGAAGCCGCCCTCTTCGACCTTCACGACGAATCGCACGTCGTCGTAGGCCACGTAGCGGCTGCCGGTCTGGTACTCGCGCGGCGTGACGTCAGAGCGCGCGTGAATGTCGGCGCCGGCCTGCGATCAGCACGCGGGCCACCTCGTCGCGCCGGTTCGCGACGGCCCACATCAGCGCGGTCTGTCCGCGCACCGGCTCCTTCGCGTTCACCTGCGCGCCCTTCGCCAGGAGCGCCTTGACGACGCGCGGCGTTGCCGGCGCGGGAGGCGACCAGCAGCGGCGATTCGCCGCCGACCGACGCCGCGTTGGGGTTGGCGCCCGCGGCGAGCAGCCGGTCGACCATCGGCGCGCTCGCGTTCGTGCTGGCGACGAGCAGCGGCGTCACGCCGAGGTCGTTGCGCGGCGTTGACGTTGGCGCCGGCGTCGATCAGCCATCCCGGCCATCTCGACGTCGTCCCAGTGCGCCGCCCAGTGGAGGACGCCCGCGCCGTCAGGCTGGACGGCCTTGACGTCGGCGCGCTGATTGAGGAGCGCCCGGACGGCGGCGCGGTCCTGGCGCTTGACCGCGTCGACCAGCCGCAGGTCGCCGTCGGCCGCGCCGGCCGGCGAGGCCCACAGGAGAGAGACGAGCCAGACAGAGCCGAGCACGCGGCGCCGTGCGCGTGAGACGTCATGGTTCGGCCTCGCTCAAGCCGGCCCGAACAGGGCCGGCCTACTGAAGCCGGCTCAGGGCCGGCTGTGGCCGACTTTCAGGTCGGCTCGGCCTGCGCGTAAACTACCGCCTTCGGGTATTGACACTCCTGTAACGCGTCCGGATACTAACATCCGGTTGGTGCGGCGGCAATAATTGCGGCCACCCGGGGGCTCCTGATGGCGAGGTTCGTGTTCGCGTTGTGCGGCCGCCGCCTGGATGGCAACCGTCGTCGACGGCTGTAGAACCTGCCGTGGCCGGACGCGCCGTCCCCGCCGCGCAGCAGAGCCGTCCGCCGCCGCTCAACAGGACGGCGTTCGCGCGGCCCTGCTCGACCGGTACTGCGTCACCTGCCACAACCAGCGCCTGAAGACCGGCGGCCTTTCGCTCGACACGGTCGACCCCGCGAACCTCGGCGAGCACGCCGAGATCTGGGAAAAGGTCGTCCGGAAGCTGCGCGCGGGCACGATGCCGCCGATCGGCCGGCCGCGCCCGGAGAAACCGGCCGTCGCGTCGCTGGTCTCCTCGCTCGAAACCGGGCTCGATCGCGCGGCCGCGGCCAAGCCCGAATCCCGGCCGCGCGCCGCTTCACCGCCTGAACCGCACCGAATACGCCAACGCGATCCGCGACCTGCTGGCGCTCGATATCGACGTGCGCGCGCCTGCTGCCCGCCGACGACACCGACGAGCACGGCTTCGACAACGTCGCCGAAGTGCTCACCGTCTCGCCGGCGCTGATGGAGCGCTACCTGTTCGCGGCGCGCAAGATCGGCCGGCTGGCGCTCGGCTACCCGACCGGTCCCGGCGTCGAGCTGTATCAGCTGCCGAGGATGCTCACGCAGGACGATCGGCTCAGCGACGACCTGCCGTTCGGATCGCGAGGCGGCGCCGCCGTGCGTCATTACTTCCCGGCGGACGCCGAGTACAAGATCAAGGTCAAGCTGAAGTCGAACCTCTACGACTACATCCTCGGCCTGGGCCGGCCGCAGCAACTCGACGTCCGGCTCGATGGCGCGCTCGTCAAGCGCTTCACCGTCGGCGGGCGCGAGCGATCTGAATCCGCCGCCGCCGAGCTTCTCGGGCGCGATGCGCGGCAACACCGAGTTCGAAACCTACGCGCACGACGCCGACGCGGGCCTCGAAGTCACGCGTCCCGGTCAAGGCCGGCATGCGCACGGTCGGCGTGTTCTTCACGCGGCAGACGTGGGAACAGCGAAGGCGTGCTGCAACCGGTTCAGACCGGATATCCGCTCGCGGTCAACGAGCAGTACGACGGCCTCGCCGCGGTCGACAGCATCGCGATCGACGGCCCGTTCAAGATCACGGGTCCCGGCGACACGCCGAGCCGCCGCCGGATCCTGCTCTGCACGCCGCGCGGCGGCGACGAAGACGCATGCGCGAAGCGCATCCTGTCGACGCTCGCCAGGCGCGCCTACCGGCGCCCGGTCACCGACGACGACGTCCGGACGCTCCTCGATTTCTACGAGGACGGGTCGGAAGGACGGCAGCGTTCGAGTCGGGCATCCAGTTCGCGCTCGAGCGCATCCTGATCGATCCCGACTTCCTGTTCCGCGCCGAGCGCGATCCGTCGGGCGTGAAGGCGGGCGCGCCGTATCGGCTCACCGATCTCGAGCTGGCGTCGCGGCTGTCGTTCTTCCTCTGGAGCAGCATCCCCGACGACGAACTGCTGGACGAGGCGGCGCGCGGACGGCTGAAGGACCCGAACGTGCTGGCGGCGCAGGTGCGGCGCATGATGGCCGACGCCGCGCGCGAAGGCGCTCGTCGAGAATTTCGCCGGCCAGTGGCTCCTGCTCAGGAACATCCGCGACGCCGCGCCCGATCCCGATCTCTTCCCGGACTTCGACGAGAACCTTCGCGAGGCGTTCCAGCGCGAGACCGAGCTCTTCATCGAGAGCCAGGTCCGCGACGACCGCAGCGTCGCCGGAGCTGCTGACGGCGGACTACACGTTCCTGAACGAGCGGCTGGCGCGCCACTACGGGATTCCGGGTGTCCAGGGCACGCGCTTCCGTCGCGTGCACGCTGGCCGGCGGCGCAGCGCGGCGGCCTGCTCGGCCACGGCAGCCTGCTGACGGTGACGTCGTATCCCAACCGGACGTCGCCGGTGCTGCGCGGCAAGTGGCTGCTCGAGAACATTCTCGGCACGCCGCCGCCGCCGCCGCCGCCCGACGTGCCGGCGCTGAAGGACAAGGGCGAGAACGGCCGGCCGCAATCGGTGCGGGAGCGGCTCGAGGATCATCGGCGCAACCCGACCTGCGCCGCGTGCCATGCGCAGATGGATCCGCTCGGCTTCGCGCTCGATCATTTCGACGCCGTCGGCAAGTGGCGCGACGGCGGACGCCGGCACGCCGGTCGACGCGTCCGGGCACGCTGCCCGACGGATCGACGTTCAAGGGGCTCGACGGGCTGCGGACGCTCCTCGACTCGCGGCGCGAACAGTTCGTGGCAACCGTGACCGAGAAGCTGCTGGCGTACGCGCTCGGCCGGGGCCTGGAGGCCTACGACATGCCGGCCGTGCGGAAGATCGTCCGCGACGCGGCGCACGGACAGCCATCGCTGGTCGTCGATCGTCGCTCGGGATCGTCGACAGCGTGCCGTTCAGGATGAGGACGGCGGAATCGGGTAATTGAGTAATCGGGTAATCGGGTAATCGATGGTAATTGAGTAATCGTGACTAGCATGAGATGAGGATGCGCGAATGGTGATCACGAAGATGGCGATTCCGCGGCGGACGGTGCTTCGCGGCCTCGGCGCGGCGCTGGCGCTGCCGCTGCTCGACAGCATGGTGCCGGCGTTTGCGTCGGCGCAGAGCGCCGCCGCGCCGGTCAAGCGGCTGGGCGTCGTCTACGTGCCCAACGGCGTCGTGATGAAGAACTGGACGCCCGCCACCGAAGGGGCGTTCGAGCTCTCGCCGACGCTCGCGCCGCTCGCGCCGTACAAGGATCGTCTCCTGGTCCTCAGCGGCCTGAACAGCAAGCCGCCGGCCGGCCTGACCGGGGCGAACATCGGCGTCCATGCGCGCGCCGCGACGCGGTTCCTCACCGACGTGCCGCCGAAGCACACCAACAACGCCGAGATCCACGCCGGCGTCTCGATGGACCAGATGTTCGCGAAGCAGGCGGGCCAGCACACGCAGCTCGCCTCGCTCGAGCTCGCGCTCGAGGGGCGCGACTTCGCCGGCTCGTGCGACGTCGGCTACAGCTGCGCCTATTCGAACACCATCTCCTGGAGCTCGCCGACGACGCCGCTGCCGATGGAACACAACCCGCGGGTCGTGTTCGAGCGGCTGTTCGGCGACGGCGGCAGCACCGAGCCGAGCGCGCGGCTCGCGCGCATCCGCAAGGACCGCAGCCTGCTCGACTCGGTGACCGACAAGGCGAACAGCCTCGGGCGGCGCATCGGCGCCGACCGATCGCGCGAAGCTGACCGAGTACCTCGAAGCGGTGCGCGACATCGAGCGGCGGATCCAGCGGGCCGAGCAGCAGAACTCCGACGCTGCCGGTCGTCGATCAGCCGGCGGGCATTCCGGCCGCGTTCGCCGATCACGTCAAGCTGATGTTCGACCTGCAGGTGCTCGCGTACCAGTGCGACCTGACGCGCGTGATCACGCTGATGCTGGGGCGCGAAATCAGCGGCCGCACCTTCCCCGAGATCGGCGTCCACGAGGCGCACCACCCGACGTCGCACCACAACAACGATCAGGTCAAGCTCGCGAACCTCGCCAAGATCAACGCGTACCACGCGACGCTCTTCTCGTACTACGTCGAGAAGCTCGCGGCGACGCCGGACGGCGACGGCTCGCTGCTCGATCACATGGTCCTGCTGTACGGCTACGGGATGGCCGACGGCAACGCCCACGCGCCGAGCAACCTGCCGATCCTGGTGCTCGGCGGCGGCGCGGGCACGCTCAAGGGCGGCCGCCATCTGAGATTCCCGGCCGAGACGCCGCTCGCCAACCTGCACCTGACGCTGCTCGACAAGCTGGGCGTGCCGATCGACACGATCGGCGACAGCAGCGGCAAGGCGGATCTCGATACGCTGTCCGGCGTGTAGGGTTCTTCGCTGCCGTTCGACGTTCGACGTTCGACTCGACGTCGAATGCCCAGGGGATCGGTCGAGTACAAATGAAACGGCCGGCACCAACGTGCCGGCCGTTCACGGCCGGTGCAGAATCTCCCGGCCTGCTACGACTACCGGTCGCAAGGACCGGCCTTCACGTGGGGTTGGCTTATCGACAACCCCCGAGAGTGTCTGCCATGCATGCACCTCCCGGCCGCGACCGATTCAGTTCAGCTGGTGCTCCTGGTGAAAACAGGAGCGTGGTCGCTAAAGCCTTTCTTTGGCGTCGCTAAACCTTCAGGCGACGATGATCGAGGATACCACGACGCGACTCGGCCCATCCGTTGCAGTCCTCGGGCCTTCTATTGCGTTCGAGGAGTTGGCAGGAGCACGTCAAACAGGGGCTTGGCGATCGAGACATCGCGCGATGGGCGTTCGCCGCCCTGACCAGATCCGCCACAATCTCAGGGTGAGCGGCCGCGACATCGAACTCTCTGCTGGATCGCCGGCCAGATCGAACAGCATGGTGGGTCGTGAACAATGCGCGGCTCAGGGTCGTCGTAGGCGCCGCTGGTGATGAAGTGTGCTTTGTACTTGTCCTTACGAAGTGCCCTGAGCTCACTATCCCAGTAGTAGAACAGCTCGTGCGAGGGCTCGGCGCATTACCGTTGAGCGCAGGACTCAGGTTGACGGAGTCGAGCGGCCGATCGGCGGGTAACGCGCGCCGGCGAGCGACGCGGCTGTCGCAAGGACGTCGAGTCCTGAGCCGTTGCCCGTCACCACTCCGGGCCGAATGGTCCCGGGCCACCAGAAGATCGCCGGTGTCCGCACGCCACCTTCCCACGTGGTTCCTTTGCCCTGCTTCAACTGTCCCGCCGAACCACCGTGATCACGAAATGGCAACCAGGTCCATTGTCGCTCGTGAACAGCACCAGGGTGTTTCGCTCGATGCCGGCCGACCGGATGGCGTCCAGCACTTTTCCGACACTCCAATCGAGCTCCTCGACGACGTCGCCGTAGATGCCACCATCGCTGTGACCGACGAAGTCGCTGGACCTTGCCAGTGGGATGTGCGGCAGCGAGTGCGCGACGTAGAGAAAGAAGGGCCGGTTCTTGTTCTCGGCGATAAACCGAACGGCTTCGTCCGTATACCTCTTTGTCAACGTGCGATGATCCACGGGCCGCTCGATGACTCGATCGTTCTGCATCAGCGGCACGTCCCAGTACTCTGGCCTCGGAGAATAGTAGGCAGCGGTTTGATAACCGTTGTCGCGCGGTACCGTCATCCGCATATCGTGCGAGTACGGAAGACCAAACCACGAATCGAAACCCTGATGCATCGGCAGGAACTGCGGCAGCTGGCCCAGGTGCCATTTGCCGACCATCCCGGTTCGGTAGCCGGCGACTTCAGCAGCTCTGCAACCGTGACTTCCTCGAGCGGATCCTTCGGCGGCGTTGTCTCGGAATACTTTGGGTGCGGTCCCGCACGGAGTGCCGAACATCCCGTTGCGAACCGGCAGCCTGCCGGTGAGGAGCGCTGCGCGGCTCGGCGAACACACAGGTTGGACGTAGAAGTTGGTCCATTTCTGCCCTTCGGCGGCCATGGCGTCGAGGCGGGGAGTGCGGATATTCGGCGCGCCAAAGGCGCCGACGTCCCCATAGCCGAGATCATCAGCGAAGATGATGACGATATTCGGCCGCCGCGGCGTCTGTCCCCATAGCGCCCCGATTGCGAGGCCGGCCACGAGGATCGTCGTGACCAGAAGAACCCGCGTTCTCATTGGCTTCTCATATATTGAACTGTCCGCCTGACAAGAAAACGCAGGCGGGTGCTCGCAGCGTCGGTCGGCCCAACGTCTCCGCTTACGGGCAGCGCCCGACTCACGATAGCACCAGGAGGATCGCCCAGAATGAAACGCTCACGCCTCTGCGATCACATTACGACGAAGTGCTCGTGACCAGCCGAGCTCAGCCATTTCCCGGACGACGAACCATGAAGCTGCATTTGCGATCGGATGTCCTCCTCGTCGCAGCCCTGGCATTCACCGCTGCCTGCGCCTCGGAAGAGGCCAGTGCTGTGCGGGAAGTCGGAAACGAGCAAGCGCCTGACGCCTCTATCTGGAGGGCGCGCTGCCGTCGGAGAGCCGGCTTTCCATGCGCTGGAACGGAAACCCGCTTGAGTCCAGGCCTGTCACGGCGACGCGAAAACTCCGCGCGTGGCCTGGTCACCGATCCGCTGTATTTCCGGCTCGCCGGCGACTCGTCCTCGAGGGCCGAGCTGAAGGGATTCGATCAGCTTCGCCGTTGCCTGCGACGAAATGGAAACGCGGCTTGGCGGAATGCGCCGCGCACGGTCGCCTCGAGTGAGGTGGTGTTGCCGCGATTTGGAACCGCCGCAGCGGTATTCGAAAAAGCCACGTTCCCCAGACGCAGATCTGTCTTCGCCGTCACGATCATCGAGAAGAAACCGCTTCCGGCAGCGATCACCTTCCACACGCCCGGCGCGGGTTTTGGCACGACGAACAGTCGAATGGCTTCGAACTGGTGATACTCGACGCCTGGCGTGCCGGTCGCGAGCTCCTGTCCCGACGGCGTGATCAACGTGACCACTTGCAGGCACTGGACCGACACCGCGAAGTACACGCTTTCGATCGTCGAGTCGATCGGGACGGTGAGCTCGTGCGACTTCGCCCGCAAGCTGGCCGGCAGCGCGGAATACGGTCTCATCGTGTTCTCTGGAAGCGCGTTCATCGAGGGCCGCACCTTCCAGTTCGGTCGGATGAAACAGGAGCACCTTCCCACCGGTCCCCTCGGCGATCTGGACGTAGGCGGGATCGACCTTCCCGGCGCACGGCCAGCCGGGACGCGACGACTGCCGCGATGACGCCGGCTGTGCGGCCGCCTCGACGGGAAGGCACACGCATGCCGCGAGAAAAATCGTGAAGCGCATGTCGAGAACCTCGGAAAAGGGGCGGGTGAATGCGGGGACTACCAGTTTACCCGCATTCCTTCAGTTTTGCCTCGGCCGGCCTTCAACGAGCCGGCATCGGGCGACACGAACTGCAGCGGATCTCGACGGCCGGCTGCGCGACTCACTGAGCGGTCTGCGTCAGGACGAACGACTGGCCCGCAACGTGATCGTGCCGGTCCGGTCCGCGCCGGTCGCGTTCCCGCGACGCGGCAAACATGACCTGGCCGCTTCCGGTGCCGGACGATCCGCCCGTAATCGACAGCCACTCCGGATTGCTCGAGACCGCCGTCCAGGCGCACGATCCGCCGGTCGTGACCGAAACGGCGCCCGGAGCCGCCGGCAGCGCCGATGGTCTGGCTTGGCGGCGCAATCGAGAACGTGCAGCGGCGCATCCTGCGTGCTCGTGAACGTCTGCCCTGCCACGCTGAGCGTTCCGGTCCGCTGAGGACCGGCGTTGGCGGCGACCGCAAATGACACGCTGCCATTGCCGTGCCTGCGGCCCCGCCGGTGATCGTCAGCCAATCGGTGTTGTTCGACACCGCCGTCCACCCGCAGTTCGCTCCCGGCCGTCACCGCGACCGCTCCCGCAGCCGCCGCCCGAAGCAAAGGTCTGTGCCGCCGGCGAGATGGAGAACGTGCACGGCGCGGCCTGCTGCGTGACGGTCAGCGTCTGACCGCCGATGGTGATCGTTCCGCTGCGCGCTGCCCCGGGGTTCAGCGCCGCGTTGAACACGACGACCCCGTTCCCGGTGCCCGACGATCCGCCGGTGATGGTGATCCAGGTGGCATTCGACGCGGCGTTCCAGGCGCAGCCGGCGCCCGCGCTGACGTTCGTCCTGCCCTCCCCTCCGGCGGCCACGATGTCGACCGTGGCCAGGCGACAGCGCAAAGCCGCACGGCGCCGCTGCCTGCGTCACCGTAAAGGTCTGCGCCGCAATCGTCGCCGTGCCGGTCCGCGCCGTCCCGGAATTGGCCGCGACATTCAGCTTGACGCGTGCCAGGTCCGGTCCCCGGTCCCGCCCGAGGCAATCGTGATCCACGGCGGCGTTCGACGCCGACGTCCACGCACACGATCCGCCGGTCATCACGGCGATCGTCGACGTGCCGCCGGCCGCAGGCACCGCTTCGCTCGATGGGTTGATCGAGTAGCTGCACGACACGCCGGCCTGGGTCAGCGTGAACGTCTGGCCCGCGACGCTGATGGTGCCGTCCGCGACGCACCGGCGTTCGCGGCCACGTTGAAAGTCACCCGGCCGTTGCCCGCCGCCGCACGCGCCGCCGGTGATCGCCATCCACGCGGCGTTCGACACGGCAGCTCCACGAGCAGGTGCTCGCGCCGTGCCGTCACGTCGATCGTTCCCGGACCGCCGGCCGCCGCCATGGTCTGGCCGCCGGGCTGAATCGTGTAGGAACATCCGGGAGCCGGCGGGACGGCGGCGAGGCGCAGCGCCGCTCGCCTGTTCGATCGTGACGTCCGTTCCAGCGACGATGACCTGGGCGACTGCGCGCCGCACCGGTGTTCGCCTCGACGGCGAGCGACACCGCGCCGTCGCCCTGACCTGCCGCTCCGGCGCTAATCCGCACCCAGCCGGCGTCGGTCGCGCCGTCCACGGGCACGCCGCGTTGGTCTGCACCTGAATCGCGACGTTCCCGCCTGCCGCGGCGACGGCCGGAGCGGCGGGCGTCACGGTGAAACGGCATTCGGCGGCCTCCTGGAGATGGCGGCGCGGCGGTGTTGACGTCAATCGCTCGCGCGGCGCGTCGCGGGCGCGTTGTTCGCCGCCACGCGGTAGGCGATCGATCCGTCGCCCTGGCCACTGGTCGCGGACGTGATGACGACCCACTGCGCGGTGTTCGACGCCGCCCACGTGCAGTCGCGAGTGGCGCTGACCGTCAGCGTTCCGGCCGCGCCGGACGCAGGCACCGTCTCCACCGAATTCGTGACCGTCACGCCGCAGCGCGTCATCGACGGCGCGGTCACCGACGTATTCGAAGAGGTGCACGACGCGATCGGACGGCAAGCAGCAGGATGAAAGGCGTGACGGGCGGTCGTGCAAACAGTCCAGCTGTCGAACCCTCGATCTCCGGCCGGGCTGTCCACTCATCCGTAGCATCCGGCTGACTCTGCTGCAAGTTGCTTACCTGAAGCAGTGGCGTTTCCGGCGCGTTTTTCGCGGATTTCGGGTTGACGCGCAGACGAGCGCTTCTCTCCTTGCGGTGCCGCGGGATTACCCGAGTCGTGGAACCCGGCCTTGTCAGACTGTCTTTACGCCTGCGGCAACCCCAGCAGTCGCGGCCCGTCCGCCGCGCGGAAACTCTCGACGGCGCGCCTCTGCATTGCGTCGGCTCGTCGCACGAGCGATCGAAGTCGGCGACCCGCGCACCGGATCGAAGCGCGGATCGCTCACCAGCGTCGACGCCGGATAATAGCCGGCGTCGAGCGAACGTTCGAGCAATCCCAGCGCGCCGTCATGGTCGCCGGCTTCGCACAACGAGCCGGCCCAGTGGTAGATCGCTTCCGGATCGGAGCCCACCGGGGAGTCGACCATCCGATGAATCGCTCGACGAGCAGGCGGCCGCGGTCGCCTTCGACGAACCCCAGCAATCCCTCGAGCAACGCCTGCAGCGACTGCCGGAAGTCCGCGCGCGATCAGGGCCGCGCAGCAACTCGCCGCCGCTTCGGCGCGGTTGCCGCCGTAGACCAGCGCGAGGATCTTTCGCGATCGGCGTACTTGCTCGTGTCGGCGGCGATCGCCCGCGTCCCACTCGCGTTTCTGCAGGAACGTCTGCGCGATGCTGGTCGACGACGTGAGGATCGAGACGGCGCGCGCGCTCGTCGGCCGCTTCCGACGCGTCGAGCAGCCCGCAGTAGCGGCACGCGTGGACGAGCCCGGCAAAGAGCTCGGGCTCGGACGGCGACGTGCGCACGCGGTCGAGCAGCCGCACCATCGCCTCTCGTGCGCGGCCCGCCTCGACTTCGAACTGCGCATACAGGTTGTGCGCGAGCGACAGATCCGGGTTGATGGCGAGCGCGCGCTTCAGCGCCTGCTCGCCGCTGCGCCAGATTGGCGGCGGACGCCGCCCGGTCGCCGAACTTCCCGATCAGCCGGTAGCAGCGGCCGAGCCTCGCCCACGCCGGAGCGAACTGCGGATCGCGCTCCACGCAGCGCCGGTACAGGTCGAGCGCAGCCGGCCACTGCATCGAATCGAGCTGCAGCTGGTTGGCGCGCAGATACCACTCGTACGCTTCCTGGCTGGCCGGCACGTCGCGATTGATGCCGTCCCTGATCGCGGGCCGTCAGCGACAGCGACAACGATTCCACGATCGACTGCGCGAGGTCGTCCTGCAGCTGGAAGATCTCGCCGCTCGTCACCTGCGACGTGATCGGCCGGAGCAGCGTCCCGGACGGCACCTGGACGAGCTGCGCGCTGACGCGCACCTGTCCGCCGCTGCTCAGCAGCGTGCCGAGCAGCGCGACGTCGACGTCCAGCGCCCGCGCCAGCGCGGCGAAATCCGGCGTGCCGTTGGCGAAGGCCGCGGCGGCGGCGGTCGATCGGACGACGAGCGAAGGCAGTCCCGAGAGCGCGGAGCTGATCGCGTCGGCCAGGCTGAACGCCAGGAAGTCGATCGACGGGATCCGGCCGCAGCACGCGAAACGGCAGCACGACGAGCCGCGTCATCGGCCGCACCGACGACACCTCCGTCGAGTCGGTGACGAGCATCGCGCCGCGCAGGTCCTGCGCGAACGCGGCGGCCGTCTGATAGCGGGCGTCAGGCTGCTTGCGGAGCGCCCGCTGGATGATCCGGTCCAGCGCGATGATGCTCGACGACCCGCCGAGCGCCGGCGGCTCGTCCTTCAGAATCGCGGTCGCGACCTCGAAAATCGATCCGCCGGCGAACGGCGGACGGCCCGCGACCATCTCGTAGAGCACCATGCCGAGCGCGAACAGGTCGCTGCGCAGGTCGACCGTGTTCCCCTCGAGCTGCTCCGGCGCCATGTAGCGCGGGGTGCCGACGATCAGGCCCGACTGCGTCAGTGCGCCCGGGACCGCGCCGGCGCCAGGCAGCGCGCGCGCGATGCCGAAGTCGAGCAGCTTGACGCCGTGCCGCGACAGGAAGATGTTGGACGGCTTCAGGTCGCGGTGGACGATGCCCTGGTCGTGCAGCGCGGCCGAGCGCGCTGAGCACCGACAGCGCGATCTGGCCGGCCTCGGCGGGCGACAGCGGCCCGCGGTCGAGCCGCGCGCTCAGCGGCTCGCCGTCGAGCAGTTCCATCGTGAGGAACAGCTCGCCGCCGTCCTCTTCGATCTCGTACAGCTGGCAGATGTTCGGATGGCTGACGCTGGCGGCGACCCGCGCCTCGCGCCACAGGCGCTGCCGCTCCTGCTCGTCGGCCCCCTGGCGCATCCGCTTGATGGCCACGGCGCGATCCAGCCGCTCGTCGTGCGCGGCGTAGACGACCCCCATGCCGCCCTCACCGAGCTTCCGGCCGATGCGGTACCGGTTCAGCGCGCTCACGATGCGATTCTACGTCGCCAGGCGGGTCGGGGCTCAACGCCCCTGCGCACTCTCATATCGCGACAAACGCTCGCGAAGAAGACTTTCGTCGTGTCACTTCATCTGCCGGAACGCGAAATCTGTCGGAAGCGACGAGACCGCAAGATTCACCCGCACGTTCGACTTTTCGAGTGAAACCAACCTTGCGGCTGTGGATCCTTGCGGACGATACCGCGATCGTCCGACTGCTCGGACCCGACGGCTACGTCAACACGCTCTTCAACGCCTATCCCTGGCAAATCGACCCGTGCGCGCCAGGCGGATCGGGAGCCGGGCTTGGATGCGTGCAAGCGGACATGGGAATCGTCACTGTGTCGGGCCTGACGGCTGGCCAGTACACGCTCGAAGTCAACGCGTTCCAGACCAACGGGTGGGTGTTCGGTGCGCAGTACGCCGGCACTGTCGAATCGGTTCCCGAACCTGCTTCGCTGCTGCTGCTCGGAATCGGTCTTGGAGCCGTCGCCATCCGCCGGCGCCTCACCGCTTCAAGCAGGCAAGTCGCGATGAAGCGGACCTGAAGGTCCGCACTGACACCTGCCGCTAGGCCGGGATGTCCTTGGGCCAGTCGAACCGCTCGGTCGAGTAGTACAGCTGCGGGTCGTCGGCGAGGGCCGCGCCGGCGTATTCGACCGGCTTCGGCCCGAGCGGCTGGTTGGCCTCGAGCAGCTCCTCGACCGACTGGGTCGAGAGCGGGCGGGAGAAGAAGTAGCCCTGCGCGTGCGTGCAGCCCGAGGCGCTCCAGCTCGCGCGCCTGGACGTCGCTTTCGATGCCTTCCGCAACGACGCTGGTGTTCAGCGTGCGCGCCAGCGCCAGGATGCTCTCGACGATCGCCGGCCGATCGGGCAGGAGCAGGCTGCGGACGAACGAACGGTCGATCTTCAGGGCGTCGACCGGCAGCTTGTGAAGGTGGCTCAGCGACGAATAGCCGGTACCGAAGTCGTCGAGATAGATCTTCGCGCCGAAGTTGCGCAGCTCGCGCAGCACGCCCGCCGCCTGGTTCGGGCTGTCCATCAGCGCGGTCTCGGTGATTTCGATGCGCAGCGCGCCCGGCTCGAGGCCCGGCTTCTGCACCGCCTCTCGACGATGTGCAGGAAGTTCTGCTGCATCAGCTGCCGCGTGGACACGTTGACGGTGATGTACTCGAGGCCGGTCTGTCCGAACCGCCGCTGCCAGCCGGCGAACGCGTCGCACGCCTGCTGCAGGACCCACGTGCCGATCGGCTCGATCACGCCGAGCTCTTCGGCGATCGGGATGAACGTCGGCCGGCGAGATCGACCTCGCCGTTGCGCTTCCAGCGCACGAGCGATTCGAACCCGACGCACATCCCCGACGCCAGCGACACGATCGGCTGATAGTGCACCTCGAAGTCGTTGCCGTTGACGGCGTGCCGCAGGTCGTTCTCGAGCCCGAGGCGATCGCGCGCCCGCGCGTGCATGTCGGCGTCGAACATCTCGTGGCGCGCCTTGCCGCGCGCCTTCGCCTGGTACATCGCGGTATCGGCGTCGCGCATGATCTCGTCGGGGTTGTGGTACTGCGCGAGCGCCGACCGCGATGCCGATGCTCGCCGACGTGAAGACCTCGCGGCCGCCGATCGAGAACGGCGCGCTCAGCGCCTCCTGGATGCGGAAGGCGATCACGTTCGCCTGCTGCTCCTCGATCAGGCCGTTCAGCAGGATCGCGAACTCGTCGCCGCCCAGCCGCGCCAGCGACGTCGCCCTGGCGCAGGCACCCTTCGAGGCGGCGCGAGACGGCGACCAGCAGCTCGTCGCCGACCAGGTGACCGAGGCTGTCGTTGACCACCTTGAACCGGTCGAGATCGAGGTAGAGCACGGCGAACCGATCGCTGTTGCGCCGCTGCTTGAAGTCGTCGAGCCGCCGGCCCAGTCCTTCGACGAACAGCGCGCGATTGCACAGGCCGGTCAGCGGGTCCAGGAACCCGACGCGGCGCAGCCGCTCCTGCGCGAGCGCGCGTTCGGTCGTGTCGGTCAGCGATCCGGCCATCCGCATCGGCCGCTTCCCTGCCCCTCGCACCGCGACGCCGCGGCACACGAACCGGCGATAGCTGCCGTCCTCGTGGCGCAGGCGATGCTCGTGCTGGAAGTACTCGGTCGCGCCCGACAGGTGCGCGTCGAGCGCCTGCTTGAGCGACTGGGCATCCTCCGCATGAATGCGGCCGAATCCACTGTTCGGAACGGCCAATCCCCGCCGACGCCGGAAGCCCGAGCATCGCCCGCCACCTGGCCGAGACGTAGAACTCCTGGGTGCGGAGATCCCACTCCCACAACCCGTCGGCCGCGCCCTCCGCGGCCAGCGTAAGGCGTTCCTCGCTGCGCCTGAGCGTCCGTTCGACGCGGACTCTGTCTGTCACATCACGCCAAAGCAGTGAGAGGCCGCCGGTCACCGGGACAACGCGGACCTCGAGCATCCGGGCTCCCTTCGGGGACGGCCGCTCCACGTTCACGGCCCGCCCGCTTTGGCTCGCTGACGCGTCGTGGATGGCGCGCTGCAACGCAGCGCCTGCGCGCTGCCGGCACGGCCTCCGCGATCGGGCGGCCGAGCGCACGTCCGCGGCGGGCACTCGAGAATCCGCGCGAGGGCGTCGCTCCACAACGTCACGCGTCCAGCGGGGTCGACCACGCACATCCCCTCGTCGAGCAGGTGCAAGACTTCCTTGCGTCGTCGATCCTCTTCCTTGCGCTGCAGGTAGACGCGGTAGGCCCCCCAACAGAAGAAGAGCGGCACGGCAGCCGCGGGCAGGACGGCCCACAACTTGTGGTCGATGAGCTCGGCGAGGGCGACGGCAATACTGGCGCCGACGACGTACGCCGGCGCGCATGCGACGGCCCGCTCGGGCCACGATCGATCGATCGCGCCGCCGGTCAAGGCCGGAACCATCAGTCCCGCGCCCGCGGCGGTGACGAGACAGTACGCGATGACGGCGGTGGCAATCGGCACGGTCTGCCACGGCCAGGCAAAATGGCCGATCGGGCCGCCCAGCACCAGGTGGGCGGCCCCAGCCGCCGCGACGGCAGCAACGGTGGTCGCCGTGCGAGGCACGGCGCCGCGCCATCCGTTCTGCGTCGGGTCGGTGAGCACTCGCGCGACGGCGCCCGCCGCGCCAACCGCCAGCGCTGCCCGCGGCCCCAACAAGAGCAGCGCGATGAACTCCACGATGAACGGCGGTCGCATCGCAGTGGCGTACGAGCCGGCCGGCCATCGTGCGCTGAGGGCAGACGTCAGGACGGCGGCGAGGAGGAGGCTGGCGAACTCGAGGGCGCGGTCCGGTTGTGGCCAGCCCGCCTTGCCGACGAGCACACCTGCGACCGGCGCCATCGCCGCGAAGACGTACAGGCGCGGATGAGGGAGAGCGCTCCGCATTTTGGAGTGAGGCGTCCGATCGGATCTAGCAAAGCCATCACCACCCTGTGGACTGTCCGCAACCGCTTCACACGTTGTAGGTTACTGAAACGCCGCAAAGGCGCGCCCTCGCTCGCGGCGTGTGCCGCGGCAGCACACGGCATGACCGAAACGGAGCATGAAGGCCGTTTCTGCTACGATGCCGCCTCGGAACCCTGATGATCCTCCGCGTCGTCGTCAACGGCAGCAATCGTGAGGCGGACGTCGAACCGCGACTCCTGTTAAGCGATTTCCTGCGTCACGGTCTCGGCCTCACCGGGACCCACGTCGGCTGCGAGCATGGCGTGTGCGGCGCCTGCACGATCCTCTTCGACGGCGAGCCTGCACGCTCCTGCATCATGCTCGCGGTCCAGGCCGACGGACATGCGATCCAGACGGTCGAAGCGCTATCGCCGAACGGCGTCGACCTGAACCCGCTGCAGGCGGCGTTTCGCGAAGCCCACGCACTGCAGTGCGGGTTCTGCACGCCCGGGATCCTGATGACGCTGTCGGCCTTCCTGCGCGACAACCCTGGTCCCTCAGAAGCACAAGTTCGCGACGCGCTCTCCGCCAATCTCTGTCGCTGCACCGGCTACCAGCACATCGTCGAGGCCGTCACGCGTGTCAGCCGAAATTCCGCTACTTTAACGCGCGCGTCCGCCGCAACGAGGACGCGCGCCTGCTCACCGGCCGGGCGCGCTTCGTCGACGACGTGCAGCTGCCGGGCATGCTGCACGTGGCCTTCGTGCGCAGCGACCACGCGCACGCACGCCTGATCGAGCATCGACGTATCGGCCGCGCGGCAGCGGCGAGGCGTGGCCGCGGTCTACACGTTCGCCGATCTCGGCGACTACGGAAGGCCGGCGCCGCTGCTGGTGCCGCCGCCGCCGATCCCCGGGCTCGTCTTTCATCCCTGCACGCACCGGCCGCTGGCGAAGGACAAGGTGCGCTACGTCGGCGAGCCGATCGCGATGATCGTCGCCGAAAGCCGCTATGTCGCCGAAGACGCGGTGCGCGACGTGGTGGTCGACGTCGAGCCGCTGCGATGCCGTCGTCGACCTGGAAGCGGCGCTGGCGCCAGGCGCACCGCGGGTGCACGAGCACCTCGACTCGAACGCCGCGGCGCACGTCGTCCAGCGCAAGGGCGACTACGCGAGCGGCGCGCGCGCGCGCCGACGCCGATCATCAGCCGGCGATTCACTCTACGATCGCGGCGCCGCGGCGGCGCTCGAGAACCGCTGCGGTCGTCGCGCGTCTGGGATGCGCAGGCCGAAGAGCTGACGATCTGGGACACCACGCAGGCGCCGATCCCGATCCGCAACGGCCTGGCCGCCCGGCTCGGCTTGCTCGAGTCACAGGTGCGCGTGGTCGCGCCGTTTGTCGGCGGCGGGTTCGGGCCGAAGATCATGATGTTCTACCCGGAAGAGCTCCTCGTCCCGTGGGCGTCGATGCGGCTGGCGCGGCCGATCAAGTGGACCGAAGACCGGCAGGAAAACTTCTACGCGACGACGCAGGAACGCGGCCAGGTGCACGACGCGGAGATGGCGCTGACGCGCGACGGGCGGATCCTCGGCGTGCGCGACACGTTCCTCTTCGATACCGGCGCCTACGATCCCTACGGCCTGACGATCCCGATCAACACGCAGTGCACGCTGCTCGGCCCCTACGACATTCCCGAACTACCACAGCGAGTTCACCGCGGTCTTCACCAACAAGACGATCGTCACGCCGGTGCGCGGCGCCGGCCGCCAGCACGGCGTCTTCGTCAGCGAGCGGCTGCTCGACATCGCGGCGCGCGAGCTCGGCATCGATCGCGTGGAGATCCGGAAGCGGAACCTGCTCGGGCCCGATCGGTTCCCGCACAACCACGAGATCATGTTCCAGGATTCCGCGCCGCTCGTCTACGACAGCGGCGACTACCTGCCGGCGCTCGAGCAGGCGGCCGCGACGATCGGCTACGACGACTCGTGCTGACGACGCAGGCGCAGCGGCGCACCGGCACGCGGCGCGTCGGCGTCGGCATCGCGTGCTACGTCGAAGGCACCGGGATCGGCCCGTACGAAGGCGCGCGCGTCACCGTCGAGCCGAGCGGCAAGGTGCGCGTCGCGACCGGCGTCGGCACGCAGGGACAGGGGCACTACACCGTCTTCGCGCAGGTCGTGGCCGATGTGCTGGGTGTCGCCGTCGAGGACGTCCAGGTCGTCACCGGCGACACGCGCGAGTTCCAATGGGGCACCGGCACGTTCGCGAGCCGCGGCGCGGCCGTCGCCGGCAGCGCATGTCATGCGGCCGCAACTGTTGGTCCGCGACAAGATCCTCACGCTGGCCGCCAGCCGTTCTCGGCGCGAAACCGGACGAGCTGGAGCTGGCCGGTGGCCGCGTCACGGTCCGCGGCTCGACCGAGCGGGCGATCTCGCTGGCCGACCTGGCCGCCAAGGCCAACCCGCTTCGCGGGGCCGTGCGGCCGGGCACCGAGCCAGGGCTCGAGAGCACGGCTTACTTCGGCCCCGACCGCGGCAGCACGGCGAGCGGCGTCCACGCGATGATCGTCGAGGTCGACGTCGAGACCGCCATGGTCGAGGTCAAGCGCTACGTCGTCGTCCACGACTGCGGACGGATCATCAACCCGCTGCTCGTCGACGGGCAGATTCACGGCGGCGTCGCGCATGGCATCGGCAACGCGTTCTACGAGCAGCTCGTCTACGACGAGCAGGGCCAGCTGCTGAACGCGTCGTTCATGGACTACCTGCTGCCGACCGCAACCGACGTTCCACCGATCGAAACCGCGCACCGCGAAACGCCCTCTCCCTTCAACCCCATCGGCCTGAAGGGCGTGGGCGAAGCCGGTTGCATTCCCGACCGGCGCGGCATTCGCGCAGGCGGTCGAAGACGCGCTGAACATCGAGATTCTCGAAATTCCGCTGAGCCCGAATCGTCTGTTCACCCTCATCCAACAGGCGGTCCAACGATGACCCTGAACGGGACGTTCACCTTCAACGGCCCGCGCCAGAAGGTGTGGGACCTGCTCCAGGATCCCGACGTGCTGGCGAAGGCGCTGCCCGGGACCGAGCGGCTGACGCTCGCCGGCCCCGACCGCTACGAAGGCGTGATGAAGGTGAGCGTCGGGCCGATGACCGCGGCGAAATTCGACGTCGACCGTCGACGCTCGCCGACAAGCTGCCGCCCGAGCGGTTCACGATGCAGATCGACGGCAAAGGCAGCGTCGGCTTCGCGCGCGGAACCGCCTCGGTCGACCTGCGTGACCAGCCCGACGGCGGCACGCGAGATGCAGTACACGTCGGACGTGCAGATCGGCGGCCGGATCGCATCGGTCGGCCAGCGGCTGATCGAATCGGTAAGCCGGATGATGATGCGCCAGGCGCTCGAAGCCCTGGACCGGGAGCTGCGGGCGCGGATGAACCCGGACGCGAGCCGCTCGTGAAACCTGCGCCGTTCGAGTACTTCCGCCCGCGATCGGTGGAGGAAGCGATCGATCTGCTGGCGACGCACGGCCCCGACGCCAAGCCGCTGGCGGGCGGCCAGAGCCTGATTCCCGCGATGAACTTCCGCCTGGCCGCGCCGTCGGTGCTGGTCGACCTGAACGAGATCGCGGGCCTGTCGGGCGTGGCGCAGCACGACGGGGGCCTGCGCATCGGCGCCATGACGCGGCACCGAACGCTCGAGCACAGCGAGATCGTCGCGCGGGAGGCTCCGCTCGTCGCTGCCGCGATGCCGTTCGTGGCGCACGCGGCGATTCGAACGCGAGGCACGCTCGGCGGCAGCCTCGCGCACGCCGACCCGGCCGCCGAACTGCCGGCCGTCCTGCTCGCGCTCGACGCGGCCTTCACGCTGCGCGGCCGGGACGGCTCGCGGGCCGTGCGCGCGGCCGACTTCTTCACCGGGCTGTTCACGACGACGCTCGAGCCGGGTGAGCTGCTGACGGAGGTCGCGATCCCGCCTGGTCCGCCGCGGAGCGCATGCGCCTTTCAGGAACTTGCCCGTCGCCACGGCGACTACGCGCTGGCCGGGGTGGCGGTCCTGGTCGCCGTCGACGAGCGCGGACGCTGCGCGACGGCGCGGATCGCGCTGCTCAGCGTCGCCGACCGGCCGGTGCTGGCCGAGCACGCCAGCCGTGCGCTCGCCGGCGAGCGGCCGACGGCCGACGCTGATTCGGGAGGCCGCCGAGGCCGCCGCCGCGCACGACATCGATCCACCGGGCGACATCCACGCCTCGAGCGCGTACCGGCGCCACCTCGCCGCCGTCCTGATGCGGCGCGCGCTCGAGCGCGCCTTCCATTCGCTGGAGACACCATGAAGATCTACGACTTGTCGCAGCCGCTCAACGAGCAGGTGAGCTTCTGGCCGTTCTATCCCGCCGTTCGAGGTGAAGTACATCAAGCGCAAGGCCGAGCACGGCGTCAACGCGCAGTACATCATGACGTCGAACCACATGGGCACCCACCTCGACGCGCCCCGTCACTTCGTCACCGGCGGGATGACGATCGACGAGATTCCGGTCGAGTGGCTGTGCGGGCCCGGAGTGATCGTCAACCTGTCGGATGCGCTCGGCGAGCTCGACGTCTACACGCCGAAGATGATCGAGGACCGCGTCGAGGTGCGAAAAGGCGACCTGCTCCTCCTGCACACCGGGTTCCACAAGCACGCGCAGTTCGGATCGGAGCCCGACGAGGAGAAATACATCCATCGCCACCCTGGCGCGCACCCGGACTTGGTGCCCTGGCTGCTCGAGAAAGAGATTCACATCTGGGGCGTCGACTGCGTGTCGACGGATCACCCGATGAACCTGCCGATCGGCCGCTTCCTCGGCAAGGGGGCGCACGGCCACTGCGATCGGGTGCGGAAGCAGTGCGAGGAGAAGTTCGGCGGCGCGGACGCCGTGAACCGGCTGTTTCCCGATTCCGCCTACCAGCTGACGCACAACGCGCTGTTTCCGAAAAACTGCATGCACATCGAGAACCTGGGCGGCGACATCGACGCGCCCGAGCTGCAGAACAAGCGTCTGATCCTGGGCTGCTTCCCGTGGAAGTTCAAAGGCGGTGAAGCCGCTTTCGCGCGGGTCGTCGCGTTTACCGGCGAGTGGAAGCCGTGAACGTGCGATGTCAGGGCGACCCTTTGTAGCCGGAACATCGCGCGGACTGTGACCGAACGTTCGTTCCGTGGCTTGCGTTTTGAAAGAGCAATGCCAGTTGATTCCCGTCTGGTCGACAGTTCCGCCGTTGCGTTGCGGCGGCTGATCGAAACGCGCGAGGTCTCGGTAACCGAGGTCGTTCACGCGTCGCTGGAGCGCATCGATCGGCTGAATGGGACGATCAACGCGATCGTCACGCTGAATCCGCGCGCCATGGACGATGCGCGCGAGCTGGATCGCAGGATCGCGCGAGGCGAAGACCCCGGACCGCTCTGCGGGTTGACCGCCGGCATCAAGGACGTCACCCCGGTCGCCGTCGCTGCGGACGACGTTCGGGTCCCCTCTCTACGCCGACTACGTTCCCGACGCGGACGCGGTTGTGGTCAAGCGGCTCCGGGATGCGGGCGCCATCATCCTCGGCAAGACGAACTGTCCCGAGTTCGCGGCCGGCGGCAACACCTTCAACGAAGTGTTCGGCCGGACGCGCAATCCGTGGAACACCAGCAAGAGCGCCGGTGGGTCCACTGGCGGCGGCGCCGCGGCGCTCGCCACCGGCATGATCGCGCTCGCGGAAGGCACCGACCTCGGCGGCTCGCTCCGCATCCCCGCATCGTTCTGCGGTGTCGTCGGCCTTCGGCCCTCGGTGGGCCTCGTGCCGACGCATCCAACCGACTGGGCCTGGGACACGCTGCAGGTGACCGGTCCGATGGCGCGCACGGCCGAAGACGTCGCGCTGATGCTGCAGGCGATGGCCGGGGCGAGCGACTGGTCGCCGCTCGGTCAGCCGGTGTCGGGCCGCGACTTCGTCGCCGCCGTGAAGGCGGGGCCGCACCGCGGCGCCCGGATCGCGTACTGCGCCGACCCGGCGCGGATCGGCGTCGATCCCGGCATCGAGCGCGCCTGCCGCGAAGGCGCGTTCGGCCTCGCCCAGGCCGGCGCCGCCGTCGAAGAGATCGACCTCGATCTCTCAGCCGCACGCCCGGCCTTCCTCGCGCTGCGCGGCCTGTGGTTCGTCACGCACATGACGCCGCGCCTCGACCGCGCGGACCGCTTCGGCCCGAACGTCGCCAACAATGTCCGGGCTGGCCTGGAGACGAGCACTCGCGATCTCGCGGCCGCGGAACAGGAGCGCGGCCGCATCTGGCACAAGTTCCGCGAGCTGTTCTCGACGATTCGATCACATCGTCACGCCGTGCATGGCTGTCCCGCCCTTCCCGGTGGAGCAGAACTACCCGGATTCGATTGCGGGAAAGCCGATGCAGACCTACGTCGACTGGATCGCGCCGACCTTCGTGCTCAGCATGACCGGCTTGCCGGTTGCCTCAGTACCGTGCGGGTTGGACGCGGCCGGATTGCCGGTGGGACTTCAGATTGTCGGCCGGCCGTCAGGGCGAGGAGGAAGTGCTGGCGCTCGCGGCCGAGATACAGCGGCAGCACCCGATCGGATTGCCGCCGCGTAGAAGAAATGCAACCACGAAGACGCGAAGACTCGAAGAAGACTCTCGTGGTTGCATTGTGCCCGCGTGGGCAGCTACTGCGCGACTGCTTTGAACGGCGTCGTGGCCATCGTCTTGGCCCACATCAGGGCCACGCGGCCGCCATCGGTGGTCATGTCGAGGAACGTCCACGTGAGCTGGTCGACGGCGAACGGCAGCGCTTCGACCTTCATCGGGACGCGCGCGACGTCCTTGTCCGCCGTGTAGTTGTAGGCGCCCCACAGCGCTTCCTTGTTGTTCGGATCGAACTTCGTCATCGCACCCCAGGTCGAGACGATGAGCGTCCACTGGCTCGGGCTGTTCAGATCGATGAACAGGCTGTACTCGCCCGCCGGAACCTTCTTGTCGCCGAACACGAGCGGGACTTCGGTCTTCAATCGCGTGGAGACGTTCGCGCCCGCCCGCCAGACCGGCGGCGGCGGCAGGTTGGGCGGCAAACCGACGTCGTTCAGCGACTTGCCGTAGTTGGCGCCCGAGCCAAACAGATCGCGACCGCGCTGCAGCGGCCGACCGTAGACGATCTCGATCCACCGGCCGCCGGTGTAGGCCTCGCGTCCAGCCGCGAAGGTCGGCCGCTCGCCTTTCGACCACTTGCCGAGCACCTGCGTCTGAGCCGACCCTTCGGGGCTCATCGACCTCGCCGGCGGCTGTTGTGCGACCAGCACGGCGGCGGCCAGCGTTGAAGCAACAACGAACGACACCACGCTGCGCATCTGTATCCTCCCGGTTCCCTCGTAGCGTCCGGCTTCAGCCGGACGTCGAAGGCCCTGGCCAGAGGCTCATTTGACCACAGACGCTACTCTTCGCGCAGCACCACGATTGGATCGACACGCGAGGCGCGCCAGGCGGGCACGACACAGGCAAGCGCCGCCACGCCGGCGATCGTCGCCATCACCGCGGCCAGCGTGGTCGGATCGGACGGCTCGACGCCGAAGAGCAGCGCGGTCATCAGGCGTGTGAGGGCGAGCGCACCCGCGACGCCGACCGCCAGGCCGGCCGCTGGCCAACCCAAGACCCTGTTTGAGGACGTCGCCGAGCACGCGCCCCTGGTTCGCACCCAGCGCGATGCGGACGCCGATCTCGCGTCTGCGCTCGGTCACCATGTATGACAGCACGCCGTACGTCCCGATCGCCGCCAGGAGCAGCGCCAGTCCGGCAAACATCCCGAGCAGCTGCGCGAGCAGCCGTGGCCGGCGGATCGACTCCGCGAACACGTCGTCCATCTCGCGCAGCCGCACGATGGGAACGGATGCGTCGGCCTCGCGGACGGCGCTCTCGATCGTGGAGGCCAGCGTGGCCGGCGGCAGCGTCGTCCGGAGCACGACGTTCATCGTGCCTGGCGCAAGCGCGATCTGCGGCGGCGCCTTGGACGTCTGATCAACGAGGAAATAGAACTCGGTGCCGGTCTTCCGATCGAGGCCGCCCTGTTTGACGTCCTTCGCCACGCCGACGACCGTGAACCACGGCACCTGATCGCCGCAGCAGGGCCGCAGCCGCTGACCGACCGGGTTCAAATCTTTCCAGAAGGTTCTGACCAGCGTTTCGTTGACAACGGCGACCATGCCTGACGAGGCCGCATCCGGCGGCGTGAAGCTCCGGCCGTCGACGATCGGAATCCCCATCGTCTCGAAATAGCCGCTCATGACGTTCTGGTAGTAGTCGACGTTCTCGAACGGTCCCTCCGGCGGCGCCGTGTAGTTGTCGATCTCGGTGTCGTTGGCGTTCACCTGCCGCATCGGTGGCAAGCCCGACATCGCGGTCGCCGCCTGGACGCCGGGGACGGCGCGCAGCCGGTCGAGCAGGCGTTGATACAACTGGGCGCGGCCAGCCGCGGTGGGATAGTTCACGGCGGGCAACGCCATCTGGAAGGTGACGAGCCGCGCGCGATCGAAGCCGGCGTCGACGTTCACCAGGTTGTAGACCGTCTTGAGCAGGAGCCCGGCGCCCGTGACGAGCATCACGGCGAGCGCGATTTCGGCCACCACCAGACCGCGGCGGACCAGGTGGCGCGCCGTCCCGGCTGTCTTCGCGCCTCCCTCCTTGAGCGCCGCCGCCAACGCCTTGATGCGGATGTGCATCAACGGCGCGAGGCCGAACACGACGCCGGTGGCCAGCGAGAGGCCCAGCGTGAACAACAGGACGGGCGAATCGACCGCCAGCTCGCTGGTTCGCGGCAGGCTGTCGGGATAGAGGCGCACGATCGTCTGGACGCCCACTCGCGCGAGCACCAGGCCGAGGGCCCCGCCGATGAACGATAGCAAGACGCCCTCGGTGATGAACTGACGGAGCAGCCGTCCGCGGCCGGCGCCGAGCGCGGTCCGCACGGCGAACTCTCGACGGCGCGTTTCGGCGCGGGCCACCAGCAGGTTGGCGAGGTTCGCACACGCAATCAGCAGCACGAACGCGACCGCTGCCTGCAGCACCCAAATCGATCGCCGCGCGCTGCCGACGATTTCTTCCTGCAGCGGCTTCATCTGCATGCGGTGTCCGTCGGGCGTGTAGACGTGCTGCTTCACCCCGACGCGCTCGCCCCAGTTGCGCACGAGCGTGTCGAGCTCGTTGCGGGCCGCGCTCATCGTGACGCCTTCCTTGAGCCGACCGATCAGATAGAGGAAGTGATTGCCGCGGTTCTGACGGTTGGCCGGGTTGAGACCCAGCGGCAGCCAGATCTCGGTGTGGTTGTCCATCACGTCGGCACCTGCCGCAAGGACGCCGATCACCTCGCGATTGACCCCGTTGACTTCGATCGTCTCGCCGACCATCGGCCGTCCGCCGAAGGCCGAGCGCCACAGCTCGTACGAAAGAATGGCGACCCGGGGTGGCAACGGCGCGGGCTGACCGGGCGCGGGCGGAGGCCCGGTGACGTCGGTCTCGCCCTTGGCGAACAACCGGCCCTGTATCACCTGAACGCCCAGTGCGCGGAGCAGGTCGTCGGTCACGGATGCCGACCGCACCCGCGCGGGCCGATCGCTTGCCGTGAGATTCACTTCGCCCGTCGTGAAAGCCCCGACGTCCGCGAACGACTGGTTGATCTCGCGGAACTCGAAGAACTCCGGGGGCGACACCCAGAACTGGTCGAAGCCCATGTTGGGAAAGCGGCTGGTCAAATAGGCCAGCTGCCCGGGCTGCGGATAGCCGAGCGGGCGCAGGATGACGGCGTTTACGACCGTGAAAATCGCCGAGTTGGCGCCAATCCCAAGGGCCAGCGTCAGGATGGTGACGACGGCAAAGGCCGGCGAGCGAACAAGGTTTCGGGCCGCCGTGCGAAGGTCCTGGCGAAAGGTGTCGAGGGCCATGTCGTCATTCGACGGCGCCCCGCCCCAAAAGGTTGTCGTATGCGCGCTTCAGGCCGGCGATGTCCAGCTTCTGCATCTTCAACATCGCCTGCATCATGCGGTTGACCCCGGCCGGCTCGCCGCTCACCGCCAGCTCGTCAAGCATGCGCGGACTGATCTGCCACGACAACCCGAACTTGTCCTTGAGCCAGCCGCACTGCGAAGCGGCGCCCCCGCCGGCGATTAACTTGTCCCAGTAGTAGTCGATCTCCTCCTGCGAGTCGCAGTTGACCACGAAGGAGATCGATTCGTTGAACTTGAAGAGCGGCCCGGCGTTCAGGGCGATGAACTCCATCCCGAACAGGCTGAAGGTCGCGGTCATGACCGTCCCCTTCGGTCCCGGCCCGGCGTCGCCGTATCTCGTGACGGCCAGCAATCTGGCGTCCTTGAAAATCGAGACGTAGAGGTTCGCCGCCTCCTCCGCCTGGGTGTCGAACCAGAGGAAAGGCGTGATTTTCTGTTTCGCCATGCGCTCAGCTCCTTGGAAAGGCGTTCTGAGGCATTGTCGAACGAGGAGGATGGCGATCGACAGGGCGAAGGCGGACCTAGAGGTCCGCCCTACATGGCACGTAGGCCGGGCCTCTCAGGCCCGGCTCAACGCCTACGCGCTCCCGTGAGTGACCGTCTTCGGATCGATCCCGGCGCGCTTCAGCAGCATCTCGAAGCCGCCCTTGTCGACGCTCTTCGCGTAGGCCTCGTCGGGGGCGACCAGCTTCTTGGAGACGAGCTCCATGAGCCCGTCGTTCAGCGAGACCATGCCGGCCGCCTTGCCGACCTGCATCATGGAGGGAATCTGAAACGTCTTGCCTTCCCGGATCAGGTTGCTGATCGCCTGGGTCGCAATCAACACCTCGAGCGCGGCCACACGGCCGCCGCCGATCTTGCGGCACAGCGTCTGCGCGATCACGCCGCGAAGCGACTCCGACAGCATCACCCGCACCTGCGACTGCCGATCCGCCGGGAACTGATCGATCACCCGATCGATCGTCGATGCCGCCGTCGTCGTGTGCAGCGTGCCGAACACGAGATGACCCGTCTCGGCGGTCTCGATCGCGATGGCGACCGTCTCGAGATCGCGCAGCTCGCCGACCAGCACGATGTCCGGATCTTCGCGCAGGGCGGCCCGCAGCGCGCTCTTGAACGACTCGGTGTGCGTCCGCACCTCGCGCTGGTTGATCAGGCACCGCTGATTGTTGTGCACGAACTCGATCGGGTCTTCGATCGTGATGATGTGGTCCTGGCGGTTGCGGTTGATGTAGTCGATCATCGCGCACAGCGTGGTCGACTTGCCCGACCCGGTCGGACCGGTCACGAGCACCAGTCCCTTGTTCAACCGGCAGAGGGTGAGGATGGCCGGCGACAACCCGAGCTGCTCCGCCGTGAGGATCTTCGAGGGGATGACGCGGAACACCCCGCCGCGCCCCTTGCGGTCCATGAAGACGTTGGCGCGGAAGCGCGCCAGCCCCGCTACCTCGTAGGCAAAATCAGTGTCGTGCCGCTCCTGGAATTCCTGACGGTTGCGCGGCGGCATGATGGGATCGATCAGCGCCGCGAGCCCGTCATCGGTCAGGGCCTGTGCGGCCGGATCGAGCGGCATGATCTGTCCGTCCTTGCGGACCAGCGGCGGCATGCCGACGCACAGATGCAGGTCGGACGCGCCCAGGCCGCACTGCGCATGGAACAGCCGGTCGATGGCCGCCGGCGTTTCGATGACCGAGGTCGTCACGCGGCCTCCACTTCGCTCAACTCGAGCACATGCCGGAAATTGACGACCAGCAGCGCCTCCGGGGTTTCGAGGTACCGGAACGTTTCGTCCGCGCGGGCGTAGTCGCTGAGCCGATCGCTGCCCCGCGGGCAGTAGACGCGGACCAGGCCTGTCAACCGCACGCCGTTCGACATCAGCACCTCGACCGAACGGCTGGTCGCGACGTCGTACGCCGCCTCGCCGTGTGCTTCGTCTGTCGACAGGGCGACCACCATCACCTGATCGCGGTTGAACAGGCCGGTGTGGTGGCCGGCGCCGTCGCTGACCTCGAACGGAAAGAAGGCGGTCCGGCTGTTCAGCACGTCCTTCACGCGCTCGGGGCCGGCGTGGCCGAAGCTCGAGCCGGCGACGAAAAAGCTGCCCGCGACCTGGCGGCCATCGGAGAGCGTCAGCGTCGCGGCCCGGCGCTCCTTGGTGATGCGATATTCAGACATGTCACTCGTGGGTCTGGAGAAGTCCTCGGCTCGAACCGGAATCGGTGTGCCAAGGGCGTACCGCGGTCTGGCGGATGCAGCAACCGGCAGCGCTGCGCAACGAGCGGCGGGCGCTGTCTGAATGTTGGCGGCGCCGGCCAGAATTGTGATCGGCTGAGCCCCGGTTCGCTGGTCAGTCGATGTGCCTCTTGCCTGGGAATTCGTTCATGCCCTAATGTATCGGCGATGCCCTGGAAGTGCCCTGCCTGCCAGACCGCCATTACCCACGATCCGGGGGCGGCGGTCCCATCGCCGAACACGATCTATCGCTGCCACGTGTGCCGTCTGGAGCTCGTGGTGGATCCGATCTCCAACAAGCTGGCGCTTGCCCCCCTTGAAAGCCTGGACCGGCCCGACATCGACAAGAAATTCCCGCTGTAGAAGGCGGGACCGGCAGGCCGACGACGTTCTATCCCTTCAGACGGACCGCATGCGCGGCCAAGGAGGGATTTATGAAGAAAGGAATGCTTCTCGCGGTGGCGGTGGTGGCCTTCGCCGCCGCGGCCAGCACCCAGCCAACGCGCAGACCAAAGCCCAGATCAAGGCAGAGCGGGTGGAACGGGGACGCTATCTGGTTTCGATTGCCGGCTGCCACGACTGCCATTCGCCCAAGGCCGACGCGATGATGACGCCCGACTCGGCGCGGCTGCTCTCCGGCCGGCCGGCGACGACCCAGCCGCCGACGCAGGGCGCCAACGAGATCCGCGCCTCGCTCGACTTCACCGCGTTCGCCGGGCCATGGGGGAACAGCTACGCCGCCAACCTGACGCCCGACCGCGAAACCGGCATCGGCGCCCGCTACGACGAGGCCGCGTTCATCAAGACGATCCGCACCGGCAAGAAGCCCGAGGGTGAAGCGCTCGCGCCGCCGATGCCGTGGCCCGTCTACGCCAAGATGACCGACGAAGACCTCAAGGCCGTGTTCGCCTACCTCCGGACGCTGCCGCCGGTCAGGAACTTCGTCCGCGCCTCCCCCGCACCGGTTCGAACTCAGCACTGACGACAATCGATGTCGATTCGGACGCCCCCGATCGACTATGGTTAGAGTCGAGCGGGCGTAGGGTCCGGCTTGAGCCGGACCTGGGAAGCGGTCCAGTCCAGCTCCGGTCCCCAGCCGGCCATTCGGGAAGGAACGCCTATGAGCAGCGTGCGTGTGCTGGTTGGAACGCGGAAGGGCGCGTTCGTGCTGAGCTCCGACGGGACGCGGAAACGATGGGACGTGAGCGGGCCGCACTTCGCCGGCTGGGAGATCTACCACGTGAAAGGCTCGCCGGCGAATCCCAATCGCATCTATCGCCTCACAGTCCTCGAGCTGGTTCGGCCAGGTCATGCAGCGCTCGGACGATGGCGGGAAGACCTGGCAGGCGGTCGGCAATCAGTTCGCGTACGAGGGCGTGCCCGGCACGCATCAGTGGTACGACGGCACGCCGCACCCGTGGGAATTCAAGCGCGTGTGGCACCTCGAACCGTCCGCGACCGACCCGGAAACGGTGCTCGCCGGCGTCGAAGACGCGGCGCTGTTCCAATCCACCGACGGCGGGCCAGACCTGGAAGGAGTTGTCGGGGCTGCGCGGCCATGGCTCGGGTCCGGCCTGGGCACCTGGCGCCGGCGGCCTGTGCCTTCACACGATCATGGTCCATCCCGACAACGCGGCGCGGATGTACATCGCGATCTCGGCGGCCGGCGCCTTCCGTACCGACGACGGCGGCGCCAGCTGGCAGCCGATCAATAAAGGGTTGACCTCGCAGCACATCCCCGAACCAACCGCCGAGGTCGGGCACTGCGTCCACCGGATCGCGATGAACCGGAAGCGGCCGAACGTCCTGTTCATGCAGAAGCACTGGGACGTGATGCGCAGCGACAACGGCGGCGACTCCTGGCAGGAAATCAGCGGCAACCTGCCGACTGACTTCGGCTTCGCGATGGGCGTCCACGCGCACGAGCCCGACACGGTCTACGTGGTCCCGATCAAGAGCGATTCGGAACACTTCCCGCCCGACGGCAAGCTGCGCGTCTACCGGTCGCGCAGCGGCGGCAACGAATGGGAACCGCTGACCCAGGGACTGCCCCAGCAGGATTGCTACGTCAACGTCCTGCGCGGAGCGATGGCGATCGACTCGCTCGATTCCTGCGGGGTGTATTTCGGAACGACGGGCGGACAGGTGTATGCGTCGGCGGATAGCGGCGACAGCTGGACGCCGATTGTCCGCGACCTGCCGGCCGGTGCTGTCTGTCGAGGTCCAGACGCTGACATGATCCGCATCGAGCTGCCGGCGCATCTCCGGACGCTGGCGCAGGTCAACGGCGACGTGCAGGTGGATGTCGCCGGGCCGGCGACGCTCGGCTCGGTGCTCGATGCGCTCGAGGCGCGCCATCCGGTGCTGCGCGGAACGATCCGCGACCATGTCACGCTCCGCCGCCGTCCGTTCGTGCGGTTCTTCGCCTGTGAGGAAGACTTTTCGCACGAGCCGCCCGATACGCCGCTCCCGCGAGCGGTGGCGATCGGCGCCGAACCCTTTCTCGTCGTCGGCGCGCTCGCTGGCGGATGAGGCTCTGAACTCTGCAACTCACCAACTCTCCAACTCCGCAACTCAAAATTGGGGACGCGCCCTACGGGATTTGCGCTTGCCGCACGATCTGATCTCTCCTACTATTTTCTTCAGGCTCGACCACGCAACAATCTTCTCAGCCTGAGTCGACTCGAAACGGAGAGTGTCACACGTGTCGGAACTCGATCAATCATCCCTGGGTTCGCTGCACGACGCCGCGCGCACGCGCGACGCCGAGCTCGCGGCCCTCATCGGAGAGCGCGTCGAGCGGGAAGGACTGCCGCGGAATTACCGGATGCGCGCCGACGCGCACTACGTCGATCAGCTCGATCGTCCGCAGGCGGGGCCAGTCGTCCGCCTGATTGCGACGCGCCACATCGACGCCGGCGAGGAGCTGCCGCCGGCGGCGTCGCTGTCTTCACTCAGCCAGTCGATCGCGACCCATGGCATGCTGCAGCCGCTGCTCGTTCGTCGAGCCGGCAGCCGGTATCAATTGATCGCCGGACGGAAGCGGCTCGCCGCCGCGGTCGGTGGCGGGATGAATGACGTGCCGTGCATCATTCACGAGGTGAGCGAATCGGGCGCTCAGGCGATCGCAGAGGCGGAGCGCGTGCCGACCAGCGCCGCAGAACCGATCGAAACCAAGTCCGACGAGTCGGCGGCGGTATTTCCCGCGCTCTCGCAGGATCTCGCGCGGATCGGATCGCTCGTCGACGTCCTCGAGCTGGCGAGTCATCCGTTTCAGCAGCGGACCGCTGCCGAATTCTTGAAGGCCGAAGCCTGGCGCGCCGCCTGGCTCGCCAACGCCGCCGCCATCATCTCGAACGCATCGTCCGCCAGTCGGATCCTCACGGTGGGACGCGCGCTCGATCGCGTCAGGAACGGCTTCGAGCCCGAGATGCGGCTGGCGAAGCTGCAGCTGGAGATCAGCACGGCCCCAGGCGCCGCCGACATCAGCTGCGACGAGCGGTTCGGCACGATCGTGACCGGGTTGATCCTCGCCACGCTGTCATGGCTGCACGGCTGCGAGTCGCCGCGTATCGAGATCCGCGCCGACGCTCCGTCCCCGCTGACGCTGAGACTGCAGATCGTGCAGCGCCTCGCGCCCGCGCCTCCGCACGCCAACACGATCGGGCAGGCCGGCGACCTGACCGAGACGGTCGCATTTGCCTGCGCGCGGGGATTCGCGGCCAGCGAGGGCGGCACCCTCGACGTCGGTCCGGTGGGCCCGCGCGGCGCGCTGATTCAGCTGGTGTTCACCACGTCCTAGCCCGCCTGCGGAGGCCGTGACTTGTCGGGCGCGGAGCAGACGTTTGTCGCCCCGTTGCAGGGGATTTTCGTGTGTTTCCGCCCCCGATTGCGGGCTTAAGCTCGGCAGTATTCGTGCATGACTTGTCCGGTTTTGTCCGACATCTCATGCCCTCGGCCCGCACCTCGTTACACGAGCTCGCGCACATAACGGAGATTGCGGCCCGCGCGCCACAGTTTGTCAGCGCGCTGGAAACCGTCGTCTGCGAAATCGGCCGTGTGTTCCAGGCCGACGTGTACGCGCTCGAACGGGTCGAGCATCACTGGTCGGTGGCGGCCGCGACACCGAAGGCGCCGCCGCTCTCGCTCCCGTTTCTCGCGCAGCTGACGCCGCCAGACTCGTATACCCCGGCAGCGCACCGGGATCCGGCGGGCCGCGACTGGCTGGCGATTTCACTCTCGACGCCCTGGGCGCCGGCCATCGCGCTTCTGCTGCCTGACGACCGGATCGATTCGCATGATCTCCTGTCGGACTGGGCACGACTGACCGCGTTCGCGCTCGGCGCGTTGCGCGAGCGCGATCTCCGGAGGAAAGCCGAGCAGCTGCTGGGCGGCGGCTACTCGACCACGCGACGACTCAGTCGCCTGGGAACGGTCGACGTCGTCGCGCAGCGAATCGTCGACGAGGTCGCGCGCCTGCTCACCGCCGGCCGCGTCGCGCTGGCGCTCTACCGGCCGGCCGACGATTTCCTGACGATCGTCGCCACGCATGGCTACGCGATGTCGGAAGTCGAGCAGATTCGCATCCAGCCTGGCAGCTGGGTCATCGGTCACGTGTACTCGAAGGGACGGCCGGTCCTGGTCCGCGACGTGCGCAAGGTCCACGGGATGGCGCACGAGCGGCGAGGCTACCGATCGTTCTCGTTCGCGGCAGTGCCGATTTTCGCGGGCTCGACGACGGTCGGCGTCCTCACCGCCACCGACAAGCAGGACAATTCCTCGTTCAGCCGCCAGGACTTTCTGGTGCTGCGGACGCTGAGCGTGATCGCGGGGATGGCCCTCGTCGCCTCACGGAGCCAGATCGAAGCGGGACGGCTCGCGTACGCCGCAACCGTCGACTGCGTTGACCGGCCTGCTCAATCGGACATCTCTCGACGGACGGCTTCACCAGGAGTTCGAGCGCGCGAAGCGCGCCGGCAACCAGCTCGCGGTCGTGATGGGTGACGTCGACGACTTCAAGACGATCAACGATACGCACGGCCACCAGATCGGCGATGCCGTCCTGCAGGTCGTCGGCGCTATCATTCGATCCGCCGTCCGCGTGTTCGACGTGTGCGCCCGCTACGGCGGCGACGAGTTCGCGATCCTGATGCCGAGCACCGACCACGCGAGCGCCGCGGCCTGCGCCGAACGGATTCGGCGGCGCGTGTCGGAGTACCGCGGCGATCCCGTCGCGCCGATTCTGCCGACGCTGACGATGAGCGTGGGTGTGGCGGTGATCGAAGCGGGCGATACGCCCGCGGAGCTGCTCCTGCGCGCCGACCGCGCCCTCTACCAGGCGAAGGCCGCCGGCAAGAACTGCGTTCGCGTCCACCCGCCGGCGGACCCGGCAGGCCGGCGCCGCCGGACTGGAACTCACAAGGAGCACGCCTGATGTCGAGCGTTGACACGAACGCCTGGACTCGGCCGGACCCGCCGGGCGGCGACCCGAACCGGGTTGAGCTTCCGTACGTGCTGGTCGCTGATACGAACGTCGAGCGCGCGGCGATGTGCCTGGACGCGATCCGGCCCTTCAAGGCCGGCGTGCTGGTCGCGCGCGACGGCGACGAGGCGACGCGCATCCTCGAGCGGTTCGGCCCGCCGATTCTCCTGATCATCGACCTGTCGCTGGCGCGGCGCGACGGGTTCGCGGTCATCGAGGGCCTGCGCGCCCAGCGCCGCGGCCGCACCGAGATCATCGCGTGGGCCGCGTTCCGTGAGCTGAGCGAGTTCGCCGCCCAGCGGCTCTCGGGCCTCAACGTGCGCGTGCTGCGCGGCGGCGCGCCGGCCGACGTCGTCCAGACGGCGATCGAGCACGCGTTCGAGCGCCATTCGAGCACCGCCTCGCGCCGCCGCCGACGTCGTGACGATACCGAGCGCCGAGGAATTGCACGAGATGATGGCGGCGCTCGCGGAAAAGGCGCGGCACCTGGCGCGAACGCCAGGCGTCGCCGTCTACCTGCGGGCACCCGGGCACGACGCAGTTCCGCGCGTCGGTCACGTGGACGTCCGACTCGCCCATTCCTCATTCGCCGTACTACATGCCGCGCGTCTTCGGCTGGATTCTCGAGACAGGCGAAGCGCTGGTGCTGCCCGATCTCGCCGACGCAGCCGCTCAACGACGTGCCGACATCGACGCTGCAGGACGTCGTGCGCGGACTGGTCGCCGTGCCGATTACGGGGCCGAACGGCAGATTGTCGGGACCATCTGCGTCTTCGATCTCAAGCCGCTCGCGCTGAGCGATCGTCGACGTGGACGCGCTGAAGGCGCTCGGCCGGTCGGTGACGCTTCGGCAGACCGAGCAGCAGATGCCGAGGACGACGTCGCCGCAACGCCGCCAGCGTGCCCCCAACGCTCGACCCCACCGTCTGCCCGCCGCAGCGGCGCGGCCGCCGACTCCGCCTCCCACCGTTGAGACGAGCCAGCGCGCTAACCGGCCCCAGAATCGGCGACCCGCTGCTCGATCGGCTCAATGGAGAGTTCGCCGCCGCCCGCGAGCTCGCTCGTGCCCGGCGGGAACAGCGCCAGGTCAGCGTCGTGCTGTTCAGCGTCTCGCGGCCAGCAGCGCCGGCCAGACTGCGGCGGCCCGTCGCCCGCGGCCGGCGGCAATGGTCGGGCGCGACGCTGCTCAAGGCCATTCGCGAATCGGATCTCCCGATTCGCTGGAGCGGCGACGAGGTGCTTCTCGTGCTGCCCGGCCTCGGCTGGACGACGCACGCCGCGTGGCCGAACGGGTCCGCGCGGCCCTGCAAGCCGGAACCGGACATCGCGCCGCCGTCTCGGCCGGGGTCGCCGAGTTGTTGGCGTCGGAAACCTTCGGGGCCCTCGTGACGCGAGCCCGCGATCGCGTGCAGCTGGCCCTGGAGCACGGCCACAACCGTGTTGCCTGAGACGGGGCTGGAGGGCTCGGGCTGGGAATCTATCGAGTTGGCGCAATCGCTAGACCCCTAGCGCCCTAAGCCTCTAGCCCGAGTCCCGAGCCTCGACGCTACGCGCTTCGAACCCGCTCGCAATACAGCTTGACGATGGGATGCTGGGGAAGTGTCGCCGCGATGACCCGCATGGGCATCGCCGTTTCCTCACCGGCCAGATCGAGCCGGATGTCCACGCGGGTCGCGCCGGCAAACGCTTCCCAATAGAGCCGCGGCGCCGCCGCAAAGGCCGAAAGCGGCTGCCGGCCATGGCGCAGGTCGTAATTGATGTGGGCGCGCGCCACCTTGAGCACGGTGTCCAGCGCCGCCTCCATCGTCGCCCCCCCGCCGGCGAGGTCGTGCTCAAGCGCCCGGGCCGTCCAGCTCCTCGGCGACTCCGGGAACACCAGAATCCTCAGCGCGTGCCAGCGCCATTGGCCCTGATATCGGCGTGTCACATCCGCCCGATAGCCCGTTTCGTCATGGACTGACGCAAATTGTGCGTTGCAGAGCCAATTTCGCACACACCTGTCCCGTTCTTGAACTCTGCGCGCAATGACTTGAAGTGCCGATAGTTACCATTGAGACCGAGTGGATGACGCGGACTGTATCGTCGCAGAAATGAACATGAACCGCGCTATGCAGGGGCGGATCGCGCTCCGCATCGACCCTAGCTCTCTGAGATCATTGGGTTTCACCGCGGAGCGACGAGCGTAACGATCGGCGTCGTTCTTGCTCTGATGATCATCTAAAGTCTTATCTTGTCTTATCTTAGAGCGTTGAACATGGCCATCTCTCTTGAACCTGGTGCTCGTGCCCAGCCTCTGGCGTCGCCAGCGCCGGATGCCACCTGCCGCGGCGCCGAACGCGACGGAAACGCGGCTTCGGCTGATCATCGAGTCGGCGCCGGTGAGCCTGACGGTCACGACGCAACGACGGGACGATTCTCGCGGCCAACGCTCGCGCCCTTCGGCTGTTCCAGGTCGAGCGGCTCGAAAACCTGGTCGGCACCAAGTTCGACCGCCTCGTCGCCGCGGACGACCGCGCCAAGGTCATGGCAGCGCGTCGATAGCGTCTGCAAGGGCGGCAGACGCCCATCTCACCTACCACGTCGCGAGCGGCGAGTCCGCCGGGCGGGCCGTCGAGATGCGCGCGGTGCCGCTGCGCCGCGACGGGGCCGGCACCGGCGGTGTGCCTCGGCGCCACCTGGGAAGTCGCCGACACGCCTGCCTCCGCGCAGCCCGCCGGGACGGCGGCGTGCGCCGGCGCTCGAACAGGCGCTCGAGGAAGCCAAGACTGCGCTCGCGTCGATGACGCGGACGCGCGAGGCCGAGCGGCTGGCCGTCGGCGATGCCCTGCTGCAGACGCGGCAGCGGATGCAGGCTGCGCTCGCGGACGCCGAAGAGCGGCACGCGCAGGCGGCGATGCAGTGGGCCGGCCGAACGCGACGCGCTCCAGTCCGAGCTGCACGCAGGCGCGCGACGCCGCGGGCGCCGGCGCTTCCCAGCTGAGCCCTCACCAGCGAGCTCAAACAGGCGCACGATGCGGCCAACGCGGCGGCCTCGAGTCGTCGCAGGCCGAGCTCGCCCAGTCGCGCGACGCGGCCAGCGCCGCGTCGGCACGCCTGAATCGTCACAGGCCGAACTGGCGCAGGCGCGCGAAGCCGCGCGCCAGACCGCTTCGCATCTGCAGGCCACGGGAAAGCGAGCTGGCGCAGGCGCGTGACGCCGCGGCGGCCGCGACGACGAAGCTGACGGCGGCTGCACGGGAGCTCGCCCAGGCCCGCGAGGCGGCGACCGCCGCATCCGGTCAGCTGACCGCGGTGTCGGCCGACCTGGCCCAGACACGCGAAGCCGCGATGATGACCGCCGCGCAGCTCGCGGCCTCGAACGAACAGCGCCTGAGCGCCGAAGACGCCCTCGATGCGAGCACGCTACCGCGTCGCCGAGCTCGAGGCCATCGTGCGCGAGCTCGAGGAACGCTGCGCGCAGCTGGTCGCCGACCGCCAGGCCGATCGCATCGAGTTCCACGAGATGGTTCGCACGGAGCAGTCGAAGTACGACGCGCTCGCCTCGCATCAGGCCGAGCGCGAGTCGGCGCTCGCCGACATCTCGCGGCTGCTGCAGGATGCGGCGCTCAGGACCGAGCGGCTCCTGGGCGACAAGCCGGCGATCGCGCCAGCGCCGCCGCAGAATGGCCGCCGAGCCGATGCCGCGGCGAACCGCAGTCCGCCGCGCCGGCGAACGGATGCCGGCCGAGGAGGACCCGTGGCAGTTCTAGAGCGTGAAGAAGATCGCCGCGGGGCGCGCCGCCGGCCCCTGCACGAGATTCCGCGCTTCGTCGCGGTGAAGGTGTCGTCGGAGCTCGTCGACGTCATCAACGCGTCGACGAACGGGCTGCTCGTCGAAGGCGGGTTCCCGGTGCGGCCGGGGATGACGAGCTACGTCGACCTGATCGAAGCCGCCGGCAACATCGGTCCGCGTCAACGGCACGATCGTCCGCTGCCACATCGCGTCGCTCGGCCCGAACAAGCCGCGCTATCGATTCGCCATCGTGTTCGATCGCGCCGTGCCGATGATCGACGAGGCGGTCGAGCCGTCGGTCAGGAGCGCGGAACCGTTCGGCTTCCTCATCGAGGATGCGGACGCCCAGGTCGATGCGAGCCTGTCGCTGAACAACTGGTAGTTACATGCCGTCTCGGCTCGCTTCCAGCGTCACCACGTTCAAGCGGTAGAAAAGGCCCTCCAGGAACCCGCCCGCTCCACCAGCGGCCAGATCGGCTTGCGACGTGATCGAGACGATCTGGACGCCGCCGCGGCCGGCATTCAGCCAGTCGTGCAGCTCGATCTGCTGCTCCAGGGTCAGCGCCGACGGCGTCAGCGAAGACGAGCGTCCCGCTCCTCGCCAGCGGCAGGTCGAGCGTGTCCGGGCAGCTCGGAGCAGGTGCACCGGCGGCGCGCACCAGGTCAGCATCGAATCGACGACCGCGTCCGTCCCCGCGTTCGCGGCAGATGACCAGCAGCGCCGGCCGCTGGCCCTTGGTGAGCAGCGACATCATCAAGTTGGTGTCCGGACGGCGACGAGAACTCGGTTGCATGCATGGTAATCACCGGCACACTCCAGTTGGCCCGTTCGGCGGAGTAGTGTCGGGACCGGTCAGTACGTTACACGCGCCTCGGCCGGGCGCGCCGGAAACGTTCTGTAACATCTCGCCCCTGCCGCACCACTATGTCAGGACGCGCCAGCCGGACCGGCGGGCGTTGTGCAACGATGCCGAGTCCTTGCGATAAGCTCCACGAGTGCGGCTCGAGCGGCACAACTTCGACGCGGAGTACATCCGCCGGCTGGTGGCCGGGCGACGCCGAGACCGAGCGCCATTTCACCCGCTATTTCGGAGAGCTGCTCGTGCTGAAGCTGCGCTCCCGGCTTCGCTCGCCCGCCCAGGTCGAGGACGCCCGGCAGGAAACCTTCGTGCGGGTGCTCTCGACCTTGAAGGAGAAGGGCGGACTGGCCAGCGCGGAGAGTCTGGGCGCCTTCGTCAACGGCGTCTGCAACAACGTGCTGTTCGAGATGTACCGGGCCAACGCGCGCACGACGCCGCTCGAAGAGGAGTACGACGAGGCATCGTCGAGCCCTCCGGCCGACCTCAGCGCTCGTCGCCGACGAAGAGCGCGAGGAAGTCCACGCGGCGCTGAAGAGCCTGCCCGAGCGGGAGCAGCTGGTGCTCAAGTGGCTGTTCTTCGACGAGCGCGACAAGAACGACATCTGCCGCGACCTGCAGATCGACCGCGGCTACCTTCGAGTGCTGGTCCATCGGGCGAAAGCCCGCTTCCGCGAGCGCTTCGCCCTTCTTTCATCCAGGTGAGCGCATGACCCACGCCGACGCCATTCGCACACTCGCCGTCGAACGGTACCTGCTCGACGAGATGCCGGAAATCGAGCGGTTCGCTTTCGAGGATCACTTCTTCGACTGCGTCGAGTGCGCCGACGACCTGCGCGCCGGCTCGACGATGCCGAAGGCCGTCAAGGCCGGTCTGCTGCCGCAGGCCAGTCGTCGCGGCGACGATGCTCCCCTGCGATCGCGAGACGCCGCTGGAATCCTTCGGTCGTGGTGCCCTGGGCGGCGGCGGCCATGCTGGCGCTCGCAGTCGGCTATCAATCGCTCGCGCCGGCGCGCAGACGGCCGCCTCCAGATCAGCACGCTCACGCCGGTGACGATCAGGCCCGACAGCCGGGGGCGGTGCCCACGGTGTCCATCGGCGGCGATGCCGACGCGGTGACGCTGGCGCTGGACGTCGATGCGCCGGCCGGCTGCGGATCTGACCTACGTGCTCCGAACCTCAGCCGGAGCGCGCATCGCGGAAGGTCGAATCACTGCTCCGCCGGCAGGAACCCCGCTTCTCCTGCTCGTGCCTGTCTGGACACTGACCCCGTCCACGCAATACAGTCTTGCGGTCCAGGGCGCGGCTGATGGACAACCGATCGGGCGAGTACCGATTCGGAGTCGCCGCCCGATGAGCGCTGATGTTGAAGATGCCACCACGAAAGCAGCCCGTCCGGAACTGCGACGCAGGTTTGTGTTTCGCGGCAACGCGGCCGCGTTCGGCGGCCGCTTCGTCAGGCCCGACGACGTCTTTCTCGAGATGCCGGGAGCGAGCTGCCTGCGGTCGTCGGCGGACGTTCCGTCTCGACGTTCAGCGGGCCCGCGGAGAAGTTCAAGGGCTACCTCAGTTTTGAATCGGCCTCGACGTTCGCCGAAGGCAAGTTCGACGACCGCGCGCAGGCCATCGAGCTGACGCACGGCCGGGTCAAGGAAGAGACGCTGGTCACGTCGACGCGCGTCCGCGCCGAGATCAACAAGCTCACGGTCGGAACGGAAAAGCGGCTCACGGTCGGCAGAATGGTGGCCGAGCTGCTCTCGACGAGCCCGAAAGGCGGGAGCGGTGAGCCGTCCATTCCGGTGGGCGAAGTCTCGATCGCTGGCCTCGCGATCGACGGCTTTCGCATGCGGATCACGTTCAACTCGAAACCGTTCATCGAGCACGATACGCACGCCAAGGTGCTGCGCGGCATCATGCAAGCCGGCTTTCGCCAAGCAGTACGGCCAGCAGTTCTTCGTCGGCCGCGGGGGAATGCTCAAGAACCGCCGCCAGATTCACGCGACGCTGGCCACGAAAGTCGAGTGGGAGGGCGAGCGGAATCCGAGGGCCGAGATCGTCGGCAATCACATGGTCGTCGTCAAGGACTTCGGCCGCATCTTCTTCGGCGAGGTCCTGATCAGCGCCGGCGCGCGTCGTCTCACGCTGATGAGACTCGAGCTCGGCTCCGACGGAGGAGGCCAGGCGGGAGGGCCGGACGTCGACATCAATGGTAGCTACTCGCCGTGAATCTCACGCTCCACTTCGATGCGCGCTCGCGCTGCTGCTGATCGCATCGGCCTGCGGTCGGTCATCCCGATCGATTCGCTCGGTACGCCGCCGCGCAACACGCACTGCGCCGCGGCGCGCTCGACGAAGCGCTCTCACACGTCGACCGTGCGACGACCATCGGCTGGTTCAGACCTCGACAATCCCGAGCGTCCACCAGCTTCGTCTGCTTCGGGCCGAAATTCTTCTCGCGAAGCCTGATATTCCGGCCGCGGCGGCGCTCGTCGACTCTCCCATCCCTGATGGCGTCCGAGTTCGCGGCTCTTCGCGCGCGCGGCAGCGGTATGTTCGCGCACGTCTCGAGGTCGCGCGAGGGCAGCTCAAGCAGGCGCTCGCGACCCTCGATTCCATGGAAGAGCTCAATCCCGAACCGGATCGTCCGACTTGACGCCGAGGTGCTGGCCGGCCAGGTGCTGCTGCGGCTCGGCCGCCTGGAGGAAGCGCGAGACACGACTGAAACGAACCCTCGACGACGCCGAGCGTCGAGGCGATCGCTACCGCCAGATGCTGGCGCTCAACAACCTCGGGATGCGATTCCTCAACCAGCGGCGCTTCGACGAAGCGCTGTCCGTGGTTCACACGCGTTCTGTCATTCAACGACCTCGAGGAGACGTCGGTCGTTTGCCGCCTCGCTCAACAACGCCGGCGCCTGTTACGCGCGGCTTGGACAATTTCGAGCGGGCGCTCGAGAATCAGCAGCGGGCCGTCGCACTGCAGGAGCGGCGCGGGGCTGCCGGCCCCTACGAACAGGCGCTCGGCGAACTGGGCACCACCTATGTGTTGATGGAAGATCTCGCAGCGAGGCTGCCCTACCTGACGAAGGCACTCGCCGTCGCCGAGCAGGCCGGATTGAATGGCGATGCCGCGCTCTGGGCGAGGAACCTCGCGGCCGCGCACGTGCACGACGGGAACATGGGACGAGGCCGAGCGGTTCAACGAACAAGCCCGACGGCTGACGCCGGCGAACAGCGGCCGGACGCTGTTCAGCACGCTGCACGCCGCGGACATCGCCGCCGGCCGCGGGAACGACGACGCGGCCATCCGCTTGTTTCAGCAAATCCTGAAGGAGCCCGAGGCTGAAGCGGCCCTGCAGTGGGCCGCCCACGACGGTCTGGCGACCATCGCGCGCCGCTCCGGAAACGCCGCGCGAAGCCGCCGCTCCAGTATGACGCCGCTCTCCGGACGCTCGAGCAAACCCGCTCCGGACTGATCAGGACCGATGACCGTCTGTCGTTCTGCGGCGAGGCTCGCGCGCTTCTATCAGCACCTATGTCGACTTCCTTGTCGAACGCGGCGACGTCGAACGCGCGCTGATGGTCGCCGAAGCGAGCCGGGCCCGCGTGCTCGCGGAGCGGCACGGCGTCAGCGTCCCGGCCGCGGCCACGCCGGCCACGCTGAAGCAACTGGCCGCTCGCCAGCCGCACCGTGCTCCTGTCGTACTGGCTCGGCCCGAACGCTCCTACGCCTGGACGGTGGACGGCAAGGGCATCAGGTTGCACACGCTTCCTGCCGCGGCGGAGATCGAGTCGCTCGTCCGTCAGCATCAGGAAGCCATCCATAGTGCGCTCGCCGATCCGCTGGCGATCGGACGGCGCCGGCGACAAGCTCCGGCAGCTGCTGGTCGAACCCGTTCTCGGCTCCGTGAGTCCTGGTCTTGCGGTCGTGATCGTTCCCGACGGCGCGCTCCACGGCCTCAACTTCGAAACGCTGCCGGCTTCGGGAACGCCGCGGCGGTACTTGATAGAGGATGTGGAGGTTCAGATCGCTCCGTCGCTGGCACTGCTCGGACGGCCCCGCGAAGCGCTCCCCGCGCCGATCGCTCCTCGTCGTTGGCAATCCCACGCCGCGCAATCCGGACTTCCCTGCCCTTCGCTACGCGTCAGCCGAAATGTCCAGCATCGTCCGGCACTTCGGCGGCGACTCATCGCGGACCTATCAAGGCGAGCAGGCATCCCCGCGCGAGTTCCGAAGCGCGCGTCCGGAGCAGTTCTCGTTCGTCCACTTCACCGCCCACGCGACGGCGAACCGTGAAAGCCCGCTCGACTCAGCCGTGATCCTCTCGGGGGCCGATGATGCGTACAAGCTGTACGCGCGCGACGTGGCGGATCTGCCGCTGCGCGCGGAGCTCGTCACCGTCTCCGCCTGCCGCAGCGCGGGCGAACGGGTCTACGCAGGGGAGGGACTCGTCGGCTTCGCGTGGGCATTCCTGCGCGCCGGCGCCCGGCGCGTGGTCGCGGGACTGTGGGACGTCGACGATCGCTCGACCGCCGACCTGATGGACGCGATGTACACGCGGCTGGCTGCCGGCGACACCCCACCGCAAGCGCTGCGCGCCGCCAAGCTCGCCCTGATGGCGCGCGGCGGCGTCGTGGCCAAGCCGGTACCTACTGGGGGCCGTTCCAGGTGTTCACGGTTTCGCTGAATTAGGTAGTGTGGAATAGGACAGCAGCGCCTGCGGCCATGCCGAGCCGAGGAACCGGTTTTCATCCGAGGCGAGGCATCAGCGTAAGTTCGCGCTGGGGGTGGGGCCCCAGCGCCATTGGAAAAAAGTTCGCAAAGCGTCGTGTCATCAGCAGTGCTCGGACGATTTACTCGCCTGCCCTACCTGCCTTACCTGCCCCCGCCTTACCTGCCCCCGCCCCACCTGCCTTACCTGCCCTACCTGCCCTACCTGCCCTACCATCGTCCGGTGGGCGTCGTCCTCACCCCAATCATCCAGAACCAGCCGATCGCGCTCGAGGCGCTGCGCGGGAAGATGCTGGCCGTCGACGGCAACGGCGAGCTGTACCAGTTCCTGGCGCTGATTCGCCTGCGCGACGGCACGCCGCTGCGCGACGCGCACGGCCGGGTCACCTCGCACCTCTCCGGGCTGTTCTTCCGGACGACGCGGCTCATCGCCGAGCACGGGCTGCGGCTCGTGTTCGTCTTCGACGGCGCGCCGCCGCCCCGCAAGGCGGCGACGCTCGAGAAGCGCCGCGAGGTCAAGCGGCAGTTCGAGCGCGAGCACGCCGAGGCGCTGGCGCGTGGCGATCTCGCGGAGGCGTACTCGAAGGCGACGATGACGTCGCGGCTGACGCGGGAGATGGTCGACGAGGCGCGCGAGCTGCTGCGGCTGCTCGGCCTGCCGACCGTGCAGGCGCCGGCCGAAGGCGAAGCGCAGGCGGCGCACATGGCGCAGAGGCCGGACGTGTGGGCCGCCGCCAGCAAGGACTACGACACGCTGCTGTTCGGGGCGCCGCGCCTGGTTCGCTTCCTGACGATCTCGGGCAAGGAATTCCTCCCGAGCGCGGGAACGTTCCGGCCGATCGTGCCCGAGATCATCGAGCTGCAGCGCCAGCTGGACGCCTGGCAGATCACGCGCGCACAACTCGTCGACCTCGCGATCCTGATCGGGACCGACTTCAACGACGGCGTGAAGAGGCATCGGGCCGAAGAAAGCGCTGCGCCTCGTGCAGGCGCATGGCCGCATCGAAGACATGCCGGCCGAGATCCGCGACGCGGTCGGCGACCCGTCGGAGGTGCGCGACATCTATCTGCACCCCGCCGTTACCGACGAGTACTCGATGCAGTTCGGTCGAACCGGATGTCGACGGCGTGATCAGGTTCCTGTGCGACGAGCGCCTCTTCTCGCGCGAGCGCGTCACCGCCGCGCTCGAGCGCGCGTTCCCGCACGGTGGCGGCGCCGAAACGGCCGCACGTCTCCCCTTCTAAACGTTTTCGCGGCCAGGCCCGTCTAACCGACCATGCCCGTGCGCGCGTGCGCATTTGCCGCGGTGTTTCTGCTCGTTGCCGCCAGCCACCTCGCCGCTCAGCCCCGGCCGACGATCGACGCGCGCGCAGCCGCAGATCCGCCGCGAATCGACGGCGTCATCGGCGAAACCGAATGGGGCGAACCCGATCGCGACCGGCGACTGGCTGCTCGTACAACCCGCTGCACGGCGACCGTGTGCCGCAGCACACGACCGTCTGGATCAGCTACGACGCCGACGCGCTGTACTTCGCGTTCCGATGTGACGATCCAGAGCCCGGCAGCATCAAGACCTCGATCACGCGGCGCGACAACATCTGGCAGGACGACTGGATCGGCCTCAGCCTCGACGCGCTCGGCACGGGTCAGCTGTCGTATCACATGATGGTCAACCCGAGCGGCGTGCAGGCCGACATGCTCAACAGCGCCGCCGGCGGCGAAGACACGTCGCCCGACTGGATCTGGGACAGCGCCGGCCGCCTCACCGACACCGGCTACGTCGTCGAGATCCGCGTGCCGCTGCAGAGCATCCGGTTCAGCGGCGGCGCGAACACGAGCATGGGCATCCTGTTCTGGCGCCGCGTCAGCCGCCTCGGCGTGTCGGTGGCGTGGCCGGCGCTGGCGCCCGGCGTCTGGGTGTTCGAGCGGCATGCGGCGCTGCGATTCGCGGATCTGCGGCCGCGGCCGCCGCGCGAAGTGCTGCCGAGCGTCACCTACGGGCGAACCGAGACGCACGACGACGCCGAACCGCTGGACCGTCGCCGATCGACGGCGAGGTCGGGTTCGGCGGCAAGATCGGCCTCGGCCCGACGATCACGCTCGACGCCACGGTCAACCCCGATTTCAGCCAGGTCGAGAGCGACGCGTTCCAGGTGGAAGTGAACCAGCGCTTTCCGACCTTCTTCGGCGAGAAGCGGCCGTTCTTCATGGAGGGCGCCGGCATCTTCGCGCTCGCCGGCAGCGGCAACGGCGACAACAGCCTGCGCACCGCGGTGCACACCCGGCGCATCGTCGATCCGATCTTCGGCGCGAAGCTCACGGGCAGCGCCGGGCAGGGTGACGTTCGGCACGCTGTCGTCGATCGACGAGGCGGTGCCGGCGAACGCGCCGAATCCCGCCGCGGCAAGGCAGCCGTTTCTTCAACATCGCCCGCGCCCAGTACAGCCTCGGCCCGAGCAACTACGTCGGCGCGATCGCCACGGACATGACCTCCGGCGACGGCTACAACCGCGTCGTCGGCGCGGATCTTCGCTGGCGGCTGGCCGCGGCGCAGCGGCTCGAGGCATTCGCCCTCGCGTCGCAGACGCGAGAGACGCCGGACGACCGACGCCACGTCCGGGCATCGGCGCGCAAGTCAACTACAGCTACGAGACGCAGAAATGGGTCGCGATCGGGTCGTTCGAGCACTACGACCCCGAGTTCCGGATGGCGACCGCGTTCATCAACCGCGTCGGCATCACCAGCGGCTGGGGCTTCGTCGACCGGAGCTTCTATCCCGACAAGACGCGCTATCCATGGATCCGCCGCGTGTCATTCCTGTCGTTCACGCAGGGCGGACGCGACGTCGTCGCCGGCGGCAACGATCTGCTCGAAGTGGCCGGCATGCGCTTCAACTTCACGCGCCAGGGATTCCTGCGCGTCGACCGCACGTTCGGCTTCGAGCACTGGCGGGGCGAGCGGTTCGATCGCGGCCGTCTGCGCGCCTTCGGCAACGTCCAGCTCTATCGCTGGCTCTTCCTCGAGGGCAACATCTCCGGAGGGCTGTCGGTTTTCTACGATCCGATCGATCCGTTCCAGGGTCGCTCCCGCTCGTTCAGCGGCGGCTTCAGGCTGCAGCCGAACGGCCGATTGCAGCAGTCCATCTTCTGGAACCGCGTCGCCTTCGATCGCGAGGCGACCGGCGTCCGCGTCTACACCGTCCACATCGTCAACGCCGGACGACCTACCAGTTCACCCGGGCCTTTTCACTGCGCGGCATCGCCCAGTTCGACAGCTCGCGGTTCCGGGTTCTGGGCGACTTTCTGCTTCCTACGAGCCGCGGCCCGGCACGGTCGTTTACGCCGGCTACGGATCGCTCCTCGAGCAGCGCGAGTTCGTCGACGGACAGTGGGTCGCCGGCGCGGGAGCCTTCGCCGCGAGCCGGCGCGGGCTGTTCTTCAAGACGTCGTACCTGCACCGATTCTGAGTGGATGATGAAATTTCAGATTTCAGATTTCAGATTTCAGATTGGCGGCTTACGTTAGAACTGGCTGCCACAACGCGATCCGCAATCTGAAATCTGAAATCTGAAATCTTAAATCTCAAGGCTCAGACGCTCTGCGCCCCGACATCTCCCGGGCGACGAGCGCGACGAAATCGCGCACGTGAGGCGTCGTGGCCAGGGGCTTCAGCATCAACGCGCTCCAGCGGCACCACACGCCTTTCCGCGTGATGCGGACGGCGCGCAGCGTTCCGGCACGGATTTGCGGCTCGATGACCCAGCGGCCGACGACGGCAATGCCGAAGCCGGCCAGGATCAGCTCGAGGGTGGCCGAGGTTTCGGCAATCACGACGTTCCCGGGCACGCTTCCCGCCGCGGCAATGATCTCGCGGTAGACGCCGGTGCCGCGCTCCGACGCGTCGACCAGGATCGGCTCGCCGCCGAGATCGGCAACGTCGGCGAAGGCGTAGGCCGCGAGCCGATGTCCGTCAGGCACCGCGAGGACCACCTCGTCGCGAACCAGCGGCTCGAGGTGGAGGCGCTTGTCGTCGGCGGCCCCAGGGCCGATCGCCACGTCGACCGCACCGGCGAGCACGTCGCTCGCGACATCGGCCACGCCCGCCTCCGGAATCTGGACCTCGATCTTCGGGTGAATCTCCCGGTAGCGCTTCAGGACGGACGGCAGCCAGCGGTACGACGCGTAGCCGGCGACGATCACGCGCAGGCGTCCGCGTTCGCCGCCCGCGAACAGGTGAATCGCGCGCTCCGCGCTGGCGAGCGCCTCCAGGATTTCCTGGGCCGACTTCACCAGCCGCTCGCCGGCGGCGGTCGGGACCATGCGCTTGCCGACGCGCAGGAAGAGCGGCGTGCCAAGCCGCGTTTCCACGTCTCGCAGCTGGTGGCTGAGCGCCGACTGCGACAGGTTCAAGTGGCGGCCCGCCTTGGTGAGGCCGCCGACCGCCGCCACGGCGCTGACCAGCTGCAGGTGCCGCACCTCGAGATCCATGGTCACACCACGGTACGCTCGCCCGCCTGCCGGTAACAGATGCAGAAAACATGCATGCCGACCGGTACAGTTGAAAATGTGGTCTGATCGTTTTCCTTGATGTCCTTCGTGTCCATTGTGGTGAAAGCGTGAGGCCGTCGATGACCAGCGTGCGCAGGGACCCGCTGTACGAGCAGGTGGCGTCCGAGTTCCGCCGCAAGATCGATCTCGGCGTGCTGCGGGTCGGCGAGAAGCTGCCGTCAGTGCGGGCGCTGCGGAACGGCCGCCGCGTCAGCACGGCGACGGTGATGGAGGCGTACCTCCGGCTGGAGCGCGACGGCTATGTCCGCGTCCGCGATCGATCGGGCTTCTACGTCGTCCAACCGCCGCACCACGCGATTCCGCAGCCGAGCACCGGCCGGGCGGTCGCGCCGCCGGTGCCGGTCGGGATCAGCGCGCTGGTCGCCGAGGTGCTGCTGCAGGGGGGCAGGGACAAGCTCGTGCCGCTCGGCGTGTCCACGATCGATCCGGGATTGCTGCCGATGCCGCGGCTCAATCGTGCGTTCCGCCGCGTGCTGGCGCGGTGGCCACTGCACAGCGCACGCTACACCGGCCTGAGCGGCGCCGCTGCCCTGCGGCGGCAGATCGCTCGCCGGGCGCTTGCACTCGGGACGGCCCTCGACGCCGACGAAGTCATTGTCACCGCCGGCGGCCTCGACGCCCTCAACCTGGCCCTGCGCGCCGTCGCTTCCCCGGCGATGTCGTGGCGGTCGAAAGCCCGACCTACTTCGGGGTGCTGCAGGCGCTCGAAGCCGTCGGCCTGCGCGCCGTCGAGATTCCGGCCGACCCGCGCAGCGGCATCGATCTCGGCCTGCTGGAGCACACGCTGCGGAGTCAGCGGGTCAAGGCCGTCCTGGTGATGACGACGTGCCACAACCCGCTGGGCACGGTGATGAGCGACGAGGCCAAGAAGGATCTCGTCGCGTTGACTGCCCGCCACGGGATCCCGATCGTGGAGGACGGCGCCTATTCCGATCTCGCGTTCGACGAACGCTCGCGGCGGCCGGCGAAGGCGTTCGACCAGAAGGGGCTGGTCGTGTTCTGCGGATCGTTCTCCAAGGTGCTCGCGCCGGGATTGCGCCTCGGCTGGATCGAGGCCGGACGGTTCCGTGATCGCATCAAGGCCTACAAGGGCGTCACGTCGGGAATGACTTCGGCGCTGCCGCAGCTCGCGGTCGCCGAACTGCTCGCGACGCGCTACTACGATCGGCACATCAAGCGCCTGCGGCTGCAGGTCGCCGAACAGACCCGGCTCTACGCCCAGGTGCTGCGCGACGTGTTGCCACCGGGCACGCGGATGACCTCTCCCGCCGGCGGTAATCTCCTCTGGGTGCAGCTTCCCGGCGTCGACGCCACCGCGGTGTACCGCAGGCTGCTGGAGCAGGGCGTCGGCGTCTTTCCCGGCGAGATCTTCTCGTTGCGCGGCAAGCATCGCAGCTTCCTGCGCATCAGCTGCGGCGCCCTCTGGTCGCCGTCCATCGAACGCGCGATCGAGCTGCTCGGCAAGACGGTCGCCGAGGCGCCGTCCCGCTAACTCGGGTGCCTGCGTTGCGATTGTCTGCCGTGCGGCGTAGGATGACCGCCACGAGGAGGCCATTCATGCGTCACGCTCTGTTCATCCTGCCTGCGATCGCGCTGTCGGGGGCGACCCTGATGTCGCAGGCGCAGCCCGCCCCGAGGCCGGCGCAGCCACCGCGCCCGGCCGCGGCGGCGCCGGCGCGCGACACGATCCGCGGCGGATTTTCGGTGCAGCGTCTCGAGCGGATCGACGCGCTGCTCCAGCAGTACGTCGATGAAAACCGGATCGGCGGCGCGGCGGCGCTGGTGCTGCGCGACGGCAAGCCGGTCTACGAGAAGGCGGTGGGCTGGGCCGACAAGGAAGCGAACCGCCGGATGACGACCGACACGATCTTCCGCATCGCCTCGCAGACCAAGGCGATCACCAGCGTCGGCGTCCTCGCGCTCGTCGAAGAAGGCAAGATCGGCCTGAACGATCCGGTCAGCCGCTTCATCCCGGCATACGCCAAGACCATGGTCGCCGTCGCCGGCGAGAACGGCGCGATGACGACGGTTCCGGCCCGCCGCCAGATCACCATTCGCGATCTGCTCGACGCACACGGCCGGCATCTCGTACGGCACCGATCGCCTGATCGCGCCGCTCGTACGAAGCGAAGGGCCTCGGGCCGGCGGCCGGCTTCGGCTGGTACACCGCCGACAAGAGCGAAGCGGTCTGCGACACGATGGAGCGCCTGGCGTCGCTCCCCTTCTCGGCCCAGCCCGGCGAGCGCTGGGTCTACGGCTACAACACCGACATCCTCGGCTGCGTCATCGAGAAGGCGTCCGGCACGCCGCTCGACGCGTTCCTCAAGACGCGGATCCTGGATCCGCTCGACATGCGCGACACGTCGTTCTTCCTGCCGGCCGAGAAGCGCAACCGCCTCGCGGCGGTCTACTCGAGCACGAACGGCGCGCTCAGCCGCGCGCCGGAGGGTCCGCGGGGCCAGGGCAACTACGTCGACGGCCCGCGCCGGAGCTTCGCCGGCGGCGCCGGGCTGCTGTCCACGACCCGCGACTACTCGAGGTTCCTGGAGATGATCCGGAACGGCGGGGCGCTCGGCGGCGTCCGCATCCTGGCGCCGCGTACGGTCGCGCTGATGACCCACAACCAGATCGGCGCGCTGCACTCGCCGAACGGCCTGGGTTACGGGCTCGGCTTCGAAACGACCGATCGCGTCGGCGCCAACGGCCTCGACCCGGTGAACTGCCTACGGGTGGGCCGGCGCGTACGGCTCCATTTATCGCGTCGATCCGAACGCGGGCATCACGATCCTGCTGATGATCCAGCTGCTGCCGCAGAACACCGACCTCGGCCAGCGCTACCCGACGCTGGTGCATCAGGCGTTCGTGGACGAGGCCCCAGTGATGGTGCGGCCTACCAACGACGCAGCCTTAGGGCCAGACGAGGACGCAGAGGAAGCAAAGGACGCAGAGACGCTAAGGCGCAGAGGCGCCGAGCGCAGAAACGCAGAGGCTACAGCCCTCTGCACCTCTGCGACTCTGCGTCCTCTGCTCCCTTTGCGTCCTCGTATCAATCCGCTCAGAACGTCACTTGCATACCGAACTTGAACAAGCGGCCGGCCAAAATCTGAGTCGGCGTCCGCCACGCCTGGCCGTACGTATTGTTGACGGCGAGAATCGGGCTGGCGTTGAACGCGTTGTAGATGTCGAACTGCGGCTCGATTCGCGTGTTCGAGACGCGGAACGTCCGTGAGAATCGAAAATCGATTTGCTGGATGCGACGTCGTAGACATCGCAAATCTGATAGCCGCCGCCGCCGGGCAGCCGCGCGTCGTCAGGCGCCGTCACACAATACGGCGTAAAGTCGACCAGCCCTGGGCTCACCGCGGTGTTCTGGGTGGCGGAGAAGCCGCTCCACGACGACGGTCCGGACTTTCTCGATAAGCGAGGGACTGGCGGCCTCGACGGTAACGCCGGGAATGACGGCGCCCGAGGTATCGCGAACGACGCCGGCAATGCCGCTCGCCGCCTGGGCGAACAGCATGGCAGGCACTAACGCCATCAGACATACGAACCCGACAACTCTCCAGGTTTTCATGAGGCCTCCTGCGGCGCGCCGTGCCACATCAACGAGCACGCCGCTCTGTCCAGTTGGATCCTGTCTTCGTGCGCGGCCACATCATCTGTACGGGCCGACAAGCAATCAACACAAAAATGGCGGGAAAGAATTAAGAGTGTGTTAAGACGAGCGCGAACAGACGTTCTCTTGGATTCGTCGGGTGATCAAATCGACGAAGCGTACCTGATAGCAGGTATCATCGCGCGCGCGCCAGGCGCTTCAGTCTCTCTCGGTCCAGTTCTGAACGACGATCATCTCGGTGATGACATCGGGTGTGCGTCCGCGCGCCTGCAGCATCACAAACCGCTCACCGTCCGGGCTCACGTCATATCCGCGATCGGGGTTGTTCATGGCGAAATGCCCTGTGAATAGCTGCCGCGGCTGGCCAATGGTCAGCGGCGATCCGTGCGTCACGGTGACGGACATGACGGCCACATCAAATCCTCCAGCACCTCGCTGCTGACCTTCGCGCGTCGGCCGCGCGTAAAAGAGCTCTCGGCCATCGGCGCGCCACACAGGCGAGCCGCCGCCGCTGGGGGAAACCGGGATTCGAGGTCCGGGTCCTGGAACGGCTTCCACGTACACCTGCTGCTGACCGGATTCCTGTGTGTGATACGCCATCCACCGTCCGTCGGGCGACAGATCGAGCCCGCCGAGGTTGGGCGCGCGAACAATCTCGCGCGCTTCGCCCGCCGCATGGAGATCCCGTAGCCAGAGCGTCGCGTTGCCCTGCTGCCCGATCGAGTAATAGAACAGCTGGCGGTCGCCCGGCGCCCATGCAGCCGGCACCAGGTTCAGCGGACTCTTCATGAGCAGTTCGGATGGTGCACGGCCGTCGGCGCGCGTCGCAATGCATCGTGTCGGCGGTCGTCCCGATCGTGTAGGCGATCCGCTGTCCGTCGCGGCTCCAGATCGGGGAAATGCTTGGCCCGGCCGACGTCAGCCTGCCGAACGTTCCGCGCTCGAAGCCATACAACCACAGGCCGCGATCGCGGCCAACCGTGGCGAGCACCATCGACGCCCCATCGGGCGAGATGCGCAGAGTTCTGAAATCGTGGGGGGTATTGGAAGCGGTTTCCCCTGACCCGTTCGATCGAGCGCGTGGACCTCGTATTCCGTCGGCTTCTGCGTGCCGCCTGGAAGGTAGACGAGCGTTCCGGTCGCGGACACACTGACCTGCATCACGCCGGTTTCATTCGGCAGGCCTGCGATATACGCCGCCTGCATCACTTCAGGCACCACGCCCACGGCTCCACCCGTCACCTCGAGGCGTTCCAGATCAAATGGCACCGCCAGGAGCGCGCCTTCGCGCACGTAGAGCAAGTGACCGCTCGACACGTACCGCGCATCGGCGCCGCCCTCGATGAGCAGCTTCGCTTCCCGTGTGCCGCGCGAATACAGCCAGACCTGCGCCTCGTCCCACCGGGCGAACCGGCTGCGCGTCACGGTGAAGAGCAGCGACTCACCGCCAGGCAACGCATGAGGCAGGCGATGACTGAATTCTCCCCGCTCGACATTCGGAGAGGTGAGCTCCGCGGGACTGCCGCCCGCGGCCGGCACCTCGAGCAGGCCGCCGTTCGAACCGCGAACACGATGCGATCGCCTTCGCCCCAGCTCGCGCCGAATAACTGCGGAGCGGCGGCGACGAGCACGCTCGGCCCGCCGGCGAGCGGGACTTTGCGAATCTGCCCGGATGCCCAGTACGCGATCGATTGACCGTCGGGCGAGAAGAACGGTGCGACGCCGTCTTCCGTCCCCGGAATCAAGGTGGCGGTCAGCGCGTCGAGCGGACGCAGGTACAGCCCGCGCCGGCCTTTCTCGACCGCGGAAAACACCAGAGTCTTGCCATCGGGGGACAACGCAAATGCCGGTCGCGTCGGGCGTCCTCCGGTCGGTCCGCCGATCTCGTCCGCGGGCGCGACGCCCAGCTGCATCCGTGTCACAGGGACGGTAACGGTCGGCGAGGCTGGAGCGAGCAGCCAAAAGGCCGCGGCGCCAATCATCGCACCGGCGGCGAGCGCGCCGCCAACCAGCGGAAACGGCCGGATCGCTCGCGGGAAGACTGGCGCCTCGTTTGCCCCTGAGGAGATGAGCGCGAGCGCTTCGTCGATCTGGAACGCGGCGACGGCAATCTGCGACAGACGCTTGTTCCGATCCTTCTCGAGGCAGCGCACTGCGAGCCGCTGGATCGATGCCGGCGTGGCGTCGGGCAGCAGGCGCCAATCCGGCTCGCGCTGCAGGACGCGTCCGAGCGTATCGGCGACATCCTCGCCGTCGAACGCCTGGCGGCCGGTGATCATTTCGTAGAGCACGCAGCCAAACGACCAGATGTCCGACCGCTTGTCGACCGCCAGACCGCGCGCCTGCTCGGGGCTCATGTAGGCGGGTGTGCCGAGGATCAGGCCTTCGCGCGTCTCGTGACGCGTGGCCGGGTCGTTGCCGCCGTCGAGCAGGATCTTCCCCAATCCGAAGTCGAGAACCTTGACGATGCCGTCGGGAGAGATCTTGATGTTCGCGGGCTTGAGGTCGCGGTGGACGATCCCCTTCTCGTGCGCCGCGTCGAGCGCTGCCGCAATCTGCTTCGCGATCTCGAGCGCCTCGACGACCGGGAGGCCTGAGCGGGAACGCTCGAGACGCTCCGCGAGCGTGTCCCCCTCGATGAGCTCCAGCACGAGCGCACGGACGTCGGCGGACTCTTCGATGCCGTAGATCGCGCCGATGTTGGGATGATTGAGGGCCGCCAGCAGCCGCGCTTCGCGCGTGAACCGTGCGAGACGTTCGGGATCGGCCGCGAAGGATTGGGGCACGACTTTGATCGCGACATCGCGCCGCAGCCGATCGTCGTAGGCGCGGTACACCTCTCCCATGCCGCCCGCCCCCAGCCGCCCCGTGACGCGGTAGGAGCCGACATGGCGATCGATGAGATCGCCGCCCGTGAGGACTCCCGCCAGGGCAGCCTGTGCGTCGGCAGCCGACGGATTCCGATCACGAGCCAGCAGCAACGCCTCGACGTCGCGGCGCAGATCGTCATCGCCCGCGCATGCCGCGGTCAGGAACGCGGGGCGCGTGTCGGCGTCTCGAACCATGGCCTCGTGGAACAGTTGCGTGAGCTGTTGCCACCGGTCTGGCGTCATCTGGCGTGTCACGGCGTTGGAGCCGGCCCATTCTAATCTTACCGAGGGGCTTTCGCCCCTCGGACTCCCCCACACGCTCTCTCCGCACGCCGCTGCGCCGGCGCGCTTCCACCTCCGCTAAAAGCTACGGTGGACAGGCCGTTCGCGCCTGCCCACCGTAGCAGCGGCGGCGTTCAACGCTGCGAAGGTGGGTGGCTCGCTCGCGCGCTCGCTCGCGACGATCACCTGCGTTTATGAGATAGCTTCCAGGCCGCAGGGGAGAGTTATGATGCGGTGCGATGAAATCGGCCGTGATCGTTGTGTCCACCTTGGTGGTGGCAGCCGCACTCTGGACGGCGCCCGGCCGGGCGTTTCAAGTCCGCGAGCCGCAGCCGCTCGACGCGTCCGAGCCGATTCCCTACTACATCGCCGACGGCGCCGGCCGGGCGGGTTTCCGTCCGGCGGATCGCGAGCTCGCGGCCTGGGCGCTGGCCGCCTGGCAACGGCACGCGGGAGCGGCGCTGGGGCTGGTGGCGGCACCCCAGGAAGCGACCGCCCTCGTGCGGTTGTACTGGGCCGATCCGAGGGAAGGGCAATACGGCGAGATGCGCCCGCTCATCGTGCGCGGCCGCAACGGCGCCGCCGTCTACATCCGGCCCGACATGGACGGACTGGGGCCCGCGATCGCGCGGCGTGCCGCCGAAGACGATCTGCTGCGCGACAGCATCGTCTACCTGACCTGCCTGCACGAGCTCGGTCACGCGCTGGGGCTCGCCCATACCGCGTCGTTCGCCGACATCATGTATTTCTTCGGGTACGGCGGCGACATCGTCGAATACTTCGGCCGCTACCGCCGCCAGCTTCGCTCCCGCAACGACATCGCCCGCGTCTCGGGCCTGTCCGACGCCGACATCAAGCGCCTCCGCGGCCTGTACCCGTAGAGCGGACCTTTAGGCCCACCCTCGCACCATTCGCGGCGGGCCCCGTTTCCGCACCCGTGCCTCGACACGCTCAGCACGCCCTGAGCGAAGTCGAAGGGCGGAAAAACACAGCTCCGGCCTGCGCTGTGTTTTCGTGAACTGCGACGGGTTGCTCCAAACGGTTCCCGGCGCGAACGATGCGAGGGTGGCGTGTCGGGGAGTCCGAGGGGCGAAGTCCCTCGGGTAAGACTTGACAGCCCACATGCTAATTATTTAGCATGTGCCAAGTAATTGGCATGTCGCCATCACATCCACGGCATCTCAGCAAGCGCGAGCGGCAGATCATGGACGTCCTCTACGGTGCGGGCCGCGCGACCGCCGCCGACGTCCGCGCGCGAATGCCGGATCCGCCCAGCTACTCCGCCGTTCGCACGCTGCTGCACATCCTCGAAGAGAAGGGCCACGTGCGGCACGAGCAGGACGGGCTTCGCTACGTCTACGTGCCGACCGTCACGCCCGCGAAGGCGCAGCGCTCGGCGCTGAAGCACATGATCGACACCTTCTTCGGCGGCTCGGCAGCGCGCGGCATGGCGGCGCTCGTCGAGTTGAGCGGCGCCGATCTCGACGACGAGGAACTGCGGCAGCTGCGGCGGATGATCGACGAGGCACGCAAGAAAGGAAAGTAAACGTATGCAGGCGGGATTCCTGTTCGAGCTGGCGGTCAAGGCGACGCTCGTCATCGGCGCGACCTGGGCGCTCGTCCGCATCATGTCACGCGCATCCGCGGCGGCGCGCAGCAGCGCGTGGACGTGGGGACTGATGTTCATCCTGGTCCTGCCGCCATGCATGGCCTTGTTGCCCTCGTGGTCGACCGACGTCCTTCCCATCTCCCCGATGCGACGCGCCGTCGGCGCGATCGTCTCAGACCTCGGGATCGACGAACCGCCTGCCCGTCGTGAACTGGCGCAGCTGCCGTCCTCCGCAGGGCCGGCTCGCGCCACGCCTCCCGGCGTCCTGTTCGAAGCGGCCGCGGCCGGCACCTGGCTGGTCGTGTCGATGGTGTGGCTGCTCGGCACGGTCGTGGCCCTGGCGCGCCTGGCTCGAGGGCTTCTGATCGGTCGACAGATCTCGAAAGCGGCCGGGCCTCTCCGGGATCCGGAGTGGACGGCCATGGTGGCGGAGGGCTGTGCGCAAGTAGGCGTGCGGCGTGCCCCTCCGATCAAGGTCTCCACTCGTATTGCAGTCCCCGCCGATGACGGGCGTACTCAACCCGACACTCCTGCTGCCCGCGGACTGCGATCAATGGTCTGCCTCGTGCCGCCGCGTCGTCGTGCTCCACGAGCTTGCGCACCTTCGGCGGCGCGACTGCCTGGTCCAGCTGCTGGCGGATTGTGCGTGCGCGATGTACTGGTTCCACCCGCTGGTCCACGGCGCGGCCTCGCGCCTTCGCCACGAGCGCGAACAGGCGTGCGACGACGTCGTTCTCGAAGCGGGGACCTCTCCGACGAAGTACGCGGATCACCTGCTCGATCTCGTCAGAGCCGGCCTCACTGTGCCGCCCACGCCGGCGGTGGCGTTCGGGACGCCGTCCCGGTTGAACCAGCGCATCGGCGCGATCCTGGCTGACGACCGCCGCCGGGCGGCGCCGGACGCACGAACCGTCGCCGCAGCCGTCCTGGCCGGCTCGGTCGCGATTGCGCTGCTCGGCGGCGCGCGCCTCCTGGCGCAGTCAGTGAACGCCGCTCACCCAGTCGATCATGGAGGCGGGGTGATCACGCGCGTGATCACCACCGACACGCGACAGCGCGTCAAGGATGCCCTGGCAGCGGCGCTGCGAGACGCCAGCGACGAGGTTCGGAGCGTCGCCTCCACGGCGATCGAGTCGATTCAGGCAAGTGGCGACGCCGCGCTGCGGGTCGAGACGCCGTGCGGGGGGAACTGCGTCAACTGGGATCAGACCTTGGATGCATTGCAGCAGTCAATTCTGCGACTCAGGGACGAGTCTGCCATCATCCAGTTGGCGAGCGACGACGTCGAAGTCAGGCGCGCCGCCGTCGGCCGCGTCTGGCCGCGGACCCAGCGGGGCGCCGCCGCGTTAACGGCAGCGCTCCTCGACAACGACCGCATCGTCCGGAATGGCGCCGCGATCCGGCTCGACTCCGTCCAGGCGCCAATCGCGGTTCCGAACTGGATCGTCCTGCTGGGCGATACCGATCCGATGCTCCGCGAGCGCGCGGCGATCAGCCTCGGCGTGATTGGCGATTTTCGTGCGATCGACCCGCTTGCCGACGCGCTGCGGGATCCGGAGGCCGCCGTGCGGCTGCAGGCGGCCAAGGCGCTGGCCGCGATCGCGCTGGGCCGCGAGGGCGCCAACGCCGCCATGGCTGGAGGCGCCCTGCAAGGCCCGGACGGTCTACCGGAAGGAAGACGGCGTGACCCTGCCGGAAGTCGTCCGCGAGGTCAGGCCCGTGTACACGCCGACGGCTCTCCAGGCGCGCATTCAGGGCGGCGTGATGATGAACGCCGTAGTTGAGGCGGACGGATCGGTCAAGGACGTGGAGATGGTGAAATCTCTCGATACGGAACACGGCCTCGACCATCAGGCGATGACCGCCCTGAAACAGTGGGAGTTCAAGCCCGGCTTGTGGATGGGCGAACCGGTGCCGGTCCTCATCACGGTCGACATGCGGTTCACGCTGAAATAGAGCGGCCCAAGGCGCCCTGCCTGAAAGGCTCGGGGCGCACTACAGAAGTCGCGCATAGCCGTCAGGCGGACCTAGGCCGGCCCTTTCAGAGGTCCGCCCTCGACGTGTCAGACGTTCTCCTGCGCTGCGAAAGGTGGGTGTACGCTAGCGCCCAGCCATCCTTCACGACGGAGGTCACATGAAGGGCGCCACGTCAGTCGCCGCCAGATGCTCCAGGGCTCGCCGGCTCCGTTGCGGCCGCCGCACTCACCCGCACCGTCCGCGCACAGGCGCCAGAGCGCGGCGCCGGTCGGTCCCGTTTCGGCCCGAAGTCCTCCCCGCCGGCATCCGATCGCGATTCGTCGACAACGTCAACGGCCTCAGGATGCACGTGCTCGAAGCGGGATTCGAGAAACGGAGCGGCCGCGCGCTCCTGCTCGTGCATGGGTATCCGGAGCTCGCCTACAGCTGGCGGAAGCTGATGCCGCCGCTCGCGGCCGCGGGCTACCACGTCATCGCCCCGGACCTGCGCGGCTACGGACGCACGTCGGGCACCGACGTGAAGTTCGACGACGATCTCGCACCCTTCCGGACGCTGAACGAAGTGCGGGACATGCTGGGGCTGGTGTCCGCCTTCGGCTACCGCTCCGTTGATGGCATCATCGGCCACGACTTCGGATCGCCGGTCTCGGCGTGGTGCTCCGTGACGCGGCCCGATGTGTTCAAGTCGGTCGTGCTGATGAGCGCGCCGTTCGGCGGAACCCCGTCCCTGCCCTTCAACACCGCCGATGCAAAGCCGGCGGCGCCGCCAGCGGCCGCCGACAGCATCTACGAGGAGCTCGCGAAGCTGAACCCGCCGCGCAAGCACTACCAGCGCTACTACGCCACGCGCGAGGCGAACGACAACATGTGGCGCGCGAAGCAGGGGGTCCACGCGTTCCTGCGCGCCTACTACCACATGAAGAGCGCGGACTGGAAACAGAACAAGCCGTTTCCGCTGGCCGCGCGCACCGCGGCGGAGTGGGCGAAGATGCCGCGCTACTACATCATGGATCTCGACAAGGGCATGGCCGAGACCGTCGCCGCGGAAATGCCGTCAGCCGCGGAGATCGCCGCGAACCGGTGGCTGCCCGACAGCGAGCTGCGCGTCTACAGCGAGGAGTACGGCCGGACCGGGTTCCAGGGCGGACTCCAGGGCTACCGCGGCGGCGGCAGCCGCTACGCGTCCGAGACGCAGCTGCTTCGCCGGCCGGACCATCGATCAGCCGTCGATGTTCATCGCCGGGCGAAGCGACTGGGGTGCGTACCAGAATCCGGGCGCCCTCGAGCGGATGCAGAAGACCGCCTGCACGCGCATGCTCGGCGTGCACTTCGTCGAGGGCGCCGGTCACTGGGTGCAGCAGGAACAGCCGGAAGCGACCACTCAAGCTGATACTGGGGTTCTTACGAGACACTAGAAATTAGGAATTCGGAATTTGGAATTTGGAATTCGCGATCGGCTCTCGAAGCCATCCTGTGACCCCATCGCTAGGTACGCATTCCAAATTCCTAATTCCTAATTCCAAATTACAGGTTTCACTCCATGCCCAGACTGCTTCTAATCATCCTGGTATTGGCGACGTTCGTCCCGGCGGGTCATGCCCAGAACCCTCCGCGTCGCTCGCGAGCCCGGCTGGCTCGTCGGCCACGCAGATCGGCGGCGTCTTCGACGCGCGCACCGGTTACGTGAATGGCCGCTGGATCGAGATCCGCTACGGCCGGCCGCTCAAGCGCGGCCGCGACCTGTTTGGCACTCCCGACTTCGTCGATTTCCTGAACGACGGCGCCCCGCTGTGGCGCGCCGGCGCGAACCAGTCCACCCGGCTCATCACCGAGGCGCCGCTGACGATCGCCGCGACGACCATTGCCCCCGGCGAGTACACGCTGTTCATCGATCTGAAACCGGACGACAAGTGGACGCTGATCGTCTCGAACTGGCCCGCTCAGACGACCTACGACGAAGCGAACAAGGCCGCGCTCTGGGGCGCGTACGACTACACGCCAGACCGCGACGTCGTCCGCGCACCGATGCGCGTCGAGCGGCTGCCGCACGCCTTCGATCAGCTGTCGTGGGAGTTCCTGGACATCACCGCGAAGGGCGGCCTGCTGGCGATGGTCTGGGATCGGAAGCTGGCCACCGTGCCGTTCACGGTCGCACCGTAATCTTAACCGAGGGGCTTCGCCCCTCGGACTCCCCGACACGCTCTCTCGCGCGCCGCTGCGCCGGCGCGCTCCGTTCGCGTGGCTCGCTCGCGCGCTCGCTCGCGACGCGCGGTCGACTGGTTCTGTGAGATCGCTTCTAATCACGAAGCCTTGGCTTCGTCGGATCACATCCCGGAACAGCGGCGCGATGGCGGTGAACGCATCGACCACATCGGGGTCGAAATGCGTCCCGCGTCCCTTCGCGATCAACTTCTCGGCGCCGTCGGCCGACAGCGGGGAGCTGTAGAGCGTTCGGGTGTGCACGGCGTCGTAGACGTCGACGACCGCCATGATCCGGCCGACGATCGGGATGTCCGTTCCGCGAATACCCCGCGGATAACCTGTTCCGTCCCAGCGCTCGTGGTGGGTATAGACGATGTCCTTGGCCATCTCGAGCGTCTCGTCGTCGCGCACGCCGACGCGCTGCTCGGCCTTGATGATCACCTCGCGGCCGAGGGTCGGATGCTGCCGCATCTCGGCCAGTTCCTCGGGCGTCAGCGCGCCGGGCTTGTTCAGCACCTGATCGCGAACCCCCACCTTGCCGATGTCGTGAATCGGCGCGAGCGTGGCCAGCAGATCGATGCGCTCGCGCGTCAGGTACGGCCTGAACTCCGGGTTGGTCGCGAGCTGCTCGGCCAGAATCCTGGCGTAGCGCTGCGTCCGGATCGAGTGGCGGCCGGTCTCGGCGTCGCGCACTTCGGTCAGCGACAGCAGGCTTTCGACCAGCAGCTTGCGCGCCGCCGTCCGCTCCCGGCCGGCGCGCTCCGCCCGCTTGCGCTCGAACCGGAAGTTCGTGAGCGTCATCACCGACAGCTCGGCGGCGACGCCGACGATGCCGAAGAGCGGCGAGACGAAGATGCCGGCCGACGCGAGCAGCCACACGCATCCCACCCACAGCGACGCGGCGCCGACCGCTCCGCCAAGCAGGCCGGCGACGATCCCCGTGGTCGCGAACAGGACCGCCACCGCGATGCCGACGACGAGGACCGCCGCGACTTCGCCGACGCGCGTGAGCGCCGACCGCGAGATGAAATCCTGCTGCAGGAGGTTGTCGGCGACGGTCGCCTGCACTTCGACGCCGCCGAACAACGTGTCGAGCGGCGTCGCCACGACCTCGCGGGTGCCGAGGGCGTTGGTGCCGACGAAGACGATCTTGTCGCGAAGCGCGTCGGGCGGCGTCCGGCCGGTCATCACGTCGGCAGCCGAGACGATAGCGGAGCGTCCGCTTCTCGCCGCGGTAGCGCAGCAGCAGGCTGCTCCGCGCATCCAGCGGCACCCGCACATCGTCAACCAGCAGCACCGCGTCGTTGACGGTGGACACGTGCAGCGCGACACTCCGGGCGCCGGTCACGGCCGACACCGCGGCGAATGCCAGGCTCGGGATAGATGCGGCCGCCGAGCTGCACGACCAGCGGCACGCGTCTCAGAATCCCGTCGGCGTCCGGAGCGGCGTTGAGGAACCCCGACGCGCCTGCCGCCTCCGCGAGAATCGGCAGGTTGCACACCGCGTCCGATGGCCTGGAAGAACGGCGTCCCGCCGGTTTCGGCAGGCGGCTGCACGAGCGCGATCCCGATCGGGTGGAGCACGCACGCGCTGGGCCGGTCGGCATCCGGCTCGAAGGTGAGTCCATAGCCGAGAATCACGCGGCCGCCTTCGAGCGTGCGGGCGAGGACCTTGTCGGTCTCGGTCGGCGCCATCGCATCCTTGTCCGATTTGACAGGCGCGTACCGATCAGGTTCCGCGAAGACCATGTCGAGCGCGATGACCGCGGCGCCCGCCTCGCGCAAGCGTTCGATCAAGCGCGGCGATGAGATCGCGCCGCCACGGCCACTGCCCGATCGCCGACAGGCTGCGCTCGTCGACGTCGATGATCGTGATGCGATCCGACGGCGGCGACGTGCCGGCGGCACGCAGCATCACGTCGTAGACCGTGTGATCGAGACGGACGAACGAGTCGCGGCCGCGTCACGGCCAGCGCGGCCACGACGAGCACGGGAAGGATCGCCGAGATGAGGATCAGGCGGCGCCGCGCGGGAGCCTGCTTCTGCACGCCGCCCTACCTTACGACGATCTCGACCCGCCGGTTGCGCGGCTCCGGCGTGTTGTCGGGAGTTTTTACGGCCTGGTCGACTTCGCCGTGGGAGCGGACCTCGATGATCGCGGGGTCGAGGCCCGCGTCGACCAGCAGGCGCTGCACGCTCGTGGCGCGCTTGAGGCCGAGCGCCACGTTGGTGTCGGCGTTGCCCATCGTGTCGGTATGGCCGACGATGGCCACCTCGGGAACTGGAAACGCCTTCACCGCCGCGAAAATGTCGGGCACCAGCGCGCGCGACTCGTCGGTCAGCTCATCGGATTCGAAGCGGAATTGGAGCGTGAAATGCCGTGGCGGGGCGGCAACGCGGCCAGCGCGGCGCCGAAGATGCGAGACACCTCGTCTGGAGTCATGGTGCGGACCGGTGCCGGCCGCCCCATCGAGGTGACGATGGTCGAATGCCGTTCGGCGGTGAGGTCGACCGCGCCGAACTCGTTGCTGACCCGGGCCCGTCCGGTCGTGCCGTCCGCATCCGGAAGCAGCACGACCAAGGTCGGTTGCGGCGGATCAGGCGTTGTCTGCGCCGGGCGCCTGGAGGCGCACGACACCCCAAGCGATCCCGCGATCACCGCCGTGAGGGCCATCAGGCGTGTGGCGTGCATCGACGACGTACTGGGTGCGGCAGCCTTGACGTTACTGCTCGACGTTGATCGCCAGCGTCGTGCCGCGGACGCCGACAATCGCGGCCGGAGTTTCGAGACGAATCGAATCCGGCGCCATCTTGGCGATCCGGCCAGACACGTAGGCCGTCATGCCGCGCACGAAGTTCAGCACCATGCCCAGCGCGCCGCTGTCGGGCGCATAGACATAGCGCTCGAGCCGGACTTCGCTCGACGGTCCGAGCGACAGCCGCGTGTCGTCCTTCAGCGTGACGCCGAGGCTTCCGTCGGCGCCGGTCTGCAACGCGTCCGAGGCGAACACCTCATCGCCAGCGCGGGCGGCAACCGTGCCGCTGTTGCGGACGATGAAGGCGGATCCGGTAACCACCTTGATGCGGCCCGCCGGATTCGGCTGCTGCGCGAACGCGGCCGGCGCAAGCACCAGCACGAGAAACGCCGCAGCGGCACAGGGTTTACACGCTCTCATCACGCCCTCCGTTACATTACGAGACACTCAGCCACAAGACTGGCATCCACGAGGGGTCCCGATAACGAAAATTACGCCGAGAACTGCCGTCTTCCCCCTATTGTGCACGGGGGGTGCCAATGGCTGGGCTTCTGAAGGAGGGGTATCTCAAAATGGAACAGGAGCGACCTCAGGATCTCAGGATTTCAGGATCTCGGACCTGAGCCAGAATCCTAAATCCTCAGATCCTGAGATCCTCAGATCTTATGGCCGGCTTGCCGTTGTGGCACCGGTCTTCTCGATGAGGCGCGATCCTTTCAGGATGCCTTCCATCGCGTGGTTGCCTTCGTGGCAGGCATACTCGAACACCGTTTCGCCAGGCGCCATCTCCAGCGCCGCGGTCCAGGGCTGCGTGTAGACCTTCGGATGATTCACGGTGAACTGGTAGTTCAGGTTGCCGTTCGGCAGCTTTGAAAACCGCTCCGTGAGCGTCATCCCGGCGGCGGTCATCCTCGGCGCAAACGGCAGCTCCTGCAGCTCCCTGAAATTGCGGCTCTCGACGACGAGCGTGTCGCCTTCCCACCGGCCGCGGATGCTGCCGAACCATGACGCGACGTTCGAGGGCTGATGGCTGCGGCCGTCCAGCGGCACGATCCGCACGTCGTGAATCATCTCGTGGATGATCGCGACGTGTGTCGCGGTCTGGACGATTTCGATGTTGTTGTTGTACGGCCCGGGGACGATCGGCAGGCTGCGGGTCAGGCACCGATCCCACAGGTCGGTGTCCTCGTACGACGAGGCCGGCAGGTTGCCGCCGCGCGTGTCCTGCCTGACTCTCGCCTGCTCCGAGTCGGCCCACTTCTGCGCATCGGGCGTGAGCGGCGGCATCCGGCCATTCTTCGGCTCGACGATGAGCGAGCTGCGGCGCCCGGCGACCCGCGTGCCGCGATCCCACCAGAAGTCGTTGTAGGCGCCGGCGACATCGCGCGCCGCATCAGCGCCTCGCGCCTCGTCAGTCGCGGCGACGATCGCCCGCTTCTCGATCTCCTGGATCTCGGCGGCGGTGAGGAACTCCGACGTCACGTTCTGCGGGCGCTCGAGCGGCGTGACCGTGGCGAACGACCAGACGCCTTGGAGGTCAGGTGTTCCCCACGGCGTCCGCGCCTGCGTCCTGCCCTGCCCGTACAGCGTCGAACCGGCAAGCGCGGCAGCAACGCACCGCCGCGGCGACGTGATACTTCATGGTCATCGCATCTCCTCCTTACTTACCGCAGCACGTCGCTGGCCCGGGCCGCCGCGACGTAGCGCTCCGCGTCTTCCGGATCGAGGAAACGATCGTTCACGAGCTGGCGCGCGGCCTTTTCCACGGCCTCCACGAATCCCTGGTGCGTACGATACCGCTCTTCGAGCGATTTCCGCGAATCAGCTGGATGCCGTCCGCTCGGCCGTGGTCCTGGCGAACGGCACGTACGATCCGGACAGCCCGCACAGATCGTTCGCGCGCGTCTGTCGCGGCGCGGACGTTCCAGCCCGTGGTCGTGCCGAGCGGCGCGCGCACCTGCACGAGGTGGATGCCCGCGAGATCGAAACCGTCGCGATCGGCCTTGGGGACGAGCACCGGGTAGCGGCCCGACGGAAGCGGCGGGTGGTTCGTGATCACCCCGCCGTGCCGGTTGAACTCCGGACCGTAATCGAGCTGCTCGAGAGGGTTCGGCGATCCAGGGAATCGCATCCCGGGAATCGCCGGAAAAGCGGCACGCGCATCCTCGACGGTGACGAGCGTCCCGTCCTCCACGCGCGGGTAGGTGGTGGCCGGCGGTTCGATGCCGCCGTCGACCCAGGCATCCATTGCGGCGAGCAGCGGCCGCGCCAGATCGCCCGCACCCGAAGGAGTGGGCAGGGCGCAGCGCGAGTTCGAGGCCGGCGCCGCCGCGAGCAGCCCGCCGATTCCGAAGCCATGCGACGTGCTGGAGACGAAGTACAGCCGCACGTTCGCCGGCGGCGTAATGCCGCGGCCGTCGGCGTCCGCGACGTTCAGCGACGCGCGCAGCTGCCAGAACTCGGTGGCCGAGTCGACCTGGAACACCACCGGATCCGTCGCCGGCCTCTTCAGGATCCCGTCTCGGATGCCGGTGAGCGGGTCGGTGACCACCGCATAGGTGAATGGCGGATGGCTGTTCTGCAGGAAGTCGTGGCGGTCGTCCTGCCCCGAGTAGACGTTGGGGTCGGCGAATCGGACGTTGATGAACACGCGATCGGTGCCGGCGATCGTCGGGATGACGCCGTCGAAGACTCGGCGGTGCGCCTCGTCCTGGTTGAACCCGAGGTAGATGAAGTCGCGAAGGAACCCGCCGGTCTGGGAGGCGCCGGTCGCATAGACGCGGCGGACGCGCCCGGCGAGCGGGTTTACGCGGTCGTCGGTCTCGTAGCGGAGGAACGACGCCACGTCGCGCGTCGCCGCATGGCCCAGGCCCATGACGATCGGGTTCCTGGCGGCGTAGATCAGTTCGTAAATCTTGTCGGGATCGAACCGATCGAAGTAGCAGATATCGAATCCCGACGCCACCAGGCTGTCGCGGCCGCTGGCGCACCGGCCGAACGCCCACCGATCCGGGGCGATCGCCTTCCGCGGCGCGGACACGGTGTCGCGTACGGTGAACGTGGCGTGCGACGTGTTCAGATCGGCGGCTTCGTACGGCTTGAAGGCGGCGCCGCCCTTCAGGTTGGAGGTGAACGCGCCGTCGCGCGGGATGTTGCGGTCGGAGAACTCGACGCGCGTCTGCCCGACGATCGGGCTGCCGTCCGGCTGCCGGGCGATCGGGAAATCGCCCCCGAGCCGCGTCGGCGATGGCGCGAGATCGCCCTGCCACCCGGCGTCGACGATCGTGTAGCCAAGGCGCAGCGCGAAGTCGTTGCGGCCCGACCTGCTCCACGGTTCGTGCCGTATACAGCGCGTCGTTGCCGCGATTGTTCGCCGTGTAATAAATCTTGCCGTTGCCGCGGGTCAGGTCGACCGGCTTCAGGATGAACACGGTCGTGCGGAACTCGACGAGGCCGCGCGCGTTCGGTGGCGCCTTGTCGAGATCGACGATGACCGCATTGAGCGGGTCGCGCGGGTCGACTTCCAGATGGGCCGTGCCGACGAGACGTTCGTAGGGTCCGACCGTCCCCCACGACGCGCCGCCGGCAAAGACTTCCCGCTGGTCGATGACCAGCTTGACGAGCCGCGCGTCGGCGGCCGACGGCGCCACGAGCACGAGGAGTGCGGCGGCCAGCAGCCGTGTCATGGCGCTTACTGGACCTTGTCGAGACCCTCGGTGAGCTCGATGTAAGTGCCCCACGGATCGCGGATGAAGGCGATCGAGATCCCCAGCGCCGCCACTTGCGTGTACGGCCGCTCGAGCTTGATGCCCATCCCTTCGAGCTTCTTGCAGAAGGCCTCGAGTCCCTTCACTTCGAAGCCGATGTGATCCATCGACACGGCCTTGCGTCCCGATCACCGCCTCCGGCGACGGAGAGTAGGTCAGGTTGACGCCCGGCAGATCGGCGGCCTGGAACGACCCACGCATGCCCGGCTTCGCGCCGAACACCTTGACGTACCACGCCTTCATGTCGTCGACCTGCTGCGTGGCGAAGTGAATGTGGTGCATCGCGGCCGGCGACGTGGCCGCCTTGTTCTCCACCAGCTCCACCTTCGTCTCGTCGGGGCCCATCACGAACGCGACCGACGTCTTCTGGTTCTCGATGTACGCGAGATCGTCCTTGACCGGCTGCGATCTCGGGCAGCTCGGCGCGCGTGATAATCGGATACCCGGCCGCCTTCACCTTGTCGACCGCCTGCCGCAGGTTCGGGACACTGAACCCGACGTGGTTGACGCTGGTGCCCTTGGTGCCGCCCTTCGGCGGCCGCGCCGTCATGAAGACGAGCACGTTCGGGAACCGGATGATCTCGCGATCGTTGTCGACCCCGATCTTGATCGCCGTCCCACCGATCGTCGTCCAGAACTTGCGATGCTCGTCGACGCTCGTGACGTTCAGGTGATGGTGACCGTACACGATCGGACCTTCCTTCGCGGCAGTCAGCTGCGCGGACGCGTTCGTCGCGATGCCAAAGAGAATCACCGCACCCAATCCGATTGCTCGAATATTCATGATGCCCCTCTACACTCTGCGTCTCTGCGTCCTCTGCGTCCTCTGCTCCCTCTGCGTCCTCGCCTAAGGCGTTCCCGCCGGGCCAACTTTCTCCCAGGTGATCGTCCCCTGCGTGACCGTCCCGTCCGCGTTGTAGGTCGGCGGCGGCTGCAACAGGAGCCGGTTGCCGACGAAGCGATAGAACCTTTGCTGCGGGCTGTACCCGCCGCGGCCGACGCCGAGCGAGCCGACCTGATCGTGGACGACGTAGCCGTCGACGTCGTGGATGTAGAACGGGCCGAAATAGTTCGTGTAGGTCCGAAGATTCTGCCTGGCTTCCTGCGGCGTCGCCTGGGCCGCGGCGTACGGCTTGCGGCCCGGCTGCACCATGTGCACGGTCATGAACCCGGCCGCGGTGTAGATGATGTAGCCGGTCTGGCCGGGATTTGTACCAAGCACCTCACCCTTGTCGTTGCGGCGCTCGTTCGAGATCAGTTTCCAGAAGCCGACGAACTTCTTGTGCTCGGCCGTCAGGTTCGCGACGTCTGGCATCCGCTCCCACGTCAGGCGCTGCTGGTTGCCACTGGCGCCTGGCGGCGGCTTCAGCGTCAAGCGATTCCCGGACAACTCGAAGAAGCGCTTCTGGTCCGGCTCCATCCCCGGGTTCACGCTGCCCTCGAGGTGGTGCGTGACGTACTGTTCCTTCTCGTTGATCGTGAAGGTGCCGAAATATCCGGTGTAGCCGGCGAGCGCGGTCTGTGCTTCCTCGTCGGTCTGCTGCGCGCCGGCGTTTTTCTTCCGTCCGAGCGGCATAATCGTCACCGCCATGTAGCCGGCGTCGTCGTAGACGATATAGCCCGTACGATTCTGGTTCGCGGCGCCGGCGGCCGGCGGGACGACTTCACCCTTGGCGTTTCGGGTTTCGATGCTGACCAGCTTCCAGGTGCCGACGAATCGATCTTTCAGCGTGCGCCCCTGGGCCGAGGCAGGAGACAATCCGCACGTGATGAGGAGGCCTGCGGCGGCGAGCGTGGTAATGACAGTCCTTGGCATCATGTCCCTTCTCCGTGACGGAGGGCGGAATTCGAGACTTGCGGCGCCGAAGCGCGCTGATCATACACAGAAACGGGGGCTGCCGATGACAGGAAGAGTGCCAGTTCTGATCGCTGGCTTGATCGCGTTCGCGGCACTGGGCGCTGCGTGCAGCGGAGCACCGCCCGAACAGGGTCTTCGCGATTCGTTCGCAGAGCAGCTCGCCGCGAACCGCTTCGTCAAGGAATACCAGCGCAACGGCGACGAGATGACTTTTATCGGCCCGGGCCCTGAAGGCGGCACCGCAAAGTGGCGCGTCCACATTGACTCTGGCGTCATCGAGCCGAATGACGACGCGAAGATGCCGTACAAGGGCACCATCCATTCGTCGTGGTTCGCCGATGGCCAGAAGATCCAGCCACGCGCCGCGGATTCGAACCTGCCGTACGAGCTCACCTCGAACGGTCTCAGCCAGGACCCCTGGGCGTTCTGGGATCCGGCAGCGAAGAAATGGGGTTGGGAATAACCCTGGTTTCTCTGGCCCTGATCTGTCTGCTCTCTGGAGCGGCCGGCCTGATCTTCGAAACGGCCTGGTTCCACCGCGCGGGCCTCGTGTTCGGGAGCAGCGTCTGGTCGACGACGCTGGTCCTGTCGAGTTTCATGGGCGGCCTTACAGTGGGCGCCGCACTCGTCGCAAGGTTCGGAACGCGCATCAGGCAGTTCCTCATCGCGTACGCCGCCGCCGAGCTCACCGTCGCCGGAGCCGGCATCTTCATCACCTACATTCTTCCCGCGCTCACCAACACTACGGCAAACCTCGTCTACTCCGACGGACGCGTCTGGGAAACCAACATCGTTCGCTTCGTCGCCGGCTTCTTCATCCTCTTGATTCCGGCCACCGCGATGGGCGCGACGTTGCCGCTGCTCGCCGCCGCACTGACGAACGCCGGCCGCGGCTTCGGCGCGGCGCTTGGATGGGCGTACGGCTGGAACACCCTCGGTGCGGTGGCGGGAGCAATCGGCGCCGAACTTGCCCTCGTGCCATGGCTTGGTGTCGGCGGAAGCGCGTGGCTTGCGGCAGTCCTTTGCGTGGTCGCGGCGGTGCTCGGTGCTCGGTGCTCGGCGCTCGGGACTCGAGAGCGTCTCGCATCCACTGATCTGGCAGATTCGACTGTGGAGTGGCCCAACGCGCGATGGAGCCGCGGCGCTGCGGCGCTCCTCGTCTCGTCGTTTCTCTCCGGCGCGACGCTGCTTGGCCTGGAAGTCGTATGGTTCCGGTTCCTGACGATGTTCGTGCTGTCGACGACGCTGGCCGCCACGACCATGCTGGCGGTGGTACTCGCCTCGATAGGGCTCGGCGGCCTGATCGCGTCGGCATGGCTGACCCGATCGCCCGGCGCGTGGCGGCACCTGCCCGCACTCGCGTTCTGGGCCGGGGTCGGCGTGGTGTCGTCGTACGCCGGCTTCCAGGTGCTGACATCCGGGACACAGATCGCCGAGTGGAATCGAACGGTGTGGCTCGCCGGCGCGCTCACCGCGCCAGCGTCGATCATCTCCGGCATGCTCTTCACGTTCACCGGGGCCGCTCTCGATCGGGTGCTGCGCGACGGCACCCGCACGGCAGGATGGGTGGCGCTGTCGAACACGGCCGGCAGCATGTGCGGACCGCTCTTCGCGACCTTCGTCCTGCTGCCGCGCGCCGGTGTCGAAGGATCCTTTGTTGCCGCAGCGGGCGCATACGCCGCCGTCGGCCTGTTCGCGGCGGCCGGAGCGGGCATTCTCGGCGCTCGACTGCGATCGGCTGGCCTCGCGGGCGCCGCCGCCCTCGCCGCCTCGCTCGCGTTCTTCCCGCACGGTCTGATGGCTGGCACGTACTTCACGCGCATCTCGGCGCCGTACGCCACGGACGGATCGTCGATCGTCGCGACGCGTGAAGGCCCCTCCGAAACGATCCTGCTGATGCAGCGCAAGTGGCTTGGCGAGCCCATGTACACGCGCCTGGTCACCAACGGGTTCTCGATGTCCGGCACGAACGTCTCCGCGCTGCGCTACATGCGGTACTTCGTCTACTGGCCTCTGGCTGTGCACCGCGGCCCGCTGCGTAACGTCCTGGTGATCTGCTACGGGGTCGGCGTCACGGCCGGGGCCGCGCGCGACCTCCCGGACGTCGAAACCATCGACGTCGTCGACATCTCCCAGGAGGTCGTCGCGATGAGCGACGAGCTGTATACGACCGATGCGCACCCGCTGCGCGATCCGCGCGTCCGCGTGCACATCGAAGACGGCCGGCAATTTCTCCAGGCCACACCGCGCCGCTTCGATCTGATCACGGGCGAGCCGCCTCCGCCCCGGACGCCCGGCGCCGTGAACATCTACACACGCGAGTATTTCCAGCTCGTGTTCGATCGGCTTGCCGAGAAGCGGCATCGCCACCTACTGGCTCCCGGTCGGCCGGCCCGATCCCGGCACCAACGTCAACGCCATCGTCGCGCGCGTTCTGCGAGGTCTTCACCGACTGCTCGCTGTGGAATGCGACGCCCTTCGACCTGATGCTCGCGGGAACACGCGGTATCGCTCGGACCGATCGCCGAAGACGATTTCGTCCGGCCGTGGACCTTGCCGGCGGGTTGCGAACGCGGCTTGTCCGAGATCGGCCTGGAGCTGCCCCAACAGGTCGGCGCTACGTTCCTCGGCGACGCGACGCTGCTGCGCGAGCTCGTTGGACAAGGCGGCCCGCCCGCTGACCGATAACTACCCGTACCGCTTGATTCCGAACCCGCAGCACCCGTCGATGTCCGATCCCGGCTATGGCCGCTGATCCGGCCGTCACCGCGCATTATCAGAACGTCGCTCGATCCGGCGCGGGCGCAACGCTGCGTTCGAATCGTCGCCCTTCATTCGGGCCACATCGGCCGGAACGCGTCTATCTCCGCCACACTCCCCTATTTCGAGCACCAGCGCACCCTCAATCTCGGTGCTCTGGGACGGCGGGCGGCCCGCTGCGCGACATCGAGTCGCTCCACCAGCTGCTGACCGCTACGCCGCTCCGCACGCTGCCCCTCTGGCTGATGAGCAGCGATGCCGCGACCGAAACGATTGCCCGGCTTCACGACGATGGCAGCGGCGGCGTGATCTACGTGCGCGGGTTGAGCGCGCTCGCCAATCGCGACTACTCCGGCGCCTCCGCCGCGTTCACCGAAGCCGTCCGCCGCGGACTTTCCGAGTCAACACTGCGGCCGATGCTCGCCTACTCGCTCGCCATTGCCGTCGCGCTGAGGAAGCCCGCCAGTCGGTCCCGCGCCGCAGACCCGCCGACGACGATCATCGACGCTTCTGGTCGTGGTTGGAGAGCAAGTTCGGGGGCGGTACTTGAGCTACGAGCGCGCTCCGTCCACTGCTGAGCTCACCGACACGCGCTCTCGCGGCGCTGCTGCGGCCGGCGAGCTCCGCCTTCGCGTTGCGCGCTCGCGGTCGAGCAAAGCGCTGCGGGCTTATCGCGTCTAGCTCTTCTCAAAGAGCGAGAAGCGTAGGCGGAGCCCCGCGCCATTGGAAAAGCGCCTGCGGCCATGCCGAGCCGAGGACAAGCGAATCCGAGGCGAGGCATCAGCGTAAGTTCGCGCCGGGGGTGGGGCCCCAGCGCCAGTGGAAAAAGGGTGTAGCATTTCGCGAATGGCTCATGACCCTTATCCCGCGCATCTGACCCGCCGTCACCTGTTGCAGCTGCTCGGCACTGGCGCCGGCCTCGGTCTGCTTCCTCGCACCGCGGTTGCCGCGCTCGCGCAATCAGCGCGCGCCGCCGCGACCCCCGGCGTCGAAGACTGGCCCGAAGTCGGCGGCAAGGGACGGTTGAACGTCTGGAACGAAACCGGCATCCTCGAAACGTTTCCGAAGGACGGTCTCAAAGTCCTGTGGCGCACGCCGGTCCGCAGCGGCTATGCCGGTCCAGCTGTGTCGAACGGCCGCGTCTTCCTGCTCGATTGGCAGGTCACGAAGCTCCCGTTTGGGACCGAGCGCGCCATGGCGTTCGACGAGAAAACCGGCAAGCTCCTCTGGACGCAGGAATGGCAGGCCGATTACCGCAGCATCTCGTGGCCGAACGGACCGCGCGCCACGCCGACCGTCGACGGCGACCGCGTCTACGTTGCCGGCGCCGACGGCAAGCTACTGTGCCTCGACGTCAAGAGCGGCGCCGTCCAGTGGCAGAAGGATTACGTCAAGGATTACGGCGCCGACCGGCGGAAATGGGCGTTCGACTGGGGATTCGCCAGCGCGCCGCTGGTCGACGGCGGTCTCCTGATCGCGCTGGTCGACGGACGGCCGGATGCGAAAGTGGTCGCGTTCGACAAAATGACGGGCCGGGAACTCTGGCGCGCGCTGAACGTCGACGAAGATCTCGGCGTCGCGCAGCCGGTCATCATCACGGCGGGCGGCACCCGGCAACTGATCATCTGGTATCCCGGCGCCGTCGCGTCGCTCAACCCCGAAACCGGCAAGGTGCTGTGGTCGCAGCCGTACAAGGTCGGCGGGTCGATGACCGTCGCGCTGCCGGTGAAGCACGAGTCGCAGCTGTTCTTCACGACCTTCTACGACGGTCCGCTGATGCTGACGCTCGACGACAAGAAGCCGGGCGCGACGGTGCTCTGGAAGGGGAAGAGCGACAGCGAGATCCAGACCGACGGCCTGCACGCCGTGATCGCGACACCGGTGATCATCGGCGACTACATCTACGGCATCTGCAGCTACGGCCAGTTCCGCTGCCTGAAGGCCTCGACCGGCGAACGCGTCTGGGAAACCCAGGCGGTGACGAAGGAACGCGCGCGCTGGGCGTCGGGCGTCATCGTGCGGCATGGCGATCGGCTGTTCATCAACAACGACCGCGGCGAGCTGATCATCGTCAAGCCCGATCCGAAGGGCTACCAGGAAATCAGCCGCACGCAGCTGATCAAACCAACGTCCGAGCCGCAGAACCGCCGTGAGCTCGTGCACGTGAACTGGATGCAGCCCGCGTACGCGAACCGCCACATTTACGCGCGCAATGATGAAGAACTCATTTGCGCGTCGCTTGCGGCGGATGGAGCCTAAAGGGCGGGTGAGCGCAGTGAACCCTATCGCCAGCGCCTGCGGCCATGCCGAGCCGAAGAACCGTCTTTTATCTGAGGCGAGGCATCAGCGTAAGTTCGCGCCGGGGGCGGGGCCCCGGCGCCAGTGGAAGAAAGCTGGCCAAGCGCCGCTGCAGCCTTGGTGATCGGCATGGTGGCCGCAGGCGCTGCTGTCACTGCCACTATCCTTCTCTCGGGGTTGCCGGGTTTACCCGTCAGACTTTCGGGCTGCCGGGTTTAGCCGTCAGAGCCTATGCCCAGGGCGACAAGATCGTCCGGATGCAGACGCTCAACGTCCGCGACATCCTCTACGTGCTCACCGGCGGCAGCAACACGCTGGCGCTGATGCGCGACGACGGCGTGGTGCTGGTCGACACCAAGCCGCCCGGCTGGGGGCGCGCCATCCGCGACAACATCGAAGCCGTCAGCGACAAGGGCGTGACGACGATCATCAACACGCACGCGCACGCCGGATCACGTCGGCGGCAACGTCGACTTCCCCACCGCGACGACGATCATCGCCCATGCGAACGCGAAGGCGCGGATGGAAAAGATGGAGATCTTCCGCGGCGCGAACGCGAAGTTCCTGCCGAACAAGGTCGTCACCGACCGCCTGTCGCTGCTCGAGGGCAACGATCGCATCGAGATTTACTACTTCGGACGCGGCCACACCGACGGCGATCTGGTCGTCGTCTTCCCGGAGAAGCGGCTGGCGCACTTCGGCGATCTCTTCCCGGCCAAGGCGGCGCCGCTCATCGACGCCGACGCCGGCGGCAGCGGCGTGGCGTTTCCGGAGACGTTGACAAAGGCGATCGCCGAGCTGAAGAACGTCGTGCGCGTCACCACCGGCCACGACGAAGCGTCAGCGGTCATGGGCGCCGCGGCCGGCGCCTCGGCCATCAATGCCAACCCGCGGACGATGTCGATCAAGGACCTCCAGGAGTACGCCGACTTCAATCGCGATTTTCTGGAGGCGGTGAGGCAGGCCATTGCTGCCGGCAAGAGCGCCGACGAGGCCGCGAAGACCCTCCAGATGCCGGAGCGCTACAAGGCCTACGACATGGCGAACGCGGGGCGAACGTGCGGGCGATCTACAAAGAGCTTGGGAAATGAGGACGCGGAGAGGAGCAGAGGACGAGCAGAGGCGCGAAGGCGCAGAGCGCTGAGTGCAGAGGCTGTCAGTTCAGCCTCTGCGCCTCTGCGCCTCTGCGCTCTGCGCTCTGCGTCCTTTGCTCCCTCTGCGTCCTCGTATCAGTTCAGTTAGAAGTCGATCTGCGCCCCGATCTTGAACAGCCTCGACTGCAGAATACGCGTCGGCTGCGGCCAGGGGGTCGTCGTGGCGAACCGGCTGTTCAGCACCAGCGGCGTGCTGGCGTTGAGCAGGTTGAACAGGCTCAACGTTCCCTGAATCCGCGCGTCCCCAACCCTGAAGGTCTTCCCGATGCGCGCGTCGATCTGGTTCAAACGGTCGTCGTACGCCGTGCCTGGCTCGATGATCTGCAGGGTCTGGGTCGCCGCCCCGCCGCTGAAAGCGCGGCCAAGCGTCGTTTGCGCCGCCGTGACGACGTAGGTCGCGAGCCGCTGCGCACCGGCACGATTCTGCCACGTGGCGCTGGCGTTTATCCCCCACGGCAATGGGTAACTGATGAGCCCCTTCCAGTCCGGCTGATAGGGCGGCGTCACGGCGCAATACAGCGGGCTCGGATAGTTGCTGATGTTGGTTTCGCCGACCCTGCCCGCCGTCGAGTCGGTGTTCGCGGTCATCCCTGCCTGGCCAATCACGCTGCAGAAATCGGTGCGCTCGCGGCCGGCGCTGACGCCGCCCGACGCGATGCCGCCGTTCGGGAGGCGGCCCGTGAACGAAATGTCGATGCCGTTGTAGACATCGGTCACGTCGCCGAAGTTCTTCGCGGCCGTCACGAAGTTGTCCGGCGTGCGTCCGAAGGCGGTCTGTTTGAGATCCATGAAGCCGCAGATCTGTTTGCCGCCGCCGTCAGGCAGTCGGGAATCCGACGGGGTTGTGATGCAGTAGCTGTCGTAATCCCCCGGCGGCGTCGCCCGATACTGGGTCGCGAAGAAATTGCCGAACCAGTGCCGCGTCCACTGGACGTCCATCATCAGCCGTTCGTTCAGCTGATGCTGCAGGCCGACCAGCAGCTCGCCATCGTCGGGCCGGACGTTCCAGCCGCGCGAGGACGTTCGGGTCCCATCGTCGTGACGATGTTGGGATTGCCGAGCGGCGCGCTCAGGGCCGCACTCGCCGGTCACCCCTGTCTGCGTCAAATCGCAGTCCGGGATGAAATTCCCGTTGGTATCGAGCCACGCTCCGGGTCGCGCTGTTGATCCGCGTGTTGACCGGGTTGTTCGCGGTGGTCGTGGCGACCGACTCGCTGGCGACGTACTTGCCGTAGTTCGCGCGGAGCACCGTCTTGCCGTTGGCTGAACAGATCCCACGCAATGCCGGCACGCGGCGAGATGTTCTTCCACGACGGCGTGTCCGGCGTCTCCGGGTAGTCCTTCGCCGGCACGAACTGCAGCGCCGGGATGCTCAACGCCGGCACGTAGGCGTTGTGGTAGTCGAACCGCAGCCCGAGATTGAGCGTGATGTTCTGAATCGTCCAGCGGTCCTGCGCGTACAACCCGAGCGCCGTCTTCAACTTCTGGAAGTCCTCGAGCGGTCTCGCGTACTGCGTGATCGCCGCGGGCGCGCCGTTGAAGAAGCTCCAGAGCTGGTTCTGGGTCGTGGTGTAGGTGAAGTTCCGCGTCCCCCACATGTGCTGCATGCCGACCTTGAACGCGTGGCTGCCGGTGACGTAGTTGGCGGCGCCCCGGATGTTGTACTGGTGGTTGTACGCCCGGATGTCGGTTGAACTCGATCCGTAGAGCGTGGCGTTCGCCACCTCGAACTTCGGAATGATGGCGTTCGGCTGGAAGCCGGTCGGAATGCCGCTGTCGGGCGGCTGATTCCACCACCAGAGCTCGTTGAAGAAGTTGAAACCGCCCTCGAGCAGGAAGCGGCTCGTCAGGGGGTTCGTCCAGTGGACCTGCGCCACGTAGTCCGGCTTCGAGAACAGGTACGACGTCGCCTCCGGCGTTTGCGTCGGACTGGAGTCGTTGTCCAGCCACCGGTCGCCGAGGTGATAGAAGAAGTTCGCCTTGTTGCGTTGCCGACATCTGCCAGGTCAGGTTCGCGGTGTAGGTCCGGTGATAGCGATCACCGCTCCAGTCCTGCTCGCGTCAGATCGCGCGAATCGGGCGATCGGCGTCGGGAACCCCGGCTCCGTTTGTATACGCACAGCCTGTCGGCCGGCTGCAGTACTGCATGGCGAACGGATCCTTCGTGTAGTACGTGCTCGGCCAGGTACTTCTCCGATTTCAGGTAGCGGAACCCGCCGTAGAACCACAGCTTGTCCTGGACGATCGGGCCGCCCACGGTCGGGTTGATTTCGCCGATCGCCTTGACGCGATTGACCGACAGTCAGCCCTGCGATCCTTGAGGTCCTGCGACAGGTTGTCGGCCTGCCAGTTGTCGTTGGTGAAATCGCGTGTAGAAGCGAGAACGTGAAGCGGTTGCCGCCTTCCTTCGCCACCGTGTTGGCCAGCACGCCGCTGACCTGCGCCTCGGCCGTCGACCCGCTGGTCGTGACGGTCATCTCCTGAACGGTCCCGGTGTTGATGGCGAGCGTGTGGTTGTAGCCGCCGCCGGTGTTGTTCATGTTGTTGAACGCGCATCCCGTTCAGGAGCAGCGGCATCTGGTCGTCGCGGCTGCCGTGCACCTTCATCGTCTGCCAGCGGCTGCCGTCCGACCCGCCGACGTCCTGGTAGATGAGCGGCGCCTGCACGCCGGGCACCAGGATGGCGAGGTTCTGGAACGAGCGCCCGGTCGGCAGCTCGTTGATCAGCTCGCCGGTCAGCGCGCGGCGCTGCGTCGTCGCCTGCGACGTCCACCAGCGGGCTCTGACCGGAAACGGTGATCGTTTCCTCCAGCGACCCGACCTCCATGGACACGTCGATGCCGGCCGTGAACTGCGCCGTCAGCACGATCCCTTCGCGCGCCACCGTCTTGAAGCCGGAGAGCGCATAGGTGACCCGGTAGGTGCCAGGACTGAGCGCGATAATCCGGTACTGGCCCTGGGTGTCGGTGAAAACGGTGCGTGATTTCTCGATCAGCGCCGGGCTGGACGCCTCCACGGTGACGCCGGGCAACACCGCGCCGCTGGTGTCGCGCACGACACCGGCAATCTCGGCGTTCTGCGCGACGACCGTCGCAGGAACCAGCGCGAGCGCGGCGAACAATACCGCCGCGCATCGCGAATGACCACTGCCATCTGCTCATGCTGTGACCTCCATCAGTGTATGAGAGCGGCGTATAACGGGCACGCCGAGCAGATAAGGCGGGCGCCACGCTATCACCGCGGTTGGACGGGAGTCAACGAATCGCAGGCGCTTTGCGGCCCGGATTCGGCGGACTTCTTCGGAAAATTGGTTTTCGCCAGCGCATCGCGCGCGACGGTGTGGCCGGGGTCGATCTCGAGCGCGGCCCGAAACTCCTGCGCGGCTCGATCGGGCTGCCCCGTCGACAGCAGCATCGCGCCGAGATTGGTGTGCGCATCGGGATTGGCGGGGTCGGCGGCGACCAGCCGCTCGAACTGCGCCGCCGCCTCGCCAGGCGGCCGGCCCGGGCAAAGGCAACGCCGAGGTTGTTGAGCGCGTCCCGGTGGGTTGGATTGTGGGCGAGCGCACGGCGGTACTCGTCCATCGCCTCGGCCAGCCGGCCGGTGCGATCGAGCACGAGCCCGAGGTCGTAACGGTTATTGGCATCGTCCAGGCCGGCGAGCGCGCGGCGCAACTTGCCTCGGCCTCGCCGTAGCGCCGCAAGCCGGACAGGCAGCGGCCGATGTCGCCGACCAGGCGCGGATCGTCGGGCACACGCTGCTCGAGCCGGCGCAGGACGTCCAGCGCCTCGTCGAACCGCCTGAGCACTCTCAGCAGCGTCGCCAACTCCTCCAGCGCGTCGGTGTTATCCGGATCGAGTTCCAGGGCGCGGCGAATCAGGTACTCCCTCCAGGCGCCGTTGGTCCCGGCGTCGGCCGCGGCGGCCTGCTGCAGGAGAAATGTCGGGCTGCGCGATTCGCGCGCGAGCAGCACGAAGGTGGGATCGACGTACGGGTCGTATCCCGGCATCCGGTCGGCGCGTCGCGCCGCCCGCTCGGCATCCTCGGCACGCCCGAGCGCCGCGTACGCCGTCCCCAGGAGCCGCATGCCCGGACCAAACGCCGGGGCCGCCGCGGTGACTTCTTCGAGAACCTGGCGGGCCCGCTCGGCGTCCCCGCCGGCGAGCGCCGCGCGCGCGAGGCCCAGCGCCGCGTACGCCGAAATGGGCGCGGCGGCTCTTCGCGCCGGAGCGCCAGCCCACGGCTCGGCCGGCGCCGGTTCCGGCAAGGTACGCGCGCGCTCCCATGCGGCCACGGCGGCGTCGCGCCGTCCGAGCTTGAACTCGGCTTCGCCGAGCCGCCACCAGGCCGGGCTGAAGGCTGGCGCGCGGGCGACGACGCGCTGGAGCGCCGTCGCCACCGCTGCCGGGATCACCGCGCGCCTCGTGCACCAGCGCGCGATAGTACGACCAGCGATCCTGTAGGCCGACCCTTTCGGGTCGGCACCCGCGCCGCCGCCGAGCTCCTCCGCGATCGCGTAACTGCGATCCGCCTGCTCGTAGAACATGTTGGCGTGGTACGCAAGGCCGAGCGCGCCGACCGCGTCCGCCGAGGTCGGCGCCGCGCGCGCGGCCCGGTCGGCGTTTTCGAGATAGTCGCGGAGGGCCGCGGGCTCGTGCGAGAAGGTCGGCAGCGCCGGAAGCTGCGAACGGTAGCGCGCTTCGCGGATCTTGAATAGCCGCCGACGACGCCGCGGCCACTAGCGATAACGGCGGCCGACGCAGCGGACTGGCTAGCGACTCGCGTTCGCCGTCGGAGCTCCCGATCCTCGAGTCCCGAGCCCCAGCGAGTCCCGGCAGCGACGCGCGACTGGACTTACCGCGTCGCGCCACCATTGGTCCACAGCGTCACCCGCGACATCCGGTCGTACGGCGCGCTGATGTGCATGCCGCCGGTCACGAGGTCGGGCGTCCCGTTGCCGTCCAGATCCCCGGCCGCGAGCGTGATGAGATGCGTCGGCGCGCGCGCGACGGCGTGCATCGTGAACTGCTGGCGGCCGTTGTTCTCCAGCCAGATCGAGGCTCAGCGCGGCCGGATCGCTCCACGCGTTGTAGGCGCTGACGACCGCCACGTCGAGATCGCCGTCCTGGTCGGCGTCGAACGGCCACCGGGCTCGACGCGCCCGAAGATCGCCGATGCGGTGCAGCGCGAACGTGTTCGCGCCCTGGTTCTCGAGCCACTGCACGCCGTGCCACGGCCGGCTGTTCGCGGGCGCATAGTCGAACGCGTCGCCGTTGCTGTACAGGAGGTCGATATCGCCGTCCCGGTCGAGATCGACCGGCGCGAGCCAGCTCGATCCGAAGTCGGCGTTCGACGATCCCCACACCAGCCGCGGCGTGAATCGGCCGCCGCCGGCGTTGTCGAACATCCAGATCTCTTCCCACTCCTGGCTGATCAGCGCGGCGATGTCGAGCGTGCCGCTGCGGTCGAAATCGGCGACGAGCACGTTCACCGCGCCGGACAACTCCTGCAGGACGTGAACCGCATAGCTCCACTTGCCGCGATTCTCGAGCCACAGCGTCTGCCCGTGGTCGTAACCGAACGCCGCCACCGCGAGATCCTGATCGCCGTCGCCGTCGAGATCGCCGCCGCGCACGTCGGCGACGCGCGGCAGCCCCTCGGCCGCGACATGCCGCACGAAGCGGCCGCCGCCGGCGTTCTCCAGGACGATCGACCGATCCGATCCGCTGGTTGCTGGGGAAGAGCTCGCCGAGGTCGGCGACGAGCAGGTCGAGGTCGCCGTCGCCGTCGTGGTCGATCGCCTCGACATGGCCAGGAGCGCGAATCTCGGCGATCACCTGCTCGGTGTACACGCCCTTCGGAGATTGCCGGATCCAGGAGAGCTTCCGGCGTCCCGCGTCGCAGACGAGCACGTCGGGCAGGCCGTCCGCCGTTCGAGATCGACGACCGCGACGTTCGCAATCTGCGGCTGCTCCCGGGCGGCAGGAGCATCGCCGATCGGCGACGGCTTCCAGAAGTCTGATGGAGCGCCCGCAGGCAGGATGGCGCCGCGTTCCAGTGCTGCATCGAATCAGTGCGTTCAGGCGACGGTGCCGCACGATGCGACAGCGGATACAACGATCAAAGGCAAGCACGAAGACGCGAAGACACGAAGACAGAACCAATGAGTTTCGTCTTCGAGTCTTCGCGTCTTCGTGGTTGCGTTCCTCGCTTCACACTGCGGCGCGGCGTCAGAACACCGCAATCGGATTGAGCGGCGAACCGGTGCCGCCGCGCACCGGCAGCGGCGCCGCGGTCAGCAGGAACTCCCAGCGCTTCCGCTCCGCGGCCGTCTGGCCGACGGCATCGAGGTTCGTGTTGTCGAACAGATGGATGCCGAGCATGATCAGCGCGAAGTCGTGCAGCGGCAGCGCGCCGATCTCCGAGCCCTTGGGCTGCGGCGCGACGTCCTGCGCCGCCTCGCTGCCGAGCAGGGCCACGCCGCGCTGCTTCAGCCACGGAATCACCGAGGCGTCGAGGCCGGCGACGTTGGCGGCGGCATTCCACGGTCCGAGCTTCGCGCGGCGGGTCCAGCGGCCGGTCCGGATGAACACCGCGTCGCCGTCCGACACCTTGACGCCGGCGCGCTTCTCCCACGCTTCCAGGTCGCTCGACGTAGATCCGCGTCCCGGGCTCGAGATAGTCGACGCCCTTCAGCCGCGCGATGTCCATCAGGATGCCGCGGGTGAAGATGCCGTTGTGGAGGGTGTAGATCTCGTTCTTCTTCGCGCCGCCTTCCTTCTGGACTTCCTCCCAGGAGAAGCCGTTCCACATCTTGCCGTCGAAGAAGCGATGGGCGAAGCCGTCGAGATGGGTATGCGCGTAGCCGTGGTAATTGACGGCGAGCCGATCGGCCGCGCCGGTGGCCGCCGCCTGGGTGATGACGTGCTCGTAGGGCGCGAAGTTGTCTTCAGCCTTGACCGTGTTCACGTCGGTCGCCAGCGACACCGTGATCCCGTCCTTGACGAGCCCGGCCGCCTGCTTCCGCTTGGCCGGCGTGATCAGGTTCAGCGCCCCGATCTCGTCGTCCTTGCCCCAGCGGCCCCAGTTCGAGTGCTCGGTCTTCCAGCGTTCGTAGTCAGCCTTCGCCACCGGCGGCCGATCGGCCGACGGCGTACCGCCGCTTCCCTGTTGCGATCGAACGATGGCGGCACTCGCCGCCACCAGTGCCAGTGCCACCAGCCCTGATGCCGTACGCCTCATGCAAGCCTCCCTGCGTGGCGGGAGTGTAGCAGTTTCGTTTCGTGGCGTGCAGCGTGGCTTTCTCTTCGTGTTTTCGTGTTTTCGCGGCCAGAGATCATGTTTAATGAGCCACCAACATGATCGGAGGCGGCATGGGCATCCGGACCGTTGCGGCAAACACTCACCGCTGTAGCCGCAGCTGCGGCAACCATCCTGGCGGCCAGCTTGAACGCGCAGACGCCGCCGCGCCCATCGGGATCGAGCGGGAGCGAGCGCGATTGTGCCGTTCCGGATTCAGGTGCCGGACGCCGTCCTGCGCGACCTCAAGAGCCGGCTGGAGCGCGCCCGTTTCGCCGACGAATTCCCCGACGCCGGCTGGGACTACGGGACCAACCTCAATTACATCCAGTCGCTGATGACCTACTGGCGCGACCGCTACGACTGGCGCGCGCAGGAGCGGCGCCTGAATCGCTTCAGCCAGTTCAAGACGAACATCGGCGGCCTCGACATCCACTTCATCCATCAGAAGTCGAACGATCCCGGCGCGCTGCCGCTGCTGCTCCTGAACGGGTGGCCGAGCTCGCCGGTCGAGTACGACAAGGTGATCGAACCTCTCACCAGCCCGTCGAAGGCAGGCGGGGGCACGGGGACGGCCGCCTTCCATGTCGTGGTGCCGTCCATGCCCGGATACGGCTTCTCGGACAAGCCGCGGGAGCGCGGCTACAACCCCGAGCGCATGGCGCAGATCTGGGCGACGCTGATGGCGCGCCTCGGCTACAGCCGCTACATCGTCCACGGCAGCGACTGGGGCATCTCGGTCGCCACCTACCTGGCGCTCGCCGACAGCTCGCACATCTCGGGGCTGCACCTCGCGGGATGTCCGGGAGGCGCCATCGGAGCGCCGCCGCCGGCGCGCGCGGGGAATGCCCCGCCGCCGCCCGTGTCATCGAACCTCGGATACCAGGAGATCCAGACGACGAAGCCGCAGACGCTTGGCCAGGGGCTGAGCGATTCGCCGCTCGGGCTGGCGTCGTGGATCATCGACAAGTGGCATTCGTGGAGCGACCACGACGGCGACCTCGAGAAGGTCTACACGAAGGACGAGCTCCTCACGAACATCATGTTCTACTGGGTCACGAACTCCGGCACCTCGTCGGCGCGCCTGTATTACGAGTCGCGCCACGTGAACGGGCAACTGTCGCCGACCTTCTTCGCCACGTTCATGCCGCCGATGTCCAGAGGCAAGGTGACCGTGCCGACCGGGTGCGGGGCGTTCCCGTCGCAGTACGACAACCGCGGCCTGCCGATCAACCGCGATCCGGCGCTCGCGCGAAAGTCGGCGGAGACGCGCTACAACGTGGTGCACGCCACGATCGCGCCGAAGGGCGGGCACTTCCCGGCGCTCGAGCAGCCGCAGGCGTGGATGGACGACCTCCGCACGTTCGTACGCACCGTGACGAGCCAGTAACCCGTCGAATGTTCATTTCTGCTTAAGATTAAATCGCACGGTTCCACATGAGCAGCGGAGGTCGACGGGTTCATTCCGAGGTGTGACGGAGAGCCAGGAGTCGCATTTCGGCTTTGCGCACCGAAACTGTTGAAGGAGCTCCTTGAAGGCTCTTATGACCGGCATGAAGTCGTTTCTTGAGAGATTCGCCCACTCGTTGTAGTGGATGGCCTTGTTGACCACCCATTCCTCTCCACCCTTAGCGGTCAGGATCGCCGTTCGTGCCTTCTGAAACTCTTCGACCTTCTTGACTTGCTCGTCGTCGCCCCATGACTTTGCGGCTTTGGCAGCCTGCTTGAGCAACTCGCCTTGTCGCGCAATGACCGAGCTGAGCAACTCGCCCATGTCGTACCCGCCGTCTGCCCTGAACTTGACCTTCGCGCCCAGTTCGTCGGCGAGATCAGCCGAGACATACTCCAGATGTCGGCGCAGACGCGCTGCCGCCGTGGGAACTTCATTCTTTGCGAGATCCGCATGGATC
>CAVREM010000071.1:0-14819 GCA_963720005.1 uncultured Acidobacteriota bacterium | reverse complement strand
TTTGCCTGACGCCGGCGGGGTGTCGTCTTTTTCCAGCCGTTTTCGATTCCATCTATGCGGGTGCTGAAAGGCACCGGGGTTGAGGAGTGCTGTAATGGACGTGACTTCCGGAATGCCGGCGGCAGCGGGCGATGAGCGTGTGGTCGCGGATGCCCTGTTCGGCACGTTGTACGCGGAGCTCCACCGCCTGGCCCGGCGCGAACTGAACCGCCAGGGGCCCGGGGCGCTGGGGGTCACGACGCTGCTGCACGAAGCCTACCTGTCGATCTCCGGCCGCGAAGGCACCGTCTTCGTCGATCAGGCGCGGTTCATGGCCTACGCCGCCCGCGTCATGCGCGGGCTGATCATCGACGACGTGCGGCGGCGGCGCTCCGAGAAACGCGGCGGGCTGTTCGAGATCACCTCGCTCGGCATCGACCACGCCGACCGCGTGACCGACCCGCAGTCGCTGATCATGATCAGCGACGCGCTCGACGAGCTGGCCGAGATCGAGCCGGGCCTGGCCGAAATCGTCGACCTGAAGTTCTTCTGCGGCTTCTCCTTCGCCGAGATTGCCGCGATGCGCGGCGTCTCGGAACGGACGATCCAGCGCAACTGGGAGAAGGGCCGGCTGTATCTGCATCACGCCATCGGCAGCGGCAGTCCGGCACCGGTGTCCGCCAATGCCGCCCATCAGCCCTGAACGGTGGCGCACGCTCAGCCCGTATCTCGACGAGGCACTGGAGATCGAGGCCGCCGAGCAGAGCGCGTGGCTGGCGTCGATCTCGGCGCGCGATCCCGCGCTCGCTGACGATCTCCGATCCATTCTTGCCGGCCACAAGGCGGTCCACGACTCGGGCTTCCTCGAGGGCGTCGTCGTCGATCCGCGGCTGACGTTCGTGCCGTCGCTCGCGGGCCAGGTCCTTGGCTCGTACCGGCTGCTCTCCCCCATCGGCCAGGGCGGCAGCGGCAACGTGTGGCTCGCCGAACGATGCGACGGCCGGTTCCAGGGCCGCGCCGCGGTGAAGCTGCTGAACATCGCGCTGGTCGAGCGCGGCGGTGAGGCGCGGTTCAAGCGCGAAGGCACCATCCTCGCCGGGCTTCGCCATCCGCACATCGCCCATCTCGTCGACGCGGGCGTCTCGCAGACCGGCCAGCCCTACCTCGTGCTCGAGCACATCGACGGGCAGCCGATCGATCAGTACCTGCGAGAGCGCCGCGGTCCCCATCGAGGGGCGGCTGCGCCTGTTCCTCGACGTGCTCGATGCCGTCGCCCACGCCCACGCCAGTCTCGTCGTCCATCGCGACATCAAGCCGGCGAACGTCCTCGTCAGCAAGGAGGGGGGCGTCAAGCTCCTCGACTTCGGCATCGCCAAGCTGATCGAGCGCGATGCGCCACGGCGGTCGAGCGGCGGGGAATCGAGCGCGTTCACGCGCGACGGCGGCTCGGCGCTCACGCCGCAATACGCGGCCCCCGAGCAGCTCTCGGGCGGCGAGATCACCACCGCGACCGACGTCTACGCGCTCGGCGTGCTGCTCTACGTCCTGCTCAGCGGCCGCCATCCCGCGGGCGATGCGCTCGACTCGCCGGCGAAGCTGCTGCGGGCGATCGTCGAGATGGAGGCGCCGAAGCTGTCGGATGCGGTCGGGTCAGGTGTCGATCCAGAGCTGCTCGCGCGCCGCGCGGCGCAGTGCGCCACCACGCCGGCGAAACTGCGGCGCACGCTCGGCGGCGACCTCGAAGCGATCGTGGCCAAGGCGCTTCGGAAAAATCCCGGCGAGCGTTATGCCTCGGTCGACGCGTTCGCCGACGACCTCCGCCGCCACCTGCGCCGCGAGCCGGTCGCCGCGCGTCCACACACGCTCTCGTATCGGGCCGCACGGTTCATCAGGCGGCATCCGGGCGGTGTGAGCGGCACGGCGGCCGTGGTGCTGCTCGTGGCGGGACTGACCGGCGTCTATACCGGACGTCTCGCCGCGCAGCGCAATCGCGCCCAGCGCGAGGCGGCGAAGGCCATCAAGGTCAGCGAGCTGATGATGGGCCTGCTGACCAGCGCCGATCCGTACATCATCCGTGGGGCGTCGGAACAGCCGACGAGCGTCCGCGCCGTGCTCGATGCCGGGGCGGCACAGGTGCAGAAGGAGCTCGCGGGCGAGCCCGAGCTCCAGGTCGAGATGCTGACGACGATGGGGCGGACCTATCGGCGGCTGGCGGCGTTCGACAAGGCGCAGCAGCTGCTCGAGCAGGCGCTGGCGAGCGGCCGGCAGGTCTTCGGCGACGAGCACGCGCAGGTGGCGCAGACGCTCGACTACCTGGGCGTCGTGCTCGCGGACAAAGGCGACTACCGTGCAGCCGGGCAGCGGCTCGAGGAAGCGCTGGCCATGCGGCGGAAGCTGCTCGGCCCGCAGCATCCGGACGTCGCCGTCACGCTCGCGGAGCTCGGACGGGTCTATCAGGACCAGGGACTGAATCAGCGGGCAGAGCCGCTGCACCGCGAGGCGCTGGACATCCGCCGGAAGGTGCTCGGCGCCGGCCACCGCGAGACCGCCGTCAGCGAGAGCGACCTTGCCTCCGTGCTGCGCCTCAACGGCGATCTCGCCGGCGCCGAAGCGCTGCTCCGCCAGTCGTACGACACCAACGTCAAGACGCGCGGCGCCGAGCACCCGAACACGGCGTCGGCGCTCCACGATCTCGCGCTCATCACCGCGATGCGCGGCGACGCCGGCGCTGCAGAACCGCTGCTGCGCCAGGCGCTCGACATGCAGCGCACAGGCGCTCGGCAACCACCACCCTGTCGTCGCCGCAACGCTCAACAGCCTGTCGCGCGTCCTGCTCGAGGAGCGCCGCTATCGACGAGGCGGCCGCCGCCGAGAGCGAGGCCGCGGCGATCGCCGCCTCGGCGCTCGGCGCCGATCATCAGCTCGTCGCAATCTACACCGTCAATCTCGCGGCGGTGCACGCCGCCGCCGGCAACCCCGCAGCCGCCGAGCCGCTGCTGCGCGAAGGCCTGCGCATTCGCTCCCGCGCACCGGGCATCGTGCCGACGCGGCGCCGCACCAGGGTCGAAGACGACTGGAGCGTCGGCGCCGCGCGAAGCCTCCTCGGTGAGGTGCTGACGAAGCTCCGGCGCTTCCCCGAGGCCGAGACGACGCTGCTCGACGCGCGGCGCGAGCTCGAGTCGCTGCCGGCGATGGGCGGCGCCGAGATGAAGATCGCGTACGCGCGCCTCGTCGATCTCTACTTCGCCTGGGGTCGGCCGGAGCGCGCCGCATCGTTCCGCGCGCTGCTCCAGTAGGCGCGCGGCTACGCGGCCTGCGACAATTCCCAACTTCCAACTTCCAACTGCCAAGGCACTTCCAACTCCCAACCTCCAAGCCGCCCCGGTTTTGGAGGTTTGGTTGGGAGTTGGAGATTGGGAGTGCCTTGGGTTGGAAGTTGGAAGTTGGGAGTTGTCGCATCTCCTGTCGTATTTCGTCGCGGCGTTCCGATTCTCCTATCAGGAACCCACACTCATTACGAAGGAGAGCGACATCATGTCAGCGAAGTTCATTGGTTCTGTGCTCGGCGTTGTCATCGCGGCCGGCGGGGCGATGCACGCCGCCGGAGTCGAGCGGATCCCACGACCGGCCGTTCCCACGAATCTCGAGGTCTCCCTCGACTACAAGCTGTTCCTGAAGGTACATGCCGTCGGTACTCAGAACTACATCTGCGCGCCGGCGGCGACAGCCACTGGCGTCGACTGGCTGTTCATCGGGCCGCAGGCCACGCTGTTCAACGACAGCCTCCAACAGGCGGGCACGCACTACCAGAGCCGCAACCCGCAGCGGAACAACGCCATCCAGGCCACATGGCAGGACTCGGGCGATACCAGCGCCGTGTGGGCGACGCGGCGCGACGGTTCGTTGGATGCCAACTACGTCGCGCCCGGGGCGATCGAGTGGCTGCTGCTCGACGTCACGGGCCAACAGGTCGGCCCGACCGCCGGCAACAAGCTCACACCGAGCCTGCTGATCCAGCGCGTCAACACCGTCGGCGGCATCAAACCGCCGTCGGCCGACTGCACGTCGGCCACGCTGAACACGCGCAAGCTCGTGTCCTACGAAGCGGACTACTACTTCTACAAATAGCGCGCTGTCGGCCTTCGGCACGCGTCGCCGATTTTCCGAGTAGAGGCATCGCACGCAGCCACTCCGGAGCAGAAAGCTCCTGGCAGCACAACCGTGGCCGCAGGCTGCGTGCGAGCATCCCGTCGGCCCTCACTTCGATTCTGTCTTCAGCGCTTCGATCGCGTCGATGCGCCGGATCGGCAGCGCGGCGAACAGCGCCGAGGTGAGGCCGGCGCCGAACAGTACCGCCGAGACGAGCGACAGAGGGCCCACAGCGGCGGGCTCCACCTGAAAGAGCACCGCGCGCAGGAACGGCGCGGCAAGCAGCGCGCCTGCCGCGCCCGCGATGAGCCCGGCGACAACCGGCCGCAGCGCGTCGCCGACGACGGTCCGCACGGTGCGAATCGTTCCGGCGCCGAGCACCGAACGGATGGCGATCTCGCGCCGTCGCAGCGCGACCGAGAACGCGGTGACGGCATAAACGCCGGCGGCCGCCAGGACGAGCGCCATGGCGGCGAACGCCTGCACCAGCGTCAGGTTCAACCGGCGCTGCGCCAGGGCGATGCCGAGCGCATCGTTCATGGTGCGGATCGCGGCGGCCGGCACGTCGGCGTCCACCTCCCTCAGCGCCCGCCGGAAGGACTCGGCCAGCGCCGCCGGGTCGCCGTCCGTGCGGACACCCCAGTACATGTTGTTGTTCAACCACTGGACGGTGACGTCCGGCACCTGCGGAACCGGCGTGTAGAGATCCGGCGTCAACTCGGCGTCGAGACCGTAGTGCTTGACGTCGCCGACCACGCCGACGATTCGCGCCTGGCGCGGCGCTTCACCATCTTCGATCGTCAGCATCTTGCCCACGGCATCGGGAACCGTCCAGAAGCGGACGGCAAGGGTGCGGCTGACGAGAACGACGGGCTCCGCGCTGCGGTCGTCGTGCTCGTCGAAGCGGCCGGCCCGCCAGGATCGGAACGCCGAAGGTGCGAAGGTAGGAGGGCGAGATCATCCGGTATTCCGCCTGCGGGCGGCTGCCGGGATCGGGCGCCGGCCGATCCGCCGGCCAGACGTCGGTCGTCGCGTGATAGCCGTTCAGCGGGACGACGTTGACGGCCGCGGCGTCCTCGACGCCAGGCAGCGCGAGCAGCCGCGGGCGCAGGGCGTCGATGAAGCGCGCGGAGTCCGCGGCTCCGCGGTAGCGGCTTCTCGGCAGCGAGAGTCGCGCCGTGAGCAGGCCGTCCGCCCGGAACCCGGTCTCGACCGACTGCAGCTTCGCGAAGCTCTGCGACAGCAGGACCGCAATGGTCACCAGCATCGATGCAACCGCGACCTCGGCGGTCACGAGCGCGCTGCGGACGCGGCGTGTCGACGGCGCGGACGTCCGTCCCGCGCGGAGCGTGCCACTCGTCGTGCCGAGCCGCAGGACCGGCACGACGGCGAAGATCAGGGTGGCCAGCAGCGCCGCCGTCAGCGTGAACGCCAGGATGCGCCGTACCGAGCGAGCGAACTCGGCGCTGGCCAGAAGGTCGGGAGGCGCGAGCACCGAGAGCGATTGCGCGGTCGCGCGCTGGATCGCGATCGCGCCGAGCGCCGCGGCAGCCGCGATGATCAGCGCCTCGAACGACAACTGGCGTACGAGCCGGCTCCGCGAGCCGCCAATCGCGGCGCGGACCGCGAACTCGTGCTCGCGGCGGACCGCCGCGGCGAGCAGCAGGTTCGCGACGTTCGCGCAGGCCACCACCAGCACCAGCGCCACCGCGGCCTGCAACAACAGCAGCAGCGGCCGCTGGGTCGTCGCCAGTGCCCGCCGCCATTCGACTATCGCCGTCCCGAGGTGCGTGGCATTGGTCGCCGGATACTCGAGCCGCAGGCGCTGCATGATCGCGTCGAGGTCGGCGCGCGCCTGCTCGAGCGTCACGCCCGGGCGCAGCCGGCCGATGACGCGCAGGAACCCGGAGTCGCGCAGCTTGCGACGCGGATCCGTTTCCATCGCGAAGGGCACCACGACCTCGGCGTCGCGAACGGGCGTGATGAACCCTCGCGGCAGCACGCCCACGATGGTGTAGGCGTCGCCGTTCAGCACGAGCGCCGATCCGAGAACGGCCGGGTCCGACCCGTAGCGCCGCGTCCAGAGACCATGGGTCAGGATCGCCACGCGACGGCCGTCCCCGGCGTCGTCCTCGGGCACGAGCACGCGGCCGAGCGCGGCGGGCGTTCGCAGGATGGCGAACAGCGATGCCGAGGCCTTCATCCCCTGCAGGCGCTCGGCTTCGCCTCCCGTGAGGTTTGCGCTCCATTGAAACGCCGCTCCCATGCCTTCGAACGAGCGGTTGCCGTCGTGCAGGTCCCGATAGTCCGCGATCGACAGCGGCTCACGCGCCGAGTCGGCGCGCGTCTGGTTCACCGTCACCAGCCGTGCGTCGTCTGGAAACGGGAGCGGGGCGAGCAGCGTCACGTCGACGAGTGCGAACACGGCGGCGTTGGCGCCAATCGCAATCGCCAGGATGGCGACGATGGTGAGCGTGAGGCCCGCATGAGCGCGCAGGGCGCGAACGGCGGAGCGGAGGTCGTGGAGGATGCCCATGGCGCAGGCTACGCCCGCGCGATTCGATCAGGCCAACGAAACGTTCTCCTGAGAACGATGAAGATCGCTCATGCGTGGCTTCCGGCTTCAGCCGGAAGGATGTGTGAAGCGCTCAATTTGCCGCGACGCCGCAGCCGGAAGCCACATGTCAGGCCGTCTGCCGGCTGCGTGCCGGCAGCGCGCGCTCGGCGACGAGATCGAGAAAATCGTCGAGATACGCCGGGGTGGCATGGGCGGCCAGTGTGGCCGCCGCCCAGCGCCGCTGCATCCCGCGCCGCGTGATCGACAGGGGCACGACCGCGCCGGCGGCGATGGCGCGCTGCGCCGACCACCGCGGCAGGATGCCGACGCCGATGCCGGCGCGCGCCAGCTCCGTCATCGCCTCGGTGAGCATGATGAACGACACGCGCCGCGGCGTCAGCGAGAGCGGCGCCATCACCCGCCGCAGCACGAAGCTTTCCTCCGGGGCGCTCGAGTAGACGAGCAGGTGCTCGCCAGCCAGGACCGCCGGCGACACCCACCGCTGCTTCGCCAGTTCGTGCGAGGGCGCGACGATGGCGACCATCTCGTCGGTGAAGAGCGGACGCAGGCGCAGCCGGCGGTCGCGCGCCGGATCGATCAGGATGGCGAGATCGATGCGCCCGTCGAACAGCGCGTCCACGGGCCGATCCGTGGCGTCGGCGGCGATGTTGATGGTGACACCGGGGTGTTTCCGCTGGAACGTCGCGAGCACGCCGGCGAGCCAGTGGTAGCCGGTGTAGCACTGGGTGCACACGCGGATGGTGCCTTCGCCGTGGCCGGCCAGCCGCCGCACGTCTTCCTCGGTCCGTTCGAGATCGCCGAGCACCCGCCGGGCGGTGTCGAGCACGCGACGGCCGGCGGCGGTGAGCACCATGCTCCGGCCGAGCCGCACGAACAGCGGCGTGCCGAGCCGCGCCTCGATGTCGCGCAGCTGATGGCTGAGGGCCGACTGCGTCAGGTGCAGGCGGGCGGCCGCGCCGGTCATCGTGCCGGCGTCGGAGATCCCGGCGACCAGCTGCAGATGGCGGATCTCAAGGTCCACGGCGGCACTCTAGCATATGAGCGCCGATCATGGATTCGGCGTCACTGTAACGCCATCGTCTCATGGCTGTCGCGCGCGCCAGAGCTGCACGCAGCGCCGCCGCCTCAGCCGCACGAGGTGCCATCGAGAACGGTAAGTCGTTTTCGATTGTCGAAGACGATCGGCTGCCTGAGCCGCGTGAGACCGCGCGGAGTTCGCGCTGCCGATCGGAATTGCGTTTGCAGCCGCACGCCGCGCACGCCAGAGAGGCGCAGTGAGACGCGCGGTGTCGCCCGACTTTCGCATCAGCTATGCGGGTGTCGCACCACCGATCCTTCGCCGTGCCCTCTTCGCGTCGCCATGGCGTGACACCGCTCACGCTCCACATCAACTGACAGCAAGGAGGTCACGACAGATGCGGAATTCCGCAAAGTATCTGCTGGCAACGGCCGGTATCTACCTGCTGACCGCGGGCCATCCCGCCGCCGATTCGATCCCGGTGCAGATCCTCGATCCCAACCTCAAGGTCACCACGGTGCACTGAACGCCGGCATCGTCCAGCCGATCGGGATCGTCTTCCTCGGGCGCCAACGATTTCCTCGTGCTCGAGAAGGCATCCGGGCAGGTCAAGCGCGTGATCAACGGCGTCGTTCAGGCGACGCCGGTGCTCGATCTCGCGGTGAACTCCGCACTCCGAGCGCGGGCTGCTCGAGCCTGGTCCTGCACCCGAACTTCCCGGCGACGCCGTGGGTCTACGTCCGCTGGACCGAGAGCAGCACCGGCGCCGACACCAGCGTCATCGGCTGACGTCCCGCTGCTCGGCAACCGCGTCGATCGCTTCGTCTGGAACGGCACGACGCTGACGTTCGATCGCAACCTCATCGCGCTGCGGGCGCTGCAGACCGACAACATCGCCGTGCCCGGCCATCCCGGCACGCACCAACCCCGGCCCGAACGGCAACCACAACGGCGGCGTGATGCGCTTCGGGCCGGACGGCAAGCTGTACATCTTCATGGGCGACCAGGGCCGCCGCGGCTGGCTGCAGAACCTGCCGAACGGCCCCTTCGACACCGCCCCGTTCGTGGACGACACGTTCGGCGGCCCGGCGCCGGACAACGCCCATCTCTCCGGCGTCATCCTGCGGCTGAACGACGACGGCACCACGCCGGCCGACAATCCGTTCTTCGCCGCCGGCGCGGCGATGGGCGGCGAGGTCGGCGCGAACATCCAGAAGGTCTTCTCCTACGGCCACCGCAACGGCTTCGGCATGGCGTTCGATCCGTACTCCGGCGTCCTGTGGGAGACCGAGAACGGCGACGACGCGTTCAGCGAGCTGAACCGCGTCGATGCCCGGGATGAACGGCGGCTGGATCCAGATCGCTGGGCCGCCAGCATCGCTTCTTCGACTTCAAGGACATCGAGGTCAACGAGTTCGGCAGGCGCCTGCAGCAGGTGCGCTACCCGCCGACCCGGCTCGCCGACGTCGCCCGGCGAGGCCCGCGAGCGGCTGTTCATGCTGCCGGGCGCGAAGTACGTCGATCCCGAGCTCAGCTGGAAGTACGAGTCCGGCCCGGCGGGCACGACGTTCGTTCGCGGCAACGCGCTCGGCGCGGAGTACGACGGCACGCTCTGGATCGGCTCGGCGCGCAGCGTTCCAGCAGGTCGGCGGCACCGGCGGCAGCCTCTACCGGCTGCGGCTCACGCCGCAACCGCCAGAACGTCGACGTCGCGCGATCCGCGCCTGGCCGACCGCGTCGCCGACAACCTCGACCGAAGTTCGACCGCACCGAGAGCGAGTCGCTCATCGATCGGCACCGGCTTCGGGACCACGCCGTCGATCGAGCAGGGGCCCGACGGCAACCTCTACGTCGTGTCGATCACCGACGGCGCGATCTACATGATCAGCCACAAGTAGGACGGGGAAACCGGTGAACGGGAGGATCCGGCGAACCGGTGAGTGAGAGCTCGCGGCTCTCATTTCGCCGGTTCGCCGTGGCCCTCTACCGTTTGCCGACATCGAAGGAGATGCCTTGAGCCACGCGAAACTGCTCCGATCCCTGAGGGCCAAAGGACTTGAACCACCGGGCATCAGTTCGCAAATCCAACTTTTCATTCATTGGCATCTTCAGGCCGCCTCCAGCGTTCACTGTCAGGGCCACGCGCGGCTGCGGTGCCGATCGGAGGACCGTTGGAGGAGAAAACGGGCGCCCCGTATTGCGATAGCCCAACCCCCCCGGCGACATACGGTGTCGATTGGCCGACGCGCGGAAGGAAATACAAGAGACTGGTGCTTGAACTCAGCGCGTGGATGCGGCCCTCGCCACGACGATATGCAACATCTGTCTCGACACTGAGCGTCGACGTGACAGGGAACGTGACGGCGGCGCCGACGGGAGATGCCGCGGCCGACCCGAGCGCCACATACGGCGTGACTTCGACGGTTTTTGCGTCCTGCGCCCCCACTGGCAATGCTTCAAGAGTGAACGCGACGAGTGCGAAGACAGCAGATCTGTAAGCCCGCATGACACCTCCTCAGCCGCTTGACTGCGGCCGCTGGACATTTAGACGGCCAAAAGCTCATAACAGCCGTCACGGCTGTAAACGAAGAACGACACGCTCACATCCAGCGCACCCGCGAGCCAGACGAGCGGTGGCGCGGTGGCAACGCGATCGGACTCACCGCGACGAGACCGACGGCCTGTTCCGAGGCAATTGGCCAGCACTCCGGCGTCCACGTCTGAGTCAGCCAGTTGCCGAATGCTCAAATGACACGTCGGACAACTGAGCCACGGCGACCAGTCGATCCGTCGCTTCTGCGTGAACCGCGGGATCGTATGCGCCGAAGTACGCAACGGAACCAAAACCGCCGCGCTCAAAGACCGACTCGAGTTCGGTTCTCGTCCAACATCGCATCACGAAGCGATAGTCGCTCGAATGTTCTCCAGCGTCGTTGACCAGCGTGTGCGTTTCGGACAGAAGAAGCTGCTGGCGCTCCGGATCGAGTTCCGTGGTGCTCGTGAACGTGAGCTTGCCTCGGTCCGTAAGAACGCTCTTTCGAAAAACGGGCTCGCGCTGCTTACGGTCCCTCGTCGCCTCCCATTCGCGAACGTCCAGAATCAGGACGCCTGAACGTCGGAGCGCGCCCGCGAACGCGGCAAACACCGATAGACGTGCGTCGTCATTCACGAAGTCGTTGAGAACCCCGCGGCAGAGAATGCCGTCGTACCGCGCCACAGGCAGAGCGAGGAGGTCCCCAACACGAAATGAGACGGAATTGCCGTGACCGCGGACGGACTGCCTGGCGGTCTCGATCAGTTCGGACGACCGGTCGACGCCTTCAACGGTATAACCTCGGCGCGCGAGTTCGCCAGCATATCGGCCTGTTCCACAGCCGGCATCAAGAAGCGTTGCGCCCGGAAGGACGCCCCGCTCACTGAACCAGGCGGCGATCGCGGCGCACTCCTGACCGACAGGACGGTCGATCAGCAGATCGAACGCCCAAGCGTACTCACCGTAAAAAGGGCGCCTGAATTGCTCGGCCATGGAAGCCACACGACTGTATAACAAGCGGGCCTGTTCTATGCTGGCCCATGGAGATCAAGATCCTGCGGCCTGAAGATGCTGCCGTTCTGCTTGCAGTTGGGCCCGACGTCTTCGACGATGCCGTTAACCCGCGCGTGGCCACCGAGTTTCTCAACGATCCGCGGCACCACCTCGTCGCCGCTATCGACCGGGGCGTGATAGTAGGGTTTGCATCAGCCGTCCACTACGTTCATCCGGACAAACGCTCGCCTGAAATGTGGATCAATGAAGTCGGAGTGGCGACGACTCATCGCGGACGCGGCGTGGCAAGGGCTATCCTGCAGCGCCTCCTCGAGGTTGCTCGAGCGATCGGGTGCGCCGAAGCGTGGGTACTCACCGATCGTTCGAATGAGGCAGCCTTGCGCCTGTACAAGTCGAGCGGTGGGATTGAGGCATCCGGCGATCAGGTGATGCTGACGTTTCGCCTGCAGGAGTGTGGCGCGTCAGACGAAGCCGATGAGAATCAGCGCCGATTACGTTGAGGACGATCCATCGTTGAGGCCGACGTCACGATGTCAGCCCGTGAGAGACTAGGCGGAGGTCGCTGAACCACAACCATGACACGAACATGGCCCGAGGACTGGGACGCCCGGAAGAGAGGAGTGGATTGCTGGTTTTGTGGGAACCAGTTCGGTGATCCTTTTTATGTGGGAACCGCGGGCAACGCACACCTTGAGCGCCATGCCATCGCTCGTGGTCACGCGATCGTCATCTTTCGAGACCGCCACGTCGCGGACTTCACGAGCTTGACCACCGCGGAAGTCGCCGCGTACTGGCGCGACATTCACACCGTCGCGCGGATGATCGAGCGGGTGTTCGCGCCGTGCCACATGAACTACCAACTGCTCGGAAATTCCGTGCCGCACCTGCACGTCCACCTTGTGCCCCGGTACCTCGACGATCCCGCTCCCGGAAAACCGTTGCCCTGGGAGCCGAAACCTGTCGCCCAATCCGAGTTCGATAGGCAGATACAGCTGCTGACGGAGGTCGCTAGAGCCATGCCAATTAGCGTGCCGGCTCCGACAAGGCCCGATTCAAGCTGACCGACTGCCGTTAGCAGTAGCCATGTATCTCGACTGACTTAGGCGTCTTAGCCCATCACGCTCTCTTGGACTGGAAGCCATAGGGAACGCGCCGCTCGGGCGCCGCCAATCATCCTCTCTGACGCACTGCTATCGAACCGTCACGACAACGAGGTGGCCCGGATCGTTCGCGTTCGTCCAGCGCCTCGCCGGACCTGCTGCCATGGGTTCTATCTTGCCACTCTTCCTCGTATGGACCGCAGCCGCAATTCCTGGAATGTCCTCGCGGAATGTGTAGTCGGATACCGCAACGAGGATCCGTTCGTTCGTCACTCCGCCCGCAGGTCTGACCGCGCGCGGAGCCATCATCAAGTCGTCAACACAGAACTTGCTCGTGCAGAACAGCGGCTGCTCATCGATGCAGGCGGTCTGACTATCCGGACTGCAGATGTGCGTGGCAGGCCGAGCAGCCGATTCGCGCGGGCCCTGCAGATCAACGAATTCGAAGATCACACTGCGGAACCGGTCGGTGCCAATGTTCTCCGTCGAGTGCGTGAAGCCGGCGGATCGGAAACGAACATCGCCCGGCGTGAACGAGTCTTCCACGGGTGCAGCACCGTTGAATGAGGCGCGTGTCCGACCACCATTGACGAACACCGAAAGCATTCGCGATCGTGCCGGTGCAGCAGTGTGGCCTGGCCTGGCGGGATGTCGAGCAAGAAGATAGTTACGCGTGCGTCCCCGTAGATTCTGTGCCGCAGTGTGACTTCGTCAGCAGAAAGCGGCGTGTGCTGCGGCCTCGCGAAACCGGCCATCGACAGCGTGAGCACCAAGACCACGTTCCTCATGCACTCGTGACTATACGCAGGACCCGAGACAAAGCGGGCCATTTTGGTGTACCACCCAGCCAGGCTTCTCGATACTTCCTCAGCGCACCCGAGTTGGCCCGTAGGGCGCGAAAAGGTCCCGACTGCCGTCAGCGGCGCCGGCCACGAGCGCCTTTCTTCTTCCCACGGCCGAGCGCGTGGTCTTTCTGGATCCGGCTTTCTTGCGACCGGCCGTCCTGGCCTTGGCGTTCTTCGCCGTGGCGGCCTTCCTTGCGGGCGCCCCTGGCTTCTTCCGTGGTGCCTTTGCCGCGGCGCCAGCCGCAGCGAGCCGATGGGGAGGTCGTCGGCTTCACGGAGCCAGTCGGTGAGGGGCGCCTCGACCTCGTCGCGGTGTCTGACGTGCACGAGGTTGGCGACCTTGGCCCGGGAAGGATTCTCGACGCGCTTGATCTGCGGGGCCATCACCGGGCGGCCGAGGAAGAGACAGACCTCGAGGAAGCTCTTTTTGGGCCGCACGAAGAAGTAGCAGCTTGCGCGCAAACATGATCGAGTGATGGGATGCGTAGACGCGCTGCTCGCCGAGCTCCATCGCGCTCTCGCGCAGCCGCTCGTACGCCTCCTGCAAATCCTCGGACAGGTCGCGCGTCAGCGCCGCCTCTGTCGTCGTCCAGCAGTCGTGCGCCTCACCCTCTTCGACCCATTGCTTGCAGTGGTAGCGCTGATGCCCCGGCATCGTTGGTTTGATTTTAACGGGACGGCCAAGGCGGGCAGAGGGCAGGGCTCGCGCTGACAGCGCGTGCAGTAGAACATCGAGCGGCCGGCCTGCGTCCGTCTTCGGATTGACCCTGACAGCCGCGCTGACGGCAGCGTTCGCCTTCGCGGTCGTCGACGCGGAACCTGGAGGCCCGGTAAATCTCGCCGGTGGTCCGTTCAATCGCCTCTTCGAGCACCTGCTTGATGGCCGCGGCGAGCCGGTGCGCGGCGTCGCGGGGTGCGCCCGTGGGAGTGGCTATCGTCGACGCTTTCCGGTGCGGCGAGAGCCGCGCGAGGTGGAGCGCTTCGCTCACGTAGATGTTGCCGAGACCGGCGACCACCCGCTGATCCATCAGCGCGACCTTCAGCGACACCTTCTTCCCGCGGCAGGCGGCAGCGAGCGCCGCGCCGTCGAACCCGGCTGACAGCGGCTCAGGTCCGAGCCGGCTGAGCGTCGGATGGGCGTCGAACCGGCCAGCCGGCACGAGGTCCATGAAGCCGAAGCGGCGCGGGTCGTTGAAGAATACCGTCGCCTGCGACGACATCGCGAAGACTACGTGATCGTGCCGGCCTGCGTCGGCCGGCGGCCCGCCCGCGTTGCCGTCGGTACTCGACGCGGAACGATCCGGACATGCCGAGGTGCATCACCAGCGTCTCCCCCGACGACAGATGCGCGAGCAGGTACTTGGCGCGGCGCGTCAGCTCGTCGACGCGGGACCCTTCCAGGCGGGCGCGGAAGCGGCGGGGAAAGCGGTCTGGAGGTCGCCCCGGTGCAGCGTGACGCGCTCGAAGCGCGTCCTGCATCGCCGGCAGCAATTCGCGGCGCGTCGCTTCGACTTCGGGCAGTTCAGGCAATCACTGGAGCATACCGGCAACCGGCCGCAACGTGCATGGCAGCCACCATATGCTCCCTTTACGTTTTCAGGCC
>CAVREM010000070.1:0-67864 GCA_963720005.1 uncultured Acidobacteriota bacterium | reverse complement strand
CTACGTCCGACACGGGACAACGTCGTGGTTTGCGGCCCTGGATGTGGCGACGGGCCGCGTCATCGGCGAATGTCACCGTCGCCATCGCAGTCAGGAGTTCCTGCGGTTTCTGGAGCACGATCGACGACCAGAGTCCCTTCGGCTCCTCGACATCCATCTGATTCTCGATAACTACGGGACGCACAAGACGCCTCGGGTTCGGCGGTGGTTCGCTCGGCATCCACGCTTTCATGTGCACTTCACGCCGACCAGTGCGTCGTGGCTGAATCTTGGTCGAACGATGGTTTGCCCACCTGACCGAGAACAGATCACGCGCGGCACGCATCGCAGCACGCGCGCGCTCGAAACCGCGATTCGCGAGTATCTGACCATCAGCAATGCCTCGGCGAAACCGTTCGTCTGGACTAAAACCGCCGATGGAGTTTCTCGCGAAGGTCGCCGGATTTTGTCAGCGAATCTCTAACTCGGGACACTAGCCGTTCGGCCGCGGCCTTTCCGCTGCTTCTTGCCCATTCCGCCGCGCAAGTACCACGACGTGAGGGATCTTGCCAAACAACCCGCTCTCGAATCAATCGAGGTGCTCGTTCCGTTCGGTCAGCAGGAGCGGCGATCGCCCGTCCTGCACGGCTTCAACACTTCGTCACAGTCGTTCGATTCCGGGGTGGTCCTCGACCTACACTGTAGAGCGACTGAAACTCGTCCGTTGTCCAGACCTGCATTAGCGTTGCTTGAAACGCCGTGGGGCGGACGACACCGCGTGCTCGAAGGGGCGCGCGGCGGCCTGCGCCTTCGCATCCACGCGATGCCGCACAGGCCCGCATTGCATGAAGATGATCGGCTGATGACCATCCTTTGCGTGACGGTCGCCGACAGGCCGAGACGAACCTAGCCTTCGCGGGCGGGCGACCTGCTCGAAGCTGTGGGCCGACAGATGGTGGCACTCGTCGACGATCGACTGACCGTACTGGCCAACGCGATCTTCGACGACGCCTTTCGGACCAGGCTCTGAATCACGGCGACATCCACCCGCCCCGTTGGCTTGTTTCGGCCGCCGCCGATTCGCCCAATCGCGTTGCTGGCAGTCCAGAAAGGTTGCGAGGCGGTCGACCCATTGGTCGAGCAGCTGCCGACGATGCACCAGCACCAGCGTGTTACGCCGCGTGCGCGATCAGCCATGCAGCGACCACCGTCTTGCCAAATGCGGTGGTCGCGGCCAGCACTCCCGTTTCATGCTTGAGCATGGAGTCTGCGGCGGGCTTTTGTTCGGTCGCAGCGTGCCATGAAATATCACCTCAGTGGCGGTCCCCGTGCGCTCGTCCCGAACGACCGGGCGAATATTCAGGTCGGTCAGTACCTCTTCTGGACCTCTCCAAACAGCCGCGCGGCAAACCGATGTGCAGAGGGTGTTCCTCCGCGCAGGCAATGATCGATCAGTGGACGCAGGCGGATTCCCCAGCGACCAGCCGATCCCGCGTCTGCTCGCGGGCGCCAAGGGCGGGGCTATCGGCATCAATCGCCTCCTCGAACGGCTGCGGCATTTGTTCACGTGGGCGATTGCGGAAGGCTACATCGACCGGACGCCGTTCCGCCGCGATGGCGTCGTCATGGTGATCAAATTGAACAACAAGGCGGAGAGCCCGCGTGATCGGCGCCTTCGGATTCTGGTGACCTGCGTCAACCTGACGAGGAAGCACGCTTACTCACGCACGCCTCGACGCCGTTGATGCGCGATTTGATCATCGCAGGCATCTCGACCGGGATGCGGCTCGGCGAACTGCTGTCGCTCCAGTGGCGCGAGGTCGAGCACGCGACGAACGCCAAAGGCGAACCGGTCGCCGCCGCCCTGCATCTCGCCGCCGACAAGACCAAGGACAGCGACCCGCGCCGGGTGCCGGTCGGCACCAGACTCGCGGCGGTGCTGGCGATGCGCCGTCATGGTCCCGATGGGAAGGCACTCAAGCCAGACGCCTACGTCTTCGGAAACGAGGTCGGCGAACGGGTCCGCAGCGTCAAACGGGCATGGGGCACAACGAAGCTCCGCGCCCACGGCGTGAAGCCAGTCTGGATCAAGGGCAGCAACCGGCTCGCGCCCGAATCGCTCGCGGCGCTCAAGGTGATCGATTTGCACTTTCATGACTTGCGCGCCGAGTTCAGGCTGCGCGTGATCGAGTCGGGCGGGTCGACCGTCGAGATGCCCGCGATCTGCTCGGGCACACCAACACCAAGCAGACCGATACCTATCTCCGCTCCCGGTCCAAAGGGCTCGCGCAGGCCATCGCGCGGAAGGAAGCGCACGAAGCCCAGCTTGCCGCCGAGCGGGCGCGGTTGGCGGAGGAAGCGAAAAATTCCCACAAAGCCGACGCGTGTGACAATCCGGGCGCTACAGATTCCGACGACTCAGAATCGAGCGAAATCGTGAAGCACTAAGGAGTTAGAAAGTGGTCGGGACGAGAGGATTCAGCACACGCTTCCGTTCGGGCACAGTCGGTGTCTAATGAGTTGCGATGAAATCAGCGCCGAAGCACCGAATGCGCTGTGCACAGAAACATTCGCGCGGCAAAACAATCGTGCGGTCCTCGCCTTATGTGTCGCGATGACTGCCTTCGCCCAAGGAACGATTGAGTCAGTCGCCCTCACTCTCAGCCGACATTACGGCTATCCGAGACGGCGTCTGTCGCCTCGCTGTGACTGCAACCGAAGAACGGCGGGCAGGCATCGCTGCTCTGCGGGATTTCGCCGAACGCGCTGGGGGCCGCTTCGGGCCCTTTTGCGGAGGATGCTCCGCGCCAGGCAACGCTCTCGGGCGCTGACGCCCGAGGAGAGTCTTGAACTCCGTCGGCTCTATGACGCCTCGCGTCTGTTCAGTGGTGGGCACGAGGGAAATGATCTGACTGCGCGCGATGGTGTGTTCGAAATCCTAATCGTTAGAGGCATCCGTGCGGTGGTCCTAGTCACGTCAGGCAATTCGACGTTCGAGACTGGCCCGCGAAAGGATCTTCTCGCGTGGCTTCGCCGACAGGAGGCGGTTCTCAGGAAAGACACCCAACGGTGATCGGGCCTTACGCTCCCCGGTCGGCGGCCCTCGCGGAGGCCATTGCGCAAGGAAGCCTACGAAGCGCAGCTAGCCGCCGAGCGAGCGCGGTTGGCGGACGAACAGAAAAATTCCCACACGAACGACGAATGTGACAATCCGACGGTGATCGATCCCGAGGACGTCAGAATCGGCGGAAGTCGTGAAGCACTAAGGAGTTGAGTAGTGGTCGGGGCGAGAGGATTTGAACCTCCGACCCCTCGGTCCCGAACCGAGTGCTCTACCAGGCTGAGCCACGCCCCGACAGGCGGTCTGAACTATCCAATCAGGCGATTGGATCCTGGCAATCCGAGCATCTTAACACGCCCCGCACCCGAGTCCGAGTCCCGAGCCTCGAGGACCCGAGACTCACCCGATTACCCGATTCCCCGATTCATCGGCCCTCAGCGCGAGCTCTTCCACCGCGGCCAGCACGTCGTGCGCCGTCAGGTCGCAGTGCAGCGGCGTCACCGACACGTACCCGTCGCGCACGACCTGGTAATCCGACCGGTCGTGCGGCTGCCACTCGTTCTGCCCTTCCTCGATCCAGAAGTACGGCCGGCCCTTGGGATCGTGGCGCTCGGCGACCGACGTGACGTGGTTCCGCTTCGCCTGCACGGTCACGCGGACGCCCTTCGGCTGCCCCTTGGGCACGTTGACGTTGAGAAACGTCCGCGCCGGCAGCGGCCGCGTGAGCAGCGCCTCGGCGAGCGATGCCGCGGCGCGCGCGGCGTGGCGTGAAGTCGTACGTCGCCGCGCGTCTGCCGCAGCGAAACCGCGATGCCCTGCATGCCGAGCAGCGCCGCCTCCAGCGCCCCCGCCACCGTCCCCGAATACGTCACGTCGTCGCCCAGGTTCCATCCCTTGTTGATCCCCGAGACGACGAGATCGGGCAGCCGCTTGAACACCTGCGTGATCGCGATGTTGACGCAGTCGGTCGGCGTGCCGTCGACGCCGTAGACCCGCGGCTCGACGTGCTCGAGCCGCAGCGGACGCCGCAGCGTCAGCGCGTGGCCGATCGCGCTCGCTTCGTCGAGCGGCGCGACGATCGTCACGTCGCCGATCGGCTGAGCGCCGCGGCGAGCGATCGAATCCCCTCGGACCGATAGCCGTCGTCGTTGGTGACCAGAATCAGAGGCATGAAGTGATCGATCAATTATATCGGACGGATATCGGTCGGCCTGAAGTGTACCTCCGCCTAAAGGCGGACGCTACGAGCGAATGACGACGAAGAGCAGTGCCGTCGAGATGAGTGCGAGCGCGGCGCCGGCAGCGAACGCGACCGCGGGACCGAATGCGGTCCAGAGAAGACCGAACAGCACGCTGGCAGCGAGCTGGCCGAGGCCCAGCACGGCGTTGTAGATGCCGAACGCGAAGCCGCGGCGCGACGCCGGCGCAAGGTCGGCGACGAGCGCCTTTTCGGTGCCTTCGGCGAACCCGAAGTACAGGCCGTACACGAGGAACAGCGGCAGCAGCGCGGCCAGCGACGTGCTGATCGCGAAGCCGGCGTAGACCGCCGCGTAGATGATCCAGCCGATCGCGATCACCGCCCGGCGGCCGATCCGATCCGACCACGCGCCGCCGTACACCGATACCGTGGCCTTCACCACGTGCAGCGCCGACCACATGAGCGGGACGTACTGCACGCCGCCCGCGGCGTCAGTGAGCTTCAGCAAGAGGAAGGCGTCGGTCGAGTTCCCGAGCGTGAACAGCACCAGGACGAGCATGAACTGCTTGAATGCGCGCGGAAGCGGCTCGGGCCCGACCCCGACGTTCGTAGCGTCCGGCTTTAGCCGGACGTCAGCCGTCGTAGCGTCCGGCTTTAGCCGGACGTCCGACGTCGTCGTCCTCCTTCACCAGGAACAACAGCGCCACCGCGATCGCGCCGGGGACGATCGTCAGCGCGAACAGCGTCCGGTAGTCGCCGGGATAGAAGAACAGAAATGCGGTCGCGGCGAGCGGGCCGACCACCGCGCCCGCGTGATCCATCGCACGATGGAACCCGTAGATGCGACCGCGCGTGCCGTCGGTGGCAAACGACGCGAGCATGGCGTCGCGCGGCGCCCCTGGTACGCCCTTCCCCACCCGGTCGATGATGCGGATCGCCAGGACATGGGTCCACGACTGCGCGACGGCAATCAACGGCCGCACAGCCGACGACAGCGCGTAGCCGGCCAGCACGATCGGCCGCTTGGCACGCGAACGGTCCGCCAGCCGGCCGGAGGCAATCTTCAGCGCGCTGTTCACCGCTTCGGCCGCGCCTTCGATGACGCCCAGCGAGACCGCGCCGGCGCCGAGGACGTTGGTCAGGAAGAACGGCAGAAGCGGGTAGATCGCTTCGGTCGCCGCGTCGGTGGCGAGGCTGACCCACCCGAGCAGCCAAACGGGTTTAGGGAGTGATCGAGACGCGGGCCCACGATATCTCGTAGAGCTTACTCCCCACGCACTCGAGCTCAGCCTCTGCGCTCTGCGCCTCTGCGCCTCTGCGGCTTCTGCTCCCTCTGCGTCCTCTACCCCGTACAATCAGATCGGTCATGCCGTCCCTCGCCGACACCCTTGCGCGCGAGACGCGCGAGGGCGAGCTCTACGAGACGCTGCCCGACGGGCGGCTGCGCTGCTACGCATGCGGCCACTGCTGTCCGATTCCCGACGGCGCCGTCGGGGTCTGCAAGGTGCGCTTCAACGAGGGCGGACGGCTGATGGTGCCGTGGGGCTACGTCGGAGGCGTGCAGTGCGATCCGATCGAAAAGAAGCCCTTCTTCCACGCATACCCCGGCGCGCTGGCCTACAGCTTCGGCATGCTGGGCTGCGATCTGCACTGCGCCTACTGCCAGAACTGGGTCACGTCCCAGGCGATTCGCGATCCGGCTGCGGTGGCGCCGCCGCTGTCCGCCTCGCCTGAGGCGCTCGTGGCCGACGCACTCCGCCAGGGTGCGCGCGTCGTCGTCAGCACCTACAACGAGCCGCTCATCACGAGCGAATGGGCGGTCGCGGTGTTCAAGGAAGCCCGGGCCGCCGGCCTCTCGACCGGATTCGTGTCGAACGGCAACGGCACGCCTCGGGTGCTCGAGTACCTGCGTCCGTGGGTCGATCTCTACAAGGTCGATCTCAAGAGCTTCGACGATCGGCATTACCGGGAGCTCGGCGGCCGGCTCGAGCCGATCCTCGACACGATTCGGCGCCTTCACGCGATGGACGTCTGGGTCGAAATCGTGACGCTGCTCATCCCCGGCTTCAACGATTCGCGCGACGAGCTCGTCCGCCTGACCGAGTTCGTCGCCAGCGTCTCGCCGGACATCCCGTGGCATGTCACGGCCTTCCACGCCGATTACAAGATGACCGATCCCGAGAACACGACGGCCGACATGCTGCTCGAGGCGGCGGCGATCGGCGGGCGGCGGGACTGCGGCACGTGTACGCGGGCAATCTGCCCGGGCCAGGTCGGCGATCTCGAGGACACGCACTGCGCGGCGTGCCGGGAGCCGCTGGTCCGCCGCTACGGCTACTACATCCGCGATTACAGAATTAGCGACGACGGCCGCTGTCCGCGCTGCCGCGCCGCCGTCCCCGGCCGCTGGAGCCGCGCGTTTCGACGGCCAAATCGCATCCCGGCCGTTTCTTCCCGGCGGCCGCTCGCGCCTGAAGGTGCTGTGGTCGTAACCGACCTATAATTTCAGATCCATGCTGCACGACACGCTCGGGCGTCCGCTGCGCAACCTCCGGTTGTCGGTGACCGACCGCTGCAATCTCCGGTGCCTGTACTGCATGCCGGAAGCGGACTACGTGTGGCTCCCGCGCGAGGACGTCCTGCACTTCGAAGAGATCGCACGGCTGGTCGACGTGTTCCTCTCGCTGGGCGTCGACAAGGTGCGGCTCACCGGCGGCGAGCCGCTGCTGCGGCGCGATCTCGCGGCGCTGGTCGGCATGATTGCCGGCAAGCCGGGGCTCGCCGATCTCGCGCTCACCACCAACGGCATCCTGCTCGAGGATCAGATCGACGGCCTCGCCGCGGCGGGCCTGCGGCGCATCACGGTGAGCCTCGACACGCTTCGCCGTGATCGATTCGTCGCGCTGGCACGCTTCGACGAGCTCGACCGGGTGAAGGCAGGGATGCAGGCCGCGCACCGCGTCTTCGGCGCGTTCAAGATCGACAGCGTCATCATCAAGGGCGTGAACGACGACGAGCTGAGTCGATCTCATCGAGTACGGACGGCCGCTCGGCGCCGAGGTGCGCTTCATCGAATACATGGACGTCGGCGGCGCGACGCAGTGGTCGGCGGCCCATGTCATGTCGCGGCACGAGATGCTGGCGACGCTGTCGAACCGCTACGGCCCGATCGAGCCAATCGTGGAACCCGCTTCATCGGCGCCAGCCGATCGCTACCGGCTGGCCGACGGCACGACCTTCGGCATCATCGCGTCGACCACGGATCCGTTCTGCCGCAGCTGCGATCGCAGCCGGTTGACCGCCGATGGCCTGTGGTTCCTGTGCTTGTACGCGACGCGAAGGCCTCGATTTGCGGAAGGCCGTCGGTCGGGCGCCGGCGTGGACGAGTTGAAGGAGCTGATCGCGCGCGGGCTGGCGCGGCCGCGACGATCGCGGCGCCGAAGTCCGGCTCGCCCTCGGCGAGCGGCGCGCCTTCGTGCCGATCACCGCGTTACGGCAGAATCCCCACCTCGAGATGCATACACGGGGCGGTTAGCGCCTCTGCGCCTCTGACGCTGACGTCCGACGGTAATCAGCGACACCGCCTGCAGGAGGCCGGCGATGGTGCACGGCTTCTCGAGATACGCTTCGTCCTGCCAGAGCGTGTTCTTTTCCTTGAACAGCTGATCGCTGTAGCCGGTGAGATAGAGGACTTTGAGCCCCGGCTCGTCGTGGCGGAGGCGGCGCGCGAGCTCGTCCCCGGTCATCTGCGGCATATTGACGTCAGTGAGCAGCAGGTCGATCGAGGTCTTGCGGACCTGCTCGATGGCATCCGGGCCGCTCGAGGCGGTCATCGTCTGGTAGCCCGCTTCGCTGAGGACGCGGTCGACGAAGGTCAGCACGGCCTGATCGTCGTCGACGATCAGCACCGTCAGAGGCTGCTTCGGGTGCGCCTTGAGTCGCCCGGCGTATCGCTTCAGCGAGCCCAGCATCTGCGCGCCCCTGTTCAGGACCCGTCTGCAGAACGGCAGACCATTTCCCAAGTTTTCGGCCCGGCGGCATGCCGACTTTACCGTGCGATACGGGCGCAGGTCAGTCCTGGTTCAACCCCCTGCGAGGAAGGCCCCGCGGGGCGTCCCGGCTGTCCGGTCGTGGGATTCGGGCGTCCCGCAAGCGGACACTCCTGCCGGCATTTGAGTCGTCTCGCTCAAGCTGTAAGTTCTGCTCTATAATCGGTTATCCGATTCGATACGGCTGGCGTCGCCTTTGCGGATCGCCATCCGCGATCGCGATCCAAATTTTTACCGTCTAACGCACCAACCATGGATATTGCTCGACCGTCCAATGCTCGGCGGAAGCGGATGCGGCAGATCGCGTTCGCGACGGCTGGAATCATCGTCGTGAGCGTCGTGAGCTATGTGCTTGCCAACCTCGAACCGGCGGCTCCCGTTCGTGGAAGCTGGGACCGTGTGGGAGGACACCGTCAAACGCGGACCCATGGTCCGGGACGTGCGTGGCCTCGGGACGCTGGTGCCCGAGGACATCCGGTGGATTCCGGCAACGACCCAGGGACGCGTGGAGCGCATCCTCCTCAGGCCCGGTACACCTGTGAAACCGGATAGCGTCATCCTCGAATTGAGCAATCCCCAGCTCGAGCAGGAGCTGCGCAACGCGGAACTGCAGCTGCAGTCGGCCGATGCCTCGCTGGCGAACCTGCGCGTGCAGGTCCAGAACGATCTTCTGAACCAGCGCGCCACGGCCGCGAGCATCGAGGCCGACTACAAACGCGCCGAGATGCAGGTGCAGATGAACGAGGCGCTCGCGAAGGACCAGCTCATCTCGCAGCTGCAGTTGAGGCAGTCGCAACTCGACTCCCAGCAGCTCTCGGTCCGCAACAAGATCGCACAGGAGCAGCTGGCAGCCGCGCCGACTCGGGGCGCGCCCAGCTGGCGGTCCAGCAGGCCGCCGTCGACCAGGCACGGGCGGTCGTCGAGCTGCGCCGCCGCGAGCGTGACGAGCTGAAAGTGCGCGCCGGCATCGACGGCGTGCTGCAACTGATTCCGGCCGAGATCGCGGACGGCGCCCGTGTCGCGCCGGGCGCCAACCTCGCCCGGGTCGCCAATCCCAGCCGCCTGAAGGCCGAAATCAAGGTCGCCGAGACGCAGGCGCGCGACATTCAGATTGGCCAGCGGGCCGAGATCGACACCCGCCACGGGTTCATCCAGGGCCACGTGGTACGCATCGACCCTTCAGTGCAGAACGGAACGCGCACGGTTGACGTCTCATTGGACGGCGAGTTGGTGCGCGGAGCGGTGCCCGACCTGAGCGTCGACGGCAAGATCATCCTGGAGCAGCTGGACGACGTGGTGTACGTGGGGCGGCCGGCGTTTGGAGCGGATCAAGCGTCCGTGATGTTGTTCAAGAAGGACCCGGACGGCACGAGCGCGACGCGCGTGCAGGTCAAACTCGGCCGGACCTCGGTCAATACGGTGGAGGTCGTCGAGGGCCTGTCGGTCGGCGACAAAGTGATTCTCTCAGACATGTCGGCATGGGATGCCTTCGATCGGGTCAGGCTTCGCTGAGATCCTTGTAATTGGGAATTTGGAATTTGGAATTTGGAATTCTGAAGGGACATAGAGCATGTCGAACAACGGACTGCAGCCGCTGCTGAAGCTCGATGGCGTGACGAAGGTGTTCTACACCGACGAAGTCGAGACGCACGCCCTTTCCGGCATTCACATGGAAATCGGCAAGGGCGAGTACGTCTCGATCGCCGGGCCGTCGGGCTGCGGGAAGTCGACGCTCTTGTCGATTCTGGGGCTGCTCGATTCGCCAACCGAGGGCCAGTACCTGCTGAACAGCCGGCCGGTCGCGACGCTGCCGGCGTCCGAGCGGGCGCGCGTGCGCAACCGCGAAATCGGGTTCATTTTCCAGAGCTTCAACCTGATTGGCGATCTCACCGTGTTCGAGAACGTGGAGCTGCCGCTCACCTACCGGGGCATGAAGTCGAGCCGAGCGTCGCCAGCGCGTCGAAGCCTCGCTCGAGCGCGTCGGCATGGCGCATCGCGCCAAACACTTGCCGAGCCAGCTGTCCGGCGGTCAGCAGCAGCGCGTCGCCGTGGCCCGGGCCGTTGCCGGCGAGCCGCTCATCCTGCTGGCCGACGAGCCGACCGGCAACCTCGACTCGCGCAGCGGCGAGGCCGTCATGGACCTGCTGCGGGAACTGCACCAGGCCGGTGCGACGATCTGCATGGTCACCCACGATCCCCGTTACGCGCGGCACGCCGACCGGAGCATCCACCTCTTCGACGGCCGCGTCGTCGAGGAACACATGGAGATGGCGAACTGATCCAGGACGCAGTGCACCGGTGCTTCACGGTGCTTCAGGACCTACGTCTCGCCTGCCGGATGCTCGTCAAAGCGCCGGCGTTCACGGCGCTCGTCGTCGTCATCCTCGGTCTCGGGATCGGCGTCAACACGGCGATCTTCAGCATCGTGTACGCGGTGGCGCTCAAGCCGCTGCCGTTCGCGGAGCCGTCGCGGCTGGTCTCGATCCGGGGCGGCCGTAGCACTGCCGCCGATCCGCAGCTGGCCTATCCCGACTTCGTGGATCTGCGGGAGCAGGCCACGACCGTCGAAGGCATGGCCGGGTACGCCACCGGTCCCACGACGCTGACCGGCTCGGGCGACGCCGATCTGCTCGATGCGTCGTTCGTCACGCCCGACCTCTTCCCCGTCCTCGGCGTGAAGCCGCTGGCCGGCCGCGAGTTCACGGCCAACGACAACGTCAAAGGCGCGGCGCCCGTGGCGATCCTGTCGGAGGCGTTGTGGCGGCGGCGATTTGCCGCCGATCCCGCCGTCGTCGGCCGCGCGGATCACGCTCGACAGCACGGGTTTCACGATCGTCGGGGTGATGCCGGAGGCGTTCGAATTTCCGTATCAGGCGGATCGCATCGAGATCTGGCTGCCGATGGTCGCGGAGCCGTTCGTCGCGAGCCTGATGGATGGCCGCGGCGCCTCGTTCATGAACGCGGTCAGCCGCCTCCGCCCAGGCGCCACGGTCGCGCAGCTCCAAGGCGAGCTGTCGGCGATCGCCGAACGTCTTGCGCAAGAGTATCCAACGAGCAACGCCGGGCGAACGATTCGGGTGATGCCGTTGCGCGATGACATCGTCGAGGACTACCGGCGAGGGCTCATCCTGCTGCTCGGCGCGGTCGGCGTCGTCCTGCTGATCGCATGCGCCAACGTGGCCAACCTGCTGCTCGCCCGCGGCGCGGCGCGGCAGAAAGAGATCGCGATCAGGATGGCGCTCGGCGCCGGGCGGGGCCGTCTGATCCGCCAGCTCCTCGTCGAGTCGCTCGCGTTGTCGATCGCGGCCGGGATCGTGGGAGTGATCTTCGCGCTCTGGGGCATTGCCGCGCTGGTCGCGGCCACGCCTGCTCGAGATCCCGCGGCTGCAGGCGGCACAGATCGATGCGACCGTCCTCGCATTTACGACGCTGGTGTCGATGGCGACCGGGATCGTCTTCGGCACGGCACCCGCGCTGCAGCTGTCCAGGCCGGACCACAATGAAGTCCTGAACGATGCCGGCCGCGGCTCGAGCGGCGCCCGCGCGGCGCGGACCGGGCACGCGCTGGTCGTGGCGGAGATCGCGTTGTCGCTGGTGCTGCTGAGCGGCGCGGGGCTGCTGGTGCGGAGTTTCATCCGCCTCGAGCGGGTGGAGCCTGGCTTCGTCCCGCAACAGGCGGCGACCATGCAGTTGCTGCTGCCGGGATCCCGCTATCCCGATTCTGCGGCCCAGGTCCGGTTCTATCGGCGCTTGTTCGACGGCGCAAGGTCGGCGCCCGGCGTGCAGTCGGCCGCGGTTGCCACGACATTGCCCATGAGCGGCAGCTCACTCGGCGCGGGGTTCACCGTCGATGGACGGCCGCTCACCAACCCCGCCGATCGCCCGACGGCCGCCGGCTTTGCGATCAGCCCGGAGTACTTCGAGACGATGGGCATTCAGCTGGTCCGCGGCCGGAGCTTCGACGCGCGCGACGCCGAGGACGCGCCGCCGATCGCGATCATCAACGAGACGATGGCGCGACGGTTCTGGGCCGACGAGGATCCGATCGGCCGCCGGCTCACCAGCTACGGCGGTGTGTCGCGCGAGATCGTCGGCATCGTTCGCGACGTGAAGAACCGGGATCTCAGCGAGACTGCCGGTCCGCAGCTGTACACGCCCTTCCCGCAGACGCCGTGGCCGTTCCTCGCGGTGGTCGTCCGAACGACAGCCGATCCTGCGGGCCTCTCGGGCACACTGCGACAGACGGTGGCCGCCCTCGATCCCGATCTCGCTGCAGGCGAAGTGCGGACCATCGACGACTATCTCGCGCAGTCGGTGGCGACGCCCCGCTTCAACGCCACGCTCATCGCCGGTTTCGCGGCGCTCGCCCTGTTCCTGGCGGGCTGTGGCCTGTACGGGGTGATGTCGTACTCGGTCGCCCAGCGCACGCGCGAGATCGGGATTCGGATGGCCCTCGGGGCGAAGCCGACCGACGTGCGCAGCATGGTGGTCACTCAAGCGCTGCGGATGGGAGCGGCCGGCCTGGTGATCGGCATCATCGGCGCGCTGGCGACGGCCCGGCTGCTCAGCGGTCTGCTGTTCGACGTGAGCCCGTCCGACCCGCCAACGCTGGCGACGGTGAGCGGGATGCTGCTGGCGGTCGTGCTGGTCGCCGCCTATTTTCCAGCGCGGCGGGCGACACGCGTCGATCCGATGGTCGCGCTCCGGTCGGAGTAGGCAGTTATGCTGATTTCGCTTCGCAACATCGAGAAGTCGTATCCCCAAGGCGTCGGCCGGACCTACGTGCTGCGCCGAATCAATCTCGACATCAAGCCCGGCGAGTTCGTCTCGATCATGGGGCCGTCGGGCGCCGGCAAGTCGACGCTGCTGCACATCCTCGGGATGCACGACAGCGCGTGGGATGGCGAGTACTACTTCATCGAGCAGCCGGTCCACCGGTTGAACCCGAAGCAGCGGGCCGAGCTGCACAAGCAGCACATTGGCTTTGTCTTCCAGAGCTATCACCTGCTCGACAACCTCACGGTCTACGAGAACCTCGAGATCCCGCTCTCGTATCGCAACGTCAGCCGGAAGGATCGCCAGAGCATGGTCGCCGACGTGCTGGATCGCTTCCAGATCGTCGGCAAGAAGGACCTGTATCCGAATCAGCTCTCGGGCGGCCAGCAGCAGCTGGTCGGCGTCGCCGGGCGGTGATCGCGAACCCGCAGGTGCTGCTCGCCGACGAGCCGACCGGCAATCTCCATACGGCGCAGGGCAAGGAAATCATGGAGCTGTTCCGGACGCTGAACGAGGCGGGCACGACGATCATCCAGGTGACCCATTCCGAGGTGAACGCGTCATACGGCAGCCGGATCGTCCACCTGCGCGATGGCTGGGTCGTCGATGACTAAGTCGGTAGTCGGTAGTCAGAGTCGGTAGTCCTGCCCTGGACCGACGATCGACTGACTCGACTACCGACTACTGACTGACTCGACTCGATGGATTGCCCCCCTCGCGTGCTCATCGCGGATGACCAGCCGGACGTGCTGGAGGCGCTGCGGCTCCTGCTCAAGGGCGAGGGCTACCGCATCGATTCGGCCAGCTCGCCGGCGACGGTCATCGACGCCGTGCAGGCGCGCGATTTCGACGCGGTCCTGATCGATCTGAATTACGCGCGCGACACGACGTCGGGCGAGGAAGGGCTCGACCTGCTCACCCGGCTGCAGGCGCAGGATGCGACGCTGCCCGTCATCGTGATGACCGCCTGGGGCGGTGTCGACATCGCCGTCGAAGCGATGCGGCGGGGCGCGCGCGACTTCGTCCAGAAGCCGTGGGACAACCCGCGCGTGCTGGCAATCGTCCGCACGCAGGTCGAACTGTCGCGGGCGCTGCGCCGCCAGCAGCGCCTCGAAGCCGAGAACCGCGCCCTGAAGCCCGACGCCGGACCGCTCCTCATCGCCGAGGCGGCTGCGATGCGGCCGGTGCTCGAGATCGTGCAGCGCGTCGGCCCGTCCGACGCCAACGTGTTGATCACCGGCGAGAACGGCACCGGCAAGGGGACGATCGCCCAGGCGATCCACGCCGCCTCGCCGCGCACGGGCCGCGGCCTGGTCACGGTCAACGCCGCGGGCCTGTCGGAGGGAGTGTTCGAAAGCGAGCTCTTCGGCCACGTGAAGGGGGCGTTTACCGACGCGAAGAGCGACCGCGTCGGCCGGTTCGAGCTCGCGGAAGGCGGCACGCTGTTTCTCGACGAGATCGCCAACGTGCCGCTCAACCTGCAGCCGAAGCTGCTGCGCGTGCTCGAGACCGGCGAGTTCGAGCGGGTCGGCTCGTCGCGCACGCGGAAAGTGAACGTTCGCATCCTGTCCGCGACCAACGCCCGGCTGTCGGACGAAGTCGCCGCCGGCCGGTTCCGCCAGGACCTGCTCTTCCGCCTGAATACCATCGAGGTGCACATGCCGGCCCTTCGCGAGCGCCGCGAGGACATCCCGGCGCTCGCGAGCCACTTCCTGCGCCAGCATGCCCGCCGGTACCGCAAGACGCTGACCGGTTTCGAACCGGCGGCGATGCAGGCGCTGCTCAACCATCCATGGCCAGGCAACATCCGCGAGCTCGATCACGCCGTCGAGCGCGGCGTCCTGATGGCCGAGCGTGCCGCGGTACGCGCCGTCGATCTGGGGCTGCGCGTCGAGCGCGACTCAGGCTCGCGGATCGAGGACATGAGCCTCGAAGATGTCGAAGGCTTCCTCATCCGCAAAGCCATGGCGCGCCACGACGGCAACGTGAGCCAGGCGGCGAAGGCGCTAGGGCTGAGCCGAAGTGCTTTGTACCGGCGGCTGCAGCACTTCGGCTTGTAGCGGCAGCTCGGAAATTTAGAATTGAAGAATTTACGATTCAAAATGCTCCGGAATTCCAAATTTTGAATTGTAAATTCTAAATTGCCTGAGCGTCTCAGATTCGATCAACGCATCCTCCTCCTCGCCCTCGCCGCCGGCCTGCCCGCGGCGCTGGTTTCGCTCGTCCTGCTCTGGACCGGCGACTACACCGCGCGCGTCCAGTGGACGCTCACCGTGTTCATCGTGGGCATCTGGCTGGGCTGCTCGTTCGCGGCGCGGCAACGGGTCGTGCTGCCGCTGCAGACGCTGTCGAACCTGCTCGCGGCATTGCGCGAGCGCGACTTCTCCATCCGGGCGCGCGGCGCGGGCGGACGCGCGGCGCTGACCGGCGAGGATCCGCTCGCCGCCGTGATGCTCGAGGTCAACGAGCTTGCCGCCACGCTGCACGACCAGCGGCTCGGCGCGCTCGAAGCGGGCGCGCTGCTGCGCACGGTGATGGTGGAGATCGATGTCGCCGTCTTCACCTTCGACGGCGAGCAGATGCTGCGGCTGGTCAACCGCGCGGGCGAACGCGTGCTCGGCAAGCCGGCCGAACAGCTGCTCGGCCGCTCCGCCGCCGAACTCGGGTTGACCTCCTCCCTCGAGGGTGCGACGCCCCGCATCGAGGATGTGTCGTTTCCCGGCGCGACCGGCCGCTGGGAGATGCGCCGCACGACGTTCCGGCAGCAGGGCCGTCCGCATCAACTGCTCGTGCTCGCCGACGTCAGCCGCCCGCTGCGCGACGAGGAACGCCAGGCCTGGCAGCGGCTGATCCGCGTCATCGGACACGAGATCAACAATTCGCTGGCGCCGATCAAGTCGATCGCCGGCAGCCTCGAATCGATGCTGTCGCGAAGCGCCGGGAACGGCGGCCGGCCGGACGATCTGCACGACGACATGAAGCGCGGTCTCGCCGTGATCGCGTCGCGCTCCGACGCCTTGAGCCGGTTCACCACGGCCTACGCGCAGCTCGCGAAGCTGCCCGCGCCGCGGCTCGCGACCGTGCGCATTCCTGAATTCGTCGCGCGGGCGGCGGGCGTCGAAACGCGCGTCGCGGTCCGGATCGACGGCGGCCCCGATGTCGTCGTCCGGGCCGATCCCGATCAGCTCGAACAGCTCGTGATCAACCTGCTGCGCAACGCCGCCGATGCGGCGATGGAAACCGGCGGCGGCGTCAGCGTCGGATGGCGGCGCGACGGACGGACCCTGAGCGTCTGGATCGACGATGAGGGCGCTGGCCTCTCGAATGCATCCAACCTGTTCGTGCCGTTTTTCACCACCAAGCCCGGCGGTTCCGGCATCGGCCTCGTCCTCAGCAGACAGATTGCCGAGGCGCACGGCGGGGCGCTCACCCTCGAAAACCGGTCCGATGGACAGGGCTGCCGCGCGTTGCTGCGCCTTCCGTTGTAGATGCGGACGATCACGCACTGGGTCCTGACGACCTTCACGAACCCCGCCGGGATCCTGATCCTCTCAGCGCTCGATTCGACACTGTTCTTCTGGTTGCCGTTTGGTGTCGACGCCGCCACCGTCGTCTTCTCGATGCGGGGGATCGCGCCGTGGTGGGCGGTGGCGCTCCTCGCCACTGGTGGATCGATCGCTGGCGCGGTGATCACATTCTGGATGGGCGGCAAGGTCGGTGACGCGGGACTCGAGCGCTTTGCGTCGGCGAAGCATCTCGAGTCGGCCCGCCAGCGGATCAGGAAGACGACGCGTTCGGCGGCGCTCGCCGCCTTGAGCCTGGTGCCGCCGCCCTTCCCGTTCACGCCGATCGTGCTCGCCGCCGGCGCGCTGGAGGTGAAGGTCGCGACGTTTTTTGCGACGCTCGCCGCATGCCGTTTCGCGCGCTTCGGTCTCGAAGCGTACTTCGCCCGCCGCTACGGGCCCCGGACGCTCGACTGGCTCGAGTCGCCCATCGTCGAGAACCGCCGTGCTGATCGTTCTCGTTCTGGGCGTCGTGCTGACCACCATGACCTTCGTCCGGATGCTTCGCGCGCCAGCACGGTCGAGGCGGCGGCGCATTCCTGCTGGCTAACCGGCCTTTAAGCGAATACAGTCGAGGCGGCACAGGACTTGGATAGTGGAAGACCGGCCAATGGATCTCGGCGGGAACGTACTGATCGTCGAGGACGATCCCGAGATGCGTGAGATGCTGACGACGCTGCTCACGACGCAGGGGTTCTATGCCGTTGGCGCTGAGGACGGACTCGAAGCGCTGCACCTGCTGCGCATCGTCCGCCACCGGGCGCCCCAGACACCCTGCCTTGTGCTCCTGGATTTGACCATGCCTCGTCTCGGCGGCGACGGGTTTCGCCGCGCGCAGCTCAACGACCCGATTATCGCGGGGGTGCCAATCGCCGTCATGTCAGGCGCGGTCGACGCGCGGCAGCGCGCCGAAACACTTGGCGCCGTCGCGACCCTGACCAAGCCGATCGATCTGGATGTCCTGATCGAAGTCGTCCGCAGGTACTGCGCCCGACCGAATCAGATGTGAGGCCCCAGGGCCTGGCGCACGGCGTTCGCCAGTACCGCCCCGAGCGCCGCCGCGGCGAGCACCAGCGCGAGCGGCGCATCCGCACTGAAAACGACTGGCAGGAGGCCGCCGACGACAGCCCCTCCGACGACAGTCGACAGGGCGTCGCCAACCCGGCTGAATCGGCCACGCGGACAGCGATGGTTCTCGGTCAGCGGGCCCATGCACCGTGGACAGGTGGCCATCTATCGGTCTATCGGCGGAATAGTCGAGAGTCGATAGCCGAAGTCGGTAGTCGAGAGTCGGTAGTCGAGAGTCGGTAGTCATGAGTCGAACCCGGAGCCGGTCTCGGCCAGGACTCCCGACTCCTCAACTCCTGACTCACTCGACTACCGACTACCGACTACTGACTACTGACTAGTAGCGCTGCCAGTTCCCTTATACGCAGCGGCTCCGATGCTCGGCTTGCTCCAATCGCACACGCCGTCGGCGAAGATCTTCTGGAGCCGCGCTTTCTCGGCCTCGCTGAACGTCACTCTGTAGTCCTTCCAGTCGATCGGCTTCAGCTGGCACTTCCAGATATCGTCGGCGAGCGGCGCGCCCGCCTCGAGCCGCGGCGCGGAGTGCGGCGGGTACAGCCGGTTGCATTCGCTGTCCTTTCCGAACACGGCCGGCTCGGCAATCTTCCGCCCGTCCTGCGTCCAGCAGGCATCGACCAGATCGGCCGGCTTGCTCCGCACGATCTTTTCCGCACGCGACAGGTTCGACGTGTCGCCCTCAATCGCGTCAAGCCAGCGATCCATCTGGGCGAGGTACTCGGACTGGATCCGCGTGAACGACGCGCCCTGGCCCCGCAGCATCACCTGGTTGTTGGCGTGGCCGTTCGCCTTGATCAGCCGGGCTCTGGCCTTGAACGAGTGGTAGCTCTCGTGGAAGTCGCCGGTCGGGTCGGTGTAGCTGCGCGCGTCGATGATCGGCGTTTCCTTCAGGCCGCCGACGCCCATCATCGTCTGGCCCGATTCGAACGCGATCCTGATCGCCGCGACATCTCCAGCGGTGCGCGCCGCCTGCCACTTCGTGTCGATGTCGTAGCCGCCGGCTTTCTCGTTGAGGTCGAGGAAGTCGTCCTTGGTGATGACGCCGGCGTTCAGCGCGCCCAGGCCATATTGGACGCCAACGTTGTCGTGCGGCCGGCGGGCAAAGCCGGTCTTCGGATCGCGCGTGAAGATCGTCGCCATGCCGTCGTAGATCGAGCAGCGCGCCCCCTTCGGGTTCGTCACCGGGTCGTAGCGCAGCTCCTTCGGGATGTCCGCATCGCAGTCCTTCGGATCAAGCCGGCCGGGACGGTTCGCGTAGGAGCGATCGCACGTGCCCCATGTCGAGAAGCCGCCGATGGCGCGCTTCTGCTCCTCGGTAAGGCCGGTCTTGTTCAGGTACGGACGCAGCACCAGCCGGCAGTCTTCGCTCTCGATGAAGTAGGTCACCGCGTCGGGGAACGTCGCCGACGGGATGATGCCGTCGAGAAGGCCCGGATAGTTCTGCGCGATGGTGTACTGCGCCATCGCGCCGCCCGATCCGCCCCAGCCGATCGTGTGCTTCGGCAAGCCAACCGTCTCGATGAATCGCTCCTTCACCATCATCAGCGTTTCGGCCGACACCACGCCGTTGCAGTTGTTGCCGAAGACGTTGAGCGACGACGAGGCGACGGCGTAGCCGCGCGAGAGGTGCAGGTCGTTCAGCACGCCGCCGGAGCTGGCGCCCTGGATGTATCCGGCCATGCAGCTGCCGCCGAACGTGTACACGAGCCGGCCGTTCCAGTTCAGTGGCGGTAGGAATCCCGGTGCGGGCGGGCTTGCCGGATCGCGCAGATATGCAATCTGGTAAACGGCGCGATTGATGGTGCCGGTCTCGAGCCGGACGATGTACGGCACGGAGTGCCCGTTGACCGTGGTGGTCGCGAGATCCGCGGGGCGCGGACCGCGCCGGGTCGAACGGCTTGAAGGCGCTCTGGCCGCGTCCTTCGACCGGGATCGTCGACTTGTATTGCCATTCGACCCTCGTCGGCGCACTGCAGTTTTCGTCCAGCGGCGGACCGAGCTTCCAGCTCTCGGTCTGACACACAAACGGCTTCTGATGTGGGCCCGAGAACACCGGCCCGGTGATTGGGTAATTCACCAGATTGAGAGTCTCGCTCGACTCGGCGGTCTTTACGTTCAGCGTGCTCTTGCCGAGTGGGATACCCGTGATGAGGCCGACGACACCAAGCTGGCCCGCGTGACTTCCCACCATGCTTTCTCTGGCCGGAAGAGCATTGATCAGCGAGATGCGCTGCCCGTTCAGCTCCCAGGTGAGCTGACCTTGAGCGGCGCCTGCACCGGTCGCCCGCACTAGTGCGTCGCCGCCGGTGATCATGTCTGCACGGCTCGATACGATCGTGACGATCAGCCGGCCGTCGCCCGCTCGCTGGTCACCGACTCCCTGCCCCGACGGAGACAAAGCGACCATCGCGACCGGAATCACGCTCGCGGCTGCCGCCGCGACGACAACTCGGAAGAGGCTCGGCGTCATGTTCCCTCCTGCCGGCCGGATTCTACCGCTGAGCGAAGACACGGCGACAATCCAATTGACTCCCGGTTTTCATGGGCGTAATGTCTGCGGCAGCAGGAGGCCTCTATGGCAGGCATTCTCGACCTGGTCGATCGCCGTGCGTTCATCGCGAGCCTCGGGGGCGCGGCGGCGGTTGCCGCGATGGGTCATGAAGAGCGCGCCGAAGCGCTCGAGCACTACGCGGAGAATCGGCTGAACGAACTGGCGGCCGCACAGGGCCGGGGCGCCGGCGCACAGGCTGCGGAGGATCGGCCGTTCCCCACCGTCGCGGAGCTCGAAGCGCAGGTCGAAACGCGCACGACGCGGCGCGGCATGGGCAACATCTTCGGCAACGGCCGCGGCAACGTCCGGCGGTTGGAAAAGATGCCGGAGAAGCCGACCATCCTCGACTTCTTCCGCCTGCGCTTCCAGCCGGCGAACCACGTCCTGCAGAGCGCGACGCGCGCGATGAAGACCGGCATGAAAGAGGAAGTGATCCTCGCGTGCCTGCTGCACGACGTGGCGCTGAACCTGATGCACGTCGACCACGGCTGGTGGGGCGCGCAGATGTTCGAGCCGTACGTGCCCGAGAAAACCAGCTTCGCGATCCGCTACCACCAGACGCTGCGCTTCTTCGCCGACGAAGAGGCCGGATACGAGTACCCGGATTCCTATCACCGGACGTTCGGCGTCGACTACGTGCCGCCGCCGCACATCCAGGCCGCCTACAAGATGCTGCGCAACCACAAGTGGTACATGGAGCCGCGCCTCGTGACGGTCAACGATCTCTATTCGTTCGACCCGAACGCGGTCGTCACGATCGACCCGTTCATCGACATCGTCGGCCGGCACTTCAAGCAGCCGAAGGAAGGCCTGGGCAACGACAACAGCCCGGTCGCGCACATGTGGCGGACGCTCGCCAACCCGGACGCGCCGCTCTAGGACATGCGCGGAATTTTCGCCGTCGTGTGTGGGGCGACCCTGATCGGGTCGCCCCTTTTTGCTGGCCAGGGCGGAGGATCGAAAACCATCAGGGGGCTCGAGATCAGCGCCGCCGGTGTCGAGCACACGGCGAAAGCCTCACTCAAGGACTGCCCGCCCGGCGCCAACACCGTCGGCTCCACGGCCAAGCCCGGCGAGGAGTTCGCGATCGTCAACCTGAACTTCAAGGTACTTCCGGCGTTCAAGCCGGGCACCTTCAGGCGCCCGGTGCTGACCGACGCCGGCGGCAAGACCTACAACACGGCGGTTTCACTGGTGGATGTGGGAAAGGTCCCGGAGTTCTCGTGCGCAATTCCCTTCCGCGTGCCGACCGGCACGAAGGCGAAGAGCATCCAGATCGAGGACGCGTCGATCGACCTGAGTGCCTTGGATAAGTAGTCTCGGTAAATCAACCACAAAGGACACTAAGGACACGAAGGTTAGATTTCTTTGTGTCCATTGTGTCCTTAGTGGTTTAGATCTTTAGAGGGCGCCCTCTGCGTCCTCTACGGATTCAATTCCAGCAGCGCAGCCTTCGCGCACTCCTCGGCAACCGTCAGATATCGCTGAACAGCGGCATTGCCAATGACGTACGGATGCGGCGCGCCCGCGGCGCGCTTCGCCAGCGCCGGCACCTTCACTTTCGTGCCGTCAAAGTTCGTATGGTTTGCGATCACGCCATCGGCGCCCGCCTTGGTGACGATGTCGCGAAACTTCTGCGCAGAGTGGATGTAGATCTTGAAATTCTCTGGTGTGCGCGGAAAGTTGAACGCCGTGCCGCCCCACGCCGCCATGAGATGCTGACGGCCGTTGTCCTTGACGGGGATGAGTGTCGAAATCGTCCCCGGGGTATGGCCCGGCGTCAGGAAGAGCGTCAGCGTGGTATCGCCGAGCGTCAGCTTCTGGCCGTCGCTGGCGACGATGTCGCGCTTCGGCGCGGGGTCGCGCGTGCTGCGGGCGACCATCTCCCAGTCGGGCGCGCCCATGATGATCCGCGTCCCGAACCGATCCTGGAGATACTTCGCGCCGCCTGAATGATCGCCGTGCCCGTGGCTGACGATCGCGTACTTGATCGTCGACGGATCGAGCCCGAGCTTCTTCAGACCGTCGACCACTTCTGCCTCGACCGAGTAGTCGAAGATCGTATCGATCAGGATGATGCCGTCCGACGTGTTGACCGCCCACGCGGAATACTCGGTCTGGCCGACGAAGTACAGGTTGTCGAAGACCTTCACCGGCTCGGCGTACCACTGCTCGCGCGGAGGCGTCTGCCGCGCCTGGGGCGCGGCGCCCCGGCTGCTGCCCCACCCGCGCCGGCACCGCGCGCCGCACCCTGACGCCCCGCAGCCGCCGCGTCCGCGGGCCGGGGTGCCGGACAGACGGTGTTCAGCAGTCCGACATGGTCGCTGCCCGCCGCAACCTTCGCCGCGGCACGATGTCCTTCGATAGTGTCCGGCGTTTGCTGCGCCAGCACGCCGCTGAAGCCGAACGCGGCGGCCAGGATTGACGCCGAGAGAATCCGGTTCCGCATGTAGCCTCCACGCGGACCTGAAGGTCCGCACTACAGCCTCTGCGCTCTGCGCCTCGGCGTCCTCGTTTACCTCTGCGTCCTCGGCATCCATTCAGCGCGCAGCTTTTCGCGATCCACCAGTGCACCCCGCAAATACACGCGCGAAATGCGGCGCGTGTTCCTGATGTCATCGAGCGGGTTGGCGTCGAGCACCATGAAGTCGGCGCTCTTGCCAGGCGTCAGCGCGCCCATGTCGGTCAGACCCGCGAGCTCGGCCGATCCGCTCGTCGCCGCGGTGATCGCCTCCATCGGGGTCAGCCCGGCGCGCACCATGATGTCCAGCTCGCGGTGATCCGTGAACGCGTGCACGTGATCGCGAACGGCGCCGGCATCAGTGCCGAACGCGAACTTGACGCCGGCCGCTTTCATCCGCGCGACGCTGCGCTCCATCCCGCGAAACGTCGCGGCGGCACGCTCGACGCCCTGCGCGGTCCGTCCGCCGAACGACGCCCGGATGCGTTCGGCGTCCTCGGCCGGCGTGACCGCACGGAAGAGCGGATCGTCCAGCCATTCCGGCGGCGCGGTGTACGTGCCGTTCTGGCTGATCGCCATGTTGGGGATGATCACGACGCCGTTGTCGCGCATGAGCGTGACGAGTTCCTCATCCGCCTCGCGGTCGCGCACGAGATGCGCAAAGCCATCGATCCGCGCACGCGCCAGCCACTTCGCATCGTCGAGATAGAAGATGTGCGCGATGACCTTGAGCTTGTGCTTGTGCCCTTCGTCGATCACCGCGCGCGCCAGCTCGGGGCTGAGCTTCGGGACGCTGCCGTTTCGATCGTCGACCCAGATCTTGATGACGTCGACGCCGCGCGCCGCCTGCTCGCGAACCGCCGCGCGTGCCTCATCTTCCGGTACGCACGCCGTATGCCGACGGCTTCATGGCGGCGTTCGCGGGCCCGGCATCGGGCGGCGCGAGGCCGCGCCCCGCCATTCGGAACAGCGCGCCGCCGAGCGTGCCGCTGCGCTGCTCGGCGCGAATGGCATCGGGAATCGGGCCGGCATCGGTGCCGAGCGAGAGCACGGCCGCCACGCCGGCGAACGCGTAGCGATTCAGCTGATCGACGATGTTCTCGCGGGTGTAGCTCTCGGCCGCAAAGACCGCCCCGCGCTGGAATCCGAGGTGCACGTGCGCGTTGACGATCGCCGGCATCACCGTCTTGCCGGTCAAGTCGACGCGGACGGCCGTTGACGGGGCGCTCACGGATCCGCGTTCACCCACGGCCGTCACACGGCCTTTCTGCACGACAGAACGCGCCGCCCTCGATCGGCGGCCGGCCAGCGCCGACGATCAGCCGGGCGCCCTCGAAAACGTCGACGCCGGCGGCTGGCCGGACAGGGCGGCACCGGTCAGCCCCACGACGTTCCAGCGGCCAGGAAGGCGCTTCATCGCGGGGAGTCTACCGCAACGGAGACGTCCGGCTAAAGCCGGACACTACGGACGTCGGGTCCGCCTTAAGGCGGACCTACGACGTACGCGTTCACGTAGGGTCCGGCTTCAGCCGGACCTCGGCAGCCTCCGACGTCCAGGGGTTGTTCCGCAGCAGCAGCTGCAACAGCGGGCTCGTCATGAACGTCGTCACCAGCGCCATGATGACCAGCATGGTGAAGAGCGTCGGCGAAATGACGCCGAGATCCAGGCCGATGTTGAGGACGACGAGTTCGACCAGCCCGCGGGTGTTCATCAGCACGCCGAGCGCGGCCGAGTCGCGCCAACCGATCCCGGTGAGACGCGCGGCGGCCACGCTGCCGCCGAACTTGCCGGCGCACGCCACGGCGATAATCGCCGCGCACAAACCCCAATTGGCCGCGCCGTCTATCAATCCAACCTGCGTCCGGATCCCGCTGTACGCAAAGAACACCGGCAGGAACAGCACGGACAGCAGGCGCGCCAGCCGGTCGTGGAGCGTGCCGACGAGCCGCGCCTTTCCGGGCATGAGCGCGCCGGCGAGAAACGCCGCGAAGATCGCGTAGTGATTGAGGTGCCCGACGACGACGCCAGGGACGTGCGCGATCGCGGATCCCCAGTCGCCGAACTCGCTGATGCTGATGACGAGCGCGAGCAGGCACCAGGCGGTGACGTCGTCAACCGCCGCGCACGCCATCGCCACGTTGCCCATGCGCGTCCGGTTGAGACCGCGGTCGCGCAGGATCCGTGCGAGCACCGGGAACGCGGTGATCGACATGGAAACGCCGATGAATAGCGCGAACGGCGTGAACTGCACCGACGGCGGCGCCAGCCGCGGGTAAAGCACGTGCGCCAGCCCATAGCCCAGCACGAATGGCAGCACGATGCTGGCGTGCGAGATGAAGATCGTCGCCCGGCTGCTCTGTCGAATCATCTGCCCGTCGAGCTCGAGGCCGACGAGGAACATGAAGAAGATGACGCCCGCCTGCGCGTGCAGACGAAGCAGCGGCATCACCGCAGGCGGCAGGAGCGCCGCGAAACAGGTCGGGTGCCACCCAGCCGAGCAAGGAAGGGCCGAGCAGGATTCCACCAACCAGCTCGCCGATGACGGCCGGCTGGTCGATCCGCTGGAACAGGTAGCCCACGAGCCGGGTTGCGGCGATGATGACGGCGAGCGCTACCAGGACATGAACGACGATCATCGGTTCCCGGTCACAAAAACCCGATTATCGTCCTAAACTGATGAAGTCCATGAAGAGGACCGCTTCGGCCGTGCTCGTGCTGGTCGCCGCGGCAGCTCCCGTTCTCGGGCAGCAGCCAGCCGCCGCGGTTTCAATCCGGGGTCGAACTGCTGCCGATCGACGTGACGGTCGTCGATGGCCGCGGGAACCCCATCGACAACCTCGCTCACGGCGACTTTACCGTGCGCGTCGGCGATCAGACGCGCCGCGTCGTCAGCGCGCAATGGATTCCCAGGCTGACGGCTCGTGACCGCCAGTCCAGCCGGCGCGCCTCCAGCTGCGGCCGCTGACGGCTACTTCACGAATGCGGCGGCGGATGGCAGCGGCCTGGTCGTCATCGCGATCGACGAGAGCCAATATCAAGTTTGGCGCGATGCGTCCGATGCTGCCCGCGGTGACGCGGTTCATCGATCGCCTTCCCGCCGCCGACCGCATCGCCATCGTCAGCCTTGGTCTGGGCACAAACAGCCTGGAGTGATTTCACCGCCGACCGCGACACGATCAAGGAAAAGCTCGCGCAGATGCCCGGCCAGATTGTCGCGACGGACACGCCGTGGGCCTATCGCGTCGGCATCGGCGCCGCCCTCGCTTATCACCGCGGCGAACCCGAGGCGTTGTCGGCCGTGATCCGCCGCGCGTGCTCGAGCGTCCAGGTCCAGCGCAACGCGAACAACTGCCCCGCGGAGGTCCGCCTGGAGGCCGAACGCGTCGCGGATCTGACGCTGCGGAACGCCGACCTGATGATTAGCGGCCTTCGCGAGCTGCTGACGGCCCTCAAGACGGTGGATGCGCCGAAGACGCTGCTGCTCATCTCCGACGGCTTCGGTCTGGACCGCTCGATCGGGCAGCGCCGCGTCGCCGAGATCGGCGATCTCGCCGCCGCCGCGCGCACGGCGATCTACAGCCTGAAGCTCGAGGAAGAACCGACCGATATCACCGAGGCCGTCGCCAGGAGCCCGTTCGAGGTCCAGCAGGATCAATACGAACGCCGGCTCGGCCTCGAGCTCCTCGCGCACGCGGCGCGCGGCGGCTTGTTCACGATGTCGGGCACCGGCACCGGAGCACTCGACCGCGTCGAGTCGGAGATGTCCGGCTACTACCTGCTCGGCGTCGAGTCGACGGCGCGCGATCGCGACGGCACTCCTCAGGCGCTGCAGGTGACCGTCGCGCGGTCGGACGCGACAGTGCGCGCGCGACGGACGATGGCCGTCGATCCTCGCGCCGCTCCGCAAACGGCACACGATCGTGTGAATGCCGCGCTGACCAACCCCTTGATGCTTTCGGCGGTGCCGCTTCGTGGCACCGCGGTTGCCCTTCGCGGACCAGATCGCTCGAAGGTCCAGGTCCTCGTGCACGCCGACATCGACGTGGCGCACGCGGGATCGCGAGTCGTCACGATTGCCTACGTGATCCTCGACAGCGACAGGCGGGCCGTCGAGGGACAGATTTCCGACATCCAGGTCGGCGCCCCTGCGCGTGCGTCGCCGATGCGATATAGCCGCGCGGCGACGGTCGCGCCGGGCAGCTACCTGGTGAGAATCGCCGTTGTCGACGGCGACATCATCGGCAGCGTCGAGTTCCCGCTGCGGGCAGAGCTGATGCGCTCGGGAGGCCTGGAGGTCACAGAGCTCATGGTCGGTGGACCCGAGCCGCCGGGGAATCCCTCGCAACCGGCGTTCGGCCCGGAAGTACGTTTCGGCATCGTGCAGGGCTATCTCGAGGCGTACGGAGCGGATGCAGCAGGTCTGTCGGCCACGTTCGAAGTCGTGACAACCGACGATGGGCCGGCAGTTCTGAGCACGACCGTCCCCGCCCGTCGCGGCGGCGACGAGCGATTCATCTTCTCGAAAGTACTGCCCGTCGGCGAGTTACCTCCCGGCACGTACCGTCTCCGGTCGTCGCTCGCCGCAGGCGCTCCGATCGTGAAATCGAAGCTGTTCGAGGTCACCGCGGCTCCGGCCGCGGCTGACACCGCGCTCTTTCTGACGGTGAGCGCGGCGGATTCTGGGTCGACCATTCGATCTCGAGGCGGCGCTTCAGCCTGCGGTAATCCAGCCGCTCCGCTCCAGCCTTTCCACTGCAGCGGTCGCGGGCTTCGACGCCGCGTTGCGACAGCTGCGCAGCCGCGCGTTCGTCGACGCCGCGACCGCACTGGAGCGCATCATCGAAGGCGGCGAGAATCGGGGAGCGGCGCTCGCCTACCTCGGTGTCTGTTTCGCGGCCGCCGGACACGACGATGAGGCGCTCGCCGCCTGGCGGAAGGCCCTGGCGGATGGGGCCGACCTGCCTGACGTACACGCCTGGATGATCGATGCGCTCCTGCGGACCAAGCGATACGGCGAGGGACGCACGGCCACAGAAGCAGCGCAGGCCCGCTGGCCGGCCGACACGCGATTTGCGCGGCCCTTGGCCATCCTGCGGGCAACCGGCGGCAGTGCGCGCGAGGCGGTACTGGCGCTCGATCGGTATCTCGAGCAGCCGCGCAGCGACGAAGCGTCTCTCTTCCTCGCGCTGACCTGGATGTTCGAGGCGAGACGGGCCGGCCTGGCCGTCCGCGATCGAAGCGACGAGATCCGCCTGGCGCGCAGCTATGCGGCCCAGTACGCCGCCCTGAACGGAACGCGCCAGCCGCTCGTCCAATTGTGGGTTGATTACCTCGAGCGATGATCCGCATTGCCGAAGGGATCGAGCTCGATGAAAGCCAGATCAGCGAGCGATTCGTGCGTGCCTCCGGGCCTGGCGGCCAGAACGTCAATAAGGTCGCCACGGCGGTGGAGCTCCGGTTCGACATTGCCGCGTCATCGCTGCCCGAGGAGGTCAAGCACCGGCTCACGGCGTTGTCCGGAAGCCGGCTGACGACGGACGGCGTCCTGCTGATCGACAGCCGCGAGCATCGAACTCAGGCGCGCAACCGTGAGGCGGCGCGCGAACGGCTGATCGCGTTGATTCGGCAGGCCGCGCGGCGGCCGAAGAAGCGGCGAGCGACGCGCCCCAAGGCCGCCGCCCGCGAGCGGCGCCTTCAGTCGAAGCGCCGCCGCGGCGAGGTCAAGAAGCTTCGCGGCGGCGGTCGCGACGAATAAGGGCTCGGGACCCGGGGCACCGGATCCGTGCCCCATCGCCCCAGCCGCACATCACTTCACTGGACCGAGATACTAATCCAGCCAATCCAGGGTTTCTCTCACCATCTGGCTCTTGAGCTGGTCGCCGAAACCGTGGCCGCCTCCGGGAAGATCACCTAGCGCTTGCGCGGCTCCGGAGTTCCAAGGCGAACAAAGAGGGGCTTTTGCCCCACCTCCACCTGGTAGATGGTATCGCTGGCACCGTTGAGCATCAGAACAGGCACCGAGACGTGGGGAGCGAAATTGAACGGATCGACTTCTGGCGGAGCCTTGACTGGTGGAAACCCGCCATCCAACAGGATCGCTGCCTTGAAACGGGGTTCCACGGCGAGCGCCAGCGAGCCGAGTCGAGCACCCCAGCTGTACCCGTGGAAACCAAGCGCGTCATGCCTGATGTCCGCACGCGTGGCGAGATAGTCGAGACCGCGACGAGCGTCGTTAATTTGCTCCATGACCAAGTCCCGGTATGCTCGGTTCATCTCGGGCCACGAAGACGTTTGCCCAGTATTTCGCTCGTATGTGCCCTTGTAAATGGGATACAGAACCGCGCGTCCGCTCACCATCAGAAAATCGAAGACGTCGAGATACAGGCTTTCGCTCGACGGCGTTCGGATGGCACCGCTCCCTGGAAAATGCACGAGAGTCTCATACGGGGGCCGTGCCTTCTTCGGCAGGAACAGATACGCAATCACACGGTCGTTTCCATACGCCGCTTTGAAACTCACCTTCTCCTTTCGCCAGTATTCGTTCGTGTCATCGACAGACTCGATCTTCGATTCAAGAGGGGTTGGATCGTAAGAGTACAGGTCCTTATAGACCTGGAAGACCTCGTTCGACACAGGCTCCTCTTTGCTGTAGTCTCGCGAGGGCAGCGGAATCGCCCGAGTCAGCGCGTCCGACAGGACTGGATCCGAAACGTATTCGACGAGTCGAAACCCATTCGTCTCGGATCGATCGAACGGCGAGAGAGCCTCAGCAAAGAGGAACCGGTAATCAGCGTCGTTCCACCCTCCGCCGAGAATGTAGCGCGTTGACCCTGGCGTCATCTCATTCCAGCACCATTCCCTGACATTGCCTGCCATGTCGAAGGCTCCAACCACACTCACGCCCCGGTTGCGACCGACAGGGGCCGGACCCTTTCGACTGAAGTTACTCAACGGCGTGATGAAAGCCGCCGCCTGGGACACACCGGCCGCACGCAGCCAGTGGTAGATTGTGGGCAACCTCTTGCCAGCGAACTCCGCATAGGCGTCCGCTTCGTACCAGCTCACCCCACCCACAGGGTAGTCGTCCTGGCCGGCGGGGTACGTGCCGACTTCCCAGAAAGCAGGTCCGGGTCGGCCCGTGCGATCGCGAAACTCAGCCATCGCCTGCTCCCAAGGAATGACGTGGCCATCTCTCACGACGGAATGCTTCCAGTACTGCGGCTTCTTGTAACCTCCGCTGTCGACAAACTGCTTGAACTTCTTGTTCGTGACCTCGTATGTGTCGATTCGAAAAGCCCCGGCGGGCAGCTCGGCGTTGTAGTTGTAGCCAGTGAGATCCAACTGCAACAATGGAAGCTGGCACCTGAATCATGTCGGCGGCGCCGTCGCCGCGCGCGGAGAGATGGAACTTCGCACTGGTCGATGTCGCCTGCGAGGCGTGGCGCAGTCATTCGAGCGTATTGACTCGTGGCGACGAACTCGAGAGTGTCGAGTCCCGGTTTTTCAATCCTCCACCGAAATGCTCCGTGAGGAAGCGCCGCATCCGTGATTGGGGTCCGACCGAGATATGTCCATGGCCCATCGACCTTCCCATACGTTGTGACGTAGACATCAGCGCCAGCCGGATCCGAATCGACGAAGCGACGCGTCGCGACCCGCGGCCACAGCTCCGAAAGGCGAGGATTGTTCGGCACGACACGCTCGACCTCCCTGACAAGCGTCAGGGCACCCGCGTAATCATCCTTTTCGACCAGTCGCTCAATCTCCGGAATCGCTTCGTCTGCAGCCCACCGGGCATCCATGGCGCGATTCACGCCCCATATCGTTCCGAATCCAATCAGCGAAACCAGGATTGCGGCTGGAATAGCGATTCGAGGCTGCCTGAGTGCGTGCCCGACGCCCGCGGCGCGCCCGCGACTCACAACTGGAGCGGACACATCATTCCGGCAGCGGGTCAGCGCCGCATGGACGTCCGCTGCGGAGGCGTATCGTGTCGCTCGGTTCTTGTCCAGCGTTCGATCGACGACCGCTTCGAGCTCAGGAGGGATGTCCGGACGTATCGCTCGCAGGCGGGCCGGCGTCTGGTTGAGAATCGAGTTCATCACCGCAAGCTGATGCTCGCCGGAGAACGGCAACCGGCCTGCGAGCATCTCGTACAGCACAATACCGAGCGACCAAATGTCGGTCACCGAGTCCGCCGCCGAACCGGCGAGCTGCTCTGGAGCCATGTAGGCGACTGTCCCCAGCGTCGTCCCGGTGCGCGTGATTCCTGTCTGGCTGAGGTCAACCAGTTTCGCGATGCCGAAATCGACGATTTTGGCGAACCCGTCCTTGGTGAGCATCAGGTTCGCCGGCTTGATGTCGCGGTGGACAATCCCCGCGGTATGCGCCTTGGCGAGCCCCTGAGCCACTTGCACGGCTACGTCAAGCGCCTCATGGACGGACAACGCACCTCGCTCGATGCGCTTCTTCAGCGTCTCGCCGTCATAAAAGGCCATCACGATGAACATCTGGCCGTCTGACGTGCTGGCAATTTCGTGGATCGTACAGATATTCGGGTGGTCAAGCGCCGAGGCAGCCTGAGCTTCCAGCACAAAGCGCTGTCTCGCCTCCTCATCACGTGTCATCTCGGGTGGAAGGAACTTCACCGCGACCGGCCGGTTCAGGTGGGTGTCGAGTGCTTTGTAGACGACGCCCATGCCGCCGCCCCCGAGCCGTTGGAGAACGCGGTAATGCAAGAGGGTCTGACCTTCCATAAATCCCCCCGGATTGGCTGAAGAGGAAGGGCTGGCTGACGGGAATCCTAACACACGGATACCGAGGTTCTACCGTCGTAGCTCTCGCGGTCCCTGCTCCGACGGCCACGCGGACCTATCGACGACGCAACGCGACATGCACCTGAGTCCGGCCGCAACGGAAGACATCGGACTCGTAGCTCGGGCTCGGGGCTCCTTGACTTACGCCGTGCACGCCGGGCGCCTCGTGTCCGGTGCGCGCCACGTAGTCGACGTACGAGCCGGGATACACGTGCGGCTCGGCCTCGGTTCCGCTCTCGCCCCCGAGCTCGAGGACCCGGTTGCTCAGGCCGCGCAGGAAGGCGCGGTCGTGCGAGACGAAGATCATCGTGCCGTCGAACGCGGCCAGCGACTCGAGCAGCATCTCTTTGGTCGCCAGGTCGAGGTGATTGGTTGGCTCGTCGAGCACCAGGAAATTGGGCGGATCGAGAAGCATCCGCGCCATGACGAGCCGCGTCTTCTCTCCTCCCGACAGCGACCGGATTTTCTTGTCCACGTCATCGCCTGAAAACTGGAACGCCCCGGCCAGATTCCGCAGCGCGCCGATCGACTCGTGCGGAAAATCCTGCTGCAGCTGCTCCTCGACCGTGAGGTCGGCGTCGAGCAGGTCGAGCGCCTGCTGCGCGAAGTAGCCCATCTTCAAGCTGGCGCCCGGCGTGACCGTTCCCTCGTCGGGGCCAAGTGCACCGGCCACCATCTTCAGCAGTGTCGACTTGCCGGCGCCGTTCTTGCCCATCACCGCCCACCGCTCACCGCGGCGGATCGTCAGGGTCAGCCGGTCGTGGACGACGCGCCGGCCGTAGCGCTTCGACACACCCACGAGCGTCGCCACGAGCTCGCCGGATCGCGGCGGCTGGCGGAAATCGAACTTCACGACGCGCCGCTTCTTCGGCAGCTCGATCCGCTCGATCTTCTCGAGCGCCTTGACGCGGCTCTGGACCTGCGCCGCTTTGGCGGCGTGCGCGGCGAAGCGCTCGATGAACCGCTGCTCCTTGGCGAGCATCGCCTGCTGGCGCGTGTAGGCGGCCTCGCGGTTGGCCTCGCGGATCGCGCGCTCGCGCTCGTAGAAATCGTAGTTGCCCGAGTACGACGTGATCTCGCCGCCGTCGATCTCCGCGATGCGCGAGACGACGCGGTTCATGAAGTCGCGATCGTGCGACGTCATCAGCAGCGAACCGGACTGCTCCTTGAGGAACGCTTCGAGCCAGATGATCGATTCGATGTCCAGGTGGTTGGTCGGCTCGTCCATCAGCAGCACGTCGGGCTTGCCGAGGAGCACGCGCGCCATCGCCACGCGCATCTTCCACCCGCCGGACAGCGCGCCGACGTCGCCGTCGATCCGCTCGTCGTCGAAGCCGAGGCCGTGCAGGATTTCGCGCGTCCGGCTTTCCAGGGCGTAGCCCCCGAGATGGTCGTACTCCTCCTGGACCTCGCCGAAACGCACCAGGATGCGATCCATGTCGTCGGCCCGGGCCGGATCCGACATCGCGTGCTGCAGCTCCTCGAGCTCGTGGTGGAGCGCACCGAGCCGGCCGCTGCCCGCAATCGCTTCGTCGAGGACCGACCGGCCAGCCATTTCCTCGACGTCCTGCCGGAAGTAGCCGATCGTGACCCGCCGCGGCACCGACACCTCGCCGTCGTCGGGCTGTTCCTCGCCGACGAGCATTCGGAAGATGGTCGTCTTGCCGGATCCGTTCGGGCCGACCAGCCCGACCTTGTCGCCGGGATTCAGCTGGAACGAGGCGTCGACGAAGAGGACCTGACGGCCGTACTGCTTGTTGATGTTGGAAAGGGAGATCACTCGGGAATTTACAATTTACAATTGTGAATTGTAAATTTTGGATTTCGCAGACCTGCCCGACCTTAGGGAATAAACGTAAAACGCGCCTGGCCGGTGATCGTGCTCGCGAGGCCGAATAGCGACGTGCCTGACGGCCGCCGGCGGGCGCGGATGCGCACGAAGTAATCATGCGACGCGTCGAGGCGCGACGTCTCGTAGATCGGCACACGCTTCAGCGTCGTCAGCCACTCGCGAACCTGGGCTTCGTTGTCGGTGAGGACCACTTCCATCACGCGCCCATCGATGGCCCGTGACAGCGTGTGGCGCCGCGTCAGGTTGTCGTACTGGCTGCTGGTGGTGATGACAGCCGTCGCGATGGTCCGATCCACCCACCCCGCCACCGGCATCCGAAGCTCGACGTCGTAGGTAAACGTCGTACGCAGGCCGCTGGCAATCGCATCGCGGACTTCCTGAGTGTAGGCGTCGGCCAGCTCAAAGGTGACGAGCACCTCGCCATCGGCAACCAGCGGCACGATCTTGAGCGTTTCGGCCGACGAGGCGACCGTCCCGAGGAGGGCTACTCCCACGACACACCAGACGCCGAGCCGTCGCATCATCTGCGCCTCACAAAGCGGTCAATATCTTAGTACGAGCGCCATGTTGGCGCGCCAAAAAGAAAGCTGCTTCGCCAGCCCATCAGTGGTCACGAAGCGGATCCCCGGTTGCTTCTCCGCCAACTGAGCGGAAGTAGCGGAGGTCCCAGCTGACCCGCCGACCCGCTCGTTGAAGAAGCCCGGTGGCCCCGCCCCCGAATCGATGCCGCCAGCGTCTCGTGGATCGGAAACAAATCGCGCTCCGGGTTGCGCCCTCGCTGCGCAGGCGCATGACACCTGCGCCGGCAACGAAGTACAGGCCGCAACGTGTACTGGGCGATCCGGCGCGGCACCGCGACGATAAGACTCCCCGTGAACGTCTGCGCGCCGCTGCTCACCAGAGTGTTCAGGTCGCGCGCCTGGAAAAACCCCGGCGCCTGGGACCACTCCGCCTCGACCCCGAAAACCTCGCCAAGGAGCGCGACGGCCGCTCCAAACGTCACGTTCGACGACTGCGATTCCTCGTCCGGAGGGACCAGCACCCCGCCGCAAACTCGACATCTCCGACTAACGTCGTCGACGGCTCGAAGGTGAAGCCGAGGAACGGCTTGAAGTGCCACTCGGCATCCACATTCACCGGCATCACCAGCAGCAGCGAAACCGTCAGTCCGCCTGCATATCGCAGCCTCACCTGCTGCTATCCCACGAAGAACGTGAGCAGCACCCGCATGAACGGTGAGGCCACGAGCTGGCTGACGGACGTCGGCGCCGGCTCGGCCAGGCCGGGGCTGTTCGCCAGCAGGATATAGGTTGTGTGCCGGTCCGGCATCGTCACCATCAATGCCGACGACGCGTTCTCACCCACCCCGAATTGCCACACAATCCGCTCACCGCTATACGTGCCCGTGAACCAGCCGAGACCGTGTGGGAGCGCCTGCCCGCTCGGCGCCGTCGAAGGCGTCCATGCCGCCGCCAGCGTCTCGGACAGGAGCAGCTGGCCGTCATCCTTCAAGGCCAGGTCGAACTGCGCCAGGTCGTGCACTGTAGAAATCAGGCCGCCGCCCGGCGTCAACGTCGTCGCCGGATAGCGGGATACCGTCGCTCGCCTCTGTTTATCGACACGGTACGGGACGGCAAGGCGCTCCAGGATCCGCCCGTAGCGAGCCTTCTCGGAGGGCGACGGAATCCCTTCGGCGGGAGGCAACAACTGCGACGCGTCGGGACCCGGGACCGAGTCGCGCATCGCAAGCCGGTCGAAGATGTCCATCGTCGAGCCGCGGAACGATTCGGTCGCGCAGGCCCGGACGACGGTCGTGAGCGGATCCAGGCGCTCGGGGCGGTATTGAAACGTCGGATTGCCGGCCGGGCCTGACGTGTGCGTCAGCAGCTGCCGAATGGTGGCATTTGGCTCGGGAACGTCAGACTTGAAGTCCCCGATGCGATCGTCGAGCGACAACCGTGCCTCTTCGACGCAGCGCAGCAAATACGAGGCGGTAAAGAGTTGCGTGATGCCGTCGATGTGAAACGGCGTGTCGGTGCGGGCGGCGATAGAACGTTCGACGTCCTGCCGGCCGAATGCCTGCTCCCAGACGATCTCGTCGGCGCCGACCACCGCCACGGCCAGAGCCGGGATCCCGGCCTGGACACGAAGCGCTTCGATGTAATCACGTATGAGCTTGAACAGGGGTGCGTCGGACTGGGCGCCCAGTGGCGCCGGCATCAGGAGCGCGACGCCGATCACGGCCGTGAGGAGGATCCGTCGCATCGGATGAGGTGACTCGAGCAAGTGTACCACCCCTGCCGTTTCAAAAGGGATCCTCGGACAGGAATTATTCCCCTCGTAATCTCAGACTTTTGAGGCTTTTGGATCCGGCAAACAGCCGCCCGCCGACACGCCGTTGACGAGAACTGCTCGTATTTTCTGCTGATGGCCTAGCGGCACCTCGATTGCGCGAGCTCGGAGGCACATGCCCCTCACCATCTGGCAGCACGCCGGCCGTCGCTGCACCGTGTCGATCCGCGGCGTCTCGATCGCCGTCCAGTTGCTCGACGGCGAGGACCTCGTCGACGAACGCGCCGTGAGCTCGGCGGATCAGGCGCTCACCCTGGCTGAGCTGTGGCGGAGCGAACCGCCGCGCGGCTCACAGCTCGTTGCCCGACGCGAGCCGCGAAACCTTCCCCCTCCCGCGGCGCGACGACCACGTCGCGACGGTGCGACCGCCGTGCCGCGAGTCATGTGGGTCGATCGCCGATAACAGCGCGATCAACAGGAGAGCAGAAGCGACGTTCAGTCGGGAAGTTTCTCCGGCCACCCATATGGGAGGACGATCGGTCCGCCGCGACCCAGCCATCGCTTGCCTTCAAGAGTTCTTTCGAACGCCTCGAGCCATTCCCGAAACTCACCCCTCTGTCGGAACCGTCGTTCGAGGTCCCGGCCGTCGGAATAGCGGACTACGGCCACGAACTCGAGCGTCTCGTTGTTGTACCGCGTCTCGAGCCGGAGCGATTCGTTGTCACGGTCAAAGAACCAGAGCATTTCGGCCTCGTCGCATTCGCTGCCTCCAGAAGAGACAGGGGAACCCGCCAGGGAATCTGGCAGGTGCAGACATCAGGCTGCGGTGACGACGGGGTCAGCGCCGAAGGACGGAGGAAGGAACGGACGCCGGCGAACCCGGTAGTGCGGTCGGCACGAAGGGCGAGCCGAACGCTATGAACTGCTGGAAACGCGGAAGGGTGAAGGCCTGAGACGTGGCGATGGCTGTGGCGCGCCGGGTTCCGCCCTCAACCAGCGGTCCGATGAGCGGGATGGAATGAGTATCGGTGGCGCTCGGCACGCTCGCCGGAATCAAGGCATCACCGCAGGTCTGGAACGGTGCATTGAAGGGCGACAAGACCAGCACCACGAACAGGACGGCGCAGAGCCTTCTCATCATCGACGTCGGCGGCAGATACGCTCCTGCAATGCCATCAAAGAAAAGTGGTCGGGATGGCGGGATTCGAACCCACGGCCCCTTGACCCCCAGTCAAGTGCGCTACCAGGCTGCGCCACATCCCGACGTCTACCTAACGCTATCAAAGCGCGCGGTTGGAGGCTAGTCGACGCCGACCCTGACCGCCTTCGCCTTTGCGCTTCGGCGAGTCTCGCCGAAGCTCGCCGCGCAGGCGTGAACGGCGAGCGGAGGCGGACGGGCCGGCCTTACCGGGAGCGTTTGCGCCGGGCTGGGACCGCCCGCCGGCCTGTCGCGATCTTCCCCTGCGGCGGCTTGCTCCGCGCGGCGACCGCACGGCGCGACGTCGCCGCCGACGAGACCGCTTGCGGCGTGAGCCGGAACTCGTGCGCCCGCGCCGTGCCCGACAGCAGATCAAGGATGGACCGCAGCCCTCGCTTGACTTCGGTCAGGCGTTCGCGCGCATGACGGCCGATCAACTCGTCGATGACCGGCACGTCAGCCGCGACCGGCGTCGAGTCTTCCTCGAGCTTCCGCCGCGCGCCGGCGAGTGTCAGGCCTTCGACGAGCAGCAGGTGCTTGATGCGAACGACCTGCTCGACGTCCGTACGGCGATAGATGCGAGGCCCCCCGGCTGCCTTCGACACGCCCAGGGCCGGGAATTCAGCTTCCCACGAGCGCAGCACGTAGGGCTGCACCTTGACCAGGTCGCACACCTCGGTCGCCTTGAAGAGCGCGCGATTGGGGATCTCGATGGCTGCGGCAGATTCCGACATCTTGAGCGTGGACAGGGAATTATAGCCGAGAGAACCCTCCTCCGGGCTCACTTCTTCGCGCGCCGCCGGACTTGTAGCCGAATCGGCGAGCCGACGAACCCGAAGTGCTCGCGCAGGCGATTGACCAGGAATCGTTCATAAGAGAAGTGGAACGTGGTGGCGACGTTCGTGAAGAACACGAACGACGGCGGCGCGACGCCAATCTGCGCGGCGTACATGATGCGGACGTGCTTGCGCCCCGGGCTCACCGGCGGGTTGGCGGCGGTCACCTCTTCGAGAAATCGGTTCAGCGCGGGCGTCGGCACCCGTTGCCGCCGCGCCGCGGCGATCTTGTCGATCGTGTCGATCACCTTCGGTGCGCGCTCACCGGTCAGCGCCGAGATGTGGAGAATCGGCGCGTACTCGAGGAATTTCATCCGCCGCCTGACTTCGTCGTCGAACTTCTTGACGAACTCCTGATCCTGGCTCTTGACCAGGTCCCACTTGTTGGCAACGATGACGATGCCGCGCCCGGCACGGTCCACTTCGCCGCCGATCGCCGCATCCTGATCGGTCGGGCCCTCGTTGGCATCGATCAAGAGCGCGACGACGTCAGCGTCGAAGATCGCTTGCTTCGCGCCGGCCACGCTCACGAGCTCGACGGCTCCGCCGCTGCGGCGGCGGCCGGCCCGCCGCATCCCCGCCGTGTCGACGATGCGAAAGCGCCGGCGATGCCACGTCAGGACCGCGTCGATCGCATCGCGCGTGGTGCCAGGCATTTCGCTGACGAGCACACGCTCTTCCTTCAACAATCGATTGAGGAGCGAGGACTTGCCGACGTTGGGACGGCCGACGATGGCGACGGCGATCTCTGAATCGCGCTGCGCTGAGGGCTGAGGGATGAGGGCTGCTGATTCCACGCCGCCCGGATTCGCGCGATTCGTGCTCCGAGTGATCCAGCCCTAAGCCCTTGGCCTTTAGCCCTTCCACGATTTCGTCGAGTAGGTCGCCCACGCCCTGGCCATGCTCTGCGGAAATCTCCACGACCGGCTCGAAGCCGAGCTGATAGAACTCCGCGACGCCGTCCCGCGCGCGCTTGTCGTCGGTCTTGTTGACGGCGAGTACGACCGGCACGCTCGTGCGGCGCAACTCGGCGGCGATTTCCTGATCGCCTCCCACGAGACCCTCACGGCCATCCACAAGAAAGACCAGCAGATCGGCGCCTGCGATTGCGCGTTGCCCCTGCCGGACGACGAGCTCGTGAAGTGGATCCTCGCTGGCGCCGTACAGCCCGCCGGTATCGAACACATCGAAGGAGGCCTGGCGCCACGTGACCGGCCGCGCGAGGGCATCCCTCGTCGTGCCGGCTGCGGGCGCGACGATCGCGCGGCGTGAGCCGGTCATGCGGTTAAACAAGGTCGACTTGCCGACGTTCGGGCGGCCGACCAGCACGACGGTTGCGGTTTTCCGGGCCATCCTCAAATCAAGTTAGCCTCAGCCTTGACAGCGTAAGTGACACAATCTATAGTAGTTACAAGCTCTCTGGAGACCCTAAGCATGATCAAGGTCGACATCGTCAACGAAGTGTCGAAAATCGCCGACATCACCAAGGTAAAAGCTGAGGTGGCCGTCGACGCCGTGTTCGACGCGATGCGGACCTCCATGCAGCGCGGCGAACGCATCGAGCTGCGCGGATTCGGGGTTTTCCAGGTGAAGCCGCGCAAACGCGGAATCGGCCGCAACCCGCGCACCGGCAAGGAAGTCCGCATTCCGCCGGGCCGCACGATTCGTTTCAAGCCGGGCAAAGACCTGCAGAATATCGGGTAACACGAGTACCCATGATCCGTTGGAACCCCTTCGCGACGTCGGACCGCTCGGCCCCACTGACTCCTCGCTTTCGCTCGGCCCTGATCCGTCGCCTCCGCCAGTGGTTCCGCTCGTGGCCGCACCGCAAATTTCAGAACCGCATCTGGCTCCATACGGCGCTGCTCGTCGGGACCATCGGCAGCACGTGGCTCGTCGCGGGCTGGCTGTACGCGGCGACGATCATTGCGCATTCTCGGCGCGCACGAACTCGGCCACTACTTCGCGTGCCGCTATTATGACGTCGACGCCAGCCTGCCCTACTTCCTGCCGATCCCGCCACCGATCGGGTTGTTCGGCACGCTGGGCGCCGTCATCAGGATCCGCGAACCGATTCCAACCAAGCGCATGCTGTTCGACATCGGCATCGCCGGACCGATTGCCGGCTTCGTCGTCCTGGTGCCGGCGCTTGTTCATCGGCATCGCCAGCTCCGAAATCGTGCCGATGCGACGCACGGGCATCTGGTTCGGCGAACCGCTGCTGATCAAGGCGGCCGCCTACCTGTTGTGGGGTCCGCTGCCGGCGGACCATACGCTGGGCATGAGCGCGATGGCGTATGCGGCGTGGTTCGGCATGTTCGCCACGGCGCTGAACCTCTTCCCGGTCGGCCAGCTCGATGGCGGGCATATCGCCTACGCGGTCCTTGGCCGCCGGTCGAACTACTTGACTGTGATCATGATTGGCGTCGCCATCGCCCTGGCGCTACTTCTCGCCAACCTTGATCGGCTGGGCCGTCATTCTCATCATCATGCTGATCGTCGTCGGTCCCCGGCATCCGCGGACGTTCGACGAGGATGTCCCGCTCGATCGACGCCGCCGCGCTTCTCGCGGCGTTCGCCGTCTTCATGTTCGCCGTCTGCTTCACGCCCGTACCAATCGAATTCCTGGTCAGTCCGTAGCGTCCGGCTCGACGTCCGCTAAGCCGGACGCTACGAGACGCTCAACGGATCAACGTCCACCGTCGTCCGCCTCGCAATTTCGGGACGGCGCCGAATCGCCGCCAGCAGGGCTTCCCGCATCCGCCGGCGGTTGGCTCCCTTGATGAGGACCTGGGCCCGATACTCGCCGCGCAGCCGGCCGAGCGGCGGCGGCGCGGGACCAAGCACCCTCAGCTCGCGGCGCTCTGCATCGCTCTCGCGCACGGTCTGCGCGACGCCGGCCGCGTCGTCCATGGCGCCCGAAAACGTCCGCGATCGCACGACGGTGTTGATCATCGCGACCAGCGGCGGATAGCGCATGGCGCGACGGAACTGCAGTTCGCGCTCGTAGAACGCCGGATAGTCCTGCCGGCAGGCCATCTGGATGCTGTAGTGATCCGGATACAGCGTCTGGACGATCGCGGCGCCGAGTTGCTCGCCGCGGCCGGCGCGCCCGGCCACCTGCGTGAGCAGCTGGAACGTCCGCTCCGACGCCCGGAAGTCGGCCACGCCGAGGCCGACGTCGGCCGAGATGACGCCGACGAGCGTGACGTTCGGGAAATCGTGGCCCTTGGCGATCATCTGGGTGCCGACGAGCACGTCGATCTCACCGTCGCGAAATCGCGAGAGGAGCGCGGTCAGCGACCCCTTCCGCCGGACGGCGTCGCGGTCCAGGCGTGCGACGCGCGCCGCCGGGCAGAGCCGCCTCACCTCCGCTTCGACACGCTCGGTGCCGAAGCCGGCCTGCTCGAGGTACGGGGCCGCGCACGCGGCGCATTTCGTCGGCACGCGCGCCGTGTAGTTGCAGTAGTGACAGCGCGCCCGCCGCGCACTGCCCTCGCCGTGAACAACGAGCGAGACGCTGCAGTTCGGACAATCGATCGTCGCGGCGCACTGCCTGCAGAAGACCGACGTGGCGAAGCCCCGCCGATTCAGCAGGAGCAGCGTCTGCTCGCCGGCGGCCAGGCGCTCGTGGATGGCGGCTGTGAGCGGCCGGCTCAGCACGACGTCCGGTCCGCCGTGCGCGTATTCTTCGCGCATATCCACGACCGACACCGCGGCGAGCGGCCGGTCCAGGATCCGGCGTTGCAGCACGATGCGCTCGAACCGGCCGGCGATCGCGTTGTGGTAGGTCTCCATCGACGGCGTCGCCGATCCGAGCACGACCAGGGCCCCGGCGCGCTGCGCCCTGACGATGGCGACGTCACGGCCGTTGTAGCGAGGGCTTTCTTCCTGCTTGTACGAGCTCTCGTGTTCTTCGTCGACGATGATCAAGCCGATGCTGCTCCAGCGGGCTGAAAATCGCCGACCGCGTGCCGACGACGACCGTCACGTCGCCGCGGCGGATCCGCTGCCACTGATCGTGGCGCTCGCCGTCGGAGAGGCCGCTGTGCTGGATGGCGACGCGATCGCCAAATGCCTGCCGGAACAAGGCGGCGATGGCCGGCGTCAGCGCGATTTCCGGTACGAGCATGAGCACGCGCCGGCCGGCCGCGAGCATCTCCGCCGAGAGCCGCAGGTAGATCTCGGTCTTCCCGCTCCCGGTCACGCCATGGAGCAGCGCGACGCGGAACGTTCCCGATTGCGCGAGCGTCCGGAGGCGCGACAGCGCCTCTGCCTGTTCCGGCGTCAGACGTCGTGATGCGTCCACTGGCAGGGCGGTCAACGACGCAGCCTCGAACGGATCGCGATCGATCCGATCGTGCCGCACACTGACCAGCCGTGGTTCTTGAGCCGTGCGATCGTGTCTGCTGCGATGCCCTTTGGCGGCGAGTTGCGGCGCGGAAATACCGGCCGGACAGCCCGCTAGCATCTCGAGGACGGAGAGTTGTTTCGTGCTGTGGCGGACCCTTAAAGGGTCGCCCTACGACCGAATCCACGTCAGACAGGCCAGGCCCGGCACCAACCAACCCCAATCCCGCCGCCGTGATCGACACCACCCGAAGAGTCTTGTGCGCATCCGCGCGGATGCCGCGCGTTTTCGGCGGAAGGACCGCCGTGATCGCCGCTCCGGCGCCTCCAGCGTAGTACTCCCCGGTCCAACGAGCGAGGGCGACGACGTCTTCTGGCAGGAACGGGCCGGCGTCGAGCACCTTCTGGACGCTCTTCAGCTCCTTCCGATCGAGCGCCGCGTCCGTTTCGACATCTGTCTCGACCACGATCCCGGTCAGCGTGCGCGCGCCCACCGGCACGACGACCCGGGCGCCGACGACGGGCGCCGGCGTGTCGGGCGGCACGACGTAGGTCAGCAGATCGAGCGTGGGAACCGGAACCGCGACGCGAATGAGCACAACAAAGTGTAGTGCGGACGAGAGAGTTGGAGAGTTCGTGCGTTGGAGAGTTGGAGAGCTGAGCAGGCCCGACTCACTAACTCACCAACTCGCCAACTCACGAACTCAGCAATGAGCGCACCAGCTTCATGTCCTCCCACACCTCGCGCTTCGAGGCGGGGTTGCGGAGCAGATACGCGGGATGGAATGTCGGAATCAGTTTGGCGCCGCGGTACTCGAAGACGCGCCCGCGGAGCCTTGAAATCGGATCGAGCGTCCGCAGCAGCGCACGCGCCGCGAAGGTACCGAGTGCGACGATCACTTTCGGCTCGATGACATCGATCTGCCGGAACAGGAACGGCTCACAGGTGTCGACCTCGTCCTGCTCGGGATTGCGGTTCTGGGGCGGGCGGCACTTGATCACGTTGGCGATGTAGACGTCGCCGCGCGAGAGCCCGATCGCCTCGATGATTTTCGTGAGGAGCTGGCCGGCCCGTCCGACGAACGGCTCTCCCTGGATGTCTTCGTCGGCGCCTGGCGCCTCGCCGACAAACATCAGGTCGGCGTCGCGGGTTGCCGACGCCGAACACGACCTGCCGGCGGCCGAGCGTATGCAGCTTGCACCGCGTGCAGTCGCCGATGTCCTCGCGGATCGCGACCAGGGCGTCGGCCTGGCTCTTGAACAACACGACCCCCGCGGGCGCGTCTTCCCGCTTCTCCGCGTTCTCCCCCACCTGCCCCACCTGCCCTGCCTGCCCCACCTGCCCTCCCCCTGCCCGCCCCTCGTCCCCCCTCGCACGCCACGCCGGATCGCGGCTGACGCCGGCGACGCCGAGTTCGGACGCGAAGCGGAGATGCTCTTTCAGTTGATCCTGATCCATGAGGGCGAGTAGTGGAACCGTCGTTGTGGAATTGTCGTAGGGTCCGGCTTCAGCCGGACCTCTCTTTAGCCGGATCTTTGGCGAGCAGCTTCTCGATCCGATCGAGGATCGCCATGGCGACGCGGTCCTTCGACTGGAGCGGCAGCGTCTCCGCCCCATCGGCGCCAACAATCGTCACCGCGTTGGTATCCACCTCGAAGCCGGCGTCCTCGCGTGACACGTCGTTGGCGACGACGAGGTCGACCTGCTTCGCCTCGCGCTTGGCGGCGGCGCGCGCGACGACGTTTTCGGTCTCGGCCGCGAACCCGACCAGCAGCGGCCCCCGGCCGCTCCCGGCGCGCCGCGCGCCGAGGTCGGCGAGGATGTCCGGCGTCTTCTTCAGCACCACGGTCAGCACGTCGTCGTGCTTCGAAATCTTCTGATCGGCGCGGCGCTCGGGCATGTAATCGGCGACCGCGGCGGCCATGATGACGACGTCGGCGCGCTCCGCATGGTGCAGGACCGCGCCGTGCATTTCGGCGGCGCCGCGAACGCGAACCACTTCGCGGACCGGCGGCGGCTCGATCGGCGTCGGGCCCGCAATCAGCGTCACCTCCGCGCCGCGGCGAGCCGCTTCGCCAGCAAGGGCAAATCCCATCCGTCCGCTGGACCGGTTGCCCAGGTAGCGCACCGGGTCGAGGTCTTCGAAGGTCGGTCCGGCGGTCACGACGACACGTGCACCGCGAAAGGGACCGTCCGGGCGCAGGACGGCTTCGGCCGCGGCGACGATCTCGTCCGGCTCCGCCAGCCGTCCCTTGCCAATCCACCCGCAGGCCAGGTAGCCCTCGCCCGGCTCGACGAAGCGCACGCCGCGCGACGCCAGCGTGTCCAGGTTGCGGCGGACCGCTTCGTGCGTGAACATCTGCGAGTTCATCGCCGGCGCGACGAGCACCGGCGCACGCGTCGCGGTGTAGAGGGTGGATAGGAAGTCGTCGGCGATGCCGTTGGCGAACTTGCCGAGAATGTTTGCCGTTGCCGGCGCGACGAGCAGCAGGTCGATCGACGACGCGAGCGCGATGTGCTCGATGTCGGAGTTGGCGCCGGGCTCGAACTGGTCGGTGATGACCCGCCGGCGCGTGATCGCCTCGAAGGTCACCGGGCCCACGAAGCGCGTCGCGGCCGCGGTCATGACAGCCACGACCTCGTGGCCGCGCTTCTGCAATCCGCGCGCGACCTCGACCGCCTTATAGGCGCCGATGCCGCCCGTAACCCCCAAGGCAATCAGCATTACTCGATTACTCGGTTACGCGATTCCCCGCCTGGTCGACCTTCTCCACCACACCCGTCAGCACTTCGGTCAGTGCGACGGTGGTTTTCTTGTGCTCGCCAACGGCCACGCGGGGCGTCGAGCCCGCGAGCAGCTGGCGGGCACGGGCGCCCGCGGTGACGACGAGCTCGAACGAATTGGGCAGCTTGGAACGATCAATCATCAGAATGTCCTTACAATCTCACTGGCTACGGCTTGCATGCGCTTGAGCCTCGCGCGCTCGGCAAGCACGATCGCGCGCAGCTGGTCGACGGAGCCATCCAGCTCGTCGTTGATCACCACGTAGTCGTAGTCGCTGAACGACGCGACCTCGTCGCGCGCCACCTGCAGGCGCCGTTGTACGGCGGCTTCGGCGTCCTTGCTCCGCCCGCGGAGGCGCTGTTCGAGAACCGCGAAGGACGGAGGCATCACGAAAACCGTCGTCGCCGCAATCCCCTTGCGTCGCACCTGCCGGGCGCCCTGGACGTCAATGACCAGCACGACGTCGTCGCCCGCCGTGAGCATCCGCTGAGTATCGCTGGCGCACGTCCCGTAGAGGTTGCCGAACACATCGGCCCACTCCAGGAAGTCGCCCGCCGCAATCATCTCCTCGAAGCGATCGCGCGTCACAAAATTATAGTCCACGCCGTTCGTCTCGCCCGGCCGGGCCGGCCGCGACGTGTAAGAACGGGACATTCTGAGGCACGGCACACACTCGACCAGCCGCTCGACGAGCGTCGTCTTGCCGGCGCCCGACGGCGCGGAGACGATGAAGAGCAACCCGCCCGCTCCACTCGCCGTCGGAGGGCCTGATGCGAGCGGCGGAATCTGAGCTATTCAACGTTCTGGACCTGCTCCCTCATTTTTTCGAGCTCCGCCTTGGCCGCGATAATCAGCTCGGACACGCGGAGACCATCGGCCTTCGAGCCCATCGTGTTGACTTCGCGGTTCATCTCCTGGAGAAGGAAGTCGAGCTTCCGGCCGCACGGTTCCGCGCCGTCGGCGAGCGACGACCAGTGGGCGACGTGGCCCCGGAACCGCGACACTTCTTCGCTGATATCCGACCGCGCCGCCGTCCGGACGATTTCCTGCGCCACCGCGTTCTCGTCTGCCTGGAGATCGGCGCGGAGTTGCTGGACGCGCTCGGTCAGCCGCTGCTCAATCGCCTGCCGCCCGTCGTCAGCCGCCGCGGCGATCCGCTCGACGAGGTCGGCGACCAGGCTCCGCCGCTGGTCCAAGTCCCCCCGCAGGTGATCCCCTTCGCGTGCCCGCATCGAATCGAGGTCGGCGAGGGCGTTGTCCACGGCGCCGAGCGCGCCGCGCATCACCTCGGCCATCAGTTCGTCGTCTGCTCCGGCCTGCCGTTCGCGGATCGTCAGCGCCTGCGGCAGGCGCAGCAGATCCCCAGGCGTGAGCGCGCCGCTGACGAGCCCGCGGTCGCGGGCGCGGTTCAACGCCGCCTCGAGCGCCGTCGCGAATTCCTCGTTGAGATCGACGTCCACGCCCGGCACGTCGCGGAGCTGCAGCGAGAGGCTCAGTTCGATTCGCCCGCGGGCGACACGCGCCGCCACCAGCGTGCGGATGTCGCGCTCGATCGCTGAGAGCGACTGCGGCACGCGAAGCTGAAGGTCGAGGTGACGGTGGTTCAGCGCGCGGATCGTCACGCCGATGGTCGCGCGCTCGTCCTCGGTCGTCGTCGAGGCGAAACCCGTCATGCTTTTGATCATTTTTTCACTGGCGGCGGGGCCCCACCCCCGCCGCGAACTGACGCTGATGCCTCGCCTCGGATAAAAACCGGTTCCTCGGCTCGGCATGGCCGCAGGCGCTGCTGATTGTTGTCCTCATCTGACCTCACCGGCTGCCCGACCGGCTTAATCGACCCAATCTATGAAGGAACCATGCGCCGCTCGGCCTTGCGCGTTTCGAGTAGTTGCATCTGATAGAGCATCGCGTAGGTCCCGGCCGGCCGCGCCAGCAGCTCGTCGTGCCGGCCGACTTCGACGACGCGGCCGCGTTCGAGCACGATGATCGCATCGGCGCGCCTGATCGTGGACAACCGGTGCGCGATGACGATGGATGTCCGGTTCTGCATCAGGTTCGCCAGCGCCTCCTGCACCAGCAGTTCCGCCTCGGCGTCGAGGGCGGAGGTGGCCTCGTCGAGGACGAGAATCGGTGCGTTCTTCAGGATCGCCCGCGCGATGGCCACGCGCTGCCGCTGGCCGCCCGACAGACGCTGGCCACGCTCGGCGATAACCGTTTGATACCCGTTCGGCAAGGCCGTGATGAATTCGTGAGCATGAGCGGCCCGGGCGGCGGCTTCGATCGCATCGGGCGGCGCCCCGGCGACGCCGTACGCGATATTGGCGGCGACGGTGTCGTCGAACAGGACGGTCTCCTGGGTCACGAATCCGATCTGTCGGCGGAGGGACGCGAGCGAGACATCGCGCACGTCGACGCCGTCGATCAGGATGCTGCCGCTCTTGACGTCGTAGAAGCGCGGCAGCAGATTGACCAACGTCGTCTTACCGGCGCCGCTGCGGCCGACGATCGCGATCATCTGCCCGGCGCGCACCGAAAACGACACGCCGCGCAGAATCCGGGCGAGTCCCTCCTCGTACCCGAACGTCACGTCGCGGAACTCAACCTCGCGCTGGAACGGCTCGAGCGCAGGCGCGTTCGGCCGCTCCCTGACCTCGGTGTGAATGTCGAGCATCTCGAAGATGCGCTCGGACGCCGCGATCGCCTGTTGCAGATTCGCATTCACGCGGCTCAGCTTCTTGGCTGGTCCGTACATCAGGAACATCGCGGCGATGAACGACAGGAACTCGCCGAGGGTCAGCGCACCCGCGGCAATTTCCCGGCTCCCGTACCAGAGGGCGCCCGCCATCGCGAACCCGCCGAGCAGCTCCATCAGCGGCGGCAGGCCGGCAAGCGCCGCCGTCACCTTCATGTTCGTGCGGTAGAGATAGTGTCCCGCGCGCGAGAACTTGGCCGCCTCCGCCGCCTCGGTGCCGAACGCCTTGACGATCCGGTGGCCGGTAAACGCCTCGACGCTGAGGTGCGAGAGCGTTTCGAGTGCTTCCTGGCTGCGACGCGTGGTGCGCCGCACGCGCTGGCCGAGCCGCACCAGCGGATAGACGATGATCGGCGCGCTGATCAGGCAGAAGATCGTCAGCCAGACGTCGTAGTAGAGCATCAGCGCCGTGAAGAAGACCAGCGCGAGCGACTCGCGCGCGAGGTCGGCGGCCGTTTCGGAGACCGCCTGCTGCACCTGGCCGACGTCGTTGTTGATCCGCGACATCAGCTGCCCGGTCGTTCGCTGCGCGAAGAAGCCCGCCGACTGGCCGAGGATGTGGAGGTAGAGCGCGTTGCGGAGATCCATGACGACGCGCTGCCCGACGCCCGCCATCAAGTACGACGACATGTAGGATCCGATGCCCTTGGCGAGGTACATCCCGACGAGGCCCCAGGCGGTGAAGGTGAGCCGCTGCTGGTTCGACAGCGTCTGATCGAGGATCGGCTTGATCAACCAGGCAAGGCCGGCGGTACCGGCGCCGTACAGCAGCATCCCGACCACCGCCCACGCGATCCGCGGGCGATACGGCCTCGCGTAGCGGAACAGGCGGCGGAGCGGGGTGGATGCGGTCACGAATGAGTGGTGGTTGCCCGATAACCGTGCGGATGGGCACGGCGCCAGTCCCACGCCGTTCGAACGATCGTGTCGAGCTCGGAGAAGCGCGGCTTCCAGCGCAGCTCTGACTGCGCTTTCTGGGGCGCCGCGTAGAGCACCGCCGGGTCGCCGGGCCGCCTCGGGGCCATCGTCCACGACACCGCGCGTCCAGTCACCCGCTCCACGCTGTCGATGACCTCGCGCACCGAATGAGGTCGACCAGTGCCGAGATTATAGGCGCCGGACCGGCCAGCTTCGGCGAGCGCTTCCAGCGCCTTCGTGTGTGCGTCGGCCAGGTCGGTCACATGGATGTAATCGCGCAGGCACGTGCCATCCGGCGTCGGGTAGTCGTCCCCGAACACCTCGAGCCGCGCCGTGCCATGGGCGGCGTCGAGTGCGCGCGGAATCAGGTGAATTTCGGGGTCGTGATCCTCCCCGAGCTCACCGTCCGGGTCGGCGCCCGCGGCGTTGAAGTACCGCAACGCGACCCAGCGCACACCATGGGCGCGCTCGAAGTGCGGGAGCGCACGCTCGACCGCGAGCTTTGTCTCGCCGTAGCTGTTGATCGGCTGCTGCGGATGGGTCTCTGCGATCGGCGTCTCGATCGGCTCGCCGTACGTCGCGCAGGTCGACGAAAAGACGAAGAGGGTGACCGATTCGGCGGCCATGGCCTCGAGGACGCTGAGGGCGCCGCCGACGTTGTTGCGGTAGTAGCGCGCCGGTTCGCGGACCGATTCGCCCACATCGAGAAAGGCCGCGAAGTGCATCACCGCCTGGATCTCGTATCGGCGGATCGCCGCCCGGACTGCGCTGGTATCCAGGATGTCCCCTTCGACCAGGTCGCCGTAGCGCACGGCGTCGCGATGGCCCGCGGCCAGATTGTCGAACACCACCGGCTCGTATCCGGCGGCCGCGAGCGTCTTGCAGGCGTGGCTTCCGATATAACCGGCGCCGCCGGTCACCAGCACGCGGCGCGGCTTAGCGCCCAATGGAGACGTAGGTAAAGCCGAGCGCGCGCATGTGCCCGGGCGAGTAGATATTCCGGCCATCGAAGACGACCGGCGTCTTCAGCAGCTGCTTGATCCGCTTGAAATCCGGCTCGCGGAACTCGTTCCACTCGGTGACGACGGCAAGGGCGTCGGCGCCGTTCAACGCGTCGTAGCTCTTCTCGCACAGGGCGATCCGGTCGCCGAACAGCCGGCGGGCCGTGTCGGCCGCTTCCGGATCGTAGGCGCGCACGTTGACGCCAAGCTCGAGCAGGCGGTTGGCGATGGTGATGGCCGGCGCTTCGCGCATGTCGTCGGTCCGTGGCTTGAAGGCCAGGCCCCACAGCGCAATCGTCCGTCCCTTCATCTCGCCGAAATGCGCCTGCATCTTGCAGACCAGGCGCAGCTTCTGAGCGTCGTTCACCCCCTCGACCGCGTCGAGGATCCTGAACTCGTAGCCCTTGTCGCGTGACGATCGCAGCAGCGCCTTGACGTCCTTCGGAAAACAGCTGCCGCCATAGCCGACGCCGGGAAAAAGAAAAGACGTGCCGATGCGCCGGTCCGAGCCGATCGCGCGGCGCACCTGGTCGACGTCCGCGCCGACCAGCTCGCAGACGTTGGCGATCTCGTTCATGAAGGAGATGCGCGTCGCCAGGATCGAGTTCGCCGCATACTTCGACAGCTCGGCGCTCGCCGTGTCCATCATCATGATCGGCGCGCCCGTCCTGGTGAACGGCGCATACAACTCTTTCATCACCGCGGCCGATCGCTCGTCGTCGCTGCCGATCACCACGCGGTCCGGCTTCATGAAGTCATCGATCGCCGCGCCCTGCTTCAGGAATTCCGGATTGCTGACGACGCTGAACGGCTGCGTCGTCTCCTCGGCGATCGCCGCCCTCACGCGAGCGGCGGTACCCACGGGAACCGTGCTCTTGTCGACCACCACCGTGTAGCGGGTGATCGCGCGACCGATCTCGTGAGCGACGCCGAGCACGTGCTGGAGATCGGCCGACCCGTCCTCCCCCTGCGGCGTGCCCACGGCAATGAACACGATGTCGGAATCCTGCACCGCCGATGGCAGGTCGGTGGTGAACGCAAGGCGCTCCTCGTGGTGATTGCGCCGGACCATCTCTTCCAGCCCGGGCTCGTAAATCGGCATCCGACCGGCACGCAGCATGTCGATCTTCGATGTGTCGCGATCGACGCAGATGACGTTGTTGCCGTTCTCCGCAAGACATGCGCCCACGACCAGACCGACGTAGCCTGTTCCTACGACAGCGATTTTCATTTCACAATAAGATACTGACTCGGAACCACTTAAACAAGTGCGCGCGGTGATCGATTACCGTCCGGCGCTGCGCCAGCGAAGCGGCGTCGGCGAATACACGCACGAACTGGCGCGCGCGCTCGTGGGCCTCGCCGCCGCCGACGGCCGGCGTCCGCTCGACCTCACGCTCTTCTCGAGTTCCTGGAAGGATCGCGTGACCGTCGAGGACGGCCTGCGCGGCGCCTCGGTCGTCGACCGACGCGTTCCGGTGACGCTCCTGAACCTGGCGTGGCACCGCTTCAACTGGCCACCGGTCGAGACGATCGCGCGGGGGCGGTTCGACATCGCGCATTCGATGCACCCGCTGCTCATGCCGGCGCAGAACGCGGCGCGGATCATCACGATCCACGATCTCGACTTTCTCTCACACCCCGAGCGCACCCGGGCCGAGATCCGCCGCGATTACCCGGCGCTGGCGCGCGCCCATGCGCGGCGGGCCGATGCGATCATCGCCGTCTCGCAGTTCACGGCCGCTGAAGTACAGCGTCATTTCGGCATACCCGCTGATCGCGTGTCGGTCTGTCCGCCCGGAGCGCCGCCCTGGACGCCGCGCGAGCGGCCGCCCGCGAACGGCTACGTGCTGTTCTTCGGCACTCTCGAACCGCGCAAGAACGTCGGCGGATTGCTGGATGCCTACCAGCGGCTGTCCGCGCGACGGCGCGATCTTCCCCGGCTCGTGCTCGCCGGCCTGGCGACCGACGCGGCGCGGCCGTGGCTCGACAGGATTCAGCGTCCGCCGCTCGATCGCCTGGTGACGCACATCGGCTACGTCGATCCCGCGAACCGGCGCGCGCTGTATCAAGACGCGATCTGCCTCGTCCAGCCGTCGTTCGAGGAAGGCTTTGGCATCCCGGTGCTCGAAGCGATGACAATCGGCGTGCCGGTCGTCGTCACCGATCGCGGCGCGTTGCCGGAGGTCACGGCGGGCGCCGGCGAGATTGTCTCGGCGGACGATCCGGACGAGCTCGCCGCGGCCATCGAGCGGCTGGTCGACGACCCGGCTCTGTGCCGCCGAGCGCGCGCGCCTCGGCCTCGCCCGCGCCGGCGAATTCCGGTGGAACATCACGGCGCAAAAGGTTTACGACACCTACGCCTCCCTTTATGCGAATCGGCATCGACGCTCGTGAATTGTGCGGCCGCGCGACCGGCGCGGGACGCTACCTGCACGGGCTGCTGCGACACTGGAACGCCGACGAATCCGCGCGCCGGCACGAGTTCGTCCTCTACGCACCGGAGCCGCTCACCGTCCCCTTTGATGCACGGCGCTTCCCGACGCGTATCGTCAGGGGCGTTCCGAACACCTGGTGGGAACAGGTGCGGCTGCCGCCGATCGCGGCGCGGGATCATCTCGACGTGTTCTTCTCGCCGGCCTACACGTCGCCGCTGGGCACGCGCATTCCCCTCGTCACCGCGATTCACGACGTCTCGTTCGCCGCGCACCCCGAGTGGTTCTCCGCGCGCGAAGGCCTCCGCCGTCGGACGATCACGCGGCGGGCCGCGATGCAGTCGCGGGCGGTCGTCACCATTTCGGAATTCTCGCGCCGGGAAATCGTCGAGCACCTCGGCGTCCCCGAATCGCGGGTTCATGTCATCCCCCCAGGTATCGAGGCGCCGGGCCGTCCGGCGAGCGGCGCGGACCGCCGCCCGCAGGTGCTCTACGTCGGCTCGATTTTCAACCGGCGGCGGGTGCCCGACCTGATCCGGGCGTTCGCGGCCGTGGCGCGCACGTACCCCGACGCCGGCCTGGACATCGTCGGGGACGATCGCACGTATCCACCGCAGAATCCGGACGAAGCGATCGCGCGGTCGGGCCTGAACGGCCGCGCCACCTGGCGGAAGTTCGTGTCGGACGACGATCTTGGCCGGTTGTATTGGTCGGCGCGCGCGTTCGCGTTCCTGTCCGAATACGAAGGGCTCGGCCTCACGCCCCTCGAGGCGCTCGCCGCCGGCGTTCCGCCGGTCCTTCTCGACACCGCGGTGGCACGCGAGAGCTGCGGCGATGCCGCGCTGTACACGGCGAGGGGCGATGTCGCCGGCGTCACCGAGGCGCTCGAGCGCCTGCTGTTCGACGACGGCGTGCGCACGCGCCTGCTCGAGAGAGCACCAGCGGTCCTGTCGAAGTACGAATGGCCACGGGCCGCGCGCGAAACACTCGCGCTGCTCGAACGGTCTGGGTGCTAGGTGCTGGTGCCGGGTGCCTGGTGCTGGGTGCCTGGTGCTAGGTGCTGGACGCTTATCAGGTGCCAGGTGCTCGAGCCGCCGGCACCTAGCACGAGCACCTGGCACCGGCACCCAGCAGCAGGCACTCGGCACCAGGCACCCGGCACCCGGACGCCGGCCTACACCACCTGCGGAGTTCCGCCGAAAACAGTTGATGTGGCGGTCTTTACCCGCGTCTGTCCGTCGTGTGCCCGGCGAGTTCCTCAGACGGTCGAGGTCTGCCGGTGCGGCGCCGACCTCGCAGCGGTGGTGCCGAGTGCATCCGGGGTCGCGGAGATTTCCGACGCCGGCCGTCATCGAAGCCTGCTCTGGCTGGGACTCGTCGTCGTCGCGGCCGCGGCCGGAATTGCATTCGGAGCGCTGTGGCGCCGCCCTGCTCCCGCCGTCGAGCGACCGGCGGCGGTGGCGATGGCAACACCCGCAGCGCCGACCCCGGCGAAGACGGCGCCTGGGACTACTCCGGGTTCCGTTTCGCCAGATGACGAAGTTCGCACCCGCCCGGTGACAACCGCGGATGTCCCGTCCCAAGAGGTCGCCCGCCGGCCAGACCATGCGCTGGCCGCACCGGTGAACGTGCCGGTCGATCCGCCCCGGTTCGAGAACATCGTCGGACGGGTCATGCCGGCCATTGTTCTCGTGGAGGCATCGGGAAGCCGTGGCAGTGGATTTTTCGTCGCGCCCGACACGCTGCTGACGAACGTGCACGTCGTCGGCCGCAACAGCTCTGTGACGGTCCGCCGCGCGTCCGGCGAAGTGGTTTCAGCACGCGTCGAGGCCACGGCGCCGCAGGTCGACATCGCCGTTCTGAAGCTGTCGGCGATCGACAAAACGCAGCCGGTGCTGACGCTCGGCACGACGGGAAGCGTCCGCATCGGCCAGGAGGTCTTCGCGATCGGCACCGCGCTCGGCATGCTTCAGAACACCCTCACCCGCGGGATCGTCAGCGGGATCCGGCAGACGCCGAATGCGACGCTGGTGCAAACCGACGCCGCCGTCAACCCGGGCAACAGCGGCGGGCCGCTGCTCGATCAAGATGGACGCGTGCTCGGCATCGTCACGATGGGATTCACCGAGCGGCAGGGATTGAATTTCGCGGTGGCGATCGATCACGCGCGGGCGCTGCTCGAAGGACGGCCGGCGCAGGCGGGCACGGCGTCCACAGCGCCGCCGGCTGCGGCCATGCGCGGGTTGTCTCCGACGATCCCCTCGGACACCGATCAGACAAGGGCCCAGGGCGCGCGCATGTACGAACAAGCGATCGCGCAGCTCGCGCGTCGAGCCGATACGCTCGAGAACGCGTGGCGCCAATACGGCGCGTCCTGTTATAAGGGCCGCGGCGCGACGGCCGGCCTGGACCGCGCCTGGTTCGCTGTCCTCAATGACCGCTTGACGGACGATGTCGTTGCCCCTGGCTGCGACCGGTGGTTCGCCGATTTCCGCCGCCAGGCTGCCGAGGTGGCCGCCGGCGTCATCGAGGCCGAGGAGCTGGCGCGCCAGGCCGATGTGTATCCGGGCATGCGCCGCGACGCCCGGCGCCGCTATCGCCTCGACTTTCCGGGATGGGAGCGGTAGATCTCAGGGCGGGAAGGGCAGGTAAGGCAGGTAGGGCAGGTAAGGCAGGAGGGGGAGCACACGGAGCATGCGCTGCTCTGCGCTGATGCGCGCCTCCGCGTCCTCTCCTTCCTGCCCCACCTGCCCCACCTGCCCTTCCTGCCTCGCCTTCCTGCCCTTCCCGCCCGACCCGCCTGCTATGATCGGGCCCGTGCGGATAGGCATCGACGCGCGAAAACTCCACGATTTCGGCATCGGCACCTACATTCGCAACCTGCTGCGGCAGCTCGCCCGCCTCGACCGCGAGTCCGAGTTCATCCTGATTTCCCGTCCGGAAGACCGCGCGACGCTCGCCTCGCTCGGTCCGAACTTCCGGCCGGTCGCGGAGACGGCCGGCAACTATTCAGTGACCGAACAACTGAAGATCCCGCTCGTGCTGAAGCGCGAGCGCGTGACGCTCTTTCATGCGCCGCACTACGTCCTGCCGCCGCTCGTCAGCTGCCGTTCGGTTGTCACGATCCACGACTGCATTCATCTCATGTTCCCGCAGTACCTGCCCGGACGGCTGGCGCATCGCTACGCCCAGACGTCGATCGGCCTGGCGTCGCGGCGGGCGACGCGGGTGCTCACCGTGTCGGAAAGCTCGAAGCGCGACATCCTGAAGTTCGTCGACATCCCCGCAAGCAAGATCGACGTGATCTACAACGCCTACGACGAGCGGTTTGCCGTCGAGCCTCGCGAGGAAGATGTCGTCCGCGTGCGCGAGCGTTACCAGCTGCACGACGAGTTCGTGCTCTATGCCGGCAATGTCAAGCCGCACAAGAACCTCGAGCGGTTGATCGAGGCATTCCAGCTCGTGCGCACGCGCGGCATGGACCACCTGAAGCTCGTGCTGATCGGCGACGAGATCTCGAAGTACGCCGCGCTCCGGCGCGCCGTCCATCATCACCAGCTCCACAAGTACGTCCGGTTCCTGGGCTACCTGCCGGAAGAGACGCTGGCCGTGATGTACCGGCTGGCTGGCGTGTTCGTCTTCCCCTCGCTGTACGAGGGCTTCGGGCTGCCGCCGCTCGAGGCGATGGCGAGCGGCACGCCGGTGGTCACGTCGAATGTCTCCTCGCTGCCCGAGGTCGCGGGCGATGCCGCGGTGCTCGTCGATCCGTACCAATCCCGCCGCCATCGCCGATGGCATCTACCGCGTGCTGACCGACGACAGGCTGAGGCGCGAGCTGCGGGCCAGGGGGCTGGCGCGCGCGCGCCAGTTCTCGTGGGAAGCTTCAGTCCGGCGCGTGCGGGAGATCTACGGCGAGGTGGCGGACGCGGCCCACGGAACAGCGCGTTCGCCCACGAATGCACACGAGGCAGCGCGTTTGTGAGCGCTCCGTCGCCCAGGGTCGCCCTCGTACATGATTGGCTGACGGGAATGCGCGGGGGCGAGCGGGCCCTCGAGGTGTTGTGCGAGCGTTTCCCGGCGGCTGAGCTCTTCACGCTCGTCCATGTGCGCGGGAGCGTGTCCCCGATTATCGAGCGCCTGCCGATCCATACGTCGTTCGTCCAGCGCCTGCCGTTGGTCTCGCGGTTCTATCGTCAGTACCTGCCGCTCTTTCCGGGCGCCGTGGAACGGTGGGACTTCAGAGGGTTCGACTTCATCCTGAGCGTCAGCCACTGCTGCGTGAAGTCGGTCATTCGCCCGGCCACGGCGCGGCATCTCTGCTACTGCCTCACCCCGATGCGTTATGCCTGGGATCAGTTCGACGCGTATTTCGGACCCGATCGGATTGGGCAGGTGCCCAGCCGCCTGATGCGGCCGGTCATGGCCCGGCTGGCGCACTGGGATCGCGCGACGTCAGCGCGCGCGGACCGCTATGTCGCTATCTCTCATCATGTTGCGGGGAGGATACGCCGATACTATAATCGCGAGGCCACCGTCGTGTATCCACCCGTCGACACGGCTTTCTATCACCCGGACAGCGTCACACCCGAGCGGTTCGCGCTGATTGTCTCGGCCTTGGTGCCCTACAAGCGCATCGAGCTCGCGATGGACGCCTGTGCCCTGGCGGGCATTCCCCTGCGCATCGTCGGGGACGGCCCCGAACGGGCTGCGCTCGAACGACGCTCGACCTCGAATTCGCAGTTCCTCGGCCGCCTGACCGACGCCCAGGTCCGCGACCTGTATCGCCGGGCAGCTGTCGTCGTCCTGCCGGGCGAGGAGGATTTCGGCATCGTTCCGCTCGAAGCACAAGCCTGCGGGCGCCCGGTGGTCGCACTCGGCCTGGGCGGGGCTCGCGAGACGGTCGTCGACGGCGAGACTGGATTTTTGGTCGACGAACCGTCCGCGGCGGCTTTTGCCGATGCCATCGGCCGGGCGTCCACGTATCGGTTCGACCGGGTGGCCATCCGGCACCATGCCGAACGGTTCGGGCGCGCACGCTTCGGCGACGAAATGGAAGCGCTGGTGAAGTCTGAAGCTGGAAGTGGGAAGTCGGACGCCTGATGATCAGGCATAACCGGCTGCTCGTCGCGTTCTACGTCATTTCCGACTCGCTGCTGGGCGTGTCGGCCTTCATCATCGCCTACGCGATTCGTTTCTATTCCGGCCTCATCCCGATCCGCTATGGCCTCCCGCCGCTGCAGCAATACATCAACCTGCTGCCGTTCATCGCCGCGGTGGTGCCGCTCGGTTTTCATCTCCAGGGCCTCTATCGCCTGCGCCGCGGCCGATCGCGCGTCGACGACTTCTTCCAGGTGTTCGTCGGCAGCATCCTCGCCGTGGTCTTCGGCATCGTGTCGACGATCTACACGCAGATTTACTTCGCCGGTCCGACGGCGCGGACGACCGGCGCCTTCCAGGTGTCACAGCCCGTCTGGGTGATCTTCCTGGTCCTGAACGTTTCGCTGACGTTTGCGACGCGCGAGTTGATGCGCGAAATCCTCGAGCGACGCTGGCGCGCGGGGATCGGCTTGAAGCGCATCCTGATTGCCGGCGCCGGCGACCTCGGCCGCCTGGTGGCCGACAAGATCCTCGAGCACCGCGAGCTCGGGTATCGGATCGTCGGCTTTGTCGACGATCGGGCCGCGGGCGATCACCTGGGCTACCGAGGGCTGCCGCTGCTCGGCACGCTCGAGGAAGCCGGCGAGATCACGTCGCGCGAGAGCGTCGACCACCTGTACGTCGCCCTGCCTCCCGAGCAGCACATGAAGATGCTCGAGCTGCTCGAGAGCACCAGCCGCGAAATGGTCGATGTCAAGGTGGTCCCGGATCTCCTCCAGGTGATCGCCCTGCGTGCGCGGCTCGAAGACCTCGATGGCGTCCCGATCATCAACGTCAACGACGTCCCGCTGCAGGGCGTCAACAGCTTCATCAAGCGGATCATCGACATTGCCATCTCGGGCGCGGCGCTGCTGGTCCTCGCGATTCCGCTCGGCCTCATCAGCCTGATCGTCAAGCTCACCTCTCAGGGCCGGGTGTTCTACCGGCAAGAGCGCATGGGGCTCGACGGCAAGTCGTTCACGATCGTGAAGTTCCGCTCGATGTACGACGATGCGGAGCGGGACACGGGCCCGGTATGGGCCCAGGCGAGCGACCCGCGGGTGACGCTGGTCGGGCGGTTCCTGCGACGCTCCAACCTCGACGAGCTGCCGCAGCTCTGGAACGTGCTGCGGGGCGACATGTCGATCGTCGGCCCGCGCCCGGAGCGGCCGCACTTCGTCGCGCAGTTCAAGCACAAGATCCCGCAGTACATGCTCCGCCACAAGGTGAAGGCGGGCCTCACCGGCTGGGCGCAGGTGAACGGCTGGCGCGGCAACACGCCGCTCGAGAAACGGATCGAGTACGACCTGTACTACATCGAAAACTGGTCGGTCCGGCTCGACCTGAAGATCATGTGGCTGACGCTCATCAAGGGGTTCTTCCACAAGCATGCCTATTAATCGCCGGGACTCGAGGCTCGGCGGACTCGGGACTCGATCGTCCGAAGCGCTCCGAATCACTCCATGTCTCATCCCGAGCACCGAGCACCGAGCCCCGAGCCCCGATGAAACAGCGCATCGTCATCACCGGCGCCGCCGGCTTCATCGGATCGCACCTTTCGGAAGCGCTCCTCGATCGCGGATACGAGGTCATCGGGATCGACAACCTGCTGACGGGCGACACCGCCAACATCGCGCACCTCGTCAACCGCGACTTCACGTTCATCAAGCACGACGTCACGAATTACATCTACGTCGAGGGACCCGTCCATTTCGTCCTGCACTGGGCAAGCCCGGCCAGCCCGATTGATTACCTGGAGCTGCCGATCCCGACGCTCAAGGTCGGCGCGCTGGGCACGCACAAGGCGCTTGGCCTCGCGAAGGCGAAGGGAGCGCGGTTCGTGCTGGCGTCCACCTCGGAGGTCTACGGCGATCCGCTGGAGCATCCGCAGAAGGAGTCGTACTGGGGCAACGTGAACCCGGTCGGGCCGCGCGGCGTGTACGACGAGGCGAAGCGGTTTGCCGAAGCGATGACGATGGCCTACCACCGCTATCACGGGGTGGACACGAAGATCGTCCGCATCTTCAACACCTACGGACCGCGCATGCGGCTCAACGACGGCCGCGCCGTCCCGGCCTTCATGTCGCAGGCGCTCAGGCACGAAGACGTCACGGTGTTCGGCGACGGCACCCAGACGCGCAGCTTCACCTACATCAGCGACCTGGTCGACGGCATCATCCGCCTGATGCTCTCGAGCGAGAACGACCCGATCAACATCGGCAACCCGCGCGAGATGACGATCGAGGAGATCGCCCGGACGATCATCAAGATGACCGGCGCGAGAAGCCAGATCGTGTACAAGCCGCTGCCGACCGACGATCCCAAGGTCCGCCAGCCCGATATCACGCGCGCCCGCACGCTCCTCAAATGGGAGCCGAAGGTGGGGCTCGACGAGGGGCTGGTCAAGACGATCGATTACTTCAGAACAAAAGTCGGGGCTGGAGGCTAGAGGCGACTCGTTTCCGCAATTTACAATTCAAGATTGTAGATTGTAAATTCCGAGAGTCGCTACGGCGTGGCGATGCCGGCGACGCGGTTCAAAGCCGCCAGGAATGTCCGCCAGGTGCTTCGCTGGCTGGCGAGAAGCTTGCGGCCGTCAGTCGTCAGCCGGTAGTACCGTCGCCGCCGCTGGCCGGCCTTCTCCACCCAGCGTCCCTCGATGAATCCCTTTGATTCGAGGCGGTAGAGCGTCGGGTAGAGCGACGCGATGTGGAAGCTGATCGCGCCGCGCGATCGCTCGGCGATCAGCTGGCCGATCTCATAGCCATGGCGCTGCCGGTGCTCGAGCAGCGACAGAATCAACACCTCGGTGCTGCCACGCTTCAATTCGCGCTCGAGCGCCGACGTTGCCATATGTGGTGTGACACTATATCGCAGCGCGCCCGAGAGATCGACCGGTGGCGGCGCGACCGGTCGCGACCGATCCGTTCGGTCAGCTGAGGCGCCCGGGGCCGAGGCGCCGCAGGTGGCGCCACGAGCGACAACGAATCACGTAAGTCAGTTTTCCATCGCCGTTCCGAACACCCCGATGGCGATACGGCGCGCCGGATCGGCATCCCGACAACTCGATGTTCCGCTCGGAAAATCGACCGGTTGCCGCGCCGCGCCGCAACAGGATCGGCGGCATCGGCTTTGCCACGCCTGCGGGAAGGAGAATCTCTATGCCTCGAGCGCGCGGTCTTCTCACCTCGGCTGTCCTTGTGGCCTCTCTCCATCTCGCGACGATGACCGTCCAAGGTGGCCAGGCTGGCGGCGGTGCGACCAAGACGGCGGCGAAACCGCTGCCGTCGACTCCGAAATCAGTGACCGCGGGGGCGAGCCTGTTCCGCGCCCACTGCCGCGCATGCCACGGCAACGATGCCAAGGGCAACGGGCCGGAGGCGCCTCCCGGCTCGAAGCCGGCGGACCTGACCGACGGCACGTGGGCGCACGGCTCCACCGACGCCGAAATCCTCGAGGTGATTCGCAGCGGGGTCGGGCCGAAGTTCGACATGAAGGGATTTCGCAGCAGGCTCACCACCGAAGAGATGTGGAGCCTCGTCCACTACCTGCGCAGCATCGGGCCTCAGGGCGCGCGCTGATCGCGTCGCGCGCCCCACGCTTGCGTTAAGCTACGCGACATGCGGATAGCGGGCCGTTGGATGGGCGCACTGGCGCCAGTCGGCCTCGCGGTGGTGTCGCTGAGCGCGGCGCAGGCGGCGCCGCCGCCGATCATCGACATGCACATGCACGCACCTCGCGCCGACAGTCAGGGACCGCCGCCGCTCGGCTTGTGTCCCGGAGACGTGTCTCCGCCATCCGGAGCCTGGCCGCCCATGGGCCGACACGTTCATGGGGTGGATGAAGAAGCCGCCCTGCGCCAATCCGATCTGGTCGCCGATGACCGACCGCGAGGTCATGGATCGAAGCTCGCCGTCATGAAACGCCGCAACGTGTTCGGCGTCGTGAGCGGAGTACTTCTCGACGACTGGCGGCAGGCCGCGCCCGAGCGGGTCATCCCTTCGCTCGATCTGAACTTCGATCCGCCGTTCCGCGCAGTCGACGACGTCCGCAAGGCGCTCACCAGCGGCGGCTACCGCGCGCTTCGGGGAAGTGGCCATCCAGTATCAGGGCGCCGAACCTGGCGACGCGCGATTCGAACCGTACCTCGCCATCGCCGAGGAGCTGGACATTCCGGTCTCCATCCACGTCGGAACGGGCCCGCCCGGCGCCGCTTATCTCGGGTTTCAGAACTACCGTGGCCGGCTACACAGCCCGCTGCTCGATCGAGGAGGCGCTGATCCGCCATCCCCGGCTTCGTGTCTCGCTGATGCACGCGGGCTGGCCGATGCTCGACGATCTGCTCGCTACGATGTGGACGCACCCGCAACTATACGTCGACGTCGGCGCGATCGGCTTCGCGCTGCCGGCCGCCGGCTTCCCCTTCTACCTCCAGCGCATCGTCGAAGCCGGCTTCGGCAAGCGGGTGATGTTCGGATCGGATCAGATGGTCTGGCCGGAAATGCATCGAGGTCGTCATCGACCGCATCGAGCAGGCGGCTTTCTGACCGCCGACCAGAAGCGCGACATTCTCTACAACAACGCCGCGCGATTCCTGAAGTTAAGTCCGCAGGAGATCGCCCGGCATCACGGGCGCTGAGACAGGCGGGCAGGCCGGGCCGGGCAGGCAAGCCGGGCAGGCAGGCGGCGGGCGTGTTTGCACGCAAAGCGACCTCGATACTCGTGATCCGGTATCGGCAATGCTCACGATCGCTGCCATGACTCAAAGACACACAAATCTCGTTGCCTGGCAGCGCGCCGATGATCTCTTTATCGACATACACCGGCTCGCAAAGCGGTTCCCTGCCGATGAACGCTTCGAACGATGTAGCCAGATTCGGCGGGCGGCCTATTCAGTGCCGGCGAACATCGTGGAAGGGTTTGCGCGGAGATCCGTCAAGGAACGGCTGCGCTTTCTGAACATCGCGGAAGGATCACTCGCCGAAGTCGCTTATTGCCTTACGTCGCGCGTCGGCTTGGATATATCGACGATGCGACCTACGAAGCAGTCGACGCACGTGCTAGGCAGGTGGCGGCGCCGCTGGTCGGCCTAATCCGCAAGGGGTAACGGAATACTCCTTGGGTATCAACTACCCAGCCTGTTCACTGCCCGTCGGGCTTGCCCTCCCTGCCGGCCCCGCCTGCCGGCCTCGCCTGCCCGCCCTGCCGGCCTCGCCTGCCCCGCCCGGCTTACTTGCTCGACGGCTTCCGCAGGCTGCCGTAGATCAGCTCTTCAGTGAACTCGACGCACTTGAATTCCAGTCGCTGCGCGCCAGGTTCGACGCGGCGATAGAGCGGCATGCTGATCTTCCACGGCCGCGTGAACACCTTCGGGTCTTCGATCGTCGCCTCGTACTGCAGGTGGTAGGGCGAGCTTGGCGTGTAGCGCTCGGTGACCTTCAGCGCGTCGCTGTGGAAATTACCGGCGCGATCGAACCACGTCTGGCCGTTGAACCCGGTCACTTCGATCACGAGGGTGTCGCCTTGCCAGCGCCCGTTCGACCATCCCATCCAGAAGTCGTTCGGCGGCTCGCGGTGGTTTTCCATGTTGATCAACCGGCTGGCATCGGCGAACTCGTACGAGAACAGCAGCACGTTCGTGCTCTGGACGATCTGGAACGGGAACGGCAGGTAGGTCGCGCGCGGCACGCCCGGCAGGAAGCAGCGCAGTTCGGGATCGCCGACGACGAAGTCGAACGGGTCGACCGTCATCCGCTTCTCGTAGTTCTCTTTCTTTTTCGCCAGCGCCCAGGGCTGGTAGGGAATCTCGTTGCCTTCGACGACGCTGCGCCCGGCCGGGATGGCGCCCCAGGCGCCCATCGCCAGGACGGGCGCGGGCTGCGCCGAATGATCCTGGATGTCCCAGTGCGCCGTGTTGATCGCCTGCCACAGCCCGTTCAGGTCGGGCTGCTTGGTCCCGGGCAGCCGCGGCGCCTGGTAGGGACGATTCTGGGCCGAGACGATTCCCGAGCACGCCGCGATCGCGATCGCGGCCGCCGCGGCCAACCGGCGCGTGGACCGCTTCACGACCTTATCTCCCCTGCTTCTTCGCTCTCTTCGGCTTCAGCTTCGAGCACGCGCGCGCCCTTCAGCAGGTGCACCATCCCGTAGTTGCCTTCGTGGCAGGCGTACTCGAAGATCGGGCCCTCGTCCCGCTGCCACGGCACCTGCCCCGTCCACGGCCGTGTCCACGTCGTCCCATCGTCCACGGTGAACTCGTAGCTGAGCGTGTTGGCGTCGGTCAGCGTGAAGCGCTCGATCACGGTGCGGTTCGGTCCCGAACCCTCGTAGTTGGATTCGGGATGGAAGTTCGTCGTCTCGACGACGAGCGTGTTGCCGTCCCATCGGCCGCGCGAGTCGCCGAGCCAGGGGCGGATGGACTGCCCGAGGTGCGGCCTGCCGTCGAGCGGAATGATCCGGACCTCGTGGATCTGCTCCTGCATCATCGCGACGTAGCCGGGCGCCTGCACGATCTGGTTGTTGTTGTTGTAGCCGCTCGACCGGACTGGCACCGGCCGATAGACGAGGCACCGTTCGTTGAGTGCCCGGTCCGCCCAGGAGTCGTAGCCGCGCCGGGCCAGCGTCTGGCGGCGCTTCTGACCTTCGGGCGTGTAAGGCGGCAAGCGTCCGTCAGGCGGATCGACAATCAGTGAGGTGCGGCCGACAGACCCGCCGCGATCCCACCAGAACGAGTTGTACGCGACCTCGACGTCCTGCGCCGGATCGTCGAGGCGGCGATCGCCGCGCCGCGCTTCCTCTTCGTTCAGCCGCGCAACCTCCTCGGGAGTCAACGTTGCGCGGTCCTTGAATTGAGCGGGGCGCTCCAGCGGCGTGATCGTGCCGAAGTTCCAGATCCCCTGCAGGTCGGGATCGCCCCAGGGCGTCCTGGGAACTTTGAAGGAGGCTGCGCCGCCCGACGAGGACGAAGTCCGCGCCTGACCTTCAAGCGTCGCTGGCACGAGGCCGGCCAGGATGATCGAGATGGTCAGGGCCTTCCCGAATCGCGTGGCAATCGACAGGGAGTTCGCCATGGTGCAACCCTCCGGGCTTCGAGTGGCCTGTATGATACCGCCGCCGGCCGCTTTTACGACGCCTGCGGCCGGCCGAAACGCTCGGCGGAGCGCGCCTTGAGCCGCGCGGCCACTTCATCGCGATCCCGCGGCTCGGCCGAGGTCACGAGCGAGTCGATCAGCCGCCGGGCGACCGCCGACACCTCTTCGATCGCCTCGTTGAACGCGGCCTCGTTCGCTTTCGACGGCCTCGTGAATCCGCTCAGCTTACGGACGAACTGCAGCGAGGCAGCCTTGATCTCTTCATCGGTGGCCGGCGGATCAAAGTTGAACAGCGTCTTGATGTTTCGGCACATTTGATAACTTCTTTCGGAACGTGTTTCGCTGAGATCGCCACACGCAGACTCGGACGTACGATCGAAGGCATCAGCGCCGTCTTCTATGCGCGATCCTCGGTGTCTCGCATGGCCGCATTGGCGCTGCTTACCGGTTAGTTTCCGATACTTGATCCGATGCGGTTGGTCGGCTTCGGCACCGAGCCGCCGCTTTCGATCCGCCTCGTAGTCCTGATAGTTGCCCTCGAACCAGACGACCTCGCTGTCTCCTTCGAAGGCCAGCATGTGCGTCGCGATCCGATCCAGGAACCAGCGGTCGTGGCTGATCACCACGGCGCAGCCGGCGAAATTCAGCAGCGCTTCTTCCAGCGCGCGCAGCGTGTCGACGTCGAGGTCGTTGGTCGGCTCGTCCAGCAGCAGCAGGTTGCTGCCCTTCTTGATCAGCTTCGCGAGATGGACGCGATTGCGCTCGCCGCCCGACAGCGTGCCGACCTTCCGCTGCTGCGCCGGCCCCTTGAAGTTGAACCACGACACGTAGGCGCGCGACGCCATCTTGCGTTTGCCCAGCTCGATCTCGTCGTGGCCGCCGGAAATCTCCTCCCAGACGGTCTTGTGCGCGTCGAGCGCCTCGCGGCTCTGATCGACGTAGCCGATCTGCACCGTCTCGCCGATCTTCAGCGTGCCGGCATCCGGCTGCTCCTGCCCCGTGATCATCCGGAACAGCGTCGTCTTGCCCGCCCCGTTCGGGCCGATCACGCCGACGATGCCGCCGCGCGGCAGCGTGAAGTTCAAGTCCTCGATCAACAGGTTGTCGCCGTAGCCCTTGCGGAGGCGCCGCGCCTCGACGACGACGTCGCCGAGCCGTGGACCGGGAGCGATGTAGATTTCCGCCGTCTCGATCTTCTGCGCGGTCTCTTCGCGCAGGAGCTCTTCGTAGGCGTTCAGGCGCGCCTTGCCCTTGGCCTGCCGCGCGCGCGGCGACATCCGGATCCATTCCAGCTCGCGCTCGAGCGTCCGCTGCCGGCGCGTCTCGGCCTTCTCCTCCAGCTGCAGCCGTTGCTGCTTCTGCTGGAGCCACGACGAGTAGTTCCCTTCCCACGGAATCCCGCGGCCGCGATCGAGCTCGAGGATCCAGCCGGCGACGTTGTCGAGGAAATACCGATCGTGCGTCACCGCCACGACGGTGCCCGGGTAATCCTTGAGGAACCGTTCGAGCCATGCCACCGACTCGGCGTCGAGATGGTTCGTGGGCTCGTCGAGCAGCAGCAGGTCGGGCGACAGCAGCAGCAGCCGGCAGAGCGCGACGCGGCGCCGTTCGCCGCCCGACAGCGTTTTCACGTCGGCGTCAGGGGGCGGCAGCCGGAGCGCATCCATCGCCAGCTCGAGCCGCGAGTCCAGGTCCCAGGCGTTGGATGCGTCGATCTTGTCCTGGATCCTCGCCTGCTCCTCGAGCACCCTCTCCATCTCGTCCGGCGACAGGTCTTCGCCGAGCTTCGCATTGACGTCGTCGTAACGCGTCAGCAGCGCCTTGATCGACGCCACGCCTTCCTCGACGTTGCCAAGCACCGTCTTCGACGGATCGAGCCGCGGCTCCTGCTGCAGGAACCCGATGCTGATCCCGTCGGCCGCAAAGGCTTCACCGGTGAAGGAGGTATCCTCGCCCGCCATGATGCGGAGCAGCGAACTCTTTCCCGCACCGTTCAGACCGAGCACGCCGATCTTCGCGCCGAAATAGAAGGACAGCCAGATGTCCTCCAGAACCCTGGTGTCGGGCTGGTGGACCTTCCCCAACCCTTTCATGGTGTAGATGAACTGAGGCATACGGCTGATAGTTGAAATTTAAGATTTAAGATTTCAGATTTAAGATTGGCGGACCTCTGAATTGGCAGCCAACTCGCCGAATATTCCAATCTTAAATCTTAAATCTGAAATCTTAAATGTCAGCGTCAGACATTCGCCGCATCCTGCACCTCGACATGGACGCCTTTTACGCGTCGGTCGAGCAGCGCGACAACCAGGCGCTGCGCGGACGGCCGGTGGCGGTTGGCGGCAGTCCAGAGCGCCGCGGGGTGGTTGCCGCGGCCAGCTACGAGGCGCGCGCCTTTGGCGTCCGATCGGCCATGTCGATGGCCAGGGCGATACGGCTGTGCCCGGCGCTCGTGATCGTCCCACCCGATTTCGCACGCTACAAGGCGGCGTCGAACGCGGTGTTCTCGATCTTTCGGGAAGTGACGCCGCTCGTCGAACCGTTGTCGCTCGACGAGGCCTACCTCGACGTCACCGAGAACGCCTGGCACGAACCGCTCGCCACCCCCGTTGCGCGGCGCCTCAAGGAGCGCATCCGCGCCGAGACCGGGCTGACGGCGTCGGCAGGCGTGGCTCCGAACAAGTTCCTCGCGAAGATCGCGTCTGGCTGGAAGAAGCCGGACGGGCTGACCGTCATCAGCCCCGATCGCGTCGAGCCGTTCCTGCAGCGGCTGCCGGTCGATGCGTTGTGGGGCGTGGGACCGGTGACGGCCCGGAAGCTGCGGGCGCGCGGCGTCGAACGACTGGTTGACGTCCGCACCGTGGATCCCCAGGAGCTCCAGGACACGGTCGGCAGCCTCGCCGAGTGGCTGCGGCAGCTGGCGCAGGGGATCGACGAGCGTCCGGTCGTGCCGAACCGCGAGACGAAGTCGTCGGGATCGGAAAGCACATACGCGAGGGACCTGACCGATCCGGATGAGATGCGCGACGAGATCCGCGAGATGGCCTCGCAGGCGGCGGCCTGGCTCGCGCGGAAGTCGCTGCTGGCGCGGACCGTGACCATCAAGGTCCGGTATTCGGATTTCACGACCGTCACGCGCAGCCATTCGGCGGCGGCAACCCGCGATACGGCGGGAATCGCGCAGAGGGCGGTAGAATTGCTCGACCGCACGGAGGCACCCCGGCGCGCGGTGCGGCTCCTCGGCGTCAGCGTGCACAATCTGTGCGCGGATGGCGACCTGGTGCCCGGGGATTGGCTACCGTTTGATGGGAGGTCCGCCTAAAGGCGGACCCTGACGAACGCGGATCGTAGGGTCCGGCTTCAGCCGGACCACGTAAGCCATGCTTAAAGGGACGCGCGACGGAATTCTCAAACGGATTCAGCCGACCAGCATCCACGGACAGGTGTCGTGGGACGTCTTCTTCACCGACCCGGACGATCCGGAGGGCCAGCTGCACGCGGCGCGGCTCGGGCCTGAAGCCGTCGCGCAGAATCTCGAGCCCGGCGACCGCATCCAGGTCGAGTACCTGGTCGGCGTGGCCGTGAAGGTCACGCGCGTTGTTCCCACCACATAGGCGGACCTCTAAAGGTCCGCACTACCTCTGTTCGATGCGAATGGCGCGCAGTTCGATGCGGT
>CAVREM010000069.1:0-16885 GCA_963720005.1 uncultured Acidobacteriota bacterium | reverse complement strand
CGCGGGGGTCAGTTGTAAATTGGGGCCATGTCCCGTAAGTCGTCGGTCGCCAAGTCGCGGTGCGCGCTGTGCGGCGCCAAGGAGGTCTCCGAGCCGCGCGGCGAGGAGAAATACTGCCGCGACTGCTGGGACAAGAAAATCGCCGTCGAGGAAATCGTCGCGCGCGAGTTCGCCCTCAAGCGCTACATCCGCGCCCACAGCGCCGAGAAATACCTCATCTATCACTCCACGGTGAAACGCCCCTGCGGCCAGCTGATCGTCGTCGACGACGGCTACGACCTGTTCCTCACCCTCACCCTCTACCCCAACTTCGGCTGGGACGAGTCGGCCTACCATCTCGAGAACGATCCCGAGGGACGCCTGTTCTCCGAGCTCCTGGTCGACGTCATCGCCGCCGAGGTCATCGAGCCCTGGGGCGGCGGGAAGTGGCACATGGAGATCTTCCGATCCGTCAACCCCGAGCCGGAGGACTGGAACGGCGAGATGTAGGTATAATCCCGGCCGAAAGTTGGCGGGTTGAGTCGAGTTGGTGAGTTAAAGACCAGCGTCAGAAGCACGAAGTCAGAAATCTGAAATCTGAAGTCTGCTCAGTATTCCCTGGGGAGGATTCTATGCGCGCCCGTTTTGCCCTCGCGGCCTCGATCGCGGCGGCTGCCATGCTCGGCGTCGAGTTGATCGCTCAGACCACCACGACGAACCCCCAGGCGCCGCCGCTGCCCTCCGTCCTCGCCGGGCGCAAGCTCGCGCCGCCGATCCGCGGCGAGGCCGCGCTCGAATGGGTCGACCCCAAGCCCGAACGCGTCAAGGACATGGTCATCACCAAGATGCTCGTCCGAAACGCCTCCGCGGGGCCGATTGCGCGGCTGGTGATCAACGAAACCTGGTACGACAAGTCGGGCGCCACCGTCACCGCCGGCCGCGGCAGCATCCAGGGCCTGCTGCAGCCTGGCGAAACGGCGGTGGTGACGATCGAGACCCCGTGGAAGGCCGGGATGTCGGGCTTTCAGCGGCAGTACACGCCACGCCAACGGGACGATCAAGCCGGTGAAGGTGAACAAGCTGGAAGCGCCGAAGCCGACGACGGATTCGGCGACGACGACGACGGCGAAAAGCCGGCGACGACGACGACGGCGAAGCCGACGACCACCGCGCCGGCCGACACGACGAAGAAGCCGTAGCTTACGGCACGCGCTCGAACGTCACGTCGCCGTCGACCTTGGGCATCGCGACGAGGAGAAACGGCGACGTGATCACCTGCGCGGCGATCGCGCCAGGCCCCGGCTTCGTTTCGCGGAACTGGACGACGAACGCGCCCGCCTTCGGCCCCGCGCCAACGATCTCGACCCCGAACCCGCCCGTCGACCGCGTCCCGAGAAACACCGCCGCCACCGCTTCGCGCGCGAAGTCGACGGCCGGCATCGGCCGCTCGGCGGCATGCTCTTTCCACAGCGTGCCCCAGTCCGCGGCCGTCCGCACGACCACTTGCCGGGCACCATCGATGTTGCTGTGCGTCCCGCGATCGAGCATCCGCATTGAGGCACCCTGTGAACCCTGTGAACCCTGGGGACCCTGTGAACCCTGGTGCACCGGTGCACTGGGTGCAGCCGTGCTCGGTGCTGCCGCCGGCGTTATCCGGAAGGGGATTTGCCTGGTCGCCGCCGGGTGATCGCCGGCCCGCGACCGCGCCTCCAGCGTCAGCACGTAGAGGCCCGGGCTGAAGGTCGGTCAGCGGCACGCGCGCCTGGTAGACGTAGCCGCCCGTCGTGCCCTGCAGCTCGCTCGACTGCCGCTCTTCCTCGTTCTTGAACACCACCGTGCCTTCGTCCGAGCGGACGATCGCCGTGATGTCGACGGCGTGCGGCTGCGGGGTCGGGCGGTCGTACACCTCGGCGAACATCGCGAGCTCGTCGTTCTGCGGGAAGGTGCGGAGCGCGGTCGGCGACGCCGGGAGGACGCCCTTGGTCAGCTCGTCGGGGCGCGCCGTCATCAGCGCCGAGCCCGACATCGACGCCAGCGCCACGCCGCTCATGCTCAGCGGGCTCTTCGCGAAGTCGGGGACCTCGACGTCGTAGCTGACCGACCCCACCTTGCCGCCGGTCACGTCGCGCGTCGCGACGCGGAGCGTGTAGCGCCCCGGCGGCAGATCCATGCGGCCCATGAACCGGAGGCCGTTTTCCGTGATGCGCACCTTGCTTTCGGGCCGCAGGTTCAGCGTGACCGTCTCGGTCTTCCCGGCCTTCGTCTTCCCCGACGCGTCGACGGCGAAGTAGGCGATCTCGATCTTCGCGCCGTCGTCGAGCGACAGGTCGCGCCCGCTCAGCTCGACGCCGAACAGCACCGACGCGTTCGGCGCCGTGCCCTTGAACGGCGCCGCGAACACCCGCATCGCCAGGTCGCTCACCCCGATCGGGCTGTTCAGCGCCTCGGTGACCGCCGCCGAGGAGCCGGCGCCGGGCGTGGCCCTGGCCGATACCGATCGCACGCGCGGCGCGATGTAGCCGCGTCGGGCGCGTACCGTGACCCCCGGCCGCGACACGCGGACCTGGATCCGGTGGAACTTGCCGTCGCGGCGGTTCTGCGCCGGGTAGTACGCGAGCACGTAGTAGGAGCTGTTGTCGCGGACGATGCGGTCGAAGGCGCCGGTGAAGTCGTTGGAATTGACGGCGGCGTAGCCGTTGGTCTCTTCGGCGAGCGCCCGCAGGTTGATCTGCGAGAGGAACAGCTCGTTCTGCAGGCCGCTCGCCCCGATGCCTCTCGCATCGGGCGCATCCGGCGACGCCGCGCCGCCCTGGGCGTCAGCCCACCCGGCGACGCCGATCGAGATGTCGCTCAGGTTGGTCAGCCCGCGCGGATCGATGGCGTAGATGGCGACGTTCGACCGCGCCGCGGCGTTGATCGTCTGGCGGATGTCGTCGATCAGCATCGACGCGGAGTTGGTCGGCGCGTCGTACTGGCGGATGACGTCGGTGATGTCGTAGTCGATCCCCTCGCTCACGTAGATGATCGTCTTGCGCCGGCCGCGCAGGCCGCTGAGCCACTCGGCGATCTCCTTCAGCGAGCGCATCGTCGACTGCGCGTTGTAGGCGCGCTCCTGCTCGTAGGGGTCGGAAATCCGGCCGCCGGGGATCCCGCCCCCGCGGAAGTACTGCTCGTTTCTGGCCACGGTCGCCGAAACGAGCTTCCGGCCCATGAACTTGTCGACGGCCGACAGGAGCAGCCGCTTGGAGTTCGTGAACTCCTGCGCCGCGTCGGTGCGCCCGCCGGTGTGGACGATCGCCATCAGGTCGTTCTCGCCGAGGTTGCGCTCGATGAACAGGTGCATCGCGTTTCGCACGTTCGCGGTGCGGTGCGCGTCGGTGTGCAGGTCGTCGAGGATGGCGACGTAGACGCGGCCGTCGAACTGCCGCTCGTTCGACTTCACGTCGGGCTCGATCGGCGCCTCGGCGTAGAGCGGCCTGTCCGGCTTCTCGATCGGGATGTCGACGAGGGTGAAGGTGCTGATCGTCTGGCGCTGGCCGTCTTCGAAGACCTGGAAGTCGTCCTTCGTCAGGTCGCGGATGAACTGGCCCTTGCGCGTCGGTGACGAGCGCGTCGACCTCGACGTACTCGACCTCGGCCTTGAAGGTGGGCGTCTGAAGCTGGGGCGGCGGCTGCTGTTGCTGCCCAACGCCCGAAACCGCCGCAGCCGCCACGAACGCCGCCGTGTAGCACACTCGTCGAATCATTGGAAGGCACCCCGGCGCTGGCAAGCCGATCAAGCCCGATTATAGCGGTTATACTCGGTAGGGCGGACCTCTTAGGTGAACGTGGGCGGACCTCTCAGGTCCGCCCGTCAGGGCGGACCTCTCAGGTCGACCGTAGGGCGGACCTCTTAGGTCCGCCAGATAGAGCGATGACTTCGGCCAACGTGATCTCATCGGCGTCGGCGCTCGACATCGGGGCGGTTCAGGCAGCCCTGCGCGCGCAGGAGCTCGACGGGTGGCTGCTGTACGACTTCCGCGGCAGCAACGCCATCGCGGTGGACGTCGCCGGCGTCGGCCGGCAGGGCGGACACCTCACCACGCGGCGTTGGTACTACCTCATCCCCGCGTCCGGCGAGCCGCGCGCCCTGGTGCACGCCATCGAGTCGCACGCGCTCGCGCACCTGCCCGGCACCACCGACCGCTATGCCGGCCGCGAGCAGCTCGAGTTGGGGCTGCAGCGCCTGCTCCAGGGCATGCGGCGGATCGCGATGGAGTACTCGCCGAAGTGCGCCATCCCTTACGTCTCGCGGGTCGACGCCGGCACGATCGAGCTGGTGCGGCAGTTCCACGTCGAAGTCGCCTCGTCGGGTGATCTCGATCCAGCAGTTCTCCGCCGTGTGGAACGAGTCGCAGATCAAGACTCACGTCGCCGCGTCCGAAAAGCTGTACCGGGTGAAGGACCGCGCCTTCGACGAAGCGGCGCGCCGGCTGAAGGACGGTGTGGCGGTCACCGAGTTCGAGATTCAGCAGCTGATGGCCGGATGGTTTGCCGAGGAAGGGCTCGTCAGCGACTCGGCGCCGGTCGTCGCCGCGGAGAAGAACGCCGGAGACCCGCACTACCTGCCGATGGCATCGACGACGAGGACGATCGGGAAGGACGAGGTGCTCCTGCTCGATCTCTGGGGAAAGCTCGACCAGCCGGGCGCGGTGTTTGCGGACATCACCTGGGTGGGGTATACCGGACATGACGTGCCGGGTCGCATCGCCAAGGCGTTCCACGCGGTTCGCCGCGCGCGCGATGCGGCGGTCGAGCTCGTGGAGCAGCGGACCCGCGGCCGGCCAGGAGATCCGCGGCTTCGAGGTCGACCGCGCGTCGATGGCCGTGCTGCGCGGCGCGGGGTACGGCGACGCCATCCTGCACCGCACCGGGCACAGCCTCGGCGAGTCGGTGCACGGCAACGGCGTGAACATGGACGACTACGAGACGCACGACGACCGGCGGCTGGTGCCCGGCACGGGCTTTACGATCGAGCCGGGCTTGTACTTCGAGGACTTCGGGATCAGGTCAGAAATCAACATGATCGTGCGCGACCGGGACGCCACGGTCACAGGGCCGCGGCAAACCGAGATACTGGCACTGTTGTTGTAGGGTGCTGGCGCTGTTGTAGGGAGGAATGATGTCCACGCGCAAGACCACGTTGTTTTACGCGCTGCTGATCGCCGTCTCGTCGATGGCGGTCGGGCTGGTGATTGCGTCGCGTCTCGACCTGACGCCGGCGTCGCAGGCGCAGACGTTCACGGCGCCGCCGATGAACAGCGCGCCGGTCACCGGCGCGCTCGACGCGCAGACGTTCCGGAACGTCGCCAAGGCGGTGTCGCCGATTGTCGTGAACGTCCGGACCGAGACGCGCCGCCGCCAGCAGGATCTGACGGAGTTCTTCGGCGGCGGCCAGACGCCGGATGACCTCTTCCGCCGGTTCTTCGGCGATCCGCCCGACGGCCAGGAGCCGCAGGCGCCTGGGCCTGGCGGCCGCGGCCGGCAGCAGCGCGAGACGCCGGTCTTCGCCGCCGGCACCGGCTTCATCATCAGCAAGGACGGCCTGATCCTCACCAACAACCACGTCGTCGAAGGGGCGAACAAGATCGAGGTGCAGCCTCTATAACGAGGACGATCAGACCTACGAGGCGAAGCTGATCGGCCGCGATCAACTCACCGACAGCGCGCTCATCCAACTGGTCGAGAAGCCGAACCACGCGCTGCCGGAGGCCAAGTTCGGCGACTCGTCGCAGATGGCGGCGGGCGACTGGGTGATCGCCATCGGCAACCCGTTCGGCTATCGCCACACGGTCACGGTCGGCGTGATCAGCGCGACCGAGCGGCCGTTCCCGGTGTCGGACCTGCGCTTCAGCGACATGCTGCAGACCGACGCGGCGATCAACCCCGGCAACTCGGGCGGCCCGCTGCTCAACATCCGCGGCGAGGTGATCGGCATGAACACGGCCATCATCAGCAGCGGGCGTCAGGAGGGCAACATCGGGATCGGCTTCGCGGTGCCGATCAACGCGGTGCGCGACCTGCTGCCGCAGCTGCACACCGGGAAGGTGATCCGCGGGCGCATCGGCGTCCAGATCAGCGCGATGAAGCCCGGCGAGGAACAGGAGTACGGCCTCAAGTCGCGCGCCGGCGCCGTCGTCGGCAGCGTCGAATCGGGCGGCGCGGCCGACAAGGGCGGCGTGAAGCCGGGCGACGTGGTCGTCGAATACAACGGGCGGCCGGTGGCGACGACGAGCGAGCTGGTGAAGATGGTCACGGCGACCAAGCCCGGCACCACGGTGCCGCTGAAGGTGATGCGGAGCGAGCAGCGGCGCGCCGGCGCGCGAGCGGACGCTCAACGTCACCGTCGAGGAACTGGACCTCGAGGCGGAACAGGGACGCCAGGCGCGCAACACGCCGCGAGGCGGCCCGCCGCAGGAAACGGGCGCCGACAGCTTCGGGCTCACCCTGAACAACCTCACGCCGCAGGCCGCGCGCCAGCTGCAGCTGCCGACGGGGACGACGGGCGCCGTCATCACCGACGTCGATCCGGGCGGTCCGTCGGCCGGCGTGCTGCGCCCGCGCGACGTGATCCTGTCGGTCAACGGCCAGGCCGTCTCGGACGCCGCCCAGGCGGCCCGCGAGCTGGGCCAGGTGGCGGCCGGCCGCTACGCGCGGATCCTGCTCTGGCGCGGCGACGGCGAGGTGTTCGTCACCGTCCGCAAGGAGTGATCGCCGACATCGTCCGTGAACGCGGCCCGCTCACCGTGGCCGCGTTCATGGACCTCGCGCTCTACCATCCCGAGTTCGGTTACTACGCCCGCGCCGCCCGCCGTTCCGGGCGCGCGGGCGATTTTTTTACCAGCGTCGACGTCGGGCCCCTGTTCGGCGAACTTCTAGAAGCCCAGATTGCCGAAATGGCCGGCCTGCTCGCCTCTGCGCCTCTGCGCTCTGCGTCCTCAGTCCCCCTGCGTCCTCGTCAGTTTCGATCTCGTCGAAGCAGGCGCAGGCAATGGGCGACTGGCTGCCGACGTCCTCGATCGCGATGCGGCGTACGCCATCCCGATCTGCTTCAGCGCGTGCGGCTATCGCTGGTCGAGGCGAGTCCAGCGGCGCGCGCCGCGCAGGCCGAGACGCTCCGCGGGATTTTCGATCGGCCGTTCGCTTCGTCCGAGGCGCTCCCGGACGGCATCGAGGGCGTCGTCTTCGCGAACGAGCTCCTCGACGCGTTCCCCGTCCACCAGGTCGTCATGCGCGACGACGGCCTGAAAGAGGTGTACGTCGAAGCCGTCGAGGCGGACCTTCGTAGGGCGGACCTCTTAGGTCCGCCGCCCAGACTACGAATCCGCGAGGGCCCGCTGTCGACGCCGTCGCTCGCCGAGTACCTCGATCGCCTGCACGTGGAGCTCGAGCCCGGGTGGCGCGCGGAGATCAACCTGCGCGCGGTCGAGTGGATTCGCGCCGTCGCGCGGCGGCTGCGGCGCGGCTTCGTCGTCCTGATCGATTACGGCCACGAGGCGCGCGACCTGTATTCGGCGTCCCATTCGGCGGGCACGCTGACGACCTTCACGCGCCACACGAGTGGAACGGCTGCAGCGGATGATTCAGTACCGGCGTGGCTCGAACACCCCGGCGATCAGGACATCACGGCGCACGTCGACTTCACGAGCGTCCGGGCCGCCGCCGAAGCCGAAGGACTGACCACGATCGGCTTCCTCGACCAGACCTATTTCATCCTCGGGCTGATCGGCGCGGAGCGACAGGATCGCTGCTGGCGCCGCACGCCGGCGTTTCGCGAGCGGCTCGCGTTGAAGACGCTGCTGATGCCGGGCGGCCTCGGCAGCACGATGAAGGTCCTGGTCTTCGGAAAAGGGGTGGGCCGTCCCGCGCTCGCCGGCTGCTCGTACCGAGTCCGCGTCACCTGACGGATTCGAGGTAGTGCGCTCGAGACCTTTCACGATCGCTGCGGCAGCAACCCCTGTTTGATGGTCGTCGACGGCGTCGTACCATGTCGTCGCGCAAAGCGATAGTGGCCCAGGGACAGGACACCCGTCGCGACCGCGCCACCCAGAACGAAAAGGCTCCCCGTTGCCAGGAACAGAATCAGATACAGTCCCGCAAACATCAGTAATTCGAATGCCGACATGCGGAGCATGAGGCCACGAGGATACGCCAATCGACCCTGGATTAAAGACGTGCCGTTCCTGAACAAGAACCAGTTTCGAAAGTGCCGGATGTGGATCGTAAGCTCTGTGAGCACCATCGCTCCAAGCACACTGAGGTACAGCCACGGCATCGAACCTGCGATTCTTTGCACAACGGCAACGTAGCCTGTGCTTGCGAGGAGAGCGACCACGAAGCGTGGGCTCAGTCGTCGCAACGCATTCACATCGGCCTGAAAGAGCGGCGTGATCTCGTAGCTGCCCTCGAAAACAACCTTGTCCTGGGCTTGGTACATGCGGGCGCATGCGATTGTCAGGAAGTAGTCTGATGCGTAGAGCGCCATCCAGAGCAACGGGCCGAGCCAGACGCTCGAGAAGAACATCGACCATGGAACGTCGGCATCGAGCGGGCAAGAATCTGTACCCCGGCTCGTATCGAGTCCGCGCGACTCGTTGCCGTGCGCACCTTGTTCAAACCTGTAATCAGACCGACAAGATTCACGCTTGCGGTCCGTTGCTGCCGAAGCGGGGTCTAACCTGACATGGCACGGATGAAGCCGACCACGATCGTTCGGTGCGTTCGCTTCGGACTCGTCGCGGCTGCCGTTACACTCGGGCGACCGCCGTCTGCGGAGGCGTGCAGCTGCGGCGGCGGCCCGCCCCCCTCGTCTGTCGCGGCTGGCCGTGCTGAATTCGTGTTCGTCGGAACGGTCGCGCGGATCGATTGGCCCAGGCCGACGATGCACTCACGCCAGAACGCAGACGGGAGCGGTACCGTCGGAGTCAATTTCAGCTCCGCGGGACTCGTCCTGTTCGATGTCGCACACGTGTTCAAGGGCCCTGCCGTGGCGCAGATCGCGGTCACGCACGACGGCACGAGCTGTAGCGTCTCGGTTCAGGAATGGTGAGACGTGGTTAGTCTATGGGCGCGAAGGCATTGGCGGTGTGTTGGCCGCGGAATGCTCGCGGACTCGACTCGTAGCAGAGGCGGAGCAGGATCTTCTTTATCTACGGAATGCGGAGGCGCGGCGCCTTCAGGGCATCGTCTACGGGGATGTCCACCGGCGGAGAAATGGACCCGGTGGACTGGCGCTATATGCGCTGTTCGAGCCGCTCCAGGTAACGGCGGCGAATGCGACGCAACCGCTTCGTCGCCGCCGCCGATCGATGGGGGCCGTTCAAACTGGTGCTCCCTCCCGGCGACTACCAGGTATGGGTCGAACGTGGCGGCAAGCCGGTCAGCGCCAGGTCCGCTGTTCACGTCGAGCACGGGGCGGACACGAGGCTGCACTTGATCGCTGAATACCCGGACTCCGAAAAGTACGGCGGGGTCGAGCCCCTTCGCACATGCAGCCATCTGCTCAGCGCGGCGCCTTGGCGCGTCGTCGTGCCGCGGCCCCGGCACGGCGAGGTCGGCCACCAAGCCTGCCGTTCCTGCGCGACGCGCGCGCTTTCGTTGCGCTCCGCTGCGCGCCCACCAGGGCGGCGACGCCAACGATCTCGACCTTCGTCTTCCCTCGATCTGAGAAACGCGCCACGCGGACGCGTGCATCTGGCCGACTTGTCGGGTGCGCGTCCAGATAGGCCGTCAGCACGTCGCGAATGGCGCGTTCGGCCTTCGCCGGCGTATCGGCCGCGGCATAGACGGGCAGCCCCGGCACGTACGCACTCACCGCCCCACTCGCCTCGGTTTCAAGGACAATCGGATAGAGAAGCGTCATTCGACACCGGCCTCACGCAGGATGCGGTTGCCCAATCGCCCGGCATCCTTCTTGGTGTGAACGGCCACCCACACTTCTTTGCCGGAGGTGGGATGCTTCAACAGCAGGTGACTGCCTTTTCCGGACCGAACCTCGATGAATCCCGCAGCCTTCAGCTTGCGGATCACCTCCGCCCAGGTCACCCACAGATCGTAAAACCTAACGCTCGGTTATGTCAACGCATTAGGGGACGCGAAGGTCGCTCACTTCCGCTCCAGGTCCGCGAGCGCGATCGGCGAGCCATTGGACCGCATCACGATCGAACCAGGCCATCGGGCCTGCCGAGGCGTAGTCCGGATGGGGAAAGGCGCGCTCGCCTCGTCGCGCAAGCCCGATCTTCAGCAGGACCCGTTGTGACGCGTAATTTTGCAAGCTCGCCATCCCGGCAATGTACGGCAGCTTCAGGTCAACGAACCCGTAGCGGAGCACCGCAGCCGCCATCTCGGTGGCGAAGCCCTTCCCCCACGCCGATTTCACCAGGGTAAAGCCTATCTGGATGACTGACTCGCCTCGGATGTGGTTCAACAGGTGAAAACCCAGGCACGCGCCGGTGTCGCGCTCGACGGTCATCCAAATGCCAAGGCCGGGATGCTCGTCGTAGGACTGCAGAATTCGGGTTCGCAGTAGTTCCTCAGATTTCGCGCGGTCTTTAACTCCGCCAAGGTACCTCGTCACATCGGGGTCGCTGTACAGATCGGCGAGCCAATCTATGTCGTCGGGAGTGAAGCGCCGCAGGGCGAGACGGTCGCTGGTCAGCCAGTAGCGAGCGCCGGACATCAACGGCAAGTTTACCCCCGTGAGGAGAACTCCTGATCTAGTCGCCATCTGCAACGAATCCAGCCTGGAGCGCAGATCAACACTGCGGCGTCACTCAGGACCAAACCCGTCCGCGTGGCCGCCGCCCGTATAATCCCTCCGCGTTTGGCCCTCCGCCCCGGCATCCGCCTCGGCCCCTACGAAATCACCGCCCAGATTGGCGCCGGCGGCATGGGTGAGGTCTACCGCGCCACGGACACGAACCTGAAGCGCCCGGTCGCCATCAAGGTCCTGCCACACTCAGTGGCGGGCGAGCCCGATCGCCTGGCGCGGTTCCAGCGCGAAGCGGAAGTGCTTGCGGCGTTGAATCATCCGAACATCGCGCAGATCTACGGCCTGGAGAAATCCGACGGCGCGATCTCGCTGGTGATGGAACTGGTGGAAGGCCCCACGCTTGCGGACCGCATCGCGCAGGGCGCGATTCCGGTCGAGGAGGCGCTCCCGATCGCGAAGCAGATTGTCGACGCGCTGGAAGCGGCGCATGAACGCGGCATCATCCATCGCGATCTCAAGCCGGCCAACATCAAGCTGCGGCCAGACGGCACCGTCAAGGTCCTCGATTTCGGGTTGGCGAAGGCGATAGAGCCGGCCGCGGCGAGCACGGTGCGATCGCTGGCGCCCACGATCACGACGCCGGCCATGACGCAGAGCGGAGTCATCCTCGGCACCGCGGCGTACATGAGTCCGGAGCAGGCGCGCGGCAAGCCGGTCGACCAGCGCGTCGACATCTGGGCCTTCGGTTGTGTGCTGTTCGAGATGCTCGCGGGGCGCCGCGCGTTCGCCGGAGACGAGGTGGCGGATGTGCTGGCCAACGTGTTGGCCAGAGAGCCTGAGTGGCGCGCGCTGCCGGCAGGCACACCACCGGCTGTGCGTCGTCTGATAACCCGCTGCCTGACCAAGGACCCGCGAGAGCGGCTGCACCACATCGCCGATGCGCGGCTCGAGCTGCAGGACGCGCTTGCAGTGTCGCCTGCCGACGACGTGGCCGCAGCGTCTGCTCGACCGCCGAAACCGATGTCGTGGCTAATGCCGGCGCTGATCAGTGGTGTCGTTGCGCTGGTTGCCGGGCTTGTTGCTGGTGCGGTGGTCTGGCGCCGGCCGGCGCCTCATGCTTCTGTGGTCCGCTTGACGCTGGACTCGGCGCCCGCCGATGAGATCACCACCGGCAGCGTTCTCAACATGCTTCGGGCCGGTGGCCTGCCCGCGTTGGCCTGGTCTCCCATCGGACAGACGCTGGCTTTCATCGGCTCTCGTCTCGGCGTGCAGCAGGTCTACCTGCGGGACCTCACCTCGGGCGAGGCGAGGTCGCTCGACGGCACGCAGGGCGCCCGGGCCTTTGCTTACTCGTCCGATGGCGAGTGGATCGGGTTCTGGACCGGCAGCGAGTTGCGGAAAATACGGGTGTCCGGAGGCCCTTCGGCGCGGATCTGCGCGGCCGTTGAGGTGACTGGACTCACGTGGGGATCGACGCGTCTGGTCTTTACGACACGCTATCAGATGTTCGAAGTCTCTCCTGACGGCGGGACTCCTCGCGCGCTCACCGAGTCGAGCAAACGGCGGTCGACACCATTCCTGCTTCCCGGGGAGACCGCTCTTCTCTATACCGAATACGGCAAGCCGTTCACGTCAGGCGACGAGCAGGTGATGATTCGCCGTCTGGTCGCTGGCGCCGAGCCGCAACTACTGTTGCCGGAGGCCGCCGACGCGCGCTACCTCCCGACCGGTCACCTCGCGTTCATGCGTCAAGGCACGTTGTTCGTCGTTCGGTTCGACGCGCAGACGTTCGAGTTGCGCGGCAGCCCAGTGGCGGTCGTCAGCAATGTGGCCCAATCGGCGGCAGCCTGGTTCGCGGACGATCTGACGTTGACAGGACAGTTCGCCATCTCGCCAGAGGGCACGCTCGCGTATGTGCCCAGTCCGTCGGTGTCGCTGCCGACGTCCGACCTGGTCCGAGTGAATCGCAGGGGCGACGTCAGCACGCTGGGGGCGCCGCCGAACGCCTACCGCGAGCGCGTGGAGGTGTCGCCCGATGGCACGATGCTGGCCGTGTCGGTGCAATCGACGACCGATGTCCGCCTGTTCCTCTACGACATGGCCCGCGGCACGCTCGCGCCAGCATTTCCTCAGCAAGCGGCGCGCGATACGATCCGACCCATCTGGTCCGCGAGCGGTCCGATTGCGATGCAGGTCTTTCGATCGGGGGAAGCCACCTGGCTCTCCTGAGCGCCGATCGGACCAGCGTTGTTGAAGAGTCTTTGTTGCCACAGAACGGCTTCGCGCCCAGTTCGTGGTTACGCAAGGGTGAAGCGCTCATCGGCCACCGCGAAGGGGATCTCTGGGTGTATACGCCGTCTGCCAGCGGCGAAAAGTTTGAACGGCTGACCAACAGCGTCGCACTCGAGCGTTACCCGGTCTGGTCTCCCGACGGCACGTGGCTCGCCTATGCGTCCAACGCTTCAGGGCGCGATGAGGTCTAAGTGCAGCGGTATCCAGGACTGGGCGCACCGATTACCGTGTCGACCGCAGGCGGGCTTGCTCCCGTGTGGAATCCCAACGGGCGCGAGTTGATATACACCGAGCGAGTAATACCGATCAGACGCGGCGAATACTGGGTGATGTCGGTGCAGATGGCCGATCCCTCGCGTCCCGGCAGGCCCCAACGGCTGTTCAAGACCGTTTCTGCAGTTCTTCCATTGGGCCAGTGTGCATCCACGGCGTGCTATTCCATCAGTCCGGACGGACAATCGTTCTACACTCTGCAGTTCCGCCCTCGCGACATCCCTCGCGTGGCCAGCCTGCGGCTGATTCTCAACTGGCTCGACGACGTGCGCCGCCAGGCGCCCGCGAACTGAACCTGCGCGCGGCGTTTTAGAGGAGTAATCTCATGCCGCACCCGTCGCAGCGGGCCCTATAATCCCCAACGTTGGCCCTCATCCCCGGCACCCGTCTGGGCGTCTACGAAATCATAGTGCAGATCGGTGAAGGGGGGATGGGCCAGGTCTCTCGCGCGCCGACGCGAAGCTGGATCGCGATGTCGCAATCAGAGTCCGCCCTGACGCGTTCGCCCACGAAGCGACCGCCTGGCTCGGTTCACACGCGAAGCCCAGACCCTCGCGTCACTGAACCACCCGAACATCGCGCACATCCACGGCCTGGAAGAATCCGGCGGCCGGGAGCGGGCATCCGTGCTCTTGTGATGGAACTGGTCGAGGGCGAGGAGCTCGCCCAGCGGATCGCGCGCGGCGCGATTCCGCTCGACGAAGCGCTGCCGATCGCGAAGCAGATCGCCGAGGCGCTCGAAGCGGCGCACGAGCAGGGGATCATCCACCGCGATCTGAAGCCCGCGAACATCAAAGTCCGCGCCGGACGATGGTGAAGGTGCTCGACTTCGGGCTCGCGAAAGCGATGGAACCGCCCGCATCGTGCCGAACGCGAGCATTCGCCGACGATGGCGACGCCCGCGACGCAGGCCGGGATGATCCTGGGCACGCCGCCTACATGAGCCCGGAGCAGGCGCGCGGCAAGGCGGTCGACAAGCGCACCGACATCTGGGCGTTCGGATCGTCCTCTTCGAGATGCTGAGCGGTCGGCTCGCCTTCCACGGCGCGACCACTGCCGACACGCTCGCGGCAATCGTCCATCGCGAGCCCGACTGGACGGCGCTGCCCGACCGACATGCCGTCGAGCGTTCGTCGCGTGCTCAAGAGCGAGTGTGTCGAGAACAAACGCAAACAGCGGCTTCGCGATCTCGGCGATCTGGATTTCGAGTTACAACCGCCTGTCGGCGCGGTGTCTTTCTGGGTCGTCGCGTGTCGTGGCTCCCTGGACGATGGCTGGAGTCGCGATCGTCGGCGCGGGGTTTCTCGCGCTCAATCGACTGACGGCAACGCCATCGACCGAGTCTGCACCGGTTCGAGTCGAGATTCCACCAGCGGTCAACCTGTTCGACTCGTCCGCTGCTTCAATCTCGCCAGTGGTCGCCATTTCGTGCTCTTAGGGATCGGTCCCGACGGCACTCAACGTTTCTGGATTCGGAGTTTGGACACGCTCGAGACGAAGCGATCGTAGGGACTGAGGCGGAAGTCGCGATCAATACCCCACCGCCATCTGGTCTCCAGACAGTCGGTTCATCGCGTATTACACGGCGGGCAACCTGCGGAAGATCGAACGAACGGGCGGTGTACCGGAAACGGTGTGCGAGGTGCCTGGCGTGGCCGTGGGTGGCTCATGGCATCGGAACGGAGTCATCGTCGTCGGCAACGCCTTGGGAGGACTCGCGCGGTGCCCGGCAAGCGGCGGCCGGGCGGATCCGTGACAGTCACCGACCCCAACGACCGCGGGGTAAGACATTTGGGTCCCAGTTTTCTGCCTGACGGGCGTCACCTGCTGTATCTGAAGGTGTCTCAATCGCGGCCCGCGGAGAACGGACTATCTCTCGCCGACCTCGCCGCGCCGCCAGACGCACAGCCGACTGCGCGACTAGTCGCCACCAGCTTCACGGAGCCTACGTTCCTGCAGCCGCTGGGCCCGGCCACGTGATTTTCGTCCGGGACCAGCCCGCGTTCGCTCAGCGCTTCGATGCTGATCGACTGGCTCTTGAAGGGGAACCACTACAGGTGGCCGAACCGATTGGAGCGTTTCGTGACGGCCCCTTTCTGAGTGCTTCGGCCGACGCATTCATCTACAGGGGCGCGATGCCGGATTACCAGTTGACGTGGCTAGACCGCCGTGGTGGCGTGCTCGGGCGGGTCGGCGAGCCCGGACAGTCCACGGGCCTGTCACTGTCTCCGGACGCGCGCCGTGCCGTGGTAGTTCGGGAGAATCAGCTAATCCGACCGCGAGTTGTGGATGATCGATCTGCGTCGCGACACGAGCACGCGGTTCACGTCCGATCCCCTCCAGGAGGCGGCGCCGGCGTGGCTCCCGGACGCTTCCGAAGTGATGTACGTCGCAGGTCCAGGGCCCGCGACCGCCTTTATCGGAAGCATGCCGACAATACGCGACCTCCTGCGATTCTCCTGCAGCCCGGCGCGGCGGGATTCCGCTTGAATGCCGTGCTGGCGACCGCGAGCGTGACATCGGATGGCCAGTTTCTGGCCTTGACGGTCGAGGGCACTGGTTCCACGAGGACCGACATCTGGCTCGTTCCACTGCAGTCGGGGGCCGAGCCCGTTCCGCTCGTCGCCCAGGAGGGCAATCAGTCGCACGGACGTACTCGCCAGACGGCCGATGGCTCGCTTACGTGTCGAACGAGTCGGGGGCCAACGAGGTGTACATGAGCGCGCTGACGGTCAATCCGACCACGAAACTACCGACAGCGGGCACGAAGCTCCTGGTGTCTCGCGGAGGAGGCGCTTCTCCCCGGTGGCGCCGGGACAGCCAAGAACTCTTCTATCAGAGAGCCGGCGGAACGGTGATGGCTGTCGACGTGTCAGCCGACAAATCGGCGCACCGGCGGAGCTCTTTCAGGCGCGGGGCGCTCAAGCCGAGTGGGACGCGACCGTGGACGGCCAGCGATTTCTCATGGCCCTCCCGCAGACCGGGCTCCCGTCATTCACGCTCATCCTCAACTGGCGGTCGGCGCTTCGATAGAGGTTGGCTAGGCCCTGGATCTGGCGTCCTTCACCATCGCGATCACTTCCAGTGTACCGGACGTGCTCCACCTGCAGCTTCCAGAACGCGAAATCTCGGAAGTCAGCATAGTAAGTGGAGTTTGGATGGGCGGCGAAGAATGCGGCACGCGCGCTGCCGCCACCCCTTCGACGCGCGTACACGGCCCGAGCATCGTGACGCGGCCGTTGGCGAGTGGATCGGCACTGCCGCCCTCCGCCACCAGCAGCGATGCGCGAGGATCACGCTCCAAGTTCCTGGTATGTTCGGCGAGTCCACTGATGATGGGGAAAATCGGGTTCCCGTTGTCAAGGCGACGGTCACGAACGAACCGTAAGGAGAGCCTTGTGGCTCGCGGGCCAGAGTGCACAGGGTTCCGGTCGAGATCCGACCGACCAGTGTCGGGCGCGCTCGGCGTGCGTTGGTGTCGGGACATCTACGTCGTACAGCGGTTCCGGCACGTCGCCTGTCGGTCTGGCGTGGGCATCTTCCCTCATGGTTCTCCTTGCGGTCATTGGCACTCTTGGGGCGTGACCAGTA
>CAVREM010000068.1:0-18833 GCA_963720005.1 uncultured Acidobacteriota bacterium | reverse complement strand
CGCCGCGGCCAGGGTGCTGCGCGCGCGATCGGCCAGCTGCGGAACGATCTCGATCGTCAGCACCTCCCGCGCCAGCTCCGCGAGGACGGCCGCCTGGTAGCCCGAGCCGGTGCCGATCTCCAGCACCGTGTGATCGCGCGTGACCTGCAGCACCTCCGTCATGTAGGCGACGATGAACGGCTGCGAGATGGTCTGGCCGAGGCCGATCGGCAGGGGGGAGTTGTCGTAAGCGCGCTCGCGAAGCTCCGGCGGCACGAAGAGGTGCCGGGGCACCTTGCCCATCGCCTGCAGCACGGCGTCGTTGCTGATGCCTTCCGCCCGCAGCTGCGTTTCGACCATGCGCCGCCGCGCGGCCTCGAGGTCCTGGGCAGTCGCGGTGCAGCTCGATCCCGTGAACAATGCGGTCAGCGCTCCGAACATCGTGAACGCAGCCCGCGGCATGTCATGGCCGGCGCAGCAGGCCGCCGAGTCCGTTCTTGAGCTGCTTTTGGAGCTTCCTCGTGCCATTGGTAATGGCGCGCTTCGCCATGTCAGCCACGTCGATCTTGACGCTGAGGTTGTCGGCAGGTCCCGTGATCGTCGCCGGCAACGTGACGCGTCCCTGTTCCGCAGTGTACCGCGCCAGGTCGCTTCCTGCCTGCTTCGACAGCTCATCCGACAGCTGAACCTTGCCGGCGAGGTTCACCGCGCTTCGCGTCGAGGCGCACGTTGCCCGAGGCGGTGAGAAGGAGGTCTTTCGACTCGAATCGCAGGTCGTCGGTCGATGCCAAGCCGTTCGCGATGCGCAGCGTCGCGCCGAGACGCGTGAACGGTTCGTCGGTCGAGCCGCCGGACATCGCTTGCTTGGTGGCCCCTTCGCGCATCGACGTCGCGATGACGACGTTCCGGACGAGACCCAGCTTCTTGACGATCCCGTCGACGACGTCCACCCGTGCGGTCCCGCGCGCCGTCTTGATCGCGGTCGCCGCGTCCGCCCCGCTGCCGCTGAGATCGATCTTCCCGGACAAGCGTGCCGGTGACGACGCCGGGAGTGCCTGCAAACGCGGTCGCCGAAGCGACGTCGACGTTGCTGAGACCGGCGTTCCATCGGAACGTGGGAGCCTCTTCAGCAAGCATTCGCCGAGAGCGTTCCGGCGTACCGGCCGCCGAACAGTCCGAAAGAGACGGGATCGACGACGATGGAATCGGCGCTGAGCCGCGCTTTTCCCGAGAGCTTGTCGATCGTCATGCCGCCCATCGAGGCGCGCGCCGCGTCGAGCGTGACGACGATGTTCATCCCGCTTGCGCCCGGGCGGGCCAGTGCGACGAGCGGCGGGGGACTTCGGCGCCGCCTGCGCGCCCGCTCCGCCGGCGAAGTCGCTCGCAAACGCGATCAGCCGGTCCACGTTCAGCGCGTCGGCCTTGATGGCCAGCTCACCAGCCGGTGCGGACATGTCGGTGATCCGGCCGCTCGCCGTGATCGACGTGTCGTCGGCTGCGAGCTCGACCGATCGCAGCACGACCCGCTGCCCCTCGATGGACGCCTCGATGTCGCCGCGCAGCGTGCGCGAACCGCTCACGATCTCGACGTCGCTCAGGACGATCTCGTCGATCGAGACGATCTCGACGGCGGAGCCGCCCGTCTCGGCCGGGTCGGGCTCGTCCGCGGTGGCTCCGCCGCCGAAGGCCGGCAGCGGCAGCTCGATGCGCGCTTTCGACGAGCCGCAGCGCGCCGTGCTCGATACGCCGCGAGAGGAGGGCCCGGAATCCGGTCGCGACGTGAAGCGTTTCGACCTGGATTCGTGGCGGCTGGCCAATCGTCACATGGTCGAGATCGATCGTGACGCGCGGGAAGATCGACGCGCCGATCCCGCCGATCGCGACCGGCTGGCCGATCGCATTCGAGATCTGCGACGCGATGGCGGTACGAACCGTCTCGGTGGCCAGGATCGATCGCGCCCAGACCAGCGTGGCGATCGCGACGAGGACGATGACGGCGGCTGCGGCCGCCAGTACCTTCTTGACCATCCGAAGCCTCCGTCGCCGACCATGCAACTTCGCGCAGTTTCTAGAACATGGCCAGCGGGTTGACCGGTGAGCCGGTACCGTACGGTATCGGCAGCGGGGCCACCGACAACATGAACTCCCAGCGATTCCGCGTCGGCGGCCGCCTCGCTGACGGCTTCCAGATCGGCTCGATCGATCAGCATGATCCCGAGCATCGTCAGCGCAAAATTGTGCAGCGCCAGGCGCGGCAGATCACCGGGCGGCTGCGGCACGTACCCGGGCGTCTCCCAGGCGATGAGCGAGACGTCGCGCTGCTTCAGCCACGGGATGACGGAGTTGTCGAACCCGGCGGCGCCTTCGTCGATCGCCCACGGTCCGAGCTTCGCGCGGCGCGCCCATCGCCCCCAGCGGAAGAGCAACGCGTCGCCGGCACCGACCTTCACGCCGGCCTTCTTTTCCCACGCTTCCAGGTCCTCGGGGAAAATCGCGTGCCGGGCTCGAGGTACGGCAAGCCCTTCAACCTCGGGATGTCGAACAGGATCGGCGCGGGTCACGATCCCGTTCTTCATATTCAGGACCGAGTTGCGGATGGCGCCCTTTTCCTTCGAGACGACGGTGTTGACGCGGGTAGCCGTTCCAGGCGAGGCCGTTGAAGAAGATGTGCGCGAACGAGTCGATGTGCGTGGCGCCGGCGCCGTGGATGCAGGGATACGCGATGCGATCGGTCGCTCCGCCCTGCGTGGCGCTGACCATCATCCATTCGGCCGGGCAGGGCACGTCGACATCCTTCTGCGTGGCCGCATTCGACGCCAGCGACACGGTGAGCCCCTCCTTGACGAGCGCGACCGCGGCGCGCCGTTTCGCCGGGGTGATGAGGTTCAGCGCCCCCATCTCATCGTCTTTGCCCCAGCGGCCCCAGTTGGAGATCTCTTTCTGCCAGCGCTCGTATTCGGCCTGCGTGATGACGCGGCCGCGACGTGTCGGGCTTGAAGGGAGCGCTCTGCGCGGACAGCCCGGCCGCCGCGAGGGCCGACAGAGATACCGCGACGATGACGCCGCCGACGATCTTCTTCAGCATGGCGCGCCCCCTTCAGCATTCCTAATTCCTAATTCCTAATTCCAAATTACCAGAATCTAAACAACGGCCGTCCGTACGCGAGTCCCGGCCACGGAATCCCCGCGAGGATGGTGATGGTGGTCAGGGTGAAGAAGAGCGCGCGCCACTTGCGACGGGCCTGTGACGTCGTCGCGTTCAGCGCCAGCACGCGGCCGATCCGCACGAGGATGGTGGCGCCGGCCATCCAGGCGATGTGGTCGATCGTCCAGAAGCGGAGGCCGGGGTTGTGCAGCGCGCCGCCGAGGTCCTTCGAGGCCTCCATGGTGAACGGGCTGAGGCCGAAGTACAGCAGCAGGCCGAACAGCACCTGGAAGTCCAGGGCCATCATGAACAGCGTGTCCCACTGGCGGCCCGGCATCGGCCTGGAGAGGTCCGAATCGGTTCGGAACGCGTTCACGGTCGCAGCGATCGCCAGCAGCAATGTCACCCAGCGAAGCCAGGAATGAATGATGAGAACAGGCGAATAGTACACAGCCGCTTATCCTATCGCACCCGAGGGGCTTCGCCCCTCGGACTCCCTGACACGCTCTCTCGCGCGCCGCTGGCGTCGGCGCTGCTCCGTTCGGCGTGTGCTGACGTACAGCGCGCGCTCGCGAGGTTGGCGCGACTTCCAGGTCCGCTAAAGCTACGGCGGACAGGCCGTCGCGCGTTCAGCCGGCACGGCGCGAACCTAAGTGTAGGCTCGCTCGCGCGCTCGCTCAGCGGACCCAAGGCGGTGCCGCCCTTCAGGCGGGTGCTCACGTAGAGAATGTGCGGGTACGGCAGGTAATCGATCATCCGGTGACGGTGGACGACGAAACCGGCGCGTTCGATGAGCGGCTGGATTTCCTCGGGCGCCCAGTAGCGAACCGGCGCCTTGTAGTCCATCAGCTTGTCGAGCGCCCACGTGAATCCGAGCTTGTAGGCAGGCGATGGCTCGATGTCCTTGACGAGCAGCCGGCCGCCGGGCTCCAGGTTCGAGGCGATCGTGTCGATCAGCGGTGCCACCGATCGGCTCCGGGATGTGGTGGATGAGGTCGAGCATGTAGGCAGCCGAAATGGGCGAATCGAACCGGAACGACGCGGCGTCGGCGACATCGAACTGGACGTTTCCCACGCCGAGCCGCTGGGCCGCCCGCCGCGCCATGTTGACGCGGCGCTCGCTCAGGTCGAAGCCGCGGATGCGGAGGCCCGGGTTCTGCATCGCGAAGTGCAGCGCGAAGAGGCCGAACCCGCACCCGACGTCCAGCACCTGGCCGGACTGGCGGCAGGTACTGCCCGATCTCGTCGAGGAACCGCAGCCGCAGGATCATGAAGCGGATCGTGCAGTAGATGCGCACGATCGGATCGTCGTACGCCTGCGACGATCCGCTGGAGCGGCGCTTCGGACGAGGACGATCGTCACCGGCACGCCGGGCTGTCCACGGTCGCGCGGCACGTAGTAGACCGTCAGCGTGCCGTTGCGGAAGGCAGGAACGAAGCTGGGACTTGTGCGCGTCGAGCAGCGGCTCGAGCTGCGGGATACTTGGTCCGTTCGGGCGGACCGATCACGAGGTAGTCGATGCAGTGGCGCACGGCGCCTCGTACGCCGCGTCGGCGCTCGTCGACAGATACAGCCTGGCGGATTTCCTCGTTCGCCTTTTCGTACTTGGCGAGTGGAATCATCGACAGCGGCAGACCCGGAGGCCATCCGCCGCTCGGCGAATGCCGGAATGTATGCCCACGTGTCGCGGCCGCGCTCGACCGGCTCGACCTGCACGCGCGCGCTCTTGAACGTGCCGGTCTTGATCCACTCGAGGCCCTCGCGCTCGCCGGGCGTGACGAGGACGGTCCAGCGGAATCCCGGCCCCGGCGCGCGGTTCCAGACATCCTGCGTGTTGTAGACGTCGATGGCGACCGTCGGCACGCCGGCAACGCCGAGAATCGCCAGCGCGGGAACGATCGTCGCCCGCATCCATCCGCGCGTCGCCACGCTTCCTGCAGGGCGAACCCGACCAGCGGCGTGAAGCCGACGAGGCCCACCTTGGCCGCATGCCAGCCGATGCTGTTCGGCGAATCGGGAAGATCGACGAAGAAGTAGAACACGCCGCACAGCGCCAGCACGAACCAGAGCGGCGTGAACGTCGCGATCGCCCGCGTCGCCGAGCGCGAGCGCGATACCCGACGATCGCGCGCGATGAGCACCGGGCCGAAGCTGAGAAACGTGATCCACAGGATGCGGTGCGTGGACTTCGGATTGAGGCCGAACGTCAACAGCTGTCCGCCGGCATCGACGTATCCGAGCAGCGTAAGTGAGGAGCAGCGCGGCGAGCATCGGCGCAGCGGCGGCCGCCGCGCACGGCACGACCGCGCGCCAATGGCCGCCGCGCAGGATACGCCACGCGGCATAGGCGCGCGCACATGCCGGTCAGCATCAGGAACGACACCGTGCTGAACAGCATGCACGCGCCAAGGAAACCGCCGATCAACAGAGAACAGCGCTGGCCGCGCCGATATCGCGCGCCTGGTACAGCGCGAGCACCGCCGACAGCCCCAGCAGATACCCAGTCTGGTGCTGCGGCTGGTAGAAGAGCAGACGATGGAGACCGTCGGCTCTCATGCCCTGGTAGTTCCAGTCCGTGATGGCGTCGATGTTCGTGTTGCGAAGCGCCTCGAACGGTATGCCGCGGTTCCAGTAGACCCAGATTCGATCGATGCCTTCGAGGCTTGTGCCGAGAAGGACGAAGATGCAGCCGATCGCCGCCGCCCACGGGCTGCTGACGAAATGCCGGACGAAGAAATACCAGAACGCCGCGAACGCCAGCGCCGACCAGAACGCGTTGACGATCAGGAGTTGATCGACGGTGGGCGTGCCGCCGAACGCGCGGTGCTGGACGGCCGGCAGCAGGTGCATCAACCAGTAGTAGTGAAGGTCGTCGTTCAGGTAATACGGGTTCCGCGGCGGCATGTCGCCCTTGGCGAGCTCGGCGACGACCGCCACTTCCCAGACGAAGTCGGCGGTGAAATAGGCGCGATACGCGCGCCCCTCGGGCAGTTCCTCGCCGACGTGCGCGATACGGGAGGCCGACCACGAGCGTCACGACGAGCAGGACCAGCGCACCCGCGCCCGCGTCGCGATCGCGTGAATTTCGGAAGCGTCAGCGTGCCGGCCAGACGCCGCACCGGGAGCGCAGCCAGGCCGCCGAGAAGTGGCGCGAGCATCAAGCAGTGCGATGTGGCGTGTCGCCAACCGCCCACAACGCGAGGAGTCCGAGGCTGCTCAGGACGTAGCCCCATGCCGGCCCAGCCAGGAGAGCGGCCGCTGTCGATCCCGGCTGCGATCCGTAGAGGCGCCTGGCAAACAACACTCCGGGCAGCGCGAACCAGACGAGCATCGCGACGAGGACGGCGCCCCACAGCAGCGGAACGAGCGCATAGAGCGTCGCCAGAAACGCCACCGGCCAGCGCAACGATGGTGATGACGGATTGTCTGGAGTGAGCCGGTGCCAACGTCAGCGGCCAAATGATACCGCTGAACAATGTTGTTGAGCCGGGCCTCGATGGCCCGGCTCAACCAGCAACCACTCTATTCGAGACGCAGAGCCCAGCGGATGCCGCCGGTGATGTGCGCGCGGAACACGGGATCGTTGGTCCAGATGTCGGCGCGGTGGCCGAGCGACGTGTAGAACACCCGTCCCTTGCCGAAGGTCCGTTCCCACGACTGCGGATAGTCGCCGCCCTTCTCGACCCCTGGCAGCGCTTCCAGGTTGCTCCGCTCGGTATCGATGCTCAACAGGACGTGGACTCGGTCGCGCGAGAATCCCATTGGAATCCGGAAGTTGCCCGGGCTGCTGACGTTCTCGTTCGGCTTGCTGGCGTCCCAGGGCTCCTTCGCGAATCGGTAGAACTCGTCCACGACCGGCCACACCAGGCCGCCCAGCATCTTCGTCGCGGGATGGGTGGGATCCTCCACCTTCAACACGGCGATCGATCCCTGCCTGACGGCGCGAAGGTAGTACGCGCCGAGCATTTCGCCAAACGGCGGGAAGTCGTAGAACGTGACCGTCGCGCAGTGCGCGCCAATCAGCGACTTGCCGTTCCGCACGAACTCGACCATGGCGCGCTTCTGCGCCTCGGTGAACGGCGGATTCCCGTTCGTCATCATCATCAACGCATCGAACTGCGCCAGGTACTCCGGCGTGAAGTACGACAGGTCGACCTTGTCCGCGCCCTCCAGCGACTTGGTCCGGTTCGGGCCGATGGTGACGTCGAAGCCGCCATTCTTCCCGAGCTCGGTGACGGCAAGCTCGGCGTTGTCGAGGCTCTGGTGGTAGGCCACGCCGGGGTAGGTCAGAAACAGCAGTTTCTTCCGCGGCGCGTTTTGTGCGGCCGCCTGTGTGGCGAAGGTCGCCACGGCGCCAGCCGCCTGGGAGAGCGCGAGCGCAACCACGCACAAAAGAACTCTTCGCATGCGCGGCATGATAGCGCGGTTCGTGGGACTCGGGCTCGCGTAGGCCGAGCCTCTTGAGGCTCGGCATCTCCCTACTCGGCGGACCTGAAGGTCCGCCCTACTGTCGGACCTAAGAGGTCCGCCCTACTGCTGTGGGATGGCGTTGATGGCGTTGTCGCGGCCGAAGTAGCCGCTGCGGGCCCGGACGATCAGGCGGCGGTCGCGCACCCGGACTTCCAGCCGGCGCCAGTTGGCGTCGGCGGCCGAATCGACGGCGATCACGTACTGGTGGCGCAGCTCCGACAGGATCATGCGCCCGGCGGCCAGGGCGTCGATGTCGTTGGTCGCCCAGAACAGGTCTCCACCGGTCCAGAGAGCAAGATGGCGGGCATCGGAGGTCGACTGCGCACCCGGCGCGAACGAGCGCTCGGTGTAATCGACTTGATCGATCTTCGGCACGGTCGCGACGATGTAGACGGGCACGTCGATGGCGCTGGCGCGGCCCGACACCTCGGCGGGCGCCAGGGCGCTGCTCGTGTCGACGCAGTCGGTGAGCACGACGATCGCGCGGCGCAGGGCGGGTCTCGCGGCCACGCGACGCGCCGTCTCGGCGATCGCGTCGTACAACGAGGTGACGCCGAAGGGCGCCGCATCCGCGAGCGCCGTATTGAGCGCTCCAGGCCGATCGGTGAACGTCTGAATCTCGCGCAGCGCGGAATCGAAGGCGAACACGCCGACCGCATCGATGCCGGGCCGCAGTTCCGCCGAAATTGCCGACACCACCTGGCGCGCCGCCGCCAGCTTGGTTTCCTGCCGCATGCTGCCGCTCGTATCGACGAGCACCGCAATCGTCAGCGGGCTCGCGTTGTCGGTGTGGAAGGACAGGATCGGCCGCGTTTCGCCGTTGTCGCGCACCTCGAAGTCCGACGCCTTCAGCGTGGTGACGGCCCGTCCGCGTGAATCGCGGACGACCGCGCTGATCGGCACCATCGCCACGGACGACCTGAACACAGGCCCGGCCTCCTGGGCAGCCGATGAGAGCAGGCAGCCCAGCCACGAGCGACAAAAGTACAGCAAGCTTCGCGCATGATTCTGTTACCGGTCGTTTCGTCAGGGGAGGTTCATAGGATCGCAGGTCAGTGCCACCTCGTCAATAGGAGAGTTGATGTCCGACGTGAAAAACTGCGCACGTACGTTACGCTTCTTCATGCTCGCTTTCCTGCTTTCGATCCTCGTCGCCCTGCCGGCGGCCGCGGATGAACGCCAGGCCCTGATCGTGACGGGCACCGAACCGCCCGCACGGATCAACCGGGCCCTGGTGCTGACGGCTGGCGAGGGGCCGCCGGTCGTGCTCTACGCCGCCGAGAACCTCACGGACGCCGAGCTCGAACAGTTCACCGTCATGGCGTTCGTCTTCAAGGCGGATGGGACCTTGACGGCCAGGCAGGTCGCGCCGGGCCGGCGCACCCTGGAGCCTCGGGAGGTCAAATACTCGACGCTGGTCCTCGACGGCACCAAGATCGATCCCTCCGACATCATCGTCATCGGAATCAACCAGGTGCAGCGCGCCGGCTCGGAAACCTGGTGGCGCACCGAGTTGCAGCGCGCCGCCGAAGCGGCCGTGCCGCTGAAGAAGACGGTAGCGCCGCTACCGGGTGACCTTCAGGTGGCGCGGTACTCGTCTGGCGCAATCGTGCGGGCGCTGAACGGTAGGCGACAGCTCGACGAGCGCAATCGTCAGCCCATTGTGGACGACCGGCCGCAGGTCGCCGGTCTGTAACTCGTAGCCCTGGCTGGAGAAGCCCGAGGCCACGGCAATCTTCACACTGGCGCTGCCGCCCACACGCAGATCGCATCGACGGGACACCTGGAATCGCCGGACACGCCAACGAACGTCACCGACACCGACTCGCCTTCGATCCGGCGCCCTTCTCCGGGCGCGAGGGTAAATTCTGCGTCAAGGGGCGAGGTCGGCGAGGTCTGAACCTCGTCGCAACCCGTCATCAGAAAGAGACATCCGACCAGCAGCAGGCCACGCATACGAAGCGCCTGAGCAATGCCAATGCCCGACTGAAGCTCGGGCATCGATCGGCCGAAACATGGGCTGCCCCCGATCGAGGAGTCCCAAACATGTGGAATCGAGAGTCAACACCACCCAGGAGCGAGCCCATGCCACACACACAATCGCAGGCGGCACCATCGACATCGAGTCAATCGGCCCAGGGGCAGGCCGAAGAGCGCCGTGTCGTCGCCTGGGTAGGCAAGTCCGTGGTGTTCAGGGGCGACCTGATCAGCTCCGAGGACATGACGATCGATGGCCGGATCGAGGGGAGCATCGAAGTTCGCAGCCATCATCTGACGATTGGTCCGAACGCCAGCATCGAAGCCGACGTCGCGGCGCGGCAGGTGACGGTGTTCGGGAAAGTCTCGGGAAGCCTCGCGGTCGAGGAACGCGTCGAAATCCGTCACGGCGCAACGGTCGAAGCCGATCTCACGTGCCAGACGCTCGCGATCCAGGAAGGGGCTTACTTCTGCGGCAAGGTGTCGATGACCGGCCGTCAGACAAAGACCGACAAGGCGACGACCGAGAAGGTCGCCACCCAGGCGGCACAGTAGCAGGATCTGATCACGCCGCGCTTGGTCGCGCGAAGCGCGGAGGTGGACGCCCCTTGTAGCCGCAGCGCTACCAGAGGCCGAGCGGCTGCTGATCGCCACGGCTGCGAATCGCGATCGCGACCCGCCACCGCCCCTCAACATCGCGCCGGTAGATCGTCAGGTACACGCCGGTGACTCGTGTGACGGTTCCTTCGGAGCTCGTCACGCGCTCCTCGAATTGCCCTGTCTCGGATCCAAAGCCGTTCCGACTCTCGGCGCTGATACTGGTCAGCGTCACTTCCGGTAGCGGCTGGCTACCCGCGGTGGTGAAGTATTTTTCGATTTCCTGCCGTCCGCGGATGACATCCTGATCGCTGGCGACAAGGACGGCATCCTCGGCGAACAATCCCGCGAGCCTGGCCGCATCATGGTTGCTGGCGGCGGCGCGGTACTCTTCGCGGACTTCGGCGAAATCATCCGCGGCATCGACGATGGGCGCGGCCGGCGTCTCGTGGGCAGCCGGCGGCTGCGCCTCGGTGAGCGGCGGCAACGGCATCTCGCGCGTCTCGACCTGCGCGCGCACAGGCGCCCCGAACAGGGCGATCGAACCAACCGTGGCGACGATGAAGACCCTGTTCATATCGACACTCGGGCAAACGGGGAGTCTGACAGCCAATACGCAATCCACATTCCCGCGAACCGCCGATTTTCCGTGGCGTTTCTCACCTGTCGCTGCCGCCACGTGTCGGCGGGTGACAAGGCTGCACTTTCGATTGCGGAATGGTGATTCCGGGCCGCAGGCGCTGGCATCCAGATCTTGCGCTTTCCGCCGGCTCTCCTCGAGGGACGGGTCCCGAAGTTCAGTGCATCGTGGAGGGAGCCGGAGACATGTGCACGTCGCCGTGCCTCGTCACGAAGACTTGAACCGCCGCCGTGTCCGCCTCCGTGAATTCGAGGCCGGCACGGTAGCGAACGGCGGTTTCGTCCTGCTGCTGCTCGATCGCGGGCCCAGACGATGCGGGCCTTGCACGAGAGGTCGCCTTCATCGCGCGGCAGCACGATGCGGACAGAACGGTTCGGATACACGGCGCTCGGCGACACGACCTGGGCGCCGAGCGTGGACAGATCGACGAGCGCACTCGCCACACCGTTGAGGAGGACCGTCACGCCATCGTTGATCGGGACACGGCGGACCTGACGGGCGAGGACGTAACGAGCCGATTCGTTCTCAGCCGCTGGCGGGTTGGTTTCCGCCGCAGGGCCGAGCAAACGGTCCGGCGACACCTGCGTGAGAGATGGCGCACGCTGCAGCCGCTGGTTCACGCGGTCCGTCAACACCTCGGCCATCTTCGTGAACAACGCGACATCGGGCTCCGGGCGGTCCTGCGGGTGCTCGACATAGGCGACGGCGATCACGCGATCATTGGCGATGACCGGCACGGCCGCCGCTTGCGCGGTCTTCTCGCCTGAACCCGGGACCCGATTCCAGGCCACCGCCTGATCCACCACCACGGCCTGGTTTCTGACCGCTCGCGCCGCGAGAAAGTCGCTCGACAACGGGATGATCGCGAATTGGGCGCCGTCGTCTCGATCGGCGCCGAGGCTGCGCCACCGTGTGAGGCCGCTTGGGCCGACCACGAAGAGCGCGACGGTGACGAAATGGCCGCTCAGCGACTCCAGCAGGCTTGCCAGGATCGCATCAGCGGTCTGGGCCCCGCCGAGAGCGTTCAGGGCATTGCGCAGGTTGTCGAGCATGACACCGCGAACATCCGTCCCCTGGAGCGGCAGCTGCGCATTCGAGTCCCGGTGCGCGGTGGCCGTCTCAAGGCGATGAATGCGCTCGCCGAGATGCTGCGCCTCCAGTTGAAACGACCTCGTTTCAGCCCGAGCCAGTCGCAGTTCTTCCTGGGCGCCTTCGAGCTGCACCGCGACGGTCTTTCTCCGCTGGCGCTCCTCTTCGAGGTGCGCTTCCGCGACCTGCCTGGCGAGGGTCCATTGCGCGTGATCCTCTTCCAGCTCGCGGATGCGTCGATGGGCCTCGTCGAGCCGGGAACCCTGGTCGGCCCATGCGCGCCGCGCCGCTTCAATCTCGTGCTGCGCATCGGCGAGCGCCGAAGCGGTTTCCGCCTGCCGGGCTTGCGCTGCGGTCAATTGCGCTTCGAGCGTGGCCCGCGCGGCCTCTAAGCGGGCGCATTGGGTGGCGAGTTCTTCCTGCGCTTGAAGTCGGACGGCGTCCAGGGTTTGTTGCGCAACCTGTTCGGCTTCCGACCGCGCCTGCTTGGCAGCTCGCCCGGCTTCGGCGTCGGCGGCCTCACAGACTTCCCGAACGACTTGATCGAGGAGCGTGTCGGTGTGGGCGATGGTCGCGTCGAGCGCTTTGGCGCGCTCGTCGATCGCCGCGCGCAGGGCATCCAGATCCTCTCCGAGCGCCTTCCGGAGGTTGTCGGAAACGGCGCGAAGAGATGCCCTTGCTTGGTTTGACACGCCAGCGTCGGACATAGTGGAGCCCCGCCTCGCAGCGAGGTAGAGGAGGAGTTGGCAATTGATGTGCCACTCAATTTCACGTCAGCGAGTCCACGTCATCAGCGATGGCGTCTTCGCGGTCCCGCCAAAAATGAAAGTCGCATGGCAGTATTCGTACGTCACCGCTGTCTCACTCCCAAAACCAGACGACGATCACGCCGGTTCCGCCGATGCCGAACACGTCGGTACCTCCGGACGCCGCAACCGAAATGTTGATGAGCCTTTCACGTCCCACCTGGGTTGCGAACGCGGACGCTTCTGCGCAGAGCTCCTCCCAGGACTTGCTGGAACTCGCGAATTGACGGGACTGGACTGTCATCGGCAACTCCTCATACCCGAGGGGCTTCGCCCCTCGGACTCCCCGAGCACGCTCTCTCGCGCGCCGCTGCGCCGGCGCGCTTCCACCTCCGCTGAAGCTACGGTGGACGAGCCGTTCGCGCCTGCCCACCGTAGCAGCGGCGGCGTTCAACGCTGCGAAGGTGGGTGGCTCGCTCGCGCGCTCGCTCGCGAGCAGTTGCTTCTTGAGATAACTTCTAGACGCTCTCGCGCCAGGAATCGGATTTCGCGCAGTGCATCACGTTGCGTGGTCAGGTCTCGATCGCCCAGCGGAAACCCGCCGATCCACAGCGGTGAAGATGGGCGCGAATCCTGCCACGGTAATGGCGGATCCTTGCGCCTTCATCTTTTCGGCGGCGTCCCACGAACAATCCTCGCGACAAAAAGGAAAGCAAATACGAGCAGAACAATAAGAATGAGTCGGAGCATGGCCTGGGTGACAGAGAGATCAGCGGCCTGGCGCCGGACCCGCACCGCGCCCGGTTGGGGCACCGCGCCCGCCGCGACCGGTGGCCGGACGCGGGCTCGCCGGCACGCCGGCCGGACGCCGCGGAATCACCTGATCGCGCATCGCAGACTGATAGGCGAACACCGCCATCACGATCGCCGACTGCTGCAGATCCTTCTCGCTGACCGCTTCGTAGAAGTCCACGTTGGTATGGCGGGTGCGCGCATCGTAGTTGGTGTAGTCCATGATCGTCGTGAACGCCGGGACGCCGACGCCGTCGAACACCCCGTCTTCCGACGTGAAGTTGCTGTCCATCACGTTGCGCTTGAGCCCGAGGTCCTTCAGCGGCTCGAGCCACGAGTCGAAAATCGTGCGCGCCGCCGCGTTGTTGGCCATGTACCAGCCGTAGGTGGCGCCGCTGCCCGGATCGTTGTTCAGGTAGACGGCGATCCTGTCGCGCGCCGCGGCATCGGCGAGATGCTGCTGCACGTAGGCGCGGCCGCCGACGAACCCGACCTCTTCGCCGCTCCAGATCGCGACACGGATCGTCCGCCGTGGCCGCGCGCCAACCGCCTTCAGGATGCGCATCGCCTCGACGACGGCGACGACGCCGTCGGCGTTGTCGGTGGCGCCGGCGCCGGCCGGCAGCGAATCCAGGTGCGCGCCGACGATGACCACCTCGTTGCGAAGCACCGGATCCTCGCCGGGGATCTCCGCGATCACGTTGTAGCTGTTGAGATCGCTCGTCAGGTAGGAAGTGCGGAGCTCGAGCCGCAGCTGCGGGACGACGCCAGCCTGCATCATCCGGACGATCATGTTGTAGTGCTCCGCCATCACGATGACCGTCGGCACGGCGCCGTCGGGCGTCTGCGGGCTGCCGCCGACCGTCAACGTGCCGTGCAGCTCCGAGCCGGGACGAAGGATCGCACCGGCACCGAGCTTCTGGAGCAGCGACGACAGGGCGTTGGCCGGTACGACTGAGGTCGCCTGGCGCTCGGTTGGCGGTTCGGGTCCGCCGATGCGGACCGGCTGATCGGTGTCGGCCGGCTGCAGACGGTCGGTCAGCTGGAACACCGTCTGCGGCGGCGAGGCGAGCACGATGGCGCCCCGCAGTTTCTCGCCGAGCGCCGTGATCTCAGCTTCGGTCTTGTCCGCGACATAGATCGGCGCGCCGGTGAGCACGCCCTTGGTCGACGGCGTCCACGCCTGCGGATAGCCGAACATCGGGAAGTAGCGCGGCGCCGTGAGCTCGAGCGAGAACTTCTCGAGGTCCCACCCGCGGCCGAACTGGAAGGGCTCGAGGTGCGAGTTCGCCATGCCCCACTCGGTGAGCTTCGTTCGCACGTAGTCGGCCGCCTGCTTGTGGGCGCGGCCTCCGGTTGGCCTCGCGCCGGTGACGTTGGTGAGGTAGTTGAACGTCTCCAGGACCTTGGACCGCGTGGTTCCTTCGGCGCGGATCTTTGCGACCACGATCGCGGTCACGACTCCGCACGGACAGGTCCTGGGCGGTGAGCATCGCGGCCGCGGCGAACGCCGCCATCAGTACCAGAACGACTGTCGGGTAGAAGCGTTTCACGGTCGTCCTCCAGGGGCTTCAGGACCCACGGCGATGAGGAATCTTACCCCTACAAGGCAGGAAAGACAGGAAGGACATGGTGAGAAGGCTTCAGCATCGGATGGCTTGCGATGCAGAGCGGATGAGAGTCGTGTAGGGGAGCCGAGTGGCGAATTCACGGCGTGCGAGCGCGCGAGCGAGCCACGCGAATGGAGTTCGCGTCCGACGCAGCGGCGCGCGAGAGAGTGTGTAGGGGAGTCCGAGGGGCGAGGCCCCTCGGGTAAGTAGATGAGCGAACGCGTTTCGGCAAGGAAGTTCGACCGGCGAATCGTCGAGGGTCCGCTCAGTCGCGCGGTGTGGCGTCTGGCCTGGCCGAGCATGGTGCAGAACGCGATCGGTGGCCTGCAGGGCATCGTCGACCAGGCGATGGTCGGGCACTACATCGGCTATATCGGCAACGCCGCAGTCGGCGCCAGCCTGCAGATCTTCATCCTGGTCATCGTGTTCGTCAGCTCGGTCTTCACGGGCATGAGTGTGCTCGTGGCCCGTTGTGCTGGCAGCGGAGACTCCGATAGCGTGAATCGTTCGGTGTATCAGGCGCTGCTGGTGACGTTGCTGCTCGCGTTTGGTGTGTTGACGCCGTTTGGGTACGTGGCGGCTCCCACGCTGCTCGCCATGATCAAGGCGGCCCCGGAGGTCCAGGCCGAGGCGGTCCCCTTTATCCGGATCATGTTCGTGTCGAGCATCGGGATGCTGCTGTTCTTCATGTTCAGCGGCGCGCTGCGCGCCGCCGGCGACGCCAGGACGCCGCTGCGTCTCGGCATCCTGATGACCGTCCTCAACGTGCTGCTGAACGTTCTCCTGATTCCCATCTACGGAACGAAGGGCGCGGCCATCGGGACCGCGATCGCGACCCTGGCGGTCGCCGCCATGTTCATCTGGCTCCTGTTCTCGAATCGTCTGGTGATTCAGTTTTCGCGGTCGATGTCGTTCCGGCCCGACTGGGACATCATCCGATCGCTCTTCCGGTTCGGCCTGCCGGCGGGATTCCAGGGCATCGTGATGAATGTGGGCGGTTTGCTGATGCTGCGTTTCATCGGCTCGTTGCCCGAGAGCGCCGAGGCGCAGGCGGTGTACGCCGTCTGCTACACGGAGCTCTTTTCGCTCGTGACGTGGACGTCCGTCGGACTGATGGGCGCGGCGGCGACCGTGGCGGGACAGAACCTTGGCGCCGGCCGCCCCGACCGCAGCGCCCGCGGCGTCCGCGTGGCAGCGGTCATTGGTGTGTGTGCCGCGGCAATCATCGGATTCCTTTTTCTTGCCGTGCCGCACGCGCTCCTCGCGCCATTTGGGATGAGCGAGGGGCAGGTGGCAGCGCTTGGCCGGCAGCTGTTGGCGTACCTGGCGCTCTCGGGTTTATTCGTGACCGTCGCGCTGACCTACACGGGCGGGTTACAGGGCACGGGCGATACCAAGGGTCCGTTCTACATCTCGCTCGCCTCGCAGGTGATCGTGCCGGTCGGACTCTGCGCCGCTCTTCAATCGACGCGCGGGCTGCAGGCGACGGACATCTGGCTGGCGATCGTGATTGGCCATTTCACACGGGCGGCACTCAGCGTTCTGCGTTTCCGCCGTGGCAGATGGCGAGCGATCGCGATCGAAATCGGGGCGTCAGGCGGGCATTCACAAGAGCCCGTGTTGAGATAGCAAGAGGATGCGCTTGACGCCGCGCGGCAGCTAGCCTCCGTGCGGATTGGGCGCATCGGAAACTCAGCAGTTTATCGCCGGCAACACGATCCGAAAACTGAGTGTCTGGCAACTCACTGACCAGGAACTGGGTCGCCAGCGATGAGCGCGTCCTTCCTGGCCCGACTCCAGTTCTTGATCTGAGACTCGCGCTTCAACGCATCACTCCGTGACTCGACGGCCTCCTGATAGACAAGGGCCACGGGCCGACGGGAGAAGGTGTACTTCGCCCCGCGGCCCGCGTTGTGAACGGCCACGCGTTCTTCGGGGTCGCGAGCGAATCCCGTGTAGAGGCTGCCATCTGCACATCGGACGATGTAGACGTAGTACACGGGCGAAGTATGTTCTACGTCCCTCAGTCCTTCTTCTTGAACGCGTCCTCGAGCTGCTTGCTGAGGTCCTTGAAGTTGCTCCCCAGGAACTTCTCCTCTTCCTCGGTCAGGATTCTGAAGGGGACGCGCACGACGCTCTTGGCAAACTTCACGTTGAGCCAATGCTGCCCATACGCGATGCCGCCCGGGATCTTGAAGTAGAGCCGACCGACGCAGGCACGCTGGTCGTCGAGGAACGCATCGTCCCGGGGTAACGCGCGAGCCGTCAGGTCGGGGAAAAAGACCAGGGCGCATGCCCGGCTCGCGTTTGGCGGGAAGTAGTTAATCGAGTCGCGCTGGACGCTGGCCCGGTTCTGGATCGCCTGGGTGTTGCCGGCCCGGTGCTCCACGATCGTAGGCAGGGGAAGCGTTTTGCCATCGGGTGTCTCGAGTGACAGCGCATCGCGCAAGAGCGTGTAGTCCGGCACGTCGTCACGAAGCGCGATGCCGACCTCGAGCAGCATCCATTCCTCGCCGATCGACCGGTTGGAGGCCTGGTAGCCGAGGATGGCGTACCCCTCGTTGTTGTACGCAGCCCGGACGAACTTGCCCTCCATGGTCATGACTTGCGGCACCCCGGGTTCCGGCACCTTGGGCTTTGGCTGGCTCCCAGCCTGCCCATTGGTAATGGGCGCCCACGCTAATGCCAGGCCCAGCAAGAGGAGAGAGACAGTCTTCTGTTTCTTCATTTGATTTCCTTATCTTCGCGTGGGCCGCGTTCAGTGCGGCCTCGATCTCGGCGGGCTGTTGCTCATCGCAGTTCAGCGAGCACTATAGGCATCCGCACCGCCGCCGACTACTGCCCTTAAGGGAAGGTCGGTGGCTGTCTCAAGGGGGCACCGCACGTCACCGCCGTAACGCGAAAAACCAGTCGAAACGGTTCAGGCGTTCTGGGTCCCGGCCAAAATCCTCCTGCTGCACCCGCTGGCTACCCGCATTACGTATTTGTTCAAGAGGGATGAAGCCAGCGATCCGAAGGGCGGACCCGCCTGACGACCGGCTCGTCGAACGCGCTAAGACGGGTGATGCACGAGCGTTCGAGGAAGTAGTCCGCCAGCACCAAGGCATGGTGTTCAGCCTGGCGTACCGCGTAACCCGGGACCGAAGCACGGCCGAAGAGCTGGCGCAGGACGTCTTCTTCGAGCTGTATCGGAACCTGAACCGGCTGGAATCGTCAGACCACGTCACGCATTGGCTGCGGAGGGTGGCCAGCCATCGATGTATTGACTGGTGCCGTCGACACAAGCCGGGAGCCGACACGCTGACGGAAGCCATGCCCGCGCTGTCCGTTGGACCATTCTCGCGAGACGTTCTGTTTGAGGCCCGCCTCTGGCGGATGGTCGCCGCCTTGGCCCCAGATCCGCGCATGGTGGTGATTCTTCGTTACCAGGAGGATCTGGATCCGTCGGAAATCGCCAACGTGCTCGAGCTGTCGGTCAACACCGTCAAGAGCCACTTGCGTCGTTCGGTTGCTCTATTACGGGCAGGCCTGGAGGGGGAGCGCCGTGCAATTCGATGATCAGCTCCGACAGGCGTTCCGCCGGCAAGAACCAGACGCCGGATTCGCCGAGCGGACACTGGCGGTGATTGGCGCGAGGTCTCGGGAGGCCCGCGCACTTCACCGGACAGCGGCGGGATGGCTTGGGATTGCGGCCGCCCTGCTCCTCGTCCTTGGTGGCGTCAACGCAGCGCTGAAGAATCAACGAGCCGTACGGGCGCGTCAGGAAGTGGAACTTGCGCTACGAATC
>CAVREM010000067.1:0-15876 GCA_963720005.1 uncultured Acidobacteriota bacterium | reverse complement strand
TTGACCAAGTTCACCTCACCGTGAAACCTGGCTCCGTATCAGGAAGTGCAAACGCGACCAGGTAGTCGCCGAGCGGCGGCCCGATCGGCGTGCCATGGCCGCCCGCGGAGATGACGACGTACTGCCGGCCGTCGCGGCCCAGATAGGTCATCGGCGTCGCTCGTGCGCTCGTGGGCAGCGCGCCCTTCCACAGTCGTTCGCCGGTCTCGCACGTCGAACGCGTAGATCGCGGCTTCGAGCGTGCCGGCCGTGAACACCAGGCCTCCGGCGGTCACGATCGGACCACCGAGCGCGATCGATCCCCACTGCTGCCGGTCGCGGCATCTTCTCGGTGCCGGGGAACTGGCCGAGCGGCACCTGCCACGCAATCTCCCCGGTCGCGCCTTGACCGCCGCCAGCGTGCCCCACGGCGGCGGCGTGCACGGCAGATGCGTTTTCGGACCGAGCAGGAAGCGCCGCACCAGCGCGTAGGGCGTGCCGAGCTGCGGGTGCGTACTCGAAGTCGCCGCTGAGCCGGCCCGCGTTCCGTTCGCGCATCCGACGGCGTCGCGCGGAATGAGCCGGACCTCCGCCGCGAGATTGTTCACCGGCATGATCGAGCAGATCGTTGACCCGGTCGTGCGCGATGCCGCCCCACGCCATGCCGCCGATGTTGCCGGGAACGACGAGCGTTCCCTTCAGCGACGGCGGCGTGAAGAAGCCGTCGGACGCGCAGCGCGCTCATGGTCTCGCGGCACCAGGCGCGGTCCTCGTCGGTCACCCCCCAGGCGTCGTCTGGCCTTCAGGCTCGTGCGCGCGAGCGAGCGCGGCGCCGTCGGGAACGGCTGCGTCGGCGACGGCTTCCTCGCCCGGCACGTCGCTCTTCGGGACCGCGCGCTCTTCGACGGGAATGAGCGGCGTGCCTGTCTCGCGATCGAGGATGAAGAGATGACCGGTCTTGGAGGCGACGCCGACCGCGGCGATGGTCCGGCCGTCCTTGCGCCAGTCGAACAGGATCGGCGGCGACGCGACGTCGTAGTCCCAGAGATCGTGATGGACGGTCTGGAAATGCCAGACGCGCGCGCCGGTGTCCGCGCGCAGCGCGACGACGGAGTCGGCGAACAGGTTGTCGCCGAGCCGCTCGCCGCCGAAGTAGTCGGGGCTCGGGCTGCTCGTCGGCACGAAGACGAGGTTGCGCGCCGGATCGGCCACGATCACCGACCAGGCGTTGGCGCCGCCGGTGCGGGCGGCGCTGCTGTTCTTCCAGGTATCCGCCCCGACGGCCGAGGGATCCTGCGGGATGGGATCCCAGGTCCATTTCAGTTTCCCGGTGATCGCGTCGAAGCCGCGCACCTCGCCGCTCGGCTCGGTCGTCGTCGCGCCGTCCGGGATGGCCGAGCCCACGACGATGGTGTTGCCGATGACCGCGGGCGGCGACGTGACCTGGTAGTCGGCAAAGCCGCTCGGAGCGATGCGCAGCCCTTTTCGGAGATCGACGGTGCCCTGCTCGCCGAAGCCCTGAATCGGCTGCCCGGTCCTGGCGTCCAGCGCGATGAGCCGCGCGTCGATGGTGGCGACGAAGATGCGGCGCTCGCTGCCGCGCTGCCACGTGGACACGCCGCGGCTCGCGAAATCGCCGTAGCCCTTGTCGCGCGGCACCTTGGCATCGAATGCCCACCGCTGCTGCCCGGTCACCGGGTCGAGCGCGATGACCCGGCCGACCGGCGTGCTCAGGTACAGCGTGCCGTCGACGTGGAGCGGCGTCGCCTCGAACGCCGTCGGCCGGCCGTCCTTCGGCTGTACGCGTCGCCGGTGCGAAACGTCCAGGCGACCTGGAGCGACGCGACGTTCTCGCGGCGGATGGCGTCGAGCGGCGAGAACCGCTCGCCCCCGGGGTCGCGCCCGTAGGCTGACCAGTCGCCGTCTCGTTGGCCCTGGAGTGCCGCGCCGACCGCGAAGGCCGCGGCTATCCCCAACGCCAGCGCAAATCCTGGCTTCATGCCCCGCATTATCCCCGGGTGGCACGCGCGGGCCCAAACCGAAAAGGATGAACAGGCCGGCGGTGAGATGGATGTCGACGGCGTCAGGCCGCCGAGCGACGTAACGTTGGTGGGGTCCGCCGACCTGGGCCGCATCGGTGCCACGCGACAGTTTCCGGCTTCACGATGTGTACGGCGGACGCCAGCCGCGCCATGACCGTGAGAGCCATGCCCAGAGCATCCGATCGACTCGCGTTAAACGGAGACGCGGGCGGCGCGATCGATTCACGACGGTCAGCTGGTGGCGGAGGGCGATCATTTCCAGGTGCAGCGAGGCTCGTGACCGGACCACACACCGGAGCGAATGGAGCAGCGACACGAGGACGGAGACCACGACAGGAGGCTATCGGAGATCGGCGGTAACCTCAATCGATGCAACGCGAACGGAGTTGTCGGTAGCCACAGGTGACAGGGAATCGTCCCAGGCCTGTACCGACACTCCGCCTTTTTCGCTGACCCTCAGGCTGACGCTGCGTCCGCGCTGGCTTTTCGGTTGTTCGTTCTCGGCTTTCAGCCGCTCGAGCTCTCCTTTGAGGTCTTCATCAGACATCCGTAGTTGTATCCGGGGTGTTACTCATGGGCGCCCGCTCTCGCGAGCGCATTGATCGCCGCGGGAGTGATGCCAAGCTTGGGGCGGAAGCTGAAGTTCATGGCGAGAAGCCTAAATCTTCCGTTCACCGTGCGTGACGATGCGCGATTTGCAATACGCGGAACGCTCTTGCGCACCGCAAGGAGTTTCATGGAACGACACATGTGCGACGGGGGCCGAGGGGACGAGAATGAAGCTCTGAGGCCCTCCATGGAAGCGACGGTTACCGACGGCGCCACCAACTGACGATTCGAGGTCCCGCCAACAGCAGCACCGCCGCTGCGAGCAACGCTGACGAGATCGGCCGCGTCACGAGCACCATCGGGGACCCTTCGGCAATCGCCAGCGCGCGGCGCAATTGCTGTTCGGCCATCGGTCCCAGGATCACGCCGATGATCGCCGGCGCAAGCGGAATGGAGCGGCACCGCATCAGGTAGCCGACGCCGCCGATCGCGTACAGCAGGCCGACGTCGAACGCGGAGCGGTTCACGCTGTACGCGCCGGCGCTCGCCAGAATCAGAATCCCGCTGTAGAGCACCGGTCGCGGGATGGTGAGCAGCCGCACCCACAGCCCGACCAGCGGCAGGTTGAGCACGAGCAGCATCACGTTGCCGACATACAGGCTCGCGATCAGTCCCCAGACGAGCCGTGGCTCGTGCTGGAACAGGAGCGGTCCGGGCTGGAGTCCATACTGCTGAAATGCCGCCAGCATGATGGCCGCGGTGGCGGTGGTTGGCAGTCCGAGGGCGAGCAGCGGCACCAGCGTGCCTGCGGCCGCCGCATTGTTGGCGGCCTCCGGTCCCGCCACCCCTTCGATGGCGCCGCGACCGAACTCGCTCGGATCGCGCGCCAGCCGCCGCTCAACCGCGTAGGACAGGAACGTCGGAATCTCGGCGCCGCCCGCGGGCAGCGCGCCGAGCGGGAAGCCAATCGCCGCGCCGCGAAGCCACGGTTTCCACGACCTCGCCCACTCGTCACGGGTCATCCAGAGCGATCCGCGCAACATGACGATCTCGGGGTCGAGATGGTAGCGCGAGGCCGCTGTACAGCACCTCTCCCACGGCGAAGAGTCCGACGGCGACGACCACGACGTCGATGCCGTCGAGCAGTTGCGGGATGCCGAAGGTGAGCCGGGGCACGCCGGTGAGCGGGTCGATCCCGATCACCCCGAGCAGGAGCCCGAAGAGCAGGCTGGCGAAGCCGTCGAGCCGCGACTCGCCAAGCACGGCGGACACCGCCACGAACGCGAGGACGGCCAGCGCGAAGTACTCCGCCGGCCCGAAGCGAAGCGCGAGCTCCACCATGACCGGCGCGCACACGGTGAGCGCCGCCGTGCCCAATGTGCCTGCGACGAACGAACCGATCGCGGCGGTCGCCAGCGCGGCGCCGCCACGTCCGGCGCGCGCCATCAGATTGCCCTCCACGGCCGACATCACCGACGCGCTCTCGCCCGGCGTGTTCAGCAGGATCGACGTCGTCGATCCGCCATACATGCCGCCGTAGTAGATCCCTGCGAACATGATGAACGCGGCCGTCGGATCGAGCGAGTAGGTGACCGGCAGGAGCAGGGCGACGGTCAGCGCGGGGCCGATGCCTGGCAGTACGCCGATCGCCGTGCCGAGCGTGACGCCGGCGAGCGACCAGAGCAGGTTCTGCGGCGTCAGCGCAACGGCGAAGCCGCTGGCGAGAGCGGTCAGGGTTTCCACGTCGTCAACGCTCGGTAAGGAACAGCCCTGGGGGAAGAGAAACGCCCAGTCCGTAAGTGAAGGTGATGTACACGGTGGCGCAGAGCGTGATGCCGAGGAGCGCGTCGCGCAGCCAGCGCCGGCTGCCGAATGCCGACGCGGTACACGCAAAGAGCACCGTCCCTGCCGCGACGAACCCGGCCAGGTTCAGCAACGCGACAAACGAGACGAGACCGAGTGCCACGCGAACGACGGGGCTGCTGTTCGCGCGCCGGTCCCTTGTCGTGGCGCTGCGTCTGACGACGAGCACAATCAGCACCAACGCGCTGCCGCCGAGCACCAGCACGGGAAACACCCACTCGCCCGCCCGCGCGGCAGTCGCCTCGCCAGCCGACCCGCGCAGGCGGGCGACGATGCGGCCGACCCGCACGCGTTCCGCGTCCAGGAACTGGTCGAAGGCAGGTCCGGCCAGGTAGGAGTCGGTCCAGCCGAGCCTCGTCAGCGTCGCGCGCCACGACTCGCTATGCGCCATCCGCTCGACGACAGCCGTCAGCGCCTGTCTCTGGGCTTCGTTGAGACCCGGCGGCGCGACGACCGCGCGCCAGTTCTCCAACTCGACGTCGAGCCCCTGCTCGATCAAGCGACGGCACGTCGAGACCGGCCAGCCGCCTGGGCGCGGAAATGCCGATGGCGCGGAGGCGGCCCGATTCGATGTGCTGGGCGAATTCGCTGTAGCCGCTGATGCCGGCCGTCACCTGTCCCCCGATGAGCGCCGTCACCGCTTCGCCGCCGCCGGAGAACGCGATGTAGTTCGTCCGTCGCGGATCGACGCCGGCCGCCGCGACGATGAGGCCGGCGAGGATGTGGTCGGTGCCGCCGGCCGAGCCGCCGCCCCAGGACACGGCAGCCGGATTCTCGCGTAGCGCGCGGACGAGGCTCTGCATGTCACGGTGTGGCGAGGTCGCTGGAACGGCGACGATTTCGTACTCACCGGTGAGTCTTGCGATCGGCGTGACCTGCGTGATCGATACCGGCGACTGATTCCAGAGGATGGCGCCGAGCATCACGAGGCCGTTGACGAGCAGCGCCTCGCCATCGCCGCGCCGGCCGTTGATGAGTTGCGCGAGACCGATGGTGCCTGCCGCCCCTGGTACGTTCTCGACCTGGACCATCGCCGCCAGCGGCTGCCGTTCGATCTCGCGCTGCATCTCGCGGGCGAGCTGGTCCCAGCCACCTCCAGGCGCCGCCGGCGCAATGATTGTCAGACCGGGTAACGCCGGCTGCTGCGCGGCGGGCAGGTTTCTCTGCGCGGCCGCCACGCCGGGGACGCCGACTGACGAAAGGAGGACGGCAACGACGAGAGAGGCCAGAGGCAGATCATTCCTCGCGTAAGGGGCTTGCGACCGACTGTCGCCCTTCGAGCGTGGGTTGCGCGATCGTCGCCAGCAGGTCTTCCAGCATCGCCGGAGCGAGAGGTTTCGTGAAGTGACTATCGCACCCGGCTTCCCGTGCCTTCTGACGATCCTCTTCCTGCCCCCATCCGGTCACGGCGGCAATATGCACCTGATTGAACTCCGGCATTCCGCGCAACGTTCGCGCGACGGCGTAGCCGTTCATCATCGGCAGGCCAATGTCCAGGAAGATCACGTCAGGTCTGAACTGCGTGGCGGCCGTGATTGCGGCAGCGCCGTCGTGAGCCAGCCTGGTGACGTGGCCGAGATGCGACACCGCAAGCTCCAGCATCTCGGCCGCATCGAGGTTGTCTTCGACGATCAGCACGCGAAGATTGCGCCTGGCGTCGCCAAGCGACGGTTCGGCGCGGCACGGCTGTCGCGACCGGCGCAGCCGTCGTCGGCAGACGAATTTCGACCTCCGTTCCCTGGCCGGTTCCCGGACTGCTGATAGCGATCTGCCCCTCGTGCATCTCCACTAACCGCCGCGCCAGCGTCAACCCGATACCCAGGCCGCTCGTGGATCGCTCGAGAGACCGGCTCCGCCTGATGGAACATGTCGAACACCCGCGGGAGGACATCGGGGCTGATGCCCATCCCTGTATCGCGGATGCGCACGACGCGCTGTGCCGGAGTCGCTCTCGGCGGTGAACCAGATGTGCCCGCCAGGAGGCGTGAACTTCACAGCGTTGTTGAGAACATTTGCAAAGACCTGCACGAGCCGCGCGCCGTCACCGTTGACACAACCGGCGTCGACGGCAGCTGCACGTCCACCGTGTGCCCCGCTGCCGCGGCGAGTGCCGTGATCGATTCGACGGCGGTCGCCATCAACGGCGCGAGGTCGAGCGATTCACGACGCAACTGGATCTTGTTGGCGGTGATGCGGGAGACATCCAGCAGGTCGTCGACGAGTCGCACGAGCTGCCCGACCTGGCGCTCGATCACCTCTCGAGCCCGGGCCGCAATCGCCGGGCGTCTCGACCTTCAGGGCTTCCAGCGCGAACCGTATCGGCGCGAGCGGGTTCCGGAGCTCGTGCGCGAGCGTCGCGAGGAATTCGTCCTTGCGCTGATCCGCTCCGGTAGCTTGGCGGTACGGTCACGAACCCGGAGCTCCAGTTCTCGATTCAGTGCTTCTGCGTCGCCTTTGGCCGTCTGCAGACTGTCGATGAGATCCTGGTTGTCGAATCGCAACATGAACGAGGTTTCAATGGCCCGGTGGAATCGCCAGCGTCTGACAGCAGTCGCGACAGTAAATACTGCACCAAGCAATCCCATCATCAGATGGTCGCCATCGCCCACGGAGGCCAGGCGCAGGGAGGTGAGGACACCGGTCGGGATGAGGAACGTGAGGAACGCCTCCGGCCTCGCCGCCAGCATCGACGCACCACCGAGCATCATCCGCCGACTGCGAAGACCAGGAGGATTTCACCCAACGGCCGGCCGGACGGGTAAAGCAGGATGGCGCCGACGCCCCAGCCGGCGGCCGCCATCGCGACGCCGACAACGAACGCCGCGTTCCATCGGCCGCTCTCGACGTCGCTCGCCGGGCGCGCCGATACCGGTGCACGACCACGAATCTCGCGGCCGACGACCAGCAGCATGAAAATGAACCACGCCGAGACTATGAAGTGCGGACCCAGGTCCCAAAGAGCGTAGGCGACGACCGAGGCGATAACGATGGTGACCGCAATGCCGGTCGTGGCGTTCTCGTACAACAGGCGAGTTTCTGCGGCGTGCACCTGCCGCTTCCGGTGATCGCCAGGCAGGGAGGGGTGTGAAACACCTTGTGGCAAGTCCGTGGAGCGGATCACCATTGGCCCTCGTGGTGGACTGGCAGCCGGCATCGACAGCAGCCGCAACGTGACGAAGAGATGGCCCGGTTACTGGACCCTCGTCAGCTGCCCCGTTCGAAGTAATCGTAAGCTATCGTGGATGGATTCACACCGACATAGACGGACTTTTCAAGAGACATCCGCTTGCAGTCGGGCGTGTGCGGAGCGCGCACACTATCAGGACTGGTCGAGCGGTACCGCGGTCACGGCGGCGGCAAAGAACAGCGATGGCCGACCCGGCCGAATTCTGCCGCTGAGTTTCCAATCCTCGAGTCGGCTATCGCCTCGCCGCACGCTCGGCGCGGACCTTCTCGAGCGCCCGCGCGCGCCTTGTCGACGTACTCCATGTCGCTGGCGGCGAACGTCCCGGCCTTCTGCAGCTTGCCGTAGATGTCGAGCGCGCTGGTGTAGTCGCGCTCGGCCGCGGCAAGATCGGCCGCGCGCGATGCGGAACGGGCCGCGCGCGCGAACTCGACGTAGGCATCGGCGCGCCCGGCGTGCGCGATGCCCAGCGCAAAGCGCAGCTCGTAATCGCTCGGATTGGCCGTCGGTCAGTTCGCGGCTGATGTCCACCGCCCGCGCGTGGTTGGCGAGCGACGGCTCGCGCATCCCGAGCTTCGCCTGCAGCGTCGCCTCACGGTTGTGATCCGACGCCAGCTCCTGCTTCATGTCGCTGCTCTGAGGATCGGCGGCCACGAGCCGGCGATGAATGTCGGTCGCGCGCTGTTGCTCGGCGAGTCCTTCCGCCGGTTTCCCAATCGCCTCCAGGAGCTGGGCGATCTTCGAATACCCGATCGCGAGATCGTTCTGCGCGGCGGCGTTGGTGGGATCCGCCTTGGCCTGCGCTTCGTAGACCGCGAGGCTGCGCCGTTCCCGCGCGAGGGCCTCGTCGACGCGCTTCATCGCGAAGAGGATGTCGGCGGCGTTGCTCTCGGCGACGGCGTGATTGCGGCGAAACATCGCATTGCTCGGATACTTTGCCGAGGCGTTGCGGAAGATCTCCGAGGAGCGCTCGAGGGCCGCGAGGCGCGCCGGCATGGTCGCCGATGTTCGGCGCGTTCGGGTTGCCGAGCGTATTTCCGAGCTTCTGGTAGGCCACGCCGAGTTGCCGAATGTTGGCCACATCGTCCGGGGCTTGCGGCCATCACCGCTTCCATGAGCGCCAGCGCCGTGCGCCGGTGCTCGAGGGCGCCGGTCACGTTTCCGGTCGCGGCCAGCATGTCGCCGACGCGCGTGTAGCTGGCGACGAGCGCCCGGCGCGCCGCGGGCGGGTCCGTCGCATCCGACGACACTTCTCGCTCGATCGCCAGGCTCTTCTGCGCAAACGACAGCGACCGCGGCCGTATCGCCCGCCGCCGTCGAGCACGTCGCTCAGCCGCATGTAGGCCAGCGCCAGGTCCCGGCGCAGCGCCTCGTCGCGCGCGGCCTCGCCGGTAATCGATTCATAGAGGGAGGCGGCCTTGCGATAGCTCGCGAGCGCGCCGGCCGTGTCGCCGAGGTTGGGGTCGAACGGACGCCCCTGGACGTCGCCGACCTTGATGTACGCCGCGGCAATCTCGCGCCGCAGATCGACGCGATCGCCGGCGTCCTGCGCGAGCCGGTCCAGATACTCGAGCCCCTTCGTCACGACGAGCTTGCGCGCCGGCGTCGAGCCTTCGAGATCGGCGATCGAATCGTGGAAGTCGAACAGGAACGCGTTGGCCAATTGCCGGACGTCGCCGAACCGCTGTTCGGCGCGCGCGCGCTCGACGCGTGCCGCCCGCGCCTGCCAGGTCGTGCCGATGATGCCGGCGACGAGCGACCGCGAACGTCGCGGCGCAGCCGCGACGACGGCCGCGCGATTGCGCCGCACGAACTTGGTCGTCCGGTAACCCCACGTGTCCTTGCGCGCGATGACCGGCAAGCCGGCGAGGTGGCGGCGCACGTCCTCGGAAAACTGATCCACCGAAGCATAGCGCCGCCGCGGCTCTTTGCTGAGCGCCTTGAGGATGATGTTGTCGAGATCGCCGGCAAGTTGCCGGCGCAAACGATCGGCATCGACGGTCAGCCGGCGATCGGGCTTCGAGGCCGTCGTGGACCGAGAGATGCGGCTCGCTCCGGGTGACGGCATCGGCTGCCGGCTCCGGATCGATGCTGGTGATCGCCGTGCTGGGACGCATCGGCTCCGATTCACAGACGATGCGGACGATGTCGGCCGGCGCGCGGCTGGTGAGCCGGTACGGCAGCCGGCCGGCGAGCAGTTCGTAGAGCAGCACGCCGAGCGAGTAGACATCCGTGGCCGTGGTCACCGCGTCGCCGCGAACCTGCTCGGGGCTGGCGTATTCCGGCGTCATCAGTTGCAGCCCGGGCGCGGTTGGCGCGAGCGTCTGGCCGGCGAGCTCGGGATTGAGCAGCTTGGCGATCCCGAAGTCCAGGAGCTTGGGCGTGGCCTCGGCGATCACGAGCACGTTCGCCGGCTTGATGTCGCGGTGGATGATCAGGTTCTGGTGCGCGTACTGCACGGCGGTGCAGACGTGACGAAAGAGCTCGAGGCGCGCCGCGGTGTCGAGCCGGTGCGTGTCGCAGTAGTCGACGATCGGCTGCCCCTCGACGTACTCCATCGCGAAGTACGGCCTGCCGTCCGGCGTGCTGCCACCGTCGAGCAGGCTCGCGATGAACGGATGCTCGAGGCTGGCGAGAATCTGGCGCTCGTGCCGGAAGCGGCGGACGATGCTGTCGGTGTCCATGCCGCGCTTGAGCACCTTGATCGCGACGCGCTTCTGGAACGCGTCATCGTCGCGGACGCCGAGATACACGGTGCCCATGCCGCCATGACCGATTTCCCGAATCAGGCGGTACGGACCAAGACGTCCGTCCTGACTGAGGTCGGGCGGAACTTCGGCCGGGACAGTCGTGCGGCCGTCGTCGGGAAGGCTCATTAGGAGAAGAATATTATGGCTTGCGGTCCCGAGGGGCTGCGGGCGAACCGCATCAGATCTCCATGAGGGGCAAACGGGGGCCTTGTCACGACGTCGTGACCGGCGGATAATTCGGGCTACTATCAGGTGCGCGTTGTCCCGCTTGCGTCGGCACACGATACCAACGGAGCCGAGGAATCGGTTCGCGGAGAGCTCAACGATGAAGTACACAGTCCTTGTCAATGGGGAGCGGCGCACCGTCGATGTACCGGAGCGCATGCCCCTGCTCTGGGTGCTCCGGGACGCCATGGACCTGAAGGGCACCAAGTTCGGCTGCGGTGTGGCCCAGTGCGGCGCCTGCACGGTGCTTCTGGACGGTCAGCCCACTCGCTCGTGCATCACGCCGATCGCCTCGATCGGGACCAAAGCGGTCACGACCATCGAGAGCCTGCCGCGCGACGGGTCCCACCCGCTGCAGCGCGCCTGGCTGGAGCTCGACGTCCCGCAGTGCGGCTACTGCCAGGCGGGCCAGCTCATGGCGGCCTCGGCGCTGCTCAAGGCCACGCCGAACCCGACCGACCAGCAGATCGACACGGCGATGAGCGGCAACGTCTGCCGCTGCGGCACTTACATTCGGATCAAGGCAGCCATCAAGTCAGCGGCGAGCGCCGGAAGGAAGGGCTAATCATGGCCGGAACCCTGAAGGATCCGAAAATCGACCGGCGTGCGTTTCTGCAGGTCTCAGCGGTGGCCGGCGGCGGCCTGCTCATCGGCCTCTACACACCGGACGTGCTGGCGCAGCGCGGCGGAGGCCCGGGCGCTCCCGCGGCATCGCTCGCCCCGAACACCTACATCACGATTCACCCCGACAACACGTTCACCATCATCGCGAAGAATCCGGAGACCGGACAGGGCGTCAAGACCGCGCTTCCGATGATCATCGCCGATGAGTTCGACGCCGACTGGACGCAGGTCAAGATCCAGCAGGCCGACCTGGACCCGAAGTACGGCGCGCAGATCGAAGGTGGCAGCCGCGCGATCCCCTCCAACTACCAGACCCATCGTTTGGTTGGGGCGGGGGGCCGGCTCCTCATGCTGGCGGCGGCCGCGCAGCAGTGGAACGTGCCGCAGGGCGAGCTCAGCACGGCTGGCGGTGTCGTCACGCATGCCGCGAGCAAGCGCACGGCGACCTACGCCTCACTGTCGTCGACGGCGGCGAGCCTGCCCGTGCCGGAAACCGCCGCCATCGAGGCCGCGCTCAAGAATCCGCGGGACTTCAAGATCATCGGCAAGCGGATCCGCAGCGTCGACAACCTGGACATCGTGACGGGTCGCCCGATCTTCAGCATCGACGTCGCGTTTCCGAACATGCTCCATGCGGTGCTGGTGAAGTGCGACGTCTTCGGCGGGAAGGTCGTCAGCGCCAACCTGGACGAGATCAAGAAGCTGCCGGGCATCAAGCACGCGTTCATCATCGAGCCGGCGGGGCAGGGCAATAACTCGCTCGCCTCGGGCGTGGCGATCGTGGCCGACAGCTGGTGGGTCGCCAACGACGCGCGCACCTCGCTGAAGGTCGTCTGGGACGAAGGCGCCGTTGCGTCGCAGAGCAGTGAGACGTACCTGACGCAGGCGCGCGACCTGGCGGCCAAGGCGGCGACGGCGCCTGCACCCACGCCACCGCCACCACCTCCACCGGCCCCTGGCGGAGGGCGCGGCGGTCCCGGCGGCCCGCCCAGCGCTGTCATCGGTGACGTCGAGGCGGCATTCCGCACGGCGGCGAAGACCATCGAAGCGGAGTACTTCTTCCCGCTGCTGTCGCATGCGCCGCTCGAGCCGCAGAACTCCACGGCGCACTTCCGCGATGGAAAGCTGGAGATCTGGTCGCCGAGCCAGATTCCGTCCAAGCAGCATCCGGCGCTCGGCGCCGGCATTCCGCCCGAGAACATCACGTTCCACCTCGTGCGCGCCGGCGGCGGATTCGGCCGGCGGCTCGTGAGCGAGTACGACATCGAAGTGGCGCGGATCGCGCGGCTCGTCACCGAGGAGCGGGTGGCCGCGGGCCTGCCGAGCGTTCCGGTCAAGCTGCTGTGGTCGCGCGAAGACGACATGGCGCACGACCAGTACCGCCCGACGGGATTCCACTTCTTCAAGGCGGGCCTGGACGCGAGCGGCAAGCTCATCGCGTATCGCGATTTCGTCCCCAGCACGAACTCCGTCGTGCCCGCGAACGAGTTCCCGCGGGGCTTCGTCGAGAACGTGCTCGTCACGTCCCAGAACGTGGCGCCGTTCGGCATCCCCGTCGGTGCGCTGCGCGCGCCACCCACCAACGGCATCTCGTTCGTGAAGCAGGGCTTCATCGACGAGATCGCCATCGCCGCCGGCAAGGATCCGCTGCAGTACCGGATCGACCTGCTGAACAACCCGGTCGGCGCCGGCGCCACCGGCGGATTCAACCCGGCGCGCGCGCGTGGCGTGCTCGAGGCCGTGCGCGAGATGTCCGCGTGGGATCGCCGCGGTTCGCTCGCCAAAGGCACGGGCAAGGGCGTCGCGTTCCAGTTCGCGCACGCTGGCTATGTGGCGTATGTCGTCGAGGTCTCGGTCGACGCGAAAAAGGCCATCAAGGTCAATCGCGCGTGGTGTGCCGTGGACATCGGCCGGCAGATCGTCAACCCGAGCACGTCGGAGAACCTGGTGCACGGCGGCTTCATCGAAGGCATGAGCCACCTGATGTCCTGGACGATCACGATCGACAAGGGACGCGTGGTCCAGAAGAACTTCCATCAGTACCAGCCGACGCGCATGATGCACGCCCCAGACAGCATCGAGGTCCGGTTCCTGCAGACGGACTTCGATCCGACGGGGCTCGGCGAGCCGTCCCTTCCGCCGGCCGTCCCAGCGATTACCAACGCCATCTTCGCGGCGACGGGCGTTCGCATCCGGTACGTTGCCGTTGGACAAGCAAGGGTACAGCTGGACGTAGACCGGCCTGCCGGACGCGTCAGTTTAGACACCCCGAACCGATCGTCGAGGTCGGTTCGGGGTTCGTTGTTCCAAGCCCCATGCCCATCGCGAGACCGACGGTCATCGCTGCAGCTCTCTTCGCCGGCCTATTGCCTTTACGCGCAGTCGTCGCCGCAGGAGCGGACGCTCGTCGAGTTCGACTTCACGGCGTCGGCACAAGGGTGGGTCGTGTCCGGAGACACCGGCTCGGCGGAGCCCCTGTTCCATCCGTCAGGTGGCAGCGCGGGAGGCCACATCTCGAACGCCGACGAAGCCCTTGGCGAGACCTGGTACTTCCGTGCGCCCGAAAGCCTGTTGAAGCAGCTGGCGGCGGCCGAGAACGGCACGCTGAGCTACAGCCTCAAGCAGTCGACCGACGATCCCGGCTTCGTCGATGACGACGTGATCATCGTCGGACCTGCGGGCCGGCTCTCGTTCCGGTTCGGCACGTCGCCCGGCCGCGACTGGACCCCTTTCGCGGTGAAGTTCACGGCCGCGGCCGGGTGGCGCTGGAACTGGAACGCGCGAGCGACCCAGGAACAGATCCGTCGCGTGCTCGCCAACCCGACCAGCCTCGAAATCCGCGGCGAGTACCACACCGGACCCGATGAGGGCGCGCTCGACAACGTCGTCCTCAGATCCGGCGGGTGAGTCGATCACGCGCGGGAGCGGCGACGGTCCCTGAGCAGCTTCGAATCCAAGATACCGTAGAAATGGCCAACCGTTCCCGAGATCGAGGGCAACTGAGAGCCGGTCTGAAACGGCACAGGACATCCTGACGCCCGCGGGTGCGATAAACTGGCCGTCGTTGGGGTTCCGGGACCGAGAACATGAACGACAAAGAACCGGTCATTCACAGCGACCCGGAAATCATGGGCGGCACGCCTGTATTCGTCGGCACCCGGGTGCCGCTCGCGACGCTGCTGGACTATCTCGAAGCAGGTCACCCGCTCTCTGAGTTCCTGGAGGATTTCCCGACGGTGACGCGGGAGCAGGCCGTGGCAGCCCTGGAGCAGGCCAAGGAGGCGCTCCTCGCCCGTGCGCGTCCTGCTTGACGAGTGCCTGCCGAGGCGCCTCAAACGCGAACTCGTAGGGCACGACGCTACGACCGCGCCCGAGATGGGTTGGGCCAGCAAGCGAAATGGCGAACTGCTCGGCCTGGCCGTGGGGCAGTTCGACGTTTTCCTCACGGCTGACCGCAATCTCTCGAACCAGCAAGACCTGTCGTCATTCGATATCGCAGTTGTTGTGCTCGTTGCGCGCAGCAACCGTCTTGATGATCTGCGTCCGCTAGTGCCGCGCGTCCTTGAGATGCTGCCGATGGCGAGACGTCGCGCCGCAACAAGAATCACCGCCGATTGACGCGTACCAGTTCCACGGTTGACTCAACATCGTCGCTGACGATTCGGACGAACCGGACGTGTCCGTTCTTGAGGCGCGCCGACACGATCTCATCGCGGCGCTCGAGCACCGCAGGCAGGCTCTTCGCGGCTCCCAGTTTCTGTTTGTCTACATCGCGCGCGACCTGAACGGAGAGGCGCATTTGCTCATCAGCGGATGCCGCAACCACCGTGATGACCGAGTGCTGGATTTGTTTCGGTGGATTGCGGAGCACCAGCCCTGTTCGTACGGACTGTTGCACATCCGTGACGACGAGGACCCCGATGGTTTCGACAATGCATTTGTCGTGCACGCGGTCAGGCGCGGCGAGATCGTGTCGGCTGTCGAAGCCAATCTGTCACCGTGCGTACCTTTGCTTGAACGGCCTTGGCAACCAGCAAATCAGCGCTCGGAACAGGACGACAGTAAAGACGAACAACTACGCCGCATTTTGGCAATTGCTCAGGACACCGCCATTCGCGGGGAGCGCATTTCCTTGTGTGACGCTCTCAATCGGGCTCGGTACCGCGAGTGCAGCACTGGGCTGTTGGAGGCCAATTTGTTACGACTCATTCGGGCTGAGCCCGGACTTGTCACCCAGTGGCTCGCGTACCCCGCAGATAAACGCACGGAGGGAGGATGGTACGTTCTTCCGACCGGCGAGGTTGGCCAGGTTGGGAAACCTGAGTCCCGAGTCCAGTTCGCGACGATCGAAGAGGCCGTCGCAGCGTACGTCACACGAGAACTGGATTTCTGGGCTGGCGTAGGCGATTGAACGGGTTCTGTGTCGCCGCGAGCCGACAGCTCCTGATGACCAAGAACAACTTGATCGAGGCGTACCTGCTCGCAGCCGCTGATCATTGGCAAGCACATGGCCAAACTGGGGAGTCGGGCGAGGTTGGGCGAGCGAATCGAGCCGCGGACGAGATCCGACGGCTGGCAGGCGAAATCGGGCGAGCGGGATCCGTGACGAATGGTGGAAATCGACAGGCCGTCGCCATCTCCCATGTGATTGCGAGCGATG
>CAVREM010000066.1:0-318424 GCA_963720005.1 uncultured Acidobacteriota bacterium | reverse complement strand
TGGGCTGTGTGCTGCTGGCCGTCGTCGCGCCGCTTTCGTGGTTCGCGCGAGACGACGCCGGCGGTAGCTTCCGGCTTCTGCTCGGAACGCTGGCGACGCCATCATCCTCGCGATTCCGGTCGGCATGGCGTTCGCCCGAGCCGACGTTCTGGTCGGAGGACCTGTCCCTGCCTGCATTCGTGGCCGTCCGCCCGCTGACCGACGAGACATCGTCGCCGTCAAGGTGAATGTCGCGGCCGCAAGCGTGGCGCTCCGTGGCTCTGGTGCTCGTCGTTTCTGGGTGTGGCTGTCCCTGTGGGCGAATCTCGATTCGGTGAGCCAACTCGCCATCCAGTGGTGGGCTTTCCATGGGCGCTCGGTCCGCCGTGTATGGGATCGCTGCCCTGATCGTGATCGCCGGGATGTTTCTGACGTGGCGTTTCATGGTCGAGTCGCCTGTGGAGCGGGCTGTCCGGAAGCCGCCGCTGTTCCTCGCTTCTGTGATGTCGGTTCTGATCGTGGCGATCGCTTGGATGGTGTTCGATGCCACGGCTTCCCGGCTGGATGCTCGACGATCCCGCGCGCATGGCGGCCGTCGGGTGGATCCTCGCGATCGCCGTCCTCTCGAAATACTGGATGGCGGTCTACTCGTGGCGCCGGGTCTCCGCGCGCTACGTACGGCAGTCATCTGCTGTTGTGGCCGCGGGGACGACGTGCTTCCTTGTGCTCGCGAGTCGTGCTGTGGGGAGTCCTGCGGATTTACGTGGCGATCGATATCTACCGCTTCCAGGCCTGATGATTCTCGTTGCTTTGCTGGCCGTGCCGCTCGGCCGCGTGGGATTCGCACCTCTCGGCTGGCGCGAAATCGGCACCGGTGACCATGGATACGACCGCTGGCGATCCCGGCGGCCTTGCTCAGCGCGCTCGCCCTGTCCTTGCCGACGCGAACCAGCCGTTTACGCGCGTCGTGGTCGAGGCCGGAGCGTCCGGATGCTGGTGGCTGGCCGCGGGGACGCCACCGTGGTCTTCGAGAACGGACTTGGCGGTCCGCTCGAACTTGGGGCAAGGTGCAGCCTGACGTAGCCGGTTTGCGAGGACGGTGTCATCGATCGCGCCGGCGTCGGCCTGTCCGACGACGGGCTGCCCCGCGGACGGCCGCCGGATTGCCGCGGAGTTGCGTCACGTGCTCCGCACAGCCGCCATCGCGCCGCCGTACATCCTCGTTGGAGCGTCGCTCGGCGGTCCTTACATCAGGATTTTTGCAGGAATCTACCCGGAAGATGTGGAGGGGCTGGTGCTCGTCGATCCGACTCCCGACACTTCACACGCTGATGAGGCGGCGGGTCTGCTGAGCTCGAGTCGTTGCCCGACACGCTCGATCAGGCGCGCGCGAGCCGCGTTCCAGCCGATATCCAGTAGTCCTGATTGATGCCTGTCTCCGCTGACCTGCCATTCGCGACCGAAGCCATTCGAACGCTGCGAAGGAACGGGCGAAGAGAGATCGAGGCCGAGTAGCGTCGGAATCGGACGATGGCTGGAAACGGTCCCCGGCGGACGTCTTGTCGCCACTGACCGCAGCGGGCATAACGTCGCACAAGAGCAACCGGAACTGGTGGTCGACACGATCGCAAGTCGTCCAGCAGATTCAGATCCGATCCGGTCGCCAGGTCAGCAAGCTCACCAAACCTGATTTTACAATTTACAATTGGCAATTTACGATGACGGAGCGAAAGTGAACACACGGTCCCAGCGAAACGCTCCACGACGATCTGAACAAGGGAGCGATCGACTGGGCGGTGCCCAACGGCGACGGTCCACGCAATCATCCGCTGTTGAAGGACCTCAACCTACCGCCGCTCGGCCAGCCGGGGCGAGCCGGCCCGCTTCTGACCAGGTCGCTGCTTCGTCGGCGAGGGCGATCCCGCAGCGGCCGTTAACCCGCCCGGCGGCGGCGGCAACACCTTCCGCGCCTACGACAAGATGACGGGAGTCGTCCTTTGGTCGCTCGACCTGAGCGCTGGCACGACCGGCTCGCCGATGACCTACCGTTTTCAGGGCCGCCGGTCCTGGTAGTCGCGGTTCGTTCGACGAACCATTCCGCCGAACTGGTAGCGATGGCGCTCGACGGGGGCAGATGACGGGTCTTCTTGGTGTCCTCTGTCGGTTGCCATCACTCGCCACGAACAATCCGAAGGCGCTCTCAGCCTCACGCCCCCCCGATCGTCGATACCACTCAGTGAGTCCGACGATCCCCGTATCCTCCAGGCGCTCGACATCGCGCGCAGCATAGCCGAGGTCCATCAAGATCGCCTGCGCATCGGAGCCGATTCTGGCTGGAGCAGGGGGCGCGCCTTCGCTACCCCGTCGAAGGCGAACCAGGAGGGCGCGAAGCACTCGTTTAGCCACCCGTCTCTCTCTCGCTTCTCGAAGCGGATTGTCCGGGTTGGTCCGAGCGGTGACGATCGACCAGCTCCTTCAGGGTCTTGACGGCACGGCGGCGATCCCCTTGGCAGCGAGATCGGCGAGCCCATCGGCCGACCGTCATGGCCGCGAGGTCTGCCGACAGGTCGCGTGGGCCCCGCGGAGATCGATCCATCCGCCACCTTGTAGACGCGTTCACCTGCCGCTCGCCCGTGCGTGAGGCCGCGTGCCGACGGTGGTTCAGGCGACTGCTGCAACAGGAATTGGATCAGTGTCGCCGCTGCCGCGAGCGAGCTTTCGGCCCAGTCCCCGCGTCCGTCCTGGCGCCGCTCTCGCGCGACGAGCGCGGTGACGCCGGCCCACGCTCCCAGGTAGCCGCAGAGATAGTCGACGCAGAGGCGATGCCGTGGAAGGTCGGACACCCCTCCGTACCCCAGCACGCCATGATGCCGGTGAGCCCCTGGAGCGCGGGATCGTAGCCGGGGTAGTCGTGACGCGGTCCACGCTTCTCCCCGCGGTGCGCCGAGAGCTGGACGCCGATCGCGGGAGGATTGATCTCTTCAGCGCCTCGCGGTCGAGCCCGAGGCGCGCGAACTGATTATCGAGCTTGTTGGCGATGACCATTCGGCGTTCGACACGGCCCGGTGGAGGAGGACACGCCCCTCGTCGATGTCCGGGTCGAGGATCAGGCTGCGCTTGCCGACCGCGTCTCGGCGGCGAAGGTCACCATGATCGTTGGGGGGTGCTGCGGACGCATCGGATCGATCTTGACCACCGTCGCGCCGAGCTCGACGAAGACCCGTGCGCATGCCGGGCCCGCGACGACGTTGCATAGGTCGACCACCTTGAAGCCGGCCGAGCTGCGAGCCCGATCTGGGTGCGGGGAGAGGGGGGGGGGCGGTGTCGATCTCCACGACACCCCGGAGCTGACGCGCGCCGGCGAGGCGTCGATGTTCCCGCGGGACTCGAGCGCTGGATATGGCTGCGCGCTCGCGATCCAGGCGGATCGACCGATTTGCGGCGGGCACAGCCGCGAACCTCGGCGAAGATTCCTGCCTCGTTGCCTTCGGGTCGCGCTCCACTCGTCCCAGCTCTGCACCTGAACGCACGGCACGCCGGCGCTGCACAGCTCGCGTTCCCATTGTGACCAGCGGGCTTGCGCGCGAACGCCTCCTCGATCAGATCGGCGAGCGTCGATGTGTGGGTGAAGTCCAGCGAGATGGCATCCGCCAGATTCCGGCCGGCGTACTCCAGCGCGGCCGGGTCGTAGCACGATTCGTTCACCATGCCGGCGGCCAGCGCGGCGTCCCAGACCTCCAACGCCGTGAGCAGCCGCTCGGTGAGGCGACGGTTCGCGACACCATCGGCAGGATCAGGCGTCCGTCGGCCGAACGGAACGCGAGGAGAGCGGCGAAAAGCGCTGCGCGAGCCACAGCTGCTTCGCGGGATTTCGAGCGGCCTCTTGCACGATGTCCTGGAACCCTTCGGGGTGAGGCCCTCGGGCGGCCCGAACAGCCGGGCCGGCGCCAGATGCGCGGGGATGCCCCTTGAGGTAAGCGTGAGCGCGCCGATTGCCGACAGCCCCCCGGCCAGACGCGACGCGATGATCTGCACCCGTTTCCGCTTCGTTCGCGGTCAATGAGTGCGGCGGCCCGCGATGGCGCCGTTGACGCCTCATAACCGAACGAATCGGCAGCGGCGTGTAGATCGACCGGCCGTCCGAGCGGGCGGCCGAATGCTGCCATGTCGGTGAAGATGCCGACGAGTGCGTTCAGGAGTCCTCGCTGCAGGTTGCGGCGAGGTGTCCGTCCGCCTGGTCGCCGGGAAGGGCAGCCGTGACGCGCAGAACCATTTGTGCGTCCGAACGGTGCGCCGCTACGTCACCGTCGACAATGAGCACGTCGGCGGACGCCGTGTCGTCAGGCCTCCCTCGGCACCGCGGTCTTGCCTCGGTCAAGGTAGCTGTCGTGGTCCCTCGGCGGTCGATCGGCCGCGCGCTCGATGAACACGTCGGCGCCCTGATCCGCGAACAGCAAGCCGATCAAACGCCCGGTCAGGGTTGTGCTCTTTTCGATGATGCGGATGTTCTGGTACGGCAGATGAGTCATGGCGTGCCGTGAGCAGCGACGTCGAAATTTACAATCTACAATTGGAGATTTACGATGACGGAGCGACGACGACATAACGTTCCAGCGAGATGTTCCGTGACGATTTGTCCGACATTTTCAATTGCAACTTTTCAATTGTAAATTTCACGCTTCGGGGACACTGAAGGCCATGAAACTGCCGCTGGCTGCCGCCTGCGCGCTTGCAGCCGGGGTCTGGTCCGTCGCTCACGCCCAGCCGCCAACGTTCGATGCCTGGCTGCAGGACTTCCGATCCGCCGCGCTCGCAGCGAGCATCTCTCCCGCCACGGTCGATGCCGCGCTGGCCGGACTCACGCCGCTCGACGAGGTGATCGAGCGCGACCGTGCGCAGCCGGAGTTCACGCTCGATTTCCGCGGCTACCTGGCGCGCGTCGTGTCGCAGAGCCGCATCGAGGAAGGGCAGCGGGTGCTCGCCGAGCACGGCGAGCTGTTACGGAACGTGGGAAAGCGGTACGGCATGCCGCCGGAGCTGCTCGCCGCCGTGTGGGGGATCGAGAGCAACTACGGGCGCAGGCAGGGTGATTTCTCGGTGGTTCAGGCGCTCGCGACGCTCGCCTACGACGGCCGGCGCGGCCCGATGTTCCGGAGCCAGCTGCTGAATGCCCTGCGGATTCTCGATCAGGGGCACGTCGAGCTCGACGCGATGAAGGGCTCGTGGGCCGGAGCGATGGGCCAGCTGCAGTTCATGCCCTCGACGTTCATCGAGTATGCGAAGGACGGCGACGGTGACGGCCGCAGGGACATCTGGGGCAGCGCCGCGGACGCGCTCGAATCGGCGGCGAACTTCATGTCGTCCAACTGGCAATCGGGCCTGCGGTGGGGCCGCCAGGCGAGTGTTCCCGCGAAATTCAACATGTCGCTTGCGGGGCTGGGCCGGACGAGGACGCTTCCGCAGTGGCAGGCGCTCGGTGTCCGCCTGCCGGGCGGTGAACCGTTGCCGAGCGAGAACGTCCGGGCGTCGCTCATTTTTCCGGACAACGGCTCGCGCGAGCCCGCGTTCCTCGTTTACCAGAACTACCGCGCGCTGCTGCGCTGGAACCGCTCACATTTCTTCGCGCTCGCCGTCGGACATCTCGCCGACCGGATTGCCGGTGGTCCGCCGCTCGCCGGGTTCTGAAGTCATTCAATCATTCTGAGGATCAGCGCGAGAGGTCCCGGCGTGGTGATCGGGATGCCAAAGACCTGGCGGGGGTCGGAATGATCGAGTGAGTCGACGAATTCGCCGGTCTCCGCTTTGACCGCCTCACCCACCAGAGGCTTCGGTGCGCGCAGAAAGAGCACGGCATCGACATCTGCGTGCGGGATGTAGGCGACGATCCACCCGCTACCGCCAAACCACCTCAAGCCCGTGATCCCGAGCGATGCCACCTGAAGCGGCCCGTCGACGGGTTCGAGAGGCAGCACAAGCTGCTCCGCGGGCAGATCCAGACTGCCCGGCGGGGCCCACGCAGCCAATCGCTCCCGCAATCGCGTCGCCGTGCCAGCTGTTGACGCGCTCCAGAGGTTTTGCCGGCGCAGTCGATAACGGCCCTCGCCGGGCGTGGCCCTGACTTGTTCGAACCCGTATGCACCGGTCGTGCTCCGGTTCGCATAGCACAGGGCGCCCGGGCGGAGGCAGTGCGGCGGTAGTGGCACCGCCGAACATGAGCTCGGCCACATGCTCGCGCCGTCACCTTGCCCCTTCATCAGCACCTTCTCACAGCCACCGGTCGCGATCGGAAGCCACCAGGGGTACTCGGCGCCCTGCAATCGTTCAACGAAGATTTCGGGCAGCGGATTGGTCAAGGACGGGAACCGGGTCCACAACGCGGAGGCGATCAACGTCGGACTGGTACTTCGCTCGCTGAGGCCGGGATGAAACCAGGCGATGCAGTACAACGCCGAGGCTGCCGCGAGTCCTCCCATCGCCCGGCGCCACGCCGGCCGTGATTCGCGCTCAAGGCGCAGCCACGGAATAGCGAGCGGGATCAGCCAGAGACAATAGCGACTCATGTCGCGGGTCCCGCCATGGTTGAAGTTCGTCGTTTGCGCGAAGCTGAATAGGAAAACGGCCGCGGCGGCCGCGGCAAACACCGCGTCGCCGGTGGGCCGCCAATTACGGCGCGAAAGGACCGCCAGGCCAAGGCCGAGGAACAGTGCCGGGAAATTCATCAGCAGCCCGATGTTCGTGTCAGAAAGCACCGCCACCAGCTCGCTCCAGGCCGGCACGGCGGGCCGGCCCGCATCCAGTAGAGGCACCGGGCGGCCCAACTGCGTCAGGAAGTAGACGGGATGCAGAAGCGCGAGCCCTGTTGCCGCGACAAAAGCGGCCGCGAAGCGTCGGTCACGCGCGTGTCGCTTCGTCGCCAGCGTGACAAGCGCGGCGATGGGAATGAGCAGTCCAACGGGAGGATTTTGCGCCGCCGCAAGGCCCAACGCCAAGAGCGACCACCAGGGCTTTTCGCGGAGCGTGGCCAGCGCGATGGCCAGCAAAGAGAACATGAACGTCTCTGTGTGCACTTTGTCGACCCACCAGAGGATCGGCCCGACGAAGAGCAGCAGAGATGTGACGCGATCAACCCGCGTCAGAACCACGGCGAAGGCTGACACGAGCAGAAGCGTGTTGAAGGCGGCGAAGCCGACCTCGGGTCCCAGATAGAGGAGATCGGCTGTGGCGGCCAGGGGCGCGGTCAGCGCCGAGTAGAGCCAGAAATGGTGGCTCGTCTCGACCGGCGGCCAACTGAGCGCCGCGAAGTACGAGGTCATCGTCAAGTACTCCGGCCCATCGCCAACAGTCCGCGGAACCGACATAACCATCAGCAACAGCAGCAACAACACGTAGCTGGCAACCAGGTCACGGTTGGCGATCGATGGCGCGCCCTGCTTACCAATGCCTGCGCGCGTGGCGACGACGAGGCGAACAACCGCTGCCGCAGGCCGGGTGAGCGGGGCGAAAAGGCGCTCGACAACCGGAAGGTAGAGCAGCGCACATACCAGTAACCAGGTGTGAAAGGCCAGCAGCGCCCGATAGGGCGACACCAGTGGGATCAACCAGACGACTGCGAGCACCGCGTAGGCCGTCGAGCTCGCGACTAGCCATAAGGCCCCGTAGCGTGAGCGCCACGGGACTGCCAAGAGGCCAGTCATCAACAAGACGATCAATGCAATCAGGCTCACAGCCAGCGATGGCCTTTGGTGGTATTGGACCGATTCAGGGACGATCACGAAGTTGAACAGGCCCGAAGAGAACCCCCGAAAGTTGGTCATCTCCGCTCGGCGGACGACCCACAGGTCGCCGTCCCCGAGCAGTCTCAACGTACCGAGGATCCTCGAGCGCGATGGTTGCCGGTACGGGTGCACTGAGACGCCCGGTCACCCCAGGCTGAAGGGTCAAGTCTCCCAGCGCGTGATTGTCGAGAGACGCCGTGATCGTGCGGATCGTCGGCGCATCGTTGCGAAGGTCGACTGACAGGACGGAGCCGGCCCTTGGCAAGGACGCCAAAGAGGGTAGTGCGATCTCGACCCGGGACCCGGCGGCAGCGACGTCAGGCGGTGCCAGGCTGACGCGAACGCGCTCGAACTCGAAAGCGGCGTGCTGATAGAGAGTAGCCGCGCAGCAGGCCGCGGCCACTACTGTGCCAGCGACACGGGCGCGCGGGAACCACACGGCCGTTGAGTATAACGGCGAGCCACCTCCTGAAGAATTTGATCGTTCGAGACTCGAAAAATCACGCAACGAAAGCACGAAAACACGAAACTACTAAAAGCTTTCGTGACACGGATCGACCGGACAAACTAGCCAGCTACGGTGCAGAATATCCTTATGCCTTTCAATCGCATCGCCGAAGCCCGCATCCGGGAAGCGATTGAGCAGGGTGTGTTCGAGAACCTCCCCGGCGCTGGTAAGCCGTTGGACCTGGAGGAATACTTCAACACGCCAGAAGACCTGCGGATGGCGTTTTCCATCCTGAAGAACGCCCATTGCTCGCCTGTCGAAGTTGAGTTGCTGAAGGAAGTCTCCCGTTTAGAGCATGCCATCGCGGAGACTTCGGACGTGGCCACAAAGAAAGAATTCCGGCGAAGGCTCGTCCACCGCCGTATTCAGCTCGCCATCGCGCTCGAGCGAAGGCTCGACGCGTCGCGAGTTTCTGAGCAGAGAGACTAGAACTACCTCACAAACCAGTTGCATCGCGAGAGGGAGCGTGTGGGGGAGTCCGAGGGGCGAAGCCCCTCGGGTAAGATTAGGAGAGATATGAAAACACTGTTGAAGGCGGCGCTCCTGATGCTGGTGTCGTGTACGGCGCACGCGCAGGTCAACGCGGGCACGCTGAAACCCGAGACGGAACTGCCGTTCACGATGACGCAGGTCGCAACCTTCAATCGTCCCTGGCGTATCGCCTTCCTGCCCGACGGGCGGATGCTGATCACCGAAAAGGTGGGGCCTGTGTGGTTGGTGACACCCCAGGGCGAAAAGACCCAAATCGCGAATGCGCCAGCAGTGCTCTACCAGGGGCAGGGCGGCATGCTCGGCATTTTCACCTCGCCGAAGTACGCCACCGATCACAACATCTACCTCACCTACTCGGAGCCTGGCGACGAAGCCGGGACGTCGGGTCTAGCGCTGGCGCGCGCGAAGCTGACGATCGGCGAGGGGACGGCGAGCTTCGACGACCTCACGGTGCTGTGGCGCGACATGCCGAAGGGCCGGGGTGGTCAATTCGGCGCGCAGATCGCCTTTTCGCCCGACGGGCAGTACCTGTTTCTCACCGTCGGCGATCGTCAGCGTATGACGCCGGCGCAGGATCCGAACACCGAGGTCGGCAAGATCCTTCGCTTGACGCTCGACGGCACGCCCGCGGCAGGCAACCCGATGGCCGGACAAATGGGCGCGGCGAGCCGGCCGCTTATCAACCCGCCGCGCGACACGGAAGTGGCGAAGACCGCACCGGTGATCAGCACCTATACGCTGCCCGGGCCGAACCTGTCGCTTGCGGAGACCTGGAGCACTGGTCACCGGACACCATATGGCCTGGCCTTCGCGCCTGATGGCCGGCTGTGGGAGCTCGAACATGGTCCGCGAGGCGGCGACGAGCTGAACCTGATTGAGCCCGGCAAGAACTACGGGTGGCCGCTGGTCTCGTACGCGACCAACTACAATGGCGTGCCGATTCCGAGCCCGGACACGCGAGACGACCTGGCCAAGCCGGTCATCTACTGGACGCCGGTCGATCGCGCCCGGCAACTTCGTCTTCTACAAGGGCGCGATGTTTCCACAATGGCAGGGCTCGGCTCTGATCAGCGGCATCGCCACGACGTCCCTGAGCCGGGTCACATTCGACGGCAAGGGCGGCGCGGCGCCGGCCGAACGCTGGAACGTCGGCAAGCGCGTTCGCGACGTGGAAGTGGCTCCCGACGGCGCGCTGTGGATGCTCGAAGACTCTCCGACTGGGGGACTGTTTCGTGTCACGCCGAAGTAGAACAGCGGCCTGCCGCGGTTGATGCCTGCGCTCGCCGCGTCGCTGCCGAAGAGGTGAGCATGGCGACACGACTCCGCGTTCAACGATGGCGCTGCACGATCGCTTCATTGGCGACGATTGCGGCGCTTGCCGCGCTGTTTCCGATGCCGGCTGCATCGCAGCCACCGGCGCGCCCCCCCGACCCGGTCGATCTTCCGAAGGGCCCTGCCAAGCCTGGCTTCGACATTACGCGTTTCGCCAACGTCGCAAACGGCACGTTCGTCACGTTTTACGTCACGAACACCGAGGCGCTGCGCAACGTCCTCAAGGCAGGCAGAGTCGCCGAAGACACACGACTGCTCGTGACCGACACGGCCACCGGCAGGCTCGCCTTATTGATGGACCAGATGGCGTTCCACCACAGCGCCCAGGGCCGGGCCGGCAACAAGGATTGGCTGGCCACGTTTTGAGTGGTCTGCAACAGCGGAACCAGTTTGGTTCCGATCGTCGACGGCCAGCTGCATCACTTCAACTACGTCGGAATCTATGAGGGGCTGGCAGTAATCCAGGACAAGGAAAGCAAGACACTCTGGAATCACGTCACCGGCGATGCGATGTACGGGCCGCTGGTGGGCCGCACGCTGAAGCAGGCATCGAATCTGCTGCACATGAACGTCAAGCAGGCCTTGACGGCCGATCCGAACATGCAGATCGCCATCTCCGATCGGGAATATTTCGTCGGTGAGAAGCACTTCGGAACTGCACCCGGCTTCCTGGGTGGTCGCGGAGCCGAGCGTTGGGCCCCCGGCAATCCGAACGCGCAAATAGTTCCCACGTTCGTTCCGACGCTCGGTCGAGAGGACGCACGGCGTCCGCGCATGGACATCGGGCTTGGCGTGTGGACCAGCTCGACGCGCCGGTACTATCCGATGGAGCTGCTGCGCCAGCGCGGCGGCGCGTTCGTCGATCAGATCGACGGCCGGGGCGTGCTGGTTTACGTCGAGCCGGAAACCTCAACACCGGCTGCGATGTTCGTCAGATCCAAAGGCGCCGCGATGGATGGCCGGGACGTGCGCCTGGACGACGGCAGCATCGTCCGCCTGGGCGTCCTCCTGAATCGCGACGGCAAGCGTCAGAACGCTGAACGGCCGCAGCAGCTGTTCACGCGGTGGTACGGGTTTTCGCTGACATTTCCAGGGTGCGAGATCGCGGGCACCTGACGACAAATTGGCCACCGAGGGACAGACAGCCGACCGTTCATTTCACTGCCAGGGCAGCACGCTTCGACGCGTCCAATAATCGCGCGGCGACTCGGCGACGCGCGGCCAATCCGTCAGGTTCGGCGCGAGCGCGACCGCTTGCAGGTTGCTGTCGAGTTGGTCGATCGTCACCGCACCCGAAAGCACGACATCGGCCCACGGGTTCGAGAGGGCCGCACCGAGCGCGACGGCGTCAATGCTCGTCGCGTGTGCATCCGCAAACGTTCTGAGCAGGTTCACGTGCTCGCCCTCAGCTCGATCTGTCAATCGGCCGTTCGCCAACGCCTCCTTGACAATCACCAACCAGCCGCGCGTCTTCGCTTCCGCCAGCGCGGCGCCCGCTGACGACTCGAGCAGGTTCCACGTGGCTTGCACGGCCTGAAAGGGATTCCGTCCGTCGACGCTGACGTCGAGCGCGCGCCGGATCACCTCCGCCTGATTCGGTCCTGAGACACTGAGGCCGATGACGAGCCCGGTCGATTGCCAGTGCAGCAGCTCGCGCAGGACCGCGGCGTTCTCCAGAACCCCGCTGTCGAGGGTCGCCGAGTGAATCTGGTACAGACGAAGATAGTCGCCGAGGATCGAACGGCTCTCGACGATCTGGCGGCGCAATGTTTCAAGTGAATGATCCTTCACTTCGTGGACGGCCGCATCGAGCTTCCACGATCCGACGTAGGTGTAGCCCCACTTCGACCCGATCGTGATCGCATCCCTGATTGGCCGGCGGTCCTGCAGCCAGGTTCCCAGAAAGTTCTCGGCCATGCCATACGATCGCGCGGCATCGAAGTACCGCACACCCGCCGCGTACGCCGCGTCGAGCATCTCGTGGCAGCGACGCTCGAGGTCGGCGACGCTGCGGTCGCGTCCCAGGTCTCGCGATCTGCCGAGATTGATGTACGCCGGCCTGCCAAGCGCGGCGAGCCCCAGGCCAAGCCTGCTCACCACAAGCCCTGTCGATCCAAGCTTTACGGTTACCGGGAAACCTTCGCTGGCGGCCATTGAACAGGACCTTTCCCTAGGATTCCGCCGGTTTCTCGGGTAGTATGAGCCGAATCCACGACTAGTCAGAGAGGAGCGAAACGCATGCACCGAATGATGGTTCTCGTAGCGAGCGCGGCTCTCGTGCTCGGGTTAGCGGTTTCGATTAACGCCCAGTCCAGCAAGGGCCAGCCGAAGGCGGCCGCAGGCTCTCCGGAAACGGTCGTCTATGACGCCGCCTCGGCGATGGCGTTCCTGACCACGACGTCCGGCGACTGGGTGTCCGGCAGCGCTCAGCACGAGCACGGCGGTGCGGCACCGGCCGGCAACCGCGGGGTGGTATCGGTCAAGACGAAGGCGGCAGGCAGCGCCGTGGTTCACACCTACGCGCAGGGCACCCCGGGCGAGATGGAAACGGTCTTCCACATGGATGGCGATCAGCTCCTGCTGACGCACTATTGCGCGCTGCAGAACGCACCGGTCCTGAAGTTTGTGAAGAGCAACAAGCCTGGCGAGCTCAAGTTCGAGTTCCTCGGCGGCACCAACTTCGACCCCGCGATCGATGCCCACCTGCACGAGAGCACGTTCGTGATCAAGGACAAGGACACGATCGAGCAGAACTCGACGGTCTTCGCGGGCGGCAAGGCCAATCCCGAGCTCAAGGCCGTCCTGCACCGCAGGAACGCATCCAACTAGTCGTCGAACGCGTTTCGCACTCGAACGTTTGTAGGGCAGACCTTTCAGGTCCGCCCTACAAGCGGGTTCCCTTGTCCGAGTGACCGACCACTTCGATGGAACGCGATTCGTCAATCCCAGCGGTTCCGCCGGGCAGCCGTTCTCGAAGGTCCCGCGGATGCTCCTGGACCGGCGAACACGCTGGTCACGCTGGCCGCGCCATGTTGAGGTCGTCACTCAGATCCCGCCGGCGCTCGGCGATGCCGCGGCGGCCGTCACCTTCATCGGCCATTCGACCTTCCTGATTCAAACCACCGGCGCGAACCTGCTGACCGACCCGATGTTCTCGGACCGCGCGGGCCCGTTCGGCTTGATGGGCCCACGGCGGGTTCGTCAGCCAGCCGTCCGGTTCGATGATCTGCCGCCGATTGGGACGGTCCTGCTCAGCCACAATCACTACGACCATTGCGACCTGCCGACGCTCCGAAAGCTGGCGCGACGGTTTGATCCGATCGTCATCACACCGCTCGGCAACGGTCGCCTCGTCCGATCGGCAGGAATTCGACGAGTGGAGGAACTGGATTGGTGGGAGCAGGCGACGACCGGCTCCCTGCCGATTATCCTGACGCCCGCCGAACATTTTTCGGCAAGGACGCCGTTCGATCGCAACCGGGCACTCTGGGGCGGTTTCCTCCTGCGGATTGGCGATCGCCGCCTCTACTTCGCCGGAGACACCGCTTACGCTGATTTCTTTCGCGACATTCCACAGCGCCTCGGCCCGATCGATCTGGCCCTGTTACCCATAGGCGCGTACCAGCCCCGCTGGTTCATGCGCGTCGTGCACATGAACCCGGCCGAGGCGGTCCAGGCCCATCTCGATCTCGGAGGACCGGAAACGATCGCCATGCACTTCGGCACGTTTCAGCTCACGTCCGAAGGCATCGACGATCCGGCCCATGCCCTGGAGCACGCCTGTCGAGCGAGCAACGTTCCGCTGTCGCGGTTTCGTGTGCCGGCTTCGGGCAGTCAACGCGCATCGAACCGAAGTAACCAAGTCGCGCCCATCTGCCACTGCCGGACGACGTCGAGCGGGCGCACGAGCATCAGGATGTTCAGGAACAGGTTGTCGCGAATCCACAACGCGAGAATCACCTCGACGGCGACGATCCAGCCGACCGTCATGCGCCGCGGCAGCCGCCACGTCAGGAGAAATCCGAATAGGCAGGCCGCGATGTCGGCGAGCGAATTGATGATGCTGTCGCCGTAGTAGCCAAGCGAAATCGTCTCCGTCCGATAGCGCTCGATCACCGCGTCAGTGTTCTCATACGCTTCCCAGGCCGCTTCGATCGCGATTGCCGCAACACGCTCTCGTGCCCAGCGAGGCTCCGCGCATCACCAGCCAGGTCAGGCCGTAGAACAGTGCCCCGTGTTCGAAGTGAGTGAAAGTGTAAGGATCGGCGATCTGCTGCGAGTTCTGATCGCTGCTGACATCGCCGGACCAGAGACGGACCGGCCCGTGACGATATGTCAGCGGCCGTCCCATCCGCCATTCGACGGCCGCTGCAAGCGCAGCAATGGCAACGATGAGGACGGCCGCCTGCCTGGTCACAGCGGCTGCGGATCGGAGCGCACGGTTCAACTCTTACCCGAGGGGCTTCGCCCCTCGGACTCCCCGACACGCTCTCTCGCGCGCCGCGGCGCCGGCGCGCTCCGTTCGCGTGGCTCGCTCGCGCGCTCGCTCGCGACGCAGCTGGAGCATCTACTGATTCGCTGCGAAGTCGGCGGCCCACTCGTGCGGTCCCCAGGCGAGGACCAGCCGCCACCGATCGTTGGCGATCGGTTGGAGAGCGACGCCAAGCGGGCGTGACGGTTCGCCACCATTCGAATACGTCAGATCGACCTCGCCCACGTCAGACTTCGGATCCCGCTGCGAGCCCCACACGTCGGGCTCCTGGTTGAACACCAGTCGCCACCCGGCTCCGGCACGTTTCAGCCACAGGCTGTAAGCGCCTGCAACGCCAGGCGTCTGATTTCCCGGCCGCAGGACCATGTTCCCTGCCCGCACCGCCCTGTCGATCGAGAGCCGGAGCGCCGGCGCTTCCGTCAGCTCGACGACCGCGCCGTCGCGCGTCGACATCAGCCGGCCGAAGTCGGGCCCCTCGACGACGAGTCCCGCTCGTCGAGTCGTACCGGCCGCTGACTGCGACGACGCGCCCTTCGGAAACGTTCGCGCAAACGTGACGCTGACGCGCGCCCCCTGCGGATCCACGAGCGCCGCCTCGTTCAGCTGCGACAGCATCGTCGCGCGCGCGCCCACGTTCTCATCGTCGTGCTTGCGATTGACGGGCGGGATTTGCCTGCCGCTGGCTGCCGGGCGCGGTGGAAGCTGTACTTCCTGATACTGAATGGCAGCAGTTGCCCTCACCTCGCCCCATGTCACGCACGAGCTGCGCGGTATCCCGGGTGACCGGCACGAGCGCCGCGACCAGCGTCGGTGATGCCACCGCACTCGGCTGCCGTGAGAGAGCGACCTTGCCGACGCTCGTCGACGCGGCGGCTGCGTCTGGCGCAGCCGCAGGCGCGACATCGAGCTGCCAGCCCTCGCTCGTCGCCTCGAGGGAGAGATCGAAGCGGAGCGGAGCGACAGCCGGTTTGCCCACGGAAACGTCGCCGAGACGAATCGCACCATTGGTCTGCAGCTCACCGAGCCGGACCCGGCCGGCCGACGCGAAGAGATTCCGGTGCGCGGCGTCGTTCGCGCGCAGATCGGGCGCGAACGAAATGGATGCCGTCCGCCCGATGAGCGAGAGCTCGGTATGGAACAGCCCGTCAGCCCCGTCAGCCTTGACCGGAGGTTTGGCAGGTGCCTGCGCACTCGTCGCGGCAGCAAGCGCGAGGGCGAAGACACCTGCGGCGAGCGTCTGCAACCGAACCGAGTAGCCCATGACGATCGATCAGTCCTGCTGCTGGCTGACGCCGGCGACGCCACTGTCGACTTCCGCGAAGCTCAGGAAGCCGAGCATCATCTCGTCCTGGGTTCGCGGTCCGAACTTGACGCCGATGTTGGGGTTGAACTGCCGTTTGGCGCCGCGAGCGGCGGAGTTGTCGAACATCATCTCCACGTCGATTCGCGTGCCCTTCGGCAGGAGCTTCGGCTCGCGGAGCTTGTAGGTGACCTGCCAGCTCTGGTCGTAGCGCGGCACGTCGAGCAGGAGTTCCTTCCGCCCATCAGGATAGGTGGCGACGTAGCGCGCCGCGGTCGCCCGCAAGTGCGCGTGCGGCCAGTAGGCGAGGATGTAGGTGTCCTTCTCCAGCGTCTCGGCCGCGCCGACACGATGGTTGGCCTTCTGAGGCGGAATCTCGAAGCCGAACGTGCCGATGGCCTTGGTGCGGACCTTGTGCGCGACAGGCCCCTTCGCGAAGTAGAAGCCAATCTCCGCCTGGTTCGTATAGCCCGAGCCGGCGCCCGGCTGCTTGTAGTAGTGCATGTTGAAGAGAATCGTCGAACCCTTCTTGAGCTCCCGGCCGAACCCCTCGGGCAGCTGCTGCGGCTCCGCGCCGCCGGCGATGCAGCCCAATCCGAGGCTCGCTGCCCCCTTGCCGCCGTCGCCCATGTCCGCGGGCGTCGGCGACGCCTGACCAGGTTCGATCACGCCGCCGCACATGTGGTGGACCGTGTCGCTTGCCAGCCAGATAGGTGCCCGCCCGGAACTCCCAGGCGCGGACCGTGACATCGTGGGGCAGCATCTCGTCGGTGAGCTGCACGGTGAACACACCCTGCACGTCCTGCGCTTCGTCCGTCAGGACGTACTGCGGCATCTTGACGATCAGATCGGGCTTGCCGAGCGAGTATCCGCCGTTGTCGGTGTCGGCGAACCGGACCGGAGGCGGCGCCTTGGACTTGTCGCCCGCCGGCGAGCCGCCGTTCACCCACGCGAGGATGGTGTCGATCTCCTTGTCGCTGAGACCGCGCTCGTTCGTGAAGACCCCCTTGGGGGCGTCGGCAAACCACGGCGGCATCTCGCGGCCTTTGACCTTCAGCGCGATGGCGCGGGCCCACGGCCGCGCGTCCTCATAGGTCATGAGCGACATCGGCGCGACCAGGCTGCCGATGTTCTGCCCCGCCGGCCGGTGGCACGACACGCAATTGGCCTGGAAGATCGGCGCGACCTGCTCGTAAAAGGTCACGGCGTCGGCGGCATAGCCAGTGGCCGTGGTTCCGGCCAGCATCACGGCTGATAAAAGGATGGCCCGAGGCATCGATGTCATAGCGAACCTCATCTTCTCCAAGGGTCTATCCTACGCTCGCGGTTCAGGCGGTCAAGTAAGGATTTTGCGCAGGAAGGCCTCCCCGGCACGTCCAGGGTCGTGCCGGCAAAGGGGTGGTTTCACAAGGAGTTGAGACACATGGCAAAGACACCGCTCATCGCCGCGGGCAAGTTCTCGGTCCGTGACTACCGCGACGCCAAGCGCGACTGGTCGGCGCGGCTGCTCGTCGCGCCCGCCCACCTTCGCCAAGGCTACGGCGGGCAAGCCGCTGCCGCCATCCCTCTGGGCGCCACGCGCCGTGCCGGCGCCCACGCGACGGCCAGCGCCACCGCGACGCGCGTCGTCCCGACCCGCCGGAACTCGAACGTCGTCGGCGTCGGCATCGCCGAAAAGCTCGTCCAGGGCAGGCCGACCGGCGTCCTCGCTGTCAAGTTCTTCGTGCGGACCAAGTTCCCGACTGGCGCGGTGGTCCGCTCGCAGGCGCTGCCCAAGACGATCGACGGGCTGCCGGTCGACGTCGAGGAGAGCGGCACGTTCCGGGCCTTTGCGAAACGCCGGCAAGCGCGCGGCCGCCACACATGCCTAATCCGCGTGTCCGGATGCGTCCGGCGCTCCCGGGCTGCTCGGTCGGGTTCCGCATTCCCGGCGATCAGTTCGTGATGTGCGGCACCTTCGGCGCGCTCGTCAAGACGAGCCGGCGCGTCTATATCCTGAGCAACAACCACGTCCTCGCCGACGAGAACCGTCTCCCGCTCGACTCTCCAATCTTCCAGCCGGCGCTGATGGACGACGGCCGGATCGCCACCGACCAGATCGCCGAGCTGTCGCGCTTCATCCGGCTGCGCGCCAACCGCTTCAACAAGATCGACGCGGCGCTGGCCGAGCCGCTCACCCGCAACCTCGTCGGAAAAAACGTCCTGCACATCGGCGCCGTCGGCGGGACCGCTGCCGCCGAGATCGATATGATGGTCCACAAGTTCGGCCGGACCACCAGCTACACGGCCGGCCGCGTGACCAGCGTCGACACGGACGTCGTCGTCGAATACGAGACCGCGGAATTCAGCTTCGAGAACCAGATCATCGTGCGCGGCGCCAACAGCCAGATGTTCAGCGACAGCGGCGACTCGGGATCGATCATCCTGCAGCGCGGCACCAACGCGGCGATCGGGCTGCTGTTCGGCGGGTCGCCGAGCCACACCATCGCCAATCACATCGCGAACGTGCTCCGATCGCTGCGCGTGCGAATGGCATGAGGCGAGCGTGGCTTGTAAAACTGACGTCGAACAACTGAAGCGAACGCACGGCCGCCGCCTCCTGAAGATGCCGGGCGTGAGCGGCGTCGGCATCGAGCGCGGCCCGCGTGCCGACGACTACGTGCTCGTCGTGCACGTGAGCGACGACGATGAGAAGACACGCGCCGCCGTGATGCGGGAAGTCGGGCCGGAGTCGGTGCGAATCGTGAAGAGCGGACCGTTCAGGAAGCAGTAGGCGCCGTGAAGCGGTACAGCGTGTTCGCGGTCCTGAGGATCAGGCTCCCGTTCGCCACCGCGGGCGTGGCCATGGACATCTCATCGAGCGAGTTTTTTCCAAGAACCTTGAACTCGGGTCCCGCCTGGATCACGAAGGTATCTCCGTCCTCGCTCAGGGCGAAGATCCGGCCGTTGTAGCTCCAGGGCGACGCGGAAAACCCGCTCGACTCGGCCGAAATGCGCTGGCGTCCGTAGATCTCTTTTCCCGTCCTCGCGTCGTGGCACGTGAGGAAGCCGCGATCCAGCAGCGTGTAGTAATAGTCGCCGACGATGATCGGCGATGGTTGATACGAGCTGATCTGCGTGTTGCTCCACGCGATGAACTGGGCTCTGCGTTTCCCCCGCCTTGAGCGAGATGTCGCCGGCCGCGCCGGGACGGATGGCGTAGACCGGCTTGTGCGGGTCCTGGATGTACCCCGCGCTCACGAACAACAAGCCGTGACGAGCCAGCGGCGACGGGACCGTCAGCACTGACATCCTCACGATGTCCCAGAGCGGACGGCCGTTCAGGTCGTAGGAGCGCACGCGGCCAGTGCCGGTCGTGACGATCTCGGTGCGGAGCTCGTTTTCCCAGACGAGTGGCGTGCTGTAGTTGGTGCGCTCGTCGCGATTGACGCGCCACAACTCCCGGCCCGTGGGGGCGTCGTAGGCCGCGAGAAACGATTGTTCCTCGTTGTCGTTCACGACGTACAGCCGCCCCTTGTGCAAGGTTGGAGAAGCGGCAGTGCCCCAGCCCATGCGCGACTTCACCGCGGGCATCGGCTTCGACCAGACCGGTTTCCCTGACATGTCGAAGGCGAACAGGCCGATGCTGCCCGAGTACACGTAGACCCGCTCACCGTCGGTCACGGGCGTTTCGGAGAAGTAGGTGTTCTTCTGGTGGACGGGCTGAGACGGAACGGCCGTGTGCAGCACGCGTTCCCAGCGAATCCGCCCTGCTCCTGAAGTCGACGTCGTAGAGCACCCAGCGATGGGCCTCCGAAGTGGTCTCGATGCTCTTCTCGTCCAGGGAGCCGTTCCATGAGAGTCCCCTGTACTCGGGGACAGGCTTGAGCGCCGGGAAGGGAGCGTTCACGCGGACGACGGTCGTCACGAACACGTGGTCGCCCCAGACGACGGGCGAGCTCCACGAGCGTCCCGGGATGTTGGCCTTCCACACGACGTTCTGTGTCCGGCTCCAGGTCGCCGGCAGCGAAGGATGGTCCGGGGCGAGGCCCGCCTGTGTCCCGCGGAACTGCGGCCAGTTCTCGGCCACTACCGGCACGACCGCGAAGATTGCGACGACGACGGTCCAGGCCGCGCAGGCCAGGTGAGTCGCGCGCGTAGGAGGCGACATGGCGGCGATTCTAACGCCGAGGTGCCGTAAAGCCGAGGTTGCCGGCCAGGTTTGCGCGGGACTGGCGATGCGGCACGGGCAAGAAGTGCCCGGAAATGCGGGCATTCTTGCGTCCGGAACCCGGCGCTGGGCAATACCCGTCAAAAGGTGAGTGCTCACTCTGTTATAGTGAGTGTTCACTCACTTTCCTGGAACCTCCACCTATGCCCGATTCCGTGACGATGACCACGCCAGCCCGTCGCGCCGATCCCGCCGGGATTCGCCAGGCGCCGGATGAGCGGCGACGAGCGGCGGCAGCACCTGATCGATGCGGCGCTGCACCTGTTCGCGACCAACGGCTTCCGCGGCACGACCACCAAGGCGATCGCGCAGGCGGCCGGTGTCAGCGAGGGGATCATCTTCCGCTATTTCCCCACGAAGGAAGACCTCTACACCGCGATCCTCAATCACAAGGCGCGCCAGCAGGGGATCGACCGCACGCTGGACATGCTTCGACGCACGATGGCCGCCCAGGACGACGAAGCCCTCGTGCTGCAGCTGGCATTGAAGATCTTCGAGAACTACCGCCGCGACGCCGATTTCGAGCGGTTGATGCTGAGGGCGGCGCTCGAGGGCCACGACCTGGCGCGGGTCTCCCAGCGCACGCTGGGAATGCCGATGTTCGACCTCCTGCGCGGCTACGTCACGAAGCGCCAGGCGGCCGGCGCGCTTCGCGCCGGCGATCCGGCGCTCCTGGTCTTCGGCATGGTCGCGCTCCCGCTCGTATTTCGCGATTGTGAGCCGGCTCTTCGGCCTCGAGCTGGTCAAGCAGTCCGACCGGGAGGTCGCCGTCGACCTTCGCGCGCCTGATGCTCGATGGCCTGAGACCGCCGGAGCGCGCGGCGGCTCGTGAAGGACGCAGCGCGAACGGCACGGCCAGATCTCGCACGTCGCGGAGGAAGAAACGGTAATGCGCTGGATAGTGTTGCTTGCATCGTTGCTGGTCTCGGCGTGCGGCGGGGCGGGGTCCTCGCTGGAGGCCACGGCTCCCGTCGCCGAGTCGGCGCCGGTTTCCATTCATACTGCCGCGGCAGAAGGGCGCGACGTGCCGATTGTCGGCCGGGCGACAGGCACGTTCGTCGCCGACGAATCCTCGGACGTCACACCGCCAGTCTCCGGCCAGGTCGTCGCGACGCCAGTGAATGTCGGCGACATGGTGAAGGCGGGCGACGTGCTCGTGCGCCTCGACGATCGCGATGCCCGCCTGAAGCTCGGACAGGCCCAGGCGTCACTCCAACAGGCCGAGGCGCAGGCACGGCGCGCCGCGGCGGAGGCGAAGCGTAACGCGGACCTGGTCGAGGGCGGGCTCATCTCGCCCAGCAGTTACGAGCAGTTCACCACGCAGCTGGCCGTGGCCGAGGCTGCCGTCGCGCAGGCGGCCTCGCAGGTCGCCGCCGCCGAAAAGGCGGTCGCGGATGCCGTCATCGTCGCGCCGTTCAGCGGACACGTGAGCGCCCGGCCGGTTGCGGTCGGCGAGTACGTGACCACGAGCACCAAGGTGGCGACCGTCGTCCGCATCGCGCCGATCAAGCTCCAGCTGCTCGTTCCCGAAGCGGCCGCAGCAAGGCTTCGCCCGGGCATGGTGGTGTCGGCGACGGTGCCGGCCTATCCGGGGCGGACGTTCACCGGTGCGATCTCGGCACTCAATGTCGCGATCGACCCGGCGTCGCGCGCGATGTCGATCGAGGTGAGATTTTCGAATACCGATGCCCGGCTGATGCCCGGCATGTTCGGGAGCGCCGAGGTGCGGTTGCCGGCGACTGAGCGCGGCGTATTCGTGCCCGAAGCGGCCGTCACCGCGCTCCCGAACGGCGAGTCGTTCGCCGTGTACGCGGTCGACGGCGACGCCGTGCGCGTGCGCGTCGTGCAGCCGGGCGAACGGCAGAATGGCATGGTCCGCCTCCTGGCCGGCCTCGACGCGGGCACGGTGGTCGCCACGTCCAACCTGACCCATCTGTTCGAGGGGGCGCGCATCCGCGCCGAGGTGCCCGCCGCGACATCAGATTCCTCGAGCCGGCGCGAACCGAAAAGCGAGTAGCCCTGATGCGTGCGTTAGCTGAAATCTGCGTTCGTCGACCGGTCTTTGCGACGATGCTGGTGGTGTCGCTGACCGTCGTCGGCCTGTACTCCTTCATGGGATTGGGCGTCGACCTGCTCCCGAACATCGACCTGCCAACGGTCTCGGTGTCGGTGACCAACCCGGGGGCGTCGCCGGAGCAGATCGAGAGCGAGATCACCAAGGCCATCGAAGGCGCGGTCAACACGATCAGCGGCATCGACCAGCTCCGCTCGAGCTCGGTCGAAGGCGTCTCGCAGGTCAACATCACGTTCCTGCTCGAAAAGAACGGCGACGTCGCCGCCCAGGAAGTCCGCGATCGGGTCGCGCTGGTCGCGGCCACGCTCCCCGAAACGGCCGAACCGCCGGTCGTTCAGAAGTTCGATCCTGGCGCCATGCCGATCCTGCAGATTGCCGTCAGCGGCAATCTGCCGCTGCGCGACCTCACCAAGATCGCCGACGAGCAGATCAAGGAGCGGCTCGAGAGCGTGAGCGGCGTCGGCCAGGTGCAGCTGGTCGGCGGCGCGGACCGCGAGATCCAGGTTCAGTCTCGATCCTGACGTCATGCGGTCGTTCAACGTCACGCTCACCGAGGTAGCCGCCGCCCTGCGGCAGCAGAATTTCGAGCTGCCGGCGGGCCGAATCCCGCAGGGCTCGCAGGAGCTGACGGTCCGCACGATGGGCAAGATCACGGACCCGCAGGCGTTCAAGACCATCCCGGTCGCCGAACGCGCCGGCTACGTGGTCCGCCTGGGCGACATCGCCGAGGTCGTCGATGCCCAGGAGGAGCTCCGCAGCTGCGTCCTTCCTGAACGGGAAGTCGGCGGTCACGCTTGTCGTGCAGAAACAGTCCGGCCAGAACACCGTGACGGTCGCGGAGGAAGTCAAGGCGAGGCTCGCCCGCCTGGCGGCCACGCTGCCGCCGGGCGTCTCCACGGCCATCCTCCACGATCAGTCGGTGTTCATCCGCGGCGCCATCTCATCGCTCGAGGAGCACCTCGTGGTCGGCAGCATCCTGGCGAGCATCGTGGTGTTCTTCTTCCTCGCCAACTTCCGCACGACGCTGATTGCCGCGGTCGCCATCCCGACGTCGATCGTGTCGACCTTCGCGCTGATCGATGCGATGGGCTACACGCTCAATCAGCTGACGATGCTCGGGCTGACGCTGATGGTCGGCGTCGTGATCGACGACGCGATCATCGTGCTCGAGAACATCTACCGGTATCATCGAAGAGAAGGGCATGGCGCCGTTCGACGCCGCCATCGAGGGCACGCGCGAGATCGGCCTCGCGGTGATGGCGACGACGCTGTCGCTGATGGCGGTCTTCGTCCCGGTCGGCTTCATGGGCGGGATGGTCGGCCGCTTCATGTCGTCGTTCGGCCTCACGGCGGCGTTCGCCGTCGGCGTGTCGCTGCTCGTGTCGTTCACGCTGACGCCGATGCTCAGCTCGCGCTTCATCAAGGTCCGGCACGGGCGCGGCGCGCACGACTCGAAGGACTCCCTGTTCTTCCGCCCGATCGACCGCACCTACATGGCGATGCTGCGGTGGTCGATGGCGCACCGCACCATCGTGGTCGTGGTCTGCGCCCTGGTGATTGCCAGCATCGTCCCGCTGTTCCAGGCGATCGGGAAGGGCTTCACTCCGACCGACGATCGCTCCGAGTTCCAGGTCACCGTTCGGGCTCCCGAAGGGTCGGGCCTTGCCGCGACGACGACGATCCTCGAGCGGATCGCCGGCGATCTTCGGCAATTCCCGGAGGTCGTCGACACGTTGACCACGGTTGGCTCGAGCTTCGGCGGCGGCATGGCGGCGATGATGGGCGGTGGCGGCCCCGCGAGCGTCAACGCCGGCTCCATCTACGTGACGCTCCGCCCGATGGACGAGAGGAAAGCGTCGCAGCAAGACGTGATGATCCGCGCGCGCGAGGTGTTGCAGCCGGTATCCGGGCGAGCTGCGGACGAGCATCCAGGAGTCGGGTGGCGGCGGGGGCGGCATGGGCGTCCAGTACACGATCTACCGGGCCCGATCTGACTCGCCTGGCGGAGTACTCCGACACGCTGCTGCGCCAGGTTCGGGCTCTTCCGATCGCGGTCGACGCGGATACGTCGCTGGTGATCGGCCGGCCCGAGCTGCGCGTCGAAATCGATCGCCAGCGGGCGGCCGACCTGGGCATCCGGGTTCAGGACATCGCGCAGGCGCTGAACATGCTGGTTGGCGGCAGCAAGACGACGAGCTACTACGTTGGCGACGACCAGTACAACGTCACCATTCGAGCGAGCCAGCGCTTCCGGATCGAGCGTCGACGGCCTGACGCGCATGACCGTCGCGTCGAGCCACGGCCCTGTCACGCTCGGCGAGGTCGTGCGGATCGAACAGTCATCCGGACCCTCGAGCATTCAGCGCATGAACCGCGAACGGCAGGTGACGCTGTCGGCCAACGTCGCGCCGGGCAGCTCCCAGCAAGAGCTGATCGCCAGCGTCGAGCAGCTGGTCGCCGACCTGCGGATGCCCGAGGACTACGTGGCCGAGCCGGCGGGCCAATCCGCGGAGCTGGCGCGGACCGCGACGTCGTTCGTGATCGCCATCTCGCTGTCGTTCATCTTCATGTACATCGTGCTGGCGACGCAGTTCGAGTCGTTCCTCCACCCGATCACGATCCTGCTGACGCTGCCGCTCGCGGTGCCGTTCGGGCATCCTGTCGCTGCTCATCGCTGGCGACACCGATCAACATTTTCTCCGGGCTCGGTCTGCTGCTGCTCTTCGGGATCGTGAAGAAGAACGCGATTCTGCAGATCGACCACACCAACGGGCTGCGGGCGAAGGGCCTGCCGCGGCTCGAGGCGATCCTGCAGGCGAACCGCGATCGCCTGCGGCCGATCCTGATGACGACGCTCGCGCTGGTGGCGGGCATGCTCCCGCTCGTCGTGTCGAGCGGCGTCGGCTCCGCGACCAACCGCTCGATTGGCGTCCTCGTCGTCGGCGGCCAATCGCTGTGCCTGCTGCTGACGCTGCTGGCCGTGCCGGTGTTCTACTCGATCTTCGACGACCTGCAGACGCTGACGGTGTCGGCGCGGCTGCGACGCGGTTGGCACGCAGTGACGGGGGCCGTCACGCGGCCGTTTACGGCAGCAGCCGGTCGCAAGTCCAAGCCGGCTCCCCCGCGGACGCTGGCAGGGGACCCGATCGAATAACTGCGCGGCATCAGCGGTTTGACAGTTGAGCGCGTAGTCTGCATCCTTAGAGCAGTGATGAACTGGCGGAGGCGCCTCTCGGCGGTTGCGATCATGTTGGCTCTTGGGGCCGGCAACGCAGCCGTCTGTGCGGGATGGCTGCCGACACCGGAAGCCCGCATGGCTTGCTGCACTGAAGGCGGTCCATGCCCGATGCACCAGGGCGAGTCGTCGCGCTCGGGTTCAGCCCGAGTGATCACCCAGGCGCAGGCGGATAGCTGCTGCGCATCCTCGGACCGCGATAGGTCCAGCCAGTCCAATCCGGCATTCGTCGCATCCATCACCCAGGCAGTGCTGGGCACAGGCGTCATCATTCCGGCGATCGTCAGGGCTCCCGTCCTGAGCGACGCATGGCGTACCGTCGCACCACCTCCGGCAACGCCTGTTCCAAGACACGTTCTTCTCTCCGTCTTCCTCGTTTAGCTACCGACAGTCGTCGTGTCTCTGTTCGGACTCCAAGAGTCCGAGTGCGTAGGCTCGCGCGTGTACGCGCGCGGTATGACGAGTGTCGTGGCTCCCGCCTCCGCGTTGATTGCGGGTTGGCTACGGCGAGGCAAGCATGATCAATCGACTTATTGACGTTGCACTGAAGAACCGGTTCATTGTCATCGTCCTGTACCTCGGCCTCGCGGGTTGGGGTTGGTGGGCGCTGACATCGACGCCGATCGACGCGATTCCTGATCTTTCAGACAACCAGGTGATTGTCTTCACCGACTGGTCCGGGCACAGCCCGCAGGAGGTTGAGGATCAGGTCACATATCCGCTCACCACGAACCTTCAGGGACTCGCCGGTGTTCGAGTTGTTCGGTCGCAGTCCGCGTTCGGCTTCTCGATGATCTACGTGGTCTTCGAGGACAACGTGGACCTGTACTTCGCGCGGGCTCGCGTCCTCGAACGCATGAGCCTCGTGACGAAGAGCCTACCTACGGGCGTAACGCCGACGCTCGGCCCTGATGCGACCGGTGTCGGCCACGTGTTCTGGTACACCGTCGAGAGCCCCACGCATTCCCTCCGCGATCTGCGAAGCCTGCAGGACTGGTTTATTCGGTACCAGCTCAATGCCGTGCCTGGTGTCGCCGAGGTCGCTTCGGTTGGCGGCCACGTGCAGCAGTATCAGATCGACGTCGATCCGAATCGTCTCAGGACCTACAACCTGCCGCTCAGCGCGGTGGTGTCGGCGGTCCGCGCCAGCAACCTGAACGTCGGCGGCAACGTGCTCGAGTCGAGCGGCGCCTGGTTGATCGTGCGAGGCGTCGGCCTGATCAAGTCCGTCGACGACATCAAGCAAATCGTGGTCGGTGGCGCGAACGGTGTCCCCATCTACGTGGAACAGATCGCGAACGTCCAGGTTGGCGACGCGTTCCGCGTGGCGTCACTCGTGAAGGGGACGAAGGAAGCGGTCGGCGGCGTGGTGGTCGCGCGGACCGGCGTGAACACGAAGGACGTCATCGATGCCGTGAAAGCTCGGATCGCGCAGATCGCAGCAGGCCTCCCGCAGGGCGTCACCATCGTGCCGTTCTACGACCGCTCGGACCTGATCGAGCAGGCGGTCGGCACGTTGCGGACGGCGCTCGTCGAGGAGATCGCGCTCGTCACACTGGCGCACGTCATCTTCTTGATGCACTTCCGATCGATCCTGATCGTCACCCTTCCGCTGCCGCTGGCCGTCCTGCTGTCCTTCCTGGGCATGTACTACGCCGGTATCTCCTCCAACATCATGAGCCTCGCCGGCATCGCCATCGCGATCGGCGTGCTGGTGGATGCGGGCATCGTGGTGACGGAGAACGCGTTCAGATTCGTCGAGCACCACGGTGTCGATCCCAGCGATCGCCGCCGCGTCTGGGAGACCGTTCGCGAGTCTACGCGACTGGTCGGGCGGCCCGTGTTCTTCTCGATGGCGATCATCCTCCTCGCCTTCATTCCGGTATTCGCGCTGACCGGCCAGGAAGGCAAGCTGTTTCATCCGTTGGCCTTCACCAAGACGTTTGCGGTGCTCGCGGCGACGGTCATCGCCGTCACGTTCGTCCCGGTGCTCTGCACGCTGCTGCTCGGTGGGAAGTTTCATCCGGAAGAGGCGAACCCCGTGATGCGTGTGCTTCGCGGGGCGTATCGGCCTGTGCTGCAGGGCGCGCTCACGCATCGGGCACTCACGATCACAGCGGCCGCGTTTCTCTTCGTCGGAGCGCTGGTCCTGGCGCGTGGGATCGGTAGCGAGTTCATGCCGCCTCTCAACGAAGGCGATCTGATGTTCATGCCGATCGCCGATCCGAGCATCTCGCTCGAAGAGAACACCAAGATCGCGGCCCGCCAGAACGCGGTGTTGATGACGTTTCCGGAGGTCGCCTACGTCGTGGCCAAGGTCGCACGCGCCGACACGTCAACCGACCCGGCACCCCTCAACATGACCGAAACGATCGTCCACTTGAAGCCGAAGGACCAGTGGCGTCCGGGAATGACGCTCGATGGCCTGCGCGCGGACATGGGCCGAGCCGTGCAGCTACCTGGCGTCTCCAACATCTGGACAATGCCGATCATCAACCGTATCGACATGCTGACGACAGGTATCCGCTCAGAAGTCGGTGTCAAGATTTTCGGCACCGAACTGACCGTGCTCGAAGAGCTCGCGCGGAAGGTCGCTGACAGGGTGCGTCGGTGTCCCCGGCGCGAGCAACGTCTACCCCGAACAGGTCACCAGCGGTCAGTACCTCAACATCGAGGTGGACCGTGCCGCCGCGGCACGTTATGGCATCGGCGTCGGGGACATCCAGCAGGTGATTGAAACGGCCATAGGCGAAACCACGCTGACGATGACCATCGAGGGCCGCCAGCGATTTCCGGTCCGAGTTCGGTACGCCCCGGAGTACCGCGCGGATCCTCAGGCGCTGGCTCGAGTGCTGGTGGCGTCGTCCGGCGGCGCGCAGGTTCCGCTCGGCCAGGTCGCTCGCATCGAGCATGCCCGCGGTCCCGCGATGATTTCGTCCGAGAACGGACTGCTGCTCGCAACGGTGCTCCTGAACGTGCAAGGTCGTGATGTCGGTGGCTTCGTTGAGGAGGCGCGCGCGACCGTCGCACGAGACGTCGCGCTGCCAGCCGGGTACTACATCGGCTGGAGCGGCCGGTGGGAGAACCAGGAACGTGCGCGGGCGCGGCTCCAGATCGTCTTGCCGATCGTGCTGCTCGTGATCTTCGTGCTCCTGTACTTCACGTATCACTCGGCCCTCGAAGCCGCCCATGTGCTCCTGGCCGTGCCCTTCGCGTTGACTGGAGGTGTCTACCTCCTGTGGCTGCTTGGCTACAACTTCTCCGTCGCCGTGTGGGTCGGCTTCATCGCCCTCTTCGGCACCGCCGTGCAGACCGGTGTCGTGATGGTGATCTACCTCGAGGAAGCCGTCGAGCGGAAGCGACGTGAGCTCGGCGGAACGCTGACGCGGGCCGCACTTAGAGATGCCGTGATGGAAGGCGCATTGCTCCGGCTGCGACCGAAGGTGATGACCGTGTCAACGGTCATCGCAGGACTCCTCCCGATCATGTGGAGCACGCGCGCCGGCGCGGAGGTGATGAAGCCGCTCGCGACGCCGGTGCTCGGCGGCATGGTGTCGTCGCTGCTCCACGTGCTGATCGTCACGCCTGTCATCTTCTTCTGGATTCGTGAGCGGCGGCTGGGGCTTCAGCACGACTCGCCGCCGCGCGCCGAGCACGTACCAGGGAGTCGCCGCGGTGTCGTGATGATGGCGGGGATTCTTGCCCTCGCCGCACTGATCTCGTTTGTGGTGTGGCGGACTCGGGCTCCGAGCGGCAACTGGGGCCACGGATCAGAGCACTGCCGGGGTCGTGCAAACGGTTCGCGCAGGTGACCTCGATATCGTGCTGCTGTCGCCGACCGGCACCCTGCGGCAAGGGCGGAACAGTTTCACGTTCGAGTTCAGGCGCACGGGGACGACCACGTTGGTCGACGTGGGCACCGTGCGCGCGAGCGCCAACATGCCGATGCCCGGCATGGTCATGTCCGGGGGGCTTCAGGTGACGCCAACCGGTGTGCCCGGCCGGTACGCCGCGACGGCGGAGTTCGGCATGGCCGGCGCGTGGCAGATGGCGATCGAGTGGAACGGGCCGGCCGGCCAAGGGTCGGTGAATTTCCAGGGAGGCGTGCAATGACCACGCGAATCGCGTTGAGCGTCCTCATTGCGACGCTGGTGACCGGTGCGTCTACCTCGGCTCAATCATCAGGCATCCAGGCGCCGCTTGCTGGCCGTTTCGTGGATCCTGCGAACGGGCTGTCACTCGAGCAGGCCATTGCGCGCGCCATCGAGCAGGAGCCCTCGCTCCGGGCGGCGCGCAGTCAGATCGATGTGGCGCAAGGCACGAGGCAGCAGGCATCGCTGTGGCCCAATCCGTCTGTCTCATTCGAGCGGCGCGAAGAGCCGGGTGGCACCGACAACCTGACGACGGTCGCGGTGGACTGGCCACTCGACCTGTTCCGCAGAAGCGAGCGCGTCGCGGTCGCTGACCGCGAGATCGCGACCGCCCAGCTTGCTGTCGCGGATCGCGAGCGATTGCTGGTGGCCGAAGTCCGCATGCGGTACGGCGACGTCCTGGCGACCATTCGGGATCTCTCGCTTTACGACGAACTCGTTGCAGCGACACAACAACAACACGACCTGCTCCGGTCTCGGGTCGAAGAGGGAGCCTCGCCGCCGCTGGAGCGCGATTTGTTGGATGTCGAGCTCCGACGGGTGCAGGCCGAGCGCCTGCTTCAGGCAGGCCGGACAGAGACGGCCGTGTTCGAGTTGAAACGGGTGCTTGGCATGAAGGCAGATGCCCTGCTCCCCGTGCGTGACACCTTCGAAGGTGTCGTCCAGCGAGAGTCTGCGGTCGCGCCACCGGTCCGGGACGCGTCAGTCGCCGTCGAACAGCGGGCTGACGTGCGTGAAGCAGCGGCGCGCATCGATGTGGCCGAGGCGAGGATCGGTCGCGCCGAGTCGGAAGGTCGCTTCGATGTCAGCGTCTTCGCGAACTACATGCGCATGGATGCCGGGTTCCCGCAACGTGGGTTTGCGCCGGACGGGAGGCTCGAACGCGTTCGCGGGCAGTTCAACTACCTCGCCATAGGCGCGATGCTCACGATTCCCGTGCTCAACCGGAACCAGGGAGAGGTCGCCGTGGCGCGTGCGGAGTGGACCGGCGCCGCCGCCGCACACGATGCGGCGCGACTCGCGGCCGAGGCAGAGCTGGCGTCCGCTCGCGCACGCGACGAGCGCGCGAGGCAGGCAGTAACGCTCTACACCGATGGCGCGCAAACGCTCGCGCGCCAGAACCTGGCCGTGGTTGGTCAAACCTACGAGCTTGGACGAGTCACAGTCTTCGACGTTCTGGCCGAACGGCGGCGATACCTCGATGTGGAACGCGCGTATACGGAAGCCTTGCGTGCAGCGTACGAGGCACGAACGGCGCTCAATCGGGCGCTCGGAGAAGTGACGATGACGAGTGACACACGCGTGACGATGAACAGGGCCGCAGCCGCGCTGGTCGCCGTCGCCTTGCTGGTAGCGGGCGCAGGCGGCACGTACCTATTGATGCGACGTGGTGCCGCTGCTGACCCACACCCCGCAGAGGGACCATCTCCTTCGGGCGCGCAACAGCTACAGCCCTCGGCGGCGCCACCTGCGACGACGCAATGCACCGCTGCCCGATGTCGTCGTGCCGCTCAGTCAAGATGCCGTGCAGCGCGCCGGGATCGTGATGATGCCAGTCGCGAGTGAGACTTCAGCGGCAGAGATTCGGCTGCCGGGGTCGTCGAGCCGAACGCCTACCGCCAGGTGGTAGTGACGCCGCTCGTGGCGGGGCGCCTGACGAAGGTCGGGCCCGCGCTCGGCGACCACGTGCGTCAGGGTCAGACCATGGCAGAAATCTACAGTCCCGCGCTGGCCGAGGCCCAAACGCGGTACATCTCGGCAAAGGCGATGCTCGACGCACATGATCGTGAGTTGCAGCGCACCCAGAAGCTCGTCGAGATCGGAGCGGCGAGCCGCCAGGAGCTCGAGCGGATTCACGCAGAGCACGCGGCGCAGAGCGCCGCGGTTCAAGGTGCTCGATCGCAACTCGAACTGCTCGGGGTTCTCGGCGTCGATGCTCGACAGCCTCACAGCCGGCCAGAGTGTCACGGCGACGACAAGCGTGCCGGCACCAATTGACGGCGTCGTGACCGAGCGCGCAGGGAATGTGGGCCTCAATGTGGACCCTGCAACCAAGCTATTCACCGTCGTCGATCTATCGACCGTCTGGGTTGTTGCGAATGTGTACGAAAAGGATTTCTCCCGAGTGCGCGGTCGGAAGTGAAGCGGCCATCACCACGTCGGCCGATGCCGGCCTGAAGGTCCGCGGCCGGATCGGCTATATCGATCCGCAGGTCAGCGCCGAAACACGAACAGCGAAGGTGCGCATCGAGGTGCCCAATCCGCGCGGCGAGTTGCGACTGGAATGTACGCCGATGTCGTGGTGACCGGAGTGCCAGGCGCGTCGACGCCAAGGATTCCGCGCAGCGCCGTGCAGAATGTTGGTGACCGCACCGTCGTTTATCTCTCGAGTCCGAAGGAGCCCGGAAAGTTCATCGAACGAGAGGTCCGTCTCGGCCAGCCCTCGGGCGGCGACGTGGAAGTCACCTCTGGCGTCCAGCCAGGTGACGTGGTGGTAACCGAGGGCAGTTTCTTCGTGAGGGCCGAGCGCGAGCGTCTCGGTCTCCGGCCGGCCAACCAACCACGACCCCGCCCCAGCGACGACGCACCACGCGCCCAGACTGCGAAGGTCATCGTCAACGAGCAGGGGTACGAGCCTGCGAAGGTGACGCTGCGGGCGGGTTCACCTGCGCGCATCACGTTCGTGCGCACGACGGACAAAACGTGCGGCACGGAGGTTGTGTTTCCCTCCCTGAACATCAAACGCGCCCTTCCACTGAATGAGCCCGTTGTCATTGAATTCACGCCCGCTAAGAGTGGTGAGATTGCCTTCGCGTGCGGCATGAATATGCTGCACGGCACCGTCGTGGTTCAGCCGTAGGGTCTCGCTCAACGCGTAGGCGTTGGGCGTGAGCGTGATCGAGTGCGGCCCGACCAGCGCGTCGCCCAGATGCCGGCCGCGCCGCTCGGGCGGCACGTCGGTGTGCACCAGCACCAGAGACGTCGGCGTGCGCTCGTATTGCAGGACCGCCGTCTGGCCGTCCACGGTCAGTTCGAACCGGCCCGCCTTGCGGTTGTCGACGAGGGGCGCTGGCGCCGGAACCGCCAGAGAGCCGAACCGCCCGCGAACCCTCGCCAAAGACGCCGTCGACTAAGCGCGCGATTCCAGCCCGACTATAATCAGCGCCTCGTTATCAAGTCAGCAGAACGGGGCTCTGCCTCTTAATCGTTGGAGGATCGATGGCTCTCCGGCACATCAGAGTGTTGGCAGCGGCCCTGCTCCTCGTGGGATCTGCCGGCTCGCACGTGCCCAGCCCCCCTGCACAGCAGCACAAGGGCAGGCGCTAATCGACCAGGGCGATTACAAACACGCGGTCAAGGAGTTCGCGTGCGTGATCGACGCCCAGCCCACGGAGGTGGACGGCTATCGGGGACGCATCGAGGCGCAGCTTCTGCTCGGCCTGTATTCAGATGCGTTGCGTGACTACGGACGGGTGACCGCGCAGGTGCTGCGGTGCATCCCGACGCCGCGAGCACCATCCTCGCAGGTTACGCCGCGCGACTGTCGGCAGAGCCCGGGAATATTGCGGCTCTCACGGGCGCGAGCTTCGCGCACTGGTGGCTCTTCAGTTACGCTCAGACGACACATCTGCTCAACCAGCTCCTGGCTGAGCATCCCAACGACGTCTATGGGAACCTGTTTCGCGGCTCGAGCCGCCTCCTCCGCGGTGCGACTAACGCTGGCGTTGTCGATCTCGATCGTGCGATCGCGCTCGCGCCCGAGAACCCCAACGTCCATTTCATCGCCGCCGACGCTTATACGTATGGTCTGTTTGACGCGCAGCGCGCGTTCGCCGAGGCCACGCTGGCCTTGAACGGAGGACTCGACACACCGAGGGTTCACGCGATCCTGGCCAGTTCGTACCTGGCCTTCGGCAACCTGCCAGCGGCCGTCGCGCACATCGCGCGGCATTTCGAACTCGTGACGACGGAGCTCGTTCCGGCGCCGGCGATTCTCCCGGGCGAATCGTTGACGGTCTCGCTCGCGCCGGGCCGCACCGTCGAGATTCCAGTGCCTGCCTTCGCAGGCGAAACGATCGCCGTCGCGACCAGCAGCCACGATTACTGGGACACGATCGCACTCCTGCTCGCGCCGGATGGCACGCCGGTGGCGGGCAGCGACGATGCGAACCAATATTTCGCGGCGTTTTCGTGGCCGGCCGCCGAGACCGCCACTTATCGGCTGCGCGTGACGTTCTTCGAGGCCGTCAATTCGGGGCAGCTGCTCGTCAAACGCCCAAAGTAGCGCTGCCGCGGCTCGTGGCGCTCGCCGCCCTGTCAGGAAGCCGGCGGGAGTTCGGGATGCCTCCGCAGGTAGGCCCGCACGAACGGACAGACGGCGACGACGCGTAGGCGTTCGGCGTGAGCATGATTGAGTGCGGCCCTGACCAGCGCGTCGCCCAGATGCCGGGCGCGCAGCGCCGGCGGCACTTCGGTGTGCACCAGCACCAGAGACGTCGGCGTACGCTCGTATTGCAGGACCGCCGTCTGGCCGTCCACGGTCAGTTCGAACCGGCTCGCCTTGCGGTTGTCGACGACGGGCGCTGGCGCCGGAACCGCGAGACGGATCCCCGTTTCAACGGTGTTGCCAGGAGCGTCGCTCGCCGGGAAGGTTTCCTCGATGGTTTCGTCCAGCGCTTGCTCGTCGGTTTCGCGAGTGGTCACATCATCTCCAGGATTGCCTCCACCAGTTTCTGTACTTGGCGCTGAAATGATGACCCTGGCCGATCGTCAGCGACGTCACGTGTGAGCCGCTGAGGTTTCGGCACGCGGAATCGTCCTCCTCGCCTCCTTGCACGCAAAGAACCGGCACGGTCAGCCGTGCGGCCTCGGCCGCGGTTCCATACGCTGACGTCCCGCGCCGGCCCATCCAGTCGGCGAGGTGAAACTCGAACTCAGCCGTGTCGGCTGGTCCCAACAGCGCGACGGCGCGCACGTGGGCGAGCAGCGATGACGGAAGCCGGTTCACCAGGAACGGAAGGACATCCGCGCCGAACGAGTAGCCGACGAGGATCACGTGCTCGACTGACCACTGCGCCAGGTAGTGCCGGATGATGCGCGCGAGATCGGCCGACGCGCCATCCGGGGTCCGCGGCGTCCAGTAGTACGTGAGGCTGCTCCAGCCGATCGTTGGAATCCCGTGTGCCGCCATTCCTGCCGCAACGCGCTTGTCGAGGCCGGCCCAGCCGCCGTCTCCGGTCAGGACAATCGCCATGGTGTCGGGATCGCTGGTCGCCGGCGCCGGCACTTCCACCAGCGCGAGGTCGCGGATCTCGTCCGCTGTCGCGACCGGCGCATCGGTGCGGCGGGCGGCCAGCGAGTCGTACGCCTGGAGGTACTGTGTCGTCCAGTTGCGAGGGACGCCGAAGCCGTGGCCGACCTTCGGCAGCGAGACCAGGGTCCCGCTCGGGACCGCGCCGACGAACGCGCGCGTGACCGCCGGGGCGCACACCTGATCGATCTCGCCCTGGAGGACGATCCACGGCGTGCGCATCCCAGGATTCGGGGCAAGATCGAATCCCTGTCCCCTCGAGCGGCTGGTCGCTCGCAACCCATTCTGTTGACACAGCGGACGCTGGATCTGCAGGTCCGGGCAGAAGCCGAGGCTGATGACGCCGGCAAACGTCCCGTCCGGCGCTGCCGCCGCGGCGGTGTACGCGAGCGTGGCGCCAGACGAGTAGCCGATCAGCATCGGCGGTTTGTACGCGGGCAGCGCCCGGCGTAGCTGCACGTCCTTCGACAGCCTCTCGAGGTCGCCAGCGGGATAGGCGCAGCGTTCGCTGCCATTCAACGTCCTGATAAAGCGCCGGATGTCGATGCCGACGACGAGCGCACCGCGATCGCGCAGGGCTTCGGCCATCGGGACGACGCCGAGATTCCAGCCGCCATCGCCGGAAACAAAGAGCACCACCTGTTCAGGCGCCGCCCGCGGCGCGTACACTGAACACTTGCCCGAAGCCAGCGACCGTCAGGACCTCTGGAGGAGGTCCGCACCATGCCGACGCCGGGAGCAGCGCACCAGAAGGTCACGACCGCCACGATTGTCCTGCCACCCATCAGGCCTACCGGTACGCGGCCGGCGCGTGTTCGCCTACTGGAACAATGCGCAGTCTTCCCGAGTTCAACTTTGCAGGGTGGCATCCACGACGCGGGTCGCCGGCGCCTGAAGGGAAGTTAATGCCGGGTTCATTGGCCGGTCATCGCCACTCCGTCCAATACATGTAGATGACAAGACGTCATCGAGCGCAATGCGGAGCGAAAGGAGAAGGTCATGAATGCGAGGATGCGACAGGCCATTATCACGGCCGGAGTCATGCTGCTCGGCGCCGGCGCCACGGCCCGGGCCGACACATCGACGATCATGGAGGCGAACGTGCCAGTACCGTTCGTCGTCAACGGTCAGGCGTTCCCGGCCGGCAAGTACATGGTCGAGCGTGAATCGTCGTCGGTGCTTCTGATTCGGGGCGAGAAGAAGAACCACAACGCGGCGTATATCGCAGCGGTGCCCGAGGCCGGACGCGATCCGGGCGGTTACAAGCCCACCCTGGTGCTGAAACAGCACGACGGGCAGTACCGGCTGACCAGTGTCTGGGAATCTCCATCTGAAGGATGGGATGTGACCGGGCGGTAAGGCAACTTGACGAGCAAGCCGCGTGGTGTGGCCCGCAGGCGCGAGCCGCACCACGCCGCCACACATTCGCCGCGTGTCGAACGCCGATTGTTCGAGCTCGCGCTCGAAGCGCTGACGGATGTCTATGATGTCAAGGCGTTGAATGACGCGTTGCAGATGGAGGCCGTGCTTCGTGAGTTGATGGAATTACCGCCGCAGGCAGTAGCACCAATCCTTCGCCTCGCGCAGATGCAGGAAGACCGCCGGTACCTCGACGCTGCTGAAGATACGCTGCTGATGGCGCGTCGTCTCCATCCGGCCGAGCTGGAGGCCTACCGCATGCTGGCGCGGTTCTACGCGCGACGAGCGACCGCGCTGCACAAGGACGGCGAATCGCAAAAGCCTCCGACGCCAACCGCCGAAGCCCAAGCAGACGAGCACGGCGTGTATCTCATCGGAGGAACCCTGCCGCCGCCCAGCGGTTGGACAGACCCGTCTACCCGGTGGAAGCGCAGGCCGCAGGCATCGATGGCAACGTCGTCGCTGAGGTCGAGATCAATCCGGCGGGCGCCGTCGCCAACGCGAAGATCGTGCGGTCGATTCCGTTGCTGGACGAAGCGGCGCTGGAAGCCGTTCGCAACTGGCACTTACGCCGACGACGGTTGATGGTCAGGCATGTGCCGCTGCGCATGAGGGTGACGGTGAATTTCACCCTGAAGTAAGGACGTCCTCTCCTTCTGCCGTTCGCACATCCATACGTCCCCTGTGCGTTTCTGTAGCGTGCGTCCCGGCCCTTTTTCTATTGCCTCGCTTTTCCGGCGGACCTATATTTCCGACCATTCATGCCTTCTCAGCTCTGGGGCCCCGTGCGACACGTGCTCAGCCGGCGACGTGTGCCCAGTCGAAATTCGTCAAGCCAACTGTGAGGGTGTTATGAAGGCCATGTTCCGAGTCGTTGCATGCCTGCTCGTGCTGTCCGCCGTTGCCATCGAGGCTGGCGCCCAGGGCTTCCCGGGCGGCATTCGCGGCGCGATCAAAGATTCCGGCGGCGTCATCCCCGGCGCCGAGGTCACGCTCACCAACGAAGCCACCAACGTCGTCCGGTCGACGACCAGCAACGAAGCCGGCGAATACAACTTTCCCGAACCTGCGCGCCGGGCACCTACACGCTGCAGCTCGACGCTCCAGGGCTACAAGACTTACGTCGCAGGACGGCATCCCGGTCGGCACGCAGCAGTTCATCACGCTCGACGTCACGCTCGAGGTCGGCGCGCTCGAGGAGACCATCACCGTCACCGGCCAGTCGCCGCTCATCGAAACGTCGAACGCGTCGACCGGCACGCTGCTCGACTCCGAGACGATGCCAGACGCTGCCGTCGCATGGCGCGCACGGCGTTCATGATGGGCACGACGGTGCCGACCGTCGTGCCGTCCGGCGACGACCAGTACAACCGGCAGCAGGACCAGACCAACGTCGCGCTGATGTCGCTCGGCGGCGGCACGCGCCGCGGCAACAACTACACGCTCGACGGCGTGCCGATCACCGACATGCGCAACCGCGCGAGCGCGCACCCGTCGATCGAATCGCTCGAGGACGTGAAGGTCCAGGTGCACACCTACGACGCCGAGATGGGCCGCACCGGCGGCGGCGTGTTCAACACGACGCTGAAGTCCGGCACGAACATTCCGCGGAAACGGCGTTCTACCAGGTGCGGCCGATCTGGGGGCAGACGAACAACTACTTCAGTGAGATCGCCGGCCGGCCGAAGCCGGAGAGCCCGTACCGTCTCGCCGGCGGCGCCTTCGGCGGACCGATCGTCAAGAACAGGACGTTCTTCTGGTTCGCCACCGAAGGCTACGACGACACGCAGACGCGGAACGTCAGCACGCTGTTGCCGACCGCCGCGATGCGGCGCGGCGACTTCTCGGCGGCTGACCAACGGCGCCGGGCAGCCGGTCACGATCTACGACCCGCTGACCGGCCAGCCGTTCCAGGGCAACCGGATTCCGGCCGACCGGATCAACCCGGTCGCCGCCAACATGCTGAAGTACCTGCCGCTGCCCGACACCGACCGCGACAACGGCAGCGCGAACTACACGCGGACGTCGCTCATCAAGAGCAAGTTCGCGCAGCTCTACTCGGTGAAGCTCGAACACAAGATCACCGACAAGGTGTCGCTGAGCGGGTTTCTATCTGTACAACAAGACGCAAGAGCCCGTGCTCGAACTACTTCGGCTCGGCCGACCAGAACGAGCCGAATCGCTTCGCCGATCCGAGCGACTACTACCTGGTGCGGAAGCCGCAGATTCTCGCGCTGAACAACACCTGGGTGCTGAGCAACAGCTCGGTGCTGGCGCTGCGCTTCGGCATGACGTCGTTTCCCGACGACAACACGCTCAGCGCCGACTTCGACCCGACGACGCTCGGCGTTCTCGCAAACGTACAACAACCAGATTCAGCTCGACAAGTTCCCGCAGGTCCGCATCCGCGGCTACGACACGGCAGGACACGCGGACGCTGGGCGCGATCAACCCGACCGAGATCGACTGGAAGTCCACGAGCGCCAACGCGACGCTACTCGAAGCTCGTCGGGTCGCACACGTTCAAGTTCGGCGGCGACTGGCGCAAGATCGGCGTCGACACCTACATCCCCGGCGACGGCGCCGGCTACTTCGACTTCGACAAGGACATGACGTCGTCGAACGGCGGCAACACGGCAGCACGACCGACGGCAACGCGTTCGCGTCGTTCCTGCTCGGCTATCCCTCGTCGCTGTCGACGCGCGAAACGCGCTGTCGGTGTCGACGCCGCTCAACGTGTTCACGAACTACTTCGGCGGGTTCGCCCAGGACGACTGGCGCGTCAACTCGAAACTGACCGTGAACTACGGGCTGCGGCTCGAGCACGAGCGCGGCCTGTCGGAGGAGAACAACAACTTCACGGTGGGCTGGGATCCGACGATGACCAGCGCGCTGTCGATCGTCACCATCCCGGCCGATCCGGTGGCCGGCACGCCGGCGCGCCAGGTGGCCGGCGGCCTGATGTACGCGGGCGTCGACGGCAACAAGACGTACCAGGGCAACGCGCCGGCGTGAAGTGGTCGCCGCGGGTCGGCGCGGTCGTATTCGCTCAACGACAGGACGGTCATTCGCGGCGGCTACGGCTTCTACTGGGCGCCGTTCAACTACCCGATTCCCGAGCACCGCGAGCAACAACTACGGTCAGGTCGGCTTCTCGCAGAACACCATTCTCACCAGCAGCCGCAGCAACCCGACGTCGCTCAGAATCCGTTCCCGACCGGCATCGCGCAGCCGACCGGGAACACGCGCGGCGCGCTGACGAATCTGAACAGCAACATCGGCTTCGTCGATCAGAACCGCACGGCGCCGCGCGTCCAGCAGTCTCTCGGTCGACGTCCAGCGCGAGCTCGGCGGCTCGTGGGCGCTGACGCGTCGAGCTACATGGGCGCGCGCGGCGACGACCTGACGCTCGGCGGGTCGGAAGACATCGGCATCAACATCAACCAGCTCGATCCGAAGTACCTGGCGCTCGGTCGACTGCGCTCGATGCAGCAGCTGCCGAACCCGTTCTTCGGCAACCCCAACGTGCCGCTGTCGCTGTCCACGCCGACGACGCTGTCGCGCGCGCGGCTGCTGCTGCCGCATCCCGCAGTACAGCCAGATCAACGCCCGGCAGGTGACGGAAGGGACTGAATCGCTACAACGCTGGCGTGATCGAGTTCACCAAGCGGCTGTCGAACGGCTTCGGCGGCCGGTTCAACTACACCTACAGCGTGCTGAAGGACAACCAGATCGGCGAGACGAACTTCTACTCGCCGGTCAGCCCGGAGCTGGCCGTGAACAACTACAACTACATCGCCGTCGATGCCGGCGTGCGCGGCCGGACAGGAGTTCACGACCGCCTGCTACGACCCGGCTCCGAGTACGGCTACGGCATCGCTCGACATGCCGCACCGGGTGCAACATCGCGCCGATCTTCGAGCTGCCGTTTGGGCCGGGAAGCAAGTGGGCGAACGGCGCATGGCCGATCTACATCCTCGGCGGCTGGACCATTGCGGCGACGATGAGCTTCCAGAGCGGCTTCCCGATCAACATCCAGCAGGCGGCCGACACTCGCCTCGGCGGGCAGAACGCGAACCGGCCGAACCTGACGGGGGCGGACCTCGCGACACCCGGCAGTCTCGACGATCGGCTCGGCTCCGCCGATCATCCGACGGCGACCTGGCTGAACCCGGCGGCATTCGCGCTGGCGCCAAACGGAACGTTCGGCAATGCGCCGCGGACGATCACCGACGTCGCGGACCCGGCTGGCACGTCGTCGATGCGGCGTTCATCAAGAACATCCGATTCGCGCCGAGCAAGGCGGGGCAGTTCAAGATGGAAGTGATCAACATGCTGAACCGGCCGAACGTTCGCACGCTGCAGGGCGCGAACACGTTCGGCAACGCGAACTTCGGCCAGACGACGATCCAGGCCGGGTTCTCTAGACTGATTCAGATGATTTTCCGGTTCAGTTTCTAGGGGGGATGACGACATTGCAGGATGCAGAATTGCAGGATTGCAGAAAGTGAAGGCGTGAGGGAATGATTGAAGGAAGGTCTGAAAGTCTGAAGGTTAGAAGGTCGGAAGGTTTGAAGGTTTGAAGCATTGAAGGTTGGAAGGTCGGAAGTTCTCCTCGCCGCCGTTGTTTCGTGTATGGCGCTCGCGAATGCGTCTGTTGCCCAGTCGGCGCTCGGGCGAATTTCCTTTCCGACTTCGGCTCCAGCGCAGGGCCAACAGCCGTTTCTTCACGCCGTGCTCCTGCTGCACAATTTCGAATACGACGACGCGATCGTTGCCTTCCGCGAGGTTCAGCGCCTCGCACCCGGCTTTGCGCTCGGCTACTGGGGTGAGGCGCTCAGCTACACCCAACCGCTCTGGTACAACGAAGACGTCGCTAAGGCGCGCCAGGCGTTGTCCCGGCTGGCGCCTACCGCTGACGCGCGGCTCGCCAAAGCGCCCACTCCGCGCGAGAAGGGCTATCTCGACGCAGTCGAACGTTTGTATGGGGCTGGCGATCTTCGAGTGCGGCGACAGGCGTTCGCGGACCGGCTGGCGACATTAGTCGCTGCCAGTCCAGACGACGACGAGGCGAAGGTGTTTTATGCGTTGGCGCTGCTGGGGACCATTCCTGAAGGACAGCGGAATCCGGCGATTTCGCTGAAGGCCGGCGAACTCGCGGCGGCGGTTCTCGGGCGGAACGCCGCGCATCCCGGCGCGGCGCACTATGTGCTGCATGCATTCGACGATGGAGTGAATAACAGACGGGGACTGGAGGCTGCGCGAATCTACGCGAAGATCGCACCCGCTTCGAGCCACGCGCTCCACATGCCGTCGCACGTGTTCCTGCCGCTTGGGATGTGGGATGACGCGGCGGCTTCCGACGAGGCGTCGTACAACGCCTCCGTTGCGTGGGTGAAGCGGACGGGCCGAACAATCGACCAGCAAGATTTCCACAGTCTCTCGTGGCTTCGGTACGAATATCTGCAGCAGGGGCGCTTCGCGGCGGCGCGGCGATTGTTCGAGCCGATCGAACGGGCGCTGGCTCAGACCAAGGGTGGGAGCATGCCGGGGGGACACGTCCACAGCGAGATTGGGCGTGGCTACGATGCCATGTCGCTTCGCAACGAGCTCGGCTCGATGCGTGCCCGCTACGTCGTCGAGAGCCGCGACTGGTCGCTGATGAAGGGGCAGAGCAGCTTCGACAATGTCGACGAGCTGTTCGCGCTCGGGTTGAGCAGTGTCGGTACCGGCGATCTGCCGCGAGCTGATGTGGCGCTGGAGCACTTGCGCAAGGCGTCGACCTCGATCACCGATGCGGACATCCGCGAGGTGGCGTCAATCACTGCTGAGCAATTGGCCGGGCTCCTGCAGATCGCGCGTGGGTCTCGGCAAGCCGGTCTCGCGCAGATTGCGCGCGCGGCGGACGCCGAAGCGAAACGCCCGCGGCCGATCGCGCGGCCGTATCCGATCAAGCCGGTGGCAGAGTTCTACGGGGAGCTCCTGCTCGGTGAAGGCGACGGTCGCGGCGCGATGGTGCAATTCCAGCGGGCGCTCAACCGAACGCCGAGGCGCGCCGCGTCGCTGTTCGGTCTCGCATCCGCTGCAGCCGTCGCCGGCGATACCGCGCAAAGCGCGCGCGTCGCGCGAGAGTTCCTGGATGTCTGGCGGCGGGCAGATGGGGATCGATCGGAGATTCAGGACGCAAAGGATCTGTTGAAATAGGATCAATCTGGTAATTGTCAATTTTCGATTGTCGATTCAACGATCGGTTTCTCCGTTGAATCGGACAATAAACTGACAATCGACAATCGAAAATTACCAGATAGATCTGATCGATCTCAACTTCCCGCGTGTAGTAATAGATTTCCAACCGCCTGGCTGCGATGCCTTTGTCGCCGACACCAGCGTGACCTGATAACGGCCCGCGGCAGACGGCCGCCAGGTGTGCGACCACAAGCTCCATGTCTACATGGTCGAGCGTGAATCGTCGTCGGTGCTTCTGATTCGGGGCGAGAAGAAGAACCACAACGCGGCGTATATCGCAGCGGTGCCCGAGGCCGGACGCGATCCGGGCGGTTACAAGCCCACCCTGGTGCTGAAACAGCACGACGGGCAGTACCGGCTGACCAGTGTCTGGGAATCTCCATCTGAAGGATGGGATGTGACTGGACGCTGACGGCAGGAAACAGTGCATGACGGACGTCTTGATGTTGAGCGCCTGCGGCCATGCCGAGCCGAGCCACCTCCGCGCTTCGCGCTACGGTGGCCAAGGGACATCCGCTTGCCCACCGTAGCTCGCGAGTTGTGTTCGCGAGCGAAGGTGGGAGGCGAGGCATCAGCGTAAGTTCGCGGCGGGGGGTGGGGCCCCCGCCGCCATTGGAAAAAGTCCTCCGAGCGCTTCGAGTAATCCATATGACCGAAGCGAGGCAGCCTAAACGCCTGCGCGGCTGACGCTTCTGATCTGGTTTCCCACTCGCTTACTGACGTGGAATGGCCTCCGGCAGGATGTCGACGATGAGATCCGCGTCGACGTCGACGAGCAGCAGATCGCGGTTCACGAAGCGGTACTCCAGGGGATCCCGAAGGTCCGGGAGCGCCTGCAGGATTTCCGGGGGCATGGTCCATCCCGCCGCCCACTTGTAGGTGCCGTTCACGGCCAGTCCGTGTGCGCTTCGGCTGCCGCTGGTGTCCTCCCTGATCGCGGCCAGCAGCTGTGCCGGCGTGATCCGGAAGTCGTGCATCGCACCGCTGATGCGGCCGCGAAATTCACGCGCGACGCCGGGAGTGAACACGTCCCCGCGCCGCGCGTCCGGACGCGCCTTGCGAATCCGATCCGAGAGCTGGTTGACCGTGTGTGTCAGCGATCCGGGGTCGTCCGTGACGCGCAGGTCCGGGACCGACGCCTCCGCCCGCTGCCGGAGCCGAAGGTAGTCCGCGACGTCGTCGTTGAATTCCTGCACAGCCGTATTGCCCACCGGATGTGTGACCGCCTGGCCGGCGGCCGACAGGATGGTCACAGGGACCGTCACGGCGAACACAGTCAACAGCGAGACGCGCCTCGAATTTTTCATCGATCTTCTCCGCTCCCTCGTGGCCTCAGCACAGGCGGTACCGTTTCTAGTCGGTAGTCAGTAGTCGGGAGTCGATAGCCGGTAGTCCGGTAGCTCGACAGTCCACCTCTGCCTCTACGACTACACCGACTACTGAATACCGACTACTGACTACCGACTACTTGGTTACGCCCGTTGTTCTTGGCGACATAGAGGGCGGTGTCTGCTGCACGAAAGAGCGCTTCGCTTTCGGCAGCGGCTTCTTTCCCCCCGGCCCGATCGAATGCCCGGCAGGCGATGCCGATGCTGATCGATAACGTTTCGGGCGGGAAGTCAGCACCATCGAGGATCGGAGCCGTCGACAGGACCGCGCGCCGGAGCCCGTCCGCCAGATAACGGGCGCTGGAAGCGGAACAGCGGGGCAGTGCAATCACGAACTCGTCGCCGCCGTAGCGGCAGGCGATGGCGTCCGCGGGGACGTATTCCGCGATGATTCGCCCGATCGTTCTCACGGCTTCGGCTCCGGCCAGGTGGCCATGCGTGTCGTTGAGCGACTTGAGGCGATCGAGGTCGAGGACCAGCAGCGCGACCGGAGTGCCCTCGCCGCGAGCGGCCCGTACCATGCCTTTCAAGCCCACCTCGAAAGAGCGCAGGTTGTGCAGGCCGGTCAGGTCGTCGGTGGTCGCGAGGTGGCGGAGCCGGCGTGCGTGAGCCGCCAGCCCGGCGGCGACCAGGCCGACGCCGAGGAAGACAGCCATTTGCAGGATGTCGAGCTCGTCGTAGCGCAAGCTGACTGCCGGCGAGTTCGCAATGTGGTACAGGACGATCGCCACGGCCGCTGCCCCCGCGCCGCCGACCGTGCCGAACCTGATGCCGGCGAACACGATCGGCAGGTAATAGAGATGCTGCACGTGAGGCACGCCGGTAAGGCGATCCCACGAGAAGACCAGCGCCATCGCACCGGCCAGCCCGATCGCGTCCAGGATGCGTCCGCGCTTCAACACCACGGCCCGGCCCAGCGGTGCGCGTCGACCATCCGTCAGACGCACGGCGACTTCCTTTGAAGGCGGTTGTTGGCCATCGTGATCAATTACACGAGCCGCAGCTGAGGCGGTGATGAACCGAACCTGAATTCGGGTTCATCAACGGGTGATCGGTCGCGGTGATCGGGTCGCGGAGGGTACGGAGGAAAACGGTTCAACACGAAGACACGAAGACGCGGAGACGACACGGAGAAGACACTCGGCGCGCGATCCGCGGCCGCTCGCGCAGCGTGACTTCCTCCGTGCGTCTCTGTGTCGTCGTGTCTCCGTGTTAAACCGTTTAGCTCCGCAATCTCCGTCGCCGTTAACTCCGCAATCTCCGTCGCCGTGGCCTCCGACCTCCTCCGTACGCTCCTAGCCGTCAAAGGTTTCGAATGAGCCTGTCAGTAGTGGCAGATGCGACAGAGGACGCCGGCGCGTAGCCTGACAGCGTGGTACTTCTCAGGGCGGAGACACGTTCTAACGGTTCTGACTCTCAGCGTGATCACGGCCGGCGGAGTGGCGCTGGTGTGGACGCAGAAGCTGCCGGCACGATCCGAGGACGACCCCGCGCGGACCGCCGTGCCAGTCGCCGTTACGGCGGTTTCACGTACCGACCTCCCCGTGAGGCTCGCCGCGCTCGGCTCGGTGACCGCTTTCAACACCGTCACGGTGCGTCCCCGCGTCGACGGTCAACTGATGCGCGTGCTCTTTCGGGAAGGACAATTCGTCAGGACCGGCGACGTTCTCGCCGAAATCGATCCCAGGCCTTTCCAGGTGCAGTTGGAGCAGGCTCAAGGACAGCTGGCGCGCGATCGGGCGCAGCTCGCGAACGCCCGCGTCGACCTGGCTCGCTACGAGGCGCTCCTCAGCGAGGATTCCATCGCGCGTCAGAACGTCGACGCGCAGCGTTCGACCGTCGCCCAGCTCGAGGCGGCCCTGCAGATCGATCAGGCGGCGATTGATACCGCCAACCTGAACCTGGCGTATTCCCGCGTGACGGCGCCGATCAGTGGACGCGTCGGCCTGCGCCTGGTCGACCCCGGCAATGTCGTCAGCGCCAGCACCACCGCCGGGATCGTGGTGATCACGCAGATCGAACCGATCGCCGTCGTGTTCACGCTTCCCGAAGACACGCTGCGTCTCGTGCTTCCGCGTATTCGCGCGGGTGCGAAGCTGCCCGTCGAAGCCTTCGACCGTAGCGGGGAGACGCGCCTGGCCGAGGGATTCGCCGTCACGGTCGACAACCAGATCGATCAGTCCACTGGAACGCGTGCGTGTGAAGGCGGTGTTCGACAATCGCGACCACGCGCTGTTTCCTGAACAGTTCGTGAACATCCAGCTGCTCGCCGACACCAGGCGTGATCAGCTCGTCGTCCCCGCGGCGGCCGTGCAGCTCGGCCCGGACGGCGCCTTCGTCTACGTGGTCCAGGACGGCAAGGCCGTGGTGCGTCGCGTCACGCGTCGGCAGTCACCGAGGCCGATCAGGCCGCCATCGCCGAGGGACTTGCGGCAGGCGAGCCGGTCATCGTCGGACGGGGTCGATCGGCTGCGCGAGGGCAGCGTTGTCGAGGTGCGGCCGTGAGTCCCTCGCGCCTCTTCATCCTGCGGCCAGTTGCCACGTCGCTGCTGATGGTCGCCGTCGTCATTGCCGGCGCGGTTGCCTATCAGCAGTTGCCGGTCTCCGCGCTCCCGCAGGTCGACTACCCGACCATCCAGGTCACGACGTTCTATCCCGGCGCCAGCCCCGACGTTATGGCCACATCGGTCACGGCGCCCCTCGAGCGGCAGTTCGGACAGATGCCCGGCCTCAAGCAGATGACGTCGACGAGCTCTTTCGGGAGCTCCGTCATCACGCTGCAGTTCGACCTTGCGCTGAACATCGACGTCGCCGAGCAGGAGGTGCAGGCGGCCGTGAACGCGAGCGGCACGCTGCTCCGGACGATCTGCCGAATCCGCCGACCTACAGCAAGGTCAACCCGGCCGACGCGCCGGTCCTGACGCTGGCGCTCACCTCGGACACCTTGCCGCTGCGCGACGTGCAGTCGCTGGCCGATACGCGCCTCGCGCCGAAGATTGCGCAGCTTCCGGGTGTCGGCCTGGTCACGATCAGCGGCGGGCAAAAGCCGGCCGTGCGGGTGCAGGCCAATCCCACGGCGTTGGCGGCGTACGGACTGAGCCTCGCGCAGCTCTCAACCGCCATTGCGGCCGCGAACACGAACCAGGCCAAGGGCAGCTTCGACGGGCCGCAGCGCGCGTACACGATCGACGCCAATGATCAGCTGCGATCGGCCGCCGACTACCGCTCCCTCGTGGTCGCTTACAAGGACGGCGCTCCGGTGCGCGTGGCCGACGTCGCCGACGTTGTCGATGGCGTCGAGGACGCCTATCAGGCGGCGTGGGTCAACAACACACCGGCGGTGCATCGTCAACGTCCAGCGTCAGCCGTCGGCGAACACGATTGCGGTGGTCGACCGGATCAAGGCGCTGCTTCCCGAGCTGACCGCGACGCTGCCGCCCGCGGTTCGCGTGGCGGTGCTCGCCGATCGGACCGCGACGATCCGCGCCTCGGTTGCGGACGTGCAGTTCGAGCTCGTGCTGACCGTGGCGCTGGTGGTCGGGGTGATGTTCCTGTTCCTCCGCAGGCTCCGGACGACGCTGATTCCGGCGGTGGCGGTGCCGCTCTCCCTGGTCGGCACCTTTGCGGCCATGTACTTCGCCGGGTTCAGCCTCAACAACCTGACGCTGATGGCGCTCACCATCTCGACCGGCTTCGTCGTCGACGACGCCATCGTCATGATTGAGAACATTGCCCGCTACATCGAAGCGGGCGAGTCGCCGATGCAGGCGGCCCTGAAGGGCGCCGATCAGATCGGGTTCACGATCGTCTCCCTGACGGTCTCGCTCATCGCCGTCCTGATCCCGCTGCTCTTCATGGGCGACATCGTCGGACGCCTCTTCCGGGAGTTCGCCGTCACCTTGAGCGTCACCATCCTGGTGTCGGCGGTCGTGTCGCTCACGCTGACGCCAATGATGTGCGCGCGGATTCTGCGTTCCGACGCCGCCGCTCACGAGGGGAGGGCGCCTCGCGCGAGCGCTCGACGGCGCGTTCGAGCGGCTGAAAGCGGCTTACGGCCGCTCGCTGACCTGGGTCCTGGCGCGGCAGCGCGCCACGCTGGTGGGGTTTGCCGGCACCCTGGCCGCAACCGCGCTGCTGGTCGCGATCGTGCCGAAAGGCTTTTTTCCCGTGCAGGATACCGGACTGATCATCGGCGTGACGGAAGCGGCCCAGACGATCTCGTTTGCGGGCCTCGCCGAGCGCCAGCAGCGCCTGGCCGATGCTCTCGCCGGCGACCCTGCGGTGCAGAACCTGGCGTCGTTCGTCGGCGTCGACGGCACGAATCCGACCCGTAACAGCGGCCGCCTCCAGATCGTCCTGAAGCCGAAGGATCAGCGCACCGGCGACATCGCTACCGTGATGCGCGGGCTGCAGGCGCGAGCCGCGCGCATCTCCGGCATCTCGCTGTACCTGCAGCCGGTGCAGGACCTCACGATCGAAGACCGCGTCAGCCGCACCCAGTATCAGTACAGCCTCGAGCATCCTGACCGGGAGCAGCTCGCGCTCTGGTCCGGCCGCCTGCTCGACGCGTGGCGGCGCGAACCCGCGCTGCAGGACGTCGCCACGGACCAGCAGGCCGGCGGGTTACGCGCTGACGTGAGCATCGATCGCAACACGGCGTCGCGCCTCGGCATCAGCGCCGGGGTGTTGGACGACACGCTGTACAGCGCTTTTGGCCAGCGCCAGGTGTCGACGATTTTCACGGAGCTGAACCAGTATCACGTCGTCCTCGAAGTCAAGCCTGAGTACCACCGGACGCCAGGCGCATTGACGCAGCTCTATGCGCCGGGCGCCGACGGACGGCCCGTCCCTCTCCAGGCGTTCACGAAAGTGTCGACCGCCCCGACACCGCTCGTCATCAACCACCAGGGGCAATTTCCCGCGGCGACGCTCTCGTTCAACCTGGCGCCCGGTGCGTCGCTCGGCGAGGCCGTCCGGGCGATCGAGGACGCCACGCGCCGGATCGGTCTGCCACCGGGCTTTCACACCGCCTTTCAGGGTACGGCCGCGGCGTTTCAGGCATCGCTCGCCAACGAGGGGTGGCTCATTCTTGCTGCAGTCGTCACCGTCTACATCGTCCTCGGCGTGCTCTACGAGAGCTACATCCATCCGCTGACGATCCTTTCGACGCTGCCCTCGGCAGGGATTGGCGCGATCCTCGCCTTGCTGCTGACGGGACAGGATCTCGGCGTCATCGCGCTGATCGGTCTCGTGCTGCTCATCGGCATCGTCAAGAAGAACGCGATCATGATGATCGACTTCGCGCTGGCGGCGCAGCGCGAGCACGGGGCGCAGCCGCAGGACGCGATCTACCAGGCGTCGCTCCTGCGCTTCCGGCCAATCATGATGACGACGATGGCGGCGCTGCTCGGCGCGGTGCCGCTCGCACTCGGCATCGGGAACCGGGGCGGAGCTGCGGCGGCCGCTCGGGATCGCGATCGTCGGCGGCCTGCTCGTCAGCCAACTGCTGACCCTCTACACGACGCCGGTCATCTACCTGGCGTTCGAAAGGCTCTCGGCGTGCGCCCTACGGCGACGCGTCCGCACTGCCGGACGCAATGACCCTGTCGGAACCGTTCATCCGCCGGCCCGTGGCGACCAGCCTGCTGGCGGTGGCGGTGGCGCTGGCGGGTGCGCTGGCGTTCGCGAACCTTCGAGTCGCGCCGCTGCCACAGGTGGCCTACCCGACCATCATCGTGAGCGCCGGCCTGCCCGGAGCGAGCCCCGAGACCATGGCCGCCTCGGTCGCGACGCCGCTCGAGCGTCAGTTTGGCCGGATTGCGGGCGTCACCGAGATGACCTCCTCGAGCGGGCTGGGCAGCACGACCGTGGTGCTGCAGTTCGACCTGGCGCGGGACATCGACGCGGCCGCACGCGACGTGCAGGCCGCGATCAACGCCGCGCGTGCCCAGCTTCCGGCGAATCTTCCGAGCAATCCGTCGTATCGCAAGGCGAATCCGGCCGATGCGCCGGCGATGATCCTGGCGCTCAGCTCCGACACCCTGCCGATCGGCCGCGTCTACGACCTCGCGTCGTCGATCCTCGCCCAGGAGATCGCCCAGATCGACGGCGTCGGACAGGTCAGCGTCGGCGGCGGGGCGCTTCCCGCCGTGCGAGTGGAGCTGAACCCGACGGTGCTCAACAAGTATCAGATCTCGCTCGAGCAGGTGCGCGGAGTCCTCCAGCAGGCGAACGCGAATCGGCCCAAGGGCCAGCTGTCGGACGAGCGCACCAGCTGGGAGATTCACACCAACGATCAACTGCTTCACGCCGTCGATTACGTGCCGCTGATCATCGCCGCCAGCCAGGGCGCGGTCGTGCGGCTCGGGGATCTCGGGACGGTGAGCGACAGCGTCCAGGACGTGCGCGCCGCCGGGTTGGTCAATGGACACCCTGCGGTCGCCGATCGTGGTGACCACCGAGCCGGGCGCCAATGTCATCGACACCGTCGATCGGGTCCGCGGCGAGCTGCCGCGATTCCGCGCGTTGCTGCCGCCGGGCGTCGACCTCGACACCGCGATCGACCGCACCACCACCATTCGCGCTTCCGTTCACGACGTCGAGCGGACGCTGGTCATCGCCATCGGCCTGGTCGTCGTGGTGGTGTTCGCGTTCCTGCGAAGCGGCTGGGCGACGATCATCCCGAGCGTCGCCGTGCCACTGTCGCTGCTCGGCACGTTCGCCGTGATGTGGGTTGCTCGGCTACAGCCTGAACAACCTGTCGCTGATGGCGCTCACCATCTCCACCGGCTTCGTCGTCGACGATGCGATTGTCGTGCTGGAGAACATCGCGCGGCATCTCGAGGACGGCCACCAGCCGTTCGAGGCGGCGCTGGCCGGAGCCCGCGAGGTCGGCTTCACGGTTCTGTCGATGAGCGTATCGCTCATCGCTGTCTTCATCCCGCTGCTGTTCATGGGCGGACTGGTGGGCCGGCTCTTCCGGGAGTTCGCGGTGACCCTGTCGGTCGCCGTCGCGGTCTCGCTCGTGATCTCGCTGACGACCACGCCGATGCTGTGCGCGCGTTTTCTGAAGGCCGGCGCACCGGCCGCCAGGACGCGCGATCGCGACGGGCGCGTCGGCATCTTGTGGCGGCGCCTGCACGCCGGCTACGAACGATCGCTCGAATGGGCGCTCGCGAACCGCGCGTTCACGCTCACGATGCTGGTGCCTGGCCGTCGGGATGAACGTTTATCTTCTGGCGGATATGCCCGAAGGGATTCTTTCCGCAACAGGACAACGGCCTCATCACGGGCACGATTCAGGCGTCGCAGGCACGTCATTCCAGGCGATGCGGCGGATCCTGGACGAAGACGTCCGCGTCGTCCGCCGCCATCCGGCCGTGGACACCGTCGTTGCGTTCACGGGTGGCAGGCACGGCCACGAACCAGGCGCGGTTGTTCATCTCACTGCAAGCCGCGCGAGGAGGGCCGGGTCGAGCGCGGATCAAGTCATCGACGGCTTGCGCGCCGGTGTTCGCGCACGATCCCGCGCGCCAGCGTGTACCTGCAGGCGGCCCAGGACATTCGCGTCGGCGGCCGGCCGGCAAACGCGCAGTATCAGTACACGCTTCAAGGCGACGAGTCTGGCGACGCTCAACGGCCTGGGCGCCCCGGCTCGTCGCAGCGCCTCGCGGCAGGAGCCGCTCGTTGCCGACGTCAACAGCGATCAGCAGAACAGCGGGCCCGACGCCTTCGCTGCATCATCGACCGCGACACGGCGGCCCGGCTGGGTGTCAGCGCCAGCGACATCGACCAGGCGCTCTACGACGCCTTTGGCCAGCGCCAGGTCTCGACGATCTACACGGCGCTGAATCAGTATCGTGTCGTGATGGAGGTCGCGCCCGAGTACTGGCAGCAGCCCGAGACGCTCAACGACGATCTACGTCGCGAGCCAGCCGGCCGGCGCTCGGTGCCGCTGTCCGCGTTGACCCACTTCGGCCGGTCCAGCACGCCGCTCGCCGTCAATCATCAGGCGCAGTTTCCGGCCGTCACCCTGTCGTTCAATCTGGCGCCCGGGCGTCGTCGCTGGGCGACGCCGTCGACGCGATCGATCGGCCGCGCGCGAGATCGGCATGCCGGCCAGCATCCACGGGTCAGCTTCCAGGGCACGGCCCGCGTTTCAGGATCGCTCGCGAATCGAGCCGTGGCTGATCGCTGCCGCGCTGGCGGCGGTCTATATCGTGCTGGGCATCCTGTACGAAAGCTCGTTCATCCGCTGACCATTCTGTCGACGCTGCCGTCGGCCGGCGTCGGCGCGATGCTGGCGCTCCTGCTGTACGGCACCGATTTCAGCGTCATCGCGCTGATCGGCATGATCCTGCTCATCGGCATCGTGAAGAAGAACGCCATCATGATGATCGACTTCGCGCTCGAAGCCGAACGCCGGGAAGGCTGCCCGCGCGAGGCGCCATCCGCAAGGCCTGCCTGCTGCGGCTTCGGCCGATCCTCATGACCACGATGGCGGCGCTGCTCGGCGCGCTGCCGCTGGCGCTCGACACGGGCACCGGCGCGGAGCTGCGCCGGCCGCTCGGCATCTCCATCGTCGGCGGCCTGATCGTCAGCCAGCTGCTGACGCTGTACACGACGCCGGCGCTCTACGTCGTCATGGATCGCCTGAGGCTGCGGTTCTCGCGCAGGGCGCGGCGACGCGCCAGTGACGGAGGCGTGAGATGGGGCGCCGCTCGATGCCGCGGGACCTGACGACGAAGGCGACCCTGAGAGGGTCGCCCTACCTTATGCAGGTAACCCTGAAGGGGCCGTCCTACCGATCGCTCCTGGACTCGATCGCCGGCATCCATGACGGCCGCGTGCGTGGCGGGTCCGCGGTACGTGCCGCCCCAGGTGCCGGTGCCGCCTGCCTTCAAGGAGCAGCTGCCGGCGGAGGAGGGGCACTCGAGCCGGCTTGCCACGCGACGACCTGTCTCGCGACGGCTGGTGGCAGGTGTTCGGCAGCGCCGAGCTGAACGGCCTCGTCGGCCAGCTGTTCGCCGGCAATCCGACGATGGCCGAGGCCGAGGCGCGCGTGCGCCAGGCGCGTGCGCTCGTGCGGCAGGAGCGCGCTTCGGTACTCATCCGCGAAGTGACGGGCACGGCCTCGATCACGCAGCTCGGCGCTCGCCGGTGGGGGACAATGTCCGGCACGCTCACCGACTACGCGCTGGCGCCGGCGCCTCGTGGGAACCGGATCTGTGGGGGCGGATTCGATCGACCGTCTCGTCAGGCCGGGCGTCCGCTGAAGCGGCCGGCGCCGATCCCGAGAGCACGCGCTTGAGCCTGAGCGCCGAGCTCGCGGCGAACTACTTTCAGCTCCGCGCCTACGACGCCGAGCTGGCCCTGTTCGATCAAACCATTGCGCGCGTACGAACGGGCCTCGACCCTCACCCACAACCAGTATGACGCGGGCATCGTCTCGCGCGCCGACGTCGAACAGGCGGAGACGCAGCTCGCAACCGCCGAGGCGCAGGCGATTGACGTCCGACTGACGCGCGCGCAAGTGGAGCATGCGATCGCCGTGCTGGTGGCGTGCCGCCGCCGCAGCTGTCGCTGGAACAGGTGGCCCTCGACGGGCGAGCCGCCAGTCGATTCCGATTGACGTGCCGTCGCGCATGCTGGAACGCCGGCCTGATGTCGCGGCGGCGGAGCGCCGCGTGGCGGCCGCCAACGCGCAGATCGGCGTGGCCTCGGCGGCGGTCTTTCCGTCGGTGACGCTTGAACGGGACGGGAGGGTTCGACGCGATACGCGCTGCAGCAGTGGCTGTCGTGGCCGATGCGATTCTGGTCAGTGGGCCCGGCGGCTGGCCCTGACGCTGTTCGACGCCGGCGCGCGGCACGCCGCGAAAGCGCAGGCCGAGGCGAGCTACGACGAGAACGTCGCGGCCTACCGGCAGACGGTGCTCGCGGCGTTCCAGGACGTCGAGGACAACCTGGCCGCCGAGCATCTGCTCGCGTCCGAGGATGCGCAGCAACAGGCGGCGGTCCTGGCGGCGGAGCGATCGCTCGCGATTCTCGCTGAATCAGGATCCGGGCGGGGACTGCGCGAGCTACCTGCAAGTGGCAACGCAGCAAGACGACTCCTGCTCACCAACCAGCGCTCGGCGCTCTCGGTCACGGTCGCGCCGATTCGTGACCGCGGTGCAGCTCGTCAGGGCGCTCGGAGGCGGATGGGATGGGGATTAGCACCGCACTCAACTCGCCGCCTGGCCGGCCCGTACCACCGCGTGCCGAGAGCCGCCCATTCTGGAGTCAGCCGATCGAGGATCTCCTCTCGGCGCTCGACGTCCGCGAGACGGGGCTCTCAGCGGCGGAAGCGGGCCGCCGACTGGTACGCGGCGGCCCCAACTCGCTGGTCGCCGATTCGAGAAACCGGGTGCTCTGGCTGCTCATGCGCCAGTTCGGATCGCCGATCGTGCTGCTGCTGATTGGCGCCGCCGCCCTGTCGTTGATGCTCCACGACCGCGCCGACGGGGCCATCATCCTGTCGATGATCGCCGCCAGCGGCATGCTGGGGCTGTTCCAGGAGTACAACGCCGCGAACATCGTCGCTGCCCTGCTGTCGAAAGTCGAGCTGAAGGCATCGGTCGATAAGGGACGGCGCCCAGGTGGAGATCCCGGCGCGTGACGTGGTGGCCGGCGACATCATCTGCGTGACCGCGGGATCAGGCATTCCCGCGGACTGCCGTGTCATCACCGCGCGGGACTTGTACGTCAACGAGGCCGCACTCACGGGTGAGTCGTACCCTTCGGCCAAGTCGGAAGAGACCGTTGCTGCCGATGCCCCGCTCGGCCGGCGTGCCGACGCGCTCTTCATGGGGACGCACGTCGTCAGCGGCACCGGCCGTGCGGTGGTCGCGCGGATCGGCGGCGACACGGAGTTTGGACGGGTGTCGGCGCGGCTGCGGATCGAACCGCCGCCGACGGAATTCGAGCGCGGGGTGCGCCGCTTCGGGTACTTCCTGGTCGAAGTCACGCTGCTCCTGGTGACAGCGATCTTCGCGCTGAACGTCTACCTGCAGAAGCCGGTGCTGGATTCATTGCTCTTCGCGCTGGCGCTGGCCGTGGGACTGACGCCGCAACTGCTGCCGGCTGTCATCAGCGTGAACCTGGCCAGGGGTGCGAAGCAGATGGCGGCCCGCAAGGTCGTCGTCAAGCGGCTCACCGCGATCGAAAACTTCGGCAGCATGGACGTGCTCTGCTCGGACAAGACCGGGACACTGACGGAAGGGCGCATGGAGCTCACGTCGGCGTTCGATGCGTTCGGCCACGAGAGTGAGCGGGTTCGGGTTCACGCCGTCGTGAACGCGAGCCTGCAGACCGGCTATGCCAATCCGATCGATCAAGCGATCTGCGCGGCCCGCGCGGTGGCGCTGGACGATTGGACGAAGCTCGACGAGATCCCGTACGACTTCCTGCGCCGGCGGTTGACCGTCCTGGCGGCCGATCGAGGGCGGCCGCTGATGATCGCCAAGGGAGCGCTCCGCGCGATCCTCGACGTCTGCTCGCAGGCGGACACACCCGGGGGAGTTATCCCGATCGATCAGGCGAGGCCGGCGATCGACGCGCTTCAGGCCCGTGTCGAAGGCAGCGGCAACCGCACGCTCGGTGTCGCGGTGCGAGAGATGCCGCCAGGCACCGGCGCGATCGCGCGGCGGGACGAGAGCGGCATGACGTTTCTCGGGGTCGTCGTCCTGCGCGATCCACCGAAACCCGACGCCGGGATGGCGGTCGCGGCGCTGGCGCGGCTCGGCGTGTCGCTCAAGATCATCACGGGCGACAGCGCGCTGATTGCGGAGCAGGTGGCGCGGCAGGTTGGCGTGACGACTCCACTGGTGCTCGATGGCGCGGCGCTGCAGGGCATCACCGACGAGGCGCTTCCCGTGCTGGCCGATCGCGTCAACGTGTTCGCGGCGGTCGAGCCGGGGCAGAAAGAGCGCATCATCCGCGCCCTGCAACACGGCGGTCACGTGGTCGGCTACATCGGAGACGGCATCAACGACGCCCCGGCGCTGCACACGGCCGACGTGAGCATCTCGGTGCAACAAGCGGCCGACGCGGCCAAGGCGGCGGCCGACATCGTCCTCCTGGAGCGGGATTTGTGTGTCCTCGAGGACGGGGTCCGGGAAGGGCGCCGCACGTTCGCGAACACCCTGAAATATGTCTTCATGGCCACCAGCGCAAACTTCGGCAACATGTTCAGCATGGCCGGCGCGTCGGTCTTCCTCCCGTTCCTGCCACTCTTGCCCAAGCAGATCCTGCTGCTGAACCTGCTGACCGACCTGCCGGAGCTGACGATTGCCACCGATCGCGTCGACAGCGACTGGATCGAGCGTCCCCGGCGGTGGGACGTGCAGTTCATCCGCCGTTTCATGCTGGTCTTCGGCGTACTCAGTTCGGTCTTCGACTACGCCACATTCGGCGTGTTGCTGTGGTGGCTCGGCGCCGGCCCGGTCGAGTTCCGGACCGCATGGTTTCTCGAGTCGATCGTGTCTGCCGCCTTGATCGTCCTGGTCGTCCGTACCCGCACGCCCCTGATCAGCACGCCGCCATCCCGGCCGCTTGCGATCGCCACGGTTGGTGTCATTGCGGCTGGGGTTGCCCTGCCATTTACGCCGCTGGCGCCGCCACTGGGCTTGACGGCCGTTCCCTTCGCCTTCGTGGCGGCAATGGTCCTCATCGTGGCGCTCTATGTCCTCTCTGCTGAGGCCGCGAAGCGCCTCTTCTACGCTCTTCCGTAGCCGGACCCTACGAGAGGCATTGTTTCCCCGTTGACCTGTCAGTTCTCGCAGTAGTCCGCCCGCCGCCACCGCACTAGATTCGAGGTAATGCCGGCACCTCGAGTCCTTCGAATCGCCGCAGTCCTCACGGCCGCCGCGTGCAGCTGTGCGGGAGGGCTCAGTCCGGCGTGGGCGCAGCCGGTCGAACGGCGACAGACCATCGCGCTGCGCGATCACCTGCAGACACTCCATCTCTATGGCCCACCGGATGGCGCTCCCGTCATCGTCAGCAGCGGTGATGGCGGCTGGATGCGTCTTGGTCCGCACGTCGCGGAGGTGCTCGCGTCGAAAGGCTTCTTCGTGGTGGGCTTCGACGCCAAGGCGTACCTGGAGAGTTTCACCCACGGAGAGACCACGCTCCGCGCCGAGGACGAACCCGGCGATTTCAAAGTACTGATCGCGTTTGCCGCAAGGGCGACCGGACTGAAAGCCCTGCTCGTGGGCAGCTCGGAGGGCGCCGGCCTTTCGGTGCTGGCCGCTGCCGACCCCGTCAACAAGGCGGCGGTCGCTGGCGTGATCGGCCTCGGCTTGTCCGACATCACCGAGCTGGGCTGGCGCTGGCGCGACATGGTCATTTACCTGACGCATCGCGCGCCGAACGAACCGTCCATCAGCGTCAAGGCGGTCGTGGCCCGGCTGGCCCCGGTTCCGCTTGCGGCGATTCATTCCACGCACGACGAGTTCGTGCCGCTCACGGAAGTGAAAGACGTGCTGGCGGCGGCTCAGCCCCCGAAGCGCCTGTGGGTTGTCGACGCCGCCAACCATCACTTCGGGGACAACCTGGCCGACCTCGACCGGAGCCTCCTCGAGGCGGTCGCGTGGATAGACCAGGCTCGCACGAGTGCCGCCAAATGATCGCCGTGCAAGCGATCGACGCCGCGCGTGCCGGGAGTCGTCCGGTGGTCGGACGTGAAACCAGGCTGACGCGCGCGCTGCCCGCGGTCGTGGGCGTCGTGGTCCTGCTGATCGTGGTGGCGGTCCTCCGCATCGAGCTGCGCACGATCAGCTGGATCGAGCTGGCTGCCGATGTCGTCCGTGTGCCGCGCCGCCGACTGGCCGAGGCCATCGGCCTGACCATCCTGAGCTACGCGGTGCTCACCGGATACGACTTGCTGGCGTTCGTCTATCTCGGCAAGCGCCTGCCGCGATGGCGCGTCATGATCACGGCGTTTCTCGCCTATGCCGTTTCCAACACCGTCAGCTTGGCGATGCTCTCCGGGGCGTCGATCCGCTACCGCTTCTACTCGCGCTGGGGCATCACCGCCGCAGAGCTCTCGCAGCTAATCTTTTCCTACTCGGTCACGTTCTGGCTCGGCCTCTTTGCACTTGGCGGCGTCAGCCTGATGGTCATGCCATTGCCGCCCGTCGGCGGCCTGCCCGCGCGCCACGCCGCAACGCTTGCCGGCCTGCTGTTGTCGGTGACTCCACTGGCGTACCTGGCCGCCACGATCGTGCGGCGTTCGCCGCTGCGGATCTGGCGCTTCTCGCTTCCTGTGCCTGCGCCGCGCGTCGCCGCCGGGCAGATCGCTCTGTCAGTCGTGGACTGGGCGCTTGCGGGTGCGGTGTTGTACGTCTCCTGCCGCCGGGCGGGCCGCCGTTTCCAGTATTCATCGGGGCGTTTCTCGCCTCGATTCTGGTGGGCCTGGCCAGTCACCTCCCCGGCGGCCTCGGTGTGTTCGAAGGGTTGATGCTGCTGCTCCTCGGACCGTACCTCGACGCGACGCAGCTGCTCCCGGCGCTGGTCGTCTACCGCGCGGTTTACTACCTCTTGCCACTGGCCGTCGCGCTGACCATCCTCGCGGCAGACGAGATCGATCGGCGACGCGCCCTGGCCGCGCGCGTGGCACAGGCGCTCGGCCGGTACGCGCAGCGCTACACCCCCCGGGTGCTCGCGACGATCACGTTCTTCGCCGGCGTCGTCCTGCTGTTCTCGGGCGCGACGCCGGCGGAGCGCGGGCGCCTGCTGCTCCTCGGCCGGGTGCTGCCGCTGGGCCTGATTGAAGCCTCGCACTTCCTCGCCAGCGTGGCCGGCGCGGGACTGTTGATTGTCTCCCAGGGCCTCGCGCGCCGGCTGGACGGCGCTTACTACCTGACTGGCACATTGATGGTCGTCGGGATTGCGACGTCGCTGGTCAAAGGGTTCGACTTCGAGGAAGCCGCGCTGCTCTGCGTGGTGCTCGGGCTGCTCGTGCGAGCCCGGGCTGCCTTCGACCGGCGCGCGGCATTTTTCGAGACACGCTTCTCGGCGGCGTGGGTCGCCAGCGTGGTCCTGGCGCTCGCTGCCTCGATGTGGCTCGGCTTCTTTGCCTTTCAGCACGTCGATTACTCGCGCGACCTGTGGTGGCAGTTCGAGCTGCGCGGCGACGCCTCGCGGTTCCTGCGAGCGTCGGTTGGCGCCGGCGTCGTGGTGTTCCTGGTGGCGCTGGCCCGGCTCATCGGCTACGCGCCGCACGAGGCGCCGCCGCCGTCCGCGTCCGACCTCGAAGACGCTCGACGGATCATCGCCGGACAGCGTGCGACGCTCCCGTTCCTGGCGCTGGCCGGCGACAAGGCGCTGCTCTTTGACGACGAGCGCTCGGGCTTCGTCATGTACGGCGTTCAAGGGCGGACGTGGGTCGCACTGGGCGATCCGGTCGGACCCGACGACCGGATCAGTACGCTGGTCCGCGTGTTCCTCGACCGTTGCAACGATTTCGGCGGGGTGCCGGTCTTCTACCAGGCGACGCCGCCGCACCTGCATCACTACGCCGATCTCGGCATGACGCTCGTGAAGATCGGCGAGGAAGCGAAGGTCGATCTCCCGGGCTTCACGCTCGAGGGCGGTCATGCCGCGAAGTTTCGGAAGCTGCTCCGCCGGCTCGATTGGGAGGGCGCGGCCTTCCGAATCATCAGTCCGCCGGACGTAGCGGCCGTCCTGCCGCGAGCTCCGCTCGGTCTCAGACGAATGGCTCGCGGTGAAAGCCGCCGCCGAGAAAGGTTTCTCGCTCGGGCACTTCGACGAAGCGTACCTGGCAAGCCTTCCGGTCGCGGTGATCGAACAACACGGCCGCATCCAGGCGTTTGCCAACCTCTGGCCCGGGCCGGGCCACGGCGAACTGTCGATCGACCTGATGCGCCATCGGCGGGAAGCGCCGAACGGAGTCATGGACGCGTTGTTCGTGCATCTCATGTTGTGGGGGAAAGCGCAGGAGTACCGAGCGGTTCGTGCTCGGGATGGCGCCGCTGGCCGGAGTCGAACCGTCACCGGTCCGGTCGCTCTGGAATCGTGTGGGCGGGTTCGTCTACGAACACGCGGAACTGCTGTACGGATTTCAGGGACTACGGGCGTACAAACAAAAGTTCGACCCGGTGTGGGAACCGCGGTATCTCGCGTGCCCGGGCGGTTTTCACCTGCCGCGGGTGCTGGCGGATATCTCGGCGCTCGTCGCCGGCGGCTACCGCCGCATCTTCCTCAAATGACCGAATGGTCGATGAGAGCGCGACAGAGAGGCGACATCGTAGGCCCGAGCTTCAGCTCGGGCGCCGAAGGGTTGCGAGTCCTGGTCGAAAGCCTGGCCGCAGCGCTCGGCGGCTACTTGCTGGCCGCGGCGCTCGAGGCCGCCGTGATCGGCTGGCTGCAGCCGACCGAGTGGGAGCTTGCGTGGATCAGCGATCTCGCCCTGGCCACGGCGCTCGGGGTGGCCGTCTATCTCTGGCGGAATCTGCTGGCCACCCGCAGCGAGCTGGCCGAACGCGAGCGTACCGCCATTGTTCTCGAGACCGAGCTGTCGCTGGCGGCGGATATTCAGCGCCGGCTGCTTCCATCCGTCCCTCCCGCCACGGACGGCTGTGAGTGGGCGGCGGCCCTGAGGCCGGCAGGGCAGGTCGGCGGCGACTTCTATGACTTTGTCGAAACCGCGCCCGGCCAGTGGACGGCGCTCGTCGCCGATGTGTCGGGGAAGGGGATTCCCGCGGCCATGGCGCTCGGATCGCTGCGCTCGACGTTTCGAGCGCTGAGCCGTCAGCGCCTCGGCCCGGCCGATCTCGTCGCGCATCTTTCCGCGACGTTCTTCCAGGATTGGCAGGGCACGCCCTATCTGACCTGCATCGTCGCCGCCTTCGACCTGCAGACGCGGACGCTCGTGTACACCAACGCCGGACATCCACCGGGGATGCTCGTCGGGCCCGCCGGCATGCGGCGCCTGTGCCGAGGCGGGCCGCCCGCCGGGCTCTTCTCTAACGCCACCTTCGAAGAAGCACTCCTGACGGTGAACCGCGGCGACACGTGCCTGTTGTTCAGTGACGGCGTCACCGAGGCGCTCGAGGACGTGCCGGTCGAAGGCTGGCTCGGTGCCGCGGATTTCAGCGGCCTTTCCGCTGCTGAAATCTGCGACCGCGTGATGGGGGCCGCGCTTCGTGCACGCGGCCCCGCCGCGGTGCCCGACTGGGACGACGACCGCAGCGTCGTTGTCGTCGCCGTGCGGCAGTCAACAGTCGACAGTCAACAGTCCACAGTCAGTCCAAGCCGACGAGTCGACTGACGACTGACAACTAGAGTTATCTCAAAACCAGCTGACCTGCGTCGGCGAGCGAGTACAGCGAGCGAGCCACGCGAAACCGCTGAGCGCGCGCGGCGCAGCGGCGCGCGAGAGAGCGTGTCGGGGAGTCCGAGGGGCGAAGCCCCTCGGGTAAGAGGCGATGAACGCGAATTAATCGGCCGGTCATGATTCTGATCACGCGGCTGTCGTGAAATGGCCCGGATGACATTTAGGTCATCAAGGGAGTGTGACCGATGACAAGCCGTGCCACGACAGCAATCGCGATCGGCTGGCTGATCCTCCTGCCCGTTTTCTCCTCCACCGCAGCCGCCCAGTCGACGTCCTCTGCCGCGAAGACCACCAAGCACGCGGCCACGCACGCGACCAGGGGCGTCATCAAGACCGTCAACGACACCAGCCTGGTCATCACCCGGTCGGCCAAGTCGGGACAAGACATGACCTTCGTCCTCGAATCCCTCGACGGAGCGCGTCGGCACGATGAACGTCGGCTCAACTGTCGACGTGCGCTATCGCACCGACGCCAAGCGCCATGTCGCGACGGCCGTGACCGTCGTGCATGCGAAAGCGCCGGCTCCGTCGGGAGGCTTCCAGGAAGGACGAGGCTGAGTCGGCTGATTGTAGAGATATCTCAAGAAGCAGCTGACTCGCGCGCGAGCGAGCGCGCGAGCGAGCCACGCGAACGGAGCGCGCCGGCGTCAGCGGCGCGCGAGAGAGCGTGTAGGGGAGTCCGAGGGGCGAAGCCCCTCGGGTAAGAAAGAGAGGACAGGCATGAATGGCGCGCGTGTATGGGCGCTGATGTTCGTGATGGCCGCGGCCACTGCGACACATGCGCAGGAGACGACAACCGGATCGATTGGCGGGCAGGTGGTCGACGGTCAGGGCCTCGCCGTGCCCGGCGCCACCGTGATGATCGTCACGCCTCAGGGTCCGCGCCGGATCGTGAGCGACTCAGAAGGGCGCTTCTTCGCGCCATACCTCACCCCGGGTCAGTACCAAGTGAGGGTCGAGCTCCAGGGCTTCCGGCCGCTCGAGCGTCAGGGCATCGATGTCCGGCTCGGCCAACGTGTCGATTTGACGCTGCGGCTGGACGTCGGCCCCGTCACCGAGACCGTGCGCGTGACCGCCGCGGCGCCGGTCGTCGACACATCGTCGACGACGGCTGGGGCGGTGCTCGACGCGACGACGCTCGCGCACCTGCCGGTCGGCCGGCGCATGAGCGACACGCTGTACCTCGCTCCTGGCGTCAGCAGCGGCGGTCAGGTTGGCGACGCGAACCCGTCTGTGTCGGGCGGGAGCGGTCTCGAGAATCAGTACCTGTTCGACGGCGTCAACATCACCAACACCGGTTACGGTGCGCTGGGGTCGTATTCGATCGTCTTCGGTTCGCTCGGCAACGCCGTGCCGTTCGACTTCATCCAGGAAGAGCAGGTCAAGACGGCCGGCTACGAGGCCGAGTTCGGCCAGGCCACGGGCGGCGTCGTCAACGTGATCACGAAGACCGGATCCAACGCCCTTCGCGGAAGCGCGTTCACCTATCTCCGGCCCACCTCGTTTGAGAGCGACTATCACGAGGTGACGACGGCCAATGGGACGGTGAACGTCAACGCGACCCGCTTCGAGGATGCGGGCGTCGAGCTCAGCGGCCCGATCGTCAGGAATCGCGTGTTCTTCTTCGGCGCCATCGATCCGCAGTGGCAGCGGACGGACTACATCGCACCCGACGGGTTCCCGCTGCGCGCGCTCGGCCCGATCACACAGGAGCGGCGGATCCTTCCATACGCGGCCAAAGGGACGTGGCAGATGGCTGCGGCCCATCAGCTCGTCGCGTCGTTCTTCGGGGATCCGGCGCACGGCCCCAACGGGCCCCAGCGGTACACGGCGCTGCTACGGACCGACACGGCCGGCTTCAGCGAGTTGCAGAGTACGGCGGCCACAACCAGACCGTCAGGTATGACGGAACGCTGAGCGGGAGCTGGCTCGTCGAGGCGTCGTTCGCGCGAGCGCAGAACTCGATCGTCGAGGTTCCCTCAATTGACGCCTGGTCCGTAACCGATACCACGGTGACGCCGCAGGTGCGGAGCGGGGGAATCGGGTTCTACGAGGTCGGCAACGACGGGGTGAATCTGCAGTACCGGGCCAACAGCACCCACATTCTGTCCGGGCACACCGTGCGATACGGCGTCGAATACGAAGACATCGACTACAAGAACACGATCAACCGGACCGGACCAACGATCACCCTGCCGAACGGTCAGCAGACAGTCACCGGCGCGCAGATCCAGGTGATGCCCGATCCCGACTTTGGCCAGATCTATCGCGTCACGCGCGCCAACACCAGCAACGTGAGCGATACGCGACAGCATTACACGAGCCTGTTCGTGCAGGACAACTGGACGCTCGGCAAGCTGACGATCAATCCGGGGATCCGCTACGAGCGCCAATCGCTGGAGGGGACGCTCGCGAAGCTGACGCTCGGCAACAACTGGGCGCCGCGGTTGGGCGCGACGTATGACCCACTGGGTCGCGGCACCATGAAGGTCTATGGCAATTGGGGCTTCTACTACTCGAAGCTGCCCAACGATCTCGCGGCCCGGTCGCTCTCGTCGGATGCCGGCGTCAGCCGGGCCGACTACTTCGATGCGGCGCTGACCCAGCCCGTACCAGACGGCGTCCTCGCGCTGGACGCGACGAGCCATTTTCTCCAGCAGAGCTTGTCGGCTGACGCGATCGATCCCGCGGTGAAGTCGAGCTATGTGAACGAAGCGATTGCCGGGTTCGAATTCGAGCCCACGCCAGGTCTCAACGTGGGCGTTCGCTACATTCATCGAGACATCCCGCGGGTAATCGAGGACGTCCAGCCATTTCCCATTGTGGCCGGCGACCTCGGCATTCCCGGTGCCGACTCGGTCGACTACACGCTGACGAATCCGTCCACGACGACGACGACGACGGGTGATCTCGGCGCCAGCTTCGAAAAGGCGATTCACCGTTACAACGCGATCGAGTTCACCGCGGACAAGCGCTTCGCGAACCGCTGGTCCGTTCAATCCTCGTATCGGTATTCGCGGCTGCGCGGGACGTTCGAAGGCTTCTTCCGGGACGACAACGGGCAGTCCGATCCGGGCATCACGTCGCTTTTCGACTTCCCGACCAACGATCCGAGCTACACGGCGATCGGCGCGCCGCAGTTTGGCTACCGCGGCGACGTCAGGTATCTCGGCGCGCTGGGTCTCGGTCCGCTGCCGCTCGATCGGCCGCACCAGGCGAAACTGTTCGGGAGCTACACGTTTGCGTTCCCGTTGAATCTCGGGGCCGGCGTGACGCTCTCTTCCGGTAAACCGTTGACCGCGCTGGCGGCGCATCCGGTCTACGCCACTCCCGGCGAAATCCCCGAGGGGCCGCGCGGCTCCGGCTTCGAGACCATCGACGGCTTCAAGGACCGCACGCCGTTTCTCACGACGACCGCCGTGCACGCCGACTACGTGATCAAGACGCCAGGCGCACTGCGGTTCTCGCTGCTGGCGGACATGTTCAACCTGTTCAACCAGCAGAAGGCGCTCGACTACGACCCCGACACCGAAACCACCTTTGGCGTGCTGAACCCGGACTTCGGCGAGGCGAGTCGGCTGAACCTCGCGCAGTTGCAGGCGCCTCGTCAGCTTCGCATCGGATTGCGTGTGGAGTTTTAAACGCCGAGGACGCCGAGGACGCCGAGGACGCAGAGGATGCGGAGGACGCAGAGGACCAATCGGTTTGACCCTCAGGTCCTCTATGTCCTCTGCGGTCAGGACACGCCGTCGAACGACGAACGTCGAATGACGAACGGCACGCATGTCTCACCCATGGTGCTGCGGCGCCTCTTTCGCGTCGTGATAGAAGCGCGCGAGGACGCTGTCCACGGCCTTGCTCAGCGTCTTGTCGGGGTCCTTCGTATTCAAGTTATCCGAGTCGTAGCCGCGCCAGACGAGCTGGTTGGTGTGCGCGTCGATCAGATCGACGATGACCGTCGATTCGGTATACGGCACTGCCCAGGCGTCGTAGCCAGCCGGCCATCCCCACCATCCGCGGCGGAAGCCCCGGTGGAACATCGGCCATCCGTACCCGACGTAGTTGACGTCGTAGCGGTCTTGCAGGCCGACGTAGAAGGCCACGTAGAAGTCGGGGTTGCCGTTCGCTTCGACCATTCCATGCGAGGCCAGGTCGCCTCGAATGGCCTGCCGCATGTCATTGGCCCAGATGTCGTTGTTCGCCAGTGGGTCGCGTGAGATGCGGTACTGCGGCTTGAACTCGAAGGTCTTCAGGCTCTGCAGCGGATACGACTTGGTGAAGTCGGAATGGGCTGCCGCCAGCACGGACCCACTGCCAGCGACCAATGCCAGAGCCAGAGCCCAAACCGCAGCCGTTCTTGATGTCATGACACCCTCCTCGCTCGTCGCGTCCGGCTTCAGCCGGACGTCGAAGATGGCTGTCGCCATCCTCTACTCAGTAGGACGAAGACCAGCCTGATCGCAGGGTGAGAGGTCGATTAAACCGCGTTCACGTCGCGCGGCGCGCGAGAGAGCGTGTCGGGGAGTCCGAGGGGCGAAGCCCTTGCGCCGCGAGCGAGCGCGCGAGCGAGCCACGCGAACGGAGCGCGCCGGCGAAGCGGCGCGCGAGAGAGCGTGTGGGGGAGTCCGAGGGGCGAAGCCCCTCGGATAAGACTCAGTGACGAACGGAGGGTGAGACGAAGGTCTTGCCGGCCAGGACGTTGCGAATCGCCGGCAGCAGGTCGGCCACGAGGCGATCCTTCACCACGAAGCCCACCTGGCCCAGGGCCAGCGATTCCTGCATGAACTCGTGATCCCGCATGTTGGTCACGAACACGATTTTGGCCGTCGACCCGCGCTGCTTCAGCTGTGCGGCCGCGGCAATCCCGTTCAAGCCGGGCATCGCGATGTCGAGCACCAGCAGGTCGGGCTCGAGATCCTCGGCTTTGGTCACGGCCGCGAGTCCGTCGGGGACGGCCGCCACCACCTCGAAATCGTGCGACAACAGGCGCACCAGCGTTTCGAGCATGGCGTGATGATCATCGGCGACCAGGACGCGTGCGCGACCACTCATGACAGTTCCTTGATCGACCAGGTCAGATCTCAGCATGGCCGTAAAGGGTCAGGCAACGACCCCCTCGCGGACGGCGAATTTCACGAGCTCGGCGGTGGTTTTCAAGCGCAGCTGCTCCATCATCCGGTATTTGTGAAACGCGACGGTTCTCGGCGTCAGATCCAGGATCGCGCCGACTTCCTTCATCGACTTGCCCTCGGCGAGCAGTTGCAGCACCTCGCGCTGGCGGCCCGTGAGCTCGCTGCGCGGCGTCCGCTGGATGAGCGATCCCACGACGTCCCGCGTAATCAGCGGCGTGATGTAGGATCGGCCACGTAACGCCTCCTGGATGGCCTGTTTCAATTCCTGGGCCGCCGAGCTCTTCAGCACGTATCCGGACGCACCGAGCCGAAGGGCCTCGCCGGCCAGGTCGGGATCCGGATTCATGGTCAGGAAGATCAGCTTCACCGATCGGCGCTGCGCCTTGAGCTGCCGTCCCGCGTCGAGCCCGTTCAGCAGCGGCATCGCGACGTCGATCACCACCACATCAGGATGGAGGCGTGCGAACTCCTCCAGAAGCGCGCGCCCGTCGGTCACCGAGCCGACGACGTCGAAATCCGGTTCGAGCATGACCTTGAACGCGTCTAGCAGCATCTGGTGGTCGTCCGCCATCAGGATGCGGGGTCGTGTCATGAAACACCTCCCAGCCCGTTTACTTCCTGATACCCATCATGCGCTCGCGACCGGGCCCGCGAAACTGGGAGTACTCCGAGCTTGCTTACCAGTTCGCGGACGGCAGAATGACAGGTGACGCTATGAAGGACTCCATCGCTGTCAGATATGGCGGCACGATCCTGGTAATTCTGGCAGGGGTGCAAGTGGCGCTGTGGCTGCAGACCCGTGCTCGACGCAACGGTCGTGCTCCTGATCGCGATCCTGGCCACGGCGTGGTTCGCCGGCTTCTGGCCGGCGCTGGTCGGCTCTGCCCTGGCGACGTTGGCGATCGACTACTACTTCACGCCGCCGCTCTATACGGTCTCCCTGGACTTTGCGCACCTGCCGCGCCTGGCCGCGTTCACGGCGATTGCCGCGCTCTTCGTCAGCATCAGCGCGCGGCGGCGCCAGGCCGAGCGGGCGCTCAAGCAAGCGCACGACGAGCTCGACCTCAAGGTGCGCGAACGGACCGCCGACCTGGTCGTCGCCAACGAGCGCCTGCAGACCGCGCATGCCGAGGCGCTCGCCGCGGGACAAGTGCTGCGTGAGCAGGCGGACCTCCTCGACCTGACCCACGACACGATCTTCGTCCGCGACATGAACGGCGTCATCCGCTACTGGAATCATGGGGCCGAGGAGCTTTACGGCTGGACGCGCGACGAAGCCCTGGGTCAGGTTTCGCATCAGCTGACGCGGACCACCTTTCCGGCCCCCTTCGACGACATCCGCGCCGAGCTGCTGCGTACCGGCCGATGGGAAGGCGAACTCGTGCACGTGAAGCGCGACGGCTCCGAGGTCGTGGTCGCGAGCCGCTGGTCGCTGCAGCGCGGGACGGACGGCACGCCGGTCGCCGTGCTGGAAACGAACAACGACGTCACCGTGCGCAAGCGGACCGAGCACGAGCTCGAAGAACTGGCCGGACGGTTGATCCACGCGCAGGAGCAGGAACGGAGCCGCATCGGCCGCGAGCTTCACGATCACATCAGCCAGATGCTCGGGGTGTTGACCATTCGCCTGGATCAGCTGCGCGCCGACGAGGCGATGCCGCCAGCCGTCGCCACCGCCCTCGAAGGGCTGCGGGAGAGCACGACGGAAGTCACCGACGAAATTCACGGCCTCTCGCATCGCCTGCACTCATCCGCGCTCGACTACCTCGGCCTCGTTCCCGCGCTGCAGCGGCTCGTCCACGAGTTTTCCATCCGGCACGGGATCGCCACCGAGTTCGCGCATGGTCCACTGCCGGCGCCGCTGCCGTCCGAGGTCGCGCTGTGCCTGTTTCGCGTGACGGAAGAGAGCCTGACCAACATCGCCAAGCACAGCCAGGCGGCATCGGCCCGCGTGGACGTGCGCGCCGACCGCGACGGCATCCATCTGACGGTCGAGGATACGGGCCGCGGCTTCGAAGGCGACAGCTCCGAACGCCGGGACGGCCTCGGGTTCGTGAGCATGCGCGAGCGCCTCCGCGTCGTGCACGGAACAGTCCGCATCAAGTCCGAGCCGTCGCGCGGCACCAGGGTCAGCGCGTGGGTGCCAGCGGCAAGTCTCGGACGCGCCGCGGCCACCTCGCCATCGGCCGGCACGGCGCCAGGCCACCGGGTGTCGTCGAAGGTGAGCTCGGCATGAAACGGCCGAAGGTCCTGCTCGCCGACGATCACGTGCTGATCGCGCAGGCGCTGGAACACCTGCTGCAGGCCGAGTTCGACGTCGTCGGCACGGTGGCGGACGGGCGGGCGCTGCTCAAGGCCGCCGGCGAGCTCGTCCCGGATGTCGTCGTGGTCGACATCGGGATGCCGCTGCTCAATGGCCTCGACGCCGGCGAGCAGCTGAAGGCCCTTCATCCCGGGCATGAAGATCATCTTCCTCACCCAGAACCGCGAACCGCGATTCGCGGTCGAGGCCTTTCGCCGGCACGCGTCGGGGTATCTGCTGAAGGACTCGGCGGCGTCCGAGCTGACGATCGCCATCCGCGACGCGCTGCGCGGCAAGACCTACATCTCGCCCGCGATCGCCCGGAGCATGCTCGACGAAGGGTCGATCGCGCCGGCGGAACAGGTGACGCTGCGCGACCTGAGCTCGCGCGAGCGGGAAGTGCTGCAGCTGCTCGCCGAAGGCAAGTCGATGAAAGAAGTGGCGGCGGTGCTCGAGATCAGCCCGCGGACCGTGGAGTTCCACAAGTACCGCATCATGGAGCTGCTTCGCGTCAAGACGAACGCGGAGCTCGTGCAACAGGCGATCAAGCTCGGCCTGATCGCACCGTAGTCTTACCCGAGGGGCTTTCGCCCCTCGGACTCCCCGACACGCTCTCTCGCGCGCCGCTCCGACGAAGCGGCGCTCGAGTGTCGCGTGGCTCGCTCGCGCGCTCGCTCGCCTCTCAGCTCCATGCTACGAGCCCGTGAGCGTCGTGCGGGCGGTGGCCAGGTCCGCCGGCAACTGGTCGTCGGGGACGTGTTCCCACCGGCCAGTGATGGTCCATGCCCGGAACCATCCATCGGTCACATGAGCGTAGATCTCCCGATCGGTCGGTTCGCGGAAGACGGCCGCGGCGGTGTTCCGGACGTAGAGGAGAGGTGTGCCGTTGAACGCGACGAACTCAGGGTCGCCGTCGGTGACCACGAGGTCGGCGGGCGTTGTTGAAACGATGATGGCCGGCATGGATTCCCGAAGCAGGGTGGACCTGAGGAGATCGGTCCCGTCGGCACGAACCGCCTGTCCCAGGGCGATGTCGGCTCCATCAGGCAGCAGCCAGGCCGGCGACCAGGATCCGGTGAGCTGGTACGCCTCGAGCCACGCGTCACCCATTCGAAGGTAGTGCAAGCCCGCTTCGTCGCGAATGATCAGCGCCGGCGTATTGACGATGCGCTGCAGGCGCGTGCCGTCTACCTGCTCGTATCGGGGCTGGCCGTCGATCCGCACGAGGACCGCGGGTACCGGCGAGAAGAGAATCCGGAACGGTTGATGACTGTCCGATTGATCCTCAGGCGCAGCGCTGGGAAAGCCCTTCAGCAGTTTTGACGTGTCCTTTCTCGTCAACCGCAGAGAGCCGTGCGATATGGCGTTGGACTCGGCGCCGTGCCACACGAGCTTCTTGGTCGACGCATCGAACACATCGACGACCAGCGTGCCCGGCTTGTAGTCGGTCGCGTCGCCAGCGTTGCGCCACTCCCAGCCGCCCCATCCCTGGTACAACGCGCGGCGCGAGGACGTTCCGGTCGTCGCCGAATGCAGGACCACGACACGGTCGGCTTCCTCCGGCCCCGTTTCCAGGAATCCCCGGTCGGTCAGGTCGCGCCTGACCTCGGCTTCGAGCTCGCGGTCGAGCGACGGGCTGCCCGAGGAGTGGCCCTGGAGAACGAAGAAGGTCTGGTCCGCCGGACGCGCGGCGCCGGCATCCTTGACGTAGATGTCCGTCGAGTACGCACAGGCCGCCATCCACAACGCGACACTCGCAAGAGCAGCTCGTTTCATGTTTCGCTCACCTCAATGCGATTCCGCGTCGCGGCCGAGATACGTGACGTGGACGTAGGTGCGAAGCCGCGGGTTGTAGGCGAGATACCAGCCGTCATGGTCCGGGTCGTCGAAGATCACCACCTCGTCCGAGTCCCAGACCCAGCCGTCCACGAATGGAAAGTCGTAGGGCGCCACGCTGAAGAAGAACCCGTCGAACCAGAAGCGCTCGCGGGTGCCTCCAGCCAGCCGGAACACATGCCGCGGCCCGAAGCCGCCCGTGAAGCGCCCGTGCTCCCAGGGACGATCGAGCCGGTAATGCGGATCCAGCCGACCCGATTCATGTCCGAGCCACCGGCCGTGCGTGTCGACGTACAGGCGTTCGCCCGGCGCGCGCTCTCCGCCGCTCGAATGATTGCCGCGGCTGGCGGCGGGGCCGCGCGGCGGAATGTAGCGGTCTCCGGCGTGCTGGTGCGCGGCGGGTGTGTGTTGCGCCCAGGCCGGCGCCGCGAACGCCACCACCACCGCGGCAATGCTTAATGCTCGCTTCATGTGTCCTACCTTTTCGGATCCGATGGCGTCCGTCGCGATCGATCCGACGATCGTCAAGGGCAGCAGGAGACGTGCCAGTGGCGTGCGAGAGGGGAAAGAGCGGCGTCAGGTGGCAGATTGTCGCGATCTGGCGACCGATCTGCCATCGCGTCTCAGTGCGCGTTCGCAGGCAGGAACAGATGCACCGTCGTGCCGGCGCCGGGCACGCTGGCGAGCTGTATGTGGCCAGCGTGCATCTCGACAATCTCGCGGCAGATGTCGAGGCCCAGTCCCCGCGGTGAGTCGGACGGTTTCGTGGTGAAGCCGCGTTCGAACACGTGCGCGAGCAGAGCCGACGGGATGCCCCGGCCGGTATCCGCGACACACACGTGGATCGCCGGCACTCCGGCGATCCGCTGTTCCACCTGCGCGCCGATCGCAATCGCGCCTGCGCCGGCGATCGATTCGGCGGCGTTCGTCACGATGTTCAAGAGCACGCGGTACAGGGAATCGGCGTCACCCGGGACGATTGGCAGGTCGCTCTCGATCTTCGCCTTGATCTCGATCCCGCTTGACTGCAGCACTGGCGCGAGCTCGTACACGAGGTTGTCGATCAAGGCACCCATATCGACCGTGCTCGGGCGCTGCGCGCGGACCGTTTGATCGCTCAAGCCTTCCAGGAGCCGCATCATCCGGTGGACCTGCGCTTCGAGGATCCCGAGCCGCTGGCGGCCGGTGTCGCTGAGGTGCTCGCCGGCGAGCAGCTGCATGTGTCCGAGCATCACGTGGAGCGGGCTTCGGAGGTCGTGGGCCACAGTGTTGAAATCCATCGCGCCGTCTCCTCAACCGGGGGCTCGCTGCAGGCTACGCGACAGCCGCGTGTCGGTCCCACTGGGAGATCTGACAGGTTCCGGAGGAACAAATGCGGGGCCTTCTATCGGCAGGCACTCTTGCGCGGCGAAGCTGTCAGATGTCCCAGTTCTCCCTCGTCCCCGTGTGACCTACGATGCCGCGCAGAGGATTTCGCAGGGAGGCACCGTGTCGAATCAGCATGTGTTGAGCTTCTCCACGCCAGGATCAGCGGTGGCGCCCGCGGGTGTGACCGAATGCGAGCCGGCCGACGGCGTCGACGGGATCGTCGGTCATTCGCCCGCGCTCTGTGATGTCCTCGAGCGCATCAGGCGCGTGGCCCCGACCGACATGCCGGTGCTGATTTCGGGAGAAACCGGCACGGGCAAGGAACTGCTGGCGCGCGCCATCCACCGCCATTCCCGGCGCGCCGGCCGTCCGCTCGTCGCCACCAACCTGGCGGCGGTCCCGGAGACGCTGGCGGCCGCCGAACTGTTCGGCCACGAGCGAGGGGCGTTCACGGGCGCCGATCGCCTGCGCGTCGGCCGGTTCGAGGCCGCCGATCGCGGCACGCTGTTTCTCGACGAGATCGGCGAGCTGCGATCCGATTTGCAGATCCTGCTGCTGCGAGTGCTCCAGGAGGGTGAGTTCGAACGTCTCGGCGGCGGCCCGTCCCGGCGCGTTGACGTGCGGGTCGTCGCGGCCACCAATCGCGATCTCGAAGCCGAGGTGCAGGACGGCCGCTTCCGCGAGGATCTCTTCTACCGGCTGAACGTGTTTCCGGTCCGCCTGCCGCCGCTCCGCGAACGCACCGAGGACATCCCCGAGCTCGCGGACTACTTCCTCCGGCGCGCCGCGCCCAAGCTGGGCCGCCGTTTCGTAGGCATCGAGCGGGCGTCGCTCGATCTCCTGCAGCAACACGCCTGGCCGGGCAACGTCCGGCAGCTCCAGAACGTCGTCGAGCGGTGTGCGCTGCTCTGTGACGGCGCCGAGCTGCAGGTGACCCCGGCGGCCCTTGCCGGCCACGGCAGCGGCGCCTGTGCCGCCAGCACGATCGAGGGACTCTTCGCGCACAACCCGACGCTCGAAGAAGTGAAGAAGCGCTACATCAGCCACCTGCTGACGGCCACGCACGGCAACATGCTGCGCGCCGCCGCCATCCTCGACGTCGACCGCCGCTCGCTGTATCGCATGGTCGCTCGCTATCGCCTGGGCGCGCCCGCGCTGCACCGAGGCCCAACCGAGGGGCACGCGGATGAGGAGCCTGCTTAATGCCGTTCGTCGTTCGCCAAACGCTGGTGATTGTTCGGCGTTCGTCGACGAACGCCCGAACGTCGAACTACGAACGGCATAACCATCCCAGAACGGAGTTGCGAAATTGACGCAATTCCGTCGCGAATCCGTCTTCCGGTGGCCGGGACCGCGCTGCGAGGACCGCCGGTGACTCGCGCGAAACGCCCTCCGTGAGCTCGCGGGTCACCTAGTCTCTCCGCGGCCGTGGATCCTGGGACGGCCACCGTCCAACGGCCTCCCGCGCCACGTTAACTTCGCAACGCGCTCTAAGCACACCACGGTCACAGAGGCTAGTCAGCGTCACTTGTTCTTGTATCCTTTTGTCCTTGAAGGTTTTTCCATGATTGCACGTTCGTCGACGTATCGGCCGAGCGACGAACGGCATTCAGTTTCTTTCGAGCCCCACCAGCTTCCAACCGTTCTCGGGCGACGGAAATAGACGCGCACCGGCCGCTGCCAGGCCTGGTGCTCGGGGTGGAAGGCGCTGACGTCGGCAGCGAGGAATTCCGCGCCGCGCAGTTCCGCTGGAATCAGGATCCGCGGTTGCCCTGAATTCCATGCGGGGGCCACCGCTTCCAGCGCCCCGCTGTCGTTGTCGAACCTGAACCACTGCACGTCATACGCGGCGGCCGGCGTGGACAGACCCGCGGTTTCGGCCGCGTTGTTGAACGTCAGCGTGGACGTGGAATCAATGGCGAAGTCGACGAGCGGGTTGATCGCGGTCAGCCACGCGCGCCCCACCTTGTCGCGTCGCTCGATGAGCGCGCTCACGATGGTTTCCGTGGCACGGGGGTCGCTGTACTCCGCTGTCTCGACGACGCGTCGAATCGCGTCGTCGTTGAAGGCCATCACGCGCCGCGCGGCCCAGAACGTGTCGCCGGAGCGGGCGTTCAGCATCGCGCGGTTCGGCAGCGTCGGCCGCCACTGCGCGGGTTCGAAGCGGTCGCCCTCGAAGCGCCCGACTGCGGGGATGTCCGGGTACCGGATCGTCAACCAGGGCCGGACGTACAGGCCGAGGGTGGCGAGCGAGAGAAGGATGGGGCGCCTCTCGAGGATGTACTCGTTGCCACTGCGTGGATCGGCCGGCGCGACGCCCGCACTCCCGAGCGTCGATCCGAAATCGAGCAACTGGTGCCGCACGATCATCCGGCCATCGTCGCCCGGGACCAGCGTGTCCAGCGTGTTCGCAGCCTTGACGTCGTAGTGGTTGATCCAGGCGGCGAACACGCGCAGGCCGCGCAGCTCACGCCGATGCTCGTGCGGAATCGTGTCGTTCGGATCGTCGGGGCGCGTGCCGAAATATGTGAAGGGCCCGAGCGGCCGGCCCGGCAGCGCCCGGCTTGCCACGGCGCGATAGCGTCCATCGGCGCGCCGTGCCGCCTTGTCCAGCAGCGGTCGAGATCGGCCTCGGACATCGGATGCCTCGCGCCGTTCGAGCCGCGAATCACCGCGCCAGGGGCGAGCCGCAAATCCTCGCGCTTGAGAGTAACCAAGTAGTTTTCGGGAACGAAATAACCGGCGGCGTAGAGGAGCTTGGTCGAAATGATCTCGGCGCCGCTGGCCAACTCCGGGTACGCGGGCGGATTGAACTTGACGAAGAACAGCTGCCCCGCCGAGTCCTTCATCTGCAAGCCAGGCGTGACCCCCTGAAACTTGCCGGTCGTCACGGTCCATGGCGCTCCAGCCGGCGGGTGGCGGTTGGGCCCCACGGCGATCTCTTCCGCGGACATCGGCTGGGCGCCGATGCGGTTCTCGAACCAGCTCGAGTCGGGCACTTCGTCGACGCTGTTGACGTCCTCTGCCTTGCGATCGCTGGCGTCCCCTCTCGTCCAGATACCGTTCCATCCGTCCTCGAGAAGGCTGATGTCCCGCGTCTGAACACCGGACGCATCATTCACTTCTGTCACCGCCCGGACCGGGTCGTCGGGTCCAAAACGCGGTGAACTTCCGGCGGCCAGCGCGCCCAGCGCGATGACGACGACCGCACCAGCCGAGCGGCCAACGGCGCGCGACGTCGAGTTACGGAACGTAGGGAACAAGGATAGAACCATGGCCAGGCCTCAGTGATTCGTTGATGCTCACGACGAACTGCGTGCCCTCGGTGCCGCGAGCGACGTCGAAGCGGAAGAAGGTGGTGTTGTCGGAGTGAAACCGGAACCCCAGGCCGTACGCGGTCTTCAGGTGCGCGAGATCCAGATCGCCGAAGCGGGGAGCCACGGTGCCCGCGTCATAGAAAAGGGCGCCGTCGAGCGCTCCGAACACTCGCCACCGGTACTCGGCGTTGGCCAGGAACGCATTACGGTCCATGAAGCGATAGTCGTCATAGCCCCTGAGCGAATGCCCGCCGCCGAGCGCCGGCAACAGGTAGATGGGCACGACGTCCCCATCGGCCGTGTACGAGGCCGTCGCGCGCGCGCGAAGGGCGATGACCCAGTTTTCGTGCAGCAAGGGGATGAACTGCGCCGCCTCGCCTTCGACACGCTGGAAGCTGTAGTGATCGAAGGTGCGATCGCCGAACGAGGTGAACGTGGCGCGATAGTCGCCGCCGCTGGTCGGCCGGTCGCGGTGATTACGTGTATCGACGTCGACGTACAGGTCGCCGTGCAGGAACGACGGCCGGTCGACGAGACCCGGAGCGGACACCCCCGAGAAGAGTTGTTGGATAGCCGGAAGAGTGGCCGATCGCGGTCCCTCGACGGCGACTGGTTGCAAATACCCCATCGAGCCGCCCGCCGTGATTCGCTGCGACGGCCTGACGCTCGCAAAGACCCGGTAGTCGGAGTTCTTGAGGCCGTACTCCGTGCCGTTCGCTTCCTCTGACGCCGGTCCGATGCCATAGAAGCTGAGCCGCGTGAAATCCTGGCGTTTGGCCTGCGTCCCGACCGTGACTTTGTTGCCGGCGAGCATGGGCAATTCGAACGTGGCCTGCGCAAACGTGCCGCGCGACCACGAGACCGCCGCGGATCCATCGACGACCGCGCGGCCGTCGAGCATGCGGTACCGGTAGCCCGGGCCGATCGAGATACCCGAGCCGGGCGGCAGTCCACCCAGCTCGGGGTAGAAGCCGTGCGCAGCCTTGTCGCCCTGGAGGACGCTCTGCAGCCACTCGCCGGCTGACGCGAGGCGTCCCTCCCGTGGTGCCGGCGGCCGGTGCATCGGAGCGCGGTTGAGAATCGGAGGTCGACGACGGGTCCGGCGCGGCGCCGGGATTGCCGGCGTCGAGCGTCTGCGCGACGGCAGGCGACGCGCCCAGCGCGCCCGCCACCAGGACGATCAGTAATCGACGCATCACACATTCTCCCTTCGCGAAAGCGCACGACTCGTTCACGACACCTGCATCGTAGAAATCACCAAGGCCGGTGCCTACTGCGAGAAGTGACAGGACGGAAAGAAAGTTGGTGAGTTGGTGAGTCAGAGAGTTGGTGAGTTTCACCTGTCACTTTTCATCCTGTCGCCCTGTCAATTCTTCGAGTCGTGCCGGAAGCGCGGGTTGCCTAAGTTGGATACAGGAGCAAACGCACCGATGCGGGTTCTCGTCGTCGAAGACGATCGAAAGGTTGCCTCGTTCATCCGGCGAGGGCTCGAGGAGGAGGGCTACGCGGTCGACGTGTTGCACGACGGCGTGGAAGCCGGCGACCAGGCGCGCCTGATCGACTACGACGCCGCGGTGCTCGATCTGATGCTGCCCGGGTGTTCCGGCCTGCAGGTCCTGCGCGACCTCCGTGCCCACAAGGGCGACTTGCCCGTGCTGCTGCTGACCGCGAAAGACTCGCTCGACGACCGCATCGTCGGCCTCGATGCCGGGGCTGACGACTACATGGTCAAACCGTTTGCGATCGCCGAGGTCATGGCCCGCCTCCGCGCGCTGCTGCGGCGCGGACAGCCGCGGGAGGTCCGGCTTCGCGTTTCCGATCTCGAAATGGACGTGGCGCACCGGGTTGTGACTCGCGCCGGGCGCCGTCTCGATTTGCGGCCGAAGGAATACGCGCTCCTCGAATTCCTGATGCGCAACAGCGGCCGCCCGATCACCCGGTCGCTCATCATCGAGCACGTCTGGGACATCCACTACGACAGCATCAGCAACGTGGTCGAGGTGCACATCAACTGCCTCCGGAACAAGGTGGATCGCGGATTCGACATCCCGCTGATCCACACCTTGCGCGGAGTCGGGTACATGCTCTCCGACAAGGGACCGTGAAGCCCGCCACGCTTCGGACGCGCCTGACGTTCTCGTACGCCGTCGTCCTGTCGTTGCTCCTGGCGGTTCTGGCCTACGGCAATTACCGGGTGGTCGCCCGGCAGCTCGATCTCGACGCCACCACCGAACTGGCGGAGTTGACGCGGGGCGTGCGCGGCTATCTGCGGTTCGACACCAACGGGCCGGCGCTCATCTACGATCACGACGATCCCGAGGAGGCGGCGTTCGTGCAGGACGCCGCGCGGTACCTGCAAACCTACGATGCCCGAAGCGGCCGGCTGCTCGAGCAGTCGGGAGCGCTCGGGCCGCTCGGGGTCACCTATGCGCCGGGCGAAATCCGGGCCTTCGTTGCGCACCCTGCCATCTTCGACGTCCACACCGATCGACGCACGATCCGCTTTTCAAACACGGTGATAGCTGATGGCGCTGGAACGCCGGCCTGGCTGGTTCAGGTGGGGGTGCCGCTCGACGCGCGGGATGCGGCGCTCCGTCGGCTACTGGGCCTGTTCGCGTGGAGTCTCCCAGCCGGCCTGGTCGTCGTCCTGGGCGTCGGGAGGTGGATGGCAGGCCGCGCGCTGTCGCCGATCGCGCATCTGGCCAGTGCCGCACGGGGAATCGGCGTCGAGGCTCTCCACAGGCGGGTCCCGGTGCGGGGGACCGGCGACGAACTCGATCAGTTGGCCGACGCGTTCAACGGCGTCCTGGCCAGGCTGGAGCACGCGATCGGCGACATGAGACAGTTCAGTGCGGCGATGGCGCACGAAATTCGCACGCCGCTCGCTGCCCTTCGAGCCGAGCTCGAGACCTCGTTGCGTGCGGGTCGTCCGAGGACAGCCGCAAGGGCGTTGCCAGTCAGTTGGAGGAAATCGACAAGCTGGCGCGGCTGCTCGGACAGCTCCTGACCCTCGCTCGCGCGGAGGCTGGCGAGCTGCGGGTCGGCCGCGAGCGCGTGGAGCTTGCGCCGCTGGCGCAGTCGGTGGTCGACACGCTCGAACCCGTGGCCCAGGCCCGGGACATCTCGCTGACGTGCGACTGCCGCGACGCGATCGCGATCGCCGGAGATCGTGGATGGCTGGAGCAGCTGCTGGTGAACCTGGTCGATAACGCGATCAAGTTCACGCCCCCCGGTGGGTGGGTGAGAGTCTCGGTGGGGGTCAACGGTCATCGGGCCAGGCTGGCCGTGTCCGATGCCGGCTCGGGTATTCCGCCGGAAGAGTTGCCCAGGATTTTCGATCGATTCTACCGGGCCGATCCGGCGCGATCTCCGAACCAGGACGGGGCCGGGCTCGGCTTGAGCCTGGTCAGGTGGATCGCCGATCAGCATGCGGCGACGATCGACGTCGTCAGCCGGAGCGGGCACGGCAGCACGTTTACGGTAAGCTTCCCGGAAGTGAAACTGAGGAACTGAGGAACTCAGGAACTGAGGAACTCAGGAACGGCTGAAGGGAGCGACCGGCATGGGCACGATTACCGTCGGCAAAGAGAACTCCACCTCCATCGACCTCTATTACGAAGACCATGGGTCGGGATCGCCGGTCGTGCTGATTCACGGCTGGCCGCTGAGCGGCGCCTCGTGGGAAAAGCAGACGGCCGCGCTGCTCGCGGCCGGGCATCGCGTGATCACCTACGACCGCCGCGGCTTCGGCCGTTCGAGCAAACCTGGCGTCGGCTACGACTACGACACCTTCGCCGCCGATCTCGATAAGGTGCTGAAGAGGCTCGACCTCAAGAAAGTCGCGCTCGTGGGGTTCTCGATGGGCTCAGGCGAGGTCACCCGATACATCGGCAAGTATGGGACCAAGCGTGTGCGCAAGGCCGTCCTGATCGGCACGCTCGGACCGTATCTGGTCAAGGCGAAGGACAACCCGGACGGTGTCGACGCGAACGTGTTCGAGGGGATCAAGGCCGCGATTCGCGCCGACCGTCCCTCCTTCCTGATGGAGTTCCTGCGCAACTTCTACAACTACGACGTCACCGGCGGGAAGCTCGTGAGCGAGCGCGTGCTCGAGGACAACTGGAACGTCGCCGTCGGTGCCTCGGCCATCGGGACCGTCGCCTGCGTCGACTGCTGGATCGAGGACTTCCGCAAGAACATCCCGAAGAACACGGTCCCGACGCTGATCCTGCACGGCGATGCCGACCGCATCCTGCCGCCGGACGCGACGTCCCGGCGGCAGGCGAAGATGATCAAGAACGTCAAGTTCGTCGAGTTGCCCGGCGGGCCGCACGGCGTACTGTGGACGCATGCGGACCGGATCAACTCGGAGCTGGTGAGCTTCCTCAAATGACCGTCAAATCCCGCCGCTGCCCCAGGGGCCTGTAATCGCGAACGAGATGCCGGGCGACTGGATGTTCACGAACAGCCATTTGCCATCGGGGCTGTAGCAGGAGCCGGCGAACTCGCTCCCGGTGTAGTTCTGGTTGAAGGACCCGACCGGCGTCAGACGAAGATCGACGTTGTTCTGGATGAAGGGGAAGATCGTGCCGTCGAGCGTCAGGCCGTGCACATATTCAGTGCCGCTGCCATCCTCGCAGAGCACCAGGCCGCCGCGCGGGCTGACGCACATGTTGTCAGGGGCATTGAGGATGTCCGCCGAAGGAGATTCGAACAGCAGCCGCACGCGTTCTTCGACCGGGTCGTACTGGAAGATCTGCCCCTGGCCGACGTCGCCGCCGCTCGTCGACAGGAAGTAGATGCGGCCGTGGCCGGGCCATGCGCCTTCGAGGCGCGCAAACCGCGCGGCGCCTTTTGTAAACCCCTGGCTGAAGACTGAGGGTTGTCCGGCCGAGGAAATCGGGATCGGGTTGATCGATGAGGTGCCATTCGACGTCGTGCCAGTCTCCCGACTGGTTGGTGCGGGTGTCGAACTGGAACGCCCCCCTCACGCCAAGCATCTCGAGCGTTACCGCCGTTGCCCAGTGCGCCGGACGATTGAGGACGGAAGCGGTAGAACCCCGAACTGTTGCCCGGCGTCCTCGGTCTCATACACCCAGCCGGTCGCCGGGTCGACGGCCACCGCCTCGTGTGAAAACCGGCCCATGGCCTTGTACGCGGTCGGAACAGCGGTTCCGTCCACGGGCACTTCGAGGATGTAGCCATGGTTCTTGGTGAGATCTTCCGTTCCCCACACCGGTCGTCGTCTCCTCGCACGTCAACCACGAGGCCCATGGCGTCGGCCCGCCGGCGCAGTTTCGCACCGTCCCGCTGATGCTCGCCCAGCTGCCGACGAGCTCGCCGCGGAGTGTGTCGAACTCGAGAGTCGACGTGCCGCCTCCTGCCTGCGGGTCGTAGGCGAGGCTCGGCGCGAACGCGTCGGGTCCATCGCCGACTTCATGATTGCGAATCAGACGCACCCGGCCATGACCGGCGTCAAATGCCGCCATGCCGTCATGGGAGGAGGGCGTCGCAATGCCATCGTTCATCATGTCGCCGGTCCAGCCAAACGAGAGGTATCTGAAGTCCTGCGGCAGGAGCAGCAGGGGTAGCCCTGTCGTTTGATCGATGGCCGGCACCAGCGGACCGTAGTCCGGGCTCGGGCCGCGGCCTCGCCGAACGTGACGTGGACCTCCGGCGAGCAGGGCCGCGAAGGGCGTCGCCATGGTGACGGCGCCAGCGGCGAGAGCCGAGCGCGTCAGAAACGAGCGGCGGTCAATCGAGCGATTTCCCATTCAACCTCCTCATGTGATTGACGGAGGAAGTCTCAGGGCCGCGTGTCACGTTGACGTTGCGTTCAGTCGACCTTTTTGTAACAAGTGCGGATGAGCAAGCCAACCGTCGGGCTTGTCTTCGCCAACAGCCCAGGTCTCGGTTCGATATACTGATGCGCGAATGATTCGACGGGCGCTTGCGTTCGTGCTCGCGACGATCGTCATGGGGGCGCCGATCGCAAGGCAGCTCTGCGATGCTGCGTGTGCCGGCGCAGCCGTGGAGCACGTCGCGCATCATCATCATCATTCGGCCGCGGTGCCTCCAACGCCGCCGCAAACCGCCGTGAAGAGTCAGTTGCCCCGCGCCTGCGGCGTTCTCGACGCCGTGGTCCCCGAGTCTCGCGAGCGTACGCATCGTGCTGGCGCGGAACCGGCCGTGGAGTCGATCTGTCCAACCCCGCGCGGTGGGCGACAAGCAGATCTGTCCAGCTTCGGTAGTCGTCACGCACCCCTGTTGCCGATTCGGGCTCGATCACCTCTCCGAATTTAGCCCCGACCTGTCCCGAAGCAATCAGTTCGAAGTCCGGCGGACCTGAAGGTCCGCACGATACTGGAGACGTCCGTGCAGTTTTGGCTTTTCGGAGTCGCTGCGCTCGTACTGGCAGGCGTGCAGGGTGCGGCGGCGCAATCGGTCACAGAACAACCACACCAGCATGAGGTGACGCCGCAGGAACCGGATAGTCCTGGAGACGATCAGGGGATGATCCGCGACGGTTCGGGGACATCCTGGCTCCCCGACGCGACGCCCATGTACGCCTTTCACTGGCAACGAGGCGATTGGCAACTGATGCTGCACGAGAACGCGTTCCTGCAGTTCCTGGACGAGTCTGGCGATCGCGGCAGCGATCAGCTCGGCAGCATCAACTGGATGATGGGGATGGCTCAGCGGACAGTGGGCCGCGGACGCATGATGGTTCGTGGAATGTTCAGCGCGGAACCGTGGACGGTCGGCGGCTGTGGGTATCCGGACTTGCTCGCGAGCGGCGAGCGGTGCAACGGAGAGGCGATTCACGATCGGCAGCATCCCCACGATCTGATGATGGAGCTCTCGGCCCGGTACGACGCGCCGCTCGCCGGATCGGTTCGCTGGCAGGTGTACGGCGGGCCGGTTGGCGAGCCAGCGCTGGGGCCTGTGGCCTATCCGCATCGCATCTCCGCGTTCCCCAATCCGCTCGCGCCAATCGCCCATCACTGGCTGGATTCGACACACATCACGTTCGGTGTGCTGACTGGCGCGTTGTACGGAAACCGCTGGAAGTCGGAGGTATCCGTCTTCAACGGCCGCGAGCCGGACGAGGATCGCGCGGATTTCGATCTGGGAGCGCTCGATTCGGTGTCCGGAAGGGTGTGGTTTCTACCAACTGCGAAGCTGGCGCTTCAGTTTTCGGCCGGCCAACTCGCCGAGGCAGAAACCACCGAGGCCGGCGATGCCAGCGACCTGACCCGCGTCACCGCGTCGGCGACGTATCACACAACGGTTCGCGAGCAAGATGGGGAGCAAGCCCTTTGGGCCACGACAATCGCCTGGGGGCGCAACGTCGAGTCTGGCCACGGTTCCAATGCGATCCTCGCCGAGACGAATGTCACGCTGCGCGATCGCGATTCCTGGTTCGCCAGATTCGAAGCGGTCGGCAAGACCGCGCACGATCTCGCCGTCGCGGAATCCGACGAGGCGTTCACCGTCGCCAAACTCCAGGGCGGGTATACGCGCTACTTGACGACCTGGCGTGGCCTGAAACCCGGAGTCGGTGCGACACTGTCCGCCGGGTTCGTGCCGGCGGATCTCAGCGCGGCGTATGGCGGCCGTGTGCACGTCGGCTATGGCGTGTTCCTGACTCTTCGGCCCGCGGCGATGACGATGCACGCCGGCCATGCTGCCGGTGAGAGTGCCGATCATTCGCAGCACACTTCGCCGCGTCCGTGATGCGACGTCTGAAGAAAATCCTTCCCAAGCCGAGAATCGGGCGAATGGGCTATAACCCCGCGAACTTTGCGTACCACATCGGCACCGATCCGTGGGTCCCTGGCTACCGCGTTTATTACGCCATCAGCTTCTACGACGAAAGCACGGGACGCGAATCTCCTCGATCGGAGTGGTGGGGTCCCAGACGGATCCGCTACAGCTGTACGGCGGGTTTGGGCTCATACGTCATTCCCGGTCAGACTCCACCGGGTCAAGCCACCGCGCGTCGCATCTGGCGGCGATTCGAGGGCGACAAGGAGAGGCTCGATTCACGAGATCCACGACAACGTGACAACGATGTATCAAGACGATGTGCTGTCGAACCCCGGGCTCAAACTGACCCACTACCTATGAAGGGCATCTCACCGCGGCGACGAAACTTGCGGTACGGCGTCGAGCCGCTTCTCCGCACTGTCGATCATCGCCGGAAGGGATGCGAGCGAAGACTGGGTGCTGAAGGCAACGGCCTGGGCCGGTGCTGCGCCCAAGGCGAAGCGTCCAATCGGAAGACGACCAAGCCACCTGACCAGGGGATACAGCGGCAAGGTGAAAAGACCACAGAGCGCTGAGAGCAATACGACATAGGACGCGAGCGTACCGACCGCACCGAACCCCAGCTGTGCGCCAAGAGGCGCGACCACTGCGAACACTCCGAGAGGTGCCACGACCAGGAGCCATCCGACCAGGACGAGCATCGCATCGGCGGTGGCTTTGAAGAGATTCACGACTGACGCTCGTGCTCTGGCATCGATGCGGGACAGCGCCAGCGCGAAGAGGACGATGAAGACGAACAGCGGAAGGATGTCGCCGTCGGCGGCCGCTTTGAATGGGTTCACCGGGATCAAGCGAGAAAGCTGCTCGCCGAGTGAGGCGTTCGCGTGATCGAGCGGATCGATCTCTCGAGCTGCCGCCAGCGCGCCCGGCTGGATGTCGAGCCATGACAGCAACGGCGGCGTCAGAAGTGCGGTCGACGTCGCGACGGCGAGATAAAGCAGGAGAAACGCGAGCATCGAGGGCCCCGCAATCCGGCCGAACTTCCCGTGGTCGACGGCCGACACGACGCTGCCGACCAGCATCGACAGGACCAGCGGAATCGCCGTCATCTGGAGCGCGTTGACCCATAGCGTGCCCAACGGCCGCATGGCGGCGATTAGATACCGTAGTGCGGGGTGATCGAATGCCGCGGCGGAAACGCCGACGGCGAGTCCGGCCGCGACGCCGATGAGCACTAGCGCGCTCTTGGACATTGACGGGCCGCTCAGAAGGGTACGCGCAAGCGGCCGAGCCTGCGGCGGAAGTTAGCCCGCTTGACATATTCCCATATAGGAATATATAAGTAGTCCATGCCTCGCGCTTCGACCACGTCGGATGCGTTCAACGCCATCGCCGAGCCCCGGCGCCGACACATCCTCGAGTTCATCGCGGGCGACGAGCGATCGGTCGGCGAGATCGCTGATGCGCTCGAGCTCGGCCAGCCTTCCGTGTCAAAGCATCTGCAGGTGCTGCGAGATGTGGGCCTGGTGGTCGCGAGGCGCGACGGCCGGCAGACATTGTTTCGAACGAACCCGGAAGCGCTTCGCACGGTTCACGACTGGTGCCGGATGTTCACGCAGCACTGGCGCGGCCAGCTCCGGCGCATCAAGGCACACGCGGAGGAGGATCGATGACACCGACACTTGTGGAAAACCAGACGTTCACCATCACCGAGGAAATCGCCGTCCGCGCGTCGCTCGAGCAGACGTTTCAGTCGCTCGTGGCACAGATGGGCCGCTACAACGAAACACCGGACGGCAAACCGTTGCCCATGATCCTGGAGCCGCGGCCCGGCGGCCGCTGGTATCGCGACCTCGGCGGCGACAACGGGCACCTGTGGGGTTATGTGCAGAGCATCAAGCGGCCGGCCCTGTTGGAGATCTGGGGCCCGCTGTTCATGTCGACGGCCGCAACCTCGAACCTGCTTTACCGGTTGAGCGAGACACCGGAGGGCACGCTCATCAAGTTCACGCATACGGTGGTCGGGCCGTTCCCCGAAGACCATCGGCCTCAGCTCGCGTCGGGCTGGACCGCTTTGCACGCGCGCGTGCGCAAGGCGGCGGAAGCCGCCGCTGAATAGGAGGGCGTTATGAGGATCATCGACGGACTGCTTGCCGAGCTCGAACAGGAAGCCGAAACGACGCGCCGTGTGCTGGAGCGCATCCCGCAGGCGCACCTGACATGGAAGCCGCATCCGAAATCAATGTCACTCGGGCAGCTTGCGCTCCACGTGGCCACGGTGCCGGGGAACGTGGCCGAGCTTGCGGCGATCGACCTGGTTCCAAATCCGCCGGCCTTCGTTCAGCCTGAGGCCGCCACCGCCTCGGAGCTCGTGCCGTCGCTCAAGGAGAGCGTGGCGAAGGCCAAACGGGCGCTCGGCGGATTCGACGATGCGAGGATGGGCGCGACCTGGCGGCTGCAAGCCGGCGGACGCGACATCATGGCCATGCCTCGCGTCGCGTTCGTTCGGGCGATCATGCTGAACCACTGGTATCACCACCGCGGTCAGCTGCTCGTCTATTTGCGGCTGCTCAATCAGTCCGTGCCCTCGGTCTACGGCCCGACCGCGGACGAGAATCCGTTCGCAGTCGCCTCAGCGAGCTCGACCGTCGCGTAGACCGTCCCGTCCGAGAGTGCCATTCGCGCACGCTCACTTTTTCCGGGAGCGCTTGCGCGATGGCACATCCTCGCCTGGTGTCGAATCGAAGCATCGCCGTTCGTCTACCATGTGAGTTGAGTGCCACGGCCGGCCGGCGATCGGGCAGTAACCGGGAACGCATCGTCCGAAAGTCCGATCCCCACATCCTCCGAACGACCAGGATCGAGGTGCTAGCCACGACCGATGGAGCACTCGTTCCTATGCTCGATTGCTCAGCGTAGAGAAGGCTGCGACGATCGAGAGGGACAGGAGAAGTGGCAGTGCCTCAGGAAATTCAGGAGCAAGCCTTGACAGGTTACGCGTGGCCGACGGCGGCTTCAGTCCTTGAAGTCGAGGGTTCCCTCCGAGAGCCGGTCGATACTGATTTGTCTGACAACGTGGCGACCCTCCTGAAACACGGCCACCGCCGAATCGTCCTGGATCTCGCCCGCGTATCGGAGGTCGACGCCGCCGGTGTTGGCGAGCTCGTGCGCGCGTTCAACCTGGCTCATGCCGTAGGCGGTGAGTTGCGGATTGTGAATGCGAGCGAACGCGTCAACCATTTCCTGCGGGTCACCGGACTTCTGGCCCTGATCACGTGAACGCGAGACGTCGCCCAATTCGATCACAATTGCGCGTCGGGTGACCGATTCTTCTCGAAGCAGCAGAGACGCGGCGAATCTCATGACGTCACCTCCCAACCTACAACAACTGTGGCAAAGTACGCTGGATCGGGAATGAGCATCACCAGCACCGTCGTCCATCGCGCCGAAAGCCGATTCATCGAGGCGGCGGATGTCCTCCGGCCTTTCGTCGGGTGCTTCTGGATCATCACGGCCGAGCGAGGCGCGACGATTCGCGTCGTGCCGGACGGCAGCACGGCCATTTCCGTCCAGCTGCAGGACGACGGATCCTCGGGGTGGATGCTGCGCGGTCCGCTGGTCCGGCCCCAGGAGCGGCGATTCTCTTCACCGGCGACGCTGATTGGCGTTCGCCTTCGTCCGGGCGTGGCCTACCTCGTGAGCGGCATGGCCGCCGACGCGATGCTCGGCCGGCGTGTCAGGCTGAGAGGGCAGGCGTTCGACGCGCTTGCCTCGGAGGGTTGCCTCTCCCGGACACCGCAACAGAACATCGACGTGCTGCAGCGCTTCCTCATCGAGCGTCTCGCCGGCGGCAGCCGTCCACCGCGTGGTGGCCACGGCACTCGACGCGATTCAGCGGAGGCACGGCTGTTTCCGGGTGGCGGACGTCGCCGCCGAGTGTGGTGTCAGCGAGCGTCACCTGAACCGCATGATGCGCACGTGGATTGGTTACGGTCCCAAGCGCTTTGGCCGCGTCGTCCGGTTTCAGGACACGCTGAAAGCAGATGGAGCAGGCGCCCGCCCGCTCCGGCGCGGCGCTGGCATCCGAGACTGGATACTTCGATCAGGCCCACCTCACGCTGGACATGACGCGATTGGCTGGCGACACGCCCGGCCACGTGGCGTCGCGCTCGGTGGCCGATTTTTACAAGACCCGCTGCGACGGTCCCCTTTAGAGTCCTCCATCGAGGAGGGCCCATGGCCAGAGGGACGCTTGGTGTTGTCGTCGGACTTGCGGTGTGGGTGAGCGTCGTCACGGTGGCGGGCCTGGTCATGCGGGAGACCTGGCCCGCGTACGCGAGCGTCGCCGACGCGATGACGTTTACGCTGCCGATGATGATCGCCCGCCTCGCCATCGGCGCCCTGGCGACGCTCGCCATGGGCCTTGCGACGTCAGTCGTCTCGCGGCGATCGCTCGTTGCGACGCTCGCAGCAGGTGCGCTTCTGCTCCTGGTCTTCATCCCGGAGCACATCAGGCTCTGGGACAAGTTTCCCGTCTGGTACCACCTCACGTTCCTGTTGTCGCTGGTTCCGCTGACCTTCCTGGGCGGGAAGATCGGCGGAGTTCGCAGCGACGGTATGACGTCCTTCTCTTCTATTCAGCGGCCAGCCGTTTGATCAACTGGATCTGGCCGGCGTGGTAGACGGCGTGGCAGGTGATGCCGAGCACGAGATCGAATTGCCCCGATTCAGGGAGCGGCGAGCGCCTCCGGCCGGCGTTGATCTCGGCGCTGCACGCGCCGAGGCGTTCCTGTTCGCGAGCCACGACCTCGCGAATCTTCGTCCACGGCAGCACGGATGGATCCGGCAGCGCAAACCAGTCATCGCCTTCGAGGACGAATGGTTCCACGCCCTCGCCGGTCAGTTTCGCGCGCACGCCGCGCACGCAGTAGGCGTGATGCAGCGCGATCTCGGCGATGTTGTGCCGCTCGGCGCCGGGTCGCCAGAATGCGGTGGCCTCAGTCACGTCTGCCAAGGCCGCCTTCAGATCCGGGCCGTGCCAGGCGCCATCACCGTAACCCTCCTGCAGTATCCGGCTCGCCATGTCCGGCTTGGCCCCCGCCATCGTGCTCGCTGTCGCTGTACTCATGATGACCTCCGTGTCGCGATGAACTCGCCTTCGAGCGTCCAGGTTTCGTTGTTTGGGTACTGCGCCTCGCCTCGCCAATGGAACGAGGTTACGGTGATCTCCGTGAAGGTCCACCGCGTCTTCGTTCCGTCCGGCCGCGTGCCTTCCTGGAGAATGTCCCGGCCGTTCCAGCGGCCGACCTGTTCTTCGCGATGTCCGCTCACCGGGTTGGTCCAGGCGATGCGCCAGGCGTCGATCGACGCGTCCCACGATCTGAGCGTGGTGCCGTACATGTTCATGCCTCGATCGACGTCACCGCCGCGGTGATCGGCGGGCGGCATGATCCAGACGTCCTGGACGGCGCGGCCCTCGAGGACGCGGCCCGCGTGAACCTCGCCCCTCAATCCGCGCGCCGAGACGTCGATGCCGCCATACCGCAGGACTTCGAGGTCCCAGCTGCCGCACAGCCACCCGTAAACGTCAGCCGTTTCAGGAATCTCCGGCGACCGCGCCGGCGCGGCCAGGAGCGAGTGAAAATCGGTCGCTTGAGTTGGATGCCCAGCCATATTCCTCCTTCCGTGATAAGAGTTGTACGACGCCGTGGGCACCGGTTTCTTGGCGGAAATTGCGGTCGGACCTGGGCGGATCGAAGCGCGCCAGCTCGCGAAGGGTCGAGGCTGGACCGTCGAGGACGTTGTCTGCTCATGCGGCCCCGGCAACCGTCCCTACCCTGAACAGCACGAGCGCGTTTCCATCGCGATCGTCACCAGCGGCACGTTCCAGTACCGCGGGTCAGGCTCGAACGGCCGCGAAGTGATGACGCCGGGATCGATCCTGCTGGGAAGCGCAGGCCAGGCGTTCGAATGCGGTCATGAGCATGGCGCCGGCGACCGCTGCCTGTCGTTTCGTTTCACGCCCGATTATTTCGAGACGATCGCGGAGGGCAGCCGCGTGAGCGACGTCAGGCGCGTGTTCCGCTCGCTTCGCCTGCCGCCGGTGCCGACGCTGTCACCAGTCGTGGCCGACGCCTGTGCGGCGATGGCAGGGCCCAGAGAGGTCGAGTGGGAAGAGCTGGGAATCCGACTCGCTGAACGCGCCATCCAGGCCGACCGCGACCTCGAGCCGGATAGGAGCGCCGTGACACCCGCGGCCATCGCCCGGGTCACGCGGATCGTCCGGATGATCGAAGAGCGCCGCGGGGATACCCTGACGATCGTCAGCCTGGCCCGAGAGGCTGGTCTCAGCCCCTTTCACTTCCTGCGGATGTTCGAGAAGCTGACCGGCGTCACGCCACATCAGTACCTGCGGCGAGCGCGGCTGCGCACCGCCGCGGCGCTGCTGACGAATGGGTCGGCCAAAGTCCTCGATGTCGCGCTGGATGCCGGCTTCGGCGACGTGTCCAACTTCAACCACGCCTTCCGCGCCGAGTTCGGCGTGAGTCCGAGGGCCTACCGCGAACGGCGCCGTAGGGCGGACCTCTCAGGTCCGCCCCTCAACGTCGGGCCTGAGAGGCCCGACCTACGCGCCTAGCTGCGCCACACCGCAGGACGCTTCTGAAGGAACGCGTCGATTCCTTCGGCTGCGTCGTCGAGCTCCATGTTGCAGGCCATCGTCTCGGCGGTGAGATCGTACGCCGAAGCAAGCGGCTGCTCGATCTGCTGGTAGAAGGCAGCCTTCCCGATCCGGATCGTCGCGGCGCTGCGCGCGAGAATCGTGTCGATATAGCGGCGGATCTCGGCGTCGAGGCCAGCAGCCGGCACGACGCTGTTCACCAGGCCCCACGCCAGGGCGGTCGAGGCGTCGATCGGCGCGCCGGTGAGCAGCAGCTCCATGGCGCGCTTGCGGCCGACGTTCCTGGCGACGCCCACCGCCGGCGTCGAACAGAACACACCGATGTTCACGCCGGGCAGCGCGAACGTCGCCGTGTCGGCGGCGACCGCGAGATCGCACATCGAGACGAGCTGACAGCCGGCCGCTGTGGCGATCCCCTGCACGCGCGCGATCACCGGCTGCGGCAGCTCGGTCAGCCGCATCATCAGCCGGCTGCAGTCGTCGAACAACCGCCGCTGCCAGGCATGGTCGGTGGCGTGGGCGCGCATCTCCTTGAGATCGTGGCCGGCCGAGAAGCCGCGGCCTGCGGCGGCCAGGGTCACGACACGAACGCCCGGATCGGCAGCCACCTCGCCCAGCTCCGCGTGCAGCGCAGCAATCATCCCGGACGAGAGCGGGTTGAACCGATCGCCCCGGTTCAAGGTGATGGTGGCAACCCCAGCGTCACGCGTGGACAGGACAAACGGTTCGGTCGCGGCGAAGGCGTGTTCCGCGCTCATGCGAGATACCTCCATTCACTAGCTAGAAGCTATCTCAAATCCAGCTGACCTGCACCGCGAGCGAGCGCGCCCTTAGCTTTCGCCGATTGAAAACGTCGCTTACCTGCCTCGAAAGACAAACGTCGTAGCGTCCGGCTTTAGCCGGACGTCACAGGACATCTCAATCCCGCCGTCGGCGGCGTTGTAGCATACGGGCCAACCATGGCCCCACGAACACTCTCCCGCCGCGACGTGCTGGCGCAGGCCACTGGTCTGGCCGCCGCCGTCGCGGCATCCACGGGCGACGCCGCGGGCGCGTTCCAATCGCAACCGCCGAGATTGAACGGCGCCACATCGTTCAAGATCGACATCCCGCGCGCGCGCATCAACCGCATCATGGCGCTCGTCCGCGACACCGAGTGGCCCGATGCTCCGGACGATCCCGATCCGTGGGCGTACGGGACCAGCCTGCCGGTGATGAAGGATCTGGTGCAGTACTGGCTGACGAAGTACGACTGGCGGGCGCGCCAGGCGCAGATGAACCGGCTGCCGCAGTTCACCGCGCGCATCGAGGACTACGACATCCACTTCGTGCACGTGCGTGGGTCCGGCCAGAATCCGCGGCCGATCATCTTCAGCCACGGCTGGCCGAATACCTTCCTGGAGTTCGCGAAGGTGATCGACCCGCTTGCGCATCCCGAGGCGCACGGCGGCCGGATCGAGGACGCCTTCTCCGTCGTCGTTCCGTCTCTGCCCGGCTACGCGTTCTCCTCGAAGCCGCGCAAGCCGATTGGCGCGCCAACGACGGCACGTTTATGGGACCGGCTGATGACCAACGTGCTCGGTTATCGCGACTACATCGCGCAGGGCGGGGATCTCGGGTTCACCATCTCCCGTGAGATCGGCTATCAAGCCAGCAACTGCAAGGCGATTCATCTCAACCACCTGCTGGGCATCGGCGCGCCGTCGGTCACCGCCGAGGAAAAGGCGGCGGAAGCCAGGCGCGCCAGCTGGACGAACGTCGAGGGCGCCTACATGGCGATCCAGCGCACCAAGCCGCTGACCATCTCTTACGCCATGTCGAACAGCCCGGTTGGTGTGGCCGCGTGGATCCTGGAGAAGGTGCGCGCGTGGTCAGGCCTCGAGAACGGCGACCCGTGGTCGGTGTTCACCAGGGACGAAGTGCTGGACAACATCATGTTGTTCATCGTCACGAACACCTACGGCACGAGCGCCTGGTACTACGCGGCGTCACGGACCGAGCCGCCGGCGCCGCCGCGCGGGAAACTCGAGAAGCCGACGGGCTTCGCGGCGTACCCCGCGCACGTCAGCAGCGTTGGCATGTGGCCGCGCAGCTACGCCGAGCGCAACTACAACGTCGTCTGGTGGAGCGAGCCGCCGGCGGGTGGTCACTTCCCGGCCGACGAAGTGCCCGAGCTCTTCATTGAGGATATCCGCGGCTTCAACCGCCACCTGCGAAGCCTCGGCATTTAGGATTGACGCGAGCAGCCAAACCAGTCGTAGACTAGGGTTTTCGCGTTCCCAATCGATGAGCCGTCTATCACCAGTTCTCTTTCTCTCCGCGTTCTTCGTCGCGAGCCCTTGGGTCGCTCGAGCTCAAGACGCCGGCACGCGTGCCGGACTGGCCGAGCAGCAGCGTGCGGAGAAAGCCAAGCAGCTCGAACCGTATACGCCCGGCAAGGTCGAACGCGCGGTGCTGCTCGTGGAGCAGCGCTATCTTGCCCAGCGTTTGGTCAATCCCGCCGCGGGGTCTGTTCACCCGGTGGGGCGGCATGCCCGAGGGACAGGGGTTCACCGTCGGGCCGGCGTACCGCATCTCAAATTACGACGCGAGCTTCACGACCACCGCCGCAATCTCCATACGCGGGGCGTGGGAAGCGACAGGACGCCTGGAACTTCCGCGGCCAATCCTGCCCTCCGGCGCCGCCGGCCGCCGGGTTCCTGTCGATCGGCGGCCTTTTCCACCACCTTCCGCAGGAGGATTTCTACGGCTTCGGCCAACAGTCGAGTCGTGACACCCACGCCAATTTTCGCCTCGACGAAGGCATCGTCGATGTCACCGGCGGTCTGTCGCCAGCAGAATGGTTCACGGTTTCGGGGACGGCCGAGTACCGCAGCGAACGGGCCGGGCGCGGCAACGATCCGCGGCTGCCGTCCATCGAGCTGATTCCTATCGGCGCGGGCGCGCCAGGGTCGCAAACCGATCTCGACTTCGTCCGGCTCGGCGGGCAGACCTACTTCAACTATGCCGACGCGCCGCAGCGAGCGCCGGTCGGCGGCCGCTACCTGTTGTCGTTGAACAAGTATCTGGATCAGACCGCCGATCAGTTCTCGTTCAACCGCTGGGAAGTCGACCTGCAGCAGTACGTGCCGATCTTCACCCCGTCGCGGCTGATCGCCCTGCGGGCCAATGCGGTCGGCGTCGTCCCTGACGACGGTCATGACGTGCCGTTTTACCTGCAGCCGACGCTCGGCGGGTCGCACTCGATTCGCGCGTATCCCCACCAGCGTTTCCGCGATCGGAATTCGCTCCTGCTCCAGGCCGAGTACCGCTTCATCCTGAACGACTTCATGACCGGATCGGTCTTTTACGACACCGGGAAGGTCGCGTTCGATCGCAAGGACCTGTGGGATTTCGACGACATGAAGGACGATTACGGGATCAGCGTTCGCTTCGGGTTTGCCGGAATCGCCGCCTTGCGCGCCGAGGTTGTGTTCGGCGGCGACGAGGGAAACGTCTACGCGTTGAGGTTCAGCGATGTCTTCTGACCGGCGCTCCCGCCTGAGGAACGCGGGCGCATCCGCGGCGGTCGGCCTGTCGCTGCTGCTTTTGAGCGCCGAGGCGGCTGGTCCCCGTTTCTATCCGGACGACCCGCTCACTGCCGACAACGACACGGCCTTCGACGCCGGCGGCGCCAAGCCGCGCGAGCTCAGCGAAGGGTTCGATTTTCTCTCCAACCAGTTCGGTGGGCCCGAACCGCAGCAGATCCGCGCCGTCAACATCAACACGCTCGACGAAGTACCCGACTCGAGCTGGTTCACCAACCGCATTGGCCGGCGGACAGATGTCTGTCGCGGACATCGCGCGCGGTCCGGACCGTGTGGAACGGCTCGACATCGAAGAGTGGATCGTCACGGATGACAAAGGCCCTGCCGGATTTCAGCCCGGCTTCCGCGCCGTGGACGCGCGCGACACCCGGCCTCTCAACGAACGGCAGGTCTATCAGCTCGAGCTCGACACCGAGAAGTATCCCGACCTGGCGACCAGTGCCGAGATGATCGGCACGACCATCTATCACGCCATCGGCTACAACGTCGTCGACGCGTATCTCGTGAACGTCGATCCGCGGAAGGTTCGCATCAATCCTGAAGCGACGGTGCGCGACGCGTCCGGCGTCCGACCGCTGACCGCCAGGGACGTCGAAGAGATCTTCAAGCTCGGCGCCCGCAATCCGGACGGCACGTACCGGATGACCGCGAGCCGGTTCGTCGAAGGCCGGCCGATGGGTAACTTCAGCCACTTCGGCACGCGCCCGGACGATCCGAACGACATCTATCCTCACGAGCATCGGCGCGAACTGCGCGCCAACCGTGTGTTCGCGGCATGGATTCAACACGACGACTCCCGCGCCGTGAACACGCTCGACCAGCTCGTCAGCGCGAACGGGAAGTCGTACATCAAGCACTACATGTTCGATTTCGGCGCCATCCTGGGCAGTTCGCCGGATCGCCGCGCGGCGGGCTTCGAATACATGTACGAGGGGAAATCGACGCTCGCCGGCCTCGCGACGCTGGGCCTCTGGATGCCGTCCTGGGAATTCGCCAACTATCCCAAGGACCTCTACCCATATGTCGGGCTCATCCAGGGCGACACGTTCGACCCCGAACGCTGGAAACCGTCGTATCCGAACCGCGCCTTCGCCAACATGCGGGCCGACGATGCGTTCTGGGCCGCGCGGATCGTCGCGCAGTTCAGCGACGAGGCGCTGGCGGCGATCGTCAAGAAGGCGCAGTTCCGCGAGCAGAGGGCAGCGGACTACATCCTGTCGGTCCTGATCAAGCGGCGCGACAAGGTGGTGAGTGCCTGGTTGAACGGCGCGAATCCGCTGGTGAACTTCGGGCTGGCGGGCGATGGCACGCTGACGTTCGACAACGCGGCGCTGGCGGCAAAAACCTCAACGCCTCCAACAGGTTACGCGATTACATGGTCGCGATTCGACAACGCGACCGATGCCCACGAGGCGGTGGGAGCCGAGACGACCGTCCCCTCGACGACGGCCCGCGCCCCCCAGGGCCTGGAAACCAGCCAATACGTTGCCGTCAGCGTCAAAACCCTACACCCCGACCGAGCGGCTTGGGCACAGCCGATCCGCGCCTATTTCAGGCGAGAGGGAGGCGGGTGGAGGACGGTTGGTCTTGAGCGGATGCCCTAATCACTGTTTTTTCACAGTCAGAGACGAAAAAGTCCCTAGAACCGGCCGCATACTGGCTGAACGGCCGTTGTTACGCGCCAGTTACTTCAGCATCACATTTGCAAACAAGCGACGAATGCGAGCAATGAGCTCTTCTGCGCGGACGGCGTTTCTTCCGATGATCGCGGCCGTCTGCCTGAGCGCCAGTGTCGTTCAGGCCCAGACCTTCGATTTCGGACAGCCGATTCAATCCGCGGCCGATAGCCGTTTCAGCACGCAGGCGCCCAGCCCGCAGGCGCCCAGCCCGCAACGCCTCTCCAGCACAACGACGTACAAGACCCCGTACAAGACCCCGAACTTCTTCCAGGCCACGCTGAACGACTTCCGGAACTTGTCCTCGTCGAAGAGCACGCTCGGGTGGCTGGCCATCGGCGCAGCCGCCTCGTCGTTCACGCGCCCGGCCGACATGACGGTCACGCGTCAGATGTCGACCGCGCCCGCCCTGGATCAACTCCACGCCGGCAACATCATCGGCGGCAAGGAATTTCAGTTCGGCGCCTCGGTCACCGCGCTGGCGATCGGCAAGATCTCCGGCAATCAACGCGTGAGCGACGTCTCGAGCAAGGTACTTCGCGCGCAGATCATGGCGCTGACGGTCAGTGGGGTCATCAAGAAGACGGCCCAACGAGAGCGGCCGGACGGCAGCGACACGCGCTCGTTCCCATCCGGTCACACGTCAGTGAGCTTCGCATCGGCTGACCGTCCTTCAGCGCGAGCTCGGCTGGAAAGTGGGCATCCCCGCCTACGCCGCCGCCACCTACGTCGGAATGGCCCGCATCGAGAAGAAGAAGCACTTCCTCAGCGACGTCGCGTTTGGCGCCGCGATCGGCATCCTCTCGGGCCGCACCATCACGATCGGCAGCGGCGAGAAGCGGTTTGCCGTGTCGCCGGTGGTGACGCCGGGCGGCGCCGCCGTCAACTTCAGCCTGATCGGCAACAAGAATCCTTAGCGCTTCAGCCGATCGTTGTTCGTTCGGGCCGTGTTCTGAAATGATGATGGCCGAATGGCAAGGCGGAAGCTCGTCTGCCTGCTGGCCCTCGTCTGCGGAACTGGGGCCTGTGCGTCCACGAACGGCGCGCCGACGCGGACGGACCTCGACGCGGCCATCCGCGAACGAACGGCGGCCGGAATCCGCCTGGAAGGTCAGCCATCGCTTCCGCCGGACGTGAACCTGGCTGACGGCCTCACCCAGGAAGAGGCCGTCGCCGTCGCCCTCTGGAACAGCCCGTCCTTCCAGGCCACGCTCGTCGACCTCGGCATTGCGCGTGCCGATCTCGCCGAAGCAGGCCTGCTGCGAAATCCGATCTTCTCGTTGCTCTTCCCGTGGGGGCCGAAGCAGCTCGAGTTCACGCTGCAGTTCCCGTTCGATGCGCTGATACAGCGGCCCAGACGGGTTGAGGCCGCCCGCATCAACGCGACGGCGATTGGCGAGCGCCTGGTGTGGGATGCGCTTTCGCTGGTGGCGCAGGTCAGGACCGCGCATGCTGAGGCGATCACCGCGGATCGCCGCCTGACCCTGGCGACCGAGAATGCGGCGCTGACCCGGAGCCTCGCCGACATTACCGAGGCTCGTCTGAGGGCGGGCGACATCAGCGACCTGGAGGCGCGCGCCCCGAGAACCGATGCATTGCGAACCGACGTCGTGCGCCGTGCCGCGCAGCACGATCGCGATTTGTCGCGCCTTACCCTCGCCGCCCTCCTCGGCCTCGATCAGGGCCCCGAGCAGCTGCAGCCCCGACTGTCCGCCGCTTACGACGCGGCGCCGTGTCCGGTGGAGGACGCCACGCTGAAGGAGGCTCTCGCGTCACGGCCAGATGTCCGCGCGGCGGAGATTACCATCGAAGCCGCGACCGCTCGCGCGCGGTGGGAAAGTTCGCGGACACTCGCCCTGATCGGCGTCCTCGATGCGAACGGCCGTGGCGCCGAGGGGTTCGAGATCGGGCCAGGCGTCACGCTCGACATCCCACTGTTCAACCGGAACCAGGGAGGTACCGCGCGCGCCACCGCGGAGATCGAGCGCGCGAGCCGGCTCTATGCCGCCGCCCGCACGCAGGTGATGGCGGATGTGCGATCGGCCGGAGTCCGCGTCAGCCAGGCGCAGCAGGCGCTGGACGACTGGTCCGCCGACATCGTGCCCTCGCTCGAAACCGAGCAGCGTCAGGCGGAGAACGCCTACAGCGCCGGCGAAATTCCGTTATTCAACGTGCTCGACGTCGGTCGACGGCTGGTCGACGGCCGCATGCGCCAGCTGGACGCCGAGGCTGACTTGTATCGGTCGCGGATCGCGCTCGACCGCGCGATCGGCCGCTACTGCCGCTAGTACGTAGCGTCCGGCTTCAGCAGGACGTAGTGTCCGGCTTTAGCCGGACGCGGACACGGCGTCGGCCCTAAAGGCAGACACTACGGATAGCGCGATGAGGAGTCGTATGCGATTGCCGTTCGCCGTCGTGGCCGCGTGCACAGCGCTGACAGGGGCTTGCTCGTCAGGCGACGCTCCTCCGGCGAAGGCCGAGGCGCCCGCGCACGTGGAAGCGCCGCGGCCCGAGGCCGAGTTGACGACGGTGAAGTTGACGCCGGACGCCGTGAAGCGGTTGGGCCTCGAAACCGAGGTCGTCAAGATCGACACGGCGGCCGCGACCCGCTCGCTTGGCGGCGAGGTGACCGTGCCCGAAGGCCGGATGATCACCGTGACGGCGCCCGTTGCGGGCACGCTGTCAGCGGTGTTGGGTATCCAGCCCGGCGTGCGGGTGAGTCGCGGCGCACGCCTGATGACGCTTGCGCCATTGACCTCGTCGGAGCGCGATCAAAGCATCGAGGCGCGCCGGGCCGTCGAAGCGGCGCAGGCCGAAACCGAGACGGCGCGCCTTCGGCTGCAGCGGCTCGAACAACTGTTGAAGGACGGCGCCGCCAGCGTACGGAGCGTCGAAGAGGCGCGCGGTCAGATGCAGATCCACGAGGCGGCGTTGAAGGCCGCGCGCGAGCGGCTGGCGGCGATGAGCCAGGGCCCGGTCGGTCCGCAAGGCGAGATCGTGATTTCGGCCCCGCTCGACGGCATCGTGCAGTCGATCTCGGCGGCCGCCGGACAGACCGTGGCCGCCTCCGCGCCGCTCCTGCAGATCGCGCAGGTCAGTACCTTTTGGGTGCGCGTGCCGGTGTTCGCCGGCGACACCGACGCGATCGACCCGGCGCAGCCTGCAGCGGTGACCCGGCTGGGCGGCACGGACGCGCCGAGGCTCGCGAAGCGAGTGACCGCGCCGTTGAAGGCGGATGCGGCTGCTGCGTCTGTCGACCTGTACCTACGAATTGCCGGCGACAGGCCTGACGCTGCGCCCGGGCGAGCGCGTCATGATCGAGCTGCCGCTCAAGAGCACCGAGAAGGGACTCGTGGTGCCTGAGGCGTCAGTCCTCTACGACATCCACGGCGACGCCTGGGTCTACGAGGACCTGGGGGGCCATGCCTACGCCCGCCGGCGCGTGCAGATCGCGCGTCACGCCGGCGATCGCGTGGTCGTCGCGCGCGGCATCGCCGAGGGCGCCAAGGTGGTGACGGCCGGTGCCGCCGAGCTGTTCGGCACCGAGTTCGGAGCGGGACACTGATGCGCTGGCTGGTCGCCATCTCTCTCCGCAATCGCATCGTCGTCGTGGCGCTGGCGGTGCTCCTCGTCGTTGCCGCCGTTCGAACGCTGCGCACCACCCCGCTCGACGTGTTCCCCGAGTTCGCTCCACCGCTGGTGGAAGTGCAGACCGAGGCGCCCGGTCTCTCGACGAACGACGTCGAGGCGCTAGTCACCGTGCCGCTCGAGGCCGCTCTGAATGGCGTGCCCGGCCTCGACAAGATCCGCTCGAAGTCGGTCCTCGGGCTGTCGTCGGTGGTGCTCATCCTCGATCCGTCGACGGACGTCATGCGGTCGCGACAGATGGTGCAGGAGCGTCTGTCGCGCGCGATTCCGACGCTGCCGGCGGTCGCGCGTCCTCCTGTGATGCTCTCGCCGCTGTCGTCGCTCAGCCGCGTGCTGAAGATCGGCCTCACCTCGGACACGCTCTCGCAAGTCGAGATGAGCACGCTCGCCAAGTGGACCATTCGTCCACGGCTGATGGCCATTTCCGGCGTCGCGAACGTGGCCATCTGGGGCCAGCGCGATCGGCAAATCCAGGTGCTCGTCGACCCGAGACGCCTCCAGGCTCACGGCGTGACCGTCGGCGACGTCGTCAGGGCGACGGGCGAAGCGGTCTCGCTGCAGGCGGGCGGCTACCTGGACACGCCGAACCAGCGCCTCGCCATTACTCATGCCGCGTCGGTCCGGGCGGCCCACGATCTCGAAGGCATCGTGGTGTCGTCGAAAAACGGCGCAACGCTGCGGGTTGGCGACGTGGCGACCGTGGTCGAAGGCTTTCCGCAACCGATCGGTGACGCGGTCATCAACAACGGGCCGGGGCTGCTGCTGATCGTCGAAAAACAGCTCGGCGCGAACACGCTGCAGGTGACACGTGATGTCGAGACCGCTCTCGAGGATCTGAAGCCGGCGCTGGCCGGCGTCGCGGTCGATCCGGCGATCTTCCGGCCGGCCACGTTCATCGAGATGTCGCTCCGGAATCTCTCGCGCGCGCTGCTCGTCGGCTGCGTGCTGGTGATCCTGGTGCTGCTGGTGTTCCTGGCGGACTGGCGGACGGCGCTCATCAGCAGCACCGCGATCCCGTTGTCGCTCCTGGCCGCCGGACTCCTGCTGCACTACCGCGGCGGCACGCTCGACACGATGGTCCTCGCCGGGCTGGTGATCGCGCTCGGCGAGGTCGTCGACGACGCGATTATCGACGTGGAGAACATCGTGCGGCGGCTGCGGCTCAACCAGCAGGCATCCAACCCGCAGTCCGCGATTCGCGTGGTGCTCGACGCGTCGATGGAGGTGCGCAGCGCCGTGCTCTTCGGCAGTTTGATCGTGGTCGTGGTGTTCGTGCCCGTCTTCATGCTCGAAGGCCTGGCCGGAGCCTTCTTCCGGCCGCTGGCGCTGTCTTACGTGCTGGCGATCCTCGCGTCGCTTGCCGTGGCGCTCACCGTGACGCCCGCGCTGGCGTTGCTGCTCCTGCCGAAGCATCTTCACGTGCAGGAGTCACGGCTGGTGGCGGGCCTCAAGGCGCGCTACGGGCGGATGCTTCCGGCATTTGTCGACCGGCCGAAGACCGCGCTCGGTTCGCTGGCCGTGCTGCTGGTGCTCACGGCGGCGACGGTGCCGTTTCTCGGCGAGGAACTGCTGCCGAATTTCCGCGAGTACGACTTCCTGATGCACTGGGTGGAGAAGCCTGGGACGTCGCTCGACGCGATGCGGCGGATCACCGAGCGGGCGAGCCATGAGCTGATGGCGGTGCCGGGCGTGAAGAACTTTGGGTCGCACATCGGCCGTGCCGAGGTGGCCGACGAAGTCGTCGGCCCGAACTTCACCGAGTTGTGGATCAGCCTCGATCCGTCGGTCGATTACGAGGCGACCGTCGCGCACATCCAGTCGATCGTCGACGGATATCCGGGCCTGTATCGCGACCTCCTCACCTACCTGCGCGAGCGGATCAAAGAGGTGTTGACCGGCGCCAGCGCAACGGTCGTCGTCCGCGTCTACGGTCCGGAACTGGAACGGCTGCGCGACCAGGCGCAGGCGGTGCGGGCGGCGGTCGCGAAGGTCGACGGCGTCGCCGACCTGACCGTCCAGGCACAAGTGGTCGTGCCGAAGATCGAAGTGCGGTTCGATCCGGAGCGTGCGGCGGTGTTCGGCTTGACGCCGGGGCAGGTGAGGAGCGCCGCGGCGACGCTCGTGCAGGGCACCAAGGTCGGCGAGTTCTACGAGGACCAGAAGCTGTTCGACGTTGTCGTCTGGGGGGCGCCCGAAGTCCGGCGGAACCTGGACGCGGTGCGCGCGCTGCAGGTCCCAATCGCGAATGGCGGCCTGGTGCCGCTCGGCAGTGTGGCCTACGTCGAGGTGATGCCGACGCCCAACGAGATCACGCGCGAGAATGGATCGCGGCGGATCGACGTCACCTCGAACGTGCGAGGCCGCGATCTCGGCGCCGTGGCGCGCGACATCCAGGTGCAGCTGGGCGGACTCTCGTTCCCGGCTGGATATTACGCCGAGGTGCTCGGCGAGTACGCCGAGCGTCAGGCGTCGTCCACACGGCTGACGCTGCTTGGTATCGGTGCGGTCGCGGCCATCTTCCTGATCCTGCTGGCCGACTTCGGCACCGGCCGGCTGGCGCTGCTGGTGTTCCTGACGCTCCCGTTTGCGCTGGTCGGCGCGATCGTTGCGACGTCCCTGACCGGCGCGGTCCTCTCTCTCGGATCGCTGGTCGGACTCGTCACCGTCATCGGCATTTCCGCGCGCAACGGCATCATGCTCGTCAGCCACTATCGGCACCTCCAGCAGGTCGAAGGTGTTCCGTTCGGCCGGGACCTCGTCGTTCGTGGATCCGAGGAACGCCTGGCGCCGATTCTCATGACCGCCCTGGCCACGGGCCTGGCCCTCGTGCCGATCGTGCTCGGCGGCAGCCGCGCGGGTTATGAAATCGAGCATCCCCTCGCGGTCGTCATCCTGGGAGGGCTGGTGACGTCGACGCTGCTCAACCTGTTCATCGTGCCGGCGCTGTACTTGAAGTACGGTCGGTCCGCTGTGATCACCGCGGAAGATGTGATCTGAGCGACGCTTCGCGACGTTTGTCGTGCGCGAGAGTCAGAATGCAACTCAGATCATCGCCGCTGCGCGCGTGAGATAGAATCGATTCCGATTCGTTATCAAACAGGGAGCGATGCCGATGTTGGAAGTTCCAGGTCGCGCTCGCGTGTTTTCGCTTCTGATCGGAATCCTGGTCGTGATATCGGCTGGAGTGGCCATCACGCAGTCCGGGCCCGTCGCAGCCATGTTCAGCGCGGACCAGAAGCGAGATGCATCGCGGGCTTCGAGTTTCCAGCAGGTCGACCTGCCGGCAACCAAGGCGGCAGCATTTCCTGCCCGGATCTATCTCAGCGCCGGAGATCTCGAGCGCGCCTTCGACCGGCCTGAGTTTCGGCCTGACGCCGCCATCGTCCCGACGAATACCGACCTGCTGATCACGGCGCCGATGCCGAGCACCCAGCGCGTGCTCATCGATCGTGTCCAGAAACAGCCTGACGTGATGCGCGAGCTGGAGAGTCAGATCGCCGCCCGCCGGAAACAATCGTCACCGGCCTCCGGCAGCGAGCCGGGGCTGCTGCGGATTGGCCTGGACAGCTTCGTGGCGCAGCTGGCGAACGGTAATCAGGCGACTGGCGCCTTCCCGAAAGCGGCCTGCCTGGTTGCGACAGACTTCGCGAAAGGTGGTGCGATTGACCGCCGGGAGCTGTTCGCGCAAGACCGCCTGCGCAAGGGAATCGCCGCGTGCCTGGCCGCGCTGGATGCCGCCGGCGCTCAATCGCTCGTCCTGCCGCTGGTGGGTGCGGCCAGCACCGGGACGCAGTCGAACGACGCCATGTTCGAAGGCCAGCGCGTGCTCATGGAATGCCGCCTGATCAACGCGACCGCGGGCATCGCGCTGGGGATTCACGACTTCGCCGCCAGCCGGCGCAGCCTGCGGGAGATTGGCCTGGTGCAGTGGGATCAGGAGATCGAACGCATGTTCAAGGTGCCGGCCGGAAGCCGCGTCGCGCAAAGCGCCGAGACCGCTTATCGCACCTACGCCGAACAGGTCGGGGCGGCGTTACGCAAGGGACTGGCCGGCGAGAAGACGACCTCGAGCGACATCAGCGGCACCTGCAACGCCATCCTGAACGTCAAGTAACCTGACGATGAGATTTAAGATTTCAGATTTAAGATTAAGATTTCAGATTGAGACTGCCGCTGAATCGGATCGCCAATCTTAAATCTGAAATCTGAAATCTTAAATTCCACGGGCACTTGAGGGTCATCGCGCGCCTCCGCTTCCAGCTTTACTCGCGGCTGTTCACGATGTCGCGGAACCGATCCACGGCCTCGCTTGGCGGCAAGTCGTCCACCTCGTAGACCTCCCGGACTTCGATCTCGCCGTCCACATTGCCGGGGTTCGGGAACCGTCGTGCCCACTCGAGCGCTTCCTCTTTCGATTTGACCTGAATCAGCGTGTACCCGGCGATGAGCTCCTTGGTCTCGGCGAACGGTCCGTCAACGAAGGAGCGCTTGCTGCCGGAGGTACTTGATGCGAAAGCCTTTCGACGTCGGCTGAAGGCCCGTCGCGGCCAGCAGGACGCCCGCCTTCTTCAGCTCCACGTGATAGTCGGCCATCGCGTCGAACACCCGCTGCTCGGGCATGACGCCGGCCTCGGATTCCGCGCTCGCCTTGACGATGATCATGAACCGCACAACTGTCTCCTTCTGAGACACCCAAGTCTCCTACCTATTCGTCGAACGGTCAGCCCGCAAATCGACGGCACCTGCCCGCCAGGCCGTAAGGGCCACGGATCCCCGCAACCCCGGGGGGGACGGCCTGTCTTAAGCTTCGAGGAACTGAAAACATGGGACATAGCATTGGAGACGGAATCATCGTCGTCGCCCTTGCCGCCGCGTTCGTTGGGGTATTTCTACATGAGGCACGCCGAGCGGCAACGGCGGCTCGAGATCGTGCACCAGGAGCGCCTGGTCGCGATGGAAAAGGGGATTCCGCTGCCCGAACTGCCGATCGACCCACCGAGGGTCGCGAAGCCGCCGGATCCACATGGCGCGCTGGTGCACGGCATCGTGTGGACGGCGCTGGGCTTCGGTTCGATGATTGCGTTCTTCACGGGCGGCACGCGGCCTTCTCGGCTCGAACGATCGTCGGGTCCTTCAGCTCGCTCTGGCCGTTTCCCCTGCCCTTCGCCTTCCTCGGCGTCGGACTGATGCTCTATTACTTCCTTGCCGCAGAACGCGCGCGTTGAAGTCGGTGTCGGCACGCTGGATTCCGATGAGGCTCTCGTCGCCCGTTGCCGCGAACAGCGGGACGAGGCGGCGTTCGCGGAACTGGTCCGGCGCTACCGCGACCGCGTGTTCCGGCTGGCCGTCTCGATTCTCGGCCAGGGATTCGTGGGGGAGGCCGAAGAAGTGACCCAGGAAGTCATGCTGCGCGTGCTACCACTCGCTGGCGTCGTTTCGCGGAGAGGCCAAGTTCGGTTCGTGGATCTACCGGATTGCGTTCAACCAGGCGGTGAACTTGAAGGGGCGGGTTCGCTACCGGGCTCCTCACGTGAGCGACGAAGCCCTGGCGTCAATCGCGTCACACGAAGCCAGTCCGCACGACCAGCTTCAGGCCGCCCGCCGGAACCGACGCGCTCCTCGAGTGCGTCGCCGAGCTGCCCGAGGTCTATCAGTCGGCCTTGAGACTGTTCTACTGGATGGGCGCGAGCGTCGCCGAAGTGTCCGCACTGCTCGATGTGCCCGAGAACACGGTCAAGTCGTACCTCCATCGCGCGCGGCAGCTGCTGCACGCCATGCTCCACAAGCGGGGCTTCAATGAATGAGCAGGAAAAAGTGGATCAGTGGCTTCGCGACGCGATGAGCGGCGCCGCGCCCCAGGTGTCCGCCGCGTTCGACGCGCGACTCGAGAGGCGGCTGCGCCCCCGGCGTCTCACAGCGACCGGCCGCATCGTGATGGCCGCGTATGTGCTGGCGGCGCTCCTCGTCTCGCTGTGGGTAATGAGAAATGCGGCGCTCGACTGGACCCTCGTCGCGGCGGTGCTCCTTCCGTCCGCGGTTGCCGCGAGCGTCTACGGCCGGTGGATCAAAGCCAGCGCACGCTGAGCGGAGAATCTTTGAGGGAAATGCAACCACGAAGCCTCGAAGACGCGAAGAAGATGAACGCTTTTGAAAACTGCTCTAATATCACCAGCCGGAGGACGACTGATGCGCGTGACCACCTCGATCCTGGCTCCGTTGCTGGCCGTCGGCCTGTTCGTCGCGCCGCAGGCGCAGACCGCCCGCCCGGTGTTCCAGGACAACTACGCCGAGGTGAACGGCCAGCGCCTCCACTACGCGAGCGTGGGTCAGGGGCCGCTGGTGCTGTTCCTGCACGGCTACCCGGCGTTCTGGTACCAGTGGAAGGACCAGATGGCCGAGATGGGCCGCGATCACCTCGCGGTCGGGCTCGACATGCGCGGCTACAACCTGTCGTCGAGGCCCAAAGAGGCTCGACGCCTACAAGATGCCGCATCTCGTCGAGGACGTGCGGCAGTTTGCCGAGAAGCTGGCCGGCCAGGGCCGCAAGTTCACGCTGGTCGCGCACGACTGGGGCGCCAACGTCGCCTGGGTGTTCGCGATGTTCCACCCCGACATGCTGGACGAGCTGATCATCGTCAACGGCGCGCACCCGTTCGTCTCGGAGCGCGAGCTGCGCGAGAATCCCGCGCAGCGCTACGCCAGCAACTACTTCTTCGTCTTCAACAAGTTCCTCGCGCCGGGCGAGCAGCCGGTGAACGAGAACGACACGAAAGAAAGCGCCACGCGCCGCGCGCACGCCGGGTTTGTGGATGCGGAAGTCAAGGCCGGACGCTATACGGAAGAAGACCGTCAGGCCTGGATCGCGGCCTGGTCGCAGCCCGGTTCCACGACCGCGGGCCTCAATTACTACCGCGCCAATCACCGCAACGCGCCGTTCAACGATCTCCATCCGGCGTCGACGATTCCCACGTCGTGGTCGGCCGAGGAGGTCACCAAGGGCGCCAAGTCGACGATCATCAACGTTCCGACGCTGGTGATCTGGGGACTGCGCGACACGGCCATCCTGTCGGGTCATCTCAGCGGCCTGGAGAAGTGGGTGCCGAACCTGAGCGTCAAGCTCTACCCGGAAGACGACCACTGGGTGATGCTGCAGAAGGCGGCACCGGTCGCCAGGGACATCCGCAGCTACATCGAGGGCAAGAATTTCCCGAAAGAGTCGGTCTATCGCTCGCGCTAGAACGAATTCGGATCATCGCACCAGAGTCTTCTTCGAGTCTTCGCGCCTTCGTGGTTGCGTTCTGTCCGCTACGCCTTATGAACGCCTTAGAAGATCGTCCGGGTTTCCAGTGCTGTTCGATCGCCTGGCGCGTCCTGAGCATCGGCCGCATCTTCTTCTGTGACGCCAGCGCCAGCTGGTCGTCGACGTGCTTCGACCCGGCGCGCGACCAGTTGCCGTAGCCGAGCAGCGCCTCGCCCTTGCGGCGGGCCGGTCTTCGAGAACTCGATGACCGCGTAGAAGGTGTCGCCGCCCTGGATCTCGGCCTTGCCGTTCACGAACGGCCCGGTGCCGATCGTGCGGATGGCGCCGAGCGTGCCCGGGCAGGCCGTTGCCGGGCAGATCCAGCGAGCCGCGGCGCAGCCGGATCACGTCGCCCCAGATCACGTGCATGCGTGTCGTACTCGTCTTCGAGCCGCGCGCGCCTCGCGGTCGAGCAGGTCAGCGGCCCGTTCGCCGGATCGGCAAATCCTCGCGGCGTCGTCAACGGCTGCCGCAGATCCGCCGGCAACCGCGTAGCCGCCGATGTTCTGGAAGTTGTTGCCGGCGCCCTGGATGAAGCGCAGGAACAGGAACGCGCCGTCGCTGGTGTCTCGCCCTGGCGATCCCACTTCGGCCGAGGATCTCGGCGGCTTCCTTCGCCTTCGGCGCTGCCGTGCTGCCGCGCCGCGGCGACGAGATCGTCGACGAAGTGGTCGGCGATCTCGCTGCGCGTCGACAGCTTCATCGCCTTGAGCTCGGCGAGCGTGATCTTGCCCGACTCGGACAACAGCCGGATGCCGCGCTGCGACCGCTGCGTGTGGCTCGGCGGCGGCGCGATGTACGGCGCGATACTTCGCGGGATCGATCATCACCGGATAGGTCGACGTCCACGGCGAGTCGTTGCTGTTCTGCACCCAGCCGCTCGGCGGATCGATCGCCTGCGGCAGCTGGTCGAACGGCACGATCTGGTCGCCGGCGATGAGCGCCGATCGATCGCCGGGAATCGACGCCGTTCCAGAACGCGTAATCGCCGTGCGCGCGCACCGGCGGGGCGGCGTTGTAGACGTACATGATGTGGCCGTCGCGATCGGCGTACATCGTGTGGAAGATCGGCAGTTGCTGCATGCGCATCGCGTTGCGCCATTCGTCGAAGTTCTTCGCCAGGCCCATGCGCCAGAACTGCTCGAACATCCGCGGCCGATCGGCCGGCGACGACGCGCAGCGCCACGGTGACGCCGCGGCGATCGGAGAACACCGGCCCGTGCACGGAGCGTCGGATCGTGTGCGGCACGTCGCGCAGCGTGCCATCGGCCTGCCGCACCTTGATGACCTGCTGCTCGACCTCGAACGGCCTGCGTCTTGCCGTCGAGCACGTAGCCGTCGCCTTGCAGCGTCAGGCGATAGACGTCGGCGCCGGTCGGACCGTTGGTCGTCTGCGTCCACGCCACGAACTCGGTGAAGCACTGGCGCAGCACCGGGAACCCGACCCACACCGCGCCGTACGACGTCACGCCCGGCGCCGTCAGCTGCACTTCGAAGTAGGTGTCGTTGTCGGACCACGGCAGGTGCGAGTTGCTCATCAGCATCGCGTTGCCGGAGGCGCTCTTCGACGGCGCCGATCGCCCAGCCGTTCGAGCCGTGCGTCTCGATCGGCTTCGCTGCCGCGCCTTGCGATAGACGTTCTGCTCGCTGGTCAGCCAGTCGTAATGAATGATGCGCAATCCGTGCGCGTAGACGTCTTCGGGCGTCAGCGGCAGCACGCCCTTGGCCGCGGCGCTGAGCAGCGTCCGGATTCTTCGTCGCCCACGCGTTCAGGCCGGCCGCGAACGCGCGAATCAGGGCGCCGAATTCCGGCGTCTGCTGCGCCGCCCACTGCCTGGCCTTCTGCGGGAATGCCCGTGGTCCGCACCCAGCGATCGCTCGCCAGGTAGGCGTCGCCGTAGAACTCCGCGCCGCGGCCGCGCGCTTGCGCGTAGAGGCGCACGAGCAGCTCGGCGTGCCCTTCCATCTGCGCGTAGCCGTAGGCATAGAACAGGCTCGGATGATCGGGAGCGAAGATGTGAGGAATCCCGTATGTGTCCCACAGGATCTCGGTCCCTTTCGCGGGCGCCGCCGCCGCTCGCGGTTCGGTGCTGGCGGTGAGGAGCGCGAGGGTGAGGACGAGACCAACGCGTGCGCGGAGAAGAATGTGGCGCATGGCGGGTCCTGTATACCCCCGCCACGCAGCCTGAGCAAGTGCAAACACGCCCCGCGAAGCGGGGTTACTTTCTACAGGATTCCGCGAGCCGATGCAGCGAGCGCGCCTGCACTTCGCGATCGAGCAGGGTGCCGGTCACTTCGACGCGCTGCCCGACGTGGTTCGGCAGACCCAGCGACCCTGCGTCGACGACGTCGAGCGTCGCCGATCGCTTTCTCAGGAATCCCGATTTCCAGCTTCGCGACTTCGGAGCATCCGTGCCGGTCGCATCCTTGAGCCGATAGACTCCGTCATCGAAGGTGAGGCAACCGGAGATGGTCGCCGTGGTCGCCGTGGTCGTCGAGACCATTGCCGCGTCTGTTGTTGCCGCCGGCGCTTCAGTTGTCGCGATCACGGCGGGTGGCGGTGCGAACACAACTTCGGTCGCGACTTCTGTTTCCACGACGGGTGCTACCACCGCTTTCGCTTCGGGTGTGGGCGCGGGAGCTTTCGCCGTCGCCGGCTCGGCGGCATCGGCCACCGGTGCGCTGACGAATTCTTCCGCGGGCGCGGCGGTTTCCAGGTACACGTCGGTCCCGTCGGTCTCCGGTCCGCGAGCCCGACCCATCGCGGCAAGAATCACTGTCCCGGACAGCGCGATGATGGCTATCAGAACTGCGTTCGACCTGATTGGTCTCGGAACACCACCACTGCGCGCCTTGCGTGACGCCGACCTCCTCACGCGAACCGGCCGTGCTGGTTTTCTGGGCGTCTTCCGAATTGCCTTTTTGCGCACCTCTGTCTCCTGAACGGGGGAGATCCCGGGGAGGAGGGAGCAAATGAAGTGCCCTGCACGGGCTGGACGAGAACGCCGCTAAGCTTCACTGATTCGGGGGGTTCGAGCCGTGCCGGCAGGGATCCAGCGTCGAAGTGTGTAAATCCAATCCTCAGTTTTGTGATCGTGTGCTCGACTACCGACTCCCGACTACCGACTCCCGACTACTGACTCCCGACTACCGGACTAGTCCAGGTATTTCACCAGCACGACTTCGTTGCGCTTCTCGTTGTAAATGATGTCGTCGACGAACGCGCGCGTCATCACCAGTCCCAGGCCGCCTGGTCGTAATCCCATCTCCTGCCGGATTCGATCGTGCGCGAGTGGATCGTCGTCGGGATTGGAGATCGCCGCATGCGCCAGGCGCGCGATGTCGAATCCTTCTCCAGGGTCGGCAATGCGGTACAGAAGCATCCGCCGCGTTCGCAGGCACGAAATGCGAACCGTCCGCGTCGGATCCAGATGCCCGCCCCATTCGATCGCATTCGTCAGCAGCTCGCGGAACGCCTGGGCCACGGACTCCCGGACGTCAGCGGGAAGCGTGACGTCGAGCTGCATCACGAACTCCCGGACGCGTTCGCCGATCTCGAGCGAGCAGGGCGCGACGATTTCGACCCATTCGGGACGGGCCGAGATGACCTCGATCGGAAGACATGCGGCGGGGGGCGCCGTCAGCACGTCGTTCACGACCTCGATGATCCGGCGCGGGGCAAACGGTTTCCGGATGAACCTGTCCGCCTGCGCGCGGAACGAGCGCAGCAGTGCCTCGGGTGTGTCGTCGGCTGTCATCATCACGACGCGGGGAGGAGTCGGTTGCGATCGCGTCTGTGCCAGGACCTCGAGACCGTTCATGCCTGGCAGGCCGATGTCGAGCAGCAGAAGGTCGACGGGCTGCTGCTGCAACATCCGCAGGGCCTCGGGGCCGTCGCAGGCCTGGTCGGTTTGATACCCGGCCTCGTCGAGCAGGGCGCTGATCGCGTGCCGCAGCGCGCCGTCATCGTCGACGACGAGCACGTGCCGGGCGGGTGCGGGGGAGGGTGTCATCTCTGAGCCCCGTTGTTGCTCACCGCAGTCTACGCCGATTGGAGAAACGTAGTAATTTGGAATTAGGAATTAGGAATTTGGAATTCGTATCAAGCTCACGAATTCCTAATTCCAAATTCCAAATTCCGAATTACAGTGTTCCCGTGACCGTTACGTCCGACAGCGAGCCGCGATATGCGGCGATTGTGCGCCAGATCGCCCTCGCGCTGGCGGGGTCGGAGACGCTGGCCGATGCCGCGCCGCGCATGCTCCGTGCCGTGTGCGAGGCGCTCGGCTGGGAGTACGGCGGGCTCTGGGAAGTTGATGGTCCTGGCACGGCGCTCCACCTGTCGGCACGTGGCCCGGTCCATCCGACCGATTCGCCGAGTTCGTCGAGCTGAGCCGGAAGACGGCGTTGGCTCGCGGCGTGGGTTTGCCGGGGCGTGTCTGGGCGAGCGGACACCCCGCCTGGATCCCAGACGTCGTCGTCGACCGCAACTTTCCGCGCGCGGTCGCCGCCGAACGCGTCGGGCTGCACAGCGCGTTCGCGTTCCCGCTCCTCCGCGGGACCCACGTCGTCGGCGTGATGGAGTTCTTCAGCCGCGACATTCGAGAGCCCGATACGGCGTTGCTCGAAACGATGAGGGCGGCCGGCAGCCAGATCGGCCTGTATCGCGGCCGGAAAATGGGCGGCGGACGAACTCGATGCGTTCTTCAACCTATCGCCCGATCTCCTGTGCGTCGCCAGCCGCGAGGGGTATTTCCTCAGGCTGAATCCCGCGTGGACACACGTGCTGGGCTTCACCAACGAGGAGCTGCAGGTCGCGCCCTTCCTCGACTTCGTGCATCCGGACGATCGCGCCGCGAGCGGTCGCCGCGATGTCGCGCGCTGACTGCCGGCGCTCGCATGATCAACTTCGAGAACCGCTATCGCACGCGCGATGGCTCGTATCGGTGGCTCGACTGGACCTCCGCACCGGCGCCGGATCGGCGCGTCGTTTACGCGGTTGCCCGCGACATCACCGAGCGCAAGCAGGCCGACGAGGCGCTCCGGCAATCGGCCGAGAACCTCACGCAGCCTCGTCGGCGAGCTGGAGAAGGAGCGGAAGAAGGCCGAGTCGGCATCGGCAGCAAAAGGCGAGTTCCTGGCCAACATGAGCCACGAAATCCGTACGCCGATGAACGCGATCATCGGGATGACGGGCCTCGCGCTCCGGACGCGGCTCGACCCCGAGTCAGCGCGAGTACATCCGCACGGCGAACGAGTCGGCCGAGGCGCTGCTTGGCATCCTGAACGACGTCCTCGACGTCTCGAAAGTCGAGGCCGGCCGGCTCGCGCTCGAAGCGATTCCGTTCAGCCTGCGCGATGCGGTGGAAGGAGCCGTACGGCTGTTCGCCCTGCCCGCGCACGAGAAGGGGCTCGAGCTCGCCTGTCGCATCAAGACCGATGTTCCCGACAGCCTCGTCGGCGATCCCGGCCGCCTGCGGCAGGTGCTGGTCAATCTCGTGGGCAACGCGGTCAAGTTCACCGAAACCGGCGATGTCGTCGTCGAAGTGTCCGCCGACAGCGTGACGACCGAACGAAGCGGCGCTGCGGTTCAACGTCTCGGACACCGGCATCGGTATCCCGCTCGACAAGCAGTGGCAGATCTTCGGCGCGTTCGTGCAGGCCGACACGTCGACGACGCGCCGCTTCGGGGGTACCGGACTCGGCCTGACCATCTCTGCGCACCTGGTCGAGATGATGGGAGGCCGGATCTGGCTGACGAGCGAGCCCGGGCAGGGCAGCCGGTTTCGATTCGTCGCGCGGTTCGGCGTCCAGCGGGAGCCGGTTGCTGCGCCTCTGCCCGCCAGCATCGTCGACGGCCTGCAGGTGCTCGTGGTCGACGACAACGCGACGAATCGCACCGTCCTGCAGGAACTGCTGGTCAGCTGGCGCATGCACGCGGAAGTGGCCGACGGCGCCGCGACGGCTCTGGCAATGATGCGGGACCGAACAGCGCGGCAACAACGCCCGTTCGATCTCGTGCTGGCCGATGCGGTGATGCCCGAAGCCGACGGCTTTGCCCTGGCGCGCGAGATTGCGAACGACCGCACGCTGTCGGCCGCCAGGGTCATCGTGCTCACACCGCCGGATGCGCCGTCGACGAACCCGCGCGGCCTCCGGAAAACGATCGTGTCGCAGCTGGCCAAGCCGGTGAAGCAGTCCGACCTGATGGATGCGATCCTGAATGCGTTCACGCGCGGCAAGCCCCAACCCGGCACGCGCCCGGCGCGATCGAAAGCGCCGTTGGCCACGGCGCGCCCGCTGCGCGTGTTGCTGGCCGACGACAATCGAACGAATCAGCGCCTGGTCGAGCTCTTTCTCGCCACCGACCGCCACGAGGTCACGACGGTGAGCAGTGGGCGCGACGCTGTCGCCAGGGCGGCAGAGCAGCCGTTCGATCTGATCCTGATGGACGTCCAGATGCCGGAGATGGATGGGTTCGAGGCGACTGCGGCGATCCGTGAACGCGAGCAGGGAACGGGTGTTCGCACCCCTATCGTGGCGATGACGGCCCACGCGATGGCCGGCGATCGCGAAAAGTGCCTGGCGGCCGGCATGGATGCCTACCTGTCGAAGCCGCTCCGGCCGGACGATCTGGCCGGAACGATTGACAGGCTGTTCCCATCCAGGCCCCCTGCTCGCGCTCCAGGATTGACCAGCACGATCTCGGAAACCGGGCTTCTTGCCGACTTTGATCAGAACGGCAAAGTACTCGCTGAGGTGATTGGCGTGTTCCTCGTCGATGCGCCGAAGTATCTCGACGTCATCCGCAAGGCTGGCGTGTCGAACGGCGCCCGAGAGATGGCCGCGGCGGTCCATGCGCTCAAGGGGTCGGTCGGCCTGTTTTCCAGCGAGGCCTGCGACGTCGTCCGTACGCTGGAGCAGGCCGTCAAGGCAGGCGATCCGGCTGCGATCGAGGCAGGCAAACACGCGGTCGAGTCGGTGATGACACGACTCAGTGGGGAGCTCGAGACACTCCGTCAGAAACTTCAGTCCGAAACCGTGAAGTGAGACGAGCCCCCGGCACGACCTGTGCGGTACCGCCGGCAATGGCACGCCTTCCCGCCCTCCTGACGTCGACAATTGCAGTTGCGATTGCAGTTTCGAGCGCACATCTCAGCGCCGAACGCGTGGAGCACGCGGCTGCCGGGATTGCGCTGGATCGCCCGACCGGCTGGCAGACCGCAACGCTGGACCAGGTCCAGCAGAATCGGCAACAAGCCCGTCTGTCGGACACGGAGCTGCAACGCGCAATGGTCGCGCGAAGCGCGATGCCCGTGATCGTCTTCATGAAGTACCCGGAGCCGCATGCCGGCCTGAATCCCACCATCCAGGTCACGCTGCGGCCGGCCATCGCGGGCGCGCCAACCGACGTGCTGTCGGGCGCGCTCGACACCATGCGCCGCGCGTTCGCCGATTTCCGGCTGGTGTCGCCTGTCCGCGCAGTCGCGGTCGACGGCCGTCCGGGCGCGCATGTGCGCGCCACCTACACGTTGGAGAACCAGGTGGGCGGCAGCTTCCAGGTGATGACCCGAATCTGGCTCGTTCCGCGCGGGCCGCTGATGTTTCTCATCGGGATGAGCGGGGCACAGCGCGGCGAGGACGCCTGCGAGGAGGAATTCGCCGCCGTCCTGCACTCCATCGACATTCAGAACTGAGCGTAGAATCGGGGCTCGCAACTCGGGTCAGATTGCGAGGCCAGCCATGAGGCCATGGATCCGCACGGTCGTGAGCCTTGTCAGCGTTGTCATCCTCGGCTTTTCCGCCGTCGCGGGACAGGAGCGGACCCTCGTCCTCGAAGGCGGCACGCTCATCGACGGAACCGGTAAGCCCGCGATCCCCGATGCGGTGGTCGTCGTCGAGGGGACGCGCATCAAGGCGGTAGGTGCGCGTGGACGGGTCCAGTATCCCGCCGGCGCGAACGTGATCCGGGCTGATGGTCGAACCATCCTTCCCGGGTTGATCGACGGGCACGTCCACCTGCGCGACTACCAGGTGCCGATGTTCCTTCCCTACGGCATCACGACGATCGCCGACATCCACAACGACACCGCCTGGAGCATCGCCCAGCGGGAAGCGCTGAAGAGCGGGCGGATGAAGGGACCACGGCTGTTCGTGTCGGGTGCGCGCGTGACCGGTCCGCTCGGCGCGCCGACGACTGATGGCAGCTACGTGAGCACGGTTGAGGAAGCCCGTGCCTATGTCCGGAAGCTCAAGGCCGCCGGCGTCGATCACATCAAAGTGGATCTGACGATCACCGACGACCAGCTGCGCGCGGTGATCGAGGAGGCCAGCGCGGCGGGACTGCGCGTGCTCGGGCACACGCAGAACATCCGAAAGGCCGTCGCGATGGGCATGAAGCACATGGAGCACATGGACACCATGGCGCGTGCGCTCCTCGAACAGGAAGGCAGGGATCCCCGGCCGGCCGGCACGACCGCCGAGGCCGCGGTGGATCCGAAGCTGTTCCCGCCGCTCATCGAGTACCTGATCAAGCAGGGCGTCTATGTGAATCCGACGCTCTATTTATCGTGGGCCGGCGGCACCGAACGCTGGCGCGACTGGGTCGCCGCGGCCGGGAAGCTGGTCAACGATCCGAACCTCGCGTTCGTGCCCGACGACGCGAAGGCCGCGTGGACGCGCGAGCCGGGCCGCGCGCGCGCGGGCTACGCCAACGTGGCGGAATTCCTCCGCAAGTACTCCGAGGCCGGCGGCAAGGTGCTCGCGGCGACCGACACCGGATGCTGCGCGCAGATCGTGCCCGGCCTCAGCCTGCACTACGAGATGCAGATGCTCACCGACATGGGCATCACGCCGATGAAAGCCATTCAGGGCGCGACGCTCTGGTCGGCCGAGGTCATCGGCCAGGACAAGGATCTCGGCAGCGTCGAGCCGGGCAAGCTCGCCGACTTCGTGATCGTGGACGGCGATCCGCTGCGCGACATCGGCGCGACGAAGAACGTCCGCACGGTGATCAAGGGCGGAGAGGTGATGGATACCAGGTACGACCCGAAGTGGGTCAATCCCGTCCCCCGGCGGCCCCAGACACCGTCGAAGTGAGCTCAGCGGCCGTGGAACAGGCCCCGGGCTCTCTCCGTCCAACCCAAGAGCCAGTCCGGCCGAAACATGTTGTCCATCCACATCCTCGCGGGCATCGTCGCCCTCGTGTCGGGCGCCGTCGCGCTCGCCGCGGCAAAGGGCGCGCGGCTGCATCGGCGAAGTGGCACGCTGTTCGTCTACGCGATGGTTACGATGGCGCTCCTCGGTGCGGCGATCGCGATGATCAGGGGCGCGGCGCCGTCGATCAATGTTCCGGCGGGGCTGACGACGGCCTACCTGGTCGTCACGGCGTTGATGACGGTACGGCAGCGGTCATCGTGGTCGCGGCCGGTCGATCGCGCGGCGATGATCTTCGGATTCGTGGTCGGCGCGGCCAGCATCATCTTCGGCATCGTCACACTTGCCACCGTCACCGGCCCTGCGAAAGGGATGGCATATCCGCTGTTCCTTTTCGGGATGGTCGGGCTCGGCGGCGGGAAGTCCGACTTGAAGGTGATTCGGAACGGCGGGCTCGGCGGCACGGCTCGCCTCCGGCGTCATCTATGGCGGATGTGCCTTGCGCTGTTCATTGCGACCGGATCGTTCTTTCTCGGCCAGGCGCAAGTATTTCCCGCACCAGTGCGCGATTCCGGTCTGCTCGCGGTTCCGGTCTTCGCGGTTCTCGCCGCGATGCTGTACTGGCTGTGGCGCGTGCGTGCGAGGTCCACTCGCGCATTCGCGGCCAGGGTCACGTAGGTGGAACTCCGGCCGGCTGGAGGGCCCGCCAACCTTCCGGAGGGTGCGACCCAGCTGAGCCGGGCTGGCGCTCAGAACTTGAAGACGACGCCGAAAGCAGCCCTCCCGAAGTCGAGGCGGTTCTCGTCTTGGTTCCGAAGTCGATGCCGAGCAGGTCGAGCGCTTCGAACGAATGGTAATAGCGAATGTCGCCCTTGATGGCCACGTTCGGGTGGACGAACACCATCAAGCCGCCGCCGATGTCCCACCCGATCTGGTTCTCGGCTTCGTCCTCCCCGAAAACGTCTTCGAAATCGGTTCGCATGAGTCCGATGCCGGCGAGACCGTAAAGCTGCACAATGGAAATCCTCGGTGCCAGCATGAAGTTGCCCATGAAGGTCGTCACCGTAGTCGACTGATCGACGGTCTCGCCGAAAAATTTGCTCGCGTGCAGCCACTCGACCTCGAAGCCGACGATGCTTCCCAGCGCGCCGCCAGAGAGGGCGAAGTTCCAGTTCTTGTCTTCGCAGTCGAACGCTTCCAGGCATCCCGCATCGCCGCCGAAGTTGTAGCCGAACGAAGGGCTGATGAAGCCCTGGGCCTGAGCATGCGGCGCGTTGACCATCGTGAACAGCGTCGCCAGGAAAAGCACCGTCGAGAGATGGAACGTCGGTTTACGAGCGAGCATCGAGATCTCCAGCGCCCCGCGGGGCGCAAAACAGACTGGGGCTGCCCGATCGGGTGCAACATTCGCGCCGTCAGGCGATCGGTCGGGCTGGCTTCCTGCTGAAGCTGAAGACCATGGGCTGCGGCGGGCCGAAGCCTCGCCTACATCTGGATCGCTTCGTAGTAGAGCGGAAGCGTCGACGCTTCGCTGGCCGATATGACGCGTTCGCCTTCGAGCTCGCCATGGGCGTCGTACCGCTCGACGACGAGCGTCGAGGCGGCGCCGGCGAGGCGCGTCGCGCCGGGCAGTACCCGGCCGTTGCGAATGCCCCACTGCGCGACGCGGATCACCTTCTCGACATAGGCGCCCTCGACAACGTCCATGATCTCGTACTCGTTGACGATCAATGCGTGGCGGTACGGGAGAATCGTCTCGGGATCCGGGACCGCCGCGCCGCGTAGAAAGCGCGCGTTGACGACGAGCCGTCCGGCGGCTGTACCTGCCGACGGTTTCTCGTGAGCGGCGCGCACATGAGCAGGCCCGAGCGGACCCGCCGGCCGCGTCGGGTAGGGACTCTGTTCGGTGTCAATCCAGGCATCGGGGAGCGAATCGCCGCCGCCGTTGCTGGTCACCTGTGCCCAGGCCTCGATCCGCGAGAAGTCGTCGCTGAACCGCCCGAGCCAGATCTCGACCTGCGGTCCGCCGGCCCGTGCCTGATTGGGACCGCCCAGGTTGTACGGACCCGAGAGCGTCATGAATCGCGGATGGTTCGTCCAGCGGGGGTGATTCGCTTCTGCGCCGTCGAAACCGGGCGCGTTGTTCACGTTGACGATCCAGCGTCCTCCCGCCTCGACATCCACCATCGTCAGGTTCCGGTGTGCGCCGTCGAAGTACCAATAGAGCACGCCCCGCGCGGTAGTCAGCGCCGGCCAGCAGCCCTGGCCGAACTTCTTGAGGCTCTTCGCGTGCAGGTCGGCGACGCCGGCCTCGGGCCATGGATACATCCCGGCCGCGAACCGGCCGTCGGAGGACACCTGAAAGTTGTCGATGCTCACCGGCGCGTGGTTCCAGGCGATCTCGCGCGCCGCAGGATCGTCGATTGGAAAGCGCCAGATGGTGGCGAACTCCCAGTTGGTGATGTCCGTTCCCGCAAACACCCATTGACGGCCGTTGTCGGGGTCTTTCCAGACGCCGAGGGCGAAACCGTCGCCAAGCTTCCGGCGGTCCGACCCATCCCAGTTGACGATGAAGACTTCTGCCGGGCCTGGTTTCGGACGGGTGGAATAGACGATACGGTTGCCATCAGGCGTGATGAGCGGCTTCACGTATGAGCCGCGCTCGCCCAGGATCACCCGCTCGCCGCGACCGTCGTCGCTGTCGAACCCCATCAGGATGAGGCCATCGCCGACGGCCTCCGGGTCCTTGCCGTCCTGCTGCACCCAGACAACCCGTGTGTGAGTGCCGCTGAAAGCGCGGACCGGACCCGGAGCGACGTCGGACGACGTTCCGGCGCATGCCGCCGCGACGAACGCGAGCAATGCAACCACGCCCTTGAACATGCGACGTTCATGGTACTACTGCGATGAACGTATGGCCGAGGTTCGTCGGGTGAGTCCTACACCTTCGCCATTTGGAGGAGCGTGGTCACCGTTCGCCAGTTGCGCGCCGTTGCCTCGACGCCGAGGAACCGCTCGGCACGCGCCGCGAGCTTGGAGATGCCGAATCCGTCAGGCGTATGGAGATACAGCACCTTGCCCTTCAACGCGAAGCGCTCGGTTTTCGCCCTGAGCGCCTCCATCGACTTCAAGTCGGCTTTCTTGGCCAGCTCGGCGAGAAAGAAGAGATGCACGCTCTTCGGGTTGCCTTCAGCCTCGGGGAATGGGTTGTTCGCCGCTGCCCGCTCGAGCTCGCTGCGCGTCAGCACGAGCACGCGGGGCTCGAATCCGCGCCCCTTCGAGACCGCTGACGTCACCTGCTTCGCCAGACGTCCCGTATCAGAGATGGCGCTCCGGAAGATTACGTTGCCGCTCTGGATGTACGTCTGCACGTCGATGCAGCCGTTCTGCTCGAACAGCAGCTTGAGGTCCTTCATCGGCAGCATGTGACTGCCGCCGACGTTGATGCCACGAAGGAGCGCGATATAGGTTCCCATGACGTCGGGGCCTGGGGATTATAGGCCGCCCGACTCCAGCAAGCCGCACCTGCGGCTGGTCCGATCAATCAGCCCGGCAGACGAATCTCAATCAGCCCGGCAGACGAATCGCGAGATGTGGCTGATGCCCTGCGGGTTTCCATTGCCGTTCGTGCTCGACGTCGGCAACACGGATCCCTTGGTCACGTTGACGTGGAGCCAGTAGCTCGTCGAAGACTTGATGAGCACCGCGGCGTAATCGCCATCGCTCGTCCACGAGATCCCCTGGTTGTCCGACCTCACGGGTCCAACGAGCAGCGTCGATACGTGAGCCTGCACGTACGCCAGCTCGGCCGCTGAACCGCTGTTCTGCATCTCGAATGGATTCGGGCCGCCTGTACTGCCACGGACCGGCGCACGCCGGCGGCGGTGGCGGCGGTGGCGGCGGCGGCGGTGGCGGCGGCGGTGGCGGCGGCGGTGGCGGCGGCGGCGGCGGTGGCGGCGGCGGTGGCGGCGGCGGCGGGCGGCGGCGGCGGGCGGGCGGCGGCGGTCGGCGGCGGCGGTCGGCGGCGGTCGGCGGCGGTGGCGGCGGTCGGTGGCGGCGGCGGTCGGCGGCGGCGGCGTAGCGCAATCGACTCCGCTGTTGACGACGCGCCACGTCAGCATCGTGTCGTAGCCGTTGGCATCCTTGTGAATGATGCCAAGCTCCAGGCGGCCGCACGTGATATCGCCGGCCTTGTACAAGAACCGCGTCTGCCCCGACTCGCCGGTCGCGTAATGCAGCGGTCCGACCACGCCCATCGTCGCCAGCGAGTGAATCGTGTTCTCGCAGCCGGCGATCGGATCGCGGAACGCATGCGGGTAGAGGCGCACGAGCTCGGGTGCGGAGGCGACGGTCACGACCCACTCGAGAGATTCCGAGGCCGGCTGGCATCCTGGCGCGGGCGGACCGGTGAACGTGACGCTGCTCGGCACAGCCGTCGCATCCGGAGGAGGAACCGGGGCGCTGAGTGTTGATGCCGACGACGTCGGTTCACCGCTCGAAGGTTGGGTAATGGCGCGGTCGCACGCCACGGCAAAGCTCAAGAAGAAAAGGAATACAAAAAGTCGCTTGGGGAGCTCCATAGACGTCTGCTGGGGCAAAGGCTGAGCCAGCAGTTGAACATCAAGAAAATCCCCGGATTTAGGGCCAATTCATCGAAAAAGGTGGCTGCTGGGAAGACTTTTGCCGGCGGCGAGAGTGAATGCCGTAGAGTCTGCTGAATGCCGGACTTTTAGTGGGCTTCCTTGGAGGCTGGGAGAGGGAACATCCGATCGAAGTTCCGGTGGAAGATCTTCTCGCGAATATCGCGTTCGGCGCCAAGCTCGTCGAGGGCGGTCAACTGCGCGCCATAAATCACACGGCGCCATCCCCTCGGAAAAGTACGAGGAATCCGTTCCGAACAGCACCCGATCGGGACCAAGCACGGCGAGCGCGCGCCGGAACACGTCCGCCAACCCGAGCCCCGGGAAATACCGCAGCCAGGCGTTGGAGCTCGACGAGTCGACGTGAATCGATGGACACATCTCGCCTGCCATCAGGGTCTCGCGAAAGAACCCGGCTCCGAAGTGCGGCACGATCACCGGCACACCCGGGAATCGGACGGCGGTCGCGGCGAGCGCCAGGGGATCGCCGCACCTCAGGTCGAACAGGCTCGGCAATCCGAGCCTGGTGCGGGCCTCGATCGACAGATACCCGCAGTGCGCGAAGACCGCAGCGCCGTGGCGTGACGCGAGCTCGAAGATCCGGAACACGCACTCATCCTGATACGAATAGCGATGCATCGCCGGGAACAGGCAGATGCAGCGCAACCCGCCGACGGTCAACGCGCGCTCGGCACGTTCGATCGCGTCAGCAGCCGACGGGTTCAGCGCGAAAAACCCGACAATGCGGGTGGGATGGCGGCGTACCGCGGCCGCGACCGAGTCTTCGTCGCCCGGAATGCTCGCCATCAACGCGATGCGTGTGCCGCCGTGCTGGTCCAGTTCAGCGACCCAGCGATCGGCCAGCGCCTCCGGGTCCGTCGCTCGTCTCCCACCCCAACTCGTCGGCCACCGCCTGGCCGCTGATCGGGCGCTGATGCCGCTCGCGGCCGAGCGCTTCCAGGAACGCGTTGGAGAAGAAGTGGCAGTGGGCGTCGTTAAAATCCATACTCGAGGCCGATGAGCGGCGTCACCTTGGCACGGACACCGTTATCGTCGAACGCGAGCAGCAGGTTGCCGGTGATCAGCAGCCGTCCAAACGCGTTGATCTTGATGCCGGTGGCGCCGCTCAGCAGGTTGAACGACTCCTGGGAGAAGCCGATGTTGGGAAAGACGGACTTACCGTCGCGGGCGTGAAAGTCCTCCAGAACAATGCGTTCCGCGTCCATCAGGTAGCGTCCGAGGACGTCGAAGGCGATGGTAAACCGACCCGTACCCAGGTCAGCGCCGACCGCATAGACGACTTGATCCGGAAGATCGCCGGATTGGCCCGTGACTGGATCACCGGCGAGGATGCTCGATCCGTTCCATTGATAGCCGACGTTCAGATGCGGTGAGATCCCCTGCACGGTTCCCGAGACGACCAGGAATGGCTGGAGACCCGGCGCGCCCGCCCCGAGCAGGTTGAGCGCATCTCCCGAAGGGATCCTGAAGTCCAGGCCGGCCGCCACGGCCGCCGAATTCTTGCGGAACGCCGAACCCTTCATGCGCACCACGATGTCGCCCATGCCGCTCGCGCGTGCCGAGGCCGTGAACAGGCGACGCGTGCCGGTCGAACCGTCCGATTGCCGATAGAAGTGGGTCAGCGGGTTGGTGGTGCCCAGGCGCTGAATCTGCGCATCGGACACCACCGTCAGGCTCGTGGACACGACGGGCACCGCGAGCGAGACATCCAGGTGGTCGGCCACGCCGACCGTCACGTAGGTGATGAATTGATTGACGCTCGCGTCGATGTCGTTCATCGTCGTCACGACGTCCTCGCGGCCACCGAGGAGCTGCGCGTTGTCGTGGGTGAAGACTGCTGGCACGGCGCCAAGGTCCAGCCCCTCGACGGTGCTGAACGAGAAGTGCTGGGTGGCAAACCCGGCGGACACCCGCCGCGCCCCGATCGTTTCGGCGCGCTCGGCGAGGATCGGCCCGAAGCTTTGGGTGGTTCGGCGGAAGACGCCGACGCTGGCGTCGAACTCGTAGGTAAAACCGGCCGCGGGCGACGGGAGCGGCACGGTGACGAGGTGATTCACCAGCGCCGTGTTGAACTGGCTGAAGTTGAATTGAAAATCGCTGGTGAAGTGCGCGGTGTGCGGCTGCTCGCCGGGAAGGGTCGCTTCGCTATCGACGATGAGGCCGTGTGGTCCGAACAGATCGTGGAACAGCGTCGCCAGGTTGCTGCACCGGCGCCGTGAGGTTGTAGGGCTCCTGGGCACTGGCAGGCGTACTCGAGGCGACGAGGCAGATGATGACCAAGAGCCGCTTGACCACGTCGTTGATCATGTTGCTCCTCTTCGGCGTTAGCGTCCGATGTCGCGGATGACCCAGTTCGATCCCGCCCGAACGACCGTGATGGTCTGCTGCGAGTCCTGCGCCTGCTGACGGCCATCGACGACGATCGCGTCGTGGCGTCTGAGGCGGACCACGGCCTGCGCGCCCCGTTTTTCGATCCCCAGAATCGTGACCGTGACGCGCTGGGAGGATACCGCGCGGAATCCTTCTTCGATGCGCCGCTGCTCGGCGGCGGTCATGTTCGGCTTCAGCGCGCGGTAGGCGGCGAGATCCTTGTCCTCGATGGCTCGCGCCCACCCTTCAATCACACGCGTGATCTGGACGTCGTCGCTTTCCACCGCCGGCGGTTTCGTGTCCGCGGCGGGCGCTGGCGGCGGGGCGGCGGGTGTGCGCGGCGCCGGTTCAACGGGTTTCGGTGGTGGCGCTGCGTCGACCGTGCTGGTCGCGGGAGGAAGGGCGGGCGCAGCCGACGCGGTCTCCTTGGGCGGAGGCGCGGCTGGCTTGACCTCGGTCGGCGCCGGCTCCGTCGGTGCCGCGGCGACCGTCGCAGCCGGGCGCGATGGCTCGGGCGCTGGCGGCGTCGGCGCGGTTCGTTCCGCTCCCGCGTCGCGGGCGGGCGGCGCCGCTGCGCGCGGCGCTTCGGGGCGCGGACGCGCGAGCACCTTGTATTGGCTCGACGATCTCTTCCTGCAGAATGGCCACTGCCGGCGCCCCGGGGTCGATGTCGCGCGCTGTCTGCAAGGCGGCGGACGCACCGTCGAGGTTGCCCGCTCCCAGCAGCCGGTGTCCGCGCGCGATTGATTCGTCGAACCGTGCGATGGCGGCGGCTGCTTCGCCCCGAACGCGCTGTGCCTCGGCATCGTTCGGCAACTGCTGCAGCGCGTCGCGCGCGTAGTTGAGCGCCTCGCGGTACTGACGCGCTTTCAGGCTGCTGACCGCCAGATCCACGCGGCTCCGGTCGGAAGTCGGTGACGAGCTGACCGCGGCCGCTGTGGGCAGTGGCTCCGATGGAACCGGTGTGTTGAACCAGAACTGATAACCGGCCACCGCCGCGACCAATGACACCGCCACGGCGGCTGCCCACGCCAGCGCCTTCAGACGCCGAGCTTCGACCCCGTCGCGACCGCCGCTGGACGTGCTGCCGCGGCGAGTGCCGCGTCCGTCTGCGGTCCGGGTCAACACTTTCGCCGCGGCGGAATGGCCCGATTCCAGGTCGCGCCTGACGCGCCTCAGGTCGGCTCGCAGGCCGGCCGCGTCCTGGTACCGCAACTCGCGATCCTTCTCGAGGCAATTCGTGATGACGTCCTGCAGTCGCGCAGGAATGTGAGGATTGAAGACGACCGGGGCGACAGGCGACTCGTTGAGAATCGCCGACAGGATGACCGCCGATGTCTTCCCGGCGAACGGTCGATGTCCGGTGACGCACTCGTAGAGGACAATCCCGAGCGAAAACAGATCGGTCCGACCGTCGAGCAGTTCACCGGTGACCTGCTCCGGAGACATGTACGAGACCGTACCGACGGTGACGCCTTCGGCCGTGAGTGGCTCGGGGCCGGTCGTCGAGGGAACGATCGTCCGCGACGCATTGTCGGCGTGCTCGTCCTGCAAGTGCTTGGCGAGGCCGAAATCGAGGATCTTGACGATGCCGCGATCCATCAGGAAGAGGTTTGCGGGCTTGACGTCGCGATGGAGAATGCCGGCGCCGTGAGCGGCATCAAGCGCATCGGCAACCTGGATGCCGAGATCGACCGCCTGATGGATCTTGAGCGGCCCCTGCGTGAGCAGCTCGCGCAGGGTGTGCCCCTTGAGCAGCTCCATCACGAGGTACGGCCGGCCCTCGTGCTCACCGACGTCGTAGATGGTGCAGATGTTCGGGTGGTTCAGCGCGGAGGCGGCCCGTGCTTCGACGCGAAGCCGCTGGAGGGCGCGAGAGTCGACCAGATCGTCCGGGACGAACTTGAGGGCGACGGGCCGACCCAGGCGAATGTCTTCGCCGGCGTAGACGACACCCATCCCGCCGGCACCCAACTGGGCGGTGATGCGGTAGTGACTAATCGTGCGTCCAACCATCGGTCCTGGGGGACGAGCGCGTAAGCACCTATGCTAATACCGACGACGTCGCGGCGTATGAAATGAAACACGTCGTTTCCCTCCCCGGTCCGCCACCGGCGGCCCGGCGGCTGGTGCGCGAACGCGGACTTTCGCCAGGAAATCGGGTGGGCCCGGGTGACCGGCTGCGAGCTCACGCCGGTGCTACTATCCATCGTGTTCGGGATGCCCGAATCTAAAAGGAGCGCGGCCATGCATGCACGTCGTCGACTGGTCCCGGTGTTGGTTCTTGCCACCGTGTTCGCCGGTGGATTTGTCCTCGGCAGCTACGTGCAGCCAGGGGCCGTCGTCGAGGCTCAAGCCGGGAAGCGCGTGTACGAGCTCAGGACCTATACGTCGCCGGAAGGCCGCCTCGGCGACCTGCAGGCGCGCTTCCGCAACCACACCGTCAAGCTGTTCGAGAAGCACGGCATCACGAGCATCGGCTACTTCGTGCCGCAGGACGCGCCGCAGTCGCAGAACACCTTGATCTACGTACTGGCGCACAAGGACCGGGAATCCGCCAAGCAGAACTGGGCGGCGTTCCAGAAGGATCCCGACTGGCAGGCGGCGTTCAAGGAATCGCAGAAGAACGGGACGCTGACCTCCCAGGTGCAGTCGGTGTTCATGGATCCGACCGACTTTTCGCAGCTGAAGTAACGAACGGATCGCCAGGCCGTCATGCCCGCCGCAGCTGAAAGCGATAATGCCCATGGCCAAACGGCGACCACCCGCGTCACGCCGCGCGACGCGTACCGCGCCACGGAAACGTCAGGCAAAGACGTCGCGCCGCAAGCGTTCCACGCCGAAACCGTCGCGACTGGCGGCGGCGGTGACGCTGGTTCGCGGCGCGGCGAAGGGCGCCGTCGCCGCGATTGCACGCCAGCTGCCGTGGTCGACCGCTGAGAACGATCCCGTGGTGTTGCTCGAAACCGACCATCGCCGCTTCGAGCAGCTGCTGAAGCTGGGAGAGGAGACGACCGAGCGCGCCGTCAAACGGCGCTCGCAACTGCTCGGCGCTCTCACGTTAGAACTGAACGTGCATGAACTGATTGAGGAGCGCGTCCTCTACCCGGCCCTGAAGCCCTACCCGGAGGCGCGCGAGATTGTCCTGGAAGGATTCCAGGAGCACCACGTCGCCGACGTGCTCGTCGCGGAGCTGCGCCGGGTGGCGCGGGACGACGAGAAGTGGGGCGCGAAGTTCAAGGTGTTGAAGGAGAGCCTCGAACATCACATCGAAGAGGAGGAGAGCCGGATGTTCCGCATCGCCCGGGCAGTGCTCAGCCAGGAGCAGTTGAACGATCTCGGCGCGCGAATGAAGGCGCTGAAGGCCGAGCTCGAGCGGTGAGGGTGGTCGGGACGGCGCCGAACTGCACGGCGCCGTCCCGAACGCCCACCTACTGCAGCGTTCGCCAGACGTGTGCGAACTGCTGAGTGATGAACGTGTGACCCAGGTTCGTCGGGTGGACGTCGAAGTCGAATGGGCCCTCGATCCCGCCGCGTCGTTCGATCGTGACCAGACCCTGCTGCCCCAATGACGGAGTGTAGAGGTCGACCACTTGCAGACGCGACCCTCCGGGGACCGTCACGAACTGGAGCCAGAATCGGAGCGCTTGATCGAAGCCCTGCAGCGCCGTATCGAGGATCCCGGCAATGATGGGATCCGGGTGCGGGATGGAGTAGTAGTTCGAGACCAGAATCGTCACCCCCGATAAGGCACGGCACGGCAGGTTCGTGGCCGGATCGACGACTGGGTTGTTGACCAACGCGGTCACGCCGTTGTTGAGCAGAAGGTCGATCGCTTGCGCGACCCGCCGCGCAATCGAGACGATGTCGGAATCGCCGCGGAAGAAGTCGTTGGCGCCGGCCGTGATCGTCACCACCGTCGGGCGCCGGGCCGGTTCCGCACACAGCGCCTGCGCCACCTGGTCGTCGCGGAGCTCCCAGCTGCGGGCGCCGCGCAGCGCCGCGTTCGCGAACTCCATCTCTTTCGTCGGTCCGAACACTCCATGCGTGTACAAGTCGTAGACGTAGCCGCCGGTGACGGGCAGGGCGCCCTCGCCGGCTGCCACGCTGTCGCCCATACCGACGTAATAGCCGTTCTTCTCGAAGTTGATTTGTGCCGATACGACGCCGGGGACGGCGACCAGCGCGAACGCCAGCGCCGTGATAGTGCGGGTGTGCAACATACAGCCTCCTTGTCCGTCTTCTACAGGAGTGCGGCGGGGCTGGTTACACGAGTGGGGCGTCGGCGGCGACCGCCGACCACAAATGGCGGATCTCGCTCTCCACTTCGGCCGGAGAGGCGACGGTGTGCGCGACCTCCTCGTAAACGAGGGTGCGAAACCGGCGGCGCAGCCGGTGCACGGCCGTCTTGACGGCGCCTTCGTTCATGCCGAGCGCCGCCGCCGTTTCGGCGTAGCCGACCTGCGGCTGCTCGCCCGTCAGGTAAGTCTTCAGACGCTCGAACTGACGTCGTCGTCCCGCGGCGGCATGTTCGCTGGCCAGGCGGGTGATCACGCAGTCTAGAAGCGCGAGCGCCCACCGGCGATCGAAGACTCTCTCCGGCGTCTCTCCGGTGGCCGCTTCCACAAGGTAGCGCTCCTCGGCGACCACGACGTCCAGGGGCAGCAAGGGAGCGCCGGGCGCCCGCTTCTTCGCGAGCTGGCGGTCGCGTTCGTTCGCCGAAAAGTTCTTCAGCGACGTGAGGAGGAAGGAGCGGAAGCGGCCGCGGGACGGATCGGCGTGGCGAAGGACCTTCTTCTCGAGCAGCTGGGCGAAGAACGCCTGCGTCAGGTCCTCCGCATCGGACACGTCATGTCCGCGTCCACGCAGATACCCGTAGAGGGGATACCAGTACGTTTCGCACAGTTTGCCGAGGGCCTCGTCGGCAGCGGGGGAGTCGCCGCCCGACGCCGCCAGGACCACGCTCCAACGTGTCGTTGCAAATCGTCCCCGGCCGGCGGGCATTCCCGCGGAGTATACCCGCCCTGCTCATTGGAGATAGCCGAATCGCTCCAACAGTTCGACGAGCCACAGGCTCAACCCCGGGACGAACGTAATCACCAGCGTCGCCGCGAGCAGCATCCCTGTATACGGCAACGTCGAGCGATAAATCTCGGTCAGCGGCCGGTTGAAGCGCGACGACGACAGGAACAGATTCTCGCCCATCGGCGGCATCAGATAGCCAAGCTCCATGTTCGCCAGGAAAATCACGGCAAGGTGGAGCGGGTCGATGCCGTACGCGGCGGCGACCGGCAGCAGCAGCGGGACGACGACCACGACCGCCGAGTAGATGTCCATCAGCGCCCCGACCACGATGAGGAACACATTGAGCGCGAGGAGAAACACGGTTCGAGACTCGATGTGCGCGTGCACCTGCTCGAGGATGCGCGTCGGCACGTCGGCGATGACGAGATAGTTCGTCAGGCCAAACGCCATCGCGAGGACGACCATGAAGCCGCCGACCAGCGTCGCGCATTCGACGGTCACCCGAGGCACGTCGCGGATCAGGCCGAGCTCGCGATGAACCGCGCACACGACGAACACGGCGTAGAGCACGCCAAGCGCCGCGGCCTCGACCAGGGTCGTCAGCCCGGTGACGATCCCGCCGAGCACGACGACCGGCAGCAGCAGCTCCCACTTGGCTTCCCAGACCGACGCGGCCGCCCGCCGGCCCTCGAACGGCGAGCAGACCGCGCCGTTCAGCCATCCATGCAAGGCGGCCCAGCCGGCGACCACCGCGACGAGCAGCGTGCCGGGAAGGAGCCCGCCGATGAAAATGCGTTCGAACGGAACGTTGGCGTAGAACGCATAGAGGAATACCGGAAGGCTGGGAAAGAACAGCAGCCCGATCGATCCCGAGACGGTGACGAGGCCGATCGACGTGCGCTCCGCGTAGCGCGCGCCCACGAGCACCGGCAGCAGCAGGCCGCCCATCGACAGGATCGTCACGCCGGAGGCGCCGGTGAGCGGCGTGAAAAACGCGAGCACCAGCGTAATGACGATGGCGAGGCCGCCCGGCATCCAGCCGAACAGATCGCTGAACAACCGCGTCATCCGCTCGCTCGCCCGGCCCGCCGCGAGAACGTAGCCGCCGAGGGCGAACAACGGAATCGCCGGCAGCATCGGGGAGGTCGTGAGCCGGTACGTCTCGCCCGCGACGGCGTTGAGAGGTGTGCCGTCGGCCCAGAAGAACAGCAGCGCGGTGCCGCCGATGGTTGCGACGACCGGCATGCCGAGTGCGGTTGCCGCGATGATCGCGACCAATGCCGCCAGCACCACGTCCTGCCGCGGCACACCCACCGCCGCGAACGCCGCCGGTACCAGCAATCCGAGAGCGACGAGCAGGCGGCCGCGCCACGCCGGCGGGCGCCAGATCAGGCGCGCCGTGATGATCGCAAAGCCCGCTGGCAGCACCGCGATGACGATCCAGCTCGGAATGCTCCAGGCCACGGTATCGCCGACGCCGCGCTCGATGCGGACGACGTCGAGGCTGCCAAGGCAGAGCGACGCGGTGATCGCGGTCGCGACGGTCAGCGGGAACAGCTCGATCGACTGTCGAAATCGCTCGGGGAAGAACTGCGGGGTGCTCAAGGCCAGCAGGGAATTGGAGCGCGCGGCGAGCCCGGCGCCGACCAGCGCGACCCACAGCGTCAGATGCTGTACCAGGACGATGGAGCCCGGCACGCCGGCTCCCAACAGCGCACGTCCCGCCACCTCGAGAGCGCCAGCAGCGCCATCGCCGCGAAGACGGCGGTCGCGATCGCGTTTTCCAGCCGGTGGACGAGCATGTTCAGCGCGCGCCGGCCCCGGCCTGTTTCCGATAGGCGTCTCTCAGCCGCAGCACCTCGTCGAAGAGGTCCGCGGGGCAGTACTCGCCGCGCAGCGCCGGGTACGCGTCCTCGGCGGTCTTCTGCCACTGGGCGCGGGTGGCGGCATCGACCGACGGCGACCTTCAGCCCTCGGCTCTCCATCTGCTTCACCGCGTCGGCGTCCATCTTCCGGATGTCGGCGCGCAGCCGGTCGCCGGCGCTGCGCGCCGCGGCGAGCAGCGGCGCGCGCGACGCCTGCGGAATACGCTCCCAGGTCCGAACGCTGATCACGGTGCCGCCCACGAGCGGCGCCCACCTGACGTCGGTCATGTGCGGCGCGAGCTTGTAGGATTCGTTGAGCAGCGCGAACAGCGGCACGCTCGTGAAGGCGTCGATCATCCCCGTCTGCAGCGACGTCACCAGATCGGAGAGAGACAAGGGCACGACGCGGAATCCGAATCGCTTGTAGAGCCGCTCGCTCTCGGGATCGCCAGCCGACGTGAACAGCTTGCGAGCGCGCAGGTCGTCAGGCGTACGAACGGGAGACCGGGCGAAGGCGTAGACCCATCCGCCGTCGGCCCAGTTGAGTGACCTTGAATCCTTTGGCCTCCATCCGCTGCTCGAGCGCTGCCGCGACCCGATCGCGCACGTAATCGAGCTCGGCATACGAATCGATCAGCAGGGGCAGCTGCAGACACGCGACGCCCGCTGTCGATTCGCGACAGGCCGACGGATGACAAGGCGACCGCCTGAAGTTGTCCCCGGTTGACCTTCCTCACGGTCTCCGCCTCGTCGCCCTGCGTGCCGCCCGCATAGATGCTGACGTGGACGGAGCCGCCCGAAATCCGGCCCCACTCCTGACGGATGTACTGGAGGCTCTCGTCCCACAACGAGCCCTGCGGCACCACCGTGGCCATCCGGATCTGGACCACGCCTTGAGCGCGCGTCGATACGGCGCCTCCGGCAGCCAGGGCTCCCAGCGCGACGAGCGAACCAGACGCGTCTGCCGTTCATGGCTGTCTTCCTTCCGCCTTTTCAGGCGCGTTCTCGAGGATCAGTTCGTCCACTCGCGCCGCCAGCCAGTGCGCGCGCCGGTGCGCCAGCAGGTTGACGAGGCGATTCTCCGTATGTGGCATCGGGGTCGACCGCCAGCGCGCGTTGAATGAGCTCTTGAAACTCCGCTCCGTTCTGGAGCGGTACCGAGACGGCCTCCGCGTAGGCCAGGTGGACGCTGGCGCTCTTGCCGCCGCGAGAGATCGAGCGCACGCGTGTAGTGGCTCCGGATCAGCGCGACGTCCGGCATGCCGGGAGTCGCGGCGGCAAGCACGATCTCTGAATTCGTGCAGCGCGCCGGCATCCCAGGTCTCGTCAAGGGTCAGCGCCCGGTCGAGCAGCGCGCGAACCTCCGGCAGGCGGCCGAGCATCGCCGCATCATGTTTCGACGCGGAGATCGCGAGCCCGAGCGACGCAGCCGACCAGTAGATCAAGGGCAGATCTCGCTCGCCTGTCGTCCTTCCTGAAGACCGACACGGCGGTGTCTGGAGCGCTGGCGAGTGCGCGGGTCAGCCCCGGATACGAGCGCTCGAGCGCGCGCATGCAGGTACTCGAAGCCCCGGAGGTACAGCCGCCGCGCCCGGACCCGCAGCGCGCGAGCGCGATCGAGATCCTGGTCGGCGGTGATTTCGGCCGCGTGGGCGACGTAGGCATACGAATAGAGCGTGAACCCACGGCACGCCGTCAGGAGCAGGCCGGGATGGCCGGGTGATTGCGCCAGCAGGCTTTCGGTCAGCTTCAAGCCGAAGGGCAGCGCCGCGCCCACCAGCTCCAGGTCGTCGTCGGTTTCGTAGACCGAATCCCCGGACGACAGCGCGTCGCCGACCATGTTGATGGCGTAGGTCTTGAGCGAGCACCCTGGCGCGGCGGCAAGCGCCGCGATCACGAGGGGAATCCCGAGGAACCTGTCCATGCCGGCTACTACAGCGAACGGCGGGGAAGGGTTACACGATGCTTTGTAACCGTTGTTTCTAGTGCTTATGGATCCTGTATGCTGCGACCACTCCGGAGACGACCATGCTCGCTCGCCCGCTCGTTCTCGTTGCGCTGGCCTTGGTGTCGGCGCCGGTTGCCGCGGCCAGCCAGGCTGTCCGCGGAATCCCAGGGGACCCAGCCCACCCAGGTCCCGGCGGAAGCGCCGGCGTCCGGCGACGTCGTCGTCGTGACCGCCTCGAGGCGGGAGGAGCAGCTGATCAACGCCCCGGCGACGATGACCGTCGTCACCGAGGAGGCGATTGGGGCGGCGCCGTCTCCGACGTTTGTCGAGATGATGCGGCTCGTTCCGGGCGTCAACGTGGCGCAGATGTCGGCGCGGGACGTGAACATCACGCTCCGCGCGCCGACCGGGAGCCTCGAGAATTCGACCCTCGTGCTGCTCGACGGACGTTCCATCTACCAGGACTTCTTCGGATTCGTCATGTGGGATTTCATCCCGGTCGATGCGGCCCAGATGAAGCAGATCGAAGTCATCCGCGGGCCGGCATCGGCGGTGTGGGGTTCGAACGCGCTCACCGGCGTCGTCAACGTGATTACGAAGACACCGAGAGAGATGGTCGGGAACTCGGTCTCGATCCAGTTCGGCCAGTTCGATCGGACGCCCCGCGACGACTCGTTCGACGGCGGCGGCCTGTTCACGATCAACGCGACGCACGCGCAGGCGCCGACCGAACGGTTCGCATTCAAGATTTCCGGCGGGCTGATGGCCCAGGAGGCGTTCATCCGGCCCACCGGGCCGATTCCCAACGGCTCCGGCACGGCCTACCCTGCATTCCAGAACCGCGGCACCAGGCAGCCGAAACTCGACGCGCGCGCCGACTACGACTTTCCCGACCGCCGCAGAAAGCTGATTCTCGCGGGAGGGATTGCCGGAACCGACGGCATCATCTACACCGGACTGGGCCCGCTCGACGTGCAGGCCGGTTCGACGTTCAAGTACGGCCGCGTCGCGTACCACCACGATCAGTTCCGGCTGCAGGGCTTCGTCAACTCGCTGAACGGCGAAGGGCCGCTGATGCTGCAGGTCGACGAGCAGGGCAACGCGGCCAACCAGACGTTCGAAAACCAGGCCTACGACGTGGAAGCTGTCCAACGTCAACGTGATCGGCACGCAGCACGTCGCTGCTCGTACGGCGGCAACTTCCGCGACAACCGGTTCGACCTCTCGCTCGCGCCGGATGGACACCACCGCGCCGAAGGAGGCGCGTACGTCCAGGACGAGATCTTCTTCTCGGATCGGATCAGGTGGATCGTCGGCACCCGCGTCGACTGGTTCGGTCTGCTGGACAAGAGCGTCTTCTCGCCGCGCACGACGCTGCTCGTCAAGCCGCTGGCCGCGGCACACCATCCGGTTCTCCTACAACCGCGCCTTCCGGGCGCCGTCGTTCCTCAACAGCTACATCGAGCTGGAGTTCGTGAGCGCCGTTTGTGACGCCGGCGGAGAGATCAACATCGAATCCATCGCCGAAGGCAACCTGGACCTCAGAGAGGAGTCGCTCACCGCATACGAGGCCGCATATGCCGGCGCGTTCGGCGCGGTCACGCTTGGCGCCGCCGTCTTCCTCAACGATGCGCGCGATCAGATCTACTTCACGCAGGATGGATGCTCCTCGAGGGGCAGCCGCCGCTGCCACTGCGGTTCACCTATGTGAATTTCGATCGCATCCGGAACCGCGGTTTCGAGCTCTCGCTGGACGGCCGAGATGAACGAGGCGCTCTCGGGATTCGTGAACTACACATGGCAGGGCCCTCCCGAGGCGCCAACCATCGATATCGAGGAGCTCAACATCCCGCCGCGGCATCACGTCAACCTGGGTGTCAGCTACAACCGGGCCCGTTACTTCGGCACGGCCTCGGCCAGCTACCAGGCCGAGCGCGTATTGGCAGGACGTGCTCGACCTTCGCTATCACGGGTGGACCGAGCCGTACACGCTGATCAACGCCGGCGCCGGGGTCCGGTCGGTCGACGGCGCGATGACGGTGGCGATGCGCGTGACGAACCTTCTGAACCGTTCGGTCCAGCAGCACGTGTTCGGCGACGTCATCAAACGGGCAATCACGGGCGAAGTGCGTTTCGCATTCTGACGAATCGACCTGGATTCGGCGGCGCTGTGCCGTGTGGTGCTACGCTTCAGACGGCGACCTGTGGCTCCGTTGAGCTTTGTCCCGCCTGCGGTTCGCCGCTGCAGCCGGCATCGTCGACGGCCGGATTGTGCCCAGCCTGTTTGCTCGAACAGGTGCTCGCCCAGGACGAAGACCAGGATCTCGACGCGCCCGAGTGGCCCGAGCGGCGCGAGACGGGTGTCGAGGGCCCGCTCGCGCCGGGTGCCACCTTCGGACGCTTCGAGATCGTCGGCGTCCTTGGACGTGGCGGGATGGCCACGGTCTACGAGGCGCGCGAAGCGCCGCCGCTCGAACGCACGGTTGCGTTGAAGGTTCTGCCGCCAGAGTTCTCTGCACCACGAATCGTTCGCGGCGCGATTCGACGCACGAAGCGAAGGCTCGTCGCCGGTCTCGAGCATCCCGGCATCGTGCCGATTTATGCCAGCGGCATCGACGACGGGCTCCCCTGGATGAGCATGCGGCTGCTGCGAGACGGCAGCCTGGCCGCGATGCTTGGCCGCGGGCTCGGGATCGAGCGAACGACACGGATTCTGCGTGGCGTCGCCGAAGCGCTGGACTACGCGCACGCGAGCGGCGTGCTCCACCGCGACATCAAGCCCACACAACATCCTGCTCGACGCGACCGGCCGGGGATGCCTCAGCTGACTTCGGACTCGCGCGACTGCTGGAGCGGCCCGAAGCATGGACCGCTGACGGGCACCGTCGCCGGGACGCCGCACTACATGTCTCCGGAACAGGCGCTCGGCGCGCCGATCGATCGCGCGGCGACATCTACAGCCTCGGCGTCGTGGCGTACGAGATGCTGACGGGCGTCACGCCGTTCCGCGGAGATTCTCCGGTGGCGATCGGCATGCAGCACGTCAACGATCCGCTGCCCGTTCCTGCGCGCGAGACTGTGTGCCGGTGCGCCGTGTTTCAGCGTGCTGCAGAAAGCGTCTGGCAAAGCGGTCGGCCGACCGATGGCCGTCGGCCGTGGCCTTCGTCGACGCGCTCGAAGCCGCCGGCGACCTGTCAACCGTCGACGGTTCGCCGCCGGCAGACGGCGGCCGCCGTGAGTCTCGTCGTCATCGCCGCGACGGCTGTCGCGGGTCTCTGGGTGGCTGTGCCCGACCTGGGCCGCGACCTGCGCCGCGACCTGCTTCGCTGCTGCCCTCTCGGACGTTCGCGACAGTCTGGAACCGGCTCGCCGGACTCTCCGGAACCCGGGAAACTGCCGGTCCCCGGACCCCCAGCCGGGAACCAGACACCTCAACGCCGCCCCGAGGACAATACAGCCGTCGTCACCGTCACGCCGACGCCACCTGCGGAAGGGAACGCCGCGAGCGCAGCAAAGGCACCGGATCTTCAACCGGACGCCTCCACCAGCGACGGCCGTCCGACGCCCAGGACGCCGGGCAGCGGAGGTGTGGACGCCGTAAACCCCACACCCGGCCGTCGCGCCCGCACCGGACGTGATCATCGAGCCGAAACAGATCGCGCAGGTCAAGCCGACCTATCCACCGATCGCCAGGGCCCGGCAGATCGAGGGCGACGTCGTCCTTCAGGGCTTCGTCGGGATCGACGGAACGGTGACGAACATCACCGTCGTTGAATCCGCGCACGCCGCTGTTGAACCGAGGCTGCCGTCGACGCGTTCTCGCGGTTCCGGTACGAGCCGGCGACTCGCAACGGCACCCCGGTTCCATCGCGGGTTCGTGTCACCGTCAGTTTCGCGCTGAAGTAGTGCCCGCGATCGTCCGTTCCGATGCGTCAGTGAAACGTAATCCCGACGGTGAACTCGACGACGTCCTGCCGCCAGTTGGTGAAGAGGGTCTCGGGTCCGAACTTCAGATCGCCGGGTCGCCCATACCAGTACCCGACGGCCGGCGTCAGCGGAGATCATGCGGCCGAGCCGAACGTCGTATCCCGCGCCGAACGTCAAGCCAAGTCCGGTTCCCAGGTCCGCGGTGAGCGTGGAACCATCGAAATCGGCATCGACATCGATCACGGAGACGCCGGCGCCGGCCTTTACGAAGAATCCAGACGTTGCCGAGGGATAGAACGTCATCGACCCGGCAAAGTTGTAGAGATTGAGCGTCAACTCGACGTCCCCTTCCTCCGCGGACTTGGACCAGAGGTTGAAGTCCAGGCCGAGCAGGGCACGCTGGCTCAGCGTCCAGCCGCCTCTGAGTAGCCGACACCGCTGCCTTCGCGCTCCCCGCCGCAGTCATCGCAGCTGACGCCGGCCGACCCGTACCCGCCGCCAAGTCCAAGCCAGAAGCCCTCGCGAGGCTGCGCGTGTGCGGCGGGGGAATTCCGGCGACCAGAAACACGAAGACCGAACCGATGAATACGGCACGTCGAAGCATGGCTGTCCTCCCTGAGGAGAACTACAGCCTCCGGCTGAGATGGTTACAGTGTGTCGAAGCCGGCGGGCTAGTTGCGCTGAACAGGGCGGGGGCTTGGAGCCAATCCAAATCTCTCGCGCAGAACGGCGAGTCGAGGATCGCCGTGGAGCACCGCCATCTCGGGAATGATCAAGAGCCGCGCGATAAGGTGCGGCTGCTTTTCGGCGACCTGCTCGAGCGCCAGGAACGCGCCGTCGTTGTTTTGCAAGGCTGCGTGGATGATCGCCAGGGCGACGGGTGAGTTACGATGTTCAGCCAGGAGCGATTCGGCGTCGGGTTGTCTGCCACTCATCACATAGGCGCGGGCGAGCCAGGGAGCCCGACGGGTATTGGCCGGTTTTTGGCGGCCGAGGCTGCGGCCGTCGAGCCCTTCGATCAGCGGCACCGCGTCGGCCGCCCGGCCGGCAAACAACCACGCCCGCCCGAGATAGATCGACGCAAAAGGAAAGTCGGGATCCGCCGCGACGACCCGCTGCAGCGTCGCCGCCGCGTCCGTGTACCGGCCCGCCAGCAGCATCACGGCGCCAATCTCCCGCTGCACGTCCAGCGACAGCGGATCGTTCTGCAGGGCCTTTTCCAGAACCTCGAGGGCCTCGTCGAGCCGCCCGAGTGGTTGCAGCGTGGAGATGGAGAAACTGGTGTAACTCGACGTCAGGCTCGGATTGAGTTGAATGGCGCGCCGAAATGCCTGCTCGGCGTGCTGCCACTCGTGCTCGCGGGCGTACATCCAGCCAAGTGCCGCATGGGCGTCGGCGAGAAGCGGATCGAGCTCGTGCGCTTTGAACGCCGCCTGGCGGAGCACCGCATGCGGCCCGTCGAAGGGCAGACTGCTGTTGAGAGGCGCCGACATCAATGCGTATGCGTGCGCCAGGCCGGCGTAAGCCGGTGCAAAGGCGGGATCTCTGGCGAGCACCTGCTGAAACAGCGCCGCGGCGTTCTCCAGACTCGGCACGCCCTTGCGATCGACCAGCGCGCGGCCCCTCAGGAAGAGCTCATAAGTCTCCACGCTCGTGTCGTATCGTCTCTGCCCCCGGCCGAGTGTCAGCCGCAGCGCGTTGACGATCGCCCTCGAGATGTCGTCCTGAACGGCGAACAGGTCGGACCGTTCCCGGTCGAAGCGCTCGGCCCACAGCGCGCGGTCGTCGGCGACGCGAATCAGCCGCACGTTGACGCGCAGCCGGTCGCCCGCCCGCAGCACGGATCCTTCGACCACGTGCGTTGCGTTCAGGCGTCCGCCAACGTCGCGGATATTCCGCGGCGTGCCCTTGAACGCGAACGAGGACGTGCGCGACCGCACCTGGAGCCCGTCGATGATGGCGAGGTTCCTGATGATCTCGTCGGTCAGACCGTCAACCACTTCGTCGCTGTCCGGCTCCGCGTTGAGGTTCTCGAACGGCAGCACGGCGAGGATCGGCTGGTCGGCGACAGCGCCCGGGCGGACCGGCACCCCCTCCGGCAGTCCGGCGACGCGAGTCTGGACCACCCAGATGCCCAGCAGGACGGCCGCAACGACGGCGGTCAGGTACGCCATTGGCGCCGAACGACGGTCGTTTGACGAGTGCCGCCAGGTCCGCACCGAACGAGTCGACCGTCGGGTATCGACGTTCCGGCCGCGGATCGGTCGCGCGCTCGATGATCCTGGAGAGTTTGCGCGAGACCGTTTTCCGGAGTTCCGCGGGAGTCCTGCCGACTCGTTGGTTCGACTCATGTGAGGAACGCAGGGCGGCGACGGTTTCAGCCTGGACCGGATACGAGCCGGTTGCGAGATAGTGAAGCAGGATGCCGAGGCTGTAGACATCGCTTTGCACGGTCGCCGCGTGTCCCTCGAAAATCTCGGGCGCCAGATACAGCGGCGTTCCAGCGAAGTCGAACGCGGCCGCCGCCGCCATGTCGCGCCCCGTGCCGAAATCCATCAGCACGGTGCGGCCGTCGTCGGCCGCGCATCACGTTCTGAGCCTTGATGTCGCGATGGAGCAACCCGGCGCGATGCACCGCTTCGACCGCGCCGCAAAGATCGACGCCAATCCGAACCGACTCGCGCTCGCTGAACACGAAACCTTCGCGGACGATCTGCGCGAGCGTACGGCCGCGAATGAGCTCCATCCATAGGCCGACGCGTTCTCCAATCTGCTCGGCCCCGTAGATGGTGACGACGTTCGGATGACGCACGCGGGCGAGGAGGCGGCCCTCCTCGATGATCGTCGAGGCCGTATCGCCGGCACCGTGGGGGCGGGCCGGCACAAGCTTCAGCGCGACCTCGCGATCCAGCCGCGGGTCCCAGGCGCGGTACACCGCGCCGAAGGCGCCCGAGCCCAGGCGTTCGAGGACGTGCAGATGCCCCCACTGCTTCAGAGGGGCGTCGTCCCGCGCCGTAGGCTCTGGAATGGACCGGTGCACCCGGGCGAGCGCCTCGACGACCTTGAGCTCGTCCAGCAGGGGCTTCAGGCTGTGGTGCGCCGTCGATTCGGCGGCACTCCAATCGATTGGCTCCTCGTCGAGAATCGATCCTGCGAGCGTCGACAGGAGGGCTTTATCCTCCATCGCGTTTCATTTCCTCGGCGAGGCGAACGAGCGCGCGTTGGGCTGCCTTGCGTGCCGCGTCGGGTGTGGGCTTGCTCAACATCTCGGCCAGTTCCTCGTAGCTGCAGCCGATCTCGACGCGGGCCACGATCGCTTCCCGCTCCTCGGGTTTCAGCCGCCCGAGCGCGCGCTCGTACCGCTCGACCGCCTCGCGTCCAATCGCCTCCTCGAGCGGCGAGGGCGCAGGGTCTGGTTCGAGCCCGTCAACCGCCGCGCGATCAGGCCGCCTGGCCTTGCGGCGGAGCTCATCGCGGACGCGATTGAGCACCGCCTGCCGCAGATAGGCCTGCAGCGCACCCGCCCCGCGCGGCTCGAACGAGTCCATCCGTTTAAACGTCTGGAGCAGGGTGTCCTGGACAAGGTCGTCGGTGTCGGCCAGGTCTCGCGCCCACCCCGGCAGCCGGCCGCGGGCCCAGCGCCGGAGTGGCGCGAGGTGCCGCTCAAACAAGAGCTGAAGGGCGTAGGAGTCGCCGGCCCGGGCGCGATCAATCAGATGCAGCGTCGACTCCGGATCACGGCGGGTCGTCGCGCGACTCTCTGAGGGACCCGGCGGACCGTTGCGATCATCCGTCATTGAAGGGGCCGAAGGCGGTTTGCATCTTAGCAGCCCGTGCGCCGCGTCTGTAGGGTGCCGGCGGTCATTCTGTCCGGATTCGGCTCTCCCCGCGTTTTGATGGGTGGGGGGACACGATGCGTTTTCCGCCGTTACTCGGTGTTGCGTTTGTCATCGGTGCGTCAGCGTGCGCCGATCGACCGACGGACCCGTCTTCCTTTGTCCGCCTCGAGCTCGACCTACCGTCCCAGATAGCGCCGGGCGAGTCCCGCCCGCTCGTCGCGCGTGCGATCCGCGCTGATGGCTTAACAAGACTTGTGACGACCCAGGCGACGTGGACCCAGAAAACCGGAGCGGAAACGGCCAGTCTCACGTTGACCGCGACCGGGCCGACTGCTACGGGAATCCGGCCTGGAAGGTTTCTGGTCAGCGCCTCATTGGGCGGCTTGACGGCCGAAGGCGAGGTCCTCGTCCTGCCACCGGGTACGTTCCGTCTGATCGGCCAGGTCAGTTACCAGGGCGCCCCCCTACCGGATGCCACGGTGTCGGTGATTGCCGGCGCCGGTGAGGGCCTTACGGGACGCTCGGACGCAGCCGGTAAGTACGAGTTGTACGGCGTCGCCGGCCGTGTCCACATTCGCGCCAGCAAGGATGGGTATTTCGACAAGGCCGACCTGATCGACGTGAACGCTCACAGCTCCCTTGCGTTCGAGATGAAGCAGGTCGAGCCGACCGAAAACTACACGGGCGTCTACACGCTGATCATCACGAGCGTTCAATGCACGCCAGGGTTTCCGGAGTTCGCGAAGTACGCATGTACACGGCCCGCCTCGAGCAGTCCGGTGCTTCTCTTGTAGTCGATCTATCCGATGCGGACTTCGTGTTGCCGGCGCGGTTCACTGGTGTGCTCGAACCTGATGGCGATCTCAAGTTCAGCATTAGGCCGCTGTCCATCTGGGACGACGGCGCTGACGTTTGGGAACGCTTGCCCGACCGGAACCAGCTGTTCGTGGGCGGCGTGGTGGTCGCTCGAGGCACAGCAGCGAGCATTACGCGAAAACCGATCGAGACGCAGTTCGTCGGGCTGGAACCGTTCACCCGCCTGAACAACCCAGTTGCCATTTGCTACGTCGACCGCTTCGAGTTCGTCCGGCGCTGACGGTTGCCGGCTGCCAGTCTGTCCGGATTCCTCCCGCATATGGTTATAGGTGGGTGTGCGATGAGGCTTGCGACGATCCTTCTCGTTCTGACTTCAGGTGCGTGCGGCGGAACTGACGTGCCGATTGGGCCGACGCCTCCACAGTCAGCAGTGACAGTGTTGAGCGTGCTCCCTCAGGTGGGGTTCGGCGGCGCCAGCATTCTGATTGTAGGGGCCGGATTCGCCACTGGCGCGACGGTGAGTGTCGGCGGTACCCGCGACCAACGGCCACATGATTGACAACAGTCGGATTCAAGCGGTAGTCCCGAGCGGATCGGGAACCGTCGATGTGGTCGTGACAAACCCGGATGGTCAGACCGGCAGATCGGCAACGGGCTTCACCTATAACGTCGTGACGTTGACTCCAAGTGCCACGTTCGTTGCGGCCGGGACCGAGATGAACGTGTCCTGGACCGCCACTCACGCCCGGAACTCAATGGATTGGATCGGGCTGTTCGAGCTCGACGCGCCGAACACAAGCTACGGTTGGTGGGAGTACGCGTACGGCACGGGCGGGGTCTTCGGCCTCAACGCTCCGCTCACGCGAGGTCGGTACGAATTCCGCTATCTTCTGGACGACGACTATTACGACGTGGCTCGAAGCGTCCCGATAACGGTGCAGTAGGCTCGCGACACGAATCCGCGCCCGCGCGACGCCGGCGGACGGATCCGCCGGCGGGTTGTCTATCGCTGACCCGGCTCGCCGTCTGTTCGGCGATCCTGCCGCCGCGCAGGATGTTCTGTCAGCCCGTAGTTCCCTTCGTGGCAGGCGAACTCGTACATCTGCCCGTCGTTCCAGTTCATCGGGAACTTTGCCGGTGAACGGCCGCGTGAACGTGCTCGGGTCGTTCACGGTGAACTCGTACTGCAGCGTCTTGCGCGTCGATGCGCGTGAAGCGCTCGACGAGACGCAGGTTCTGGGCCGATGCCGATCTCGTAGCCGCCCGCGCCGCGCCGCGCGCTGAAGCTGGCCATCTTCGGCGTGAAGTTCGTGGTCTCGACAACGAGCGTATCGCCTTCCCAGCGGCCGCGCGAGTCGCCGAGCCAGGTCCGCATGCTGTCGGGCAGATGCGGACGGCCGTTCATCGGGATGATCCGCGCGTCGTGGTTCATCTCGAGCAGCAGCACGACGTAGCCCCGGCGTCTGCACGATCTGCACGTTGTTGTTGTAGCCGCCGGGCTGGAACGGCGGCCCGGTGCTGAACCCGATCAGGCAACGCTCCGAGAGCCCGCGATCTTCGGGGTCGTCGTCGCCGATGCCGTCGGTCCGCATGCCGGACCGGATGGCCGCCTGCGGCGCGGTGCGCTTCAGTCGCCTTCTGCGCCCTCAGGCGTCATCGGCGGAATCCTGCCGTCCTGGCGGGTCGACGATCAGCGAAGTCTGATTGAGGACCGTCCCGCGGGCGCGATCGGTCCAGGCCTCCTGGCTGTAGCCGCCGGGATCTGCCAGCACCGGGCGTACCGAGTCGCCGGCGACCGCCTGATCGCGCAGCCGCTTGGCGAGCGCGGCCGCCTCCTGGTCGGTCAGCATCGGCTTGTCCACGAACTCCTTCGGCCGCTCGAGGGGTGTGAACGTCCAGTAGTCCCACACGCCTTGCAGATCGGGGTCGCCCCACGGCGTGCGCGAGACGGGGTTGCCCCGGGCGGTCTGTGACAGGCCCGGCGCAGCAACTGACAGGATGAAGAGGGCGCTCAACAGGACGTGCTTTGCAGTCACGGCCTCATTATGCACCCGCGTGAGCGCCCGGGTCATCGAAGCGTTCAGCCGGGTGTGCCATTGCGGGCAGTTATCGCCGCATGTTGTCGAACAGGATATCGGCGACCCCCCTCAGGACCCTGATTGTCGCCTTTCGCTTGGCGTCGGATGGTCGTGGCTGACCCGCTTCGCCATCGTCCCGCCGTTCCGGCCGTCTCGCGACCGCGGAAGGGCCGTCGACCCGTCGCGCGAACATGAATCGCTCAACCCAGTACCGATCAGAGAGGTCGTCCCGGCGCACCCGTCCGTGGCGCTTGCTGGCGTCGATCATCACGCCGTCGCCCTCGTACAGTCCGACGTGGGTGACCTCCGACCGGCGGGTGTCGGTCGAGAAAAACAGCAGATCGCCGCGCTGCAATCGCCTGCCCGCCGCGTCGCCGATCCTGGACTGATTGATCGCCCGCCGCGGAAGCTCGACGCCGAACTGCTGGTAGACGTACTGCGTGAGCCCCGAGCAATCGAACGAGTTCGGGCCTTCCGCTCCCCACACGTAGGGTCGGCCGATCAGGCGCGCCGCCAGGTCGATCGACGTCCTGCGCAACGGCCTCAGCAGCGAAGAGCAGAAAGCAGACCGGTACCGCGCCCGAATTCTGGGGTTCATGGGACACCCAGGATTGACGGGCAGGCGGGTCGCGAGCAGGAGCGAGGCAAAAGCAACGCCACGACAACGCAGCGCCGTTTTTCGGCGTCTTTTGACCGAGACGATCGCGCGCGCTGAGCTGTCGCGCGACGGAGACACCACGTGTTGTGGTCTCTCCGCCGGCGCACTAGCCGCGAACCCGGCCCTCCTGGTTCTTCGTCCTATAAAGTGAGGCCAGCGACCTCCGGCAACGAGGAGGGCTCGTTTCTTATGAAAACCAGCCAACGTGAAGTGAGACTGAAGCGAATGTTCGCGGCTGTCCTGATGGCGCTCGTCGCGCTTGCGGTGAGCACGGCGCATGCGCAATCGGCTGCGGCCCGACAGGCAACCGAGCGGGTACGAACCGCGCTCGAACGCCTGCCGAACTACGGGGTGTTCGATTTCCTGGCGTTCGAGATGGACGAGCACAGCGTCACCTTGAGCGGGTATGCGTATACCGGCACGCTCAAATCGGACGCGTCGAAAGCCGTGACGGAGCTCGGGAATATCGAGGAGGTCGGGAACCGGATCGAGACCCTGCCGGCCTCCCAGATCGACGACCGGATCCGGTGGTCGACCTTCTACCGGATTTACACCGATCCATTCCTGTCGCGGTATGCCCCTGGCGGTGCCCTCAACGCGCGCTACGAGGTCATCCGCAACAGCCGCTTCCCCGGCCTGCAGCCGCTCGGCAGCTATCCGATCCACATCGTCGTGAAAGATGGCCGGACGACGCTCGTCGGCATCGTCGACAACGAGTCCGACAAGATGCTCGCGGAGGTGAGAGCGAGGGAGATTTCCGGGGTGTTCGAGGTGAAGAACGAGCTGGAGGTCGTCAGCGACTGAGGCGGCGCAGCTTTTCCGACGGTCCCGCCAGCGATCGCCCGCGTCGCCGCAGGTCGGCCCAGATGTCCCCGACCTTGGCGACGCGGGCCGGCATGTTCCGCAGCGTAAACGTCCACGGATCCACCTCGCCGCGCTCGATTTCCTCCCAGCGTGCAGGGAGCCGACACCGGCGCGCCGCGCCTGGCGCGCACGGTGTAAGCGGCCGCGAACGTCGCGCTGTAGCCGTTCCTGCCGGTGTCGACGTAGATGCGGCCGCCGCGATCCGCCTTGCTGAATTCCTGTGTCAGGCGATCGGGCGCGAGGCGCACGAACATCGTGCCGACCGCGTTCGCGAACCGCGCGACGCGTCCCATCGGCGTCTTGCCGTCGAGCGGGACGACGATGTGGAAGCCCTTCGAGCCTGACGTCTTGATCCAGGAGGGCAGTCCGATCCGCTCGAGCAGGTCGCGCAGGCCGATCGCCGCCGCCCGCACGTCAGCGGGATCGTCCCTCGACGGATCGAGATCGAAGACGCAGAGATCGGGGTAGTGGAGATCGGGCACCCGCGACGTCCAGACGTGCTGGGTGATCGTGTTCTGATTGGTCACCCATAGAAGCGATTGGACGTCGGTGATGACGGGATGGTGGACGACGCCATCCTTCTTCGGGACCTCGACACGCTGCAGCCACTCGGGAAATCCCTTCGAGACGTCCTTCTGCCAGAACCCCTTGCTGCCGATTCCCGCCGGGTATCGCTCCATCGTGACCGGCCGGCCGCGCAGGTGCGGAAGGATCACCGGCGCCAGGCCTTCGTAGTAGGCGGCCAGGTCGCCCTTGGTAATCCCGTCGTCGGGGAAGAGCACCTTGTCCGGATGGGTGATCATGACGAAACGAAAATTAGGAATTAGGAATTCAGGATTCAGCATTCGTACAACCTCGCCGCGGGTCTTTGTCGAAACGGACGCCGAGCAGCCGGGGGTGGCGCAGCTTGCCGTGCCCGGTCCATTCGATGAAGGCGACCTGCACCACGATCTCGGGGCGGACCCAGTGCGCGCGCAGGCGGGGCAGGCCGGTGGCCTGGTGAACGGCGACTGCGGCAGCTCCATCGCGTCGAGGCGGCGGCGCAAGTCGAGCAGGAGCTTCGTGTCGAAGCCGGTGCCGATCTTCCCGGCGAACACGAAATCGCTGCCTTCGTAGTAGCCGACGAGCAGCGCGCCCAGGCCGACGCGCGTGCCCTGCGGATCGGTGAAGCCGCCCGACCACGAGCTCCTGCGACGCTTCGCACTTCATCTTCAGCCAGTGCTTCGACCGGCGATGCTCGTACGGCGAGCCCCGCCGCTTGGCGATGACGCCTTCCCAGCCCTCGCGCCTCGCGCGCTCCCACGGCGCCGGATCGTCGAGGAGCTGCGACGCGCTGCATCGGAGGCTGAAAAGGCAGCGCCTCCAGCAGGGCGCGGCGTTCTTCGAGCGGCAGCGGTGTGACGAGGCGGCCGTTCAGCCAGAGGATGTCGAAGACGTGATAGCCGCTGCGCCCGTCCCACGTGACCTCGCCATCGAGAATCACCTCGTCGACCGGAAGGGCGGCAATCGCGCGGGCCAGCTCCGGCAGCTGCTGGAGCAAGCGGTTGCGCGAGTACAGCTGGACGCTGGCGGCGCGTTTGTAGGCGAGAAGCCTGATCCCGTCGAACTTCCGCTCGAACACCCAGTCGGGCCCGCCAAAGCGATCCTCGGTCAGCGTCGCCGCCATCGGCTCGAGCCAGTCGGGCATCTTCGAAGGATCCATGCCCGACCCGCCGTCAGGAGCTCATCGCTTCGACGCCGAGCGGGACGCTGGCGGTCAACGTTGTCCCTTGCGGACCGGATCTGGATCTCGAGGCGGCCGTTGACGTAGCGAAGTCGCTCGCGCATGCCGAGGATACCCAGCCCGCCCGCCTGCTGCCGCTGATCGCCCGGTTCGTAGCCCGTCGGCATGCCGCAGCCGAAGTCCTGGATCTGTACCAAGGCCAGGTCCGGCTGCCGGATCGAGGCGGACGACGGCTTTCGCGGCTGCCCGAGTGGCGGACGACGTTGCTGAGCGCTTCCTGCACAATCCGAAACAGATCGCGCTCGACGGCGAGCGGCAGGCGCTCCATCTCGTCCTCGGCCTCGAGCTCGATTTCGATGTTGCTGCGCCGCTCCAGCCCGTCGGCGAACCACTTCAGCGCCGAGGTCGAGACCGACGTCGTCGAGCATCGGTGGATGCAGCGACGTAGGAAAGCAGGCGCACCTGCTTCAATCCCTCCTCGCAGTGGTGCGCGACCTCGGCGAGCGTGTCCGCCTCGGGGGAGCGGCACCTCGACCGACTCTCTGAGCGTCGCGAGAAAGGCGCTGATGCCGAACAGGCACTGCGCGACGCCGTCGTGCAGCTCCCTGGCGATCCGCCGCCGCTCCTCGTCCTGGGTGTTGCGCAGCCGGGCCGAGAGCGACCGCAGCTCCTCTTCGGCGGTCTTCAGCGCCGTGACGTCGGCGGCCGAACCGAGAATCTGGGTCGGACGGCCGTCCGCGTCCCTCGCGAACACCGTCGCGCAGCGGCTGATCCAGCGCCACTCGCCGTTCTTGTGCCTGAAGCGGAAGAGGTTCTCGAAAATCTCGCCGTCCTTGACCCGGCGCGTACACCTCGTCCAGGCGCGGCAGCGCGGCGACGTCGTCGGGGTGCATCGTGCGCGGCAGGAATTGATCGCCCATCTCCATGACTTCCTGCGCCGTGTAGCCGAGGACGACTTCGCTGCGTTCGTTCACGTAGACGTTGCGCTGCTCGGTGAGGTCGTACAGGAACACCACGTTGGGAATCGTTTCGGCGAGGCGCTGCGCGAAATACCTCGACTGCTCCAGTGCATTCGCCGCGCGCTTCGTGTCGGTGAGGTCGCGGACGATGCTGAGGACCTTGTCGGGCGCGAGCTGAACCATCCGCGCCTCAAACGACCGCATCTCGCCGGATATCTCCAGCTGGTATTCGACGGTCTCCGGCTGGCCGGACTCGGTGACCCTGCGAAAGACCGGCGCGATGATCGCCGCCGCGTCGGCCGGCAACACTTCCTGGAGGGTTTTTCCCAGGAACATGATCGGGAGTGGTGTACAGCCCGGCGGCGGCGCCATAGTCGAGGAACGTGCCGTCGCGATTCTGGACGAACATCAGGTCGGGCAGGGCCTGGAGGATCGCCCGCGTCTTGGCTTCGCTCGCCTGGAGGGCCTGGTCGGACTGCCGCCGCTTCGCCTCGAGGAATGCGCGCTGCGTGAAGACGGTCGAAAGTTGGCGATCGCGCCGGGATCGCCCTTGAACGCCTGACCGAGGTTCGTCGGCCAGCGCGTGGAAGAACGGGTCGCCGCTCTTTGTGCCCGCCATCGTCAACGCGTTCAGAAGCGCCCGGGTGGCCCGAGTTCTTCTGATCCGATCGAACAGGAGGATGGCGGTGAGGAGCGCAAAAAGCGCCAGGGCGAAGGCCATCGTGGAGGCACCAATCTTAGATCTGAAGTCTGAAATCGGAAATTCCGCCGATCGCCGTTGCTATCATTAATCTTCCGCACGGACGTTGTCGGCCCGACCGGGCGCTCGCTACACTAGCCTGGTTGCGCCCGCTCCGCGTCTACCTGCTCTTCCTGGTTCTCGGCGCCATTCTGCCTGGCGCTTTGCTGACGGGCATCCTCGTGTGGCGCGCGTTCGCCAACAACCGGGCGATCAGCGAGCGCAGGTTGATCGAGTCGGCGCGCGTCGACGCGTCGGCGCTCGACCGCGAGTTTGCGAGCACCATCGGCACGCTGCAGACTGCTCGCGACCTCTCCAGCGCTGGAAGACGAAGATCTCAAAGGGTTCCACGAGGAGGGGCAGCGCGTGCAGTCGACGCATCCCGGCTGGTACGCGATCCTGCTGCTCTCGGGCGACGGCCGGCCGCTCCTGAGCACGCGGCAGCCCTGGGGTGCGCCGCCTTCAGGGCGTGTCCGACCCCGAAAGCCTGCAACGGCTGGTGACCACGCACAAACCCGTCGTCGGAAACGTCCGTCCCGCCCCCCAGGGCGACTCCGAGCCGGTCGTTGCGATCCGAGTACCGGTGATGCGGCAGAACCGGGTGAAATACGCGCTGTCGGCGATCGTCAACGTGGATTTGCTGGCGCGCCTCGTTCCGCAGCAACTGCCAGACTCGGAGGAGTGGACCCGGACGATTCTCGACTCGGAAGGCACGATCGCCGTGCGGACCCGCGGGGCGGAGGACTACGTCGGCGCGCCGGCGAATGAGGCGTTTCGCGCACGAATCCGGCAAGCCCCCGAGTCGGTCTCCAACGAGACGACGCGTGAGGGGACCCGGGTGTACGCGGCGTTCAGCCGGGGGACTTACGGGTGGACCGCGGTCGTCGTCGTGCCGCGGGCCGTGCTCGACGCGCCGCTGCGCGGGTCGACGATCGGCGTGCTGACCGGCGCCGCTCTGCTGCTGCTGTGCGGCCTCGCGGTCGTGCTGCTCGTGTCGCGCCGGCTGTCGACCGATCTCGCGGCAGCGAGCGCGGCGGCGGAGGCGGTGGCCGAAGGCCGGCCGCTGCCGCGGGCCGATCCGCACGTCGCCGAGACCATGCGGCTGCATCGCTCGCTCGAGACCGCCGCGGCGCTGCTCGAGAAGCGCGCGCGCGAGCGCGACGAGCAGATCCGGAGGGCTGATGCGACCCGCCGGGAGGCCGAGGAAGCCAACCAGACGAAAGACCAGTTCCTGGCGGTCCTCGGCCACGAGCTGCGGAACCCGCTGGCGCCCAGCCTGACCGCGCTCGAGCTGATGAAGGCGCGGGATCCGAACGTCTTCAAGCGCGAACGCGAAGTCCTCGAGCGCCAGGTCGCGCACATGGTGCGGCTCGTCAACGACCTGCTCGACGTGTCGCGTCTCGCGCGCGGCAAGGTTCACCTGGATCGCCGCCGCTTCGAGCTGCGCGAGGCGGTCGATCGCGCGGTCGACATGGCGCGCCCCCTGCTCGCCCAGCATCGGCACACGCTCGACGTGTCCGTGCCGGCGAGCGGTCTGCTGCTCGACGCCGACCTCGATCGGATCGTGCAGGTGCTGTCGAACCTGCTGACGAACGCCGCGAAGTACACGCCGCCGGGCGGGCGCGTCGCACTCGTCGCGTCGGCGTCGGCGGATCGCGTCGTCATCGCGTGTGAAGACGACGGCCCCGGAATCCCGGAAGACCTCATGCCGAAGCTGTTCGACCCGTTCGCGCAGGGGCCCCGCGCGCTCGATCGCCGTGAAGGGGGCCTCGGTCTCGGCCTGGCGCTCGCGCGCACCTTCACCGAGCTCCACGGCGGAACGATCAGCGTCGAAGCGCGGCAGCCGCAAGCCGGCAGCCGCTTCGTGGTGACGCTGCCGCTGGCGCCGCTGTCAGCGGTGAGCGAGCCGGCCAGCCCGCTGCGCGCCGACGAGGCCGTGGCGGCGCAACGGATCCTGGTGGTCGACGACAACGCGGACGCGTGCGAGATGCTGCGCGTGGCGCTCGGACAGGCGGGACACGAACTGGCGGTCGCCGCCAATGGTCCGGACGCGCTCGCCATGGCCCCGCGGCTTCCGGCCCAGCGTGGGCGTTCTCGACATCGGCCTGCCCGGCATGGACGGGTACGACCTTGCGCGGCGCCTTCGCGCGGCGTATCCGCGAATCCGATTGATTGCGCTGACCGGTTACGGCCGGGCGGGCGATCTCGAGGCGGCCACCGCCGCCGGGTTCGACGCGCATTGCGCGAAGCCGATCACGACGGCCGCGCTTCTTGACCTGATCGATGGCCGGGCGGTGTAGTCCTGAGCAGGTTGGCTCGTCTGATCGCGTCAAAATCAACCACAAAGGACACCAAGGACACGAAGCCACCAGGATTTCCTTTGTGTCCTTTGTGTCCTTTGTGGTGAAGACTTCAGTCCGCTCGCGCGCCGATCACCCCTACGGCCGCCAACCAGAACGCGGCATTCAATGAGACGATCGCCGCCAGCACCGAAAACAGGCGCGACCCAAACTGCAGCTCGATCACGTTCTCGCCGCGCTCGATTGGAATCGCCTTGTAGGCCATGTTGGCGCGGTAGACAGGCACCGCCTTCCCGTTGACTCTTGCCTTCCAGGTACGGGTGCCACGCATCCGCGTAGTACATCCACGACGCGGCCAGTTCCGGATTCTTCACGCTGATCGTCAACGTGTTGGCGTCGAATCGCGTCACCTCGGAGGGAAGCGAACGCGAATCGTCGGCCGAGAGCGGTCGCTGCGAGACCCAGCGTGGGGCGCGCTGGTCGTCGTTGCCCTGTGGGTCATCGCCTTCACGTGGAAGCACGAACAACACGTTCCCGGCGTACGAGCGATCGGTCATCAGCGGCACGAGGTCGGCGGGCGATCCAACCGTATAGGCGGCGGCAAAAAAACGGATCTTGTCGGCGGTTACGCCGGCCACCTCACCCGAGCCCGGACGATTGATCGGGAACGTCAAGTGGCCGAGGTCGATCGCCGGCGGCAGCGCTGACGCATCGTCGATCGGTGCGCCCCAATACATCCGCATCAACTGGTCGATCGGGCGCAGCCAGGAGTCCATCCTGAACGAGGATCCCGCTTCGTCGGTGAAGAGGAACGCGTGATTGGTCCAGGTCCTGGGTGCCACGCGCGACCTGGCCCTGCAGCGAACGCCTCAACACGTGATGGAAGCTCAGGGTGGAGCGCAGGCGGCCGCTGGTGAGCAGGGCGGCTCTGAGATCCGGATCGCGCCGGAGCGGAAGGGTCATCGGCGCCGGACGAACGGCTACTCGTGCCGGCTGCGGCACCACATCGCTCCGGGTGAGGAGGTGAGTGAATTTGAAGCGATACACGTCATAGGTGACGAAACCCAGGACGATCGCCAACACGACGACTCGCAGGCGGCGGGGGGTGAACGCCGCGGCGCCGACGAGCAGGGCGCCGGCCGCCGCCAGCGCCGCCGAGGCGTGGAGGCGCCGGGCCACGAGCGTTGGCTCGTACATGTGATCGGGCCGGTCGATTGCGGGGTCCGGGTCCATGTAGTGAAGGAGGGTGACCGGCGAACGCGCCAGGTTGAGCGCCAGCCAGGCGCCGCCGAAAAGCACGATCGCCGCCGCCAACCCGGCGGCGCGCACGAAAGCCCGCCGGTCGTGATGCTCGAACAACCGCTCGAAGCCGATGCCGGCCACGAACACGAGGAGCACCTTGACCAGCGGCGACACCAGCGCAATGTGCCGGAAGAACCTCATCCCCGGCCAGACGTGGAACGCCGCGACTGAGACCAGTGTGCCGAGCGTGAAGAGCAGCATCACGATCGCCAGCACGACGAAATGGACACGGCGACGATCCGCCGTGAGCAGACCGACGAGGGCCAGCGGCAACAACAGGATCCCGCCGTACAGCGTCATGTCCAGCGACGGCGAGACATTCAAGAGGAGGTCGAGCCACTGCTGCAGGCCGGTCTCTCCCCCGTAGGACAGGAAGCCGTTCAAGCCCGTGCTCCCGTCCGGGTTCCGTCCAGCGCTATAGGTGACCAGATGGGCCAGTGCCGATGACCAGGCAGGCGTAGACCACGATGAACGAGGCGGCGCTCGACAAGATCGCGGCCACTGCCGGCCCGTTCGGCCGCAGCGCGCGGATCCGTTCCCGCGATCAACCGAGTGTGTGACGCGGCGAAGCCGGCGAAGTACACGAAGACCGTGAACGACGCGACCGGGATGAAGTACGGCAGATTGCCGATGACCTGCAGCGCCAGGAGATTGGCAGAGAGGAAGAACCAGCGCCAGCGTCCGGTCTCGATGAATCGATGTCCAAGCTCGATCACCAGCGGCAGCGCGTAATAGAGCCGGAAATTCCAGTACGGTTGATCCAGCCAGACGCACGATCCGAGCACGCTCACCGCAATGAAACAGACCGTCGCGGGCCCGAAGAACCGGCGGGCCAGCAGCCAGGTGCCGACGAGCAGGATCATCTCGTCGACGAACATCCCGAGATGAAAGACGGTCAGCAGGTCGATGTCGGGTAGAAGCGGACCCGCCGGGATGAGCGCGCTCTGCAGGAAGCTGCCCTGGACGCCGTACCACACCGTGGCAACGGTCCCGTGGCTCATGTAGGGGATCCACTGCGCGACGCCGCCGCCCTGGATGGCGTTGTTCAGGAAGAAATATTGAAGCGTGAAGTACTGGAAGCCGTCGTGCGTGGCAGGGACGCGGTGCTGCAGGATCGCCGTGGCCGTGTGCGCCAGCTCGATCGCGACGAGTGCGAGAAAGGCGAGCCGGGGCACACCGAGCATTAGAACTCAGGAACTGAGGAACTGTAGAACTGAGGAACGACGTTCCTCAGTTCCTTAGCTCCTCAGCTCCTGAGTTCCTGAGCTTCGTGGTTCAGAAGTTCACCTGCACGCCGAACTTGACGATGCGCGCCGGGAGGATCGCCTGCGGGCCGCAGCCACGCCGACCGCCGGTGGTTGCGCCAGTGGTGGCGCCGTAGTTGTTGCTCTGCACCAGCACGGCGTTCCCGTTGAGGGCGTTGATAGAGGTCGACGCGTCGCCTGAAGGCGCGTCCGATTCACGTTGAACCGCTTCGCGAACCGGAAATCGAGCTTGATACAGCCGCTCGCCGTACTCGGTCTTCGGCTCGACCAGCCCGACGCTGACGCTCTGTCCGGTCGACAGGTTGCGGCCGAGCGACGGCGACAACCTGCGCGTTGACGAACGTGCCGCTGGCCGTGACTTCCGGACCCGGGCTGGTCTGGAACGTCCCCGACAGCTGGATATCGAATGGCAGCGTGTAGGCGCCGAGCAGCTTCACCTGGGTGAGGAAGGGTGACTGGTGCTGGCAGAAGCGGTCGCTGTTGACCGCGGTGCGCGGCCGCCGCTTCCGGCAGGTTCCTGACGACCTCGCAGTCGTCCTCGTAGGTGCGGCCCGTGCTGACGCCGCCCTGCAGCAGCACCTTCGGCAGCCGGGCATTCACCGTCAGGTCGACGCCGTTCCAGTGCTCGTACTGGTCGCCGTAGTTGCTGGCGAAGGTCGTCACGCGATCGACGTTCAGCTGCCCGACCTGTGCGGCGCTGTTGAGGTCGCGCAGCCCGCAGATCCGCTCGCCGCCGCCGCCGGGCAGCCGCGCGTCGGCCGGCGCCGTGACGCAGTAGCGGGTGTAGTCGCTCGGCGCCGACCAGCACGCTGTCGGTGACGGTGAAGTTGCCGTAGATGCGGCGGAAGTAGGCGGCGTTCACCGACATGCGCGGCATCAGCTCGTGCTGGACGCCGGCCGAGAACTCCCAGTTGTACGGGCCGGTTCTGGAAGCCGTGCGACCACTCCGGATCGTAGCGGAGCGGTGAGCGACCGGCCTGCCCGAAGTTCGGGTTCTGGCTCGGCGCCGAGCTCGCCGTTCGGTGCCGGGTTCAGCGGATCGCCCTGGATGACGCGATCGCTGTTCCGTCGGTCCACTGCCGCGTCATCGTGTTGTTGCTCTGGATCGGGTTGATCGTGCTCGCGCGGCCGGTGCCCTCGCCGAGGACGTAGCGGTTGGCGCTCGACCTTGACGGCCGTCTTGCCGTTGCCGAACAGGTCGTAGGCGACCCCGAAGCGCGGGTTCAGGTCCTTCCAGTTCACCACCTCCTGCGCCCGGGAACGAATCGCGCGACCGGCACGAACTGCGGTCGGCGGCACGTTCTGATCGGGGTAGTCGCTGCGGAAGTAGTCGAGACGGAGGCCGGCGTTCACCGTGAAGCGATTGACGGTCCACTGATCCTGCGCGTAGAGCCCGAGGTTGGGCCGGACGCGGTTGACGCGCCAGCGTCGGCGTGCCGGAGATAGGTCACCGTGTTCGGCACGCCGTTGATGGCCATGAACGTCATGTTGCCGACGCGGAACGCGGTCTGTTCGTACTCGCCCATCGTCAGCGTGTAGCCGACCTTGACCGCGTGGCGTGCCGGTGACGTACGAGACGCGAGCCGCGCGACCCGTAGACCGGGCGTGTAGGCGCGCATCGGCCCGGAATGGCCGCGCGGTAGGATGACGTTGCTTGATCGGCGTCGGTGATCTGTCGGCGCCACCGATTCGGGCCGCGGGTTGAACTGCTGATCCTCGAGGATGTACGAGACACGCCGGCCTCGGCCAGCAGGCGGTTGGTGATCGGCGACGACCAGGTGCCCTGGTCCACCTTGTTGGGAATGTGCAGCAGCACCGACGCGTCCGGCGTTGACCGGGATTGCGGAGTTGGCGCCGGCCGACAGGAAGTGGCAGTGGCAGCTGTTGTTGTAGGACAGGTACGTGGCGAATCTTGTTGCGCGCCGTCGCCTGCCAGGTGATGCCGCGTCGAGATGTCCTTCGAATACTGATCGTCGACCGCCTGTTGCGTCAGGTCGGGCACGAAGTCCCACGCCGCGGGATTGCTATTGAGGTACGAGTCGCCGACCAGCGTGTCGGTGCGGCTGTAGGTGTAGGTGCGCGAAGAACCAGAGCTTGTCCCGCTTGATCGGCCCGCCGAAGGTCGGGTTGACGCTCCACATCTGATCGAGCTTGTTGGCGTCGAGCAGGCCGCGCGCCGCGCAGTTCCGGCGTGTTGTTCTCCGCCTGCAGAGTCGGGGAGGCCCAGTTGCCGAAGAAGCTGCCGCGGAAGGTGTTGCCGCCCTCGCGCGGAATCAGGTTGATGCGGACGCCGCCGGTCTCGCGTGTCGGCCGAGTTGGCCGGCGACGCTGATGTTGTATTCCTCGATGTTGCCGTCGGTGAAGACGATCGCCGACGAATCGGGCCGCGTCCACGCCGAGGTCGACATGCCGTCGAGATCGATGCGCTGATCGGTCTGGCGGCCGCCGTGGATCGCCAGCGTCATGAAGCTCTGGCCCGAGCTGCCGCCGACGTCCTGGTTGACCGGCGATCCGACGACCTGGCCGCCGGTGACGCCGGGAATCAGCACGCCCATGTTCTGGAACGAGCGGCCGGTCGGGACGCTGTCGATGACGTCGCGCGTCACGACCACCTGCTGCTTGGTGTTCTGGAGGTCGACGACCGGCGACTGGCCGGAGACGGTGATCGTCTCCGCCACGCTGCCGACCTGCAGGTCGGCGTTGATCGGCGGCGGTGAATCCGGTGGTCAGCTCGATGCCCTCGCGCCGGACCGAGTTGAAGCCCTCGAGCGTGAAGGTCACCGTATAGGTGCCCGGCCGCAGCTCGATGATCTGATACCGGCCTTCGCCATCAGTCTGCGCGACCCTGACCTTTTCGATGAGCGCCGGACTGCTCGCTTCGACCGTCACGCCCGGCAGGACGGCGCCGGTCGTATCGCGAACGACTCCTGCGATGCTGCCGGCGGCGGTCTGCGCCAGCGCCCAGGTGGGCGTCCCAAGCAGCGCCGCGATGAGGACGACCCGCGCGCAACGTCGTGTCATAGGAGCTCCCCCGGCGTCGCGGAATGATCACGACGCCTGACACCGAATCAGCCTGACGGTACGAAATGAGTCTATTGTCGAGGTGTGTGGAGAATAGGCAGCGAAGTGGGGGAAGTCAAGGATACCCGGAGGGTACGGCGGGTCGCGTACCCTCCGGGATCCAACTAGATGGAGAGCTGTTCGAGGCGGCCGCTGCTGTCGCCGACGGCTTCGACACCCGGTGATCCCGAGGCGATCCAGGAGCGCCAGGTGCAGGTTCGCCAGCGGGGTATCCATCGGGTAGCGGATGTGCCGCCCGCCGCGGATCGTCCCCGCGCCGCCGCCCACCAGCATCACCGGCAGGCCGCTCGGCGCGTGAAGGTTGCTGTCGGCCATGCCCGCGCCGTAGATGATCATCACGTGGTCGAGCAGCGAGCCGTCGCCGTCCGGCGTATTGCGCAGCTTGTCCACGTAGTAGGCGAAGAGCGACATGTGATGCACGTTGATCTTCGCGAGGTTCGCCAGCTTCGCGGGATCGTTGAGGTGATGCGAGATCGGGTGGTGCGACTCCGGCACGCCGATCTGCGGGTAGGACCGGCCGCTCAGCTCGCGGGCGATCATGAACGTGATGACACGCGTCAGGTCGGTCTGATACGCGAGCAGCTGCAGGTCGAACATCAGCTTGACGTGGTCCTCGTACGAGGCGGGGATGCCGGCCGGCTGATCGAGCGTGATCGCCAGCTCGCGGCCGTTCTGTTCCTCCGCCTTCTGGATGCGGCGCTCGATGTCGCGAAGCGCCTCCAGGTACTCGGACAGCTTGCCGCGGTCGCGCGGCCCGATGCGCCGGTTCAGGTCGGCGATCCGGTCGGTGACCGAGTCGAGGATGCTGCGGTCGGCTTCGATGCGGCTCTGCCGCCCGGCCGGGTCGAGGTCGCCGTCGCCGAACAGCCGCTCGAACAGGGCGCGCGGGTCGTTCTCCATCGGCAGCGGCGTCGACGCGCTGCGCCACGAGATCGTGTTGGTGTACGCGCAGCTGTAGCCGGCATCGCACGAGCCGGCGAAGTCGCGTCCTTCGATGGCGAGCTCCAGCGACGCCAGCTGCGTGTGCTTGCCGAATTCCGCCGCGGCGATCTGATCCGTCGACATGCCCGCGGAGATTTCCGACCCCTGCGCCCGCTTCGGGATCACGTGCGTCATGAATCGGGTCGAGGCGCGCGCGTGGACGCCGGCCGCCGCGCCCGCCGGGGAGTTCGCCGGCGGCTTGCTGCTGAGGCCGCTCAACACGATCACCCGATCGCGGAACGGCTCCAGCGGCTTGAGCGTCGGCGAGAACTCGAAGTCGACGCCGTCCTTCGCCGGCGTCCAGCTCGGCATCATCATCCCGTTGGGCGTGTAGACGACCCCGAAGCGGCGCCTCGGCGCCGCGGCGGTCTTCTGCAGCGCCGACAGCGCCGGCACCATGCTGTCGAGCAGCGGCAGCGCCAGCGCCGTGCCCAGTCCGCGCAGCACGGTCCGCCGCGGGATCGCCTTCTTCGTGAGGATCATGACTCCGACCTCCGCATCTGGAACGAGCCGCTCTTGACGATGCCGAGAATGATCGACGACCAGCGTAGTCCTGCGGCGCGGCGCCGCGCGCGATGCGCCGGACCGACGGCAGGTCGTAATACTCGATGCCGCGGCCGAGCGCGTAGGCCAGCAGCTTCTCGGTGACGTTGGTCGACAAACTGATCCGCGCTGCTGCAGCAGCAGCGTCCGCAGGCCTGGCATCCCCTGGAACGCGGCGCCGCTCGGCAAGCGCGCCCGACGCGTCGACCGGCGTGCCGGCGTCCTCGGTGCGCCAGCGGCCGATCGGGTCGAAGTTCTCGAGCGCGAACCCCAGCGGATCCATGATCGAATGACAGCCCGAGCACGCCGGGTTCTTGCGATGCGTCTCGAGCCGTTCGCGCACCGACGCCAGCTTGCCGCCCTCGCCGCGTTCCTGCAGCGCAGGCACGTCGGGCGGCGGCGGCGGCGGCGGCGTGCCGAGGATCGTCTCGAGCAGCCACTTGCCGCGCAGCACCGGCGACGTGCGGTTGGGATACGACGTCACGGTCAGCAGGCTGCCCTGGCCGAGCAGTCCGCCGCGCCGGCCGTCGGTCAACGCCACGCGCCGGAAGCGGTCGCCGTAGACGTTCGGAATCCCGTAGTGCCGGGCCAGGCGCTCGTTCACGAAGGTGTAGTCCGCGCTCAAGAGCTCGACGACGCTGCGATCCTCCTTCAACTGGCTCTCGAAGAAGAGCGCCGTTTCCTGCAGGAACGCGTCGCGAAGGTTCTCGTCGAAATCGGGGAAGAGATCGGCATCCGGCGAGACGTCGCGGATGTTCTTCAGCACCAGCCACTGCCCGGCGAAGTTCTCGACGAGCGCCTTCGAGCGCGGATCGGCGAGCATGCGCCGGACCTGCTGCTCCAGCACCGCTCGATCCTTCAGCTTGCCGCGCTCCGCGGCCGTCAGCAGCTCATCATCGGGAATGCTGCTCCAGAGAAAGAACGACAGCCGGCTCGCCAGTTCGACGTCGGTCAGGCGGTACAGACCGTTCGCCGGCAACGGCCGAGGGATCCTGTTCGATCCGGAACAGAAAGTCGGGGCTGACGAGGATCCGCTCGAGCCCGTGCTGAATGCCCGCCTCGAACCCGCCGTCGCGGCTGCCGCGCCGGTAGAACTCCATCAGCGTCTGGACGTCGCGATCGGTCAGCGGCCGGCGGTAGGCGCGATGAGCGACAGTCGAGAGGATCGGTCTTCGCGCACGCGTCGTCTCGCTGCTTGCCGACGCGCGCCGGCGGCGCGCGGCTGGCATGTGAAGATCCTGCGGCGCGACGGCGTGTCGCCGGGACCGGCGGGCACGTGGGGACCCTCGACGATGACCGTGTCCACGCCCGGGTTCGAGTCGAACATCTCGTCGCTCGACAGCGGCCAGCCGCCCTGCCGCGGCTGGGCGACCTCTTCGGCCTCCCAGGACTTGCGCACGAACGCGATGCCGACTTCGTGCTGGCCCGCCTTGACGGGCAATCGCACTTCGAGATCGTCGTGCATCTGCAGCAGGTACTTCTCCCAGTCGGGGCTGCCGTACAGCGTGCCGCCCCAGCTGGCCGGCGCGGCCCCTTCCTTCATGCCGCCGACCGTGAAGACCTTGACCTTCGCGCGATCGAGCCGCACCTCGAGCTCGTGCGCATCGGCAAGGCCCTTGATGTAGTTGTAGTTGTTGGTCTGCAGGCGAATCTTGACGACGTACTCGCCGTCGGCCGGGAAGTAGTGATCGATGACGGTGCCGCCGCGCGAGCCGAAGGGCAGGCGCTCGTCGAGACGATCGTCCTGCACCAGCTGCCGCGGCAGGCGGTAGGTCTCAATGGTCGTGGCGGTCGAGCGGCCCACCGCGAGCCGGCCGATCTTGCGCGCCGCCGAGAGGTACCGGGCGGCAAGCACCGGCGACACCGTCAGCACGTCGGCGTTGTTGTCGAACCCGTGCTCGTCGGTATCGTCGGCCGGCAGCAGGCTGCGGCCGTCGATCTCCAGGGCCAGCAGGTCGCGAACGCTGTTGGAGTACTCGGTCCGGTTCAGGCGATGCATGGTGGGGCGGCCCGGGTTCGGCGCGGCGTTGGACGCGCGCTCCAGCGCCGTTTCGAGAGCGCCCATGAACGCCGACGCGGCGGCGGCGTCCGGGCGTGGGCGGCCGACCGGCGGCATCTGCCCCGCGCGGATCTTGCGCAGGACCTTCTCCCACGCTTCGGCACGCGGCCCGACGTTGGCGACATCGATATCGTCGAGCGTCAGCCCCGCGGTCTTCAGGCGCGCGTTGTGGCACGTCACGCAGTACCGATCGAGCAGCGCCCGATCCGGCGTCGACGCTGGTTGCGCCGCGCCCGCCTGGACGGCGCCCGCCGTTACCGCTCCGTCCGCTTTCCCTGCGCCCGCTACGGCGGCGCCCCACACGGCGACGACCGTTGCCACCGAGAGCGCTCGAATGATTTGTGCTGTGCGCATCCAGCCTGCCTTGTCGAATGTGTTCCTGGGGTAAAAACGTCCAGTTTAAGTATCGGGGGGAATCGGTAGAAGTCAACGTCGAATACTGGTCGGCCGCGCACAGATATGGCCGATAATCTTCTCCACGTGGGGCTCCGCCCCACACCCCGGCTCGGTCGCTCGCGGGGCCCCGACACCCCGCTCCGCTCCCTCGCAGGCGCGCCGTGCGCGCCTCGCTGAGCCGAGCGATCACGACCCGGCAGCCATAAGGAGTATCGAGATGAACGCCTGCAAGGGGCTGGTCGTGTTCGGTTTTGCGGCGCTCGCCGGGGCTGCGGTCGCGCGCGCAGACGCGCCCCGACCTGCGCCTGGTGCAGGCCGTCGAGCGCCGCGACGCGCGCGCCGCGGAGGCGCTGCTCAAGCAACGCGTCGACGTCAACGCGGCCCAGCCGGACGGCGCCACCGCGCTGCATTGGGCGGCGCACTGGGACGACGTCCCAACCGCGGAACGCCTGCTGCGCGCCGGCGCCAAGGCCAACGCGTCCAACGATCTCGGCGTGACGCCGCTCGGGCTGGCCTGTGAAAACGGCAGCGCGCCGATGGTGGAGGCGCTGCTCAAGGCGGGTGCGAACCCCAACGCGAAGCTGCCCAGCGGCGAAACGGCCCTGATGACGGCCTCGCGCACCGGCAGCGTGGGCGTGGTCCAGGCCCTGATCGCCAAGGGCGCCGACATCAATCTCGAAAGAGCAGACGCACGGCCAGACCGCCCTGATGTGGGCCGTGTCGAACCAGCACACGGAGATCGTTCGCGTCCTGGTCGCGGCCGGCGCCGACGTGCAGGCGCGCTCGGACGTCAGGCCGCGCGTCGTGCACACCGGCAACCGGTTCGGTGATCGCAACGAGTCCAGAGGCGTGGCGACGCTCGATCTCGGAGGGTTCACGCCGCTGCTCTTCGCCGCGCGGCAGGGCGACATCGAGTCGGGGCGCATCCTGCTCGCCGCAGGCGCGAAGGTGGACGATCTCGCGCCGACCGGCGCGAGCGCGCTGGTGGTGGCCGCTCACAGCGGGCAGGGCGCGTTCGCGGCGATGCTGCTCGACAAGGGCGCGGACGCGAATGCCGCCGGCGCCGGGTACACCGCGCTGCACGTGGCGGTGCTGCGCGGCGATCTCGAACTGGTCAAGGCGCTGGTCGCGCGCGGCGCGAATCCGAATGCCGCAATCGCGAAGGGCACACCGTCGCGCTACTACAGCAAGGATTGGGCGCTCAACGCGAGCTCGCACACCGGCGCGACGCCGCTCTGGCAGGCCGCACGCTACGGCGACGTGCCGATCATGAAGGCGCTGGTCGCTGCTGGAGCGAATCCCAAGTTCACCTACTCCGACGGCAGCACGATTCTCATCGCCGCTGTCGCGGCGAACTCGGGATTTGGCACGGGCGATCGTCGCGAGCGTTACCTCGGCCCCGGCGACATCGCGCCGACACCGGAGGAAAACGAGCGGGTGAGCTACGCCGCCGCCGCGGCGGCGATCGAGGTGGGCGCCGACATCAACGCGACGACTCAGGCCGGGGATACCGCGCTGCATGTCGCGGCGCAGCAGGCGGTCGATTCAGTCGCACGTCTCCTCGTCGAGAAGGGCGCGAACATCGAGGCGACCAACAAGCGCGGGCTCACGCCGCTCGGCGTCGCCCTGGTGCCGCGACCGCGCAATCCGCTGCAGATCGATGGCCCCGATCGGCGAGGCAGCACCGCCGCGGTGCTCCGGAAGCTGGGTGCGAAAGAACCCGATCCGGCCGCGCTCAAACCGCAGCCGATGCAAATGCCCGGGCAGGGCCAGCCGCCCGCGCGGGCCAGCCGCCCGCGCAGGGCCAGCCGGCGCCGCCCGTGCAGCGGCCGCAGCCGCAGGGGTAACTCCGACAAACGCGCCACGAAGACACGAAAAAATCGAGCCACGAAAACGCGAAAACACGAAACATTTATTAATGGGTTTCGTGCTTTCGTGCTTTCGTGGCCTTTTCCTTCGTGTTTTCGTGGCAGCTTTCGGTTACCTGAGATCAGGTAGCCGGCCGGCAGTTTTCATTGACAGCTCATTCGGCCACACCCGATCATCTGCCAAGGCGCGCGAAGTGTGCGCCGGAGCAGGAGATTCGTGTCGCCTAAAGGCGTTGATCGTCGTCGCCCTCGCGTGGTTCGCGAGTCTCGTGGGGATGGCCCAAACGACGGCTCCGGCCGCCGTTCAGGCCGCCGGCTTCCACCGACGCCAGCGCGGAGTCGCGGCAGCTCCTCAATCGCTACTGTGTCAGTTGCCACAGCGACCGCCTCAAGACGGCGGATCTCTCGCTGCAGTCGCTGGACGTCGAGAATATTCCCGGCGACGCGGCGACCTGGGAGAAGGTGCTGAGGAAGCTCCGTGCGGGCGCCATGCCTCCCGTCGGACGGCCGCGGCCTGAACCTGCCGCTTACACGCGCCTGGCGTCGCGTCTCGAAGGCGAGCTCGATCGCGCCGCCGCGGCGAAGCCGAACCCGGGACGCACGGCCTCCTTCCACCGGCTCAACCGGGTCGAATATCAGAATGCGATCCGCGACATTCTCGGGCTCGAGATCGACGTCGCCCCTCTGCTGCCAGGCGACGACGCGGCGTTCGGCTTCGACAACATCGGCGAGATGCTGACGGTCTCGCCCGATTTGCTCGAATCGGTACTTGTCGGCAGCCAACAAGATCACGCGGCTCGCGGTCGGAGACCCGTCACTGCAGCTCGGGTCGGCCACATATGCGGTCTCCGAGTACCTGCTGCAGGCCGACCGGATGAGCGAGGACCTGCCGTTCAGCTCTCGAGGCGGCACGTCGGTGCGGCACCATTTCCCGTACACCGGCGAATACGTGCTCAAGGTTCGCTTCGCGGGCACGGCGCGGCCGCCGGAGACCGTCGACATCCGCATTGACGGCACGCGCGTCGCCGCGCTGGAGACCCCCGGGCGCACCAACTTCGAAGATCCAGTCGATGAGGGCGCGGTGGAAGCACGCGTCAGCGTCGACGCGGGCCCGCACGTCGTCGGCGTCTCGTTCCGAAAAGCGACCCTGATGAATGAGACGCGTTACCCGCAATACTTCCCGTGGGGCAACAGCGCGACGTTCGGCACCAACACCGGTTCGGTGCCCCGTCTCAACGTTCATTCGGTCGACATCAGCGGACCGTTCAATCCGAAAGACGCCGGCCAGACGCCGAGCCGCGCGCGGATCTTCACCTGCAAACCTGCCCGTGCAGCGCGCGAAGAAGAAGAATGCGCGCGCAAGATTCTCGGGACCCTTGCGCGGCGCGCGTATCGCCGTCCGGTGACGGCGGCTGACGTCGATGCGCTGCTGCCGTTCTATCGCAGCGCCCGGGCCGAGCGGACGTTCGACGGCGCGGTCCAGGCGGCGCTCGAACGAATGTTCGTCGATCCCGAGTTCCTGTTCCGCGTCGAGCGCGATCCGGAGAATGTCGCGCCCGGGACGGCGTACCGCGTCAACGATCTCGCGCTGGCGTCGCGGCTGTCGTTCTTCCTGTGGAGCAGCGTGCCCGACGACGAGCTGCTGCAGGTCGCGGAAAAAGGCAAGCTGAGGGAGCCGGCGATTTTCGAGCAGCAGGTGCGCCGCATGATCGGCGGACGAGCGGTCGAGGACGCTGGTCACGACCTTCGCGGCGCAGTGGCTGTTCCTGCGGAACGTCAAGCTGGCGAAGCCCGATTCATACACCTTCCCGGATTGGGACGACGACCTGCGTGCCGCGCTCGTCGCCGAGACCGAGCAGTTCCTCGACGATCAGATTCGCGGGGACCACGGGGTTGCTGAACTGCTCACGGCCCGTTACAGCTTCCTGAACGAGCGGCTGGCCAAGCATTACAACATCCGCGGCGTGTACGGCAGCCATTTCCGCCGCGTGGAGTTTACCGACGAGGATCGCCGCGGCGGCCTGCTCGGGCACGGGAGCATCCTGCTGGTCACGTCGTTCGCGAATCGGACGTCGCCGGTCGTGCGCGGCAAATGGCTGCTGGAGAACTTCCTCAACTACTCGCCGCCGCCGCCGCCGCCGGACGTGCCCGACCTGCCGCCGGTCGTGAAGGGCGAGCAGCCGCGCACGATCCGCGAACGCGTCGAGCAGCACCGCAGCAACCCGGTGTGTGCAGCGTGTCACAACGTGATGGATCCGCTCGGGTTCGCTCTGGAGAACTACGACGCGATCGGCCGGTATCGCGCGGCCGAGGACGGGCGCCCGATCGATGCCTCGGGTGTGACGCCTGATGGCGTGAAGTTCGATGGGCTCGCCGGCCTGCGCGGCATCATGGAAGGCCGCCGCGAGGATTTCGTGTCGACCGCGACCGAGAAACTGCTCGTCTACGCGCTCGGCCGCGGCGTCGAGTACTACGACCAGCCGGCGATCAGGAAAATCGTCCGCGAGGCCGCCCCCGGCGATTACCGGTGGTCCTCGATCATCCTGGGCATTACCAAGAGCGTACCGTTCCAGATGAAAGTTCGGAGGGAGTCGTGATCATTTCGAAGATGGCTATCCCGCGGCGGACCATCCTGCGGGGACTCGGGACCGCGCTCGCGCTGCCGCTGCTCGACAGCATGGTGCCGGCGCTCTCGGCGTTCGCGAGAACCGACGCGAGCCGGGCGCGGCGATTCAGCGTGATCTACGCCGCGCACGGCGCGGCGCCCGGTCATTGGATTCCCAAGACCGTCGGAGCCGATTACGAACTCACGCTGCCGCTGCAGCCGCTCGCGAATTTCCGCGACCGGATAGCCGTCATCAGCGGCCTCGACAACGACGTCGCGCTGCAGCGGCCCGGCGATCCGCGCGGCGGACACGGCCGCATGGCGCCCGCGTTCATGTGCGGCGTGCATGCGCGCCCCACGCAGGGAGCAGACTACGCGGCGGGCACGTCGGTCGACCAGGTCGCAGCGACCCACATGGGGAAGGAGACGCAGCTGCCGTCGCTGCAGCTCTCGCTGGATCCGGTGGAGTTCAGCGGCAGCTGCGACAGCGGCTACAGCTGCGTGTACACCAACACGCTGTGCTGGCGCGGTCCGACGATGCCGCTGCCGATGGAAGAGAATCCGCGCGCGGCCTTCGAGCTGCTGTTCGGCGACACCGGGACGACCGACTCGGCCGCCCGCGCGAGGCGGTTGCGCGAGAAGCGCAGCATCCTCGATTCGGTGCTCGGGAAGGCGCACGTGCTGAGCAACAGCGTCGGCGCGGCCGATCGCGTCCGCTTCGACGGCTATCTGGAATCGATCCGCGACGTCGAGCGCCGGCTCGAGACGGCTGAAGCCCAGAGCGCGCGCGAGCTGCCGGTCGTGCCGCAGCCCGCCGCGGTGCCGGCGACCTTCGTCGAGTACGCGAAGCTGATGATGGATCTGCAGGTGCTCGCCTACCAGGCCGATCTGACGCGTGTCAGCACGTTCATGCTGGCCAAGGAGCTGAGCGGCCGCTCGTATCCGGAAGTCGGCGTCTCCGAAGGCCATCACGCGCTGTCGCATCATGGCGACTCGCCGGAAAAGATCGCGCTGCTGGCCAAGGTCAACGCCCATCACACGTCGATGCTGGCCTACTTCCTGGAGAAGCTGCAGGCGACGCCGGACGGCGACGGATCGCTGCTCGACCACACGCTGCTCCTCTACGGCAGCGGCCACGGCGATCCGAACAAGCACGATCCGAAGGAGCTCCCGATCATCGTCGTCGGGTCGGATCAGCTGAAGGGCGGCCAGCACTACCGGTTCCCGCATGCGCAGCTCGCCAATCTCCACGTCAGCCTCCTGAACACGTTAGGGATGCCGGTGGAGAAGTTCGGCGACGTGACGGGCCGCCTGCCGCTCGAGCCGCTGTCGGTGTAGCGGCGAGCATCGAACGGAGTCGAGCGCAACGATGTCTTCATGGAGCGTGCGGGCTTGGCGCGCCGAAGCGCCAACGGCGCGAAGGCTGGCGTGCTGCTCGCACTGATCTGTACCCTGGCACGCGTCCTCGACGGCGCCGCGCCAGACACCCGCCTGATCGATGCCGTGCGCCGCGTTGACGCCAACGCGGTACAGCGGCTGATCGAGCAGAAGGTCGACGTCAACGTCACCCAGCCGGACGGCGCGACGGCGCTCCACTGGGCCGCGCACCGCAACGATGTGGCCATCGCCGACCTGCTCATTCGAGCCGGCGCAAAGGTGGACGCCGCCGACGAGGGCGGCGTCACGCCGCTCGGACTCGCGACCGTGAATGCGAGCCCCGCGATGGTCGAGCGGCTCCTGCAGGCCGGCGCGAACCCCAACGCCGGCCGCGAAAGCGCTGTCCTCTCGGCGGCACGCACCGGCGACGTCGACGTGATGAAGCTGCTGCTGGCACACGGCGGCGATGCGAATGCCAAGGAGCCGGCGCGCGGCCAGACCGCGTTGATGTGGGCGGTTGCCGAAAAACATGCCGGTGTCGCGCGCGTGCTGATCGCGCACGGCGCCGACGTGAAAGCCAAGACCATTCCGGTCAGGACCGCGGGCTCCGGCCGCGGCGGCGGCATCGGCGGCCTCGGCGGCGGCATGGGCGGCGGGTCGAACGGTGCGAACGGCTTCACGGCGCTGCTCTTCGCCGCGCGGGCCGGCGATCTCGCGTCGGTCCGGCTGCTCGCCGACGCCGGTGCGGACGTCAACGACGCCACCGCCGACGGATTGAGCGCACTCGTGCTCGCGACGGTCCGGGCGCACGTCGACGTCGCATTGTTCCTGCTCGAGAAGGGCGCCGATGCCAACCTCGCGGGCGCCGGCTTCACCGCCCTTCACTGGGCCAGCGGTTCGTGGGAAACCGAGCTGACCGTGACGTCGATCACCCCGGACCGCGAAGGCGAGGAATGGCGTACGGTTGCCGGGCTGCGGGAGCGGCGGATTGATCTCGTGAAAGCGCTCCTGGCGCACGGCGCCGACCCGAACGCCCGCATCAGGAGACCGCCGCAGAGAGTCGGGTCGTCGAAGAACCCGGGCCTGCCCGAGCTGGTAGGCGCCACGCCGTTCCTGATTGCGGCCGTGGGTGGCGCTGCCGACGTGATGCGCGTCCTGGCCGATCACGGAGCCGACATTCGTGCGACGACGTCCGCCAACGGGACGCCATTGATGGCTGCGGCCGGACTCGGGCGCGCGATCGGCGAGGTCATGGTCCCCGAGAGCGACAATCTGGCCGCGGCGAAGCTCCTCTTCGAGCTCGGCGCCGTCGACGTCAACGCGGTCGACACGCTCGGCAACAGCGCCTTGCACTACGCGGCGTTCATGCGCCGCGATTCGATCGTGCAGCTGCTGGCCGATCAGGGCGCGCGGCTCGACGTGCCGAATCTCTACGGCGAGACGCCATTGTTCCTGTCGGAAGTCGTCATCCAGTTCGCGGGCGGCGGCCGGACCGAAACGGGATCGACGAGCACCGGCGCGCTCCTGAGAAAGCTTGGCGCGAAGCCGATGAAACCGGCGTATACCCTGCGGCCGCATTATTGGCCGAACATCCCGCACGTGTGAGTCGTAGGGCGGACCTCTTAGGTCCGCCGGGGTGGTAGGGCGGACCTCTCAGGTCCGCCGCGAGCGTCGTCGAGTCAGTAGTCTGTAGTCGCGAGTCCCAATAGCGCCATGAACATTCAACGGATGGTCGGAATCGGAATCGGGGTCGTACTCGTCGCAGGAGCGGTGTTCGCGGCCGAGCCTGATCTGCGGCTCGTCCAGGCGGCCGCCGACAAGGACCGCGACGCGGTGCGCACGCTGCTGGCGAAGAAGATCGACGTCAATACGGCGCGCGCCGATGGCGCCACGGCGCTCCTCTGGGCGGCGCACTGGGACGACGTGGCGATGGCCGACCTGCTGCTGCGCGCCGGCGCGAAGGTCGACGCGGCCGACGACTACGGCGTCACGCCGCTGGCCCGTGCCTGCGAGAACACCAGTGAGGCGATGGTGGCGCGGCTGCTCGATGCCGGCGCCAATCCCAACGCGGCGCAGAAGAGCGGCCTGACGCCGCTGATGATCGCCTCGCGCACCGGTAACGTGAAGGTCGTCAAGGCGTTGATTGCGAAAGGCGCGAACGTCAACGCCACGACCGAAGAGGCCAACGCGACGGCGCTGATGTGGGCGCTGGCGATGGGTCACTCGGCGATCATCACCACGCTCATCGAAAGCGGCGCGGACGTCCGCACCTCGACCGCCAAGGGCTTCACGCCGCTGATGTTTGCGGCCCGCAACGGCGACATCGACGTGGCGCGCGTGCTGATTGCGAAGGGCGCGGGCGTGAACGATCTCGCGTCGGATGGCACGCACGTGCTGCCGTTCGCCATCCTGAGCGGCCAGGACGAGTTCGCCAACTTCCTGCTCGAGCAGGGAGCCGATCCGAACGGCCGCATCGATGGCGTGACGGCGCTGCACGTCGCCGCCGGCAACGTGGCGACCTGGCTCGGCGACTGGTCGCGCCGGCGCGGCGGCAGCAGTCTCGGCGGCGTCATGTACAGCGGCCGCCTCGATGCGGCGCGTCGTCTCGCCATGGTCAAGGCGCTCCTCGCAAAGGGCGCGGACCCGAACAGTCGAATCACCACGTCGGCGATGTTCATGAACTACGTCGGGTATCCGAAGAAGGGCGCGTTCGAGCCCTACGCGTGTGGAACGGGAGACCTGCACGGCGCGACGCCGCTCTGGGTAGCGGCCTACTCGGCGAACGGCGGTGCCTCGGCGCAGAACTTCGGCCAGCCGAATCGGTCCGAAACCGGCGTGGACGTGCTGCAAGAGCTCCTCGCCGCCGGCGCCAACCAGCACCTGACGACCGACGACGGCTCGACGCCGTTGATGGCCGCGGCCGGACTCGGCCGGGCGACGTACACACCGCGCGAGCCGCGCGGGATCCGGTCGCCGACCGCCGAACAGGCGGTCAAGGTGCTGCTCGAGGCCGGCGCCAACATCAACGCCGTCAACGAGGCCGACTTCACCGCCTTGCACGGCGCGGCCTTCCGGGGCCTGAACGAGGTCGTCCAGTACCTGGTGGAGCACGGCGCCAACATCAACGCGCGGGATTTCAAGGGCCGCACGCCGTATCGCCTGGCGGAAGGCGCCAAGCAGTCGTTCCAGTTCCAATCGTGGCCGGAGACCGCTGACCTGCTGACGCAGCTGGGCGCGGACACGCGGCTGGGGGTGCCCGGCACCGTCCAGGAGCGTGCGCGAAACCTTGCCGCCGAGGCCCAGCAAATCGAGGCGCAGCAGTAGAAGCGATGTCAAGAACCTGCTGACCTGCGCTGCGAGCGAGCGCACGCGAGCCGCCTCGCGCTTGAAACGCTAGCGCGCTATGGCGGCCAAGACGGAGCGGGCCGACGGTGAAAAGGATTCTCGCGCTTGCCCGCCGTAGCCTCGGCGAAGGCGCGAGAGAGCGTGTGGGGGAGTCCGAGGGGCGCAGCCCCTCGGTTGAGAAGAGGACGTGCATCGTGGCTGACTACAAGTACATCGGGCACAACTACACCACCCCTGATCTCGTGGCCAAGGTCACCGGCAAGGCCAAGTACGCCGAGGACTATCGCGCCGAAGGCATGCTGTTCGCCAAGCTCCTCCTGAGCCCGATGCCGCATGCGCGTGTCACGCGCATCGATACCAGCGACGCGCTCGCGCTGCCTGGCGTCAAGGCGATCCTGACAGCCGACGATTTGCCAGGACCGGCGGGCGGCGTGGCGGACAACGGCGCGGCCATCCAGGCGAGCTCGTTCAACGAGCGGGCGCTCACCAACGAACCGCTGTACCGCGGCGAACCGATTCTCGCCGTCGCCGCCGTCGACGAGCTGACCGCGGCCGAGGCGATCGAGTTGATCCGCGTCGAGTACGAGCCGCTGCCGTTCAACGTCGATCCGATCGAGACGCTGCGTCCGACTGCGCCGAACGCGCGTACGACGGGGAATGTCTGGATGCGGGTGCCCGCGCCCGAAACCCCGGCGCCGGCGGGTCAGGCCGGCGCGCCGGCACGCCCGGCGCCGCCGCGTCCCGAGATCCGCGAGCACAAGTGGACGGAGGCCGACTTCGCCGCCGCCGGCGACGGTCAGCTGCCAATGGGAGAGGCGGCCGACACGTCGCTCCAGTGGTCGTACCGGTGACGTCGACGCCGGCTTCAAGGAAGCCGCGCTCGTTCTCGACGAGACCTTCTCCACCGCCGCCAACGCCAACCTGCCGCTCGAAAGCCGATCGGCGATGGCGTACTGGGAGAACGGCAAGCTGTACATGCACTGCTCGACGCAGAGCACGGCGCAAACCGTTCCCGCCATGGCGCGCTGGGCCGGCATCGAGGCGAGCGAGGTGGTCATCCTCAGCGAGTACACGGGCGGCGGCTTCGGCAGCAAGGTGGCCGGTTCGATCACGATGGCCATCCCGGCGCTGCTCTCGAAGAAGGCGAATGCGCCGGTGATGATGCGCATCAACCAGGAAGAGGAGCACTACATCGGCCGCGTCCGCCCGGCGTTCCACGGACGGGTGAAGATCGGATTCGCGAAAGACGGCCGCATCACCGCGCTCGATCTGTACTGGCTGGCCGACAACGGACCCTACGAGCAGCAGCACGACTGCGGCACCGGGGCGCGGATGGCGTCGCTCATCTACCAGCCGCCGGCGATGCGCTTCCGCGGCATGTCGATGGTCACGAACACGAACCCGACCGGCTCGCAGAGCCAGCCAGGTGGCATGAACGCGGTCGCGATCATCGAGCCGGTGCTGGCCAAGGCGGCGCGCCAGCTCGGGATCGATCAGGTCGAGATGCGCCGGATCAACGCGCCGGCGGGGCAGGCGCCCGTCGGACCGGCCGGCGCGAACGGCCGCCGCGGCACCGTGACCAGCGCCTTCGTGAAGGAAGCGCTCGATCGCGGCGCCGAGCTGTTCGGATGGGACGAGCGGAAGGCGCGCTCCAAAGAACGTGTCGGATCGAAGGTGCGCGGGATTGGCGTCGCGGTGAGCCCGTACATCGCGGGATCGGTCGGGTTCGACGGCCTGTTCATCATCAAGCCCGACGGCCGGCTCGCCATTCAATCCGGCATTGGCAATCTCGGCACCCACTCGGTCACCGACGTCCATCGCGTGGTCGCCGAAGTGCTCGACGTGCCGTGGGAGAAGTGCGACATCACGTGGGGGAACACCGCCAAGAACCTGCCGTGGACGTGCATTTCAGGCGGCAGCCAGACGATCCACGCGATGACCCGCGCCGCGCATGCGGCGGCGATGGATGCGAAGGCCAAGCTGCAGGAGATCGCGGCGAAGGATCTCGGCGGCTCGCCCGCTGACTACGAGGTGGCGAACGAACGCGTGTTCCGCAAGGGCGGCGGCCGCGGGATGACGCTCGCCCAGGCCGCCACGCGCGCGATCGCGCTCGGCGGCAAGTTCGACGGTCACGAAGTGCCGAAGGACGTGAACCCGTTCACGAAGACATCGGCGGCGGCGCTCGCCGGCCAGGGGCTGATGGCGGTCGCGCGCGACGCGTATCCGCGCAGCGGCCAGACGCATTCCTACGTCGCCTCGTTCGCCGAAGTCGAGGTCGACGTCGAAACCGGCAAGTACGTGATCACCGACTTCCTGGCGGTGGCCGACGTCGGGACCGTGATCAATCCACGAAGTCTCGGCGGCCAGGTGCTCGGCCGATCGATGCTGGGTATCAGCCACGCCATCGGGCAGAAGATCGTGTTCGACTCGCATTACGGTGTGCCGCTGGCGACCCGGTTCTACCTGAATCGTCCGCCGACGATTCTCGACACGCCGCAGCGCATGCGCTGGGAAGCACTGAACATCCCGGATCCGGAGACGCCGGTCGGCGCGCGCGGCATTGGTGAGCCGCCGGTCGGCAGCGCGTGCGCGTCGATTCTCAACGCGCTCTCGGATGCGCTGGGCGACAACGTGTTCCGCCGCGCGCCGGTGATGCTCGACACGATCCTCACGTCGCTCGAAGAAGGGCATCCGGTAACCGAGGCGTTGACCGCGCACATTTAGCGCACGTCGGACGTCGTTCGAATGCAACCACGATGACGTTCGAAGCGTTCGAACGACGGTTCGTCGTGGTCGGGCCTTTCAGGTCCGCCATCGAGATTGAGACATATGTCGAAATCTCTGATCGTCTTTGGTTGGTCGTGACCACCGCGCTCGCGCTCAGTCCTGGTACGCTCGGCCGTGCGAGCCGCCGGAGCAGGCTCCCGCTGCCGCCCAGGCGCAGACGGCGCGGCCGTTGATGCAGCAGGTACTGTGTCACCTGCCACAACGATCGGCTCAAGACCGGCGACCTCGTCCTCACCGGCATCGACGCCAACGACGCGCGGCAGCATGCCGCGGTGCTCGAGAAAGTGGTGCGGAAGCTGCGCGGCGGCACGATGCCGCCGGCGGGCTCGCCGCGTCCCGACGCCGCGACGCTCGAAGGGTTCATCGGGTCGGTCGAAGCCGCGCTGGATCGCGAAGCCGCCGCCTCTCCCAACCCCGGGCGCGTCGTCTCCCGTCGTCTCAACCGCTCCGAATACGTGAACGTCGTCCGCGACCTGCTCGACCTCGAAGTGAACGGGTCGGAACTGCTGCCGAGCGACATGGCCGGGTTCGGCTTCGACAACAACGCCGACGTGCTCTCGATGACGCCGGCGCTGATGTCGCGCTACATCGCGGCCGCGACCAAGATCAGCCGCCTCGCCCTGGCGAGCCCCGACAACCGGCCGATCACCCAGGTCTACAGGGTCGGGTTCGAGAACCGCAGCGCGCGGGCGAGCGACGACCTGCCCTTTGCGACGCGCGGCGGCATCGCGGTGCGGCATGCGTTTCCGCTCGACGGCGAATATGTCTTCAAGCTGCGGCTGAAGCGCAACGGCACCGTCAGCACGATCGATGGCATCGACGAGGATCAGCACGAAGTCGAGATCCGGATCGACCATGCGCTGGTGAAGCGCTTCACGATCGGCGGCGAATTCAAGGGCCCCGACCCCGGCGTCCTCATCGCCGTCCCCGAAGACGACAAGTACGGCCAGAAGCTGCACGACTATCGGATGAACGCCGACGACGCCATGGAAGTCCGGCTGCCCATCAAGGCGGGGACGCGCCTGGTCGCGACAGCGTTTACCGACGCCGCGCCCACACCCGAACGCATCGCGCGATCGCGCGGCCGCAACGGTCCGGGCGAGGTGGACGGCAACGCGCCGGGCATCGACGTGCTGTCCATCTCCGGCCCATTCGACGGCCAGACTCCTGAGGACACGCCCAGCCGGCGCCGGATTTTCATCTGCAAGCCGACTGGCGCCCCCGCCTCCGCGCAAGGCGCTACGGCGAGGCAGGCTAGAGAGGAAGAAGCCTGCGCGCGCAGGATTCTCGGCACGCTGGCGCGGCGCGCGTATCGGCGGCCGGTCACGGACGAAGACGTGCAGCCGCTCGTCGCCATCTATAAGGAAGGACGAGCCGCGCGTGATTTCGAAGCGGGTATCGAGCGTGCGCTGGAGGCGCTGCTGTCGTCGCCGAGTTTCCTGTTCCGTGCGGAACAGGAGCCTTCCGGGACGCGGGCCGGCGCCGCGTACCGGCTCAGCGACCTGGAGCTCGCCTCCCGCCTGTCGTTCTTCCTCTGGCGGAGCATTCCCGACGACGAGCTGCTCGACGCCGCCGCGGCCGGTCAGCTCAAGACGCCGGCCGGCCTGGCGCGGCAGGTCAAACGCCTGCTCGCCGACAAACGGTCGTCGCGCTTCATGAAGGACTTTTCGGAGCAGTGGCTCGAAGTCCGCAACGTCCAGTCGAAGGCCCCGGACTCAAACCTCTTCTCCAGCTTCGACGACTCGCTGCGCAAGGCGATGCTGAAGGAGACGGAGCTCTTCTTCGAAAGCCAGGTTCGCGAGGATCGGCCGGTCCAGGACCTGCTGCGCGCCGACTACACGTTCCTCAACGAGCAGCTCGCGCGGCACTACGGCATCAACGACGTCTTCGGCGGCCACTTCCGCCGCGTGACCGTGACCGACGAGCGGCGGCGCGGCCTGCTGGGCCACGCCAGCGTGCTGACGACGACGTCGTACGAGAACCGGACCTCGGTCGTGCTTCGCGGCAAGTGGGTGCTCGAGAACCTGCTGGGCGCGCCGCCGCCCCCGCCTCCGCCCAACGTGCCGCCGCTCAAGGAGAACGACGGCAAAAGCAAGCCGACGGCGCTCCGGGAGCGCATGGAGCAGCACCGGAACAACCCGGTCTGCGCGAGCTGCCACTCGCGCATGGATCCACTCGGCTTTGCGCTCGAACATTTCGACGCGGTCGGCCAGTGGCGCGACACCGACTCGGGCGCCGCGATCAACGCGTCGATCACGCTGCACGGCGAGGAGATCGACAGCCCGAAAGCGTTCCGCGAAGCGCTGCTCACGCAGACCGATGAATTCCCGCATACGGTCGCCGAGAAACTCTTGATCTACGCGCTTGGCCGCGGCCTGGACTACTACGACGCGCCAGCCGTGCGCGAGCTCGTTCGCGAGATGAAGGGCGCCGAATACAAATGGTCGTCGCTCGTCCTGGGCATCGTTCAGAGCCGGCCGTTCACGATGCGGCGAGCTGGAGAGAATACGAACTGAGGATCTCAGGAACTCAGGAGCTCTGAGGATCTGAGCTCTCAGCTCCTGAGTTCCTCAGTTTGAGAGAGGGCATTGACGATGTTCATCAGAAGCTGCATATCTCGCGGCGGACGATGTTGCGTGGCCTGGGCGTGTCGATGGCGCTGCCGCTGCTCGACAGCATGGCGCCGGCCCTGACCGCACTCGCCCAGACCGCGGCCGCCCCGGTCCGGCGGCTCGGCGTCTTCTACGTACCGAACGGCATGTCGATGCCGTACTGGTGGCCGAAGACCGAGGGTCCGATTGGCGACCTGCCGGCCACGCTGACGTCGCTGTCGAAGCATCGCGATCGGCTGCTGCTGTGCGGCGGGCTGGCTGACGAAGCCGCGAACCTGGTGAAGGGCGGCGGTGATCACGCGCGATCCGCCGGCACGTTCCTGACCTGTATCCCATTCAAGATCACGGCCGGCGCCGACGTGTTTGCGGCGGTGTCGATGGATCAGGTCGCCGCGGCGGAGTTCGCCAAGCACACCCAGCTGGCGTCGCTCGAGCTGGGGATCGAGTCGAACGCGATGCTCGGCGCCTGCGACGGCGGCGCGAGCTGCGCCTATACGAACACCATCGCGTGGCGCACGCCGACGACGCCGCTGCCGATCGAGAACGATCCGCGCGCCGTCTTCGAGCGGCTGTTTGGCACGACCGGGAGCACCGACGCCCGGGCGCGGCTGGATCGGATCAAGCGGGATCGCAGCATCCTCGATTTCGTCGGCGACGAAGTCGGGCGGCTGGGGCGCGCCCTCGGGCCGCAGGACAAGACGAAGATCGACGAGTACCTCGAGGCGGTGCGCGACGTCGAGCGCCGCATCCAGATGGCCGAGGAGCAGAACACGCGCGAGCTGCCGGTGGTCGAGCAGCCGGTCGGTATACCGACCGATTACGCCGAGCACGCGAAGCTGATGATGGACCTGCTGGCGCTGGCCTACCAGACCGACCTGACGCGCATCAGCACCTTCATGCTGGCGCGCGAAGTCAGCGGACACGCCTATCCGGAGATCGGCGTCACCGACTCGCACCACCCGCTATCGCACCACCAGGACGAGTCGGCGAAGCTGGAGCGGCTGCACAAGATCAACGAGTATCACTTCCGCCAGTTCGCGTACCTGGTCGACAAGCTGGCTGCCATGCCGGAAGGCGACGGCACGATGCTGGACCACACGCTGTTTCTCTATGGGACGGGCATCAGCGACAGCAACACGCATTTCCACGACGACCTGCCGATCGCGCTGATCGGTGGCAAGGCGACCGGCATCACGGGCGGGCGCTACGTTCGCCACCCGAAAGGCACGCCGCTCGCGAACCTGCACGTCACGGTCCTCGACAAGCTGGGCGTACCGGTGGAGAAGCTCGGCGACAGCACCGGCCGGCTCAGCACGCTCGCCGTGTAGTGTCCGGCTTTAGCCGGACGTCCCTAGTCCGCCTGAAGGCGGACTCTACGTACGGACGGCGGAGGTCCGCCTGAAGGCGGCCTCCAGCCGCTTGGATCGGGTGCGGGATTCGCCCGATTGACTATTCGCAACTGTTGCGGTTGGCCCGGGGCTGCCGTATGCTACGCGCTCGCCAGCACCGAGTTCGTCCTCCTGCTTCTCGCCATTATCTTTCGTCCAAGGAGGGCAGAACATGCGACGTGTCGGTGTCTCACTCGGGGTCGTGTTGGCGGCGGGTCTTCTCTTGCCGGCGCAGGCGTTCGCGCAGGCGAGCATTTCCGGGCTGGTCCAGGACGCGTCGGGCGCGGTGCTGCCAGGCGTCACGGTCGAAGCGGCAAGCCCGGCGCTGATTGAAAAAGCCAGGACGGCCGTCACCGACGCCTCCGGACGCTACAGCATCGTCGATCTGCGTCCGGGAACCTACGAGGTGACGTTCTCGCTGACCGGCTTCAGCACGGTGAAGCGCGAGGGGATCGTGCTGAGCGGCAGCTTCGATGCCCCCGTGAACGCCGAGCTGCGTGTCGGGGCCCTCGAGGAAACGATCACCGTCTCGGGCGCCTCTCCGGTCGTCGACGTCACGAACACGCTGACCCAGACGGTGCTCACCAAGGACCAGATCGAGGTCCTGCCGGGCGCCCGCACCATTCAGGGGCGCGCCGCGATGGTCCCCGGCGTGATGGTGACGAGCGCCAACACGGGCGTCATCGCGCACGGGTCGGCGTCGACCGACAGCCATACGATGATTGACGGCTACAAGTCGGGCATGCACCTCGTCGGCCGCGGCACGGGCCGGCTCGGCGTCGGCAGCGTCACGCAGACGCAGGAAGCGACGATCGAGGAGCTGGTCTACGACGCCGCCGGCCAGGGCGCCGAGTACGCGTTCAGCGGCGTGCGCATGAACATGATCCCGAAGGAGGGCAGCAACAGGTCGCAGTTCGAGACCATCGCGTATGGCAGCCGCGAGGCCTTCGAGTGGAACAACCTCGGCGACCTGCAGGATCCTCCGTACAACTTCCAGTACGCGCCGCAGGAGTTCACCTTCGACTTCAATACGGTGATGGGCGGCCCGCTGAAGCAGGACAAGCTCTGGTACTTTGCCTCCCTCGCCGGCAATCGCAGCAATACCCGTATCCTCGACACCTACTTCAAGCCGGACGCCCCGTCCACGCCGGAGAAGTGCCGCAACCGCCCGCCTGATGACTTGTGCCAGGCCGACACCGGGGCGAAGTTGAATTTGTCGGAAACAGTCCGGGTCACGCACCAGGTCACCAGCAAGCACAAGCTGCGCTACAGCTTCGACAACACGCGCCTCGACAACCTGCGCGGCAATTACACGACCGCTGGCGCGAAGCATTCGCCGGAGGCGTCGTGGCGCCTGCCGCTGTGGCCGACGTGGTTCGCCCAGGCGCGATGGACCGCTCCGGTGACGAACCGGCTGCTGCTCGAGGGCGGCTATGCCTACCAGAGGGGTGATTTTCGTGTGAACTACCAGCCGGAGAATCCTCCCGACGCCGTCTCCAAGTGGGACCTGGTCCGCGGCCGCATCGAAGAAAACATCTACTTCGTCTACGACAACCAGGAGCGGAAGCAGGAGGCCAAGTTCGCGGCCTCGTACGTGACCGGTTCTCACAGCATCAAGGCCGGCGTCGAGAACCGCTGGGCCAATGCGATCCAGGAAAACGCCTACAACGGCGACGTGTCGATTCTGTTCACGCAGAACAACGCGCCGTATCTGGTCCAGGTCACCAACGGGCCGTCGCATAACAAGATGCAGTTCAACTGGGACGGCGGCGCGTACATCCAGGATCAGTGGCGGCTCGGCAACTTCACGATCAACCTGGGCGCGCGCTACGACAAGTTCAACGCGTTCATCCCGGCGCAGTCCGTGCCCGACTCGAACTTCGTGAAGGGCTTTCGATTCCCAAGATGTCCAATACGCCCAATTGGAACGACTGGGCGACCCGGACCGGCGCTGCCTGGGACGTGTTCGGCAACGGCAAGACGGCCGTCAAGGCCTTCGCTGGCCGGTTCGTCGCGGGCGAGGCGTTCTCGCGGACCGCGCAGTTCAATCCGATCTACAGCCGCACCGACACGCGTCTGTGGACCGACCGCAACGGCGACGGCAAGATCCTCAATCCGGACCAGTCGGTGCAGTTCAACGAAATCGGCATCGGCAGCGCGAACTTCGGCTCGCCGGATACCGTCGACAAGCAGGACCCGAATCTGAAGCGCGACAAGAATTGGACCTACGAGATCACCGGGCAACAGGAGCTGTTCCCGCGCGTCCAGATCTTCGGCGGCTACTATCGCCGTCACTTCTACGACCTGGCCTGGACCGACAACCTGGCGACCGCGAACTTCGTCGACGCGAACAACCCGGGCGACTGGATTCCGTTCACCTACATCGGGCCGGCCGACGATCGGCTTCCGAACGGCGGCAACGAAGCGATCCAGATGTACAACCTGCAGCCCGGCAAGATCCCGGCAGTCAACCCGCGGCAGGGATTCCAGACCAACGCGCCCGACGACTTCCGCACCTACAACGGCTTCGAAGTCGGCTCGAACATCAGGCTGCCGCGGAACGCGTTTGCGATGGCCAGCCTGACCACCGGCAAGACGCACATCCACGACTGCACGACGGACAACCCGAACAACCTCCGGTTCTGCGATCGGACGATCCCGTTCCGGTACATCTGGAAGTTCTCCTACAACTTCCAGGCCCCCTGGCGCATCAATGTGGGCGGGACCTTCCAGATTTACGACACGCCGGGTTCGGGCCTCTTCCTCGCGGCGCCGTACTACGCGGCGACCCAGACGGTCAACTCGGCGGTTCTCGGCCGGCCGTTCACCGGCGGGACCGATGCGACCGGTGGTTCGGCCACCGTCAACCTGCTCGCGCCCAATACCATCTTTGCCGACTACTACAAGATCTTCGACATGCGGATCTCGAAGTCAATGCGCGTCGGACGTCAGAACATCAATGCGCTGGCGGAGTTCGACAATCTCTTCAACATGAGGAACGTCGTCGCCGTCACCGAGAACTACGGCGCGAACTGGCTGCGTCCGGCTGCGGTTCAGCGCGGTCGCAACATCCGGTTCGGCATTCAGTACCCGATTCTGAGAGGTGATCGTCCAGGCAGAGTAGGGTCCGGCTTCAGCCGGACCTCGGAGGTCCGCCGCTAAAGACAGGCACGGAACGTGCCTGTCTTTAGTGTTCTTCATTAAGACTCAATTACGCGCGCCAAGTTCGCGAAGCAATTGCGCGGTCGAACCCTGCTCGCCGCCGCCCGGCCCCGACCGCCGCGCGCGCGTCAGCATCAAGGGTGTCTGACCCTGCCTGTTGCGCGGTTCGAGCCGCGCACCGTTCGCGGCGAGCAGCCGGATGATTTCATCGAATCCGCTCGACGCGGCGCGATGAAGCGCCGTGTCTCCGTCCTCGTCGGTGGCGTTGACCTGGGCGCCGGCCTCGACGAGGCGTCTGACCGCGGCGAGCGCTGCGGCAGGATTTCTTCCGAACGCGGCCATGAGCGGCGTCGTGCCGTCGTTGGCCGTGGCGTCCACGTTCGCGCCGGCCGCTGTGAGCAGGCCGATGATTTCTGGCTGCGCGAAGTTGGCGGCGAGCCAGAGCGGCGTCGCGCCGACCAGCGGTCGCGCGAGCGCGACGTCGTCGCTCAGCCGGCGCGCCGGCGTCGCCTTGACGAGGCGCGCGTTGGGATCGGCCCCGCGCGCCAGCAATGCCTTCACGAGCGCAACGTCGCCGCGGCGAATCGCGATGTGCAACCCGGTGTAGCCTGATCCAGCGGCATTCGGATCGGCGCCCGCTTCGAGCAGGGCGAGCGCCGCCTGCGTGTGGCCGCTGTGCGCAGCGATCACCAACGCGGTCGTCCCGTCAGCGGCCGCCTCGCCGGCCGGCGCGCCGGCCGCAACCAGCGCGCGCACCACGTCGACGTGCCCGCCGCGTGCGGCAAACAGAAGCGGGGTGAAGCCTCCGGTTTCTACTTCCATGACGCCGGTGTAATCGGCGTTCCCCGTCGAGTTCACCAGCTGCGGCCTGACCTTCGAGCGGGCGCGCAGATCGGCGCCGGCCGCGAGCAGGCTGCGCACGATGCCGGTGTGACCCTGGGCGGCGGCCCACATCAGCGCGGTCTGGCCGCGGTTGCGCTCGGCCGCGCCGACATCCGCCCCTGACGAGAGGAGCAGGCTGACGGCGCCGGCGTTCCCGGTCCGTGCGGCGCTCATCAGCGCCGTCTCGCCCGAGGAATGGGCGGCGTTTGCGTTCGCGCCTGCGCCGAGCAGTCGCTCGACAATCGCCGTGCTCCCGCCGTTGGAGCAGGCCAGCCAGAGCGGCGTGATGCCGTGATCGTCCGCGGTATCGACGCGTGCGCCCGCAGTCAGCAGAAGATCCACGAGAGGGAGGTCGTCCCAGTACGCCGCCCAGTGGAGGGCGGTTGAGCCGTCGCCGTAAGTGGCATTCACGTCGGCGCCCTCGCGGATGAGGGCACGGACCGTCGCGGTCTGTCGGGCCTTCGCCGCCTCTATGAGCCGTTGATCAGCGGCAATGGCGCGCACGGCTGCCCCCTGCAGCAGCGCCAGGAGGACGGCGGCAAATCGGGCGGCACGCCTGGTGGGCATCTCCTTAGGCTGCGATAATATACGCTGTTCCGGCGGGCCGAAGACCCGGCGGCTGACGCGCCGCCATTTCCCGGGACTGCGGTCGCATGCGGCTTTTAACGCTCCTCGTCGTCGTTTGCTGCGCGGCCGTGGGCGGCTCCGCCTACCTGCAGGCCCGACCGTCCCAGGCTCCGAACGCGACGTCGCCTCCCGGCGCCGACGCGCGCGGGGTGATCACGCAGTACTGCGTCACCTGTCACAATCAGCGGCTGCGCACGGCGGGCCTTGTGCTCGAAGCCAGTGACCCCGTTTCCGTCGCCGGCCACGCCGACACCTGGGAGAAAGTGATCCGGAAGTTGCGGCTCGGTACGATGCCTCCGGCCGGCGTGCCGCGGCCCGATCGCGCGACCTACGACGCGGTCGCGCGCTGGCTCGAGGGCGAGATCGACCGCGCGGCGGCGGCCCGGCCCGATCCTGGCCGGACCGAAGCGGTGCACCGCCTCAATCGGGTCGAGTATCGCAACGCGATTCGGGATCTGCTCGGCCTCCAGATTGACGTGGCCGCTCTTCTCCCTGCCGATGACGCCGATCAGCATGGCTTCGACAACATCGCGGATGTGCTGTCGGTTTCACCGACGCTGCTCGAGAGATATCTCCTCGCCGCGCGGAAGATCTCACGTGTGGCGGCCGGCCGGCCGTCGATCGGGACGGTGAGCGAAGCCTACGATGTGCCCCTCATGCGACACCAGGACGATCGCATGAGCGAAGACCTGCCGTTCGGATCGAGGGGCGGCATCGCGATCCGGCACGACTTCCCGATCGCCGGCGACTACAACATCAAGGTGCGGCTGCTCCGCACCTACGTCGACTGCATCAAGGGCTGGGCCGAGCCGCACGAGCTCGAGGTCCGCCTCGATGGCGCAATCGTCAAGCGATTCACCGTCGGAGGCGCGTCGGTTGGAAAGCCGGCGCCATCGAGTTTCTGCGGCAATCTCTTTGGCGATCCCGAGTGGGAGTTCTACGTCCGCGAAGGCGACGCGGACCTCGAGGCGTCGTTGGCCGTCACCACCTCCGGCCCGCATACCGTTGCCGTGACGTTCGTCCGTGAGATGTGGGAGCCGGAAGGAGTGCTGCAGCCTCGGGTACCGACCTTCACCTTTGCCGTCGACGAGATGCCGGACGGGCGCCCGTCTGTCGACCGGGTGGTGATCACCGGCCCGCTCGGCAACGCAGCTTCGCCGGCTCGGGCCGCACCATCGCCGTTGTACACCTGCCTGCCGACGAAGCCGGAGGACGAGGAACGATGCGCGCGGCAGATTTTTTCCGCGGTGGCGCGGCGGGCGTATCGCCGCCCGGTCACCGAATCGGACGTGCAAACCGTGATGTCCTTCTACGAGGCCGGTCGCCGGCGCGACGGATTCACGGCCGGCGTTCAGGCCGGGCTCGAGCGGGTGCTCGTAGCGCCCGATTTTCTGTTCCGCTTCGAGCCGGATCCCAGGAACGTCGCGCCTGGCGCCGCCTACCGCGTCAACGATCTCGAGCTGGCGTCGCGGCTCTCGTTCTTCCTGTGGAGCAGCATTCCCGACGACGAGCTCCTGGACCTCGCCGCTCGCGGCAAGCTGCGCGCGCCCGGCGAGCTTGATCGGCAGGTCGCCCGCATGCTGGCCGATCCACGCTCGGCGAGCCTCGTCGAGAATTTCATCGGTCAGTGGCTGGAGCTGCGCAACATCGGCGGCGTGTCGCCGGATCCCGAGTTGTTCCAGGATTTCGACGAGAACCTTCGCGAGGCGTTCCGGCAGGAAACCGAGCTGTTCTTCAAGAGCCAGCTGAAGGAGGACCGCAGCCTCCTCGAGTCGCTGACCGCTGATTACACGTTCGTGAACGAGCGGCTGGCCAGGCACTACGGCATCCCGAACGTCTACGGCACCCGGTTCAGGCGGGTGACAGTCGGGAGCGATCCGCGGCGCGCCGGGTTCCTGAGCCACGGCAGTCTGCTGACGGTCACCTCGTATCCAAATCGCACGTCCCCGGTGCTGCGCGGCAAGTGGGTGCTGAACAATCTTCTCGGCGCCCCGCCGCCGCCACCGCCTCCCGATGTGCCGAGCCTGCCGGAGGCAGGCGAGGGCGGCAAGCCGGCGACAGTCCGCGATCGTCTGGAGCGACACCGCCGGAACCCGGGGTGCGCGACCTGCCACAGCCAGATGGATCCGCTCGGGTTCTCCCTCGAGAACTTCGATGCGATCGGGCGGTGGCGCACCGCCGACGCGGGCACGCCGGTCGATGCGTCCGGGGCGATGCCGGGCGGTTCACGGTTCGAGGGGCCGACCGGTTTGCGCGAGCTCCTGCTGGACCACCAGGAGCAATTCATACGCACGGTGACCGAAAAGCTCCTCGCTTATGCGCTGGGCCGCGCCGTGCAACCGTCCGACGCACCCGCGATACGCAGGATTGTCCGCGACGCGTCGGCACAGCAGCATCGATGGTCGGCGATCATCGGCGGCATCGTCCAGAGCGTGCCATTTCAAATGCGGAAACGCCGCAGGAACGCTGGGTAAGAGGCTCCGATGTTCATCACCAGGAAATCGCTGTCGCGTCGCACGATGCTTCGAGGTTTTGGCGCCGCGCTTGCGCTGCCGCTGCTCGATGCGATGGTGCCGGCGCTCTCGGCGCTCGCACAGACCGCAGCCCGCCGCATCCGCCGCCTCGGTATCGTCTATCTGCCCAACGGCATGGCGATGGCCGTACTGGACCCCGAAGGCGGAGGGGAAGGGCTTCGAAGTCACACCGGTGCTGAAGCCGCTGACGCGACGTACCGCGATCGCCTCGTCATCGTCTCAGGGCTGACGCAGCGGCCGCCGGGCGGCGAGGGCGGAGGCAATCACGCCCACGCGTCCACGCAAGTTCTTGACGGGCGTCGTCGGACGCCGGGCCATTGCCGGGCAGCGCGGCGAAATCGAAGCCGGCCTGTCGATGGATCAGATCGCGGCCCGCGAGCTCGGAAGCGAGACGCAGATCACCTCGCTGGAGCTCGGCATCGACTCGCGCGATTTCGCGGGCGCCTGTGACGCCGGGTTCAGCTGCGCGTACACGAACACCATCGTCTGGCGCAGTCCGACGACGCCACTGCCGGTGGAAAACAATCCTCGTGCGGTGTTCGAGCGGCTGTTCGGCGGCGACGACACGACCGATCGCGCGGCGAGGGCCGTCCGGCTGGATTCGGACAAGAGCCTGCTCGATTCGGTCGCCGATCGTGTCGCGGACATCGAGCGGGTGCTGAATCCGTCAGACCGCCACAAGCTCGACCGAGTACCTGGACGCGGTGCGCGACGTCGAGCGGCGTATCCAGAAGGCGGAGCAGCAGAGCGCGACCGAGCTGCCGGCGATCGATCAGCCGGCGGGCATCCCTGCCCGCTTCGGCGATCACGCGAAGCTGATGTTCGACCTGCAGGTGCTCGCCTACCAGCACCGATCTCACGCGCGTCATCAGCTTCATGCTCGGCCGGGAGCTGACCAGCCGGACCTATCACGGAAATCGGTGTGCCGGACGCGCATCACCCGCTCTCGCACCACGAGGACAACCCGGTCAAGATCGAGACGATGTCGAAGATCAACACCTATCACGCCGAGCTGTTCTCGTCGTACCTCGAGTCGCTGGATGCGGCCAGGGACGGCGATGCGTCCCTCCTCGATCGACACGCTGATCCTGTTCGGTGCCGGCATGTCCAACAGCAACGCCCACGCTCCGAACGATCTGCCGCTGGCGCTGGTCGGCGGCGGTGCCGGTCAGCTGCAAGGCGGGCGTCATCTGCGCTTCCCGCTCGACACCCCTGTTGCGAACCTGCACCTGGCGATCCTCGACAAGCTCGGCGTGCCGATCGACCACTTGGCGACAGCACGGGCAAGCTGGAGCTGCTGTCAGACGTGTAAGTGCGGGAGTCTTGCCGCTGCGGGCGGACCTGAGGGTCCGCACTACTTGGCCAGCGGATCCGGTCGCATCTGGAACTTCACCACTTTGCTGCGGCCCGCGCCCTCGATGTGCGACGGCGTTTGTGAGCTGTACGCCGACCACACGCCTCGGCCTTTCCAGCCGCGCCGCGGATCATCGATCCGCGGTGAGAGCGAGCGGCCGTAGAACCCCAGCGGGTAGGGCACACGCAGCGTGACGAACTCGCCTGTGGTGGGCAGCAGCGCCGCCGCGGCGTCGCTGTTGCTGAGAAGCGCCCACGGCACGGCGCGCCCTTCATTCAGTGCCAGGACGTCGGACCGATCGACGGCGACCGCATGTATGAAGTCGGTGGTGCGAGCCGCGACGCCGCCGCGCAGCACGACGTCGGCGCCAGCCGTTGGCGAGGCAATCGAAAACGACGGCCCGGGGATGGGGTAGAAACGCCATCCTTCCGCGCACTGCGGTGCGGCGGTGCCCGAAGCCCGACGATCGGTGCAGAGGCGGCGATCGAAGCTGGCAAGATGATCGGTACCCGCCATCGCGACCCACACGACGCCGGCATCGTCCACCGCAACATCTCTGGCCGCGGCGACATCGCGCCACGGCGGCGCCTGATAGATCTCGGTCCGGCAGCTCTGCGGCGGATTCGCGCCAATCTCCACGCGCACGATCCGCTCCTCGTTCACGCCGCCGGCGGCGCACCAGACGGCCCCGTCGCCGGCCGACGCGATGCGGCGGCACGGGAAGTCGATCCGCTGATCGCGCGTCCGGTCGGCGGGCTGATCCGGGTCAGTCCATCCCGGCGTGATCGTCTGATCGCCGTTCGCGTCAATGACCATGGGACACCAGCCCTGAGCGGTTGTCCCGGTCGGTGATATTGATCCCCCTCCTGTACACGCCCGGTGTCGATCCACCCGACGACACCAATCCCGCCGATATAGAGCCGTCCATCCGCGCCGAGGTCGCTCGCTTCGGCGGCGAAACAGGTGGTTACGGACCGCGCTGCCACTTTCGAATCGAAGTGCGTCAGCTGGCTCCCCCCTGCCTCGAGCGGGAAGTACCTCGCGAACGGGTTCGCGGGATCGGAACAGAACGCCGGCTGTCTATCGATCGGACGGCCCCCCGTTGTCAGCCAGATCCGACCAAGCCGATCGATTGTTGCTGACGAGGGCACTACCGGGAGCCGCGTCTCGCCTGCCGTGTGGCTGCCGGGATCGACCCAGACCAGCGCATCGCGATTCTGAGCAGGCCCGTAGACGCGGCCGCCCGTATGGATCCTGGCGTCGAGGGGATTGCTTGCGGCCGCACTGGATGCGCCATCCCAGTCCCACAGCGTGACGACCACGTTGCGCTCGACGCCGTCTGGCCGCGGCGGTTCGGCAAGTGGGTAGATGCCTTTTCCGACGCGCTCGGTCCACTCCGAGAACATCGTCCGCTGTCCTCGGAGCCGAGTGAAGCGGTCAAGGGCCGCAGCATGGGCTGGCACACCTTTCATCCGCTCGTCCCACGCGTCCAGGTGGCTGGCAGGGGTGGCAGCCGCGGCCGGTAATTCACGCGTGGCCTTGTTGCCCACCTGGTGGCATTCCATGCACCCTTTCAGTGTCCTCGTGAGATCCGCCGGGTGAATCGGACCGGTCGGCGGAACGCGCATCACTGTCAGCCAGAACGACGCCGGGTAGACGAGCGCGGCCTCCCGTTCGCTCGATGTGCGCGTCACCTTCAGATCGATGCGATTGCCAGGCCTGGCAGGCACGCGCGCCGAATCGATCAGCCCGTAGCCGCGGACGAAGAGGTCGTAGCCGGCGCGCGGCAGATCCGGCACGACGAATCGTCCCTGGTCGTCAGTGACGACGATGCGGACGAACCCAGTGGGGAGATCGGCGGTCTCGGCGATGACCCATACGCCGCCTTCGGGCCCCTCGTCGCTCGTGACCGTGCCGCCGATGTCGTCGGCATCCGATGCTGGGGGCTGGAGGCTGGGGGCTGGGGGCTCGAGGCTGGAGGCCGGCGTGCCTGGCGGTCGAGGGGTCGAGCGCGCGAAGCGAAGACTCGAGCGCCGAGAGCACTCGGCGAACAACAACGACGCGACAAGCCGCGGAGGAAGTCATTTCCGCACCGCGGGGTGAAGATCGGCGAGGCAGCGCCGCACGGCCTCACGCAGATGACGTCTCGAGAATCCCGAATCGCCGACCTGGCCCGCGACAATCTCGGTCACGCCGTCGAGCGTCCTCGAGCCGTCGATCGCGTCGACTACCAGCCGGCCGAGCGGATCGCTCGGGCGCGAGCGGCGGCACGCGGTCGAACGTCGGAATCGGTATGTGACCGAACAGGATCCATGAAGGCGGGGAATGCAGAGCGCCCCTTTGAGGGTCGTCGCCGTCTTTGACGGCGCAGAACGCGACCACCCACTCGACCCGGCCTCGGCCGGTTTGCGGCGACACGAGCGATGGCGAGGTGCTCGATTCCCACGCCGAGAGCCGCAGACCAGCCCGTTCCACCAACTCGAAGACCTCTTCTCGACTGAACCGCCGGGCAATCGGGACGTCCGAAGCATACCGCAGCGGACCGATACTGACCCACCGCCCCGAGGGTCGAAGGACCGTGCTCGCCACGGTGATGGCATCGCGAAGATCCGAGGGAATCGCGTCGATGAACCATGGCGTGACCACGGTATCGAACGTGTTCGGCGCGAACGGCGGGTTGAGGCCATCGCGCGAGCATCAGATGGAAGCCATCCCCGACCGGCTGGGGAGCGCGAAGTGTCCAGCAGGTCGAAGGTCGCTCGTCCTCGTTGATGTCGGCGTAGCCCTCGGTCATACGGGCCGTGCCTCCGCGCACGATCACGCCGGCGGCCGCGACCAGCAGGGCGTCGATGTCGAGCGCGATCGTCTCGGTGGCACCGGCGATGCGGTGGAGGTCGGATGCGAGCCGGCACGCGCCGGCGCCGAGTACCGAGGGTCGTGCCGATCGAGCCAGAACCGAGCACCCGAAGCACGGCGGCAAGCGTCCGGGCGTTCTCGTCGTCGCCTGACGGGGGCCACCCCCAGTCGCGAAACAGATAATGAATGTTGGTCAGCAGCGACGGAACGTTCACCGTTGCCTGTATCGGCCGTGGCGTAGCAGGTGGAAGGAGTGGCGTCAGCAGGTCTGCGATGTCAGAGTGCTGTTGCCGCGCCGCGCTGAGTAGCGCCTCGCACCGCGCTCGCGTGCGTGGGAGAACATCCGGCGCGCGAACCTGCGATTCGAGCGCACGTGAGGTCGTGTCGATCTGCGCGGCGAGGTCGCGAAGCTGCTGGCCGACGATCGCAAGATACGTGTCAGGCTCGCGGAACAGGACCCGGAATCGAGCCGAGCCGAGGGTAGTGCTGTCCGCAGGCGGCGCAGACGATGCGCGCGGTGACCAGGTCGAGCGTTGCGGCACACCGCGGACACCGGATCACCGTGAGGATGCTCATGGCGTTGGCGGCGGCCAGTGTCTGCGCGTCCACGGACTACAAGCTATCTCACAAACCAACTTCGTCGCGAGCGAGCGCGCGAGCGAGCCACGCGAACGGAGCGCGCCGGCGCCGCGGCGCGCGAGAGAGCGTGTCGGGGAGTCCGAGGGGCGAAGCCCCTCGGATAAGACTAGAAGTCGACCTGCACGCTCAGCCTCACGACCCGGCCGTCGAGGATCGACTGCACGCGGTCGAGCGTCGGCCCGAAGCTGTTGTTCTGGGCCAGCACCGTGGCCGCATTGGTCGCGTTGAAAATCCCGAGCTGCGGCTGGATCGACGTGCCCCGATATCTGAACAGCTTGCCGAACTTCAGATCGAGCTGATTCAAGCGCGGCAGGTACTGCTCGCCCGGCGCGCTGAGCGGCACGGTGACCGACGACAGCGTCAGTTGCGGCACCTGCGCTCGAGTGACGACGTAGGTGATGTTGCGCGGCAGCCCAGGGACGCTCTGAAACACCGCGCTGGCAGTGATCTGCCACGGCAGCGGGTACGAACCGGCGAGCTTGAAGTTCTTGTCGGTCGGGATCTCCAGCAGGTTCTGGTCGCAGAACCGCAGGTTGTTTGGATCGTCGACCTCGCAGGTTCGGCTCATGGTCAGCCCCGACGACACGCCGGCGATCAACGTCCCGCCCGCCCCGAACCGCATGTTGAGCGAGACGTCGAAGCCGTTGTAGACCATGCGGTTCTGATCCGAGTTGCTCTCGACGTTCGTCACTGTGCCGACCATCGCCGGGTCGAGGTTGTAGATCGGGATCGTCTGCCCGTTGCCCCGCGGATCGGCGATGTTGACGATCGAATAGTTGGCGTGCGTGGTGTCGATGTTGTCGGTCCAGCGCAGATTGGCATAGCGGCGATGGTAGTAGCGCGGCAGAGACCGACATCGCGGCGGAACAGTTGGTGCTGCACGCCGGCGTTGTAGCAGCGTGTTGTAGGAGCGCTCGAGATCCGGATCGGCAATCGTGCCGGCCGCCGGCCAGGCCGAACGCGGCATTCCGCGACGGCCCGATCTCGCTGAACTGCGCGATGTCGTCGCCGTTCGGATCGGTCCAGGTGCGCGCGTCGGTCTGCGTGCCGAGCGGGTTGTAGCGCGCCGCGTAGGCGGCGACTTCCTGAGCGAGATAGTGGCCGTAGCTGAATTTCAGCGCTGTCCGCGCATTGCCGAACAGGTCGTAGGCGAGGCCGATCGCGCGGCGCCCAGTTCGTCCAGGTCGGCAGCGCGCACCGCGGCAAACTTGCGAGCCGGCACGAACGCACCGGCGCGCGAGGTCTGCGCCGGGAACGGCATTCTTCAGGTAGTCCCAGCGGATGCCCGCCGTTGACGGTCAGTCGATCCGACCGTCCAGGCATCCTGCACGAACAGCCCGACTGCGCCGTCGAGATTGTTGCGTGACGCCGTCGATCGGCGTGTTGTAGACCGTCACCTGGAACGGCCGGCCGTTCTGGTACTGCTGGAACAGGTCGCCGTTCATGTTCGTCGTCGTTCTGGTGAACCCCCACTGGTACTGAAAGCCCGCCTTGAAGTTGTGCGACCCGGTGACGTAGCACCACTTCGCCGTCACGTTCTGCAACTCGGAGACGATAGATCGTGTCGCCGTCGCCGGCGTTCCACTGCGTGCTCCGGGTGGTGTCGGCCTTCTTGATCGCGCCGGGAGTGATGAAATCCTGGTACAGCGTCGCGAACGTGTAGTGGTTGATCGAGTAGCCGGCCTCCACCAGCGTGCGATTGGTCAACGTGCCGGTCCATTTCGCCTGGCCGACGTACGGGGTGATCGTCGGCGCCCACATCGTGCCGCTCGGCGCATAGCTGACCGCCGTGTTGAGGCCCGACGAGGTGTTGATGTACGGACGGTTGCGCGGCATCCAGTTGTAGAACACCGACAGCTTGTTCTTCTGGTCGATCTGCGTCGTCAGCCGCGCCAGGTAGCTCTCGAGCCGATTGATGTAGTCGTACTGCTCCTGCGGCGGCACGCCGGGCTGGCTGAAGGTCAGCGGCACCGTCCGGTCGGTTCCCCAGAACCGCACCGACGAGAAGAACCAGACGCGATTCGGCTTCACCGGACCGCCGAGGCTCAGGTCGTAGTCCCACAACCGATTCATGCCGGGCGGCGCCAGCAGCCCGGCATCGCGCAGGTCGTCGCTGTAGTTCGAGGTATAGAAGCTTGTCGTTGGCATAAGTCGCGAACCCTGTCCCCTTGAAGGCATTGCCGCCGTCCTTCGGGATCATGTTCACGACGACGCCGCTGATCTGCGACTCGGCGGTGCCGCCGATCGTCTGGAAGGTGACTTCCTGAAACGCGCCGTCGTCGAAGTAGACGCTCGAGTTGTTGCCGCTGCCGAGGCCGCTGTTCGCGTCCATGCCGTCAACCTCGACTCGCGCGTCGGCGACCTGCGACCCGTGGATCGACCAGATAGGCCTGCTGTCCGCCGCCCAATCCGCCGACGTCAGAGACCGCACCGCCCGCTGCGGTGCGGCTGGTGATCGGCCGGGAGCGTCATGCCCACCGACCAGTTGTTGCGGCCTGTCGGGAGCGCGTCGAGTACATCGCGCGTCAGGACCTGCTGCGAGGCGGTGCGCTGCACGTCGACGAGCGGCGATTGCCCAGAGACGGTCAGCGATTCCTCGACGGCGCCGACCTTCAGCTGGGCGTTGATCGGCGCCGTGAAGTTCGAAACGAGCTCGATGTCGTCACGAATCAGGACCGAGAAGCCCTGCAGCGTGAAGGCCACCTTGTAGATGCCGGGACGGAGCGCTTCGATCGCGTAGCGGCCTTGGGTGTCGGTGACGGCGGTCCGCGCGCCTTCGATCAGCGCCGGACTGGACGCTTCCACGGTGACGCCGGGCAGGACTGCGCCGGTGGCGTCGGTGACCTGGCCGGCGATGGCGCTTTGCGCATGGGCGGGGACCGGGAGCACTAACAGGATTCCGATAGCGGCGACCGCCGCGACGCTGAACCGTCTCAACCACCCCATCGTCATCAGCATGTCTCGATCCTCCGGAAAGAGCCTGGCTCCCGTGGTCCGATCAACGTCCGGTGACGGCGCGGGAGTATATCAGGAGCGTTCACCGGGCTGCCTCTCGCCGATTGACTCCGATGGGTGGACACGATAGGCTCGCGCCGGATTCATTCATCTTTGTGGAGCGCGCCATGGTCCGAGTGAAGACGACGACGCTGAAGTCGTGTGCCTACGGGGTGATGACGTCGCTGGCGCTGGCCGGTCTGCTGGCGGCCTCGAGCACGTGGATTCACGCGCAGCAGCGCGGCGCCGCGGGAGGGGTCGCGATCGATGCCGACGACATCGGCGGCGTGGTCACCGGTCCGAAAGGGCCGGAGGCGGGCGTCTGGGTCGTCGCCGAGACGACCGATACCCCAACGCGATTCATCCGGACCGTCGTCACCGACGATCAGGGCCGCTACGTCGTGCCCGACCTGCCGCGCGGCAAGTACCAGGTGTTCGTGCGCGGCTACGGCCTCGTCGATTCGCCGAAGGTCGGCGCCGCGCCGGGCCAGCAGCTGAACCTGCGCGCGGTGCCGGCGCCCGATGCGCGCGCCGCGGCGCAGATTTATCCGGCCGCGTACTGGCTGAGCCTGATGGAGATTCCGAAAGGCGCGATGCCCGAGCGCGAGGTGCTCTCGGCCGTCAAGGAATGCATGACCTGCCATCAGCTCGGCAACCAGGCGACGCGCGAAATCTCGAAGTCGCTCGGCTCGTTCCCGAGCTCGCGTGAGGCGTGGGATCACCGCGTGACGGTCGGCCCGATGGGCCTCGCCATGTCCGGCAGCTTCCAGCGATTCGGCGAGCAGCGCCGGATGTTTGCCGACTGGACCGACAAGATCGCCGCGGGTGCGGTGCCGACGCAGGTGCCGCCGCGGCCTTCAGGCCTCGAGCGCAATGTCGTCGTCACGCTGTGGGATTGGGCGGTGCCGACCGGCGGCCGCTCCGACGGCGCCGCGTCCGACGACCGGATCGGGACCAACAACGCGAACGGTCCGGTCTGGGGCGTGATTCAGAGCGACGACCTGCTGGTGTCGATCGATCCGGTCGACAAACCGGGCGGAGCAGATCGTCGTCCCGACACCGGGCCGACGATCGGCGCCTACAAGGTGCCGTCGCCGAACTTCCCTGAGCAGCCGATCTGGCAGCGGCAATCCGATCCGCGCAGCGTCGCCATCGATCACGACGGCCGCGTCTGGTTGACCGGCCGCATCCGCGGCGCCCGAAGCGCCGGCGTTCTGCAAGCCGGGATCGACCAACAAGTTCACGTCGTACTTCCCGGTGCCGCGGCTCGGATCGCGGCAGGTGATGCTCTACGATCCGAAGACGAAGCAGTTCACGCAGATCGATACCTGCTTCGACGCCGATCACAACCACTTTGCCGAGAACGCCGAGTCGACGCTGTACTTCGGGCAGAACAACACGCTCGGCTGGATCGATACGGCGGTCTTCGACAAGACGAAGAATGCCGAAGCCGCTCAAGGCTGGTGCCCGGCCGTGATCGACACGACCGGCGACGGGAAGATCACGCAGTGGACCGAGCCGGAGCAGCCGCCCGATCCCGCCAAGGATCGGCGCGTCACCTTCGGCTGTTACTCGGTCGGCCTGGATCCGAAGAACGGCAGCGCCTGGTGCGCCGGCATCGGCCCGCGCGACAACAAGCTGGTTCGCATCGAGCGCGGGCCGAACCCGCCGCTGACGTGCAAGGCCGAGGTGTTCGAACCGCCGCCGGGCCACACGCCGGAGATCTTCCGCAGCGGCGGCGTCAGCGTCGACAGCAATGGCGTCGTGTGGCTCAACTGGCGCGGAACCGACTACTTCACGTCGTTCGACCGCCGCAAGTGCAAGACGCTGAATGGTCCGCAGGCGACCGGCCAGCACTGCCCGGAAGGCTGGACGGTCCACATCAAGCGCGGCCCGACGTTCGCGAACACGACCGCGCCGAACACGCCGAACAACTCCGACCTGCTCTACCTGACGCACGTCGACAAGCACAACACGCTCGGACTCGGGCCGGACGTGCCGGTCAGCGGATCGGTCAACACCGACTCGCTGCTCGCGTTCGTGCCGCGGCACGAACCAGTTCGTGCAGCTGACGGTGCCGTATCCGATGGGTTTCTTTGCGCGGTCAGCGCAAGGGCGGATCGACGACGCACGAACCGGATGGAAGGGACGCGGATTCTATTCCACGTACTCGAGCTATACCCCGTGGCACTACGAAGGGGGCAAAGGAACGAAGCCGAAGCTGGTGAAGTTCCAGGTGAGGCCGAACCCGTTAGCGAAATAGGACGGCCACGAAGACACGAAGAATTCGCCACGAAAGCACGAAAACACGAAACCTAGTCTTTTTCGTGCTTTCGAGTCTTCGTGGCGTTTGCATTTCGCGTTTTCGTGGCGCGACGTTCTTGCGGCCGCTATTCAGCTCTCCCGAGCCGATACAGCGCGCTATCAGTGCGAATGAAGATCGACCGATCCGCGATCGCCATCGACGCGAGCGTCGACCCGTCGAGCGTGTTGGTGGCCAGCTTGCGGAACGTCTTGCCCGGCGCGAGCACGGTGGCGACGCCTTCTTCACTGAGAAAGTAGATCCTGCCGTCGGCGAACACCGGCGACGCCGAGTAGTTGCCGCCCAGCCGTTCGCGCCAGAGCGTCTCCCCGGTCCGGCCGTCGAGACACGTCGCGATGCCGATGTCGCTGACGACGTAGAGCTCGTCGCCGACCGCGAGCGGTGAAGGCGTGTGCGGCGCCGAGCGCCGCAGCGTCCAGGCCATGTGGGTCCGCGTGACGTCTCCGGTGCCGTCGGGGCGGACGGCGATGAGCGATGGCTCCTGGAAACCGGTGGCGATGTAGACGAGGCCGTTGGCGAAGACCGGCCGCGGCACGTTCGAGAAGCCGTCGCGCGTAGCCGACGCGCCAGATCTCGCTGCCCGGTATCGGGATCGTAGGCGGCGGCGCGGTAGGCGCCGACGCTGACCAGTTGATCGCGGTCGCCGACGCGGATCACGAGCGGCGTCGAGTACGCCTGGTCGGCCGGCGTGCCGGCGGTGCGTCTTCCATCGCTCGGCGCCGGTCCGCTTGTCGAGCGCGACGACGAACGCCGTGTCGCTGCCGTCGCAGCTGAAGATCAGCAGATCCTTATATAAGGTCGGCGACCCGCCGTTGCCGTGCTGCGACTCGTAGGGGAACCGCTTCCGCCACACGACCTCGCCGCTGGACGTGAGCGCCGCCGTCCCGTCGGCGCCGAAATGAACGTAGACGCGGTCGCCTTCGACGATCGGCGTCGGCGAGGCGTGAGAATTCTTCGGGTTGAGCAGATTGCGGCGCGGCAGGCGGAACACCTCGGCGTCGACGACTTGACGCCCGGTCGCGGTGTCGAAAGCGAGCGCCCGCAGCGAGGTCCCGTTGCGCTCGACGACGGCCGTCGTCAGCCAGACGCGATCGCCGGCGACGACCGGCGAAGACCAGCCCGATCCCCGGGACCGCGGTCTTCCAGCGCACGTTCTGCGATTCGCTCCACTCGAGCGGCAGGCCGGTCTCGGCCGATACGCCCTGACCGGTCGGTCCCCGGAACTGCGGCCAGTCCTCCGCCGCCAACGCGTGAGCCGCCGTTAGCAGCGCCGATACCAGCAGAATCACTCGCATTAGCTGAATCGTTTCCGAGCACTCGAGCCTCGAGCCCCGAGCCCCGAGTCTTCCGTAACCTAGCACGACCGGGCAATGCGTTTCGATGTTACGCTGTGCGCCGACCCAAAGGGTCGGCCTACGACAAGGCAATTTCACGCCGGAGGATGACCATGCGCAAGCTCGTCGTGCTCATACTGTCGTTGGGCTCGATCGGCGTCGGCCTCGTCGGGGCGCAGCAGAGCGAGCCGCCCGCCTGGGCGTACAACGTCGTCAACACTCCTCCCGCCGGCGGGCAGCCGGCGGCGGCGGCACCAGACGACGGTCGCCCAAGAAGCTTCCGGGCAGCAGCGGCGCGTTCACGCTCCAGCAGATTCGCGACGGCTTCGGCCCCGCCGACTGGTACCCGGACGATCATCCGAAGATGCCGCCGATCGTCGCGGCGCGGCCGCAAGCCCGACGTGCGCGCCTGCAGCCTCTGTCATTACCCGAACGGCAAGGGCCGCCCGGAGAATGCCGGCGTTGCCGGACTGCCGCGGAGCTACTTCCTGCAGACGATGGCCGACTTCCGGAGCGGCGATCGGAAGAGCGCCGAAGCGCGCAAGGCGAACACGAACATCATGATCACGATCGCCAAGGGCATGACCGACGAGGAGCTCGCGGCGGCGGCAGACTACTTCGGCTCGATGAAGTGGACGCCGTGGATCAAGGTCGTCGAAGCCGACACGGTGCCGAAGACGCGGGTCGCAGGCGGCATGTTCCTCAAGGTCGAAGGGAACGCCACCGAGCCGATCGGCAACCGGATCATCGAGATGCCCGACGACGCCGAGCGGACCGAAGTGCTGCGCGATCCGCGCTCCGCATTCACCGCCTACGTGCCGAAAGGAAGCCTGGCCAAGGGCAAGACGCTGGTCACCCAGGGCGGCGGGAAGACGGTTCAGTGCGGCGTCTGCCACGGCGCCGACCTGAAGGGCCTGGGGCCTGTTCCCGGCCTCGCCGGCCGATCGCCGAGCTACGTCGTCCGCCAGCTGTTCGACATGCAGCAGGGCGCGCGCAAGGGCGTGTGGACCGAGCTGATGATGCCGGTGGTGAAGAACCTGACGAACGACGACATGCTGGCGATCGCGGCGTACACCGCGTCGCTCGCACCCTGAAGAGACGCGTCACGAAGATCGTGCGAACTCGAGGACGTCGCGAAAACAGTTCGTCGGTCATCGGCGTGGTCGACGGATCGACGTCGGCCGCGGTCAGCGACTGTCCGGACAGACGTAGGGAACCTGCGCCAGGCGATAGCGTTCGACCTTCACCTCGCTCTTGAGATGGAGCCGCAGCTCGAGGACGTCGGCAGCCGCCTGCGTGACGTCGGCTTCGATGCGCGCTCCATCTTCCTCCCACGCGATCCGAGTGCCGTCAATCGACGTCCAGCGCGCGAGGCGATAGGTCTCGCCGCAGGAGTCCATCAGCAGCGTCCCGTCCGTAGAAAAATCGCGAATCGTCCCGCGCGGGGCCGAGGAATCGGTCGAGAGCCACGTCTTTCCGACGAAGGTCTCTCCTGTCGGCCGCCGCAGCGCCGGGCCAGCACAGGATCGACAGAATGAGCCGACAAAGCTCAGGCGGCGAGCGCTTCGTCCATGGCGTGTCCAGGCTGCGCTACGGCGGCGCCGGCGCTTTGATGGAGCGGCCGATTCGCCAGCTGTCGCGATCATGACCTCCGTCGACTTGATGATCGCGATCGCATCGTTGCCGCGCTTCAACTTCAACGCGCGCACCGCATCAGCGGTGATGACCGCCGTCAGCGACTGATCCCCGACCCGCAGTCGAACCTGCGCCAGCAGGCCGTCGACCCGGACCTCGTCGACGAAACCGTGCAGCCGGTTGCGGGCGCTCAGCCCGCCCAGCGCCTCGTCCGGATCGGCGGCGCGCGGCCGACGGCTGCTGTCCGGCTGCGCTTTCGCGAGCAGCCGCTCGATCTCGGCGTCCGAAACCCGGTGATGGCCGCCTTCGGTCCGCGTCGTGCGGACGTGGCCGGTGTGTACCCAGCGCTTGAGCGTCGAATAGGCGACGCCGAGACGCTCGGCGGCCGTCCGCACGGTTAGCAGGGCCATGGGATCTCCATCTGGCGCAATATGATATCAATATGCGCATCAAACCGGCTCATATTGATTTAAATACTCGTATACGCTACAACGAGACGACGGCCTAATCGGCGCACTGGCCGGGAGGGCATGTGCGCAATCGATTCGTCCTGGCACTGGTGCTGACGGCATGGGCCGGCTCTCACGGCGCCTCGGCGACGCAGCCGGCCGCCGGTTCTGCGGCGCTGGTCGTCGACGGTGATGTCACGAAGCCGCTCTCGTTGACCTCGGCCGAATTGAAGGCGCTCCCGCGGACCAAGGTCGAGGTGAAAGCCGAGAACGGCACGATCAACGTCTACGAAGGTGTGCTCGCCGGCGAACTGCTGAAGATGGCCGGGTTGCCGCTCGGCCAGATGCGGGGCGGTGTTGTCGCCAGCTACGCGATTGCGAGCGCCGCCGATGGCTACCAGGCGGTTTTCGCGGTGGCCGAGCTCGATCCCGGATTCACCAGCAGCGACGTCATCGTCGCCGACATCGTGGACGGCAAGCCGCTGTCGGAGCGCCAGGGTCCGCTGCGCCTGGTGGCGCCCGAAGGATCTTCTGGGGTCGCGCTCGGTCCGCATGCTGCGGCGCATCCAGATCGTGCGGCTGCCGAAATAGGCGATGGGCTGGCTGCGCATCCCTGTTCCTGTGCCTGTGCCTGCTGGCCGTTCAGTCCGCCAGGCGGTCGGCGCGCTGCGTTCCAGGGCCCGCCGACGGTTGCCGCGGCGTCCGACCTTCAATTCGCGCTCGAAGCGATTGCGCAGGCGTTCACCGCCGAGACCGGTGAGCGCGTCACGCTCGTGTTCGGCTCGTCGGGAACCCTCGCGCGCCAGGTCGATGAACGGTGCGCCGTTCGAGCTGTTCCTGTCCGCCGACGAAGCGTTCGTCGACCAGCTGGCCGATGCCGGGCTGACGCGCGAGATCGCGGAACGCTCTACGCCATCGGGCGGATCGTGCTGTTCGCGCCGCGCGGATCCCCGCTGGTCGTCGACGAGCAGATGAACGGCCTGCGCGCGCTCGTCTGGACGCGGGACAGCCGGATCCGCTTTGCGATCGCCAACCCGGACATGCACCGTATGGACGCGCCGCCGAGGCGGCGCTGACGCGCGCGCGGCCTGTGGGACGCGCTGCAGCCGGCGCTCGTGCTTGGCGAAAACATCTCGCAGACCGCGCAGTTTGCGACAGCCGGTGGCGCCGCCGGCGGAATCCTCGCCTACTCGCTCGTGCTCGCGCCCGCGTTGAAGGGCCGCGGCACCTACGCGCTCATCCCGGAATCGCTGCATCCGCCGCTCCGCCAGCGCATGGTGCTGCTGAAGCGCGCCGGTCCGGTCGCGCAGCGGTTCTACCAGTTCCTTCAGGGCCCGGCGGCGCGAAAGCGCGACTCTTCGAACAGTCACGGTTTCGCGCTTCCCGAGACTAGACGCTCGATGGACTGGACAGCCCTGGGCGTCTCGTTGCGGCTCGGCGTCGGCACGATCGTCATCCTGCTGCCGCTCGGCATCTGGCTCGGCCGCCTGCTGGCCGCCAGCGAGTTTCGCGGAAAGCTGTTCCTCGAAGCGCTCGCTCACCGTGCCGCTGGTGCTGCCGCCGAGCGTTCTCGGGTTCTACCTGCTCGTCGATGTTCGGCGCGCGCTCGCCGCTCGGGCAGGCATTTCGAGCGTCTCGTCGGTCACACGCTGCCGTTCTCATTCGAGGGCCTGCTGCTCGCTTCCGCTGATCGTCAACATGCCGTTCGTCGTTCAGCCGATCCAGCGCGGCTTCGAAGCGATTCCGGCCGACGTCATCGACGCCGCCTCGTGCTGCGGCCTCACGCCGTGGCAGCGCTTCCTGCGCATCGAGTTGCCACTGGCCTGGGCGAGCATCCTGACCGCGGCCATCCTGACCTTCGCGCATACGCTCGGCGAGTTCGGCGTCGTGCTGATGGTCGGCGGCAACCTGCCCGGGGCGGACGCGCACGCTGAGCATCGCGATTTACGACCGCATGCAGGCGTTCGACGACCGGAGCGCCGGCGTGATGGCGGCCACGCTCCTGGTCGTCGCCGTCGCGACGCTCATGACGACGACGGCGTTGTCGCGCCGGGTTGGTGTGCGGCGTGTCTGAGCGCCGCCTGTCGGTCAGCCTGAAGCAGCCCGGCCCGATTCCCCTCGACGTCGAGTTCGACTGCGACGCCGGCCAGGTGCTCGCCATTTTCGGCCCCTCGGGCAGCGGCAAGACCACGATCCTGCGAGCGATCGCCGGGCTCTACCGGCCCGGGCGCGCGTCGGTCCGATCGAACGGCGTCACCTGGACCGACACGGCGAGCCGGCACGTTCGTGCCGCCTCACCAGCGCGCCGTCGGCTTCGTGTTCCAGGAGTACGCGCTCTTCCCTCATCTCACCGCCGAAGGGAACGTCGCGGCGGCGCTCGGGCACCTGCCGCACGCCGATCGGCGCTCGCGCGCCGGGCAGCTGCTCAGATCGGTCCGGCTGCAGGAGAAGGCGAATCGCCGGCCGCAGGAACTGTCCGGCGGCGAGCGTCAGCGGGTGGCGCTCGCCCGGGCGCTGGCCCGTGAGCCGGCCGTCCTGCTCCTCGACGAACCGTTCGCCGCCGTCGATCGCCAGGTGCGGCGGAGCCTCCAGGACGAAGTCAACGCGCTGCGCCGGACGCTCGACCTGCCGATGATCCTCGTCACCCACGACTTCGACGACGTGGTGCGGCTGGCCACGCATGTCCTGCTGCTCGAGCGCGGCCGGGGCATCGCCACCGGGCCGGTGACGACGTTGATGAGCCGCCCGGACCTCGCCTGGCTGCGTGAGGCGGTCGGCCTTGGCGCGGTGTTCGAGGCCACCGTCTCGGGGTCGACCGATCACGGGCTGATGCTGCTGTCGTTCGACGGCGGCGATGCTGCTCGCCGCCGATCGACACCGATCCCGACCGGCACGGCGGTCCGCGTCCGCATCCCCGCCCGCGAGGTGATTCTCGCGATGCGGGCGCCCGAGGGGCTGAGCCTGCACAACGTCCTGAGCGGCCGCGTCTCGGCGCTGCACACCGATCCCGGGCTCGACCACGTCATCGTCCAGGTCGCCGTCGGACGCCTGCTGCTGCTGGCCGAAGTCACCGCAGGACGCGGTCGACCGCCTGCGGCTCGCCGTCGGCACGCCGGTCCACGCGCTGGTCAAGTCGGTGTCGATCGACGTCGCTACGAGCGCGTCGCAGTAACCGCCGAGCGCGCAGTCACGCAGAACCGAAAGTTCTGGACTCGCGGCTCGCGGTACTGCGACGTAACGTCTGATTAATTCGAATTAAGTCGATTTGAATATCGGCTCAGGACGATCTAAAGTTTCTGGCTTTACCGGGAGCTCCGATGGTCGGTCGAGATGGGTGAGGGTCTTGCGTGTGGGCGCTGATCGGCAGCGGGCTGACCTTCGTGCCGACCCTAAAAGGGTCGGCCTACAGAGCGGCTGGCGCGCGGCGCAGATCGGCGCCGCGGCGCTGGCCGGTCGCATTGTCGACCAGAAGGGCGGGGCGCTGCCGGGCACGACGGTGACCGTGGTCTCGGTCGCAACCGGCCTCTCACGCACCGTGTGCCGCCGGTACTGATGGGGAATACGTCATTCAGGCGCTGCCGCCTGGCACCTATCGCCTGCGTGCCGAGTTGAGCGGCTTCCGGCCGCTGGTTCGTGAGGGCATCCGCCTCGCCACCGGCGAAACCGTCGCGGTCGACCTGCAGCTCGAGCTGAGCGGCGTGACGGAAGCGGTGACCGTCGTCGGCGCGGCCCCGCTCCTGCGCACCGAGACCGCGTCGCTCGGCCAGGTGATCGACCAGGAGAAGATCGTCGGGCTGCCGCTGAACGGCCGGACGTTCATCACGCTGGCCGGCCTGGCGCCGGGCGTCGCGCTGCCGCCCGGGTCGCTCCTGCCGCGCATCAACGGCGGCCGGCCGCGGACCAACGAGTACCTGTTCGACGGCATCTCGGTGCTCCAGCCGGAGCCCGGCCAGGTCGCCTTCTTTCCGATCATCGACTCCATCCAGGAGTTCAAGGTCGAGAGCAACAGCCCTCCCGCGGAGTTCGGCCGCTTCAATGGCGGCGTCATCAACCTCACCACCCGGTCCGGCAGCAACGTGTTTCACGGCACGGGCTTCGAGTTCTTCCGACACGACTCGCTGAATGCGCGCAACTATTTCCAATCGACCAATCCGGTCAAGCCGGAGTACCGCCGCGATCAGTTCGGTGGCGTGTTCGGCGGGCCGATCCGCAGGAACTCGACGTTCTTCTTCGTCGACTACCAGGGCCAGCGGCAGACGATCGCCCGCACGGTGATTTCCACGGTGCCGACGGCTCTTCAGCGGCAGGGGATCTTCACCGAGGCGATCGCCGGGCGCGTGCCGGTGATCTACGACCCGTCGACCACCGTCAACAACGTCCGCACGCCATTCCCGAACAACACGATTCCGGAAGCGAGATGGGATCCGGTGGCGCGATCGCTGCTCGCCCGTTTCCCGCTGCCGACCGGTCCCGGCACCGCCAACAATTTCCGGCGGACCGCCGACGAGACGGTGGACCAGGATCAGTTCACGCTGCGCGGCGATCACCACTTCGGCCCGCGCGGCGACGCCGTCTTCGCACGGCTGACGCGTTTTGCCGAGGAGTTCATCCCGGTGACGCCGTATCCGGATGGGAGCGGTGTCGCCAGCGGCGTCCTGGGACCGCAGAAGACGACCTCGTGGTCGCTGGCCACGAGCTACCGGGCGACCTACGGGACGAGCGCCTTCAACGAAGTGCGCTTCGGCGATACGCGCCGCACCGTCGCCCGAACCGCGGCGAGCCTGCCGGCGCCGCCTTCGGAGAGCATCGGCCTGCCAGGCATCCCGGACAGCGCCCGTTTTCCCAACACGCTGCCGACGTTCACGTTCGGCGGTGTCTACGGGCAGATTGGCTCGCCGCCCAACACCGCGACCGACTTCGGGACCAGCGTCACCCAGTTTGCCGATACGTTCGGCTGGCAGAAGGGACGGCACGCGATCAAGTTCGGCGCCGACCTGCGCTGGGAGCGGCTGAACGTCATCCAGCCGCCGTCGCCGACGGGTGTCTTCGCCTTCAGCAACCTGTTCACCGATCAGCCGACCGTGCCGAACACCGGCACGCAGCTGGCGAGCTTCCTGCTCGGGCAGGTCGCGACCTTCTCGATCGACCTGCAGCAGGACCAGATCCGGAACCGGGCGCACTTCCAGGAGTACTTCGTCCAGGACGACTGGCGCATCAACGATCGCATCACGGTGAACGCCGGCCTGCGCTACACGCTGAATTTCCCGTCGACGGAAGAGAACAACCAGGTCGCGGTGCTCAACCTCGAGACCGCGCAGCTGGAGTATCTCGGCCGCGACGGCAACCCGCGCGCCGCCCGCGAGCTGCACAAGGACAACTTCGGACCGCGGCTGGGAGTCGTCGGCCGCATCACCGACAAGACCGTGGCGCGAGCCGGCTACGCCAAGGTGTGGATCGAGATGGCCGGGATTACGACCCCCTTCACGACGCCGGTCTTTCCGTTCCTGCAGACCGTCTCGCTGCGCACGCTCGACAACATCAATCCCGCGCTCGTCCTGGCGAATGGTCCGACGGTGGTGCCGGTCGGGCTGACGCCTGATGCCGGTCTCGGGCAGGGTGTGTTCAGCGTCGATCGCAGCCTCGGCTCCGGGTACGCGCAGCAGTGGAACGTGTCGGTTCAGCGCGAGCTCGGCGCCAACATGGCCGTGGAGTTCGCCTATCTCGGATCGCAGATCACGCGAGTCGGGCTGCCGGATACCAACATCAATCAGCTGCCCACGGAGCTGCTCTCGCTGGGTACGGCCTTGACGACGCGAGTGCCCAATCCCTATTTCGGCATCATCCCGCGGTCGTCGTCGCTCGGCGATCCGACGATTCCCTACAACCAGCTCCTGCGGCAGTTCCCGCAGTACACGTCGGTCAGCATGTACCGCAACAACACGGGGACGACCAACTATCAGGGCTTCTCCGCGAAGCTCGAACAGCGGCTGTCGCGCGGGCTGTCGTATCTGGTGAGCTATACGCGATCCAGCCTGAAGGACGATGCCTCGTCCGTGTTCGACGCATCGATTCTCACCGGACCCGTGGCCAACTACCCGGTGGCGGACAGCTTCGATTGGTCGCGCGAGCGCGATTACTCGACCGGTGATATCCCTCACGTGTTCGCCGTCTCGGCGGTTTGGTTGATCCCGGTCGGCCGCGGCCGGACCCACTCGCCGGACGGCATCGTCGGCGCGATCGTGAGCGACTGGTCGCTCGCCGGCGCCCTCACGATGCAGTCCGGCGTGCCGATCGCCGTCTCGCAGGCGACCAACAACAACCTGTTCGCCGGCTTCGGCGTGCAGCGCCCCAACATCAACGGCGATCCGGACGCTGCCGGACGACGAGCGTTCCACCAACCGTTGGTTCGACACGAGCGTGTTCAGCACCGCGCCGCAGTTCACGCTGGGCAGTGCCTCACGCAATCCGGTGCGCGGGCCGGCCTACCGCAACCTCGACGTGGCGCTCAGCCGCCGCGTGCCGATGAGTGCGGGGACGGCGCTGGAAGTGCGGGCGGAAGCCTTCAACGTGACCAACACGCCGCCGTTCGGCGCGCCGAACGGCTCGTTCGGATCGCCCGCGTTCGGCACGATCACGACCGCCGCGGATCCGCGGGTGATTCAGCTGGCGGTCAAGGTGATCTTCTAAACGCGAGGGGTCCGTCACGGTCTGTATTGACAGAATCATCTCGTCGTCGATACACTCGTATCATGCCTATCCCTGCAGATAGGATTGCGCTCACCGCGTCGGGAAGAGCACGTGTCCCGGACCTATCGTCTGCCCCTGCCGAAATCGGGAGCCGCAAAACGAGCGCACGGCGCCGCCACCGCGACCGAACCTCTCATCGGTATCGTGCGCTTACGATCTCGCGAGCTGAATCAGCGTCAGATGGTCGCGACGGCAACCTCGGCGGACGATCGCATCGAGATCGTGCTCGACACGTTTCGCGATCAGCGAAGCGCGTTCTACTTCGCCACCAACGCCGCGGGCGCGCTCCTCGATGGGCTGACCTTCGCGAACGGCGAGTTGAACACCGAGTGGAACGCCATCTGGGACGTTCGCACGCGGCGCACCGAACAGGGGTGGACCGCCGAATTCGCCATCCCGTTCAAGAGCCTGAGCTTCCCCGCCGGCCAGGACGTCTGGGGATTCAATGTCCAGCGCAGCATCTCGCGCAAGCTCGAAGACGGGCGCTGGGCGGCGGCTCGTCTCGAGACCCAGTTTCTGCAGGTGTCGGAAGCCGGGCAGATTACCAATCTGCGCGGATTGAATCAGGGCATCAGCCTGGACGTCCGCCCGTTCATGGCCGCACGCTGGCTGCGCACGGCGGGCGACGATGAGCGCAGCGCAGAACCCGGCCTCGACCTCTTCTACAACGTCACGCCGAGCCTGAAGCTGACGGCCACGTTCAACACCGACTTCGGCGAGACCGAAGTGGACGCCCGTCAGATCAACCTGACGCGCTTCTCGCTGCTCTTTCCCGAGAAGCGGTCGTTCTTTCTCGAAGGGGCCGGCGTCTTCAGCTTCGCCAGCACGGGTCCCGAACCAGCGGGAGGCATTCCCGAGGCCGGAGCGGACGTCTACCCGTTCTTCAGCCGGACGATCGGACTGCTCGAGGGCCGCGAGGTTCCGCTCGACGCGGGCGTCAAGCTGACCGGAACGGTCGGCCGAACCGATATCGGCGTACTGGACGTACGCACCGGCGATCTCGTGCCGTTCGTCGACGAGAAGAACTTCTTCGTCGGGCGCATCAAGCGGAATATCCTGCGCGAGTCGTACATCGGGGCGCTCGTCACCGACGGCCATCCGGCGCGCGGCCAGGATGGCCGGACCTACGGTGCGGACATGCGCCTCGCCACATCCCGCTTTCTCGGCGACTCGCGGAACCTCGTGGTGAACGCGTACGGCGTCAGGAGCGACAACACCGGCCGTCCGGGCGACGATTGGTCGGTACGGGTTCTCGGCGAGCTATCCGAACGACAGAATCACCGCCCAGATCGCCTGGCGCGAGATTCAGGACAACTTCGATCCCGCACTCGGCTTCGTGCAGCGCGACAACGTCCGCCTGCTCCGCGTCGCGGGCGCCTTCAACCCGCGGCCGCGAGACTTCCTCAATATCCAGCAGATGTTCCACGACGTGTACTTCACGCAGTTCACCAGGCTGGACAACGGCCAGGTCGAGAGCTGGGATGTGTACATCTCGGCCCTGGACTGGCACTTCCGATCCGGGGACAGCATCCACGGCATGCTCGACGTGAATCCGATCTACGAACGCCTCTTTGAGCCCTTCGAGATTTCGCCCGGCGTCGTGCTGCCGGTCGGGGAATACCGCTTCACCCGGTTCCGGACGAACTTCTTCTCTACCGCCAACCGCCGCCGCGTCTCGGGCAACCTGTTATTCACGTGGGGCAATTACTGGTCGGGCACAGCGGAGCAAGTAAACGCCAGCATCACCTTCAGGCTCCCTCCACGCTTCAGCGCCAGCTTGAGCACCAACCAGACATTCGCGCACCTTACGGAAGGCGATTTCGTCGCGCGCATCGTCACGGCGAACGTGGGCTACGCGGCGTCGCCGCGGCTGTCGTTCTCGAACTTGATTCAGTACGACAACCGCTCGAGCAATCTCGGCTGGCAGGGCCGCGCGCGGTGGACGCTTACGCCGGGGAGCGATCTGTTCGTGGCGTTCAACCAGGGCTGGGTGCGCGACGACGTGGCCGATCTGCGTTTTCGTCCGCAGGACAGCAAGCTGTCGTCGAAGCTGCGGTACTCGTTCAGATTCTGACGTTCGCTGTTGACGTCGTCGGTCAGGCTGATCGAGCAACGCTGCGCGACGTGGTTAAGAGTCGGGGGGCAGCAGTGCGACGGCGGCCATCATCGATCCTGTTTGGCCGATCCAGGTGCGGCCAATTTCGTTTCAGCGACGTCCGGCTTCGTGCTCAGCACGTCGATGATCGATGCGGCGATCGCGAACAGCACCGGTCCGAGCACGATGCCGAGGACGCCAAACAGGCGCAGTCCGCCGAGCAGCGCGAAGAACATCACCAGCTCGCTGAGGCCGACCCGGCCGCCGACCAGTTTCGGCCGCAGGAAGTTGTCGACCGCGCTGACCGCCAAACCCCACGCGGCGAGCACGGCTGCCGCCGGCCAGCGTCCCTGGAGGATCAAGTACACGACGCCGGGCACCCAGACGCCGGCCGCTCCCACCATCGGCAGGACGCTCGTCAGCACCGTGACCATCCCCCAGAGCGCCGCGGACGGGATGCCGAGAAGCCAGAACATGCCGCCGATGAGCGCGCCCTGGATCAGCGCGATCACCACGATGCCGAACACGCCGCCATGGATCGCATCGCGGATCCGCAGCCAGCAGCGCCTCGCTCTGCGCCCGCTCGAATGGGAGCAGTTCGGGGATCCTGGCGACCATCCGGTCGCCGTCGCGAAACAGCAGGAACATCGCGAAGATGATGAAGACGAACGAGATGACCGCCCCGGTCACGCTCGCGGCGATCGCCACGGTGTATCCCGCCACGGCGCCGGCCACGCGCGCTGGCGTTCTGCGTGCCCCAGTCCACCACCGCTTTCGTGTCGAGACCCAGCCGTCGCGGTCACCCATTCATAGGCTCGACCCACCGGGGTGGCCATGAAGGCGTTCTGGTCCGCGAATGTCTGCTGGAGCGAGTTACCCAGCGCCAGCAGCTGGTCGATGGCCACGCCAACGACGAACAGCAGCGGAATGAGGAAGGCGACGACGACCACGGCGCTGCAGATGAGCGCGCTCAATGCCGGCCGTTTCAGCCGCTGCCGCAGATCGCGATAAAGCGGGTGGAACGTGATGGCCAGCACCGACGCCCACGCAATCACGTTCAGGAACGGCCCCAGAATCCGCAGGCACAGGTACACGACGAAGGCGGTCGCGCCCAGGAAGATCGTCCACTTGAGCGCGCGCTGCGTCGGTGTCGACGGAAGGTGGGGGGCGTCAGGCATGCGCGTGAGGCGGCGCGGGATGGTCGTCCCGCGCCGCCCACGATGGATGGAAACGAAGTGGTGCTATTTGCCGCGAGCCGGGGGAGGCGGCAGCGTCCCGCCTTCGGCGAGCGTCTTCATGTTCTCCAGGAAACGGGTAAATGTCGCAGCCCGCCCCACCCTGATTCTTCTCACGAGCCGCGTCGTCCGGCAGCATCGAGTTGTCGTACATCAGCGTGTAGTAGAGCTTCGTGGTCGTCGGCGACGCCGCCCGTGCCTCGAGGGTGCCGTGATACATGTCGTACGGACGTCCCGCCCTGACCGGCTGCGTGTAGGTGTAGGAGTACTCGGTCTTCGCCACCATGATTTCGTTCGCGACCGAGCGGACCGCCCCGACGTCGCCCTCCTTGCCGGAGAGCATCTTGCAGCCCCCCGGAATCTGCGCCCACTCGGCGATCCCGCAGTATGCGCCGATCCGCTTCCAGACTTCGGCGACCGGCTTGTTCACCGTGATCTCGAGGTTCACGGTGGCGTAGGTCGGATTTTCGACCACGATGTTGGCGTTGGGATTGGCCGGCGGCGCCGGCGGCTGTTGTGCGGTGGCCGTGGCCGCCAGGCCCGCGACGATCAGGGCGCAGATGGCCGAAGTACGACTGAGTTCGTTACGCATCAATTCCTCCAGAGGGTGCTGCTGACAGCGGTTTTCGGCGCTCATCTTGGCACAAGCGGAGCCGCGCGCCAACCGGCAGGCCGCGGATCGGCCGTGCGGGTCGAAGGCCCTGGCCTGAGCGTAGTCGAAGGCCCTTCGAAGGTCGGGGCGCGCCACGGTCCAGCTTCGGTGCGATGGCTTCGAATAAGATCGAATCCCGGCACCGACCGATGACGGACACACACTGCACAACTACGATCTGATCCTCACGCTCACCGGCGGGCTCGCCGCGGCGCTGTTCCTGGGTTACATCACCCACCGAATTGGCCTGTCGCCGCTCGTCGGCTACCTGCTTGCCGGTACGCTGGTCGGCCCCCACACCCCGGGCTTCGTGGCCGACGCGTCGCTGGCCGAGCAGCTGGCCGAAATCGGCGTCATCCTGCTGATGTTCGGCGTCGGCCTGCAATTCCATGTCGAAGAACTGATTGCCGTCCGCCGCGTCGCCATCCCCGGAGCGGTCGTGCAGAGCGGGGTCGCCACGGCGCTCGGCGCCGTGATCGCCCGTACCGCGGGATGGGACTGGTCGGCCGGGCTGATCTTCGGCATGGCGCTGTCGGTCGCGAGCACGGTCGTCCTGGTGCGCGTCCTCGCCGACAACAACGACCTGCACACGCAGGCCGGGCACATCGCCGTCGGCTGGCTCGTCGTCGAGGATCTCTTCACCGTGCTCGCGCTGGTGCTGTTGCCGGCGCTCTTCGGCTCGACGGGTCCGCAGACCTCCTTGTGGACCGCCCTTGGCTGGACCGCGGTCAAGGTGTCCGGCCTCGTGGCGTTCACCGCGTTCGTCGGCACGCGGCTGATCCCGCGCATCCTGGACTACATCGAGCGGACGCGATCCCGGGAGCTGTTCACGCTGACCGTGCTGGTGGTCGCGCTGGGGATCGCCGTCGGCTCGGCGTTGATCTTCAGCGTCTCGATGGCGCTGGGCGCTTTCCTGGCGGGAATGGTCGTTGGCCGATCCGAGTACAGCCTTCGGGCGGCGTCCGAAGCGCTGCCGATGCGCGACGCGTTCGCCGTGCTCTTCTTCGTGTCGGTCGGGATGCTGCTCGATCCGGCTGTCCTGTGGCAAGCCCCGATCCTGGTTGCCGGCGCGCTGATCGTCGTCATCGTCGGGAAGCCGCTGGCCGCGCTGCTCATTGTCTGGGCCATGGGTTATCCGCTGAGGGCCGTGCTCACCGTCGCGATCGCGCTGTCGCAAATCGGCGAGTTCTCGTTCATCCTGGCCGCGCTTGGGAGGGAACTCGGCGTGCTGCCCGCCGCGGCGACCAACGTCATCGTGGCGGCCGCGATCGTGTCGATCGTGCTGAATCCGGTGCTGTATCGAGCGATTGGACCGATCGAACGGTGGATCGGCGCGAAGCCATCCTGGCGCCGTCTGCTGGATCGCACTCCGCGGCTGGGAATCGACGCCTCACATGGGATGAGCCGGCCGGCGGACCCGGATCATCGGGCGGTGGTGATCGGTTACGGGCCGACGGGGCGAGCGGTCGTGGACCTCCTGCGCGACAATCGAATCGAACCGACCGTGATCGAGCTCAGCATGGACAACATTCGCGCGCTGCGGGAGCGCGGCATCGAGGCGGTCTACGGCGACGCCACGCGGCCGGAAGCGCTCGCCGCTGCCGGTGTCACGACGTCAGGGAGCCTGATCCTCGGATCGGCGGGAATGGCGAATGCGACCGAGGTCATTCGCGCGGCCCGCGAGATGAATCCGAAGCTGCGGGTCCTGGCCAGAGCTTCTTACTTGCGGGAAGTCCCGGGCCTCAAGGGCGCGGGTGCCGATGCCGTGTACTCGGGCGAAGGGGAAGTGGCGCTGGCGTTCGTCGAGGACATCCTCGAGGCGCTTGGCGCGACGCCCGAGCAGATCGAGCGGGAGCGCGCCCGCGCCCATCGCGAGCTGTCGGGAGGCTAGGCGGTTGTCCAGATCTATGTCGATGGGAGCTGCAGAGCGAAGGCTGGTTTTCCGCACTCTAGCGCGGCGAGCTGTTGTGTTGACGTGGCTCCGTCGCGAATCCGTAATCCGGTGGCCGGGCCGCGCTGCGCGGCCCGCTGCGGGCCGCGTAACGCGAGCTCCGTGAGCTCGCGGATCCCCCCAGGCTTCTCGCGCGGCCGTGGATCCTGAGACGGCCACCTCCAACGGCTTCGCGCCAGAGCCACGTCAACCCAAACGCCCCCCAGGGTGAACGCCGTTCCCGATTGAGCCGCCCGGTTGAAGTTACGTGAATCGACGCGGGCATCGGCAGGTCAGGCCGGAGGCCGCGGCCAGCCGGCCTCTGCGGTGACGCTGCATCATTTCGAAAGATGCTCTAACTTTCGCTTGCTCGCGCCGTCAGCTTGCTCAATTCCCGAATCCAGAGCACCGAGCTCGCGACGGCGACGGAGAACAGCCAGTCGGATCCGCTCAGCGCGACGGTGCCGAACGCGCGCTGGAGGAATGGGACGTACACGACCGCCACCTGCAGCGCGACCGACGCGCCGATCGCGCCCCACAACCACCCGTTGGAGAACAGCCCGGCGAACGCGCTTGTTTCGTCGGATCGCGCGTTGAGCACGTTGAACAGCTGAAAGAGCATCAGGGTCGTGAACGCCATCGTCTGCGCGTAGGACAGCGTGCCGGCGCCGTCGACGAAGCCGCCAGGAAGCGACGCGTCGAGCACGTAGAGGGTTCCGGCGGCCATGACGATCGCCGACCAGCGCGATGCCGCGCCACATGCGCGGCGTGATCACGCCTTCGCCTGCCGGGCGCGGCGGCTGATGCATGAGCCCCTCGTCGGCGGGATCGACGCCCAGCGCGAGCGCCGGCGCGCCGTCGGTCACGAGGTTGATCCACAGAATCTGCGTCGCCAGCAGCGGCAGCACCACGGCCTCGCCTTCGCTCTTCAGGCCGATCTGCCGCGACAGCAGCACGCCGAAGAACATCGTCATCACTTCGCCGATGTTCGACGACAGCAGGTATCGCAGGAACTTGCGGATGTTCGCGAAGATCGCCCGGCCTTCTTCGACGGCGGCGACGATCGTCGCGAAGTTGTCGTCGGCCAGCACCATGTCGGCCGCCTCCTTGGAGACGTCGGTGCCGGTGATGCCCATCGCGATCCCGATGTCCGCCGTCTTCAGGGCCGGGGCGTCGTTGACGCCGTCGCCGGTCATCGCGACGATCGCTCCCGACTGGCGCAGCGCGTTGACGATGCGCAGCTTGTGCTCGGGGTTGACCCGCGCGTAGACCGCCACTTCCGCGACCGTCCGGGCGCGAGCCTCGTCCGGGATCTTCTCGAGCTCCGCGCCGGTGAGCGTCCGGCCATCCGTGGTGATGCCGAGCTCGCGGGCGATGACGGCGGCCGTGCGCGGGTGATCGCCGGTGATCATCAGCGGCCGGATGCCGGCGCCCTTCGCGCGCGCGACCGCGTCGCGCGCCTCGGTCCGCGGCGGATCGATCATGCCGATCAGGCCGGCAAAGACGAGATCCTGCTCGAGCCGATCGTCGGCTTCGGCGGGCGAGTTCTCCGGCAGCCATCTCGCGGCCACGCCAAGCGTCCGCAGCGCCTCGCCCGCGAGCGCCTCGTTCGCCTGGAGGATCTCGGCGCGGCGCTCGTCGGTGAGCGGCGGCGGTCGTCGCCCACGGTCTCGAACGTGCACCGCGCGAGCAGCACGTCCGGAGCGCCCTTCGTGAATACGCACGGCGCGGTCCTGCTGCTCGGTGTGGCGGTGGACCGTGCTCATCAGCTTCCGTTCCGACGAGAACGGGACCTCGCCGATGCGCGGCAGGCGCTGATCGAGCGTTTCGGTGCTGAGGCCCGCCTTGCGCGCGGCCACCAGCAGCGCGCCCTCGGTCGGGTCGCCCTGGACGGTCCACCGTCCGTCCTGCTGCTGCACGGTGGCGTTGTTCGCGCGATCGGCGGCTGCGAGCGCGCGTTCGAGCTCCACGCGAAGCGCGCCGTCGATCGGCCCGCCGCCGTCCCGCTCGACGGCGCCCTCCGGCGCGTATCCGGATCCCTGGAACGTGACGCGCCCGCTCGCGGTCACCACGACGCGAACCGTCATCTCGTTCCTCGTGAGCGTGCCGGTCTTGTCCGACGCGATGACGGTCGCCGATCCGAGCGTTTCCACGGCGGCCAGGTGCCTGACGATGGCGTTGCGGCGCGCCATCCGCTGGACGCCAATCGACAGCACCGCCGTGACGACCGCCGGCAGCCCCTCGGGCACCGCCGCCACGGCGAGGGCGACCCCGAGAATCAGGACGTCGAACAGTGCCGACGCTCCGCGGACGTCTTCGACGAGGACGATCGTCGCAATCATCACGACGGCGATCGCCACGACGACGATGCCGAGGACCTTGCCGGTGCGATCCAGCTCTCGCTGCAGCGGTGTGGCCTCGTCGGCCGTCTCTTCCAGCAGTCCGGCGATGCGCCCCATTTCGGTCTGCATGCCGGTCGCCGTCACGATCGCCTTGCCGTGCCCGTAGGTGGCCGCGGTGCCGCTGAACAGCATGTTGTGGCGGTCGCCCAGTGCGACGTCGCCCTCGATCGGCCGCGTGTCCTTGGCCACCGGCAGGCTTTCGCCGGTCAGCGCCGCCTCGGCCGTCTGCAGCGCCGCCGATTCGATCAGCCGTGCGTCGGCAGGGATCGTGTCGCCTTCCTCGATGAGAATGAGATCCCCGGGCACGAGATCCGTGGCGGTGACGCTGCGCCGCTCGCCGCCGCGCACCACCGTGGCATGGGCCGCGGACATCGCGCGAAGGGCCGCGACGGCCGCTTCGGCGCGCGCCTCCTGGAGGTAGCCGATCGTCGCGTTCAGCAGCACGACGGCGAAGATAGCGATCGCTTCGTAAGGGAGGGCGGCGTCGCGTTCGACGACCCAGAGCGCGAGCGAGATGGCTGTGGCGACGAGCAGCAGGATGACGAGGACGTCCTCGAACTGCGCGAGGAAGCGGCGCCATCCAGGAACGGGCGCCTCGGCGGCGAGCTCGTTGCGGCCGTAGCGTTCGAGCCGAGCCGACGCTTCGACGTCCTCGAGCCCGCGGCGGCCGTCGGTCCGGAGCGCCGCGATCACTTCCCCGGCGGGCTGCCGGTACGCAATACTCGAGTCGGGTGTCTCGCTCGCGGCAGTCGATGCACGGTCGGCGTTATCAGGTTCGACCATGGCGGTGACCCTCGCCATCGTCCTCGCCTGGTCTGTTGTAGTGCGGGCCTTCAGGCCCGCATATCCAGAAACACCTTCAACCGTTCCAACTCCTCGTCGAGCGCGCGCGTGAATTGCCGATCGCGCGGCCGCCGGCCGACGTATCCGAAGCTGGCTCTGACCGCGCCCTTCACGATCGAGACGTTGCCCCACCCGATGACGCGGTCGCGCCAGAGCAGCGGCAGCGCGTAGTAGCCCAGCTTGCGTTTGGCAGCCGGCGTGTACGCCTCGAAGCGGTAGGCCCAGCCCCAGAGCAGCTCGAACCGCCGGCGATCCCAGACGACGGGGTCGAATGGCGCCAGGAGAAAGACGTCGTCGCCGGCAGCGGGAGGAATGACCTCTTCCGCCGGCCAGTACCAGTCGACGCCATCGATCTTCTGGTGGGCGAGCCGCACGCGCGCGCGCCGCAGCGCCTGCTTGAGGCCGCTCTTCCACTGCGGGGCGGCGTAGCGCAGCCGTGCGACCAGCGTCGCCAGGCTGGGTGCCGGCACCGGCGCGTACTTGCGGACCGCGACGTCGACCAGGGCATCCAGCCGCGCCTCGCGCTCGGCCTTGTCCGCCGCCGGCGCACTCGTCGAGCGGGCCTCGTAGACGCGGATGCCCGCGTCGCGCCGGACGACGCGAATCAGGCCGCGGTAGTGCATCCGCTCGAGTAAGAAAGTGGACGCGTTCGATGACCCGCCCCAGTAGTTCGTGACGCGGCCGTGCGCGAACTGCGCGTCGACCTCGCGCGGGTGCACCGTGCCGCGCGTCCGCACGAAGTCGAGGATCGCCTGCTCACGCTTGCCGCCGCGACGCGTCAGGCTGCGCGGGTGCATGAGCCGGGACACTTCGCGCGTCACGAAGCCGTAGTTGATGAAGACATCCTCTTCGATGCCGAGCGTGTGGTAGAGGCGTTCGAGGTCGCCGGCGCGATATCCGGCGACGCGGTGCCGCAGGGTCAGGTCCTGCGCGCGGGCGGGCGCGCGAATCGGGTCGGCCTGCACGAAGCCGAGCGTGTCCAGGGCGCGCGCCAGCGTGGTCGCCGGAAAAAGACTGCGGGCGACGGCGAAGCGACGGAGGTCGGCGAGGGTGAGTGTCAAATGTCGTGCGGTCTTCAGGCCGCCAGGTCTATTTTGCTGCAGGGCTGAGGCGCACGACCTTCCCGGTCAGGGTGTGCTCGCCGATCGACACGTACAGCTCCCGATCCGCGACCGTCAGGCTGAAGGCGACGCGACGTTCGAGGCGCGCGACCAGCGCGGCGATCAGCGCGCGGTCGATCGCGTAAAGCTCCAACGACGCCGCGCGATGAATCCTTTCGCCGGCCAGCCCCTTCAGGAACTGCGTCGGGTCCTTGTGGGTGTAGACGACGACCCGCCGGGCGGCCTTCGACGCCTTGTGCAGCCGCGCCGCGTCGGGCGCGCCGATCTCGATCCACGTCCCGATCGCGCCGGTGAGATCGCGAACGGCGATTGCCGGCTCATCGGGACTCGACACGCCCCGCGAGAAACCGATGCCCTCGGTGAATTCGAGCAGGTACGCGAGCAGGCGGCCCACCAGATACTCATCAGATTCCGACGGGTGACGCGCCAGGCGCAGGGCGAGCGACTCGTACACGGCGCGGTCGCTGTCGGCGAGCTCGACGTCGAAGTTGTAAATGGTTGCGTTCAGCGCCATCAGTCCCGCCCCAGGCATCCGCCTGACCCTAACCTGCCGGACCCCATGATAGGCGGCCGCGCATCGAGGTGCCGCGTGCGATCATGGAAGCCGCATGTCACAGAATCAGAGGTATCGTCCCGGCGGGTCGATCGAGGACTACTGCCGTGCGTGCAAGACCGACCGCATTCACACGGTGGTGGTCGTGGATCCGGAGGGCGCGCCGCTCCGGGTGGCGTGCGGCTACTGCCGCAGCGAGCACAATTTCCGCCGCGGACCGAGGATCGTCGCCGCCGGCGGTCCGGCTCCCGTCGCAACCTCCCGCCCCCGCGTGCAGGCCGCGTCGCCCGAGCCCTTTCCGATCGTGAGCGACCGAGAGAGGAGTTCATCCGCGATGACCCCCGACTCACATGATCTCGAGATGCTGCTTCGACGCATCATCCGCGAAGAAGCCGGCGTCACGCCGGTCGTGCCCGCCGAGAAATGGCGCGGCGGCACGCTGGTGCTCCGCCCTGGCGTCGAAGGCCTGCAGGAGAAGAGCTGGCCGATCGAGACCTTCTTCCACAAGATCGTCATGCTGCGCAATCGCCTGCGCACGCTCGAGCAGCAGGTGAACGCGTCCGACCTCGGGGACGATGTGAAGGTGAAGCTCCAGGCTTATGTGAGCGGCTGCTACGGCTCGCTGACCAGCTTCAACGTGCTGTTCGCAAACGACGCCGAGCAGTTCAAGGGAAGCGGCGGCGAGGACAAGTAGTCCGCCTCGCACCGAGTCCGAGGAACACCGCCGCGGCCGCGGCCTTGACCCTGCTCCCCCCGCGCCAGTAGCATGCCGGCCCTCATGCGCCCGGTGGCCGCCGCGGCTTGCCTCGTTCTGACGGCGCTGCTCGTGTCACAGGCCGCCTGTCAATCGCGCGACCGGCTGCCGGCGGCGCTCACCGACGACGAGTTCTGGACCCTCATCGAGGGGTTGTCGGAGCCGGCCGGCGACTTCGCGCGCCCTGACAATCTGGTGTCGAACGAGACCCATTTCGCCGAGATGGTGCGCCTGCTCCGCCCGCGCGGCGGGGTCTACATCGGCGTCGGTCCCGAACAGAACTTCAGCTACATCGCGGAAATCCAGCCGGCGATGGCGTTTGTCGTCGACATTCGCCGCGAGAACCGGGACTTGCACCTTTTGTACAAGGCGCTCTTCGAGCTGTCGGTCGACCGCGCGGATTTCGTGTCCCGCCTGTTCTCGCGCCAGGCAACGCGCCCGCTCGACGCCGGTTCTTCAGTTGAGGACCTCTTCGCGGCGTTGGAAGGTTCTGCGCCAGATTCGGTGCTCCACGACACGAACCGGTCGCTGGTTCATCAGCGGCTGGAGGATCACCATCGATTTCCTCTATCGTCCGAGGACCTGGACTCGATTGACGCGGCTCTCGACGCGTTCTACGCCGACGGCCCCGAGATCCATTACGGCCGATCGCGTCCCGACAGCACGTTCCCTTCGTACCGGGCGTTGATGACCAAGGCTGACATCATGGGGCAGACCCGCAGCTTTCTCGCCTCGGCAGAGCGGTTCGCGTTGGTCAAGGCGCTCCACGAAAGGAATCTCATCGTGCCGGTCGTCGGCAACTTTGGCGAAACGCACGCTCTCCGGGGCATCTCCGATTACGTCCGCGGGCGGGGCGCGACGGTCAGTGCGTTCTACGGCTCGAACGTACAGGTCTACTTGTCGAACGCCCAGACCTCCACGTTCTGCGAGACCCTCGCCGGCCTTCCCCACACGTCTGGACAGCTGGTTCATTGGCAACAAGGGCATGCAGCAGTTCCCGGCAAAGCTGAAGGAGTGCTGACAGGGCGGACCTAGGAGGCCTTCGAAGGTCCGCCCTACGAAAGGGTCCGCCTCGAAAGGTCCAGCCTACGAAAGAGGTCCGCCCTACGATGCCGGCTCGTTCAGCACCGTGAAGATCGCGGCTGAATCCTGTTTCGCCCCGCCCCGGTTCTGAAGAGCCGCGAGAACATCGGCGGCCGCGGCGCTGGCCGGCAGGCGCAGGCCAAGCGATGCCGCGAGCTCGAGGACGATCTGGATGTCTTTGTGATGCAGTCGCGATTCGACTTTGCCGTCGAAGTCGCGCGCGATCATTTTCGGCGCCTGCACCTCGAGCATGCGGCTGGCGCCGAATCCGGCCATCAACACGTCTTTCACTTTGATCGGATCGACGCCGGCGCGCTCCGCCAGGAGCATCGCCTCCGCGGCGCCGAGCTGGTTGACGATCGTGCAGATCTGGTTGCACGCCTTGGCGACCTGGCCGGCACCGTTCGGACCGATGTGCACGATCGTTGCCGCGTAACACGAGAGCACGGCCCTGGCCTGACTCAAGACTGAATCGCGCCCGCCCACCATGACGGCGAGCGTTCCCGCTCGCGCCGCCGCCGCACCGCCCGAGACCGGTGCATCGAGCATCTCGATGCCGCGCACCGACAGCGCCGTGGCGATCAGCCGCGCCGTGTCGGGCGCAATCGTGCTGTGGTCGATCGCCAGCGCGCCCGGGCGGGAGCCGTACAGGACGCCGTTCTCGCCGAGCATCACCTCTTCGACCGCCCGGCCGTCGGTCACCATCGTCAAGGTGATGTCGCTGTTCGCCGCGACGTCGGCCGGCGATGTCCCGGCGGCCGCGCCAGACGCGACGAGCGGCGTCATCGCCTCCGGCCGTCGCGCCCATACCGTGAGCCGATAGCCGTGCTTCAGCAGGCTGCTCGCCATCGGCACGCCCATCGTGCCGAGCCCGACGAATCCGAGCGCCGGTGTCGCCAATCAGCGTCTCTTCGTCAGAACCGCGGCACGCTCCTCGGTTCGCGCGCCGCGCAGGATTCCCGCCATCGCGTAATTGCCCTCGTGGCAGGCGTATTCGAAGACCGAGATCGCGTCGGTCTGTCGCCGCATCGGCCGCGCCGCCGTCCATGGCTGCGTGAACGTCTTCGGATCGTCGATCGTGAACTCGTAGTCGAGGTTGTTCGCGTCACGCAGTCGGTAACGTTCGATCAGTCGCAGGGTGTCGCGCGACCCCTGGAAGCTGGTTCTCGGATCGAAGTTGGTGGTTTCGACGACGAGGGTGTCGCCGTCCCAGCGGCCGCGCGAGTCGCCCAGCCACTGCATCGTGCCCTGCGGCAGGTGTGGCCGGCCGTCCAGCGGGATGATGCGCGGCTCGTGGATCAACTCCTGGAACACGACGACGAAGCCGGGCGACTGAAAGATCTGGTAGTTGCTGCTGTACCAACTGCCGATGCCGTTCCAGCCGCGCGAGACGCACCGCGTCCAGAGGCTGAGATCCGTGTAGCTGTCGGCGGGTCCGCGCTTGCTTCGTTCAGCGCGCTCGGCCGCCAGCCGCGCTTGCGCTTCGGCCGTAAACGGCGGAACGCGGCCATCAGGCGGATCGGTGATGAGCGACGTCCGTGTCAGCGCCTTGCCCTCGTCGCGCCAGAACGCGTTGTACGTCCCCGGATCGCCGGCGCGCGGCGCCTCGTCGAAGCTCCGGCGTTCGGCCTGCTCGAACGTCTCGGCTTCCTCCTCGGTGATCGTGTCCTTGCCGGCGAGCGGACCGGTCGTCGGACGCTGCAGCGGCGTCGACGTCTGGTTGTTCCACTGACCCTGAATGTCGGGATCGCCCCAAGCGGTCCGTGGCGCGGTCCAGCCGGCATTGTTCGCAGGCGACGATCCTCCACAAGCTCCAACACCGGCAGCGACGGTGATCAAAAAAGCGATCGGCCAGTTGGGCGTCCGCATCGAGCCTCCTGTCAACTTTTTCCACTGGCGGCGGGGCCCCACCCCCGCCGCGAACTTACGCTGATGCCTCGCGTCGGATAAACTCGGTCCTCCGCTCGGCATGGCCGCAGGCGCTCTTCCACTGGCGGCGGGGCCCCACCCCCGCCGCGAACTTACGCTGATGCCTCCCACCTTCGCTCGACGAACATCCGACTACGGTGAGCTACGGCTCGGCAAGCGCTGCAGCGCCTTGGCCACCGTAGCGCGAAGCGCGCAGGTGGCTCGGGCTCATGGCCGCAGCCGCTTTTCCACTGGCCCGGGTTCCACCCGCGCGCCTCCTGACCCGCTTACCCGCCCTCCCAGCCTTACCTGCCCTTCACGAGATGGCCGTACATCAATTCCTCGGCGAACTCGACGCACTTGTACTCCACGAGCTGGGCGTTCTGCTCGAGCCGGCGATACAACGGCATGCTGATCTTCCACGGGACGCGTGTAAAGCTGAGGGTCCTCGATCGTCGCTTCGTACTGCAGGACGTCACGGCTGACAGGTGTGTACCGCTCGACGACATGCAGCGAAGCAGTCTGGTAGTTGCCGGCGCGGTCGAACCAGCTCTCGCCGTTGAAGGCGGTGACGTCGATGACGAGCGTGTCTCCCTCCCACCGGCCGCGCGACCAGCCCATCCACGTGTCGACCGGGCTTTCGACCGTCGTGTTCATGCGGACGATTCGGCTCGCGCTGGCGAACTCGTACGTGATCAGGATGTCGCTCGACCCTCCGCCCTGGACGATTTGAAATGGGTAGGGCATGTAGGTCGCGCGCGGTACGCCCGGGAGGTAGCACTTGATCTCGGGATCGGCCGTCAGCCAGTTCGCGGCGTTCTGCTCCCGCTTCGCTCGCGCTTCGGGCTTGTACGGGATCTCGTTGCCCTCGACGACACCGAGACCGCCCGGGACGCTGAACGCGGCGCCCAGCGCCGTCATCGGGCCCTGCCGCGCCTGGTGCGTCAGGAGATCCCAGTTGGCGGTGTTGTTGGCCTGCCAGATGCCACTCAGGTTCACGTGGCCGTCGCGCAGTCGCGGGACGCCCTGCGCCGTGCCCTGAGCGCGGGTCATCGTCGACAAAGCCGCGAGCGCCACGACGACTACGATGCCGACCAAGAGCGCCGCGCGCCGAACGTTCGGCGAGTTCCGCATATGCCCCTCCGACGTGCCTTCAGCGGACCTGAAGGTCCGCACTACTTCACGATTCTGAATTTCTGCAGCCGGCTGCCGGGAGCGACTTCCGGCCCGTAGATGTTCCCCTTTGAATCGATCGCGATCGTGTGAAGGTTCTGGAACTGGCCGGGCCCGGCCCCGCGACTGCCGAACGCGCCGACCGGCTGAAGGCTCTTACGCTCGAGAATGGCGATCTCACCTTTGGCGAAATCGGGGCAGTAGAGAAACCGTTGCTGCGGATCGGGCGAGAAGGCCACGGTCCCGCACGAATTGTTTGAAGACGTCCGGTTCACGAACCCCTGGGTGACGTATTTGCCGTCCAGCGAGAAGACCTGGACGCGCCGGTTGCCGCGGTCGGCCACATACACGAGACCGTCGTTCGACACCTTGGTGCCGTGTACGATGCCGGTACCTGATCCGGACCTGGTCCGTCGGCGTCGGCTGGAGGCGCGGGTGTGGCCGGTGCGCCGGCGGCAGCCGCCGGCGGTGGATCGAGCGGCGTCTTGCCGAACGCGCCCCACGCGCGTTTGAACGCGCCGGTCTCGGCATCGATGACCCAGACGCGCCGGTTGCCGTAGCCGTCGGCGATGAACGCTTCGTTGGTTTTGGGGTAGACGAACACTTCCGCCGATTGATGCGGGTTCTTCGTGTCCTTGTTTCCGCCGCTGACATCCCGGCCGCCGATCTGCTGGATGAATTTTCCCGAGGTCGTGAACTTCAGAATCATGTCGTCGTTGCGCGTCGACACGTTCGTCCCGGCCCGCGGATTGATGCCGGTAATCCAGACGCGATCGTTGGCATCGACAAAGATGCCGTGCTCGGTGTCCGGCCAGTCGTAGCCGTTGCCGGGCCCGCCCCACGCCTGGACGAACTTGCCGTCAGGGTCGAACTCGATGACCGCGGGTGCCGCGTTCGCGCGCTGTTCGGCCGGAGCCGTGCGCGGCCGGTGCAACACCCACACATGGTCGCGGCGATCGACGGCAACCCAGGTCGGGACGCCGATGATCCAGTTGTTCGGAAGTCTGGGAGGCCACGAGGGATCGACCTCGTATCGCGGAACCCCCGCGGCGTTGTTCTGGGCCGACACCGCGCCGTGCCAGGGTTCGACCGACCAAAGCGCGGCCACGAGCAGCGCGCCGATCAAGCGGTTCCGATGTCTCACGTCCCCTCCGGTTCGCAGCGTGTTGTAAACCCGAACCAGGCCTCTGTCAACGTGTTGGGCAACGGGAATGCTTGACAAGAGCGGCCAAAGGGGTGAGCTTCATGCGATCAGGGAGGCTGATGTGAAGAACAGCGCGGGTGCTGGCCATGGTCGCGCTGGGCGCCGTCTGCCTTGGCTCCCACGGGGGCGCACAGGGCCGCGAACAAATCGTCGAGTGGCCTCACTACGGTGGCGACGCCGGGCACGGCAAGTACTCGCCGGCCTCGGACATCACGGCCGGAAACGCCGGCGACCTCGAGCTGGCGTGGACCTGGCAGACCATCGACCGGCCGATGCCCCAGTACAACGTGCGGCCATCCGGATTCGAGACGACGCCGATCATGATCGACGACGTCCTGTATGCCAGCACATCGTTCCATCAGGTCGTCGCGCTGAACGCGGAAACCGGCGCCCAGCTCTGGGTGTTCGATCCGCGCACCTACGAAGAGGGACCTCCGCTGAGCAGCACCGGGCTGAACAGCCGCGGCGTGGCGTTCTGGCGCGGCGACGACGGCGAAGCGCGGATCTTCATCGCCGGCCGCCAGCGGCTCTTCGCCATCGATGCGAAGAGCGGCAAGCCGGTCGCGACCTTTGCCGGCAGCGGCGCGGCGGCGCTGAACGCGAACCTCGGGCGCGACGTGCCGCGTCTGCACACGCAGGCGACCTCGCCGCCGATTGTCTACAGGAACCTGGTGATCGTCGGCACCGGCGTGCCGGATCGGCTGCAGTATCGCGGCGATCCGCCGGGCACGGTTCAAGCCTTCGACGTGCGGACCGGCAACCGCGTCTGGGTGTTCTTCACCATTCCGCAGTCGGCCAAGGACTTCGGGGCGGACACCTGGGGCAACGAGTCGTGGAAGACGGCCGGCCATGCGAATGTCTGGGCGCCGATGTCGCTCGACGAGGCGCGCGGGCTGCTGTACTTGCCGACGTCGACGCCGAGCGGCGACTACTGGGGCGGCTGGCGGCCGGGCGCGAACCTGTTCGCCGAGTCGCTCGTGTGCCTCGACGCGCTCACCGGTCAGCGGCGCTGGCATTTTCAGGCGATCCATCACGGGTTGTGGGATTACGACTTCGCGTCGGCGCCGACGCTCGCGACCACGACCGTCGAACGGGACGAGAGTCGACGTCGTCGCGCAAGTCTCGAAGCAGGGATTCACTTACGTGTTCGATCGGGTGACCGGGCAACCGATCTGGCCGATCGAGGAGCGGCCGGTCGACACGACCACTGACGTCCCCAGCGAGCGCGTCTTCCCGACGCAGCCGTTTCCGACCCGGCCGCCTCCGCTCGTGCCGCAGGGGATCTCGCTGGAAGATGCCAACGATCTCACGCCGGAGATCAAGCGTCTCGCCGAGGAGCAGCTGAAACGCTTCCGTCTCGGGCCGCTCTACACGCCGCCCAGCCTCAAAGGCACGATCCAGCGTCCATCGCAGAACGGCGCGGCGAACTGGGGCGGCGCGGCATTTGATCCCGAGAGCGGATGGCTGTTCGTCAAGGTGGTGGATAGCTACCACGTCAGCACGCTCTGCAAGAACGACCTGCAGGATCCGTACGTCACCTGGGAGTACAGCAACTACTGCGGGCAGTACGGGCTCTTCACCTCCCGAGCGCCACAGGGTCCGGGAGCGCCGGCACAGCCTGTTTCGCCGGCGCCTGGTCGAGCGCCCGACACCGTCAATTACAGCGGCGCCGCGCTGGGCGGCATTCCCCTGACGAAGCCGCCGTATGCGTACCTCGTGGCCGTCGATCTCAACAAGGGCGACATCGCATGGAGGGTGCCGTTCGGCGAGGGCAGCCAGGCCATCCGCCAGCATCCGCTGCTCAAAGGCGTGACGTTGCCCGAGCGTCTCGGGACGACCGGCAATTTCGGCGGGATCGTGACGCGCGGCGGAGTGGTGCTCATCGGCGGCGGCGATCCGTATCTCTATGCGTTCGACAAGTCGACCGGCCGTGAAATCGCGCGCGTCGCGACGCCGTTCCGGACCAGTGCCAACCCCATGACCTATCGAACGCGCGCGGGCCGCCAGTTCGTCGTGATCGCGACCGGGGCCGGCACCGACGGCACGCTAGCCGCGTTCGCGCTGAAGAGTGGCCGCCCGCCCGCGGGACGGCAATGAGATGACACGACGACGTTCCCGGGTGCTCGCGCTCGTCGCGGTCGCCGTGTCGGCGTCGCTGGCCGGGACGGCGTTTGCGCAGTGGGGGCGCCGCTCGGGCACGTACGACGGCCGGTTCACGTTCGTCAGGCTGCGCTGGACCACGGGCACGTTCGCGTCGCCGCCGAGAGGATCCGGCGTCAACTTCTGGCTGCACGAATTTCCGGGCGCCGAGCAGAACCTGATGGCGATGGTCGACAGCCTCACGGGCATCGACGCAAGGGACGACGGCAGCCTGAACCTGGCGCTCGACGATTCTCAGTTGTTCAAGTACCCCGTCGCCTGGTTATGGGAGCCGGGCTTCTGGGTGATGACGGACAAGCAGGCCGATCGGCTGCGCGAATACCTTCAGAAGGGCGGGTTCATCGTCTTCAACGACTTCGAGCTGGAACAGTGGGACAACTTCGAGGCCCAGTCACGGCGGATCATTCCCCACGCGCGCTGGGTGCGGCTCGATCGCGCACACCCGATCTTCAACGTCTTCTTCCGCGTCAAGGATCCGGAATTTCCGCATCCGGCCGTGCATCATTTGTACGGACTACCGGCGCAGTACTTCGGCCTCTTCGAAGAGAACGATCCGAGCCGACGCCTCATGGCGATCGCGAACTACAACACGAATCTCGCCGAGTATTGGCAGATGGCGGGAGCGGGCTTCTTTCCGATCGATCAGGGGAACGAGGCCTTCAAGCTCGGGATCAACTACATCGTCTACGCGCTGACGCACTGAACCTGCAGCTCGCGCTCGGCGGCCAGCCAGTCGTCGAAATCCCGTCCGTGTCCGGCACCGCGCTGCAGGAACAGCTCGTAGGCGCGCGTGGCGATATCCGCCTGTGTGGGCGGCGCGGGGACGGACGATCTTGGTGCGAGGTGCGGCGGCGCGCCGCACGGGCGACTTTCCGGTCTTCGGACTCTTTGGCATTTCCACCTCTCCATCAATGCGAGCTCAGAGCTCGCTGCTCGTGCCGCCGGCCGCCGGCACGTAGGCCTTCGTCACGTAGTCGACGATCATTCGAGCGGCGCTGAAGCGCCATCCCAGAGTGCGGATGGCGCGTTTCATCCGTGCAATCCACTGCCGCGGCAGACCATCGGCATCGCGATCATAGTACAGAGGAATCACCTCGTCACGCAGCACGCGCATCAGCGCGTCGGCGTCGCGCGCGTCGTGCAGCTCCGGCGACGTGTGGCTTTCGCCCATGCCGATGGCGAACCCGTTCAACCCGTCGTAGGCCTCCGCCCACCAGCCATCGAGCACGGAAAGGTTCAACCCCCCGTTCAGCACGACTTTCTGGCCGCTCGTGCCGCACGCTTCGAGCGGGCGCCTCGGGCAGTTCAGCCAGACGTCGACGCCCTGCACGAGGTGCCGGCCGATGTTGATGTCGTAATCCTCGAGGAAGACGATCTTCGCGAGAAAGCGCGGGTCGTGGGTCAGGCGTGCAATTTCCTGCAGGACGGTCTTGCCGGGTCCGTCGAGCGGGTGCGACTTGCCCGCGAAGACGAACTGAATCGGCATCTGAGCGTTGTTGACGAGCGCGGCGAGCTGCTCGATGTCGCGCAGCACGAGGTTGGCTCGTTTGTACGTCGCGAATCGTCGCGCGAAACCGATGGTCAACGCGTCGAAGCTGAGCGCGCGATGGAGCTGCGTGACCAGGTCGGTGGACTCCGAGCGTCTTGCGGCCTGACGTGACGCGAGCAGCCGCGCCACCTCGATCAGCTGTTTCTTCAGCGTCAGGTGCGTTTCCCACAGCTCGCCGTCGTCGATGGCATCCACCCGGTCCCAGAACTCCGGTTCGCCGGCCCGGGCTGGCCAGGTGGGACCGAGGTGACGGTCGTAGACCTGGCGCATTTGCGGCGCCAGCCAGGTGTGGACGTGCACGCCGTTGGTGATGTGCCCGATCTGGGCCCGGCTGTGCGGCCGGGCGAGCGTCCGCCACATCGCCCGCGAGACGCGGCCGTGCAGCGACGACACCGCGTTGGCCCGGCTGCTCATCTTGAGCGCCAGCACCGTCATGCAGAAGCCTTCGTTCTCGTCGGATGGGTTCGTGCGGCCAAGGGCCATGAGGTCGTGCTCGGACAGCCCGAGCGCGTCGCGCAACGGACCGAGATGCTCTTCGACGAGCGCCGCCGAGAACCAGTCGTGGCCGGCGGGCACGGGCGTGTGGGTGGTGAACACCACCTCGCTGGCCACGCGCTCCATGGCGTCGGCGACGTCAATGCCTTCGATCGTCATGCGGCGGCGCGTCCGCTCGAGCGCCGCGAACGCACTGTGGCCCTCGTTCAGGTGCAGGACGCCTGGCAGGATGCCGAGCGCGTCGAGTGCCCGCACGCCGCCGACGCCGAGGAGCAGTTCCTGCCGGATCCGGACCCGCTCGTCGCCGCCGTAGAGCCGTGCGGTGAGCTGGCGATCCTCGGGCCGGTTGCCTTCGACATCGGAATCGAGCAGGAGCAGCGCATTGCGTCCGACCGCCACTTTCCAGACGCGCGCGACAATCGCGCCGGTCCTCGTCTCGATTGACACCATGACGTGCCGGCCGCCGACTTCTGCCGGCCGAATCGGGAGCACGCGGTGCTCGAGATCCAGGTAGTCCTCGTGCTGCCACCCGGCGTGATCGAGGCGTTGGCGGAAGTACCCCTGGTCGTAGCACAGCCCGATGCCGACCAGCGGCACGCCGAGGTCGGATGCCGCCTTGATGTGATCGCCGGCCAGGATGCCGAGGCCGCCCGAATAGATCGGCAGCGACTCGTGCAGGCCGAATTCGGCCGAGAAGTACGCGACCGGCCGGGCGCCGAGGACGCCGGCATGCCGGCCGCCCCACGTGTGGCGCGAGCCGAGATACTCCTGCATGCGCCGGTAGGCGTTGTTGATGCGGCTGTGCAGCGCCAGCTGCGACGCGCGCTCCTCCAGGTGCTCGATCGGCATCTGTTCGAGCAGGGCGACCGGGTTGTGGCCGATCTCCCGCCACGAGACCGGATCGAGCTCGCGGAAGAGGGCGGTGGTATCCGCGTCCCAGCTCCACCACAGATTCTCGGACAGCGCCTTGAGGCGCTGATGGGCGGGCGCCACGAACTGGCCGAGCGTCCGCGCTTCGGTGACGGTCGGCGCCAGCTGCGTCCCGGCCGTCGATGAGCCTCCGCACGTCGTCATCGCTGAAGACGCGCGGCTCGGTCGTCTGGACGACCAGCACGCCCTGCAGCAGACCGCGATCCATGACGGGCACACCGAGGAACGATCGGTAGGGATCCTCGCCGGCGTCCGGGAAGTACTTGAATCGAGGATGCGTGGCCGCGTCAGCGACGCATTGCGGCGCCAGCTGCTCGGCGACAAGGCCAGCCAGTCCTTCCGACAACCGCATGCGGATCCGGCCGACGCTTTCCTGGCGGAGGCCAATCGTCGCCGCGAGGACGAGATTCGCCCGGTCCGGTTCGAGCAGGTAGACGGAGCAGACGTCGGTGCCGAAGCGCCGCTGAATCAGGTGGACGAGGTTCGACAGTGTTTCGGCCGCGTTCCCTCGCTGCGAAACGAGCCGGCCGATCTCCTCGAGCGTCCAGAGCAGCGCGTCGTTGTGAGTCGCTGGCGGCGACGGCACGGCGAGGCAACGAGCAAGAACGCTGCCTCATCGGCAGCGAGAATCGGGCCGGAATCGAATTGCCGGCGCCTGTTCAGGGCGTCAATTTTGTCTGGACGTCCCTCGGGTGCCTACAGGATTGTCGAGAGGACTCGCCCAACCTGGAAGCATTCGCTTCGTCGCCGTGGCGTGTCTCTTGCTCGACGCCCGGCGGGCCTCCCGCCGCGTTCGCCGGGGCTTGCCGAATCCCTTACGCCGTGACAAATTCGTCCCTTCATCGTGTGAACCCGACAGTTGTGTCGACTTCGGACAACGAAGATCTGTTTGCCGCCTACGGCCGGCACCGCGCGTACGACGAGATGTTCGGACGCTCGGGCGAGGTGCGGGCGCATTGTCTGCCGCTGTTACGAAGAACTGCGAGGCGCCTCGCCAGGGCAGCTCGGCGAGCTGCAGCTCGAGGCCGACAAGGCGTTTCTCACCCAGGGCATCACGTTCACGGTCTACGGCGACGAGCAGGGCACCGAGCGGATCTTCCCGTTCGACCTGGTCCCTCGCCTGATCACGGCGCCGGAATGGCAGACGCTCGAGCGCGGCCTGACCCAGCGGCTCACGGCCATCAACCTGTTCCTGAAGGACGTCTACCACGAGGGACGGATCCTCGCGGAGGGCGTCGATCCCGCGCGAGCTGGTCCAGAGCTGCCGGCATTTCCGGCGCGAGATGCGCGGCGTGCCGGTGCAGGGCGACATCTACGTGTCGGTGGCCGGCACCGATCTCGTCCGCGGCGAGGACGGCCGCTTCGTCGTCCTCGAAGACAACCTGCGCGTGCCGAGCGGCGTGTCCTACATGCTCGCGAACCGCGAGGTGACCAAGCGCGTCATGCCGGCGCTGTTCGATCGGTATCACGTCCGCCCGATCGCCCAGTACGGGCAGCTGCTGCTGGCGACGCTGCGCGCGCTGGCGCCGCCGGCCGTCGCCGGAGCCGACCTTCGTCGTGCTCACGCCGGGCGTCGGCAACTCGGCGTACTTCGAGCACGCGTTCCTCGCGCGCGAGATGGGCGTCGCGCTGGTCGAGGGACGCGACCTGCTCGTCCACGACAACGTCGTCTACATGCGCACGACGGCGGGACTGCGCCGCGTGGACGTGATCTACCGCCGCGTCGACGACGACTTTCTCGATCCGCTGGCGTTCCGGGCGGACTCGCATCTCGGCGTGGCCGGCCTGCTGAACGCGTACCGCGCCGGCAACGTGTCGATCGCCAACGCCATCGGCACCGGGCTCGCCGACGACAAGGCGGTCTACGCGTACATCCCGGCGATCATCCGCTTCTATCTCAGCGAGGAGCCGATCCTCGCGAACGTCGAGACGTACCTGCTGTCGGATCCGTCCGACCGTCAGTACGTGCTCGAGCATCTCGACGAGCTGGTCGTCAAGGCGGTGGGCGAGTCGGGCGGCTACGGGATGCTCATCGGCCCGCACAGCACGGCGACGTGAGCGCGAGGAGTTCCGCGCGAAGATCCTTGCCGACCCGCGCAACTTCATCGCCCAGCCGACGCTGGCGCTGTCGCACTCGCCGTGCTTCGTCGACGGCCGCGTCGAGCCGCGGCACGTCGACCTTCGGCCGTACGTGCTGTTCGGCGACGAGCGTGTCGATCGTGCCGGGCGGGCTGACGCGCGTCGCGCTCCGCAAGGGATCGCTGGTCGTGAACTCGTCGCAGGGCGGCGGCAGCAAGGACACCTGGGTGCTCGAGGAGTAGACGCATGCTGCTGTCGCGCGTCGCCGACTCGCTCTACTGGATCAGCCGCTATCTCGAGCGGGCGGAGCACACCGCGCGGCTGATCGACGTCCGGCTCGATCTCGGGCTCGATCGCCGCCGCGGCGACGAGGCGTGGGAGTTCGATCGGCTGTACGCGGCGCTGCGGCTGACGCCGCCCGACGACGTCGCCGAGCTCGGCCCGGCGGCGCTGGTCGATGCGCTGATGTTCGACCTCGTCGAACCGCGACTCGGTGCTGTCGTGCGTCACGTCGGCGCGCGAGAACGCGCGGCAGGTGCGCGAGGAGATCAGCTCGGACATGTGGGAGCAGGTCAACGCGCTCTTCCTGCGCATCAAGCAGGCGCACCGCGAGCGCGACCGCGCTGGCGCGGCCGCACTACCTGTCGCGCGCGGTCATCGAAGGCGTCCACCTCTTCGAAGGCGTCACCGACGCGACGATGGGCCACGGCGAGGGCTGGCAGTTCCTGCAGGTCGGCCGCTTCCTCGAGCGCGCCGGCACGACGGCGGCGCTGGTCGACCTGCACTTCAAGACCGGCGCGGCGGCGGGCGCCAGTCACGATCGAATGGGTCGGCCTGCTGCGGTCGTGCTCGGCGCTCGAGGCGTACTGCCGCTGCTACACCGCCGACCTCCGGCCGCGACCGCATCGCCGAGTTCCTGCTGCTGAACGTCGAGTTCCCGCGCTCGGTCCGGTTCGCCGCGGCGCGGGTCGAGTCGGCGCTGCGGGACGATCGCGCAGCTCACCGGCCGCGGCGCCGGCGGCCGCGCCGAGCGGCTCGCCGGCCGCCTGCACGCGTCGCTCGACTACGGCCAGGTCGACGAGATCCTCGACGACTCCGCACGCCTATCTCGACGGCATCACGCGCCACGCCGCGCAGATTCACGCGGCGGTTTACCAGAGCTACGTCATGTATCCGATCGAATCGGCGCTTCCGGCCTGACGCCACGTGTTCTACACCATCCGCCACGTCACCCGCTTCACCTACGAGATCGCCGATCACCGAGAGCGTGATGGAGGCGCGCATGCAGCCGCGCAGCGAGGGCCGCAGCGCTGCGTCCGCTTCGGCCTGAGCACGACGCCGGCCGTCGCGCGTCAGGATGTACTCCGACCACGACGGCAACATCGTCCATCACTTCAACATTCCCGGGCCGGCACACGCGGCTGACCGTCACGGCCGAGGCGCTCGTCGAGTGCGCGCCGGTGGCCGAGCCGCCCGATCGACCTGGAGGCGGACGCGTGGCAGCGCGCTCGATCGGCTGACCGCGTCCGGCGAATTCTGGGAGCTGCTGCACGACAGCCCGTTCGCGCGCCAGACGCCGCTCCTCGACGCGTTCGCGCAGGAGATCGGCCTCGAGCGCGGCCGACGATCCGCTGGCGACGGTGCGGCGGACGATGTCCGAGATCTACGCGCGCTTCGAATACAGCCCGCAGCGCGACGCGCGTCGACTCGCCGATCGACGAGGCGCTCGAGGCGCGCCGCGGCGTCTGCCAGGACTTCGCGCACATCATGATCGCGCTCGTCCGCCAGCTTGGCGATGCCGTGCCGCTACGTCAGCGGCTACCTCTTCCAGCACGCGCGACCGCGAGGTGCGGTCGACCGACGGCGCCACGCACGCCTGGGTCGAGGCGCTGCTGCCCGGCCTCGGCTGGATCGGCTTCGATCCCGACCAACAACATGCTCGCCGGCGATCGCCACATCCGCGTGGCGATCGGCCGCGACTACGCGGACGTGCCGCCGACGCGCGGCGTCTTCAAGGGATTGAGCGCCGTGCGCAGCGAGCTGGCCGTCGCGGTCGCCGTCGGCACCGCGCAGCCGCGCCGTCCCGGCGACGTGCCGGCATTCGTGCCGTGGATGTCGCAGGAAGCGATGGGCGCGCGGACGCCACGACGAAGGCAGCCAGCAGCAGTGAGACGGATCTGCCATTTCGTGTGCAGATCTGCAACGAATCGGCCGGGCATCGCCCCGTTTCCGGCCCGTTCCCGTTGGTCCGGCCTTTGCCCCCGGACGGTCGTGCGCCGCCTCGTCGGATCGCTGGCCGTTGGTCTGTTCGTCGTGCCGATTGGTGTAACCGTGCTCGTCGCCGCCGCCACCCTCGGCGGACCGCTTCCCGGTCCACTGCCGCTCTTTCCCGCCGACAACTGGTGGAATGCCGACATCTCGGCCGCGCCGCTCGATCCGAACTCCAGCGCCTACATCAGCTTCATCAACAACGGCTCGGTGAGCCGGGTCCATCCCGACTTCGGCGGCGACGTGTCGCCGGGCAGCGTGCAGAACTATGGCATGCCGTACGTCGTCGTCGACGGGACGACGCCGAAGAAGTCGGTCATCTTTCAGTACGCGAGCGAGAGCGACGGCGTGAACCACACGACCGGCGCGAGCTTTCCGTTCTACCCGATTCCCGACGAGGCGATCACGCTGCCCCACTGGGTCGAAGGCGGCGAGCCCGGCAATGTTGATTTGCGATCGTCGAGCGATCGCCACCTGCTCATCGTCGACCGCGACAATCGGCATCTGTACGAGCTGTACAACGTCTTCTATGACGGCGCGCAGTGGCGGGGCGGCTCGGGCGCGTTCTTCGATCTCGCCTCGAACGCGCGGCGGCCGGACGGATGGACGTCCGCAGATGCCGCGGGACTCGCGATTCTTCCGGGGCTCGTCCGGTACGACGAAGTGTTCGGCGCCGGCGAGATCCGGCACGCCTTCCGCGTGACCGTGCGCGCCACCAACGGGTACGTGTACCCGGCATCGCACCGCGCCGGCTCACAGCCGGGCGCGCTGCCGATGGGCGCCCGCCTGCGGCTCAAGGCGAGCCGCGATCTCTCGGGCTTCGCACCGGAGATCCAGAAGATCTTTCGGGCGATGCAGCGCTACGGCCTCATCGTCGCCGACAACGGATCGGATCTCTACGTCACGGGTACTTACGACACGCGCTGGAACAACAGCGTCCTGAACCCGGCGTTTCACGCACTGAACGCGAACGACTTCGAGGTCGTGCGCCTCGGCATCATCCCGCCGCCGGTTCCTGGCCCGCCGCTAAATCTCCGTATCGTTCCCTAGAGAACGCCTGTCGTTCGACGTTCGCCGTTCGCCGTTCGAACGACGAACGAAGAGCGAAGTCCCCGAACGTCGAACGACCCGTCTCGTACCCGTAGCCCGATCAAAATCGAACGCCGACGCCAATACGAACTTCGTTCATGTCCAGCGCCTGTCCGGTCGACAGCGCGTTCACCCAGCTGTCCGAGAAGATGCGTCGGTAGCGATAGCCGATATCGGTGACGAACGCGCCCCCGGAAAAAGTGAGGCCGCCGCCAATCGTCGCGATCGGGGACGTGCCGTCGAGGAACTGGAGCGCCGCATTCGTCAATGCATCGGCGGTTCCAGAACCGAGTCCGGTGATCCGAGTCTGCAGACGCGCGATCCCGGCCTGCGTCTCGAGATAGGGCCTGACGCCGGACCCTGACGTCGAGATGCGCACGCCGCCCTGTCCGTACCAGGCAGACGTCCGGAAGCCAAGGTCGCCGGGAATGAGGCCGAGGGCCAGGTCGATCGTTGGCGACAGGAGGTTGCCAATCCGCCCGCCCTCGACGACCACCTGAAGACTCGGCGTGAGCTCAGAGGTGACGACGCCGCCGAACGAGGCATCGTTCGAGGCGAAGCCGCCCAGGGGCATGCCGCCGAAGCCTTGAATGGAACTGCGCGGCTGCGCGAAGGCCGGAGAAGCGAGACACACGAAAGCCACCGCACCGATTGGGAGGACTGCTGTGAGGCGCATCGGGAATCCCCATGGGCGCTGGCGGTCCCTCACAGGCGCAAAGCACGTACCGTTCGATGCGCTGAGATTTGCAAGAAAACCTGCAGTCTCGCGTGCGAGCGTCCTCTTTCGGAAACGTCAGGTGTGCGGCGGCGACGACAGGCGAACCTAAGGCGACGGCAGGCGGACCTAAGAGGTCCGCACTACGACTACCGACTACCGACTCTCCGGATGAGCTGATACAACAGCCACCCGGCCGGCCCGAACATGAAGGTGAGCGCCAGGCAGGGGATCACCAGGAGGTGCGGGATGCGGCGCTCGATCGAATCCCGGACTTCCCACACGCCGACGAGCAGGTCGAACGCCAGATAGTGCGTCCACCCGGCGAGCAGCAGCCATCGGTTCGCAAACAGCGACGCGACACCGTCGAGCGACGAGAAGCCGCCCTCGCTTCCGCCCCAGGCGCTCGCGATCATGGCGATGTATGCGACGGCGAAGAACGCCGGGACCGCGGCGCCGGCAATCGTCCTCGTCACGAGCGGGCGGCGAGGGACGATGGCCAGCAGCAGCCAGGACACCAGCGACATCATGTTGAGGACGGGAAAGAGTTGTTCTGGCGACATGGCGGCCTCAGTAGACGAACGCCGCGCGCGGCAGCGATTCGGATCGCGCCGCCACATAGACGGCCGCCGTCGTCGCGCCGAGCCACACGAGCATCATGACGTCCGGCTGCAGGATCGACTGCCCGCGAAGCGCCTGCCAAAGCAGGAGCGCGAACAGGGCGGTGTAGCTCGACGCGGCGGCGAGCACGAGGCGGACGCGGCGCGGGGAGGCGAAGACGAGCGCGAAGAGCCCGAGTGCCTGGACGGCGTGCAAGCCCACGAAGTGCGGCACGCGAAGATCGCCGTGTGCGACGCTCCATCCCGTTCCGGGCAAGCCGGCGCCGCCGTCCGGTGCGCCGACCGTGTGCGCTCCCGCGACCGGCATGCCGCGGCCCGCTCGTGCCTCGGCAAGCTGCGCCGCCGTCGGCCGGACCATGAGCCCACCGGTCGAGGCGCCAATGATCGTCAACGTCATCCCGAGACGCAGCGCCCAGCCGAGCGCTCGGTCGGCGAAGCGCTCCCGCCACAATGCCACGGCGACGGTGATGCTGACCGCGGTCTGCACGAAGATGGCAGCGCCCATCAGGCCGAACAGGGCCGCGTCGAACGGCGTCCCGACGTTGAAGTGGCTGGTCGTCCCGCGCCAGGCCTGCAGTGCGATCGCGGCCACCTCCGTCACGAGCACCACCGCCGTCGTCCAACTCACGATCCGCCTCGTCTTTCGCCACGAGCCGAGGTACCGGAACAGCCACGCGAGCGTCAGGCTGTAGATGGCGATCGAGGCGCCGAACTTGGCCGGCTTGAGCCAGGCCGGCGCGCCGCCGATGGTGCGTGGGTCGACCCACAGGCCGACCAGCGCGGCGCCGAGCGCGGCGAGCATCAGCAGGCCGACGAAGGTCAGCGGTCGGTCGGTATGCCAGAGGTCGCGGACGAGTCCGAAAAGGCGGCGGGTTGTGCGGAACATGGTCCCCTCCTCGAATGTTGTCATCGTCAACATCAGGGTAATTCCACATGTTGACAATGTCAACACCACGTTCGTACCATACGCGGCGTGCCTGCGAAACGTTCCCGGCGCAAACGGCCGAGCCGCTATCACCACGGCGATCTGCGCCGCGCCCTGGTCGAAGAGGCGCTGCGCACGATCCAGGCGGACGGCGTTGGCGGCCTCACGCTCCGCGGCGTCGGGCAGACGCTCGGCGTGTCGCGGACGGCGCTCTACCGCCATTTTGCCGACAAGGCGGCGCTCCTGTCCGAGGTGGCGCGTGAGGGCTTCAGGACGCTGCGCCTCGAAACGATCGAGGCCTGGGAGCGCGGCGGACGGGGATGGGCCGGCTTCGAGGCGATGGGAGCGGCCTACGTGCGCTTCGCCGTCGCCAATCCCTCGCACTACCGCGTCATGTTCGGCGGGTTCGTTGTCGGCAGCCCGAACGCCGACGTGGCCCGGGAAGGATCAGGGGCGTTTCAGGCGCTCGTGGACGCGATTGTGTGGCTGCAGAAGGAGCGGTTGATGCGCCCCGACGACCCGCAGCAGCTCGCGCGCTTCGTATGGGCGCTGGTCCACGGCGTCGCGATGCTCATCATCGACGGCCTGCTGGGCGGGGCGGATGCCGATACGTTCGCACGCTTTGCGATCGCGAACGTGCGAACGGGCGTGGGAAGAAATTAGGAATTTGGAATTTGGAATTTGGAATGCGTAACTGGATGTGCGCGAAAGGTACGCATTCCTAATTCCTAATTCCAAATTCCTAATTACAGGATTCACTTCTTCGGCGTGGCTTTGTACACCGCGTCCGTGACCGGCTCGAGCCACTTCACGTCGCCTTCGTAAATCGTGAGCTGCACCACGTCCTGGTCGGGTGCGGCACCGTGCCAATGCTCGACGCCCGCCTTCGTGTACCAGGGCTGGCCGGGACCCATCTCGAGCAGCGGTCCGCCGCGCTCCTGGGTTCGGCTCTTGCCTTCCTCGACCATCAGGAGCTGGCCGTGGGTGTGGGTGTGCCAGTTCGAACGGCTTCCGGCCGGGAACTTCAGGCGCAGCGTGCGGACCGCTTTGGCGTCCATCTGCGTCGGGTTGCCGCCGACAAAGTTGCTCTGCTGCGCGGCGATTCCCGCCATCCAGACGAGCAGGCCCCCCGCGACGATCGACCCCATGACCGCGGTGCGCGACGGCGTATGACGGATCCGAATCATCTGGAGATCCTCCGCTCAGGCGGCAGTATACTCGCGCCGATGGCGCGCGCCGAAATCGCCATGGCGTCGCTCGTTCTCGTCCTGATCCTGCCCTCTGACCTGGCCGCTCCGGCCGGACGCGCGCAGGATGGCTCGCGCTCGGCGCCGCCTTGTACGCCGAACGCTGCGCCGTCTGCCATGGCGGCGACGCGCGCGGCGCCATCGGGCCAGCGCTGGTCACACTCTGGGCCTCCGGGGCGACCGACGATCGCGTCCTCCGGACGATTCGTCAGGGTGTGCCCGGCAGTGCGATGCCGCCATCGATGGCGCCCGACGAAGAGCTGCGCGCGATTGTCGAGTTCCTGAAGTCGCTCGCGCCGCCTGCGGCGGGGGCAGTACGGCCGGCGGCGGCGCGCCGGCCCCGCCCGCTGTGACGCTCGTCACGCGTGACGGCCGGCGGATTAGCGGCGCGCGGCGGGGTGAAGACGCGTTCTCCATTCAGATCGAAGACACGCAGGGGCGGCTGCAGGGATTTCTCAAGGACGGCCTGCAGGAGATCGTGCGCGAGACTGGGCCTGCCGCGCGGGCCGATGCCGCGCATCCAGCCGTGACCTCCCGCGACATCCTCGCCGGGCTCGCGGATCCGACGCGGTGGCTGACCTTCTCGGGCGATTACTCGGGGCGCCGCCACAGTCCCCTCACGCAGATTACGCCGGCCAACGTCCACCGGCTCGCGGCCCAGTGGACGTTTCAATCGGGCACGACGACCCGCGGCCGCGGTTTCGAGGCAACGGCGCTCGCCCTCGACGGTGTGTTGTACGTGACCGGCTCGAACAACTTCGCCTGGGCGCTCGACGCCCGCACCGGACGGCCGTTCTGGCAGTACCGGCGCGAGCTTCCGCCCGATCTCACGTACGGCGCGTCCGCGCCGGTCAATCGTGGCTTCGCGATTCTCGGCGATCGGCTGTTCATGGTGACGCTCGACGCGCACCTCCTCGCCTTCGATCGCAGGAGCGGCGCGATCCTGTGGGATACGGTGCTCGCCGACTACAAGATTGGCTACTCGGCCACGCTGGCGCCGCTCGTGATTGCCGACAAGGCGGGCGACAAGGTGATCGTCGGCATCTCGGGCGGTGAATATCCGACGCGCGGATTTCTCGACGCGTACGACCCGCAGACCGGCGCGCGCATCTGGCGCTTCTACACCGTGCCCGCGCCGGGAGAGCCAGGCAGCGAGACGTGGCCCGCCTCCTCCGAGGTCCTCGCGCGCGGCGGCGGCGGCACGTGGATGACTGGCAGTTACGATCCCGAGCTGAACCTTCTGTACTGGGGCACCGGCAATCCGAATCCTGATTACTGGGGTGCGAGCCGTCTCGGCGACAACCTGTATACGAACTCGCTCGTCGCGATTGATGCAGCCACCGGCCGCCTGAAGTGGCATTACCAGTTCACGCCGCACGACACGCACGACTGGGATTCGAATCACGTGCCCGTCGTCGCCGATCTCACGATCGGCGGCGTCGCGCGCAAGGTGGTGATGGTCGCGAATCGCAACGGGTTCTTCTATGTCCTCGATCGCGCCACCGGTCAGCTGATTCTCGGGAAACCCTTCACCGACACGACCTGGGCTCGCGAGATCGGCCGGGACGGCCGTCCGATCGTGCTGAACGATGGCAGCAAAGGTTGTCTGCCGGATCAATGGGGCGGGACGAACTTCAACCCGCCGTCCTTCGATCCCTCGCTCCAGTTGTTCCTCGTCACCGCGCGCGAGACCTGCGCGACCTACGCGACGCAGGAGCCGAAGTTCGTCCCCGGCCAGGCGTCGATGGGAGGGGCGGTGCGCGTCGACCGCGAACGGCCCAACTACGCCGCGCTGCGCGCGATCGACGCGGCGACCGGCGAACGCCGCTGGGAGTTCCGCTACGCCTCGCCCGCCATGTCGGGCGTGCTCTCGACGGCTTCAGGGCTGGTCTTCACCGGCGACAACGAGGGCAACTTCATGGCCTTCGACACGCGCACCGGCCGCAACCTCTGGCGTTATCAGACCGGTAACGGGATCTGGGGTGCGGCGCCAATGACGTTCGAGTTCGACGGCCGCCAGCACATCCTTATTCCCGCCGGAACGACGCTGGTGGCCTTCGCTCTGCCAGGGACGTAGGGCGCGTCCTTTAGGCCCGCCGAAGCCCCTCGAACGCCAAGGACCTGCGTCGCGAGCGAGCGTGTCGGGGAGTCCGAGGGGCGAAGCCCCTCGGGTAAGACAAGTCCCCGTATTCGTTGACGTTACCTGAGGGTTGGCGTAGGCTCTGAAATCGACTCTGAGGGAGGATGTGCGATGAGGATCGCTCCGCTCGTTCCCATCGTTGGTTTCGCTTTGGTGATGTCGACGTCGCCGGCCGCACAGAATGGATCGCCGGGCGAGGTGACCTTCGCCAAAGACGTCGCTCCCATCCTGCAGCGCAGCTGCCAGCACTGCCACAACTCGAGCGGCGTCGCGCCGATGCCGTTGACCACGTACGAAGAGGTCCGCCCGTGGTCGCGGGCAATCAAGACGCGCACCGGCCTCGGCGCGCGCGCCGGGGTCATGCCGCCGTGGTTCGTCGAGAAGAACATCGGCATCCAGAAATTCAAGGAAGATCCGTCGCTGAGCGACGAAGAGATCGCCACGATCGCGAAGTGGGTCGACGCGGGTGCCCCGCGCGGTAATCCCGCCGACATGCCGCCGCCGCGCGACTTCGCGAACAAGGACAAATGGGCGATTGGCGAACCAGACCTGGTGTTGCGCTCGCCGCAAATCGTCGTGCCGGCGGCCGGACCGGACAAGTGGGGATCGCTCGGAATGGTCCCGACCGGGCTCACCGAGGATCGCCATGTCTCCGCGATCGAAGTGCGCGAAATCAACGACATCCCGAAGAGCGGGCCGACCAATACCGTGGGCGGCCGCTACGTCTGGCACCACATGACCTATTCGAGCGAGGTGCCGGGCGCGCCTGCCGATAGTGCCGGCGGCACCGCGGAAGCCGGCGGCAGCAATGGCGGGACGAGCTGGCCGATTCACGAAGTCGGTCGCAATCCCGACGTCTTCCCGCCCGAAGCCGGCCGGCTCCTGGCGGCGAACTCGTCGCTCAACCTGAGCGCATACCACCTGCACTCGAACGGCCGCGAGACGAAGGCGCAGCTCGAGTTCGGCTTCAAGTTCTTTCCGAAAGGGTACCAGCCGAAGTACCGCCGCTCGAGCCTGCGGCTCGGCAACGGCGTCGACATGGACGTGAAGCCGAATACGCCCAACCAGGAACTGCACGCCTACGCCGTCCTGCAGGAGCACACCAAGATCATCGCGTTCGAGCCGCACCTGCATGCGCCGGGCGTCCGTATGTGCCTCGAAGCGATCTGGGGCCAGAACATCATCACGCTCAACTGCGTCGGCTACGACCACAACTGGGTCAAGCAGTACGTGCTACGAGGACGATGCGGCGCCGCTCCTGCCGAAGGGCACGATCGTTCACCTGATCGGATTCCTCGATACGACACCGGCCAACAAGAACCCGGCGGATCCCCGTAACTGGGCGGGCGGCGGCCGGCGTTCGATCGCCAACATGTTCATCGACCTCGGCTACTCCGTCGCGCTCACCGAGGAGCAGTTCCAGGAGGAGATGGAGAAGCGGCGTCAGAACATGAAGACCCGGAATCAGTTCGACATCGGCTGTCCGCTCTGCTGGGCGCCCGCACTGCCCAAGACGGAGACGAACACTGGAGCCCAGGCGAACCAACAGTAAGTTGGAGAGTTAAGGAGTTGGAGAAACTCACCAACTTTCTCCTTGCGGCGATCGCGCTGACCCTTCTCGTTGAGACGGTCAGCGCGCAGACGCGGTACATGTACCTCAGCGGCGAGAGCATCGCGCCGGCCTACGAGGGCTGGTGGCCGAACCCTGACGGCTCGTTCACGATGTTCTTCGGCTACATGAACTCCAACTGGGAAGAGGAGTTCGACGTGCCGATTGGTCCCGCGAACGGCTTCGAGCCGGGGGACGCGGATCAGGGCCAGCCGACACACTTCTACCCGAGGCGCAACCCGTTCCTCTTCACCGTCCGCGTCCCGAAGGACTTCGGGACGAAAGAGCTGATCTGGACGCTGACGACCCACGGCAAGACGCTCAAGGCCTATGCGTCGCTGAAGAGCGACTATCAGATCGATCCGCAGACGATCTCGACTGAAGTGGGAGGCGACGGCGGCAGCCTCCGGGACGAACTGCGCGGCAATGTCCCTCCCGAGCTGAAAGTCGAAGGGGAGAAGCGGCGCACGGTCAAGGTCGGCGAGCCGCTGTCCCTGGCAGTGTTCGCAAAAGATCCCGACAACGTTCCCGCGCGGCGCGCCGGGCGCGGTGGAGCCGCGGCGACCGCCGCCGCCGTCTACCGTCCGCCGCAGACGTCAGTGATGTCCAGCCCGGCGGGCCTGCGATTTTCGTGGATCGTCTATCGCGGCAAGGCGTCGACCGTGACGTTCAGTCCCGAGCAGATGAAAACCTGGACCGATTCGCGCGCCTACGCCAACTCGCCGTGGTCGCCGCCGTACATCCTTCCCGAGGTGCCGCCGGACAACCGGTGGCTGGCGTCCGCCACGTTCGCGGAGCCGGGCACCTACGTCCTGCGCGGCGTCGCCAGCGACGGATCGTTGTTCACGTACGACAACATCACCGTCACCGTCACGCAGTGATTTCACTATCGCGGATTCTCAAACGTAGCAACCCACGCCGACCCTGAAGGGGTCGGCCTACAGGAGTCGTGATCATGTCGAAGCTGAAGCTCACTGCGTCCGCGCTTGCGGCCGTGGCGATTGTTGGCACTACCCTGGCCGCGCAGGCGCCTGCCGCCGCGCCGCCGGCCCCGCCGCACAGGCTTCCGCCTGGGCGACGACCCTGGCGAACCGCTATACAGTGACGCCCGACGTCACCTATCTCACCGCGAGCAACGGCTTCGAGGTGAAGCTGGACGTGTACCGCCGCCGCGACGTGCAGACGCCGCAGCCGACGCTCGTCTTCTATCATGGCGGCGGATGGGTGGCCGGCTCGAAGGATTCCGCGCTCATGTCGTTCATGCCCTGGATCGAGATGGGGTGGAACGTCGTCAACGTCGGCTATCGCCTGCTCCGCGTCGCCGGCGCGCCGGCCGCGGTCGAGGACGCGCAGTGCGCGCTCCGCTACATCGCCGCGCCCGCGCAGGCGAAGCAGTTCAACATCGATACGTCGCGGATCATCGTCACCGGCGAGTCGGCTGGCGGCCACCTCGCGCTCGTCGCCGGCATGGTCCCGGCGTCGGCCGGCTTCACGAGCATCTGCTCGGGCGGCGGGTTCACCGGCTTCGAGGCCGCGGTGCCGCCGGTCGCGGCGATCATCAATTGGTACGGCATCACCGATCTCAACGACATGCTCGCCGGCGCGAACGCGCGGTCGTATGCCGTCCAGTGGATCGGCGCCGTGCCCAACCGGAACGACCTCGCGAAGAGCATGTCGCCGCTCACCTACGTGCGCGCCGGCCTGCCGCCGATCCTGTCGATTCACGGCGACGCCGATCCGATCGTCCCCTACACCCACGCGACGCGCCTGCACGAAGCGCTCGCGAAGACCGGGGTGAACAATGAGCTGTTCACCGTCGCCAAGGGCGGTCACGGCAACTTCAACGCGGAGCAGCGCACGCAGATCTACGCAAAGATCCGCGAGTTCCTGACGCGCATCCGTTTGAGCTGATTACAGATCGCGACGCCGTCGCCGATTTCTGAAATCGGCTTGCGGCCGACCGCCGCCAATATCGTCCGTTTTGCGGTGATTTTCTGGCACACCTCTTGAGGAAGGGGAGGTGTGCTGATCGCCGCGCTCATCGTGGTCGCCCTCGTTGTCTTCCGCTTGATGAAGCCCGACGAGCGCGAGCGTACCCACGCGAAGGCCCTCGAGTTCTACCATCAGGTTCAAGCCGCGAGGGCGAACATCCGGCCTTGCGAACCCCTTCGAACCAACCTGCGCGAGCGGACCAGTCGGGTGTTGGTCACGCCGGCGATCGGCGCCGCGCTGGTCCTGACGTTCGTGACGGGCAGCGCCGATGCCCTCGCCAACCTCGGCCCGCAGACGACGGCCGGCCAATGGTGGCGGCTGGTGACCGCCGGGTTCGTGCCGCCGGGGTTCATCGGCCTCATCGCGATTCTCGTCGGCTTCGTGCAGCCGGCGCTTCTCCTCGAGCGGCTCGTCGGTCACAGCGCTCTTGCGGCCGTGTACGTCGCGGCCGCTGCGACCGGTGGTGTGGCGCAGCTTGCGACGAACCCTGTGGGTATGAATTTCGGCGCGACTCCCGCGCTGTGCGGCCTGTACGGTCTGCTGGCCGTGGTGATCGCCATGGGCGCCGTCCGGCCGTCGCCGGTGACGATCCCGTTCCTGGCCGTCAAGCGCATGGCTCCCGGCATGGGGCTGTTTCTGCTCTATGGCATCGTCAGCGGGCAGTATGGCGGCGCCGCGAGCGTTGGCTTCATCACCGGATTGGGATGCGGAGCGGTGCTGGCATTCCGTATCGGTGAGCGAAAGCCCCCGGTCCCCCACATCGCTGCGGCGTTGTCGGCGACCGCCATCATCACCATCGGGGTCGCGTTCTCGATCGGCAGCATCATCGACGCGCGCCCGGAGATCGCGGCCGTCATCGAGCTGGAACGCCGCACGGCGGACGCCTACAACGCGGCGGTCGAGAAGTTCCGCCAGGGGCGCATCAAAACCGACGCGCTCGTGACGCTGATCGAGCAGACGATCGTGCCCGAGTTGCAGGCCGCGGAGAAACGCGTGACGGCGCTCGACAGTGTCCCGGAGGAGCAACAGCCGCTGGTCACCCACGCCGAGGAGTACCTGCGGCTGCGGAGCGAAAGCTGGCGGCTCCGGTCGGAAGGACTCAAGACGACGAACATGCTGCGCCTGCGCCAGGCGGAACGAACCGAGCGCGCATCGCTTGGCGCCCTCGAACAGATCAAGCCCAAGACCGACGCGGCCCAGACCGACGCGGCCAAGGCCGACGACGAGACCAACGCCGACGACGAGACCAAGGCCGACGCGGCCAAGACCAACGGCGCGCCAAGACCAACGCGGCCAAGACCAACGCGGCCAAGACCAAGACCGCCGCGCGTCCAGCCCGCTGATCCAGAATAAGGGCCAGGATGGCCCGTGACTGAAGGCGTCGACCCCGACGGCGACGTCGCCGACGGCGTCGAGCGGCGTCTCGATCCGCGGCACATTTCCCATCAGCAGAGAGTCGGCTGGATCGCTGCGGCGTTTCTGACCGGCGTGTCGTTCCTCGCCGCGCTCGTGTTCTGGGCCAACACCGGGTTTTCGCTGATCGGCCTGGCGGCGTCTGCCGGGGGCTGGCTCGTGTTCAGCGGCCTGCTCGCGTGGCATGCGCAGGCGTGGCCCGAGATCGCCTACCGGCATGCCTCCTACAAGGTGGACGGCCAGGGGATCGAGATCCGCCGCGGCGTCTTCTGGCGCACGATCATCAACATCCCGCGCTCGCGCGTGCAGCACACCGACGTTTCGCAGGGGCCGCTCGAGCGCACGCACGAGCTCGGCACGCTGGTCGTCTACACGGCCGGAACCGACCACGCCCGCGTCGATCTGCACGGCCTGGCCCACGCTCGCGCGCTCCGGATTCGCGAACACCTCCTGCCGAGGGAGGAAAGCGATGCCGTCTGAGGAACGGCTCCACCCGGTCTCCATCCTGTTCTCGTTCGGGAGGAGCCTCAAGGCGTTTGCGCTGCCCGGCCTCGTCGGCCTGGTGATCGCCGCGCGGCGGCCCGGTCCGAACGTCGACGCGTGGATGATGCTGTTTCTCATCCCCGCGGCGGTCGTGGCGATCGTCCGGTATTTGTCGTTTCGCATGCGTTACGAAGGAACCGAGCTGGTGATCCGCTCCGGCCTCATCTTCCGGAACGAGCGCCACATCCCGTATGCGCGCATCCAGAACCTGGATGCGGTCCAGAACGTGTTTCATCGCCTGCTGCGCGTGATCGAAGTGCGCGTCGAAACCGGTGCGGGTTCGGAACCAGAGGCGACGATCAGCGTGCTGCCCGCGTCGGCGCTCGACGAGATGCGCCGCCGAGTCTTCGGGCGCGAAGTCCCCGCCGAGCAGGCGCCGCATTCGGGCGAGCGCATCCTGCTCGAGATGCCGCTCGGCGAGCTGCTGCTCCACGGCTTCCTCGTCAATCGCGGAATGGTCGTGATCGGCGCCATCTACGGGCTTCTGTGGCAGCTCGACGTGCTCGATCGCCTGTGGGGTTCGATCGTCGGCGAACAAGTCGCCGAGGAAGGGATGCTCCGCGAGCTCATCGAGGGGATCGCGCGCGGCGCCGGAGTGTCGCTGAACCAGGTCGCCGTGGTGACAGCCGCGATGATCGGCTTCCTGATCGTGGTGCGGATTGCGTCGATGTGCTGGGCCGCCGTGCGGCTCTACGGATTCCGGCTGACCGCGGTCGGCGAAGATCTTCGAATCGAGTACAGGCCTGTTGACTCGCTTCACGGCCACGATTCCGGTCCGGCGGATTCAGTCGGTGACGATCACGGAAGGGCCGCTGTACCGCCTGCTCGATCGCGTGTCGGTCCGGGTCGAAACGGCTGGCGGACGCGCCGGTCGGGACAGCGCCGGGAGCGCCCGCGAGTGGCTCGCGCCGCTGATTCGCAGCGCGGGGCTCGGACCGCTGATGGCCGAAGTGATGGGCGACGATCTCGCGGACGGGAAGTCGTTGATGGATTGGAGGCCCGTTCATCCGCGGGCGTTCCGGCGCGCCGTAAAGAGCCGGGTGTTCCTGGCGATCGTCATCGCCCTGGCTGCGGCCGCCGTCGTCGGCTGGCCCGGACTGCTCGTGGCCGGAGTGACCATTCCGTGGAGCATGCTGGCTGCGCGCCGCCATGTCGAACACCTCGGCTGGACCGCCGCTGGCAACCTGGTCGCGTTCAAGAGCGGGTGGCTCTGGCGCAGCGTGACGATCGCGCGGGTGTCGCGCATCCAGGCGGTGACGCTCGTCGAATCGCCGTTCGATCGCCGCGCCTCGATGGCGCGCGTCCGGGTCGACACGGCCGGCGCGAACGAACGCTCGCATCGGATCGACATCCCGTACCTTGCGCGCGACCACGCCGCGGCACTGCAGCTCAGGCTGGCAGCGCACGCCGCCGACACGCAATTCCATTGGTAGCCCGTACGGATATAATCCCGTCCCTATTGGGTTAGTGAGTTGAGGCGTTGGAGAGTTGGTGAATTCACCAACTCTCCAACTCTCCAACTCGCGAACTCTCCACTGTTGAGGAGGTCAGGAATGTCGCTGTTTCGCCGCGTGAAATACGTTGCCTTCGCTGCCGTCGTGTCGGGTGGCGGATGGGTCGCTTACGCCCAGAGCACTGCGACCCCGACCAATGACGCGCCGAACCCGTTTCAGACCATCGAGGGGCACTTCAAGCTCCCGGAAGGGCGCACGTGGGGTTCGACGAGCGCGGTCGACATCGCGCGCGACGGGCGATCCATCTGGGTGGCCGAGCGCTGCGGCACGAACTCGTGCGTCGCCGAGCCGACGACGGGGAAGATGTCGCCGCTGGATACGGTGCTCCTGTTCGACGAGTCCGGCAAGCTCGTCAGAAGCTTTGGCGCCGGCATGATGGCGTTTCCCCACGGCATCCACGTCGATCGCGACGGCAACGTCTGGGTGACCGACGGTAACGGCAACGCACCGCAAGCCGCGCGCGGCGCCGGTGGCGGCCGCGGAGCGGGGGCGGGTGCGGGCGCCGGCGCAGCAGGCGCCGGTGCGGCGGCTGGCGGCGGTGCGGCCGGTGGCGGGGCTGCTGCTGGCGGCGGGGCTCCGGGCGCTGGGGCGGCGGCGGGCGGCGCGGCGCAAGCTGGCGGCCGCGGCGCGGCGCCGACCGCGCCTCCTCCGGGAGCGACAGTCGGACACCAGGTCTTCAAGTTCAGCCCCGAAGGGAAAGTGCTCCTGACGATCGGCAAGGCCGGCGGCGCGACCGGTCCGGATCAGTGCTGCTGGCAGCCGAACGACGTCATCACCAACGAGAAGGGCGAGATCTTCATTTCCGAGGGGCACGGCGCGAATCCGAACGATCGCGTCCTCGTCTACAGCCCCGATGGGAAGACCCTCCTGCGTCAATTCGGAAAACGCGGTACGGGACCCGGGGAGTTCAATCAACCGCACGCCCTCGCGTTCGATGCGCAAGGCCGTCTCTTCGTCGGTGACCGCGGGAACAACCGCGTGCAGATCTTCGATCAGTCGGGTAAGTTCATCGCCGACTGGCCGCAGTTCAGCCGGCCGAGCGGTCTCTTCATCGATCGCAACGGCATGCTGTACTCGGCGGACTCGGAATCGGGCTCGGTGAATCCAGCGCATGGCGCATGGAAGCGCGGGCTCCGATGGGGCAGCGTCAAGGATGGCAAGATCATCGGGTTCATTCCGGATCCGTCCGGTGAAGGCGTGACGTTTGCGGAGAAGGACGGCAAGCCCGTCCTGACGCGAGCCGACGGTTCGGCGGGCCCGACCGGCACGCTGGCCGCGGAAGGCGTGGCGGTCGACGCCGCAGGCAACATCTACGGCGCGGAAGTCGGCCCGCGGAAGGTGCAGAAATACGTGAGAAAGAAGTGAGCTGAAACTGAGGAACTCAGAGGAGTTGTTCCATGCCTCGACGCATCGTCTCGATTGCCGCCGCTGCCGTCCTCGCGATGTCCGGGTGGCGGGCATTCGCGCAGGCCAAGGTCGAGCCGGTCAACGATCGGCCCAACCCCTACGTCGTCGTCGAGAACTTCTTCAAGCTGCCGGCCGCGCGCCAGTGGGGCGCGACGAGCGCGATCGACATCGACAAGGACGGCACATCGATCTGGGTGGCCGAGCGGTGCGGCGGCAACAGCTCGTGCGTGTCGAACCCGGTCGACCCGATCCTGAAATTCGATGCGAAGGGGAACCTCGTCACGAGTTTCGGCAAAGGGATGATCGTGTCGCCGCACGGCATCCACGTCGATCGTGACGGCAACATCTGGGTCACTGATTACCAGGACGATTCAGGGAATGGCGGCCGCGGAGCGCTGAGCGGTTCGGAACCACCGGCCGGTGCGCGCGGCCGCGGCGACGCGGCGGGACGAGCCGGGGCGGCAGCGCGTGGCGGAGATGGGGCAGCCGGGCGCGGGGCAGCGCGCGGCGACGCACAGGCCGCACGCGGTGCCGCGGCGGCGCTGCCGATTCCACGTCCGGGCGCGACCAAGGGACACCAGGTCCACAAATTCAGTCCGACCGGCAAACCGCTGCTGACGATCGGCAAGCCGGGCGGCGCGGACGCCCCCGACTGCTGCTGGCAGCCGAATGACGTGATCACGAATCAGAAGGGCGAGATCTTCATCGCCATGGTTCACGGCGCCGGCGGGAGGATCATGAAGTTCACGCCCGAGGGCAAGTTCATCAAGTCATGGGGCGAGCCCGGTTCCGGTCCGGGTCAGTTCAGCACGCCGCACAGCCTGGCGTTCGATTCGAAGGGCCGCCTGTTCGTGGCCGATCGCGGCAACGTGCGGCTCCAGATTTTCGATCAGGAAGGAAAGTTCCTCGAGGAGTGGAAGCAGTTCAGCCGGATCAGCGGGATCTACATCACGCCCGATGACACGCTCTACGCCACCGATTCGGAATCGAGCGCGACGTCGAATCCCGGCTGGCTGCGCGGCATCCGCATCGGCAGCGCGCGCGACGGCAAGGTCCAGTACCTCATCCCCGATCCCGCGGGCCCCGGCGCCGCCAGCGGCGGCACCAGCGCCGCGGAAGGCGTCGCCGTCGATCGCGCCGGCAACGTTTACGGGGCGGAGGTTGGACCGACGGACGTCAAAAGATACGTCAAGAAATAAAGTACGGAGAACAGCACTCTAGTGCTGAGCGTGAAGGACACGCTAGGGTGCTTTCCGTCAAATGCGGTGTAGGGTGCTTCCAGTCAAAAACTCTGTAGGGTGCTTAACGTAAAGAACACTGTAGGGTGCCTTACGTGAAAGCACCCTAGGGTGCGCTTAAGCACGGTCGGCGAAGCCGCAGCACCCTGCTGCGTAAGCACGTATCACTACAGCGAAGTCAGTAAGCACCTTCAGCGCAAGTTTCGTTACCACCGACAGGCCGTCGGCCACTGCTCGCAAGGCACGACCGCGTTCGTTTTCGTGTACACCAGCGTCGTCGTCCGCCCCCGCGCGTAATCCTGACAGTGAGCGTTTTGCTGTCTGCGCTGAGCGAGAAGTGCTCCGTCGCTCCGTCGCGTTCGAGCAGCAGCCCTTTCGTGCTCACCTGGTACAGCTTCGCACCGCTCTCGTTGATGTCGCTGCCGACCACCGCCGTCCCATTCGCGGCCTGCGCGACGTAGAGCGTCGGCGGCGCGCCGCCCGCGCCGAGGCCGGTCAAGCCCGCCCCTTTGGTGATCTGGCTGGCGTCGCGATTCAATCGCCACGTTCCCGAGTGATCGGGCGCCTGGGCAACCAAGCCCACACTCAGAGCAACGAAGAGTCCCACTCCAAGAGCCCAAGAGTGGCAGCCTCTGCGCTCGGCGTCTCTGCGTCCTTTGCTTCCTCTGCGTCCTCGTAACGTCATTTCATTCCCAGATCAAGCGCCACGATCTTTTCACGATCGCGCGCGTACAGAGTCGTGCCGGCCAATGTGGGGACCGTCCAGGCCACCGTGTCGAACAGCTTCACCTGGGATAGCACGGTTGCGCCTTCGGGTGTCAACCGCGTGAGCGCCAGATCGCCGTCCTCATCCAGGATGATGGCCTTGCCGTCGGCATGGAGGAGCGTGGCCTGCGCGAACCCGCGATTCTGCCACGCCGGCTGGCCGGTCTTGAGGTTGATCGCGGTCAGGAACGCCGGGCCCATGTCGCCGCTCGTGCCGTACACGTGATCGCCGATGCGGATCGCATTGAGGAACATGAAGCGCACGCGGCCGTTGAACCACAGCTCCTCGACGGTGGTCGACTCGCCCTTCGACGCCAGCCGGACCGCGCGGCTGCCGGCGCGATACCCGGACGACATGAACAAAACGTTGTCGTTGCCGAAGAGCGGCAGGCTGAAATTGAAGTCGTTCCCGGGGTCGTGCGGGTGGGCCCAGAGCACGCGGCCGTTGTCCGGGTCGACGCCCGTCATGTGACTGCCGGCGAAGACGACGAGCTGCTCGCGGCCATTCAGGGTGATCAGGATCGGCGATGCGCCAGAGATCAGGTAGTCGCCGTTCTTCCAGACGACCGCGCCGTCGCTCTGCCGAAACGCCATCAGCGACTGCCCGGGCCCGCCGACCATCGTGATGACCGTGTCCTTGTACGCGATGGGACTGCTGGCATGCCCCGACTTCACCACCGGCCGGATGAGCAGCGGCGGCGCGCCGAACTCGGCGACCAGATCGTGCGACCAGAGGACCTTGCCGGTCCGCTTGTCGAACGCGTGGAACTGCAGGTTCGTGCCCGACGTGAAGAGCCGCTCGCCGACGATGAGCGGCGTCGCGTGCGGGCCGGCGCCGCGGCTGAAGTCAGCGATCCGCGACGGGTACTTGTATTCCCAGAGCGTCTTGCCGGTGGCCGCATCCATCGAGACGACGACCTCTTCCGGCTGCCACGGGCCGCGGCGCGGCTCGCCGACGCGGTACATCGTGTAAAGACGTCCCTCGTCGACGAGGATGCTCGAGTGGCCGTTGCCGAGCGGCCGGCTCCAGACCACCGGCGGTCCCGAGGCCGGCCACGCCTCAGCGAGCCGCGGGCCGTTGGTGACCGCGAAATTGCGGTTCGGCCCGCCCCACTGCAGCCACGACGCAGACGGGGCTGGGGCCGCCACTGGTTCCTGCCGACCCTGAGAGGGTCGGCCTACACCGATCTGCAGCTCGGCGACCAGGTTCTGCGCGCCGTACAACTTGGTCAGCGACTCGACGATCGCCGCGCTGTGAACCGCGATCGCGCGCGCCCCGTTGGCTTCGTCGACGTACGCGTACCGGTTCGCGAGCTTCTGCTGGTTGCTGTCGAAGTTGATGCCGACGATTTCGGCGTTGCGGTTGACGATCGGGCTTCCGGAATTACCGCCGACGGTATCGGCGGTGTACACGAAATTGAACGGCGTCGCGAGGTTCAGCGTCGCCTGTCCCTTGCGCCAGCGTTCCGCGAGATCGTAGGGCGGCTTGGTGCTGAAGCTCTCGGCGCGGTCGAACAGTCCGAAAAACGTCGTCTTCCACGGGACGAGCGTCGCATCCTCTTCGTAGCCGAGCGCCCGGCCGAAGCCGAGGCGCAGCGTGGAGTTGGCGTCGGGGTAGACGGTGCGTCCGTACACCTCGAAACGCGCGTTGGCAATCTGCTGGCCGGCAGCCGCCTCGACGCTGCGGATCCTGTCGTCGCGCCAGTCGAGCACCTCGCGCGCGACAGGGTCGACGCGACGTGCCAGCGCAAGCAGCGGATCCGCGGACGCGCGGATCGTCGCGGCGCCGCCATCGAGCAGGGCTTTGCGCGCGGCGACGTCGAGCAGACGGGTGCCGGCGATCGCCTCATGCGCCACATCTCGCGCCGGCCGTCCCTGCAGCGCCGCCTTGACGAACGGATCCTCAGGCCCCAGCGTGCGTCGCGCCGCCTCGAGCCAGCCGCCGAGGACGGCTTCCTCGAGGTCCGGATAGAGCGGAGCGTCGGACAGGAGCGACGCCCGCGCGGCGTTGCCGTCGGGACCATCGACGTACCGCACCAGCGACAGCGCGTGGCTCGCCGCGGTCGACGGCGTCAGCGTCGAGAACGAGATGCGCGGCGCCATGCGCGGCAATTCGGCGTACGCCGCGTCGATCCGCGGCCAGGCATCGCCGTACGCCTTCAGCCATTTCGGGTTGGCCGCGACCGCCGCTCGCAGCGCCTGCTCTTCCTGCGCCTTTTGCTCCAGGATTCGCGCGCTCTCGATGCCTTTCTGCTGGCCCTCCAGCCGCTTGAGCGAGTTCTCGAGCGAGCGGATCGCCGCATTCGCGCGGCGCGCCGCTTCGCCGCCGGTCTGCGCATAGGCGGCAAGCGTGTCGCGGCGGGCCGTCCACACCTGCTTCTGCAGCGGGTTGCCGACGTCGCGCTGATAGCGAATCTGGGTCGCGGTCAGCAGCCGATCTGTCGTGCCCGGATATCCCGCGAGCACGAGGAATTCGCCTTCGGTCACGCCGCGCGCCGACCATCGGAGGTAGTGCTCGGTACGCGCCGGCTGGCCGTTCTCGTACGCCCGCAGGAACGTGACGTCGAGGTCGTGGCGGGGAAAGGTGAAATTGTCGTAATCGCCGCCGAAGTAGGCCATCTGTTCTTCGGGCGCGAACACGAGGCGGACGTCGGTGAAGCGTTTGTAGCGGTACAGCCAGTACTCCCCGCCGTTGTAGAGGGCGACGACATCCGACCGGAGGCCGGTCCGATCCCGTGACTCGCGCTCGATTGCGGTCATCGCCGCGCGGCGCGCCGTGGCGGCCGCGGCATCGCTCGCGCCCGACGTCACCGCGCCGTGCACGCGCGCGGTCACGTTCTCGTACGAGACCAGCACGTCCGCCGTGAGGTCGGGACATTTCAGTTCTTCGGCGCGCGTTCGAGCGTAAAAGCCCGACCTCACGAAGTCGCGCGACGCCGTCGACAGCTTCTGAACCACCCCCGCTGCGACATGCTGGTTGGTCAGGATGAGCCCGTCGGGCGAGACGAACGACGCCGTCCCCGAGGTGCCGGGTTCCACGAGCCGCACCACTGAAAGGCGAAGGTGGTCGAGCCAAGCCGCCTCCGGCTCGAACCCATAGCGCTCTTTCCAGGCAGCGCGCGGCGGATTGTCGAAGGTCCACATGCCTTCGTCGGCGCCGGGCCGTGCGGCGCCGCACAGCAGCAGCGCCACCAGGGCGGCGCTGCGCCACCGGGCGAGTATGAAAGATGAAGTCTTGATCACAGGCCGGTAGGATACCCGACCGGCGCGGCGGGAATCGAGCGGCGGCGCTACCGCCTGTCAAGCGCCGCCGGTTCCCTCGTGACGAGACGACGCACTTCAGAGACGAGGACGGCGCCATCGAGCGGCTTCAGCAGCACGTGATCCGCTCCGGCCTCGATGACTCGATCCGGATACTGCCGGTCGTCGTAGCCCGTGACGGCGAGCACCCGGACCGCGCGCGTTCGCGGATCGGCGCGCAGCTTGCGGCACAGTTCGATCCCGTCGAGCCCCGGAACGGCGATATCGGTGAGCACCAGATCGGGCAGCGTTTCGATCGCCTTGGCAAAGGCCTGGAAGCCGTTGTGCGCTTCGAGCGTGTCGAAGCCGCTGGCCGCGAGAACACCCATATAGAAGTGGCGCGTCTCGGGATCGTCCTCGACGACCAGCACGCGCGGCGACGGAGGCGCCGCGTCCGGTGCCCAACCGGCAAGCCCTTCGAGCATGTGCAGGGCATCCTATGGTGTGCGGATGCCGCCCGCAAGCTGGGCAGTATCCGGGGGCCGCCGGTCGCGCGGCCGCGCCTGGCAGCACCCGATCCGGCGAAGGGCAGCCCGCAGCCGATCCAGATCCACGGGTTTTGGAATGAACGCCCGTGCCCCCAGCTCACGCGCCTGTGCCGCGCCCTCGATGGTTCCCGACAGCACGACGACGGGGATCCACGCGAGCGAGCGATCCCGGAGCTGCGCTGCACGGAAACGCGCTCCGTCCATCTGCGGCAGCGTCAGGTCGAGGACGATGATGCAGGTGTCTGCCGTGGATCGAAGGTGGACGAGCGCATCGCGTCCGTTGGCGGCGGTCGCGACGGCGTACCCATCCGCGTTGAGCGCGAGGCGCACGAGTTCCTGCGAGTCCGGGTCGTCGTCCACCAACAGCACCGCACACCGGTGGGCGACGTCAGGCATGACGCGCCTCACGAAGCCTGGCCGCCGCGAGCTGTTCGATCATCAACGCAAGCTCTAAAGGATCGATCGGTTTCGTCATGTGCATCTGGAAGCCCGCCTTCAACGCGCGCCGGCGATCGTCGGCGCGTGCGAGAGCGCTCAGAGCGGCAGCCGGCGTCAGCCGTCCAGCTGCGTTCGTCCATGGCCCTGATCTGGCGGATCAGTTCCAGGCCGTCCTCGCCCGGCATCACGAGATCGCTGACGATCACGTCCGGCCGATCCCGGCGGAAGCGCTCGCGCGCTTCGTGCGCGGAGCCCGCGGTGCGCACGACGGCCCCATAGTGTTCGAGGCTCGTGCGCACGAGCTCGCGATCATCATCGTTGTCGTCGACGACGAGAATTGACAGGCCGCGGAGGATCGGCATCGGTTCGACGGGCGCGGTCTCGTCGGGGACGCCCGTCTTCGCCGCGCGTATCGGCAGGCGGACCTCGAACTCGGCTCCTCGATGCGGGCCGGCGCTTCGAGCCGTGATCGTGCCCCCGTGCCGTTCGACGAGATGGCGCGCGATGGCCAGGCCGAGACCGAGTCCGCTGTACGGCCGCGTGCTGCCCGTTTCGCCCTGGCGAAACTGCTCGAACAGCCGCTGTGCCGTTTCAGGCGGAAACCCCACGCCGGTATCGCGGACGGCAATCCTCAGTGCGTCCCCTGTCGATTCGGCGCTGACGGTGACGCGGCCACCTGCCGGCGTGAACTTGACGGCGTTCGAGACCAGGTGCCAGACGATCTGGTGCAGGCGGTTGGGATCGATCGAGACGGCGCCCAGCTTCGGGTCGAGGTGTGTCTCGATGACGACGCGCTTCAGTTCGGCTGCCTGCCCGACCGTGTCGATCGCTCCCTCGATGACCGGATGGACCATCGTCGGCCGCGGCGCCACGAGCAGCCTGCCCTCGACGATTCGCGAGACATCGAGCAGGTTTTCGATGAGGTGCGACTGCGCCCAGCCGGCGCGCTCGATCGCGGCGACCGCCCGAGATGTCTGGGCTTCGTTCAACTTGCCGCTGGCGAGAAGCCGCGCCCAGCCCAGGATGGAGTTCAGGGGCGTACGGAGCTCGTGGGACAGGGTTGCGAGAAACTCGTCCTTGACCCGGTTCGCCTCTTCGGCGCGCTGCGACTGCTGGTCGGCCATGGCCAGGAGCGCTTCGTAGCGGTGCGACAGCTTCCCGATCCGGACGCGAAGGCCCGCGGCGACGGCGAGCGCCGCGCCAATGGCGACCAGCGGTGTGCCCACCATCCGACTCAGCGCTGCGGGTCCGGGCCTCGGCATGACTTTTCGTGGTGCAATCTGGCCGCCCGATTCGAGGTCCCTTCGACGGGCAGGTTGGCTCAACTCTTGAAGCGCAGGAGGCGCGTATGGCTGGGATGGTTGTGCGCGTGGCGGCGGTGGGAGACCTGCACTGTGCCCGGACATCTCAGGGTGCGTTCCAGGCCTTGTTTTCGCGCATTGCCGAATCGGCAGAGGTGCTGGTCCTGGCCGGCGACCTGACCGACTACGGCCTGCCGGAGGAAGCGCGCGTCCTGGCGAAGGAACTGGCGGCGGTGCGGCTGCCCATGGCGGCCGTGCTCGGCAATCACGATTTCGAGTCGGACAAGCAGGACGAGGTACGCCAGATTCTGACCGACGCGGGCGTCACGGTGCTCGACGGCGATGCCTGCGAGCTGCATGGGATCGGCATTGCCGGCGTGAAAGGATTCGGCGGCGGCTTCGGCCAGCGCGCGCTGGGTCCGTGGGGCGAACCGATGATCAAGCAGTTCGTCCACGAAGCGGTCAACGAAGCGCTGAAGCTCGAAGCGGCGCTGGCGCGGCTCCGCACCGAACGGCTCGTGGCGCTGTTGCACTACGCGCCGGTGCAGCAGACGGTCGACGGCGAGCCGCTCGAGATCTATCCGTTCGTGGGTTCGAGCCGCCTCGAGGAGCCGATCGGCCGCTACCCGGTGTCGTTCGTCGTGCACGGCCACGCGCATCGTGGTCAGCTCGAAGGGCGTACGAAGTCGGGCGTCCCGGTCTACAACGTGTCGATGCCGCTCCTGACCCGCTTGTTCCCTGACCGTCCAGCGTTTCGTGTCTTCGAAGTGACCGTGTACCCGAAGCCGCGTCGGCAACGCCGTTCAATCGGGGACGCCGCGCCTCCGACGCAGTGGCTTCCTGAGGTCGTCATGGAAACCTCGACTGCACGAGCGATCAACGATCCGGCCGCCGAGTTCTATATCGACGCCCTGCGCAAGCTCCAGGCGACGAACATCCCGTTCCTCGTCGGCGGCGCGTTCGCGTTCTCGCACTACTCGCACGTGCCGCGCGAGACGAAGGACATCGATGTGTTCGTCAAGCCGGACGACTGTCCGCGAGTCCTGGCCGCCTTCGCGGAACTCGGTTATGAGACTGAGGTGCCGTACCCGCACTGGCTGGGCAAGATTCACAACCGCGACTACTTCATGGACGTGATCTTCAGCTCGGGGAACGGGGTCGCGCGCGTCGACGACCTGTGGTTCGACCATGCGACCCGGACCAACGTGCTCGGCCTGATCGTGCGGCTGTGCCCCGCTGAAGAGATGATCTGGTCCAAGGCGTTCATCCAGGAGCGCGAACGGTTCGACGGCGCCGAAGTGCTTCACTTGCTGCGGGAGACGGGCCCCTCGCTCGACTGGCCGCGACTGCTGATGCGTTTCGGCGACCACTGGCGCGTGCTGCTCAGCCACCTGATCCTGTTCGGGTTCGTCTATCCGGACAAGCGGGGGAACATCCCGGCGTGGGTGAATGACGAACTTCTTCGCCGGTTGTCGGTGAGCCGGCCGAATCTGCAGAATGACGTCTGTTACGGGACGCTGTTGTCCCGCGAGCAGTACCTGCACGACATCGAACGGTTCAAGTACCGGGACGGCCGCGAAGAACCGGAGGGCCCGATGTCGCGCGAACAGATCGAGATCTGGACGGCCGCGATTCCGGGCAAGGACGGGGGCGGCTCCTAGGCGAACAGCGTTCGGAAGCCTCGGCGCACGATTTCAGTCGTCACGCCAAAGACCATGTGCGCGGCGAGCGCGCGCGCGTGGCGCTCGGGCGGACGTTCGGTCGTCGGCCCCGACAGGCGGAGGAGTGGTAAAGCGGTTTCGTCCACGGTGGCCCAGACCGCGGTTCCGAAGGCCGCTCCGCCCATCTGGCGCGTCGCCGGCGAGATTTCGTAGAACGCGCCGTACAGGCCGCCCATTGCCGCGCCAAACGCGTAATGCCGGTTCGAGTTCTGCTTCTTGACGAAGTGACTCATCGCCCAGGTGCCGGCCAGTCCGCCAATCGCCCCGGCGATTGCGCCTTTCGCCACGCGCGTTGTTCATGTCGATGCTCCAGTTGTGAGTTGAGAGTTAAGGGTTGCCGCGGCGACCCTTAAAGCGTCGCCCTACTAACTCACACAACTCGCTAACTCTACTGTTGGCGCTCGAGGAGCCACGTCAGCGTGCCAATCAGCTTCTCCCAAATCGGACGGCGCCGCCAGTCGGCAAACGTCACCTGGCGTGACTTCTGCGCGTCAGCCTCGAAGTCGCGCGTCAGCCGAGCCGCGGTCGCCGGACAACGGATCGCCACGTTCATCTCGTCGTTGTGCTCGAACGATCGATTGTCGAGGTTCGTCGACCCGATCACCGACCACAGGTCGTCGACGATCATCGTCTTGACGTGGGTCATGCCCGGCTGGTACTCGAGGATGCGCATGCCGGCCTTGACGAGCGTTCCGTACGAGCGCCGGCTCGCGAGCCGCAGGAACCGCTGGTCGGTCACCGGTCCCGGGACGATCGCGGTGATGGAGACTCCTCGCGCCAGTACGCGTGTGAGCGCGCGGCGGAAGGCCTTGTCCGGCAGAAAATACGGCGTGCTGATGCGCACCGACCGTTCGGCGCCTTCGATGAGGGTCTGAAACAGCACACGCGAGGCTGTGGCGCGATCGGCGGGCGAGCTCTTGACCACGAACGCCCCGCTGCGGCCGACCTCGGGCAGATCCTTGTAGACGTCCTCGCCGCTCAGGATGGCACCGCAGCACTCGAGATAGTTCTCGGCCGCGATGCCCTGGATGGCGGTCACGACCGGACCCTCGATGCGCGCCATCATGTCGCGCCAGATCGGCTTTCCGCCGAGCGGCTTCATCCACCAGTCGGCGATGCCGGCGCCGCCGACGAAGGCGACTTCGCCGTCGATGACCAGGAGTTCGCGGTGGGTCCGGTTGTTCAGCCTTGCGAGGCGGTACCACTTCAGCCGTTGATACGGCTCCACGCGGCAGCCGGAGGGACGCAGCCGGCCGGCGATGTTCTGGTAGTTGCCAAGGCTCCCGACAGCATCCATGACCAGCGTCACCCGGACGCCGGCGCGCGCCCGCTCGGCGAGCGCCTCCACGAATCGGTCGGCGACTTCCCCGCGCTTGAACATGTAGACCTCCATGTTCACCGTCTCGCGGGCGCCGCGGATCGCGTCGAGCATCGCGGGATAGAACGCCGGTCCGTCGGTCATCACGTCGATCGTGTTGCCGCGCTTGTAGGCCCCCTGGCACGCCGCCTCGATCATGCGAATGAAGTGGTCGCTCGACAAGTCGATCGGCGCGTCGAGCTTGTACGGGATATGAGGAGCGAACAGCAGGACCAGGACGAACCACACGAGGAACGCGGCACCGAAGTAGGTGAGGTACTCCATGGGCGCCGTCAGCCTACCGGAACGAGCAGGGCGACCGGAAACTGCCCGAACACGGCCGACGCGTCGAGCCACACCGTCGCCGTCGGCGCGCGGCTCGACGCGAGCGCCCGTGATCGCGTCGCGGAACGCCGGCGGCCGGCCGTTGTCCGGGGGCAGAATGATCGCGCGTGTCGCCCCAGACCTCGGCGCCGACCGGCGGCGTCGACCGCTCGCCGAGCATGCCGGCGACCAGCCGTGGCACGCAGGTGATCGCCGTCCCCTGCTGGTGCCGCCGGGCGAACGCGAACAGATGCTCGCGGCGTTCGCCCTCGACGGACAGCGGCACGTAATCGCCGCGCTCGAACACGCCGCCGAGCGACGCACGCTGGTGGAGCGCGCGAATCATGACGAACATCTTGAGGCGGCCGTCGATTCGCTGCTCGAGGAGCCGGGCGGGCGGCACGTCCCGCGTGTCCTGGAGAACCCGCTGTCGCAGGGCGTAGTCGACCGGCCGGCGATTGTCCGGATCGACCAGCGAGAGATCCCAGAACTCCGTGCCCTGATAGAAGTCCGGGACTCCTGGCGCCGTGATCTTGATGAGGAGCTGGGCGAGGCTGTTATAGATGCCGAGTTCGGCGACGCGGGCCTGAAACGGCAGGAACGCCTGGAGGAATGGCCGGCGCGGGTCGAGAATGTCGTCGACGAATCGAAGCACCGCGGCTTCGTACGGCTCGTTGGGATTGAGCCAGCTCGTATTTCGTTTCGCCTCGCGCGTGGCCTTCAGCATGTATTGCTTGAGCCGCTCCGGGAAGGCGGCCTGACTCTCCGACGTAAACGGCCACGCGCCGACCAGCGTCTGGTAGAGCAGGTACTCGTCGTTGGCGGCGGGCGCCTCGACCCCTTCGACGTCGGTTCGGAAGCGGCGGTTGAGCGTGCGCCACCTGGTCACCGCGTCCTTCCACGCCCCGGGGATTTCCGACAGGACGCTCAGGCGTGCGCGAACGTCCTCGCCGCGCTTCGTGTCGTGCGTCGACGTCGACGACAGCGCCGAGGGCCACTGCCGCTGCCGTTCGCACATCCACGCGTGCACGGCGGTGGCAGTGAGACCGAATCGGGTCGGATCGCCCCCCACCTCGTTCAGCGACACCAGCCGGTTGTAGAGATAGAACGCCGTGTCCTCGATGCCTTTGGCGGCGACGGGGCTCGTGATCTGCTGGAACTTGCCGATGAACCGCGCGCGCTCCTCGCACTCCTCGGGACTGGCGGCGAGCGTCTGCTTGAGCAGGACGCGCTGGATGAAGTCGAAGACCCTCGAGGTCGAGCCGGCCGCGCGCAGGTTGGCCGATCGAACGGCCCGGGCGATGTGCCGATGGTCGTGTGGATTCGGGTCGCCCTCAGCCGTGATGTAGGTCCGGTACACGGGGAAGCACGCAATCAGCTCCTTGATCGCGGCGATCAGGCTGTAGAGGGTGAAGTCGCGATAATGACGGTTCCGCTCCGACAACCGGTTCAACTGGTGCCCGAGCGAGTTGATGTCGCCCGACATCGTGGCGTGGACGATCTGTTTGCGGCTGTGATACGCGATATCTTCGAACGACAGCCGCGAACGCGGCCGCGCGAAGGAACCGGCTGTAGATTTCGTCCATCGCGCGCTCGTGGCGGCCGTCCACGAACAGGTTGTTGACGACCGCTCCGAGTTCATACCCGGTCGTTCCGTGCACCGGCCAGTCCGAGGGGAGCTGCTCGTCCGGCCCGAGAATCTTCTCGACCACCAGGTAGACGGCGCGATTGGGCGTCCCCGGCGGCGTCGACCGACTCGGCGGCGCGAGCCTGCAAGCGGCGCAGGTAGTCAGCCGGTGCGAAGAGACCGTCGACGTGATCGATCCGCAGACCTGTCGGTGCGCCGCGCGCCAGCAGCTCGAGGACGAACTTGTGCACCTCGTCGAAGACCACCGGGTCTTCGACTCTCAACGCGACGAGTTGATTGACGTCGAAGAACCGCCGGTAGTTGATCTCCTCCGATGCGACGTGCCAGTCCGACAGCCGGTACGACTGCTCATGGAGCAGTGCGTCGAGGCGATCGAACGATCGGGGCTGCCCCCGGGTGCCATTGAAGGCGGTCAGCGCGCGATTGATGCGCTTCAGGAAGCCCGTCGCTCACGGCGGCGAGCGCAGCGAGGCGCCGCTTGACGATCTCCTTTTCCCGGGCGCGAACGACAATCGCATCCGGGTCGCTGGTGGCGCGCGGCGGCAGATTGCCCGCCGCGGTCATGATGCTCCGCAGCTCGTCCTTGTCGGCGTCGCCGCCTGGCCACTCCGACAACGCGGCCTCGAGGATGCGCGGATACGTGTCCGGCGCAATCGGCAGCCAGTCGTCGCCGTAGCGCACGACGAATGCGCCGTCGCGGAACTCGAGGGTGAGCTGCTGGTTTTCGAGCACCGAGCCGTAGTAATCCCCGAGGATCGGCAGGAGCACCTTGTCAGCCAGCTCGTCCTTGATCGGCTTCCATTCGATGTCGAAGAAGCGCGCGTAACGTGAGCTCGGTCCGTTCTCGAGGACGTCCATCCACCACGGGTTGGCTGACCGCGCAATGCCCATGTGGTTCGGCACGACGTCGAGGATGTGCCCCATGCCGGCCTGGCGCAGCGCGCCGACCCACGACCAGTACTCTTCATCCGTCCCGATCTCCGGATTGAGCATGGTCGGATCGGCGATGTCGTAGCCGTGGCCGCTGCCAGGGACAGCGCGCAGGTAAGACGAGGCGTAGCAGTCGCTGATCCCGAGCGCTTCCAGGTAGCCGACGATATTGCGGGCGTCGCGAAACGTGAAGCTCGCGTTGAACTGCAGACGGTACGTCGCGATCGGAATGCGAGGGGAGACAGGCGTGACGGCGGTCACCTCTGCTGCGGCTGCAAGCCCAGCGCCACGGCTTCCCTCGCCGTAGCTCGGGCACCGAGCGAAGGCTGGGCTAGCTCAAACACCTGCTTTTTCCTGAGCTGGCAGCATACTTGCGTTCATTCGAGCGTGAATGAAGTTCTTCGTCACGCTTGCGTGGGTTCTATTCATCTTGGGCGGAACTTTACTCGCTCAACCACCTTCAAGAGACGCAAGCGCCGCCCAGTTCGACACGACCGAAGCGCCGCCCCAATCGACGCAGATCGAACAGCTTTACGACGCACTCTACCGGCTGCCGCTCGCCGCCGGCCTGGCGTCGGTGCTGGCACTGCGGCCGCGCCGGCGCGGCACGCCGCCCCGGCAACCGTCGGTCATTCAAACACAGATCATCCTGTCGATTGTCGGCGCGGTCGTGATGCTCGTCGTCGGGACGAGCCTCGCGCGCGCATTCGGGATCGTCGGCGCGGCCGGGCTGGTCCGGTACCGCGCCAAGATCGCAGATCCGAAGGATGCCGGCGTGATGTTGTCGACGCTCGCCATCGGGCTGGCGTCCGGCGTCGGCATCTGGATGCTGGCGGCATTTACAACCGGCTTCGTCCTGGTCGTCCTGTGGATCATCGAATCGTTCGAGAAGGCGCGCGCGGCGTTCGACCTCAAAGTCGAGGCGAAGGATCCGGCGGCCCTCCGCCCGCGCATCGAGGAGCTGTTCGCCAGGCACCGCCTCGAGTTCTCGATGCGGACGGTCTCGAACGAGGAAGTCGTCTACGAAGTGCAGCTGCCGATTGACAAGAAAACCGACCGGCTCTCGAACCAGATTCTCCAGATCGATCCGGAGAATGCGACCGGCGTGGAGTGGAAGAAGAAAGAGAAAAAATAAACTACCGGTAGTTGCCGAACTGCAGGGCGACGCCGAAATCGTGATCGCGCAGCGCGCGGATCGCCTCCTGCAGATCGTCCTTGGACGGCGAGGTGACGCGCACCTGGTCGCCCTGGATCGCCGCCTGCACCTTCTTCAGCTTCTTGTCCTTCAGGGTACTTCACGATTTCGCGCGCCGCCTCGATCGGGATGCCCTCCTGGATCGTGAACAGGCGGCGCACAGTACCGCCGCTGGCCGGCTCGGACTCTCCGCCCTTGAAGTTCTTGATCGGCACGCCGCGCCGGACGAGGCGCGTCTGCACGATCTCCCAGAGCGCGTTCATCTTGAACTCGTCGTCGGACAGAAGCGTCAGCGTCTTCTCTGTGGCGTTCAGGGTGATCTCGGACTTGGAGCCCTTGAAGTCGTATCGCTGTCCGACTTCCTTGCGGGCCTGGTTGAGGGCGTTGTCGACTTCTTGAAAGTCGATCGGTGACGTGACGTCGAACGACGCGTTCGCGGGCATGGCTCAATTGTACCTACGACTCGTTGAGGCTCCTACGCTTCGCGGTATGGCGCGTGCGCGCTTCCTCGACCGAATGCGATTTGGTGATGTCGGCCTCTGCCCCGGCGAGCCGCGCCAGTTCCTCGTAATGCCGCTCCAGCGCCCGGAGCTCGCTCTCCGTCAACGCCTCGATGTCGACGACGCGGTTGCTCGCGCCCTTGACGGCGGCGACGAGCTCGTTCAGCTTGATGTGAATGGCGAGCGCGTCCTTGTTCTGCGTGCGCTGGATCAGGAAGACCATCAGAAACGTGACGACGGTGGTGCCCGTGTTGATCACGAGCTGCCACGTGTCCGAATAGTCGAACATCGGGCCGAGCGCCGCCCAGACGACGACTACGCCCACGGCCGCCAGGAATGCCGGCGTACTGCCGCTGCGGCGGGTCACCGCTTCGGAAAAGCGCTCCAGGGACGCGCTGGCCGAACGCTTCGCGTTGCTGCTCATCCGTCTTCCTCCGATTCAACGTAACATGGGCGCCATGCCGGAGCCGGTCAGGTCGGTCGAGGTCGTTCGGGTCCAGGGCGTCGCGCGCACCGCGGAGGCCGACCGTGCCGCGGTCGAAGAGCCGCTCGAGATCCGGCTGCACGGGCGGCCGTTCGCGGTCGTCATGCGCACGCCGGGCGAGGATCGCGAGCTGACCGCCGGGTTTCTCTTGTCGGAAAGCGTCATCGCCGGTCCGGATGATCTCGGCACGATGGCCTATTGCCAGGATGCGCAGAACGTCCTGAACGTCACGCTCGCCGGCCAGGCCGCACACCGGCTCGACGAGGTGCTGTCGTCCCGGCGGCAGGTGACGATGAACTCTTCGTGCGGCCTGTGCGGGAGGCTGACGATCGAGTCGCTGATGGTGGAGCGGCCGACCATCGGCGGCACCTTCACCATCTCTCCCGCCGCGCTGGCGGCATTTCCCGGGCGGCTTCGCTCGGCGCAGCGGCTGTTCGACGAGACCGGGGGGCTGCACGCGGCCGGGTTGTTCACCCCTGATGGTCAACTGGAAGCCGTTGCCGAAGATGTCGGCCGCCACAACGCCGTGGACAAGGTCGTTGGCCGGATGATTCTTGCCGAGGCGCTGCCAATCGCCGACCGCGTCCTGTGCGTCAGCGGGCGGGCGTCGTTCGAGATCGTGCAGAAGGCGTATCTCGCCGGCATTCCCGCCGTGGCATCGGTCTCTGCGCCATCGAGCCTGGCGATTGATCTCGCACGCGATGCCGGGCTGACGCTGGTCGGCTTCGTCCGCGGCTCGACGTTCAACGTCTACTCGCACCCGGAGCGAATCTCATGAGACGGGCCGCAGTCGTGATCGCGCTGGCGCTGATGATCGCGCCGGCGGCCTCGCTCGAGGCGCAGCGCTCTCTTGATGATGCGTTTCGGGTGTTCTGGAACGCGACGGATGCGTCGCAGGCCGCCGCCGCTGCCGAAGCCATCACGCGGCTGGCCCCGGGCTTCGACGACGCCTTTCAGCGGCTGCGCCGCGGGCGTACCTATTCGGCAGACGTCGCGAAAGGCGTCGTTCGTGCGAGCCATGAGATGGGAGGCCGCACCTTCCCCTATTCGATGGAAGTGCCGCAGGCGTACGACCCGGCTCGCCGCTACCAGGTCCGCTTCCAGCTGCATGGCGGCGTCGGCCGGCCCGAAGCCGCGCTTCGGGGCTCGGGGTCGATTGGCGCGCTGGCCGGGGCAGAGCAAATTTACGTGATGCCGACCGCGTGGGATGAGGCGCCGTGGTGGGACAGCAAACAGCTCGAGAACCTGCGCCTCGTCCTGGACCGCGTGAAGCGCACCTACAACGTCGACGAGAATCGCGTCGTCGTTTCCGGCGTCTCCGATGGCGGGACCGGCGCGTACTACATCGGGATGCGCGACACGACGCCCTACGCGAGCTTCCTGCCGTTGAATGGCTTCATCATGATCCTCGCCAACCCGTCGGTGGGGATTCGCGAGCAGCTCTTCCCAAACAACCTGCGCAACAAGCCGTTCTTCGTCGTCAACGGCGGCCGCGATCAGTTGTATCCCACCAGTCTCGTCGACCCGCTCATCCGTCACCTGCAGAACGGCGGAGTGGCGCTCACCTACCGGCCGCAACCCGAGGGCCAGCACAACACCGCGTGGTGGCCTGACGTCAAGGACGTCTTCGAACAGTTCGTTCGCGAACATCCGCGCGATCCGTACCCGGCGAAGCTGACCTGGGAAACGGAGGGAGCCGATAGCGCCCCGGCCCGAGCGGAGTCGAGGGCACATTGGGTTCGCATCGACCGGCTGCGGCCGCGCGGCGCGGAAGAGCCGCTGGCCGACTTGAACGAGATCACCTCTCGCACGTCGCCAAATTTCGGCGTGCGGGCAACCGGGATGCGGATCACGGCGGTGATGAAAGGCTCCAACGCGGAGGCGCTGGGACTGCTGCCCGGCGACGTCGTCGAGAGCCTCAACGGGCGCGTGATTCCGGACGGCGTGCCGCTCCTCGACCTCCTCGAGACGGTCGACGCGGGCACCAGGATTGTGTTGAAAGTCAGGCGCGATGCCTCGTCGCTCGAGCTGGCCGGCGTCTTTCAGCCTCAGAGCATCGCCAACACGGTATCGCTTTTTCCAAGGCCGCGAGGCTCGGGCCGAGTCGATGTGGTTCGCGACGGCAACACTGTTCGCGCGACGACGCGAGGCGTCGCCGCGTTCACGCTGCTGCTCTCGCCCGACGTCTTCGACTTCGCGAAGCCCGTGGTCGTCGTCGCCGACGGCCGCACGGTGTTCGAAGGTCTCGTGAAGAAAGACGTCGAAACGCTGATGCGGTGGGCGGCGCGCGACAACGACCGAACCATGCTCTTCGGCGCCGAGATCGCTGTCTCAGTTCCCTGACGTCACGGTCTGGCGAATCGCTGCCTCCTGCTCGCGCGTGAACGCGGGGATGGCGGTCGCTTGCATGTCGAGCCCTGCCGACATGATGCCCGACGCCGAGTGGCTGTTCTCGGGCAGCACGAGATGGCCGACTTCGTGCGCGATGATCCGGCCGAGCACGGAGCCGAGATCGCGCTGGTGCCGCGCCAAGGCGGTGACGCGGTGCGAGAAGATGTAGGCCCGTCCGCAGGCTTTCGCGGCCTGGCCGAGCACGGTCGCGCCCACGCCGTCTGCCGCGATTTTCTGTTCGCTCATCTCGCGCGACAGCAGGAGCACTTTCAAATGAAGGGCCCCTTCAACGTTCGGCCCCTGCTCGCGGCCGTGCCGCCAGACTGTCCGAATGCCAGCCGCGGCGAAGATCTGGCGGGCGATCTTTTCGGCCGCATTCAGGTCGCCTGAGAGGAGGTTGGCGAAGTCGTCGACGTGGAGAACGATCGTTGCCCTTTCCTGAGCATCGGCGGCGGTTGCCGCACGAGCCGTCAGGAGTGCGGCGGAAACCGCCAGGGCCGTCGTCATCGTTTCGCAGCGTCTTCGCCATCGACCTCCCTCCCGTTCACAGAGGCGGGAAAGGCGGCAAAAATCTTGAACGCGGCGAAAAACGGCCTAAGATGGGCCATTCCAAACGATCCTGGCACTGTCACCGGCCTCCTGCTCGCGTGGCGAGGGGGCGACGAAGCCGCCCTCGAGCAGCTGGTACCGCTCGTGCACGAGGAGCTGCGTCGCATCGCGCGGGGCTGTATGCGCGGCGAGCGGACGGGGCACAGCCTGCAGGCCACGGCGCTCGTCAACGAGGCCTACCTGCGTCTCATCGGCGCGCAGCAAGTCGACTGGCAGAACCGTGTCCACTTTCTGGCGGTCTCGGCCCGCTTGATGCGCCGCATCCTGGTCGACTTTGCGAGGTCGAAGAAGTACCAGAAGCGGGGCGGCGGCGCCCAGGCCGTCACGCTGGACGAAGGGCTGATCGTCGCTGAACCGGGCAAGGATCTGGTGGCGCTCGACGACGCGCTCGACGCGCTCGCGAAGATGGACGAACGCAAGGCCAAGGTGGTCGAGATGCGCTTCTTTGGCGGGTTGACCGTCGAGGAAACCGCGACCGCGCTCGGCGTCTCGCCCGATACGGTCATGCGCGACTGGCGCCTCGCGAAGGCGTGGCTTCTGCGCGAGCTCCGGGGGAGTAGTCGGTAGTCGGTAGTCGGTAGTCGGTAGGGTTAATCCCCTTGCTGTGGCAGTCGTCCTCATTTCTCAAGTGCACGCAATTACAACGTCGAGATGCGCGTCGGGAACAAAAATGCTGGAGCGCAGGCGTGCGCGCGCGGTGTCCGAGGAATTGCTGCTTTACCAAAGAGTCTTGCGCTCGCCGATGAGATCTCGCTCCTGCTCAAGCGACCTTCATTCGAGCAGGATTTCAAGTTACGCGATCAACTTAGTGCGTCCTCAGAGAGGGTGCCGTCTCTCATTGCGGAGGGATTTGGACAGAAGACCGACCGGCATTTCGCTGCGTACCTCAATAACGCGCGCGGTTCGAGCAAGGAAAGCAGAACCCACCTTCACGTGGCGAGAACGCGCGGCCACATCACGACGACGGAACGGGATTCGCTGCAGGGCCGCTACAACGAGGTCGAAAAAATGCTCACCGGACTTGCCAAACATTTGATCCGGGAAGATCGTCGCCAACGCGGGTAACCAATACCCGTTTCACCGAAATCCGACTCCAGACTACCGACTCCGGACTACCGACTCCGGACTACCGACTACCGACTACCGACTACCGACTCTCGGGTATGTCGCCTGAAATCCGAGCGCTCCCGCGATGAATCCTGCTTCGAGGAGCCACGACGCCATCGGGTGGGTGGCCGGCGGCATTCCGTCGATCTCCTCGATCAGCATGCCGCGCGGGCGCGTCGGCGCCGCTCCGGGCGCGATCAATGAGGACGCGCGCGACGGCGCGGCCGGCGCGCGATCGCTGAGGTTCAGTCTCGGGAAGCCACGTCAACAGCTGCCGGTCGCCCCGACCGAGATACGCGGCCAGCGTGCCGTCGACAAGGATCACCGACGCGCCGACCGTGCGCGTGAAGCCGCGCGGTACGTCCGGGCCTGACGCCGGCACCTTGAGGGCCGTGCCGTACGGATTGGATGGGTCGGTGGCTGACAGCACGACGACTTCCGGCTCGTCGTCGAGCGTCCGAAGCGACCGCAGCAGATCGAGAGCGCCCGGGAGCGCGAACTGCGTCGCGCCGAGCCCGGCGACGAAATACCCGCGTCGGATCCGGCCGTGTTCCTCCATCGCCTTCAGCACGGGATAGACGGCGCCGAAGCCGCCCGGCAGGTTCTCGCTGCCTGCGGCCTCGCGTGTCAGGATGCCCTGCCGGTTCAACAGCTGTTGGGCCGCGGCGCGTCGCCCACCGGGTCGTGCTGCTTTTCGACTCGGCGCGGCGAACCAGGCTCCATCGACCCTCCGCCGCGGGCGGAACCAGTCGCCGCGAGCGGAACACGGCGCGCGGCTGGGCGCTTGACACGCCGGCGCGGCGCTCGCGCCGCGGTGAACGCGCGCACCGCGTGGAACGTGTCGTTCGTGATCGAGGCCGCGCCAGACGAGGTCCCACAAGGCCGCGACCGTTTCCGCCGGGATATCCGCCGCCGGCCGCCTCGTGCAGCTGTCCGAAGAACGACGCGCCATGAGCGTCGAGGTAGTCGAGGATCGCGGCGGCCGTCGTGTCTCGCGTTCTCGTCGCGTCCGCCTTCAGCCGGACGTCTTCAGGAGGCAAGCAGCTTCTCAACGTGATCGGCGAGATACAGCGCAATCCTTCCGTCGCGTTCGCCGAGCGGCTCGACGCCAACCCAGACGACCTCTCCGGCCGCCATGACCGCGTCGAGGTCGCCGGCGTCGTACGCGTCGAGGCGCGCCGGGAGAATCTCGGTTCTCGATGATCGAGGCGGCAATCGGCGCACCCTGCAGCTGTTCGATCACGTCGAGCAGCGCATCGGCGCCGCGCCGGCGCTTGACGACGCCCTGCCAGGTGGTCGCGAATCGCGCCAGCACCGGCTGATCGACCGGCTCGACCTCGCGCCGCAGCTTCGCGAGCGAGCGGCGCCGGATCATGCGCAGCACGCCGTGGTCGGTCCATTCGCGGCCGCGTGCCGCCCGGCCGGAATTCGCCTTCGAGGAGGCGCGCTTCGGTCGCGAGCCGGACGAGGATCGCCTCGGCGGCAGCAGGACGCCAGGCCATAGCGCCTCGCGAAGTCGGAGGCCGTGAACGGCGCGTGCGTGCGCGCGTAGCGCAGCGCGAGATCGGCGAGCGGATCGCGGACGGGATCGAGCAGCGATGGCGGGATGCCCGGCGGCAGCGGCACGCCGAGGGCATCCCGGTAGCGCGCGGCATCCTCAACCGCGATGTAGCGGACGTCGCCGGCGATCTGGACGCTCAGCGCGCGCCGCGCCTTGACGAGCACGTCGGCGCTCGCGGCCACATCGGCTGTCGCCGCACGCGCGGCGATCTCGTCGGCGTCGAGATCGCCGAGCGACAGCAGCATGTCGTGCACGGCGTCGGCGTTCTTGGCGCGGTACGCGGGGTCGAGCCGCTGCAGCTGGCGCTCGATGTCGTCGATCGCGTCGGCATCGAGCAGCTCGCGCAGCTCGGCGTCGCCGAGCAGCTCGCGCAGCTGCGCCTGGTCGACCGCGAGCGCCTGGGCGCGCCGTTCCGCCAGCGGCGCGTCGCCGTCGTAGAGGAAGCTCGCCACGTAGCTGAAGAGCAGCGACGCCGCAAACGGCGACGGCTTGTCCGAGTCGACCGTGACGACCCGGATCTTTCGGCTGCGGACATCGGCGAGCGTGGCGACGAGCGCCGGCATGTCGAAGAAGTCGCGCAGGCACTCGCGATAGGTTTCGAGCAGGACCGGAAACGACCCGTAGCGCGACGCAACCGCGAGCAGATCCGCGGCCTTCTTGCGCTGCTGCCACAGCGGCGCGCGCATTCCCGGGCGGCGCTTGGGCAGGAGCAGCGATCGGGCCGCGTTCTCACGAAACTTCGCGGCGAAGAGCGCCGTCGCCGCCGAGCTGCCGGACGACGAGCGCCTGCGCTTCGTCCGGATCGGGCAAGAGCAGGTTCGGATCCGGGGGCTGGTCCACGTCCGGGAACCTCACCACGAACCCATCGTCGCCCCACAGCGTCTCGACGTCCGCGCCGGTCTCCTGCCGGATCTTCGCCGCCGCCGCCATGGCCCACGGCGCATGAATCCGTCCGCCGCGCGGCGACAGCACGCAGACGCGCCAGTCGCCGAGCTCGTCGCGGACGCGCTCGACGACGACGGTCGCCGCGTCCGGAACGGCGCGCGCCGCCGACATCTGGTCGCGGAGGTACTGCAGCAGGTTCTCGGCCGCGCTCGGCATCCAGATCGTGCTCGCGCGTCAGCCGATCGATGGCGGTCTGCGGCGGCACGCGCAGCAGATCGCGGGTGAGCCGGCCGATCGCGAGCCCGAGCTCGAGCGGCCGCCCAGCGCGATCGCCCTTCCAGAACGGCATCTTGCCGGGCTGGCCCGGCGCCGGCGTCGACGAGGACGCGGTCGTGCGTGATTTCCTCGATCCGCCAGGTCGACGCACCGAGGACGAACGTTTCGCCGGCGTGGCTCTCGAACACCATCTCTTCGTCGAGCTCGCCGACGCGCGCGGCGCCCTTCGGCGCGCCGAGCAGGAAGACGCCGAACAGGCCGCGATCGGGAATGGTTCCGCCGTTGGCGACGGCGACGCGCTTCGCCCCTTCACGGGCCACGATGGTTCCGCCGATCCGGTCCCACGTCACGCGCGGTCTCAGCTCGGCGAACTCGTCCGATGGGTAGCGCCCCGACAGCATGTCCAGCACGCCTTCGAACGCGCTTCGCGACAGCTCCGCGAAGGGCGCCGCGCGCGCGGATCGTCTCGAACAGCTCGTCGACGCGCCACTCGTCCATCGCGGTCATGGCGACGACCTGCTGGGCGACGATGTCGAGAGGATTCCTGGGATAGCGAGTCGCCTCGACCGCGCCGTCGTGCATCGCCTTGGCGACCGCCGCGCAGGCGACCAGATCGCCGCGGAACTTCGGAAAGATCACGCCTTCACTCACCGCGTCGATCTGGTGTCCGCCGCGGCCGATGCGCTGCAGGCCGCTGGCGACCGAGGGCGGGGCTTCGATCTGGACGACGAGGTCGATCGCGCCCATGTCGATGCCCAGCTCGAGCGATGAGGTGGCGACCAGCGCGCGCAGACCGCCGCTTTTCAGCAGGTCTTCGATCTTCGACGCGCTGCTCGCGCGCAATCGAGCCGTGGTGCGACCGCACCAGCGTCTCGCCCGCGAGCTCGTTGAGAGCACCGGCCAGCCGCTCGGCGAGCCGGCGGCTGTTGACGAAGATCAACGTCGACCGATGCGCGCGAATCAGCTCGAGCAGACGCGGGTGGATCGCCGACCAGATTGAGGGGCGGGTATCGCCGACCGACGCGGGTCCGCTCGGGATGTTCATCCGCGGTCGTCAGCCGGGCCATGTCCTCGACCGGCACTTCGATCGTCAGCCGCAGCGCCTTCCGCGCGCCGGCGTCGACGATGGTCACCGGACGATAACGCACGGCTCGTGTCGTGCTGAACTCGGTGTCAATCACCTGTGCATCGCGCGCGACTGACGACCGACTGACGACGTGTCGACTGACGACTGTCGACTGTTACTGCGCTCCCTCCCAGGAATCTCGCGACCTCTTCGAGGGGCCGCTGGGTGGCCGACAACCCGATCCGCTGCGGCGGTTGCTCGCATCGCGCCGCGAGGCGTTCGAGCGACAGCGACAGGTGCGCGCCGCGCTTGGTCGGCACCAGCGCGTGGATTTCGTCGATGATGATCGTGTCGACGAAGCGCAGCGCCTCGCGGGCGTTGGAGGTCACCAGCAGGTAGAGCGATTCGGGCGTCGTGATGAGGATGTCGGCCGGCTCTCGTTGAAATCGGGCGCGCTCGACCGCCGGCGTGTCGCCGGTGCGGATCGCCACCGCCGGTGTGGAAAGCTGAAGCCGCGATCGGTGGCGACGCGCGCGATGCCGGCGAGCGGCGCCCGGAGGTTGCGCTCGACGTCGACGGCCAGCGCCTTCAGTGGCGAGACGTAGACGACTCGGCACCGCCGGGCGGCTGTCGCGCCGGACGATTCCCTGAACATCAGCCGGTCGAGGCACCAGAGAAACGCCGCAAGCGTCTTGCCGCTGCCGGTCGGCGCGAGGATCAGCGTCGATTCACCCCTGGCGATCGCGGGCCAGCCCTGCGCCTGGGGCGGCGTCGGCCGCGAGAACGACGCGGTGAACCAGCTGCGCACGGCTTCATGAAACGGTGCCAGGGGATCAGGGATTCGGGTAATCTAATAACCTCGTGTACGCAATTATCCGTTGACCAGATAAGTCATTCACCAGAATCCGCGAGGACTAATGGGCGACGCCGGCGAAGGATTGATCGATCAGGATTCACGCATCCAGGAACGCATGGAAGAGCTCGAGCGCGAGCGCGCCACGCGCCGCAGTCCGAGCGTTCGCGATCCCGAACAGGTGCGCGCGCTCGAGTCGCTGCGCCTCGCGCGCACCGAGCTCGGGGCGCAGCTCGCCGCGACCACCCACGAGCGGCGGCGCGCGCAAATCGCCCAGGCGATCGACGAGATCGATCGCAGGATGGCCGAGGTGAGTGGCGCAGGGGCCTGAGGGCGTTCACCGGTACCACGACGGGACCAAGCACCACTTCAACCGCTTCGCCCGGTCGCTCGGCTATCTCGACTGGGCGTCGCAACCGCATCCGTTTCGACGCTACGCGGGCGCCGACGTCTTTCCGCTCCAGCCGCGGCCTGACGCCGCGGGGCGGGCCGGCGACGTCGGCGATCTGCTGCGCCATTCGCTCGGTCTGTCGGCCTGGAAGCAGTTCCGCGACTCGCGCTGGTCGCTGCGCGTGAACCCGTCGAGCGGCAACCTCCATCCCACCGAGGCGTATGTCGTGTGTGGCCCTGGGCAGGGCCTCGCCCCGTCGCCGGCCGTGTATCACTACGCCGCCGACCGCCACGAGCTCGAGCTGCGCTGCGAGTTCGATGGCGAGGCGTGGCGAGCGGCTCTGCCAGGACGCGGACGTCGTGCTCGTGATCCTGGCGTCGATTCACTGGCGCGAAGCGTGGAAGTACGGCGAGCGCGCCTTCCGGTATTGCCAGCACGACTTGGGACACGCCATCGCCGCGGTGGCGATCGCGGCCGAGATGACTGGATACGTCGCGGCGATGGTCCCCACGTGGTCGAACCAGCGCATCGCGGCGACTTGCTGGCCTGGACCGGGACGAAGACTACGTCGATGCCGAGCGCGAGGAGCCCGGGTGCCTGCTCGCCCTCGCGCGCGGTGCCGTGCCGCGTGGCATCTTCGACGAGCGCCTGTCCGTGGCCGTCGCCGGCGGCCGCTGGCACGGCCGCGCGAGCCAGTTGAGCGAGGACCACGTCCAGTGGACGTTCATCGACGAGGTCGCCGAGGCCACTCGCGATCAGGGCAGATTGATCGCTGAGCCCCCAAGCACCTGCCGCAGTTCGCAGGGACCACTTCCGATCGTGGTGGATCAGTCCCGAGAACAGCCAACTTTTTTTCCACTGGCGGCGGGGCCCCACCCCCGCCGCGAACTTACGCTGATGCCTCGCCTCGGATAAAAGACGGTTCCTCGGCTCGGCATGGCCGCGGGCGCCGTGATAGCGTTCTCCGACCTGATCGTTCCTTAATCTTGCAACGTCGCAGCGCCGTCGCGTTCGACGGCGAATCGTCGACGACCCGTGAAACGTTTCTCGAGATGCTCGCCGCCGCGATGCCCGACGCCGGCGTGCCCTTCGACGCACTCTGGTGGACGCCTCGCATCCATCTGGCGCTCTTCGTCCATCGCGTGACGGGTGTCGAGCCGGGCTTGTACATGCTGGTCCGCGACGACTCGGCGTTCGACGCGCTGCGGGCCGCCGCCGAGCGCGAGTTCCTCTGGGAGCGCACGGATAACAAGCTGCCGCTGTTTCTGCTGGCGCGAGGCGACTGCCGGCGTCTTGCCTGCCGTGTGAGCTGCGATCAGGACATCGCCGCCGACGGATTCTTCAGCCTGGGGATGATCGCGCGCTTCGACGCCAGCCTCGACGAGTTCGGTGCCTTCGTTTTATCGCCACCTGTTCTGGGAGAGCGGCGTTGTCGGGCAATCGCTCTACCTGGCGGCCGAAGCGGCGGGTGCCCGCGCGACCGGCATCGGCTGCTTCTACGACGATCCGGTGCACGATGTGCTCGGCTTCCGCGGGCACGCTTTTCAAAGTCTTTATCACTTCACGGTCGGCATCCCGGTGGAGGATTCGTCGGCTGACGACCGAGCCCGGGTATGCGTGGGAACGCGCGTCGGCCGGCGCCACCTCGACTGCCTGAGCGTGGTGGACGGCCGGGTGCCGATGCGTTAGCATGATGCTGGGCTTGGGAAATTGTTCACAAGCTCAGCGCCACGCGGCTCACGACCGAACTCTCTCCATGCAGGGCTGGCTCTCCATCCTGATCATGATCGCGCTCGGCGCCGGCTTCGCGCTGGTCTCCGTCCTGCTTTCGAACGTCCTCGGTCCCCGCAAGCCCACGCCCGAAAAGAGCGCGCCCTACGAATGCGGCATGCCGCCGGTCGGCGACGCGCGCGAGCGGCAGTCGGTGAAGTTCTACCTCGTCGCGATGATCTTCCTGCTGTTCGACATCGAGGTCGCCTTCCTCTACCCCTGGGCGATGGCGCTCCGCGATCTCGGCTGGGCCGGCTTCGTGCAGGTCGTCCTGTTCATCCTGCTGCTGCTCTTCGGCTACGTCTATGTCTGGCGCAAGGGTGCGCTCGACTGGGGAAACGAAAAGGTCGATGGGTCTCGAATCTGAAATTCCCGTCCTGACGACGACGGTCGAGAAGATGGTGCAGTGGGCGCGGCGCTCGTCCATCTGGCCGGTCACGTTCGGCCTCGCGTGCTGCGCGATCGAGATGATGGCGATGAGCTGCTCGCGCTACGACATCGCGCGGTTCGGCGCCGAGGTGTTCCGCGGCAGCCCGCGGCAGTCCGACCTGATGATCGTCGCGGGCCGGCTGTCGCGAAAGATGGCGCCGGCGCTGCGGCGGATCTACGACCAGATGCCCGAGCCGAAGTGGGTGATCTCGATGGGCGCGTGCGCGTCGATCGGCGGCGTCTTCGACAACTACGCGCTCGTTCAGGGCGTCGACCAGGTCGTGCCGGTCGACGTCTACGTCCCCGGCTGCCCGCCGCGTCCCGGAGTCGCTCATCTACGGCATCGTGCAGCTGCAGCGGAAGATCGCGCAGCAGAAGCTCGCGTAGCCATCGCCATGGGCACCGCCGACGCGACCGCGCTCGTCACCCTGCTGCAGGAGGCTTTTCCCGGCGCCGGCCTCGAAGCCGGCGCCCACGATCGATTTGCAGGAGACCTTCTACGTCTCGCGCGAGCATGCGCTCGAGGTGCTGCGCGCGCTCCGCGACCGCGCGGATCTGCGGTTACGTGTCCTCGCCGAGCTGACCGCCGCCGATTTCTGGCCGCGCGAGCCGCGCTTCGAGCTCGTCTACATGCTGGTGTCGCTGGAGCATCGGCGCCGGGTGCGCCTCAAAGTACGCCTCCATGCCGATCAGGCGCGGATCGCGACCGCCAGCGGACTCTGGCCTGGCGCCAACTGGCTCGAGCGGGAAGTCTGGGATCTGTTCGGCATCGAGTTCGACGGCCATCCCGATCCGCGGCGGCTGCTGATGCCCGAGGACTGGCAGGGGTATCCGCTGCGCAAGGACTACCCGGTCCAGATTTCGATGAAGCCGCGGACGACCGAGCCGACGCAGGTCAGCGAAGAGGAATTCCGCGCGAACATCGCAAGGGATCGTCTTGCGCGACACTGAGCGCCTCGATGCGGTGCTCGGCGAGACGATCGCGCTGCACGAGCGGGTTCGGCGGGGCGAGGTTCAGCCGATCGTCTCGGCCGCGGCGGCGATGGTCGCGGCGCTCAACGGTGGCGGCAAGCTGCTCGTCTTCGGCAATGGCGGCAGCGCCGCCGACGCGCAGCACGTGGCCGCCGAGCTGGTCGGCCGCTTTCAGCGCGAGCGCGCCGCGCTGGCCGCCATCGCCCTGACGACCGATACCAGCGTCCTGACCAGCGTCGCCAACGACTACGCGTTCGATCGGGTGTTCGCGCGGCAGATCGAGGCGCTCGGCAAGGCCGGCGACGCGGTGCTCGCGATCAGCACCAGCGGCGGGTCGGCCAACGTGGTCACGGCGCTCGCCGCGGCGCGGCGTCTCGGCCTTCGGACGATCGCGCTGACCGGCCGCGACGGCGGCGAGGTGGGCCGTGCCGCCGAGATCCACGTCAACGTGCCGTCCGCGTCGACGGCTCGTGTCCAGGAGGTCCATCGCACGCTGTTGCACGTGATGTGCGAGCTGGTGGAAGACGCATTCTGCGGACAGTGATCAGATGCCGGACCTGCGCACCGAAACGATGACCGTCAACATGGGGCCCCAGCACCCCAGCACGCACGGCGTGCTGCGGCTGGTGCTGGAGCTCGATGGCGAGACGGTCCTGTCGGCGTCGCCGACGATCGGATATCTGCATACCGGCATCGAGAAGACCGCCGAGCAGAAGAAGTGGCAGCAGGTGATCCCGCTCGTCGAGCGGATGGACTACCTGAGCGCGCAGTCCAACAGCATGGCGTTCTGCCTGTCGGTCGAGAAGCTGCTCGGCATCGAGGTGCCCGAGCGGGTGCAGCGCATCCGGCTGCTGATCGCCGAGCTGCAGCGCATCAACAGCCATCTCGTCTGGCTGGGCACGCACGGGATGGAAGTGGGCGCCGTCTCGGTGATGCTGTACTGCTTCCGCGAGCGGGAGCTGCTGCTCAACATCAACGAGATGATCGCCGGCTTCCGGATGTTCCCGAGCTACATGCGGGTCGGCGGTCTGCGCGAGGATCTGCCGCGCGGCTTCCACGAAGCGGTGAAGGCGTTCCTCGATCGCTTTCCGCAGAAGCTCGACGAGTACGAGGATCTGCTGACGAAGAATGAGATCTACCTGAAGCGGACGCGTGGCGTCGGCCGCATTTCCGCGGAAGACGCGCTCGCCTATGGCCTGGTCGGGCCGATCGCGCGCGCGTCGGGCATCGCTTACGACGTCCGGAGGGCCTTCCCGTACCTCGGCTACGACACGTTCGACTTCGCCGTGCCGACGCGCACCGACGGCGACGTCTACGCGCGCTACCAGGTCCGCGTCGCCGAGATGCGTGAGAGCGTCAAGATCTGCTGGCAGGCGCCTGGAGCGGATTTCACCGACCGGCGCGTACGCGATCGACGACCCGCGGATCACGCCGCCGCCGAAGGATCGCGTCTACACCGAGATGGAGGCGCTCATCCAGCACTTCCTCGTCTACTCGCAGGGCTTCACCGTGCCGGCGGGCGAGGCGTATGTGCCGGTCGAAGGGCCGCGCGGCGAGCATGGCTTCTACGTGGTCGCCGACGGCACGAATCGGCCCTGGCGCGTCAAGTCGCGCGCGCCGTCGCTGCTCGCGTGCCAGGCGCTCGAGAAGATGATCGTCGGCGGGCTGATTGCGGACGTCATCGCGGTGATCGGCTCGATTGACGTCGTCATGGGAGACGTGGACCGGTGAGCTTCCATCCGAAGATGTCCTACGGCGCCGCGTTCCACAAGTCGGCGCGGACGCTGGCCGATCCGGGCCCGCCGTTCGAGTACACCGCCGAGAACCGCGCGCGCTTCGATCAGATCGTGCTGCGCTATCCGTCGGACCGGCGCCGCTCGGCGGTGTTGCCGGCGCTGTACCTGGTCCAGTACCAGCAGGGTTACGTCACCGCCAACGCGATGCGCTACGTCGCCGGCCTGCTCGGAATCACCGCCGCCGACGTCGAGGACGTCGTGTCGTACTACACGATGTTCTACACGAAACCGGTCGGCCGTTTCGTGCTGAACGTGTGCCGGACGCTGTCGTGCGCGGTGAACGGCGCCGGGCGCGTCACCGAGGAGATCTGCGCGGCGCTGAACATCAAGCCGGGCGAAACCGATCCGACGCGCACCTTCACGCTGTTGGAGGTCGAGTGCCTCGGCGCCTGCGATCGGGCGCCGGTGGTGCTCGTCAACGACGCCTGGCAGGAGTGCCTCAAGCCGGAGGACGTGCCGAGGCTGCTCGACGATCTCCGGACGCGCGGCGAGGCGGCGTTGACCGGGTGTCATCATGTCGTGGAGAAGGTGTAGCGGACCTCGTAGGTCCGCCGGGTTATGGCCGGCCTAACGCATGGTTACCGATGGAACCGCTGCTGACCAAATACGTCCGCGAGCCGAACTCGTTCACGCTCGACTTCTATCTGAAGCACGAGGGCTACGAGGGCCTGAAGAAGGCGCTCACGATGACGCCCGACCAGGTGATCGAGGTGGTCAAGGCGTCGGGGCTGCGCGGGCGCGGCGGCGCCGGCTTCCCGACCGGCATGAAGTGGCAGTTCGTCGACAAGAAGTCGCCGAACCCGAAGTACATCGCGTGCAATGCCGACGAGAGCGAGCCGGGCACGTTCAAGGATCACCTGCTGATGGAGCGCAACCCGCACCTCCTGATCGAAGGGTGCGCGATTGCCTGCTACGCCATCGGCGCGAAGGTCGCCTACATCTACATTCGCGGCGAGTTCTTCCACGTGCAGCAGGTGCTCGAGCGCGCCATCGACGAAGCCTATGCCGCCGGGTTCCTCGGCCGGAACGTCCTCGGCTCCGGTTTCGGCTGCGACGTGTTCGTGCATCGCGGCGCGGGCGCGTACGAGGCCGGCGAGGAGACCGCGCTGCTCGAGTCGCTCGAGGGCAAGCGCGCGCAGCCGCGCAACAAGCCGCCGTTTCCCGCGGTCGTCGGCCTCTACAACTGCCCGACGGCGGTGAACAACGTCGAGACGCTCGCCAACGTCCCGCTGATCGTGCGGAACGGCGCCGAATGGTTCGCCGTCGCTCGGGCCGGAGAAGAACGGCGGCCCCAAGCTGTACTGCGTCAGCGGCCACGTGCGGCGGCCGGGCGTTTACGAGGCGTCGATGAACATCACGCTCCGCGAGCTGATCGAGGGGCACGCGGGCGGCGTCCGGCCGGGCCGCACGCTGAAGGCGGTGATTCCCGGCGGCTCGTCGGTGCCGATCCTGCTGCCGGACCAGCTCGACACCCAGGCGAGCTTCGACGGCGTGCAGAAGGCGGGCTCGCTCCTCGGATCGGCCGGCATCATCGTGCTCGACGACACGACCTGCATGGTCTGGCTCGCCGAGAACCTGCTGCACTTCTACCGCCACGAGTCGTGCGGGAAGTGCACGCCGTGCCGCGAAGGGACCGACTGGCTGCACAAGATCCTCCGGAAGATCGAGCGCGGCGAAGGACAGCTGCGCGACCTCGACCTGCTGTCGAGCATCTCGGGCAACATCGGCGGCAAGACGCTGTGCGCGTTCGGCGACGCGGCGGTCACGCCGGTCCTGACGACGCTGAAGCACTTCCGGCACGAGTACGAAGCGCACATCCGCGAAGGCCGCTGCACGCTGCCCGCCGAGTGGCGGGCCCGGCAGATGGTGGGGGCGCATTGACGCCACTGCTCGCCGTCCAGATCGGGCTCACGCTGTTCGTCTTCGTCATGCTGCTGAGCTCGGCCGCGGGCATGGTGCTCGTCGAGCGCAAGGTCGCGGCGTTTCTGCAGCAGCGGCTCGGACCGTACCTGGTCGGGCCGTGGGGTGTGCTCCAGCCGCTGGCCGACGTCATCAAGCTGATGTTCAAGGAAGAGCTGCGGCCGGCCGCCGCCGACAAGTGGCTCTTTGCCCTCGCGCCGATCATTTCCGCGACGGCGGCCTTCTCGGCGTTCGCGGTCGTGCCGTTCGGCGCCGAGACGACGTTCTTCGGGCTGCTCGACGAGCCGATTCCGCTGCAGGTCGCCGACGTCAACGTCGCGGTCCTCGTGATCTTCGCGATCGCGTCGATGAGCGTCTACGGCATCGTGCTCGCCGGATGGAGCTCGAACAGCAAGTACTCGCTGCTCGGCGGGCTCCGCTCGTCGGCGCAGATGATCAGCTACGAGCTGTCGTATGGGCTGGCGCTCGCGAGTGTGCTGGTCGTCGCCAATTCGCTGTCGCTCACCGACATCGTCAATCGCCAGGCCGGCACGTGGCTCGGGTTCATCCCGCGCTGGTATGTGTTCATGCAGCCGGTCGCGTTCCTGATTTTCATGACCGCGGGCATTGCCGAGACGAATCGGGCGCCGTTCGACTTTCCGGAGGCGGAACAGGAGCTCGTCGCCGGGTATCACACCGAGTACAGCAGCATGAGCTTCGCGATGTTTTTCCTCGCGGAGTACATCAACATGGTCACGGTCTCGGCGGTGGCGACCGATCTGTTTCTCGGCGGCTGGCACGGACCGTTCCTGCCCGAGTCGCTCGGGTGGATCTGGTTCCTGCTGAAGGTCGCGGCGCATCCTCTTCTTCTACGTCTGGATGCGCTGGACCCTGCCGCGGTATCGGTACGACCAGCTGATGGCGTTCGGCTGGAAAGTGCTGCTGCCGGTGGCCACCGTCAACCTGATCGTGACGGCCGCCGCCGTCCTGTATTTCGGGCTCTGATGGTTCTCTTCTACCTGTTCGCGGGTGTCGCGGTCGTCGCGTCGCTGCTGGTGATCGCGCAGCGGAACCCGATTTACAGCGTGCTCTTCCTGATCGCGTCGTTCGGCGCGCTCTCCGGGCTGTACGTGCTGCTCGAGGCGCCCTTCGTGGCGATGATTCAGATCATCGTGTATGCCGGCGCGATCATGGTCCTCTTCCTGTTCGTCGTCATGCTGCTGAACGCGCCGCACGAGGACACCGAAGAAGACCTCGAGCGCGGCGTCCGGCTCCCCTCGTCCGGTCGCGTGAGGGCCCTCGGCGCGCTGCTCGCGACTTGCGCTGGTCGTGCGAGCTGATCTGGGTCCTGCTGTCGAGCCGGCGATCCGCCGTCGCCTTCCCGGACGAGGCGGTTTCGTCGGTCGCGGCGATTGGCCGGTTGTTGTTCACCGACTACGCCTTCCCGTTCGAGGTGACGTCGGTCCTGATTCTGGTCGCGCTCGTCGGCGCGGTCGTGCTGGCGCGGCGCGAGAGCGGCGAAGGCGCCTGATGGCGACGCTCGATCACTATCTCGTGCTGTCGGCCGTCCTGTTCGCCATCGGGACCGCCGGCGTGTTCGTGCGCCGGAATCTCATCACGATCCTGCTCTCGATCGAGATCATGCTGAATGCCGTCAACCTGTCGTTCGTGGCGTTCGGCCGCGTCCTCGGCAGCGCCGACGGCCAGATCATCGTCTTCTTCGTGATGACCGTCGCGGCGGCCGAGGCCGCCGTCGGGCTGGCGATCGTGATCGCGCTGTTCCGGCACCGCGAGTCGCTGAACCCCGACATGTTCCGGATGCTGAAGTGGTGAGGGCGCTGTCGTGCTGCTGCTGATCGCGCTGCTGCCGTTCCTCGGCTTTCTGGCAACGCCGCCGTTGGCCGCCGGCTGTCCAGAGCCGTGTCGGGCGGCGTGGCCTGCGCGGCGATGATCGGCTCGTTCGTGTTCGCCGTGCTCGCCGTGTTCCGGCTGCTCGCGCTGCCGCCGGAGTCACGCGTGATCGAGGAGCGCGTCTACTCCTGGATCGCGTCGGGCGCCTTCCGGGCCGACTTCTCGCTGCTGCTCGATCCGCTGTCGGCGATGATGATCCTGGTGGTGACCGGGATCGGGTCGCTGATCCACATCTACTCGACCGCCTACATGCACGAGGAGACGCCGCCCGAGTACGCGCGCTACTTCTCGTACCTCAACCTGTTCGCCGCCTTCATGCTGCTGCTCGTCCTCGGATCGAACTTCCTCGTGATGTTCGTCGGATGGGAGGGCGTCGGCCTGTGTTCGTACCTGCTGATCGGCTTCTGGTTCCAGAAGAAGTCGGCCGCGGATGCCGGCAAGAAAGCGTTCATCGTCAACCGGATCGGCGACTTCGGGTTCGTGCTCGGCGTCCTGCTGCTCTGGACGGCGTTCGGCACCATCGATTTCCGCAGTGTCGCTGAATTGGTGGCCGGCGTACGCGCCCGAAGAGACGTTTGGCAGGCTGTCGCTCATCACGCTGCTGCTGTTCGTCGGCGCCACCGGCAAGTCGGCGCAGATTCCGCTCTACGTCTGGCTGCCGGACGCGATGGAAGGGCCCGACGCCCGTCTCGGCGCTGATCCATGCCGCGACGATGGTGACGGCGGGCGTCTACATGATCGGGCGGAACGCGGTCCTGTTCGCGCACGCGCCAGACACGCTGGCGATCGTCGCGGTCGGTCGGCGCGGCGACGGCGCTCATGGCCGGGACCATCGGGCTGGTGCAGAACGACATCAAGCGCGTGCTCGCGTATTCGACGGTCTCCCAGCTCGGCTACATGTTCCTGGCGATGGGCGTCGGCGCGTTCGGCGCGGGCATCTTCCATCTCTACACCCACGCGTTCTTCAAGGCGCTGCTGTTCCTGGGATCGGGCGCCGTCATCCATGCGCTCGGCGGCGAGCAGGATCTCAGGCGGATGGGCGGCCTCAAGGCGCACCTGCCGATCACCTACTGGACGTTTCTGATCGGGGCGCTCGCGATCGCCGGCGTGCCGGGGTTGGCCGGTTTTTTCAGCAAGGACGAGATCCTGTTCCGGACGTTTGCGAACGGCCATCAGCTGTTGTGGGTCGTCGGGATCCTCACGTCGCTGCTGACCGCGACCTACATGTTCCGCCTGGTGTTTCTGGCATTCCACGGCACCCCGCACGTCGCACCCGGCACCCCGCACCGCCGCACCCGGCACCCGCACCCGGCACCCAGCGGACCCGGCACCCGGCACCGCTGGCCATCTGCACGACGCCCCTCCCGCGATGGCTTTCGCGCTGGTCGTCCTTGCGGTGGGCTCGATTGCGGCCGGCTACATCGGCCTGCCGCACGCGCTCGGCGGCTCCAACCGGCTCGAACAGTTTCTCGCGCCGAGCTTCGAGGCAGGCGAGGCGGCGGGGGAGGGCGCACGAGGGGCTCGAGCTTGGCCTGATGGGCGTGTCGACGCTGGTTGCCGCGGCCGGCATCGGCCTGGCGGTTTTTTTCTTCCTCCGAAACCGCAACGCCGCCGACGAGATGGCCCGCCGCTTTGCGGGCCTCCACCGCCTTCTCAGCAACAAGTACTACGTCGACGAGATTTACGACGCCGGGATCGTGCAGCCCGTTCGCATCGTTTCGGAGGAAGGACTCTGGAAGCGCCTTGACGCCCGCGTGATCGACGGCGCGGTGAACGGCGTCGCCGAGACCGTGGGCGGCATGGGCGAGCTGCTGCGCCGCCTCCAGACCGGTTCGGTGCGCGCCTACGCGGCCTCGGTGTTCGTCGGTGTTGTCTGCATCCTTGGGTATTACTTGTGGAGCTGAGATTACGACGAGGACGCAGAGGAAGCAGAGGACGAACTCAGAGGATGACCTTTCCGATCCTGACGTCCATTGTGGCCCTGCCGGCGATCGGAGCGCTCGTCCTGCTGCTCGTCCGGGATGAACGAAACGAAGCGCTCATCAGAAACACGGCGCTGGTCACGTCGCTCCTGGTCTTTGCGGAGACGCTCCTGCTGGCGTGGCAGTTCAACCCGGCGTCGGCGGAATTTCAGTTCGTCGAGCGGTATGCCTGGATTCCCGCCTTCGGCATCAGCTATGCGGTCGGCGTGGACGGCATCAGCCTCTGGCTGATCGTCCTGACCGGCTTCCTGACGCCGATCGCGCTCCTGAGCGCGTGGGAGTCGGTGCACTGGAAGACGCGCGCGTTCTGCATGATGGTGCTGCTGCTCGAGAGCGCCATGCTCGGCGTGTTCGTCTCGATCGATCTCTTCCTCTTCTATGTCTTCTGGGACGCGATGCTCATCCCGATGTACTTCCTCATCGGGATCTGGGGATACGAACGCCGCATCTACGCCGCGGTGAAGTTCATTCTCTACACGATGGCCGGCAGCGTGCTGATGCTGCTCGCGATTCTCGGCGTCGCTTACGTGCACAGCACGACGCCCGGGGGCTACACGTTCGATCTCGTGCGGCTGTACGAGCTGACGGTACCGGCGAACCTGCAATTCTGGTTCTTCCTCGCATTCGCGCTGGCGTTCGCCATCAAGGTGCCCCTGTTCCCGTTCCACACCTGGCTGCCTGATGCGCACGTCGAGGCGCCCACGGCCGGTTCGGTGATCCTCGCGGGCGTCCTGCTGAAGATGGGCACCTACGGGCTGGTGCGGTTTGCGTTTCCGCTGTTTCCAGTCGCCGCCGCCTATTTCGCGCCGTACCTCGCCACCTTGGCGGTCGTCGGCATCGTCTACGGGGCGCTGGTGGCGATGGTGCAGCCGGACATGAAGAAGCTCGTCGCCTACTCGAGCGTGAGCCATCTCGGCTTCGTCGTGCTCGGGATCGCCGCGATGAACACGCAGGGTGTTCAGGGTGCGGTGTACCAGATGCTCAATCACGGCATCAGCACCGGCGGCCTCTTCCTCATCGTCGGGATGCTCTCGGACCGCCGGCACACGCGCCTGATCAGCGAGTACGGAGGCCTCAAGAAGGTCATGCCCCGGCTGGTCGCCGCGTTCCTGATCGTGACCCTGTCCTCGATTGGTTTGCCCGGCTTGAATGGCTTCGTCGGGGAGTTCCTGATCCTGCTCGGCGTGTTCGCCTGGGACCCGCGCTTTGCGGCGGTTGCCGCGACCGGCGTGGTGCTGTCGGCCACCTACATGCTCTGGATGTTCCAGCGCGTCAACTACGGTCCGGTGACGAACGACAAGAACGCCGCCCTTCCCGACCTGCGGCCACGCGAGTGGGCCCAGCTCCTGCCGATCATCGTTCTCGCTGTCTTGATGGGCGTGCTGCCGAACCTGTTCCTGAGGCCGATGGCGCCGTCGGTCGAACGGATGCTCGATCACGTCCGCGCCGAGGCGCCCGCCGAGATTCGGGCAGTGCGATGACGCTCGTCTGATATGCGCGAGCACTACGTGCGAGCCGCGGGAGCGTGTGGGGCCCCGCGAGATAAAACATGATGTGAGCGGCCTCAGCGCGATCGTGCCGATGGCGTGCGTGACCGCCGCCGCGCTGGCGGCGATGGCCGCGGAGGCCTTCCGCGCGCGCGGCGAGCGGATGCCAATCGGTCCGCTCGGCGTCATCGGGTTCATCGGTGCGGCGCTGTCGGTGGGACTGCTGTGGAACCGTCATCAGGCCAGCTTCGGTCTCGTCGTCGCCGACAACTTCGGCCTGTTCACCACTGGTGTGCTGGTCGTGGTCGGCGTGTTGTCGCTGGCGATCTCGGGGCCGACACTCGATCGCGAGCGTCTGCCGAGAGGCGAATACTACGCGCTGATGCTCTTCGCCTCGGCGGGGATGATGCTGATGGCGACGGCCGCGGATCTCCTGCTGATTTTCCTCGCGCTCGAGATTCTGTCGCTCGCGGTCTACGTCCTGACCGGGCTCCGGCGCGATTCGGCCGCCTCGGCTGAGGCCGCCTTCAAGTACTTCCTGCTCGGCGCGTTCTCGAGCGCGTTCTTCCTGTATGGCATCGCGTTCACCTACGGTATCGCCGGGACCACGCGGCTCGACGACATCGGCAAGCTGATCGCGGCCCGGGCGATGACGCCGACGCTCATGCAACTGGCGGCGGTCGGCCTGCTGCTCGTCGGCTTTGCCTTCAAGGTATCGGCCGTTCCGTTCCACATGTGGACGCCGGATGCCTACGAGGGCGCGCCGACGGCGGTCACTGCGTTCATGTCGACCGGCGTCAAGGCAGCGGCGTTCGCCGCCTTCGTCCGCGTCTTCCTCTCCGCCTTCGAGCCGCTCCGCGACGAGTGGAGCATGCTCGTCTGGGGGATTGCCGCGGCGACGATGATCATGGGGACGGTGGTGGGAGTGGCGCAGACGAGCGTCAAGCGGATGCTGGCCTACTCGAGCATCGCGCATGGCGGCTATCTGCTCGTCGCCATCGTGTCGGCGAACGACATCGGCAAGAGCGCGGTCCTCTTCTACCTCCTGACCTACGCCGTCACCAACATCGGCGCGTTCGGCGTGGTTGCGGTCCTGGAGGACGCCGAACGTCCGAACGACCGCGTCGCGGATTACGCGGGGCTCTGGTCGACGCACCCGGGCCTTGCCGTGCTGATGACCATTTTCCTGCTCTCGCTGGGCGGGTTCCCGCCGTTCGGCGGCTTCATCGCGAAGTGGTATGTCTTCAACGCCGCGGTGAACGCCGGCTATTACTGGCTCGCGGTGATCGGCGTCCTGACGAGCGTCGTGTCCGTGTTCTTCTACCTGCGTCTCGTCGTCATGATGTACATGACGCCGTCCGACAACCCGGCGCGCTTTCCGGCCGTGCCCCGGATCGCTGGGGCGGCGCTGATCGTCTCCGCGATCCTCGTGTTCTACCTCGGCATCCTGCCGACCCGCATCCTCGAACTCGCCCGCGATTCGATCGCGACGATCTTCTAAAGCGTTTCAACGCAACCTCGAACGCCTCGACACGCTCTCGAAGCAGCTCGCAACGCGACGTCGAGTGACTCGTACGGTGCGCAGCGACGCAGTGCCGAGGCTTATCGCGGAAGGCTCTCGCGAGTGTGCTCCGCGCTCTTCGAATCTCTTCGTGGTTGCATCGGCACCACGGTGACTCACGTAAAGCCGCTGCAGGACTCGGCAAGGATCGCATCGTCCGTTTCGCGAACCGTCCGCAGATCGAGGACGACGCGGTCCTGGTCGATGCGGGCAATGACGGGGACTGACCCGGCGCGCAGCTTTTCTTCGAGCGCAGCCGCGGAGAGGCTGTCTTTCACGACCGAAACCAGCCAGGTCGGGAGTTCGACTCCTGGCGCGCTGCCGCCGCCAACCGCGGACATTCCTTTCACGACGTCGGCCTTCCAACCGGCCGCCCGGTTGATCGCGGCGGCCAGCGCGTCCGCCCGGGTCCGCATTGCCGCGGTGCTCATCGTCAACATCTGTTGAACCGGGATCGTGGAGCTGCCGCGGCCGGCCGCGTACTCCGCAAGGGTCGCCTCGAGCGCGGCGTAGGTGAGCTTGTCGACGCGGACGGCACGCATCAGCGGATGACGGCGGATCACGTCGACGAGCGCCTTGCGTCCAACGACGATGCCCGCCTGTGGACCACCCAGCAACTTGTCGCCGCTGAAACAGCAGATCGCAACGCCAGCCGCGACGCTCGCTCGGACCGACGGCTCCGCCGCGTCGAGGGGATGATCCGCGATCGTGCCGAGATGCCCGCTGCCGAGATCCTCGACCACCGGGACGTTCAGCCGCGCGCCAAGCTTGACGAGGTCGTCGAGCGCGGGACGCTCGGTGAAGCCCTCGATGCGGAAATTCGAGGGATGCACGCGCAGGATCAGTGCCGTTCGATCGCCGATCGCGGCGCCGTAATCGTTCAGCCTCGTCTTGTTCGTCGTGCCCACTTCCCGCAACACGGCGCCCGACTGTGCCATGACGTCCGGCACCCGGAACCCGCCGCCGATCTCGACCAGTTCGCCGCGGGAGACGACCACTTCGCGGCCGTCGGCCAGGGCGGCGAGGATGATCAGTGTCGCCGCCGCGTTGTTGTTGACCACGACGGCGGCCTCTGCGCCGGTCAGGCGGCAGAGCAGCCCTTCGGCATGCACGTCGCGGCGGCCCCGGCTCCCGGCGGCCAGGTCGTATTCGAGCGACGAGTAGCCGGAGGCCACTTCGCCGACCCGTTCGATCGCGGCGGCGGCGAGCGGCGCGCGCCCGAGGTTGGTATGCAGCACGACGCCGGTGGCGTTGATCACGCGTCGAAGCGACGACCGGAACACGCGCTGGAGATGGTCCGCGGCAGCCGCCTCGATGCGGCTGGTCACCACCTGCGCGTCGATCGGCTGGCCGCCGGCCGCGAGGGCCTGCCGAATCGCGTCGGTCCCGGCGCGCAGGGCGTCGACGGCGGCCGCGGCGCCGTACTGTGCTTCGAGCGCGCGCATCGCCGGCCGCTGGCGCAGCTGCTCGATCGACGGGATGGCGCGGAGGTCGGACACGGCAAGATGGTATGCTATCCGTTCCCCGCTGTAGAACAGTCAGCGAGATGCCCGCGGATACTCCGAAGTACCGACCGCTCGAGCGCTTCTGGCCCTACGCCGATCTGCCGGAGCAGCCGACCGAGGAAGAGCTGATCGCGCTCGATCCCGATCTGCAGGAGGCGCTGTTCGGACCGACGCCGCGGCCGTTCTCGATCACGCTCGCGTTTCCCAGGCTCGACATCCCGCAGTTCGATCGTGCGCTGGAGCTGGCGCGGGCGTCTGCCGAATTCCGCGAGGTCGGGTCGGGCGCCTCGCACCGCTATCGCGCCCGTTTCTTCTCGTCCGATGCGGCACGCCTGAAAGACCTGTTCGAGCTGGTGGGGCGGTCGGACGCGACCGAGGTCCTGATCGACGACCGGCCGATCCCCTACGCGCGTGAGCTCTGGCTGCCGCTTGTCTGGTTCCTCCTGCATCGCTGAGACCTGAATCGTGCCGCCGATCAGCGAAACCGAACGCGAACTCCAACGCCTCGAAGCCGGCCTCAAGCAGCTCGAGGCCGAGTACAACATGTTCTTCGCCGGCCGCCTCCCGAAGCCGCCGTGGGAGACCCGCAGCCGGGTCGAGGCGATCGTCAAGCAGATGGACCGCGCCTACATCCAGAACACCGGCGACCGGTTCCGGTTCCACACGCTGCAGTCGCGCTACGCGACGTTCATCGACCTCTGGGACCGCGGCCTGCGTGCGCGCGAGGAAGGGCGCTCGGGGCCCTTCCCGGCGAAGAAGTCGCCGGAACCACGGGAGCGGGGCAGCGACAAGATCATGCACGTCGCCTCGTTCAGCGACCCGCTGCGCGAGATGGACAAGCTCCACGACCTCTACGACTCGCTGGTCGAGGCGCGGCGGACGGTCGGCGAAGAGGCCGTGCCGTTCCACAAGTTCGCCGAACTGGTGAAGACGCAGGTCACGAAGCTGAAGAGCGGCGGCACTCCTGAAGTCGCGTTTCGCGTGGCTGTGAAGGACGGAAAGGTGAACTTTACGGCGCGGGCGATGAAGGGAGAGAAGCTGAGAAGGGCTAAGGGCGGAGGGCGAAGGGCGAAGGGCTGAGAGCCGTTTGCCCTCAGCCCTCGGCCCTGACGGGTTCTTAGATTTTGGTGACGTTGCCGGCCTGCGGGCCCTTGGGGCCGTCAACGATCTCGAACTCCACTGCTTGACCTTCCTCGAGCGAGCGGAAACCATCGCCCTGAATGGCCGAGTAGTGCACGAAGACATCGCTGCCTCCGTCACGCTCGATGAAACCGTACCCCTTGGCGTTGTTGAACCACTTGACCTTGCCTGTGATGCGCATCGTTCTTCTTCCTACGTGCTGTGACGCTTTATTGCGTCTTTGTTCATGCGGGGCTCTGCCCCGCACCCCGGCTCGGTCGCTGGCGGGGGCCCCTTTGCCCCGCGCCGCTCCCTCGCGGCGCGCTGTCGCGCGCTGACCGGGCGAAAAAAAAGGCCGCATTGCTGCGGCCTTTCCCTTCCGGCGCCAGGCCCGCCCGGCGTCCCGTTGATAATACTGGACTTTCCGTCTTATGCCAAGAGCCCTGCTAAGCGTTTCCGACAAGACTGGCATCGTCGATCTCGGTCGCGGCCTGGCCGCGCGCGGCTTCGAGCTCGTGTCCACCGGCGGCACGGCGCGCGCCCTGAGCGACGCGGGCCTCGCCGTCACGAACGTGTCCGACATCACCGGTTTCCCCGAGATGATGGATGGCCGCGTGAAAACGCTTCACCCGGCCGTTCACGGCGGCATCCTCGCCCGCCGCGATCACCCGGATGATCTCGCCGCCGCGCGTGCCCTCGGCATCTCGCCGATCGACGTCGTCGTCGTCAACCTCTACCCGTTTGAACGGACGGCTGCCCGCCGCGAGGTTTCCTTCGAAGACCTCGTGGAGCAGATCGACATCGGCGGACCGAGCATGGTGCGTGCCGCTGCCAAGAACTTCACTGGCGTGCTCGTCGTGATCGATCCGCGCGACTACCCGCGGGTTCTCGAGCAGATCGACGCGGGGCCGACGCTCGCGTTCCGGTACGAGCTGATGCGCAAGGCCTTCGAGCACACCGGGGCGTACGACACGGCGATCGCCAACACGCTGGCGGGTATCACCCTGGCCGGCGACAGCTTCGCGCGGACTCCGTACCAGCCGTTGGGGAACCGGTTGACGCTGTCGTTCGAGAAGATCCGCGATCTCCGCTACGGCGAGAATCCGCATCAGCCCGCCGCCTGGTACGTCGAACGATCTCAATCCGCAGGTCTCGGCGCGGCCAGCATCCTGCAAGGCAAGGAGCTGTCCTACACCAACCTCCTGGACCTGGATGCCGCCGCGCGAATCGTCCTCGAATTCTCCGAGCCGGCGGCCGCTGTCATCAAACACACGAACCCGTGCGGCGTCGCGACCGGCACGTCGGCCGCCGATGCGTACGTGAGAGCGCGTGAGGCCGACAGTCTCGCCGCGTACGGAGGCATCGTCGCCATCAACCGGCCGATCGATCGGGCCGCTGCCGAGGCGATCGCGTCGACCTTTATCGAGGCGGTGATCGCTCCGGGCCTCGAGCTCGACGCCCGGGAGGTGCTCCAGAAGAAACCAAACATGCGCGTTGTGATCGCCGCGCTCGATCCCGGGCTGATCTACGGCGTCGACCTCCGCTCGGTGCTGGGAGCGCTGCTGGTCCAGTTCCCGGACCGCGTGATCGAAGCCCGCCAGCCCTGGAGCGAGGCATCGAGCTTCGAAGGCATCAAGGTCGTGACGCGCCGGATGCCCGCCGCCGACGAATGGGAGGCCCTCCGCTTCGCGTGGCGCGTCTGCGCGCACGTGAAATCGAATACGGTGATCTTTACCGATGCGCGCCGGACGCTCGCGATTGGGGCGGGCCAGATGAGCCGCGTCGACGCCGTGAACGTCGCCATCATGAAAGCCGGCGCCGCGGAGCGCTCGCTCGCCGGATCGGTGGCCGCCTCGGATGCGTTCTTCCCGTTCCGCGACGGCCTCGATGCCGTCGCCGCCGCCGGCGCCACCGCGGTCATTCAGCCGGGCGGTTCAGTCCGCGACGCCGAGGTTATCGCCGCCGCCGACGATCACGACCTTGCGATGGTGTTCACGGGCAGAAGACACTTCAGACACTAGCCCTCGGGGTTGACACGGTCGCCGACAGCAACTCGTCGGGCGAGACGGTCGCCGGTCCGAACTTGGCGACCACGACACCAGCGGCGTAATTGGCCAGCATCGCCGCCTCGGCGAGCGTCGCGCCGGCGGCCAGCGCCAGGGCGACGGTCGCGACCACGGTGTCGCCAGCGCCGGTGACGTCCGAGACCTCGCGCGCCATTGCCGGAATACCGCCTTCGACCTCCTGGCTCGACAACCACATGCCGTGCTCTCCGCGGGTCAGCAGCGCGGCATCGCAGCGGGCTCGTCGGCGAAAATCGAGCGCCGCGGCCTGCGCATCTTCGTCGGTGCGTATTCGCCGGTGGGTGGCCGTTTCGGCCTCGTGGTGATTCGGCGTCACGAGCGCTGCGCCGGCGTAGCAGTCGAGATGAGGGATCTTCGGGTCCACCACGAGCGGCACCGTCGGGGACTTGAATCGGAGAAGTGCCTCGACGACCCTCAGCGTGATCGTCCCCTTCAAGTAGTCCGACACGAGCAGCGCGTTGGCGTCTGGCGCGGCGGCGTTGATCCGCTCGACCAGCTGGTTCTCGGCGTCGTCGTCGACATCCGAGTCGCGCTCGTAATCGATTCGCGCCACCTGCTGATTGCGGTCGGTGACGATCGCGCACCTTCTCGACCGTCGGCCGTGCACCGTCGGCGACGAGGGAATCGGCCGGTATGCCGCGCTCGCCGAGCAGCTGCGCAGCATGGCCGACGCCGCGTCGCGGCCGACCACGCCGATGAGTGAGACGTTCGCGCCCAGCGCCCGCAGGTTCTGTGCGACGTTCCCGGCGCCTCCGAGGCGCGAGTACTCGCGCTCGAACCGGACGACGGGAACTGGTGCCTCCGGGGAGATCCTGGTCACCCGTCCGACGACGAACCGATCGAGCATCACGTCGCCGACGACACACACGTTCAGCCGCGCAAACCGGTTGATCAGGTCTCGCGCCCGATCCGGGGCGATGGCGGCAAAGGCGGTCACGAGGCGGTGGCCGTCCGGATCGCCGCGAACGGCAACGTGATCAGGAAGAGGAACACCATCAGGAACTCGGAGTCGCCGAAGTTGTACTCGAACAGGCCGGCCGTGAGCATCGCAACCATCGCGGCGAGGCCAGCCGCCGGCAGCCACCGCAGGTCGCCAGCCGAATTGAACAGCCGCTTCAAATCGATCGCCGCGACGACGACGAACCACAGCCAGACGGCGAGCGCCGGCAGGCCGCGTTCGGCGGCGACGTGGACCGGGACGTTGTGGAGATGCGGCGGCATCTCGAGCACCGCGTCGGCCGTCCGGTAATGCGGGTATTCGCGCAGCACCATGTCGGGCCCGACGCCGGCCAGCGGGTGATCGCGCACGATGCGGCCGCCGGCCTCGAGCATCGCCAGGCGGTCGCGGTTGCTGAGATCGCGGGAATCGAAGATCGAGAAGAAGCGCTGTTGAATGTCGGCCGGCGCGGCAAGGAAAAAGAAGGCGACGATGAGCGGCAGGATGCCGAGGAGCCGGAAATCCTTCAGCAGGAAGAGCAAGGCGACTGCCGAGCACGCGCCAATCCACGCGTTGCGCGAGAAGGTCACCGCGAGCGCAACCGCCAGCGCGGGGACGACCAGCGCGGCCCACGTGCGTCCGCTTCTCGCGAACAGGACCTGCGCGACGGCCAGGCAGACGATCAACATGGTCAGGCCCGAGTAGGTCATATACATGCCGAGCGTGCCGTGCGGGCGTTGATCGAGGTTGTAGTTCAGGATCGCGTACTGGCCAATGCCGACGAGGCCGCTCACCGCTCCGGCGCTCAGGATCGCCGTGGCCGCGGTGTTGGCCCACTCGCGCGTGATGAGGTCGTAGGTCAGCGGCACGAGCAGGAACAGCAGGAGCTGGCGGCTGTCGATCACGCTCGTCGTCGGATCGGTCGACAACGCCGCGGACACGAGCGTGAGCAGCGCGTACAGCGCAAGCGGCAGGGCGAACCGCGGCGCCTGGGGACGCCGGCGTTCCACGATCAGCAGCGCTGCCCAGCCGATGAGCGTCAGCGCGTAGAGGGCGTGCGCCACGCCGATCGAAAACTGGATGGCGATCAGGACCGATACGAGTCCGACCGTCGACGCCTTGCGAAGGACGGCCGCGCGGGGGTCGAGGGCGGCCTCAGTCATCGGGGCGCCCTGATGCGCCAATGAGCGCCGCAAGCCGTTCCGCAACTCTGCTGCCAGCCGGTTGGACGGCCGTCGAGGGGCCCGTTGACGGGGTAGTCCCGCCACCGCGCAGCCGCCTCTGCCGGCTTCATCCCCGACATGAGCATTGTCGCGAGCTCGTGCTCGACAGCCCGCGAGAAGAACGGCCGGTTCGCCCAGTAATGATCGATCCACGGCGCAGCCTCCTCGACGGCGCCGCGCGCCTCGAAGGCGACGCTGTAGGCGAGTTGCTCGATCGCGAAATGGCGGGAGGCGGGCCGCATGCTGTCGAACACCTCGACCACCTCGTCGAGCACCGGCAGTTTTGCCTTCGGACAGCCCACGACGCCGCCGTTCCACATGGACGTCTGTGGTCCGGGCGTGATGCCACCCCAGCTTCGACCCAGGATCTCATCCTTCAACATGCGATCGCCGCGCCGCGGAGGGTCCGATAACGCATATTCCCGCTCATGGAGCAGAAAGGTTCCTCGATCGAGGCGGTCGATCATCGATTGCAGGTCTCGCCGCGCGAGCGTATCGGTGTCGACGAGCACGACATGGCCGGTCGCGCCGCCGGCCAGCCAGCGCAAGGCCTCGATCTTCGGCCGGTATCGATCCTGCGTCGGGCCGCGCCACGCGCGAAGGGTCGCCGACTGAAGATGTTCGATGGTAACCGAATCCTGGAGCCACCGATAGCGCTCGGGCCGATCCGTCAGGACCACGAATTCGACGCCGGCCGGCGCGTGGGCCATCGCCGAGACGATCGCGCCGTGCGCCTCGCTGTGCCGGCGCGGCTTCGATCCATAAGCGAGGACACCCAGCCGCGTCACGTGCGCACCGCGAGGAGGCGCTCGGCCGCGCTCACGACGGCATCGGGCCGGATCCCGGTGAGACAGCGGAAGTCGCCCGGCGCGCACACGCGCTGGTCGCACGGGCGGCAGGGCAGCTCTCCTGCGTCGACAGCTTCGCCCGGCACGGCGCTGCTCCGCCACGGGCGCGATCGCACCGGCAGCGTCGGGCCGTACAGGGCGACGATCGGCACGTTGGACGTGGCCGCGATGTGCAGCGGGCCGCTGTCGCCACCGATGTACAGCGCCGCGGCGTCGACCAGCGCGCGAAGCTCGGCCAGCGAGAACTCGCCGCAGCGAAGCACACGTTCGGCGGCGGCGCCGTTCAAGCGGGCGCGCGCGGCGGCTACGATCCGCTCGACGGCATCGGCTTCGGATGGTCCTGCCGTGACGACGATCCGGCGGTCAGCCGATGCGGCGAGTTCTGCGATGGCGGCAGCAAAGGACTCCGGGGGCCACCGGCGAAAGGGCGAATTCGAGCTGACGTGGACGACGATCAGGCGCGCGGTGGGCGGAACGCCGGCGCCCGCGAGCCGCTCGCGCACGCGGCGGCCCGCATCGCCACCTGCCGTCATCTCGACCGGATCGACCGCCGGGTCGGGAGGAGCGATCCCGAGCGGCGCGAGCAGATCGAACTGGTTTTGAACCGAGTGGCGGGGCCGTAGTTCTCGCGGACGCCGCACGCGCTCGGTGTACATCCACGCGCGGCCGACAACGTCGTAGCCGATGCGCCGTGGTGCCCCGCTCAGCCAGGTCAATACCGACGCACGAGGGCCTCCGTGAAAGTCGATCGCCAGGTCGTAGCGGCCTGCGCGGAGGCGCCTGATCAACGCCACCTCGGCACGGAGACCAGCCGCTCCTCGCAGCCGGTGCGCCACGACGACTTCATCGAGGTGCGGGTTGTGCTCGACGATCGGCAACGCGGCGGGTTCGACCACGTACGAAAGATGAGCGTCAGGAAACCTTGCGCGGAGCGCGCGGACGGCCGGCGTCGTGAACACCACGTCGCCAATCTGGCGAAGCCGGACAAGGAGGATTCGTGAGATCAATCCTCGACCGTGGCTTCCTCGATCAGCATCACGGGAATGTCGTCCTGGATGGGATACACACGTTTGCACGTCGCGCACTTGAGCGCCGTGTCGTTCTTGACGAGGCTCACGGGCGTGTGACAGCTCGGACACACGAGAATTTCCAGCAGTTCCGGATTCACGGCCATGCCGTGGAATATATGACACACGCCAACAAATGTGGAACAATTTGCCTATGCAGCTGTTCGTCCCGCTCGTGGTGACCGCCGCGCTCCTGGGTGGTGCAGTGGCGGCCGACGCTCAACCGAGCCGGCAGGGTACCGAAGCCCGCCGCGCCCGCCAAGGTCGATCCGGTCGCCCAGGCGTACGAGCAGTTCCTGCTCGCTCATCGTCTCAAGGAAGCCGAAGACGCTGATGGCGCGATGGCCGCCTACAAGCGCGCGATGGCGCTCGATCCCGGGTCCGCCGCGATCGTCGCCGAGCTGGCCGACCTCTACATGCGGCAGAATCGCGCCGCCGACGCGATTGCCGCGGCAGAGCAAGCCCTCAAGATTTCGCCCGACAACCGCGACGCCCACCGCGTGCTGGGCACCGTCTACGGGTCGCTTGGTACGGCCGACGACTCGCGGGGCAACCGGGAAGCGCAGCGCGAGAGCCTGCGCATGGGTATCGAGCACCTCGAACGGGCCGTCGGGCCGCCCTCGGCGCGCATTCAGACCGACGTGAACGTGCGCGCCATGCTTGCGCGTCTCTACGTCGCCAACGAGCAGTACAACGAGGCCATCCCGATCCTTGCCGAGATCGTCAAGCAGGAGCCCGGCTGGCTCGACGGCGCATCGCTGCTGGTGCAGGCGTACGTCGCCGCCGGGCGCACCGACGACGCCGTTCGATGGCTGGAAGAGGCCGTCGACATGAACCCGCAGCTCTATCCGACGCTGGCGGACATGTACGCACGCGGACGCCGGTGGGACGACGCCTCCGCCGCCTACGAGCGCGCGCTGAAGATCTCGCTCCGCAGCCTCGATCTGCGAGTCCGTTACGCGGGCATGCTGCTCGGTACCGGAGTGGAGAAGGACGCCGTGCGTGCGCGCGATGTCCTGCGGGAAGCCGTCGAGCTGCGCGCGTCGGACGATCGGGCGCTGGAGCGCGCGCTGCTCCTGCTGGCCCAGGCCGAGCGGCGTACTGGCGACCTCGAGGCGTCCGAGCGGACGGCACGGCGCGTCATCTCGCAGAACCGCCGCAGCGCCCGCGCCTACATTGCGCTGGCCGAGACGCTCGAGGAGCGGCGCCGCTACCAGGATGTCGCCGACGCGCTCGCCCCGGCCGTTCAGCTGTTTCGGAACGACGCCGACGCCGAAGGGCCCCTGTCGATGCTGCTGCCGCATCTCGGGTTTGCTTACCAGCAGCTCGGTCAGTTCGACAAGGCGATTGCCGCGCTCCAGGAGGCGCACAAGGTCACTGGCGGCGATCCCGCGGTGTCGTTCTATTTGATCCAGGCCCAGTTGTCGGCCAAGCGATACAGCGACGCCGTGGCCCTGGCCCGCCAGGCCCGCGCCGATCAGCCGGACGACCTCAGACTGGCGCGGCTCGAGGCCGAAGGGCTTCGACTCTGGGGCAAGGCCGACGAAGCGGTGTCGGTGCTCGAACAGGTGGCCAAGCGGCAAGCGGCCAACCCGATGGCGCACGTCGCGCTCGCGCAGATTTACCAGGACACCAACCGCGGCACCCAGGCGGTCAAGGTGCTGCAGGATGCGCGGACGAAGTTTCCGACGGATACCTCCATCACCTTCGAGCTCGGGGCGATCTTCGAGAAGCAGAAGAAGTTTACGGACGCCGAAACGGCATTCCGGCAGGTGATCGCGCAGGAGCCGGAGCACGGCCCGGCGCTCAACTACCTTGGCTACATGCTCGCCGAACGCGGCGAGCGACTGGGCGAGTCGGTCGATCTCATCAAGCGGGCCCTCGAGACCGAGCCTGACAATGGCTCCTATCTCGATAGCCTCGGCTGGGCCTACTACAAGGACGGCAAGTTCGATCTCGCCGAACAGCACTTGAAGCGCGCCGCCGACCAGTTGCTGACCAACTCGGTCGTCCAGGACCATTACGGCGACGTGTTGTTCCGGCTGGGACGCTTCGACGACGCGATCGCGGCGTGGTCGCGCGCGCTGTCGGGCGATCGTGAAGACGTCGACCAGGGCGGCATCGACAGGAAGATCCGTTCCGCCAAGCAGAAGCTGCCACGCAGATGATCCGGCGCTCGCGAGGAGCGCGGCCGATCGTCGTTGTGCTGGCGGCCCTTGCGGCCTCGTCGTGCGGCACGCCGCTGATGAGGCTTCCCGCCGGGCCGGGCGCTCCCGCATCGGACACCGAGGAAGCGTTCGCCGAAGCCACCAACGCCTGCCGTGCCGTGTCGTCAATGACCGCCGATGCGTCAGTGAGCGGATCCGCCGGCGGCCGGCGGCTGCGTGCCCGACTGAATCTTGGCGTCGAGTCTCCGGCCTCTGCACGCCTGGAAGCCATCGGGCCGTTCGCGCGCCCGCTGTTCGTGCTCGCGGCGCGCGGCGATGCCGCGACGCTCCTCCTGAACGAGGACAACCGGATCCTCGACGGTGCGCGGCCACAAGCCGTGCTGGAGGCCCTGACCGGCGTGCCGCTCGATGCCGCCGGACTTCGCGACGCGTTAACTGGCTGTGTCTCCGGAGCCGCACCTCCCCGCGAGGGCCGGCAGGTTGGCGACGACTGGCGCGTGGTCCAGGACGGATCGCACTCGATCTACCTCAATCGAAATCCTCGTACGGCGCCGTGGCGCTTGGCTGCGGTGGTGCATAGACCCAGCGACTCGCCCGAATGGCGAGCCGAGTACCGCGACTTTGTCGACGGCCTGCCGAGAACGATCCGTTTCGTCAGCAGCGATCCGGATCGCTTCAACCTGCGCCTCGACCTGCGGGAGGTCGAGCGCAATCCCGCGCTCGCGGCCGAAGCGTTCGAGGTGAAGATCCCGGCGTCGGCGCGGCCGATCACGCTCGACGAGCTGCGTCGTGCCGGCCCGCTCCGCCCGCCTGATTGACGTCCCGTGATGATCACAGCTCGCGCCTTCGCCAAGATCAACCTCGACCTGCGGATCGTGGGCGTCCAGGCCGGCGGATATCACGAACTGCGGACCACCTTTCAGTCGATCGCCCTGCACGACGTCCTGACGTTCGCGCCGGCGCGCGGGCCGTTCGTCGTCGAAAGCGACGATCCCGGTTGCCCCGCTCAGGGAAACATCGTCGAACGGGCAGCGTCGTGCCTGTGGCAAGCGGCCGGGCAAACCGGTTCTCCGGCGGGTGTCCGTGTGCGGATAGAGAAGCGCATTCCCATCGCGGCCGGGCTCGGAGGCGGCAGCGCCGACGCGGCGGCCGCGCTCCGCGCGCTCGCGCGATTGTGGGGCGTTCGCCTCACGACGACATCGATGCACGAAATCGCCGCGTCGCTCGGCGCCGACGTGCCGTTCTTTCTTCAGGGCGGAACCGCTCGGGGCCGGGGTCGCGGCGACGTGCTGTCGCGCCTGGCCGATCGCGGGCGTCGCTGGGTCGTCGTCGCGACGCCGCCGTTCGGTGTGTCGACAGCCGACGCGTACGCATGGTTTGATGGGCGTGTTGGCCGACCTCTTCCCGCCTCCGCTCGCGTTTCCGGTGAGCGAGCGACGGCGAGGCACGCCGAAGCGCCGGAGGCGCGAAGACGGCGGGGTCGGGCGCCGCTCAACGAGCTCCAACCAACCGTTGTCGCGCGTCACCCTGAAATCGGGGCCCTTGTCGAACAACTGAAGCGCTCCGGCGCGTCACAGTCGGCCATGTCGGGTAGCGGCTCGGCGGTGTTCGGCCTGTTTACGCGGCGGCCGGATGCCGAAGCGGCCGCTGACGCCTTGGTCGGCCATGGCCGCCGGATCATCGTGACGCGCACGCTTTCCGGGCGCGAATATCAGCGTCTTTCCCGGCCCGTACTTGCCCGGAAGTAAGCCCGTCGTATACACTTAGCGATTGCACAGCGACTGATCGGCCACTCCCGAGGTCAGCTTCCTCACTTAGCGTCGGCTAGTAGTTGGTCCGCAGGGTTGTGCGGAGCGGGACGGGTCCCCACGAGGGACGAGGCGCCGTCCGGGGGCAGGGGCCAGTGATCAATGGGGCGTGGCCAAGCGGTAAGGCGCGGGACTTTGGATCCCGTATTCGAAGGTTCGAATCCTTCCGCCCCAGCCAGCCTTCGCTCGCACGGGGGTTCACCGAAGTGAGCGTCGGCTCGGCAGGCCAAAGAGAGGGCCGTCTCGCCGTCGCGCGTGCGGAGGCGGGCAAATCGCGAGGGTTGTCCGGTGATAGGTGAGCTGGTGATGGCATCCGGCTTCGGCGAACTGAAAGTGTTCTCGGGGAGCGCGCATCCCGAGCTGACCCGCGACATCACCTCGGTGCTGGGTGTTCAGGTCGGCCAGGCCCGCCTCAAGCGGTTTCCAGACACCGAGGTGTCGTTCCAGATTGACGAGAACATCCGCGGCACCGACGTGTTCATCGTCCAGCCGACCTGCGCGTCGCCGACCGCCTCGGTCGACCAGCACCTCGTCGAGCTGATGATCATGATCGACGCGTTCAGGCGCTCGTCGGCCGCGCGCATTACCGCGGTGCTGCCGTATTACGGCTACGCGCGCCAGGACCGGAAAGACAAGCCGCGAGTGCCGATTTCAGCGAAGCTGGTCGCCAACGTGCTCAGCGCCGCCGGCACGAACCGCGTGCTGACCATGGATCTGCACAAGGCGCAAATCCAGGGCTTCTTCGACATCCCGGTCGACCATCTGTTCGCTGCGCCGGTGATCATCGAGTACCTGTCACGGCTGGAGGCCGACAACCTGACGCTGGTCGCGCCCGACGCCGGCGGCGCCGAGCGCGCGCGGGCCTACGCCAAGCGGCTCGACGCCGAGCTCGCCGTCATCGACAAGCGGCGGACGGACGATGGGACGGCGGAGGTGATGAATGTGATCGGCGACGTCGAGGGCCGCACGTGTATCATCCAGGACGACATCGTCGACACGGCGGGCACGATTACCAAGGCGGCCAGCGCGTTGAAGAGCAACGGCGCGGCGCGGGTGTTCGCGTGCGCGGTCCACGGCGTGCTGTCGGGTCCCGCCATCCGCCGGATCGAGGAGTCGCCGATCGACCGGATGATCGTGACGAATACGATTCCGCAGTCGAAGGCGAGCGAGGCGTGCCCCAAGATCGTCGTGCTGTCCGTTGCGCGGCTGCTGGCACAGGCGATCAAGAGCATCCACGAGGAGACGTCGGTCTCCTCGTTATTCGTGTAATCAAGAATTAGGAATTAGGAATTCGAATATGGAAGCGACACTCGAGGCGACACGGCGGGACACGATTGGGAAGAACGAAGCGCGGCGCACGCGGCGCGGGGGGCTGGTGCCGGCGGTGCTCTACGGGGCGACCGGGGATGGTGGCCAAGGAGGCAACGGCGATCGCGGTGAACCCGCGCGCGCTCCTGCGGATTCTGCACTCCGAGTCTGGCGCCAACACGCTGATTTCACTGCAGCTGGCGGGAGCCGGTAACACGCGCGTGCTCGTGAAGGAGTACCAGCTCGATCCCGTCACCCACGAGGTGCTGCACGCCGACTTCTATCGCGTGGCGATGGACCGGATGCTTCAGGTGACGATCCCGGTCGTGGTCAAGGGCGAGCCGAAGGGCGTCAAGCAGCAGGGCGGCGTGCTCGAGTTCATCCGGCGCGAGATCGAGATCGAGTGCCTGCCCGCCGATATCCCCGAGAACGTCGAGGTGAACGTCGACGAGCTGATGCTGAACCAGGGGATTCGCGTGCGCGAGCTGGCGGTCAACCCGAAGTGGAAGCCGATCAGCGACCCCGACATGATGCTCGTGCACGTCATCATGCCGAAGGCCGAGGAGGCGCCCGCGCCGGCCGAAGCCGCTGCCGCGGTGCCGGCAGCGCCGGCCGAGCCCGAAGTCATCAAGAAGGGCAAGAAAGAAGAAGCCGAAGACGAGAAGTGAAGCTGATCGTCGGCCTCGGGAATCCCGGTGCGAAGTACCGCGGCACGCGGCACAACATCGGCTTCGCGGTGGTCGACGAACTGGCCAACCGCCGGTCCGTCGAGTTCGACGCCTCGCCGGTCGAGGCGCTGGTCGCGAAAGTCAGGGGCGTCGAGCCGGTGCTGCTTGCCAAGCCGCTGACCTTCATGAACGCGAGCGGCGAGGCGGTGGGCGAATTGACGCGGTATTTCAAGATCGAGCCCGCGGATCTGCTCGTGGTCGTCGACGAAGTGCAGTTGCCGCTCGGGAAGCTGCGGGCGCGGGCACGCGGGTCGGCGGGGGGCCACAACGGGTTGAAGTCGCTGATTGCGCATCTCGGGGAAGGGTTTGCGAGGCTGCGCATCGGCGTCGGACGCGGGGAGATGCGGCGCGACCTGGCGGATCACGTGCTCGCCAGGTTCGACGCGGAGGAAGCGGCGGAAGTCGAGCGCATGACGACGCGCGCGGCCGATGCCTCGGAGATGTTCATCACGTCGGGGATCGAGGCGGTGATGAACGCGTTCAACGGCGGCGATCCGGCAACAACCGAATAGCGCGTCCCCCGAAGACGAGGACGCGCACAACCTTGCCACCAAAAGGTGGCCGACTCGAAGTTAGTGAGTCAGTGAGCAGTGAATTGGTGAGTGCATTCTTCGATTCACCACCTCCTCAACTCGCCAACTCACCAACTACGCGAGTCGTCCTGAAGGGAGCAGCCATGTCAGTCAGACAGTACGACCTCGTCTACATTCTCCCGCCCGAAACCACCGAGCAGCAGGCAACCGAGATGCACGATCAGGTCGCGGCGATCGTGGCGCGCATGAACGGCATCATCGAGAAGACCGAGCACTGGGGCCGCCGCAAGCTGGCGTACGAGATCGGGCCGCACAAGGAAGGCGTTTACGTCCTCGAGGTGATCAACGGCGACGGCGACCTGGTGAAGGAGGTCGACCGCCGGTTGAAGGTGATCGACACCATCCTCCGTCACATGATCGTCAGGGTCGACGAGGAGAAGAAAGTGGTCGACCGCACGCGGACGCGCCGCCAGACCTCGTCCGAGCGCCGCCGCGTGAAGCGCGGCCTGCCGCCGGTCCGCCAGCCGGGAGAGGGCCGCTCGATGGAAGCCGACGAAACCGACGACGATCGCTTTGACGGGGGGGAGGTCTAGCCATGCCATTTGGACAAGGACGTTCGGGCGGCCGGGGCCGCGGCGACAAGAAGAAAGATGACAAGCAGCAGGGCCAGCGGCGGCCGATGTTCCGCCGCCGGAAGGTCTGCAAGTTCTGCGCGGACAAGATCGACGACATCAACTACAAGGACGTGAAGCTGATCGGCCCGTTCGTGCCGGAGCGCGGCAAGATCCTGCCGCGACGCATTTCGGGCACCTGCGCGATGCACCAGCGGAAGCTGCAGACGGCCATCAAGCGCGCGCGGCAAATCGCGCTGATTCCTTACGTGACGGACTGAAAACGCGTTCGAGAAATTTAAGATTTAAGATTTCAGATTTAAGATTGGCGGCCACTTCGCCAATTGCCAGCAATCTTAAATCTTAAATCTGAAATCTGAAATTTCAGAGAGGCAGTCATGGAAGTCATCCTCGAGAGCACGTCGATAACCTCGGGCGCCGCGGCGAGATCGTGAAGGTCGCCGACGGCTACGCGCGCAACTACCTGCTGCCGCGCAAGCTGGCGCTGCTGGCGACGGCGGGCAACAAGAAGCACGTCGAGCGCGAGCGCGCCAAGTTCGACGTCAAGGAAGCCGAGGAGCAGAAGATCGCCGAGGCGCAGCGCGATCGGCTCGCCAACGTCGAGATCGTCATCGCGCGGAAGGTCGGCGAAACCGAAGCGCTCTACGGCTCGGTCACCACCGCCGACATCGCGGAGGCGCTGGCCGCCAAGGGCTTCGAGATCGATCGCCGCAAGCTGCAGCTCGCCGAGCCAATCAAGAAGATCGGCGAGCTCGAGGTCCCGGTGAAGCTGTACCGCGACGTCGTCGCGCAGCTCAAGGTCAAGGTCGTCGCCGAGGGAGCCGAATAAAACTAACGGGTGCCGGGTGCTGGGTGCGGGTGCCCGGCACGCGGCACTCGGCGTGCCGGGTGCCGGCATCGCACGCAGCACCCGGCACCTAGCACCCAGCACCCAGCACCCGGCACCCTCACTTCAATATCCATTCAATTCCCGCCAAGCGCGACAACCGCATTCACGCCGAGGTTGTCGCCGGCAGTTCCCGCGTTGGAAATGTGGTGGTTCCTGAGCTCGACGACCAGTTGTGGGCCGCTCGGCCGGTTCTGGCGCCAGCCGAAGCCGACGAAGTGCTGGAAGTTGTAGGTCCGGTCGATCTCGATCACGTCGAGGCTCGTCCACAGCAGGCCCACGCCGCCGTAAACGTACGGAATCCACCGTCCTGAGGTCCGCAAATAGTAGCGTCCAGCCAGCAGGCCCGCGCCGGCGCTGACGTCGAGCTTCGGCTCGTAGTACACGAACAGCGTCGCCTCGCCGAACAGCTCGATCCGATCGTGCACGAACCATCCCAGTCGCGGATGGAACGCGCCAAACGCGACATCGCTGTCGGTTGGCGCCCAGGGCGGCTTGTATCCAAGACCAACGCCCCCGATCAGACCGCGCGTACGATCGCCGGCCTCAAATGATCGGTCTTGCGACCTAACCGCTGCCGGCGGAAGACATGCGATCACGATCAGCGTTGCGATCAGGGAGCGCGTCATTGATGTAAACTTTCGAGCTTCCCCCGAGATCGTATCTTCAAGATGCCAGACGTCGCCGTCGCCGAACGTACGCTGCCACACAACCTTGAAGCCGAGCGCTCGGTGCTCGGCGCAATCCTGTTGAACAACGACGTCTTCAACCTCGCCGCCGAGGTGATCGACGCACCCGACTTCTTCCGCGATGCGCACCGGCGCATCTTCGAGAAGATGGTCCGGCTTTCCGACCGCGGCGACGCGATCGATCTCGTCACGCTCAAGGAGGAGCTCGGCCGGTCTGGCGAGCTCGACGAGGTCGGCGGTCCGGCCTACATCGCCGCGCTCGTCGATGGCGTGCCGCGCTCGACCAACGTCGAGCACTACGCGCGGATCATCAAGGAGAAGGCGACGCTCCGGAACCTGATCTTCTCGGCCAACAAGATCCTCGCGACCGCCTACGAGGCGGAAGAAGAAGCCGACGTCATCCTCGACCAGGCCGAGCACGCGATCTTCGCCATCGCCGACGACAAGGTCCGCGACGGGTTCGTCTCGCTCCGCGATCTCGCCCAGGCCAGCCTCGACACGATCGAGAAGCTCCACGCGCGCAAGGAGCTGATTACCGGCGTGCCGACCGGCTTCACCGATCTCGACGAGATGACCTCCGGCCTGCAGCCGTCCGACCTGGTGATCGTCGCGGCCCGGCCGTCGATGGGCAAGACCAGCCTGGTCCTCAACATCGCGCAGCATGTCGGCACGAAGACCGACATGGCGGTCGGCATCTTCAGCCTCGAGATGTCGAAGGAGCAGCTGTTCCTTCGCATGCTGACCGCCGAGGCGCGGATCGACGCGCACCGGCTCCGCGGCGGCTTTCTCGGCGAGCGCGACTGGGGCCGGCTGTCCCAGGCGATCGGGACGCTCAGCGAGGCGAAGATCTTCATCGACGACTCGCCGTCGATCGGGGTCCTCGAAATGCGTGCAAAGTGCCGGCGGCTGGCCGCCGAGCACGGTCTCCACCTGGTCATCGTCGACTACATTCAGTTGATGCAGGGCCGCGGCCGGTTCGAGAACCGCACGCTCGAGCTGGCGTCGATCTCGCGCTCGATGAAGGGGCTGGCCAAGGAGCTGAGCGTGCCGATCGTCGTGCTGTCGCAGCTGAGCCGCGCGCCGGAAGCCCGATCCGACCACCGGCCGCAGCTGTCCGACCTGCGCGAATCCGGCGCGCTCGAACAGGACGCCGACGTCGTCGTCTTCATCTACCGCGAGGACGTCTATGCCGACAAGAACGCGTCGCCAGCGGCCGACAGCGCCGGCGTCGCCGAGCTGATCATCGGCAAGCAGCGCAACGGCCCGACCGGTGTCGTGAAGCTGGCGTTCATCCGCGAGTTCACGCGGTTCGAAAACCTCGCGGCCGGGGGCGTATGAGATTTGAGGATTTGAGGATTTCAGGATTTGAGGATTTGCGAAAGCGCTCATTCAAATCCTCAGATCCTGAGATCCTCAGATCCTGAGATCTCATGATTCGTCCGACCGTCGCCCGCGTCGACCTCGCCGCGCTCAAGTCGAACTACCGCGCGATTGACGAGCGGCTCAGGAGCGAGCGTCCCGACAACGCCGCCTCGCATCATCGCCGTCGTCAAGGCGAACGCGTACGGCCACGGCGCCGGCGAGGTGGCCCGCGCACTCGAGGAGGCCGGCGCGGATCTGCTGGCCTGCGCCGACATCGAGGAAGGAGCGGTGCTGCGCGCGGCCGGCGTACGGGCCGACATCCTGGTGTTCGGCGCGCTCAGCGTCAGCGATCTCGACGGCCTCTTCGACTGCCGGTTGACGCCGACCATCTCGACGCCGGGCGCCGCGAAGGCGGTCCAGGCGGCCGCCGCGAAGTACCAGCAGCGGCTGCGCTACCACCTGAAGATCGACACCGGCATGAACCGCCTCGGATTCCGGTTCGACAACCTTCGCCGCTCGCTGCCGGAGCTCGTCGCGAGCGAGAACCTCGAGCTCGCGGCGGTGTACACGCATTTCGCCACGGCGGACGAGCCCGCCAGCAGACTGTTCGACGAGCAGCGCGTGCGGTTCGATCGCGCGCTGGACGAGATCGCCGAGATCCGCGGCGACCGCGCCGGGCGGCAGGCGCGCGCCTTCTACCGCCACGCCTCGAACAGCGCCGCGCTGCTGCGCGACTCTCGCGTGTGGTTCGATCGGGTTCGTCCTGGCCTGCTGCTCTACGGCATCGTGCCCCCGCCGCTGGCGTCGACGATCCCGCTCGTGCCGGTGATGCGGCTCGACAGCCGCATCGTCGCGGTGAAGGGGATGCGGCCGGGCGAGATTACCGGCTACGGCGCGCGTTTCACCGCCGAGCGTCCGACGAGCGTGGCCATCATTCCGGCTGGATATGCCGATGGCCTCGACCTTCGGCTGGCCGGGCGCGGCTCCGTGCTGATTCGCGGCCGCCGCGCGCCGATTGTCGGCTCGGTGTGCATGGACATGCTGATGGCCGACGTCACCGGCCTCGACGTCTCGCCAGGCGACGAGGTGGTCATCATCGGCTCGCAGGGTGACGACCGGATCGACGTCCGCGAGATGGCCGCAACGATCGGGACGATCCCGTGGGAGATCGTCTGCCGCGTAGGCTCGCGAATCGAACGAGTGTATTCGTAGAGGGACAGCAGCGCCTGCGGCCATGCGAGCCCGAGCCACCTGCGCGCTTCGCGCTTCGGTGGCCAAGGGAGTCGCTTGCCGCCGAGCTCGTGAAGGACGCGAGCTGGCGAGCATCGTAAGTGCGGCGGCCCCGGCGCCAGTGAAAAAAGTTGGCTGAGCGTTTCAAGCCACCCTGGGGATCATGCCTAAACCACCTCGAACCGTCTTCGTCTGTCAGGAATGCGGCTCGCAGGCCCCTAAGTGGCTGGGCCGCTGTCCCGATTGCGGCGCGTGGAATTCGCTTGTCGAGGAACGTCCCTCCGAGACTGCGGCAGCACCGTCCGCGCATCGGTACGCGATGGCCGGGACGGCCGCGTCGGCGCGCCTCTATTCCGAGATCGCGATCGAACAGCACGCGCGGCTGTCGACCGGCATCGACGAATTCGACCGCGTGCTGGGCGGCGGCATCGTACCCGGCTCCCTGGTGCTGCTGGGCGGCGAGCCGGGCATCGGCAAGTCGACGTTGCTCCTGCAGGCGGCCGCCAACATGGCCCGCACGATTGGGCCGGTCCTCTACAGTTCCGGCGAGGAATCCGAACACCAGATCAAGTCGCGCGGCGAGCGGCTCGGCGTCGGCGGCGCTCCGCTCTTCCTGCTGGCCGAAACCTGCCTCGAACGGATCCTCGAGGAGATCGCGCGCATCCGGCCGTCGCTCGTCATCGTCGATTCGATCCAGACGGTGTTCTCGCTCAAGTTTCAATCGGCGCCTGGCAGCATCGGCCAGGTGCGCGAGGCGGCGACGCAGCTGCTGTTTACGGCCAAGGGTCAGAACGTGCCGACGCTGCTCGTCGGCCACGTCACCAAGGACGGCAGCCTGGCCGGCCCGAAGGCGCTCGAGCACGTCGTCGACACCGTTCTGTATTTCGAGGGCGAGCGGCACCATTCGCATCGTGTCGTGCGCGCGGTGAAGAATCGCTTCGGGGCGGTCAGCGAGCTCGGCGTGTTCGAGATGACGTCGGCGGGTCTTCGGCCCGTGCCGAATCCGTCGAAGCTGTTTCTCGCGGAGCGTCCGTTGAACGCGCCCGGTTCGGCGGTCCTGTGTTCGGTCGAAGGTTCGCGGCCCATCCTGGTCGAAGTGCAGGCGCTCGTGAGCAGCAGCACGTATGGAACGGCCCGCCGGATGGCCAGCGGCATCGATCAGCAGCGGCTGTCGCTGCTCCTGGCTGTGCTCGAGAAACGCGCCGGCCTGAACCTGATCGGCGACGACGTCTTCGTGAACGTCGCCGGGCGGGATGACCGTCGACGAACCGGCAGCGGACCTCGGCGTCCTCGCAGCCATTGCCTCCAGTGTCCGGAATCGCGTCATCTCCCCGACGACGGCGATGTTCGGCGAAGTGGGTCTTGCCGGCGAAATCCGCGGCATTTCCCAGGCGCCGCTTCGCATCCGGGAAGCCGCGCAGATGGGGTTTCGCCGCTGCGTCATGCCCGAGGCGAACATCGATCCGGCCGATCGGCCGTTGGCCGGGGCGTGCGAGCTCGTGCCGGTCCGCAGCGTCGGTGAAGCGCTCGACGCCCTGCTGCAAGGGTGATATGGTTTGCCTGCCATGCCCTGGTTTGCGCTGGCGCGGATTGTCGTCGTCGGGGCCGTCGCCTATGCGGCGGCAGCGCTTCAGCCGCTCCCGTATGGCCTCGTCGTCAACACCGCGTTTGCGGTCGTGCTGGCGGCGCTCGTCGTCCTCTTCGAGACGCGTCTCCGTGAAACCCAGGTTACGCGCCTGCTCGGCGGCCTGATCGGCTTCATCATCGGTATTGCGATTGCCCGCGCCATCGAAGCCGGCTTCTTCTGGTTGAACACGGCGAACCAGGTCGTCGAGTTCTTCGATTCGTTCCTGCTGATCGTCCTGCCCTACCTGGGTCTGATGCTCGGTGTGAAGCACGGCGAGTGGCTCGAGCCGGCGCGCCTCATCAGCCTTTTTCGCGCGGCCGGACCCGAGCGCCGCTACAAGATCCTCGACACCAGCGTCATCATCGACGGACGGATCGCCGACGTCTGCGACACCGGCTTCATGGACGGGACGATCGTCATCCCGCAATTCGTCCTGAAGGAGCTGCAGCTCGTCGCCGATTCCGGCGACTCGTTGAAGCGAAATCGCGGCCGCCGCGGCCTCGACATCCTGCAGCGGATTCAGAAGATGTCGGGCGTCGAGGTGATGATCTCGGACGTCGACTTTCCCGACGTCCGCGAGGTCGATCTGAAGCTGATCGAGCTCGCCCGAACGTTGCAGGGGAAGATCGTCACCAACGACTTCAACCTGAACAAGGTGGCGCAGCTGCGCGGGGTGTCGGTGCTGAACGTCAACGAGCTCGCCAACTCGCTCAAGCCGGTCGTGCTGCCGGGCGAGCAGATGAAGGTGTTCATCCTCAAGGAAGGCAAGGAATACAACCAGGGCGTCGCCTATCTCGACGACGGCACGATGGTGGTGGTCGACAACGCCCGCCGGATGATCAGCAAGACGATCGACATCGTCGTGACCAGCGTGCTGCAGACGACCGCCGGCAAGATGATCTTCGGCCGCTATATCGATTCCGCCCCTCCCGCCCAGGCGGCGGCGCCAACGCAGCCGAACGGCCAGGCGCAGGCTCCTGCTCCGGTGCCTGCCGAGCGCGCCAAACCGTCCGCTCCCGCAGCCCATAACTAGCCGAATAGACAAAACTTCCGCTGCCCGGCGTCTATATCAATGACGCGATGACCGGCCCGCGGCGTGACGCTTCCAGCGACCGGCTCGCAGACCTGTACGACCGGTTCGCCGGGACGCTCTTTCGGCATGCCGCGATGATCCTGGCGGATCGGGTCGCCGCGGCCGATGCGGTACACAACGTGTTCCTCAAACTGGCGAAAGCCGGATTGGGCGGCGATGTCGAGTCTCTTGCGTACCTGCGGCGGGCGGTGCGCAACGAGTGCTACAGCGTGATGCGGACCCGGCGGCGCGACATCGTCGTCGCCGTCGATGCGCAGCTGCTCGAGCTCGTGGAGGGCGTAGACGATCAGCCGGCCGAACGGCTTGCCCTCGAACAAGCGCTGCAGCAGCTGCCGGCCGAGCAACGGGAGGTCGTGCACTTGAAGGTGTGGGAAGGCATGACATTTCAGGAAATCGCGGACGTCACCGGCGAAGGCCTGAATACCGCGGCGAGCCGCTACCGGTACGCGACCGAAAAGCTGCGCGCGATCCTGACGGAGAAAAGCTGACGTGGACGAACTGGAAGATCTCCTGCGCCGCTACCGGCCGATTCGGACCGCCGCGCGAGCTGCGCGACCGGGTCTTGGAGTTCGCCGACCGTATTGGCTGGGGGCCGCCCTTTCAGCGTCAGTGGCTCATGCCGGACTGGCCGCTCGCGGCCGCCGCCGTCGCCTTCTATTTTCTATGCGCTGACCGATGTCACGCGGAGCAGTTGTGTCATGTCGGCAGGCTCCACGCGATCGGGAGCGCGAGGCGGCGGTTGCCGGATGACTGCCGAACTTGGCGGCGACGATGTGGCCCGATTGCAGGCAGAGCACTGATGAGCGTGATCGAATCGACGTCCGCGTCGGGACGGTCCAGCGCAGATCGCGGCGTCAGGGGAGGAGATCGACGCCGTGACTGAAATTACCGCGCCGTCGCGCCGGGTCCGCCGCCGCATTTCATCAGGGGTTCGGCGATTGCGCGTCGTCGCTGCTCCTGCCGTTCCTCGTCCACTCGGTTTGGGGCTACGTCGAAACGCGTCGGCTCAGACCGCGCGATCCAATCGATCGAGGCGAAAGGGGAACCTGTTCAGCTCAGTTCAGCAGGTCGCCGCTCGGCGATGCTTCGCACGGCGGCACGCTTCTATCGGGCCGCGGCAGCGCTGGCTTCGCACCCGTCGCCGGATCAGCGCGGCCGGTTCGCACAGATAAACGACGCCGAGCGGACGGGCGAATGGCCGGACGACGCGCTGTCGCAGCTTCGTGTAATCGTCGGGTCGCACGAAGAGATGTTGAGCTTCGTCGACCGCGCGGCTGATCTGCCCTTTGAGGATTTTGGACCGGGCACGACCCACAGCTACTTCGCCGCCGACTTGATCAACGCCATTCGGCTGTCGCTACTGCGCGCAGTTGTGAAGGCATTTGACGGAGATGGCGACGGTGCGGCCCGCTCGTCTGTATTCGGGCGTGCGGGCGGGCCGATGGTTCAGCCGAAGCGGGCCATGGTCGATTCCGTATTCACTGTGGGTTGCGCCCGCTGTCACGGTCACCTTGGAACGTAGTCGTGCCAGCGATGCGGAGCTCGAACGTCTCGCTCGCGCGCTCGCAGACTCCGACAACGACGACATTTTGCGGCAGGCGTTCCTGCTGATGAGAGCCGGAATCATACGCGAGGATTCGATATCCAATCGATGGGTGATCGGATCAAGAGCAGCTCGCCGCTTTCGTCGTAGACAAGCCCTGGCAGACCCATCAGTTCAACCGGCAGCTTGCCTGGTACGCCGAAGTTCTGGACGCTGTCGACATGCCGTGGCCTGCCCGGATCGACGCGATCGATCGAGTCGACTACTTCAACCTGGATGGTCCATTCACCCGGGAGCGAATGAAGAAGTATGTCGAGAATCGTCGTGGTCGCCCCTGGCGATGGTTCGAGCTTTCGAACCGCAGTCGCGGTCGAACGGTTCCAGCACGCTCACGCAGGGCAGCTGCCGGCGAGCCTCTCCGACATGGTTCCGTCATACCTGCCTTCCGCACCAGTGGACCCGTTTACCGGACAACCGCTACGATTCAGCGCGTCGACTGATGCATACGTCGTTTACAGCGCAGGATTGAATCGAACTGACGACGGTGGCGACGTCGCGATGCAGTGGGCGCGCGGTTCGGATTTGGGCATCAGAGTCCGCTACGTCGATCGAGAAAGGCGCCGCTGAGTATCGCCGCGGCCAGGCTGAGCGCATTCGTTACAATTGGCACGCGTGCGCATCCCTCCGTACCACTGGTGGCGGACGGTCTTCTATCTAATCCCCGCCATCAGCGTCTACACCATCGTCCTCGGGACGGCCTCGATCGTGTCCAGCCTGTTCGATCGGCGCGGCTACTTCGCCCACGGCTGCGCGCGCGCCTGGTCGTGGCTGATTCTGAAGACGACGAAGGTAAATGTCAGCGTCGAGGGCCTCGAACGCCTGACGCTGGGGACCACCTACATCTTCGTGTCCAATCACCAGAGCCACTACGACACGCCCGTCATCTTCAGCAGCCTCCCGTATCAGCTGCGCATCATCGCGAAGGAGTCGCTGGCCCGCTTCCCGGTGCTGGGCTGGCATCTGAAGCGCGGCGGCCATCTGTTCGTCGATCGCCACAACCCCGATCGGAGGAGCATCCTGTCGCGCTGGCGTGCGCTCGTGTCGGAAGGGCTGTCCCTGATCATCTATGCCGAGGGCACGCGCAGCCGCGACGGCCGCGTCGCCAAGTTCAAGGCGGGCAGCTTTCTGCTCGCGATTCAGGCCGGCCTGCCGGTGGTGCCGCTGGCCGTCATCGGCACGCGGCGCGTGATGCCGAAGGGCCGGCTGCGCACCGAACCGGGCGACGTCCGGTTGATCGTCCACGACCCCATTCCGGTACCGGCCCTCGATCGCCCGACGGTCCACGACGCGCGCGCTCTCGCCGCGCGCGCGCATGCGGTCGTGGCCGACACCGTGGAGCGGCTGCAGGAGCCGACCGCGCCCGATATAATCCTTGCGTGCACGTCACCGCGATCGTCGCCGCGGGCGGCCGCGGCGAGCGGTTCGGAGCCGCGCAGCCGAAACAGATGCTGGTCATCGGTGGCCGAACGATCCTCGAGCGCAGCGTTCAGCTGCTGCTCGATCACCCGGCCGTCGCGGAAGTGATCGTGGCCCTCCCGCCGAACCTTGCAGGCGATCTGCCGGAGTCATTCCAGCGCGCGCCGAAAGCGCTGCGGGTGGTGGCCGGCGGACCTCGGCGGCAGGATTCCGTGGCGAACGCCTTCGCGGCCGTCAGCGACAAGACCGACGTCGTGCTCATCCACGATGCGGCGCGTCCTTTCGCAAGCGCCGGCCTCGTGTCGCGAACGATCGATGCGGCGGTCGAGACCGGAGCCGCGTTGGCGGCGTTGCCGGCGCGGGACACGGTCAAAAGGGCCGCGGAAGGTCCGGCTGAAACCGGAGGAGATCCGGCGAAAGCCGGACGCTACGTGAAGGAGACGCTGCCGCGCGATACGATCCACCTCGCGCAGACGCCGCAGGCGTTCCGGCGCGCCGTCCTGGAGGCCGCTCTTGCCTACGGCATGCGTGAGGGCATCGAGGTCACCGACGAAGCCACGCTCGCCGAACGAGCCGGGTATCGGGTCAGCCTGGTCGAAGGAGAGACGACGAACATCAAGATCACCACGCAAGAGGATTTCGCGATGGCCGAGGTGCTTGCCAGCAGGGCGGGCCCGACAGGTTGCCGCGCCGGAGTCGGATACGACATTCATCGGCTGGTGGAGGGCCGTCCGTTGATTCTCGGCGGCGTGACCATTCCGTTCGAGCGAGGTCTCATCGGCCACTCGGACGCGGACGCGCTGTGCCACGCGATCACCGAGGCCATCCTTGGCGCCGCGGCCGCCGGCAATATCGGCCGGTATTTTCCGGATTCAGACCCGCAGTGGAAAGGCGCATCGAGCATCGACCTCCTGCGGCGGGCCGCCGCGATCGTCGCCGGCCAGGGCCTGCACGTGCAGAACGTCGACGCCTCGATCCTGGCCGAGCGGCCGAAGCTGGGTCCGTTCATCGAGGAGATGCGTGCCAATCTGGCGGCTGCGCTCGGGGTGGATGTCGGCCAGGTGAGCGTCAAAGGCAAGAGCAACGACGGCGTTGGCGAGATTGGCCGCGGCGAGGCGATTGCCGTCCACGCGACCGCGTTACTGCATGCGCGTTAGGTTCGCCCCCAGCCCCACCGGCCACCTGCACGTCGGCAACGCGCGGACGGCGCTCTTCAACTGGCTGCTGGCGCGCGGTGGCGGCGGCTCGTTCGTCCTCCGTATCGAGGATACCGACCTCGAGCGATCCACCTCGGAATCAGACGCCGCCATCGTGGAAGACCTCCGATGGCTTGGGCTTGACTGGAACGAAGGCCCGGACATCGGGGGACCCAGCGGTCCGTACCGGCAGTCGGAGCGGCGGCATCTCTACGCTTCGTACGCGAACGAGCTCGTGGCGGATGGACATGCGTACTACTGCTTCTGCACGCGCGACCAGCTCGATGCGGAGAGGCGCGCGGCCGTGGAAGCCGGACAACCGGCGCGCTACTCGGGGCGATGCCGCTCGATCACTCGCGACGAGGCTGAGGCGCGGATCGCCGCCGGCGAGCGCCCCGCCCTGCGCTTCCGCGTCCCCGAGGACCGCGAGATCGTCTTCACCGACGCGGTGCGCGGGCAGGTCCGGTTTCACACGGAAGTCATTGGCGACCCGGTTATCGTCCGCGCCGACGGCATGCCGGCCTACAACTTCGCGGTCGTTGTCGACGATGCGCTGATGGGGATCACGCATGTGATCCGGGGCGAGGACCACATCTCGAATACGCCACGGCAACTGCTGCTGTACGAAGCGCTCGGATTTTCGCCGCCGGTGTTCGCTCATCTTGCGCTGGTACTGGGCCCGGATCACAGCCCGCTCTCCAAGCGGCACGGGGCAACCTCGGTCGCCGAGTTCCGGGCGAAGGGCTATCTTCCTGAAGCGCTGGTGAACTACCTCGCGCTCATCGGCTGGTCCCCGCGACCGGGGGGAGACGATGACGCCGAGTTGATGCCGCTCGACGAGCTCGCGCGCCGCTTCTCGCTCGACAAGGTCGGCCACAGCGCGGGTGTGTTCGATGAGGAGAAGCTCGCGTGGGCGAACCGTCACTACCTGAAGATGGCCGAGTCGGGCCGCGTAGCCGAATTGTCGGTGCCGTACTTCGTCAGCGCCGGCATCCGGATGACGCCGGCGGCCGCAGGCCTGGAGTTCCTCGCGTTGGTCGTTCCGATTGCCTCGATGTCTGTCGATCGCCTCGACCAGATCCCACAGCGTCTCTCGTTTCTCTTCGACTACGACGCCGCTCGCGCGCTCGAGTCGCCCGCGGCGCAGAACGAGATGCGGTCCGAAGCAGCCCGCAGCGTGTGCGAGGCCCTGGCGTCGGTGCTCGAAGCGGCGCCGCGGCTCGATCGCGACCGCTTCCGCGCCGCGGCGAATGAGGTGAGAGGGCTCACCGGCCAGAAGGGCAAGGCATTGTTTCATCCCATCCGGCTCGCCCTCACCGGCCGCTCGGAGGGGCCCGAGCTCGATCTGGCCGTACCGGCGATCGATCGCGGCGCGGAACTTGGCCCAGGCTCCGGCCTGCCCACGATGATCGGCTGCCGCGAGCGCGCGGCCGCCTTCCGCGAAGCGTTGCATCGCATCTAGGCGGACAGGCTGGTAGCGTTCGGCTGTAGCCGGACGTCGTAGCCGCTAGACCGTTATGCTGATTTACGGCATCAACCCCGTTCTCGAGGCTCTGCGCGCCGGCCGAGTCAAGGAGCTGCGCGTCGCCGCGCGCGCGGGCGGACGCCTCGCTGATTTGATCCAGGCGGCCGAGCGTGCTGGTCTTCCGATTCGTCGTGTCGGCCCGGCCGAACTCGATCGTGCGTCGCGCGGCGGGGTCCACCAGGGGGTGATCGCGCAACTGGAGGACGCGGCGCCGTACGACATCGCAGACCTCGTCGCCTCGTCGCGCGAAGCGCCGCTCATCGTCGTCCTGGACGGCATCGAGGATCCGCACAACGTCGGGGCCATTCTTCGCACCGCCGACGCGGCCGGCGTCGACGGCATTGTGCGCCAGTCCCGGCATGCCGCGCCGCTCGACGGCGCGGCGGCGAAGGCGTCCGCGGGCGCCGTTTCACACGTGAAGGTCGCCGACGTGGTGAACATCGCGCGCGCGCTCGAGGAGTTGAAGGAGCGGGGGGTGTGGACGGTAGGTCTGGCCGGCGACGCATCGAAGCGGTACGACGATGTCGATCTCACCTTGCCCACGGCGATTGTCGTCGGGGGTGAGGGAACGGGGCTCCGGCGGCTGGTGAGGGAGCGGTGCGACTGGGTCGTCTCGATCCCGATGCGCGGGCACGTGGAGAGCCTCAACGTCTCGGTTGCGACGGGAATTGTTCTGTTTGAAGGCGTTAGGCAGCGTGCCCGCGGCCGCCCGGCCCCTGGGCCAAAGGCGTCCTCGCGATGATACAATCAAAGGTTGCGAATGCGCCGAAGCAGCTCGACCATGGGCCGAGGTGCCTGAAGGGATTGGAGTTTGCGCCTCTGGCACAGGACGTGCTATAGTCCAACTTTTGTCTGGCTGGCGTAGCTCAGTCGGTAGAGCAGCTGATTTGTAATCAGCAGGTCGGGGGTTCAAGTCCCTTCGCCAGCTCCATCTTCTGAACTTTCCGCCTGCGGGTAAGTGCCGAAAGCAGCGCATTCCAACAACAGATAATTGGCGAGGTAGCGAAGCGGTCAAACGCAGCAGACTGTAAATCTGTCGCCCTAGCGGCTTCGAAGGTTCGAGTCCTTCCCTCGCCACCCACCTTCGCTCGCATGCACGGTTCGGTGCATGCGCGCTACGGTGGGCAGAGCCAGCGGATGGGGAGATAACGGAAGGCGGGCTTGCCCGCCGTAGCGCGAGGTAGGCGCAGCGTGCGAGCGCGTAGGCGGGAGTAACTCAGTGGTAGAGTCACAGCCTTCCAAGCTGTTGGTCGCGGGTTCGATCCCCGTCTCCCGCTCCATCCTTCGCTCGTCGTGAGCGGTTCGGCGCAGCGAGCTTCGGCTAGGTCAAGCCAGCGAGCGCTTCGCGAGTCCACGAAGGCTGCGCTCGGGTGGCAAGCCACTTCAGGGAGATACGGGCCGACTTGTCGGCCGTAGCCGCGAGTCGAACACGGTGCGAGCGGCGAAGGCCGATGTAGCTCAGTTGGCAGAGCGCGTCCTTGGTAAGGACGAGGTCACCAGTTCGATTCTGGTCATCGGCTCCAACCTTCGCTCGCTTCGCGAGCTTCGGGTGGCAAGCCAGCCGAGGCTGTCGTAGCCAGCAGTGCGAGCGCGACAGGTGGACCGCGAGCGCGGCAACGGCGAAGGACTGCAAGGCAGACGCGAGCGACGAGCGACGTAGAGACAACCGAGGACGAAGACGACATGGCCAAAGAAAAATTCGATCGCAGCAAACCGCACGTGAACGTCGGCACCATCGGGCACATCGACCACGGCAAGACCACGTTGACGGCTGCGCTCACCAAGGTCGCGGCCGACAAGGGCTGGGCGAAGTTCATGCCGTACGACGAGGTCGCCAAGGCGTCCGAGTCGCAGGGCCGGCGCGACGAGACGAAGATTCTCACGATCGCCACCAGCCACGTCGAGTACTCGACGGCCAACCGTCATTACGCGCACGTCGACTGCCCGGGCCACGCCGACTACATCAAGAACATGATCACCGGCGCGGCGCAGATGGACGGCGCGATTCTCGTCGTCAGCGCGGTCGACGGTCCGATGCCGCAGACCCGCGAGCACATCCTGCTCGCCCGCCAGGTCAACGTGCCGTACATCGTCGTCGCGCTCAACAAGGTCGACGCGATTGACGACCCCGAGCTGCTCGATCTCGTCGAGCTGGAGGTTCGCGAGCTGCTGAAGTCGTACGGGTTCCCGGGCGACGACGTGCCGGTGGTGCGCGTGTCCGCGCTGAAGGCGCTGCAGGGCGATCCGACCGGCATCGAGAGCGTCATCAAGCTGATGGAAGCACTCGACAGCTACGTCCCGCTCCCGCAGCGCGAGATCGACAAGCCGTTCCTGATGCCGATCGAAGACGTGTTCTCGATCTCGGGCCGCGGCACCGTCGTGACCGGCCGCGTCGACCGCGGCCAGGTCAAGGTCGGCGAGGAAGTCGAGATCGTCGGCTTCCGCCGACCGAGAAGAAGGTCGTCACCGGCGTCGAGATGTTCCGCAAGCTCCTCGATGCAGGCGTCGCCGGCGACAACATCGGCGTGCTGCTGCGCGGCGTCGAGAAAGACGACGTCGAGCGCGGCCAGGTGCTGGCGAAGCCCGGCTCGATCAAGCCGCACACGAAGTTCAAGGGCCCGGTGGTCATCCTGTCGAAGGAGGAGGGCGGCCGTCACACGCCGTTCTTCAACGGCTACCGTCCGCAGTTCTACATCCGCACCACCGACGTCACCGGCACGCTCAACCTGCCGGAAGGGGTCGAGATGGTGATGCCGGGCGACAACACGACGATCACCGGCGAACTGATGGCGCCGGTCGCGCTCGAAAAAGGCGCGCGCTTCGCCATCCGCGAGGGCGGCCGCACGGTGGGCGCAGGGACGGTCGAGGAGATCATCGAGTAAGAGTTGGAGAGTTCGAGAGTTGGAGAGTTGGTGAGTTCGAGATTCACCAAACTCACTGACTCACCCACTCACCAATTCTCGAGGATGTGGCAATGAGGGACATCGTGGCGCTGGCCTGCACCGAATGTAAGCGGCGCAATTACAGCACGACGAAGAACAAGAAGAAGACGACGGAGCGGCTGGAGTTCAGCAAGTTCTGCCGCTTCTGCCGGAAGCACACGCCGCACCGCGAGCAGAAGTAGAACGCTCGGGCTCGGGCCTCGAGGCTCGGGCTGAGGATCGAGCAAGTGAAGCGCGCGGGACGTACGACGGATCGAAGGGGAATGGCCAGGCACGACCCGCGCGGAACGGAGCGAGCCGTTGGGCGAGCGAGCGAAGCGCGGGAGATGCCGGCGAAGCGCAGCGAGCCGGCTGTGAACAAAGGACAGTAGCTCAATTGGCAGAGCACCGGTCTCCAAAACCGGGGGTTGGGGGTTCGATTCCCTCCTGTCCTGCCAACCTTCGCTCACGCTTCGCGAACGAGTGCGCGAGCTACGGTTGGCAAGCCAGGCGAAGGTGGACCTAGCAGTGGATGAGTGAGGAGGAGGGGCTAGAGGCTGGGGACTGGGGGCTGGGATCTCCGAGCCCCGAGTCCCGAGCCTCCAGCCCCGAGTGTAATGGCGGACAACACCACCGCGATCGATTCAGTCCGGCAAGCGGCGGGCGGCCGGTTCGAGCGCATGCGGCTCTTCCTCAGCGAAGTGCGCAACGAGCTCAAGCGGGTGACCTGGCCGACGCAGCGCGAGGTCTACGCGACCACGATCGTCGTCATTCTCGTGTCGATGTTCTTTGGCGTGTATCTCTGGTTGCTGGACATCGGGATGGACCGCATCGTGCGGTGGATTTTCGGGCGGTTTGGCGCATGACCGACGTCGCGACGAAGAACTGGTACATCGTCCACACCTACTCGGGATTCGAGAAGAAGGTCGCCGAGTCGCTGCAGCAGCGCGTGCAGGCGTATGGGCTGCAGAACGAGATCGGCGAGATCCTGATCCCGACCGAGGACGTGGTCGAGATGCGCGGCGGCCGCAAGGTCGTCACCGCGAAGCGGTTCTTCCCGGGCTACATCCTGGTCGAGATGAACATGTCCGACCACGCGTGGCACGTCGTGAAGAACACGCCGAAGGTGACCGGCTTCGTCGGCGCCGGCGCCAAGCCGACGCCGCTCAGCAAGGACGAGGTCGAGCAGATCCTGACGCAGGTGAAGACGGCGGCGGAGAAGCCGAAGCCGAAGTACATGTTCGAGAAGGGCGAGCAGGTCCGGATCAACGAAGGGCCGTTCACCAGCTTCAACGGCGTGGTCGACGAGGTCAACCTCGACAAGAACACGCTGAAGGTGATGGTGACGATCTTCGGCCGGTCGACGCCGGTCGAACTGGATTTCTTGCAGGTTGAGAAGATTTAAGCGCGGGGTGGGCCCAGCGCAAGTGGGGAAAAGTTAGACACGAGTCATGGCCAAAAAGGTACAGGCAATCGTGAAGCTCCAGATCGCCGCCGGCAAGGCGACGCCGGCGCCGCCCGTCGGGACCGCGCTCGGTCCGCAGGGCGTCAATATCATGGACTTCTGCAAGAACTTCAACTCGAAGACGGCAAAGGATGAAGGGTTGATCATCCCGGTCGTCGTCACCGTCTTCGCGGATCGCTCGTATACCTTCATCACCAAGACGCCGCCGGCGCCGGTGCTGCTCAAGCGCGCCGCGAACATCGCCAAGGGATCGGCCGAACCGAACAAGGCCAAGGTCGGCACCGTGACGGCGAAGCAGGTCGAGGAGATCGCGAAGCTGAAGATGCCCGATCTGAACTGCGATTCGCTCGAGTCGGCCGTCAAGACGATCGCGGGCACCGCTCGGTCGATGGGACTGGATGTGATCGGGTAAGCAGACAGATTTAGGCAATTTGATCCGACTTGTAAATCTTCGAAACTTCCGAAGGAGTGGGAGGGCCGCGCAGCGGTCCGACAGCACCACAGAGGCAAGCATGCGAAAACACGGCAAGAAGTACACGGCCGCTCGCGCCCAGATCGCGCCTGATCGGAGCTATTCGATCGAGGAGGCGATCCCGCTCGTGCAGAAAGTCAAGTTCGCGAAGTTCGACGAGACGGTCGAGCTCACCCTGCGGCTCGGCGTTGATCCGAAGCACGCGGACCAGATGGTGCGCGGCACCGTCGTCCTCCCGCACGGCCTCGGCAAGACCAAGCGCGTGCTGGCGATTGCCGGCGGCGAGAAGCAGAAGGAAGCCCAGGAAGCGGGCGCCGACTTCGTCGGCGGCGAGGAGATGGTCGAGAAGATCAACGGCGGCTGGACCGATTTCGATGCGGTCGTCGCCACGCCCGACATGATGCGCGCCGTCGGCAAGCTCGGAAAGGTCCTCGGCCCGCGCGGCCTGATGCCGAACCCGAAGACCGGCACGGTGTCGGTGGACATCGCCAAGGCAGTCAAGGAAATCAAGGCCGGCAAGGTGGAGTTCCGCGTCGACAAGACCGGCATCATCCACGCGCCGGTCGGCAAGACCTCGTTCGCCAGCGACTCGCTCGTCGCCAATACGCACGCGCTGGTCGAGAGCATCGTCAAGGCGAAGCCGTCGGCGGCCAAGGGCAAGTACCTGAAGAGCGTCACGCTGTCGTCGACGATGGGTCCGGGCATCCGGATCGATACGACGCACATCGACCTGGCGGTGAAACACTAATGGCAGTTACGAGACCCGACAAGGAAACCGAGCTTCAGGCGCTCGAGACGGCGTTCAAGGGATCCGACAGCGCGATCGTCGTCGACTACAAGGGCCTGAACGTTCCGCAGGTCACCGAGCTGCGGCGGCAGCTCCGCACCGCGAAGGCCAGCTACAAGGTCGTGAAGAACACGCTGGCCAAGCGCGCCCTGAAAGGGACGCGGTTCCAGGCGCTCGAGCAGCACTTCGTGGGCACCACGGCGGTCGCGTACACCGACAAGGATCCGGTGGCGCTGGCCAAGACGCTGACGACGTTCCTCAAGACCGCGCCGGCGTTGAAGATCAAGGCCGCCGTCGTGCAGGGCCGGGCCGTGCAGCCGGCCGAAGTGACCGAGCTGGCCGCGCTGCCGGGCAAGCCGGAGCTGTACGCGAAGTTGCTGTTCGTGCTGCAGGCGCCGATGGTCCAGATCGTCAGCGTGCTGAATGCGGCGCCGCGCGACCTGATGAGCGTGCTGGTGCAGGTGGAGAAGAAGAAGTCGGAAGCAGCGCCCGGAAGCGCGGCCTGAGCTAGAGCTCGGGCCTACAGCCAGAACACAGACGTAGGCCCGACCTTCAGGTCGGCGCACAGGAGAAGACAATGGCCGAAGTGACGCAGCAGCAAGTCGTCGAATACATCAAGGGACATCAGCGTGCTCGAGCTCTGCCAGCTCGTGAAGACGCTCGAATCCGAGCTCGGCGTCTCGGCCGCGGCCGCGATGCCGATGGCGATGCCGATGGGCGGAGGCGGCGGCGCCGCGGCTGCGCCGGTCGAGGAGAAGACCGAGTTCACCGTGACCCTGACCGAAATCGGCACCAACAAGATCAACGTGATCAAGGTGGTCCGCGAAGTCACCAGCCTGGGTCTGAAGGAAGCGAAGGATCTCGTCGAGAGCGCGCCCAAGCCGATCAAGGAAGGCGTGCACAAGGACGAGGCCGCCGCGATCAAGAAGAAGTTCGAGGATGTCGGCGCCAAGGTCGAGGTCAAGTAAGGTTGCGGCGCTCCGTCGCGCGCCGCCACCGGCCTGTAGCCCGGGGCCTTCAGGCCCCGGGTCGCGGCGGACCTGAAGGTCCGCGCTACGACAATACCGCGCTCCGATTTTTCTCGAGGTCTAACGAATGTACAGCCTTCCCAAGAACGTCTACCGCGAGCGCATCGATTTTTCGAAAATCAAGACGACTGTTCCGATCCCGAACCTGATCGAGATCCAGAAGAAGTCCTACGAGCGCTTCCTGCAGATGAACCGCCTGCCGAGCGAGCGCGAGGATGCGGGCCTGCAGTCGGTGTTCAAGTCGGTCTTCCCGATCAGCGACTTCCGCGAGAACTCGTCGCTCGAGTTCATCGAGTACTCGATCGGCAACTGGGAGTGCAAGTGCGGCAAGCTCGCCGGCCTGCACCATCTGCGCAAGCCGTGCAGCCAGCTGCGGCGCGACCCTGATTGCCGATCCGTACGGCGACCGCGAGGTGCTGTGCCCGCGCTGCGGCAAGGCCAACCAGGCGCGCGGCGACGTCTGCGACATCTGCGGCAACACCGTCGGCCTGAAGCTGAAGTACGACGTCGACGAGTGCCAGGAGCGCGGCATGACCTACGCCGTGCCCCTCAAGGTGACGATCCGCCTCGTCGTCTGGAACAAGGATCCCGAGACCGGCGTCAAGACCATCCGCGACATCAAGGAGCAGGAGGTCTACTTCGGCGACATCCCGCTGATGACCGAGAACGGCACCTTCATCATCAACGGCACCGAGCGCGTCATCGTCAGCCAGCTGCACCGCTCGCCGGGCGCCTTCTTCCACTCGGAAGACAAGACGCTTACGTCGCGCAGATCATCCCGTATCGCGGCTCGTGGGTGGAGTTCGAGTACGACACCAAGAACCTCCTCTACGTCCGCATCGACCGCAAGCGGAAGTTCCTGGCGAGCGTCTTCCTCCGCGCCCTC
>CAVREM010000065.1:0-12856 GCA_963720005.1 uncultured Acidobacteriota bacterium | reverse complement strand
AGGCTGGAGAACTGGGACGACGATAGTCACGCCAACGCCTCCGCGATTCTCACTGCAGCCTTCCCGTCCCACAGGTCGGGAACTCGCCCCTTCTTTCCTCGCCCCTCGAGGACGGCCAGCACCTCCTGCTCCAGCCGCGCCGTGTCGTTGCCGAGCACCTGGTTCGTTCCGACGTCGACCGTCACCGGCCGCTCGGTGCTCGTCCGCATCGTCAGGCAGGGAACACCGAGATACGTCGATTCCTCCTGCACGCCGCCGGAATCGGTAATCGCCGCAGCACAGTGCCGCTGGAGCCCGAGGAACGGGAGGTAGGTCAGCGGCTCGATGAACCGCGTGCGCTTGTGCGCGATCGCGAAGCTGGCGATTCGCTGGCGCGTGCGGGGGTGCACGGGGAACACCACCGGCAGGCGTTCGGCAATGGCTTCGAGCGCGGCGATGAGCCGCGCGAGAGACGAGGCGTCGTCAACATTCGAGGGACGGTGCAGCGTGACGAGCACGAACGGCCTGGGCCCGTTGCCGTTCATCAGATCCAGCGCCCGAAGCTCCGCCTCGCCGTCGGCGAGTGGAAGCAGCCGTTGCAGCGTATCGATCATGACGTTGCCGACCCGACGAATCGTGGCGGGTGCCGCGCCTTCCGCGATCAGATTGACATCGGCGTCAGCGGAGGGCGTGAACAGCCACGTCGAGAGCCGATCGGTCACGAGCCGGTTGATCTCTTCCGGCATCGATCGGTCGCCGGATCGCAGTCCGGCCTCGACGTGCGCGACCGGCACGCCCAGCTTCACGGCGGCGAGCGTCGCCGCCAGCGTCGAATTGACATCGCCGTAGACAATCAGCAGATCGGGGCGCTGTCTGAGGAGGTGCTCCTCGACCGCCATCATCACGCGTCCGGTCTGCTGCGCATGCGATCCGGATCCAATACCCAGGTTCGCATCGGGCTCCGGCATGTCCAGTTCCTTGAAGATGCCCTCCGACATGACCGGCGTCGTAATGCTGACCGGTGTGCAGGATGGCCTGGACCACCCCGCGGTTCGCCAGCGCCCGATGCACAGGCGCGGCCTTCATCAGGTTCGGCCGCGCCCCGACGACATGGAGAACGTGCATGAAATGTCAGGATCGAAACGGCGCGGCCTCGGAAATCCGCAGCGACCGGATCTTCCTGTAGAGATTGGTCCGCCGGAGGCCCAGCACCTCCGCAGCGGCACTGATGCGGCCGTGGCTGTCTTCGAGCGCGGCCGCGATGTACTCGCGCTCGAACTGCGCGCGCGCCGCCTTCAAGGTCGCTCCCCTTGGGACCGGCGAGCTGCCGTTCAAGTGCAGCCGCGACACGACGTCGTCGAGCGCGATGGTGCGCGCGGTCTGCGGGCCGTTGACGATGTTCTCGAGCAGCTCCCGCAGCTCGATGACGTTGCCGTGCCAGGGCAGGGCGGCGAGGAGCGCCAGCGCCGGCCGCGACAAGGTTCTGGGAGGGAGCTGCTTGAGCGCGCAGATGTCCCGCAGCAGATCTCGTGCGATTGCCGGGATGTCCTCCCGGCGCTGGCGCAGGGGCGGCATGTCGATGCCGATGATCGACAGCACGCGAACCAGATCGTCGCGCACACGGCCCTCGTCCGCGGCGCGGTCGAACCCGGGCTCGACGCCGGCGATTGGCCGCACGTCGAGGCTGACGCGATGACCGTTTCCCGCCAGCCAGGCTTCGCCGTCCCGCAGCACCCGTGCGAGGCGGACTTGCAGCCGCGGAGGCAGTTCGGTGACGTGTCGCAGGTAAAGCGTTCCGCCTGCCGCCTGGTGCAGGAGGCTTCCGGCACCGACGCATTCGCGTCCGTTCGCGCCGGCCGGGGATGCGAACAGCAGGCGGTCGAGTGCGTCGGCGGTGTGTGAGGCGCAGTCGAGCACGACGAAAGGCCCTCCGCCGCCGTTCTGCGCGGCGTGGATCGCACGTGCGAGGAACTGGCGGCCACTGCCCTGTTCGCCTCGGATGAGGAGGCCGGCCCGCATCGAGGAGGAGCGTCCTGCCGATCGCCATGACCGCGCGCATGGCCTCGGATCGGACGCAGGGACCCGCGGGCACGGCGCCGGGTCGCGGCTGGCGGTTCGGCAGCAATCCGGCCACGGCGGCAGCAGACCGGCCGCTGAGGGGCCGTGGAAAGACGTCAGTCGCCCCTGCCAGCACGGCGTCCGTCGTCAGTGCCGGATGTTTCGGGTCGGCAACCGCAAACACCCGCGCGAGCGGGAACCTCGAACGGACCTCGTGTGTGTGGTGCACGGCCTGTGAGCCGCGCGAGAGGTCGATCAGGACGGGCATGGTCTCGGATCGCAGCTCGGCCAGCGCCGACGCGATCGAATCGACCCAGACGACGGACAGGTTCGCAGCGTCGAGCTGGCGCTGGCAGTGCGCGCGATCCGGCGGCGGGCACCCGAGATAAAGGACTGATGAAGCTCACGATCGATCGGATGGCGTGCGGTGCAGCGCGATGGCGCAGAGCACCGCGAAGAGAAACGCGTTGCCGGGCATCTGAAGACTGAATTCGACGATCTCCTGCAATGCGATGGCGAGGAGCCCGACGACGGCGCCCCGCCGGATCCAGTACGTCGAGGCGCTCGTCTCCTGCGCAAAGCGGCGGCGCACCACGCGGACGAACACGACGATCGCGATCGCGGCCGGCACCGTCAGCAGCAGGCCGCCTTCGGCCGCAAGCTGCAGGTAGTCGTTGTGGGCCTGGGAGTAGCGCGTTGGCCGGTTGAATCGCTGGTAGAAGATCATCGCGACGCTGTAGGTATTGAGACCGGTGCCGGCGATCGGATACGTGCGCACAACCTCGATGGCGTCTTTCCAGACCAGGGTCCGGCCGTTGAGATTTCGCGGGTTGGCGCTGGAGAACCGGCTGGCAATCGTTCCTGCGCCGACCCAGCCGATCGTCGAGGACGAGCAGCGCTGAGACGATGGCGAGCGCAGCGATCTTCTTGCCGCGCACTTCATCCCGGCGTGAGGCGAGTACGACGCAGACGGCGGCGAGCGCGCCCGCGGCCATGCCCGAGCGCGACATGGTCAGGAAGAGCGACAGCGTCATGACGGCGGCCGCCCCCATCAGGAGCAGCAGCCGGCTGGCGTCGGGCGACGACAACCACAGGACTCTCTCCCGCCACACCGGCCGAACACCACGCAGGCCACGCGAGACGTCGTTGCAGAGCAGCCCGATCGCCACGGGAATCGCCATCAGCATCCAGCCGGCGAAATGATTCTTGTTGACGAAGGGACCGAACGGACTGCCGCCCTGTAACGGCGTCCAGAAGCCGTAGATTTTCCCGGTGTACAGCGGCCGCTGAACGATGCCCGTGAGCGCGAGCAGCACGCCGAGCACGACGATGGCCCATGCCGTCCCGGCTGCGCCAACGATCGAGAAGAGCCGCGCTGCGCCGACGATCAACGCCGCCAGCGACGCGACAACCACCAGACCTCGACGCGTCCGTGCCGGATCGATCGTCAGTGGCCGCGCGGACGCGGGATCGAGCTGCGCGGTGAGGTCCAGCTGCGCGACGATCGATGGAGTCTCGGGCGAAATGGCTTCGATGGTCGCAGCAGGCAACGGAACGAGCTGTGCGGCAGCGGCGACAAGGAAGATCGCGAGCGCGAGCGTCACTGCCGTCAGGTCCAGCGTCCGCCAACCGATCGCTGCCGGCGTCACCAGCCCCGCGAGCGCCACTGCTGCTGCCGCGATGGCCAGGGGCCAGTACGCCCACGGATAGACCGCACCGAACGCGAAGGCGCCCCAGGCGATGCCGGCGACGAGCAGCGCGCGGGCGGGTCCCGTCAGTCCGACGCGAGGCGGGGACCACGGGTGGCGCCCGTGGATCAGAGCAGCGGTTGCGCTCACGGCAGTGTGAGGGAACGCAAATCCGGCCGGGATGGAACGTCGATCCGCGTCCGCGCCCCGAACTCCAGCGGGATGAGCCACCCCCGCCACCCGCATTCCTCGCAACGATACAGTCGGCGGTCGGTCCGGCTCTTCCTGAGGCGTTCGTAGAGGTTGCGGGCTTTCGAGCGGTGCACGCGCCAGCCCTTGCACGACGGACACGGCTGCCAGTCGTGCCCGGCAGCGTCGGCCGGGGCGGCAAACGGTGCGGCGGCTCGTGCGTGCGGTGGGTCGGGCCGTTTTCCCGCCGCCGGCGTCACCCCACCGGCCTCTTCTTCGTCCGCGCGGCGGATGCCGAGATGCAGGTGGAAGAGGTTCCCATGGCGTTCGCGACACGCCTCGGCCGCCCGCTCGACGCGCTCCTTCGTGATCCTGTGGCTGGAGATGACGACGCCAGAGGCCGCCGTGTCCCGGAGCGCGTGCTCCATGTCCCGGCCCGTGCCCAGCACCGGCAACCCCGCCACGATCATGCCGCGCATCTGCCAGTCGTCGTCGATGAACCCGACCGGACGCAGGTTGAGGCCCTGATTCTGAAAGAGCTCCCGTGCGGCGGCCGCGCCACGTCGTCCCGCCCCGTAGATCAGCACCGGCACGCCATGGTGGCTGGAGCGCTGAACGGAACTGGCGAGAATCACGTACGAGGCGCGGATGGACACGGTCATGAGCAGGCTGACCACGCCGTAGATGCCGAAGAGCGACAGCGGATAGTCGTTCGAAGAGAACACCCGAACGACGAACGCACCAGCGGCCGTGGCCACCGCGACCGCAACCACGACCCTGGTCAGATCCTGCAGGCCCGCCACGCGCCAGCTGCCGCGATACATGCCCTGCCAGGAGAACACCAGCGCGGTGACCGGCGCCAGGGTCGTCGCGATTTCGATGACCTGACCGCGCACCGCAGACAGGAGCCAGTCATCCGTCTTCAGGCCCACGGCCACGTAGGCTGCGGCGAACGCCACGACGAGATCGACGAGCACGACGAAGAACCCGCGCTTCACGACCGGCAATTCGTAGACGTTCAGCACCGTGCCGCGCCGGATGAACGCGAACTCGTCGTAGCCGAGCCGGCGGATCCCGACGATGCCCGCCACGCAGCAGCGCGGTCACCATCAGTGCGGCCTCTCGTGCGTTCAGGAAGATCGAGAAGAGCGCAGCCCCGGCAAAGATCAATCCGGCGGCATGCAGGAGCAGGACCGCCCTTCCGTAGTCGACGCCCAGCGCGAGCAGGCGATGGTGGATGTGATTCCGGTCCGCCTCGAACACGCCGCCGGTGTGATGCTCCATGCGATGAAGGGTTCGTCGCACCATGGCAATGAGCGTGTCGGCGATCGGCAGGCCGAGGATGAAGACCGGGAGCAGCGCGGCGAAGCCGCTGGAGAGCGTCGAGCCGCCCCGAAGCGCGAACGCCGCCAGGCAGAAACCAATCGCGGTCGCACCGGTGTCGCCCATGAACAGCCGCGCGGGATGGAGGTTGTAGGGAAGAAATCCGAGCAGGGCGCCGGCGAGCACCAGCGAGACGCCGGCCATGTTCGACTGGCCGACGATCGCGAAGACGGCGGCCATGCTGGCGGCGGCAATCAGCGCCAGGCCGGCCGAGAGCCCGTCGAGCCCGTCGATGAGGTTGAAGGCATTCGTCACGCCCACGATCCACAGCACCGAGAGGGGCCAGGCCATCCATCCGATTTCAATCGGCACGCCGAACAGGTGCACGACCGGGCCGAGCGAGATCCCGAGCGCGACGGCAATGACGGCGCCCAGGGTGTGGGCGATCAGTTTCCAGCCGCGCCCCGACCGATCGGATGTCGTCGCATATCGACACCAGCAGGATCGGCAGCACGCCGAGTCCCAGACCAGTCGCCAGGTGCAGCGGCAGTTCCCAGCGGCCTGCGGAGAGCCACTGCGCGCCGCCGAACACGAGGGCGATCGATGCGACGACCGCGAGCCCGCCAAGGCGCGGAATCGGCCGATCGTGGACCTTGCGCGCGTCGGGGATGTCCATCGCCCCCACCCGCACGGCGAGCCGGGCCACCAGCGGCGTGAGCCCGAACGCGAGGGCGGCGGCCGCCAGTGCAGGCAGGATGAACCAGAAGATGTCGTTCATCGTGAATTCCTGTTACCGGAGCGCCGGTGAAGTGACCGGCTGACGCGGCCTGACCCGCAGCCGGAAGCTGCGAGAGCAGGGAGAGATAGCGTGCGGCCCACAGCGGGCGGCTGAACTCGCGCGCGACGAAGCTGCCGCCGGCCTGACCCATGCGAGCGCGCTCGTGCCGGTCGGAGGCCAGGCGCGCGATCGCCGCGGCCATCGCCGCCGCGTCGCCAGGTTGAACGGCGATGCCTGCACCGGCCCGCTCGAGCACCGCCTGCGCTTCGCCCTCGACGGCCAGCACGATTGGCCTCGCGCCGCCATCGCTTCGAACATCTTCGATGGCAGGACGGTCTTGAACACGTCGGACGGCTTCAACGTCACCAGCGCGATGTCGGATGCGGCGAGGATGCCTGGCACTTTCTCGCGCGGCACCAGGCCCGTGAACCTGACGTTGCTCAGGCCCTGGCGCGACGCGAGGTCGCGCAGGGCGTCGAGCTCCGCGCCGTCCCCGACGATCAGGATCCGCACGTCCGGAGCACGTGAGACGCAGCAGACCGGCGGCCGTGACCAGCGTGCCGAGGCCGTGCGCCATTCCAATCGTCCCGACGTAGCTGGCCAGGACGTCGTCGTCACCGCACGCCGAGCTCGGCGCGGGCAGCATCGCGGTCCGCCGCCTGCCAGAACGACGGCTCGATGCCGTTGGGAACCCAGTGCAGCTTTGCCGCCTCGATCCCGCGCGCCCGCAGCGTCCGGATGAACGCTTCCGTCAGGCACACAATCGCGGTGGCGTCGCGATACATCCGAAGCTCGAGGCGCTCGAGCAGCCGAAGCGCGAACGATCGCTTCATCGCGCCGACGGCGGGAATCGACTCCGGCCACAGGTCCCGCAGCTCGAAGACCCACGGCGTCCGCCGGAGGCGCGTGTACAGCCACGTCGCCACGGCGCAGAAGAACTGCGGCGAGGTGCCGATGGCGACGTCGAAGCGGCCGAGCCGCCAGGCGCGCCACGCCGCCGTCGGCACGAACGACAGGTAGTTCACGATGCGCCAGAAGACTGCCCGGTTCGGCGCCAGGTAGGTCCAGACCCGATGGACGTGGATGCCGTCGGCGACGTCGTGGCTGATACCAGCGGCGGCGGAAGCCTGCGAACGGCCTGCCGAGGGGATGGCTCGGCACGCAGGTCACGACGTGGACCTCGTGGCCCGCGTTCGCCCACGCGCGGCAGTGCTCGTGCGTCCGGTTCGCCGGCGCGTTCACTTCCGGCGGAAAGTAGTGCGTGAAGAAGAGGATTCGCACGTAGGTCGTAGCGCCTCAGTAGTGACGCAGCTTGAAGATCGCCTTCCGGCCGAACGCGAGCGCGCGATGGGACGGCCGATCGAGATACGTCTGAAAGCGGTCGGCGCAGGCCGAGAAGGCGTCGATCCCGGTCAGCCGGTGCATCACTCGAAGCTGCGTGATGTGCAGCGTGTGGTAGTAGCGGCTCGCGAGCATTTCCCGGCTCCCGTCACGCGCTTCGTAGAGCGACCACCAGCCGGTGTCGAAATCCGCCAGGCGCTTCGCGAGCGTCGCGACGCACGCCTCCCAGATCTGAAACGCGTCGGACCGTCCCGACCAGCGCGCGTAGTCGTAGACGCCCCACAGCGCCCAGATGAAGCCGTTCAGGATATGCGTCGGCGGATCGACGATGTATTCCTCGATCCAGATGTCCTGGCTGGCATCGGTGACGAGCACGCCGCCCTCGGCGACGTCGCGGCGCAACGGCTCGAACGCCAGATGCGCGGCGTCGGCGTACTTCGGTTCTCCGGTCGTCGTCGCCGCGCGCACGAGCAGCGAGAGGCCGTTGCCCTGCGCGAGCCCGGAATACCACGGCGCCCTGAGCCGCTGCCGGTACGGCCAGTCGAAGTCGTGCATCCAGACGCGCACGCCGTGGCCGTTGGGCCGCATCGTCGCGCTCGAGCCAGTCCGCCGCGGCGATCCACGCGCTGCGATCGGCGGATGCGCCGCCGGCCGCCCACGCATTGAACCGGGCGAGGCCGTACTGCGCGATCGCGATCGGGTTGTACTGCCGGCCGATGTCGCCGCGATAGTCGAGCAGCGGGATGCCGTCCGGATCGAACGGTCCCGCGTAGCGCGCTTTCCCGGCAAATCGCATGAAGTAGCCAGGCCCGCCGATCGAACGCGCGCTTCGTTCATCTCGGGCCGTTCGTACCAGAACGACAGCGGTCCCGACGCGCCGGTGCGCGTACACGCGCAGCACGCGCGCGAGATACGCGACACGCGCCCGCGTGCCCGTGGCGCTCAGGCGAGCGCGATTGCGGTTCTGGAGACTTCGACAATCTCTTCGAACGGAATGGGTGACGGCCCGCCTGATCGAACGGCGGTCAAGAAAGCGGCAGCGCACGCCTGATGGCCCTTGTCCTGCCGCCACAAGGCCGATCGGCGAAAACCGCGCACGCCAAAGCCTCTGAGCGTCCTGAAGTTGTCGAGCTGAAGCACGCTGCCGTCGGCGAACACCTCGAGGCGCTCCTTCGCGAACGCCCTGGAGCCGTTGGCAAAGTAATGGACGGTGCCGATGGATCCGTCTTCGAAGGTCAGGTTCAGCGTCACGGTGTCGCTGGCTGCGTCTCGTCCGATGCGTCCCTTCGACGCGATCGGGCTCCCTGCCAGGTATCGCAGCAGGTCGATGAAGTGGCAGGCCTCGCCCACGATGCGGCCGCCGCCGATCTCGCGATCGCGTGTCCAATGGTCGCGAGCGAGAGCGCCGGCGTTGACCGTCATGACGAAGGACTTCGGCCCGGTCCCCGCGAGCAGCGTCTTGATCTGCTGCACGTGCGGCGCAAAACGGCGGTTGAACCCGACCATCAGCATCGGGCGTGTCGCGCGCGCGTAGGCGGCTTCGATGGCCGCCAGCTCGTCGAGCGTCAGGCAGAGCGGCTTCTCGACGAAGACCGGTTTGCCTGCCTCCAGCGCCTGCACGACGAGCGCCGCGTGCGAGTCGTGCCGTGTGGCGATGACGACCGCGTCGACGGACGCATCACGAACGACGGCCGACGATTCGGTCGAGGCCTCGGAAAAGCCGAACTTCCGGCCCGCGTGTATCGCCGCGACGCCGGAAGCCGACGCGACGGTCACGAGCCTCGCGCCGGCACGCTTGAACGCGGGGATCAGCACGCCGGCCGCGTAGTTTCCAGCCCCGATGAACGCGACAGCGGGTTCACCGGTCGATGGGCGTGGGGGCTGTTCGATCGGGAGCGTGGCGTGCGACGAGCGGAGGGCTGCGTCCGTCTTCACCTGGCGGAGATGGATACTCGATGATGATGCCGAGCGACGGCTCGCTCCCCGCCACCACCTCGTACGCGGCATCGGCCCGATCCAGCGGCAAGCGGTGCGAGACGAGCGGTGCGACGTCGAGGCGCCGATCGGCCATCAGGTCGAGGACGGCCTCGAAGTTCCGCTGCTCCGTCCAGCGCACGTAGCCGACGGGATAGTCGTGGCCCTTCTCCTCGTAGCCCGGGTCGTAGCGTCCCGGGCCGTACGAGCAGGACACCTGGAACGAGATCTCCTTCTTGTAGAAGTCGTCTCTCGACAGCTCCAGCCCGGTGACGCCGACCAGGACGATGCGGCCGCGGGTGCGGCACATCTGCGGCGCCTGGCGCATCGGCTCGCTGCTGCGCGTCGTCGCGGTGACGAGGACGCCGTCCACGCCGCGGCCGCGTGAGAAGCGGGTGGCCGCGGCCACGGGATCCTGACCGGTGTCGAGATGGACCGTTTCCGCGCCGGCGCTTCGCGCCAGTTCAGCCCTGGCGGGATCCGGATCGATGCCGAGCACGCGGCACCCGTTGGCGCGGAGCAGCCGCACGGCCAGTTGACCGATCAGGCCGAGGCCGGTCACCACGATCGCCTCGCCCATGGTCGGCTGCAGGAGACGAATGCCCTGCAGCGCGATCGCGCCGACCACGGTGAACGCCGCCTCCTCGTCGCTGACTTCGTCCGGGACGCGCGCGCACAGATTGACCGGCACGCTCACCACCTCGGCATGCTTGCCGTTGCACGCCACCCGATCGCCGACCTGGAACCCGCTGACGCCGGCGCCGGTCTCCAGGACGACGCCGACGTTGCAGTAGCCGAGCGGCAGCGGCTGATCGAGCTTGTTCCGGACGGCCTTCAAGGTGGGAATCATCCCGTCGGTGCGGACCTTGTCGAGCACCGCGCGCACCTTGTCCGGCTGCTGGCGGGCCTTCTCGATCAAGCCGGCCTTGCCGAAGTCGAGGAGCATGCGCTCGGTGCCGGGCGAGATCAGCGAGCGGGTGGTGCGGAGGAGCACGTGGCCGGGTTTCACGTGCGGGCACGGGACCTCGGCGAGCTCGACTTCGCCGGTTGCGAGGTTCTGGAGGATCTGCCTCATGGATTCAGAGATGGATGCGTTCCCTCTGTCGGGTCTTGCGTCTCAGCGCCGAGATGGGAGACGACGGCGCGGAATTTCCCGTTTCGTTCCCTCTCGATTTCCGAGACGTATTCGAAATGAAGCACCAGAGCCGGGCTCACCCAGCGCGCGAACTCCCTGCGAAGGTCCAGTTCGTCCTGCCGGCCATATCCGTCCCGACGGACGAGTCTCACGCTTATCTCGCCGGGGCGCTGCTGCACCACCTGCGCCTCTTTCACATTGAGGGAGTCTTTGAAAATGTAGTCGAAGCGCATGATCCGGGCGCCTTCGGGCGTCACGACGTAGTCGTCCATGCGGCCTTCGATGCGGGCCAGCGCTCGCGAGCGGCGGCCGCACGGGCACGCGAATCCCTCCGGCTGCCAGACCGCGGTGTCCCCGATCTCGTAACGTATGAACGGAAACACGTCGCTGGCGAAGCCCGTGGCCAGGATCGTGTGCGCACGGTCTCCTGACGCCCGCTCGACACCCTCCAGCACGCCGAATTCGAAGTCTTCGTGGTAAACGAACTGCGGGCAGTGCGAGGCATTGCAGCATCCTTCGCGAGCACCCGTATTGGTCAGTCAGGATCGCCCCGCTGAACTCCGCGATGTCGCGTCGCTGAAAATCCAGCACGTTCTCCGCACCGGTAAAGATGGCGCGCGGCTTCGACGTCAGCACGATCCCCTCCGCACGAGCCATGGCGGCGAGCATGTGGATGATCGACGGGTATCCCGAGTAGGTACTCGAAGCGGTGAGAATCGAGGAACTCCACGATGCTACGGATTTTTCCGGGAGTGAGGTGGTGCATGTTCAACAACGCTTGGTGCATGGGGCGATTCCACCGCCAGTAGGGTGGCCGGTGTTGGTTCAACGGAACGACGCGCTTTCCGGTGAAGTTGGCGTGCCAGCTTCCGGGCTGGACGCCGAAGCGAAGTCGGTGCCGCCACCACACCGCCCACTGGAACGGAATGGAGCGCCGACTGACGTAAAAGTGCAGCGCCTTGCCGGTCGTCCCGCTGGTGTGCTTCAACACCAGGTCACCCGCGGTCGCCGTGCGCGACCGAAGGCCGATCCAGGTTCTGACGAACATCTTCTTTGGTCAGGACAGGAAGCTTCACGAGATCGGCTCGCGAGCGAATGTCATCAGGCGTAATCCCGAGACCCCGCCAGCGCTCTCCGTAGAAGGGGACGTTATCGTAGGCATGGCGAATGACGCGACGTACCTGCTCGTCTCTGGAACGCCTCGATCTCCGCCGCCGACCACTTCTCCGACTCCATCAGCTCCCGCAGACACCGGTCGAAGAGCGGCCCGAATCTGGCGCGCGATTCCCTTCTTCCGTACTACCAACACGACGCGCTCTGGAGAAGACCGGCAACCGTGGATAGACGCGCTCGATCAGCGCCGTCTCGCTCATGGGGTATCCGACACGCTCGATGTCGCTACACCAAGGGCCACCGGTTTCCAGTGAGGATGCACCTCGGGCCACGCCGGGTGTGGCCGGAACCCCCCTCCACTGCTGGCGCGACTTCGCGGAGGGGAATGTCAGCGCCGACCCGCTCATCGGTGCAGCGGAGATCGTCGAGACCGCAACGTCCAAGGGGAAGGGATGGCTATCGAACGCCCGCGCGACGATTGGAAGCCGATCTATGCTCAGATCCATCAGTCGGGCGCACACGGCGTCGACTTCAGCGGGATTGTCGCCAGCAATCAACACGTTCGAGGCGACCGGATCTGGATCGGTCGGACCGTTTCCCTCGCCGCCAATGATGCCATCGACGATGCAAAAGTACGGCTTTTCGATCGCGCTGCGGTCCTCAGTGTGCCATCTCGGTTCGCATAGAGGAGAGCACGATTGAGATCCAGGGCCATCCGCCAGCACGATGTCGTTTCCCTGCCAGTTGCCGTTGCGAATTTCACGGCTCGCCGCCGTCAGGTATCCCGCCGGCGAATCAGGCGATAGATCCTCACGGCGAGCGCGGGCGCACGATCGTCGCCGACTGCACCAGGGCTTGACCCGACCTCGAGCCGGATCGCGCCAGCCGAATGCAGGCCGCTCGTCGCCGCCGTCTGCCGGACAGCCCTCAGTGTGGTGCGGCAGCCAGTTCTTGTCGCCGTTGATGCCCACCAGGTTCTTCAGAGCGCACGTGATTCCTGTCTTTCGGTGCGTCTTCAGCTTCGGCAGGTTGATGAAGAGATCGGCGTCGAGCGGCGTCCCTGCGAGCAGTATTCGTGGCGGCCGCCCTGGTGATGCTCGTTGACGACACGGCGGTCGTAGTCGGCACCGTAGAACCGTCCCTCTCCGGGATGCCGATAAAGACAACTCTGCGCCGCCAAGTCGACTGCCGTGTAGCCGCGAGGGTCAGGCGGATTCGGTAACTGACGGGTAATAACCCCATCCTGTTTCGGGCCAAAGTAAACAGCAATACATCGTT
>CAVREM010000064.1:0-22602 GCA_963720005.1 uncultured Acidobacteriota bacterium | reverse complement strand
CGATTCAAGTCTCTGCGTGCTCGGCGCGCTCTGCGTCAGGCAGCGGCGGGCAGCACGATCTCGAACACCGCACCCGCTGGGCCCGGAGGACAGCATCAAACGCACAGGTTCGCGGCCCGCGGCGCTCGACGATCGCCTTGACGATCGACAGGCCGAGCCCGCTGCCGCCGGAAGCCTTGCGCGCGGTGTCGACCTTGTAGAAGCGATCGAAGATGAGCGGACAAGTGCCGCGCATCCCGGGCCGGCTGTACTCAACCGGATCGCGGTGCTTCGGGATTGGGCTTGAGTCGGTGGGCGCCGCCGACGCCGACAGCGGCGTGATGACGCCGCCCTCCTCGGTGAGCCCCAAGCGCCTGGTCGAGGTGGTTCACTGCACCACCTGCGACAGCAGCCTGATCCACACGCGCCACACAGCCGGCCATCACACACACACCCACACGCAGCTGCTCGAATTGCCAAGGTAGCGATGTGACTTGTTGATTCACATCATTGCAAGCGTTTCAACTAACCGCGCATCGCCGTCAGCGGCGTCATCAGCTCGTGCGACACGTCGGCGAGAGCTGTCGTCTGGCCCTGTCCGACGCGTCGAGCAGCGGTGAGCCATCGAACCGACGCCATGGCTGCCAACTCGTCGCTGCTGGACGGCGCGCGTGCAGGCGAACGGGGGACAACGACGACGAATGATGCCACAGCAGCATGGCCGAAGCCACGGAGCACGAGCGAGAAAGGGGTTCCAGGCATGGAACCCGGCCCACCACCTGGAATGGGCGCTTGCATCGAGATCGGCTAGCCAGTGAGAAGCTCATCGTCGTCTCAACTCAAAAAAACACACCACAAAAAAAAAACAAAAAAAAAAAAAAAAAAAAAAAAAAAAAAAAAAAAAAAAAAAAAAAACACACACAACAAAAAAAAAAAAAAAAAAAAAAAAAAAAAAAAAAAAAAAACACAAACCACACAACATCGCCTCCACCATATTAGTGGCCGATCCTCCCCCCCCCCCCCCCCCCCCCCCCCCCCCCCCTCCCCCCATCCACCCTGTCCTCCAATCCTCCACACATCATCACCCACATGTTACATCTACACACCACACCACCACGAACAGCCCCCCCCCCCCCCCCCCCCCCCCCCCCCCCCCCCCCCCCCCCCCGCCAGGCACATGCCACCTCATCGACTCAATGAATCATGTCCACGTTGACTATCACCTAGTCAGTCCCCCCCCCCCCCCCCCCCCCCCCCCCCCCCCCCCACCATCATCCACCCACATCCATCGTCAGTGGTTTACCGAACATGAGGGCCACCGCCACATACCAGTTTTCATGTACCTGTTAGTGATGAGTTTCAGTTCTTTGGAGATCCAACGCCGCACGCCGGCTCTCCTTCAACAACCGGTACTCGACCGGCCGGTTCTATGATGGGCACCGGCGGTCCTACACGATCGGGCCCTCGCTTCGCCTGAACGAGAACTTCAACGCGTCGGTCAATCTGCAGATCAACGACGTCGAGCTCTCGACCGGCGCGTTCGTGACCAAGCTGCTGACGACTCGCCTGAACTACAACCTCAATACGAAGATGTTCGTCAACGCGCTGCTGCAATACAACTCCGACTCGCGGCAGTGGAGCTCCAACCTTCGGTTCAACTTCATTCACCGGCCGCTCAGCGATTTCTTCGTCGTGTACAACGAGCGCCGCGACGACCGCACCGGCGACCTGGTCGACCGTGCCGTTGTCCTGAAGATGACGTACCTCATGGCGTTTTAGTCCGGCCGCCCCCGCGGGTGGAACGCTGCCACGGTTTCTTCACACCCCTGTCACCCGGGCACCACCGGGTTCCGGCGAAAATCGACCCATGCTCGAGACTTCTCAACTGGGTTACCCTGATGGTTCCGGGTCCGTGCAACCAGCTCCCGCCGTCCATCCGACCGTGCTCGTCGTCGAAGACGAAGCGAACATCCGGGAACTGGTGTGCCTGCACCTCGGCCTGGAGGAGCTGGCGTACGAGCAGGCGGCCGATGGCAAAGCCGGGCTGGAGCTCGCGCGGGCCAGGAAGTTCGACCTCGTCATCCTCGATCTGATGCTGCCGGGCCTCGACGGCGTGACCGTGTGCCGCGCCATTCGCCGCGATTCGGCGAACGCGGCGACGCCGATCCTGATGCTGACCGCGCGGCGCGAGGAGTCCGACAAGGTCGTCGGCCTCGACAGCGGCGCCGACGACTACCTGACCAAACCGTTCGGCGTGCGCGAGCTGATGGCGCGGGTCCGCGCGCTGCTTCGGCGCGGCGCCTGGACCGTCAGCGGCAGACGGCGACGGCGACCGGCCCGCTCACCTACAAGCACATCGAGATCGATCCGTCGCGCCGCGGCGTCAAGCTCACCGGGCCGAGCGCCCGCAGCGTCGAGCTCACGACCAACGAGTTCCAGCTGCTCTACGTGCTGCTCTCGAACCCCGGCATCGTGTTCAGCCGCGAGGCGCTGCTCCGCAAGGTCTGGAAGGACGAGACGTTCGTCACCGTCCGCAGCGTCGACACGCTGGTCAAACGCGTCAGGAAGAAGATCGAAGACGACCCCGCGGAGCCGTCGGTGATCCTGACCGTCTGGGGCGCGGGCTACAAGGCCGCCGATGTCTGAGCCGCGCTGGTACCGCAGCCTCTACTGGCGCATCGCGCTGGGCCTCTTCGCGTTCCTGGCGCTGATGCTCGCCGCGCAGGGCGCGCTGTTCCTCTGGATGACCGACCGCATCGCCGGGTCGATGCCCGCTCGCGATCCGCGCCGCCTCGCGGTCCTGGTGGCGTCGGACGTCGGCGCGGCGCTGTCCGACGATCCGTCCCTCGACCTCGAGCGAGTACGTCCGCGATCAGTACGGCCACGTGTTTCAGACGTTCGTCGTGATCATGCGGGACGGCCGCGTCGCGTCCAACCATGACGACGTGCCGGACGAACTGCGTGCGAGGCGATGGTCGCCGACAGCGGCGCGCCGCGAGTTTCCCGCGACGCGGCCGGCGCTTCGGCGGCGGCCGCGCGCCTGGCGAGCCGGGCGGCCGTCCGGACCGGCCCGCCCGGTCCGACGGCGCGGCGGCGAGTTCGCGCCGATCATCGTGGACGGCGCGCTTGCCGGCCGCGTGGCCGTCGTGCCCGGCGGCCCGCCCTTCTCGCGCGTCGTCCGCGAGCTCGGCCCGACCATGGGGCTCGTCGGCGGCGGCGTGCTCGGCGTCGGCATGGCGCTGATTGCGTTCGTCATTTTCGGCCCGGCGCGCAAGCGGCTCAAGCACGTGCAGGATGCGGCCGAGCGGCTGGGCGGCGGCGACCTCACGGCGCGCGCGCCGGCAGGCGGCGGCGACGAGGTGGCGGCCGTCGCGCGCTCGTTCAATCGGATGGCCGAGGAGCTGACCGCCCGCGCGGTGGCGCTCGACGCGTCGGACAAGGCGCGGCGGCAGCTGCTCGCCGACGTGTCGCACGAGCTGATGACGCCGCTGACGGCGATGCGCGGCTACGTCGAAACGCTCGTCGATGCCCGAACTGCAGATCGACGACGAGACGGCGCGGCGGTATCTGGCGATCGTCACCGAAGAAACGCACCGGCTCGAGCGCATCATCGGCGACCTGCTCGATCTCGCGCGTCTCGAAGGCGGCGGCGGCACGCTGCGCAGCGAGCCGGTCGACGTCCGGTCGCTGTTCGAGCGGGTGGCGGCGCGGCACGAGCGCGAGCTGCGCGAACGGCGCGTCACGCTCGTCCAGCGACGTGTCGAGCGGCGCGACCGCAGGTCGTCGGCGATCCCGACCGTCTCGAACAGGCGCTTCAGAACCTCGCCGCCAACGCGCTGCGGCACACCGACGAGGGCGGCGTCGATCACGCTGTCGGCGGCGGAGCCGTCGACCGGCTCGAGCCGACACCGCAGCGCGCCGCGATCCGGCTGCGCGTGCGCGACACCGGCGCCGGGATCGCCGCCGGAGCACCTGCCGCTCATCTTCGATCGCTTCTACAAGGTCGACGCCGCGCGCAAGGCGTCCGGCGGCAGCGGGCTCGGCCTGTCGATCGTCAAAGCGATCGTCGAGCGCCACGGCGGCACGATTGTCCGCGTACAACGCGACCAGACCCGCCAGGCGCGGGTCGTGTTCGAGATCGTGCTGCCCGCCCCGTCTGCCTAAACGATCACGCAGAGCACGCGGAGCACGCAGAGACTTGAATCGGGCGTGGATGATCCTGCCCGCAGGACGCAGTTCGGAGTACTACGTCAACTCATAGTGCGAGCGCACCGGTGCTGTCCCCGATCGAATCGACGCGCGCGCCCACCTTGTGGAGCATGGTGAGCAGCAGGTTCGACATCGGCGTGTGCGGCGCGTTGCGCACGTGACGCCCACCCTTCAGTTGGCCTGACGCGCCGCCCGCCAGGACAATCGGCAGCGGATCGAAGTTGTGCTCGTTGCCGTCGCTCAGGCTGCTGCCATAGAGAATCATCGAGTGGTCGAGGAGCGTCCCGTCGCCGTCGGGCGTCGCCTGCAGCCGTTCGAGGAAGTAGCCGAGCATCTTCACGTGATAACGATTGATGACGGCAAACTGGTCCATGTTCTTGCGCTCGTTCGAGTGGTGCGAGGCGTTGTGGAACCCCTCGCGCACGCCGGTCGCCGCGTAGACGCTGTTGCTGTTCTCACGCGCGAACATCAGCGTCGAGATGCGCGTGATCTCTGACTTGAAGGCGAGCACCTGCAGGTCGAACATCAGCTTCAGGTGCGCTTCGAAGTCGGCCGGGATGCCGACGGGCGCGTCCGGCAGATCCAGATTGCGTGAGAGCGTCGCATCCACCTGCTTGACGCGCCGCTCGATCTCGCGCACTTCCTCCAGGTATTCGCGCAGCCGGCGGCGGTCTCCCGCGGGCAGATCCTTTTCGAGCGACGGCACCTGATCTCTGATCGAATCCAGGAGGCTCCGCGCCTGGTTGCGACGCTCCTGCCGCTGGGCGTCGGTGCTCCCGTCGCCGAACAGCCGCTCGAAGACGATCTGCGGGTTGTTCTCCATCGGCAACGGCAGCGTGGCCGACTTCCACGACAGCGTATTGCGGTAGGCGCAGGTGAAGCCGGCGTCGCCGCAGTTCAGGTTCAACGGCTCCATCGAGAGCTCGATCGACGGGAGCGGCGTGTCCTGCCCCATGTGCTGGGCTGCGATCTGGTCGATGGTCGCGCCGACGAACGCTTCGTTCTTCTTGACCGGATGCGCGCCGCTCAGGAACACCGCCGCCGCGCGCACGTGGTTCTCGGCGCCGCCGGTATCCTCTCCGGTCGCCGGGGCGACGGGAGCGTGGGCCAGGTCGCTGACCACGCAGACGCGATCGCGGAACGCTTCGAGCGGCTGCAGGGTCTCGGAGAACTGGAAGGCCGTCCCCTCACCCACCGGCGTCCACTTGTCCATCGTCGCGCCGTGCGGGATGTAGATGCATCCGAGACGGCTCCTGGGCGCCGCCGCCGTCTGCGCCAGCAGCGTCCCTGCCGGCACCATCGATTCGAGCAGCGGCAGCGCCAGCGTCACGCCGGTACCGCGCAGAAACGTCCGCCGCGACAGGTGCTTTTTCGTGATGAACGTCATGGCTCGGTGCCTCCCTCGTATCGTTTCATCTGGAACGGTGCGCTCTTCACGACGCCGGCGATGAGCGAGGAGAACCGGTTGTCGTTGCGAGCCGCGTCGCGAACGATGACCCGCACGGCCGGCATGTCGAAATACTCCACACGCCTGCCCAGCGCGTAGGTGAGCAGCTTCTCGGCCGCCGTCGCGACGACCGCCCCGCGGCGGTCGAGCAGCGCCTGCCGGAGGCTGGCCGGGCCGTCCAGCATCGTTCCGTCCACGAGCCGGCCCGCGGCATTGACCGGCGTCCCATTGTCGGCATCGCGCCACTTGCCGATCAGGTCGTAGTTCTCGAGGGAGAAGCCGATCGGATCCATGACCGAATGGCACGACGCGCAACTCGGGTTGGCGCGGTGCCGCTCGAGGCGCTGGCGAATCGACGTCGCCTGAGCGCCGGGCTCGGCTGACTCCGCCAGATTGGTCTCGACCCCGGGCGGCGGCGACGGCACCGGCGCGCCGAGGAGGTTCTCCAGAATCCACTTGCCGCGCTTCACCGGCGACGTGCGGTTGCCGGCCGACGTGACGGTCAAGAGACTCCCGTGACCGAGCAGCCCACGGCGGGCGCCGTCGGCCAGCGCGACGCGCCTGAAGCGGCTCCCGCGGATGTTGGGGATCCCGTAGTGCCGTGCGAGCCGCTCATCGACGTACGTGAAATCAGCGTCGATCAGGTCCAGGATGCTGCGATCGTCGCGGACGATGGTCTCGAACAGCAGTTCCGTCTCGCGCCGGAAGGCGTAACGAAGACTGCCGTCGAACTCCTTCGTTCCCGGCGCCACGTCGTCGAGCTGCCGCAGTTGGAGCCACTGTCCAGCCAGATTGTCGATGAGGGCGCGGGCACGGGCATCCGACAGCATGCGGCGCGTCTGCTGCTCGAGCACCGTGGGATCGGCGAGACGGCCCTTTGCCGCCAGCCCCAGCAGCTCCTCGTCCGGGATACTGCTCCACAGGAAGAAGGACAACCTCGACGCCAGCTCGAGATCGCTGATCCGGTAGACCGCGCCGGCGCGCAGGCCCGTTGGCGCCCGCTCGAACCGGTAGATGAACTGCGGATCGACGAGCACGCGCGCGAGGGCGTACTGGATCCCGGCCTCGAAACCACGAAGCGTGCGGCCCGACTCGAAGAACCCGAGGAACGTCTCGATCGTCGGGTCGTTCCCGTTCACCGGCTTTCGCAGCGCGCGCGTGGCGAGCGCGGACAGGATTTGCCGCGCGCACGGCACTTCTTCAGCAGGCGTCGCGGGTCGACAACTGAAGATCCTGCGGCGGCTCGGCGTATCGCCAGGCCCGGTCGGGTTCAGCGGTCCGTTGATCGCCAGGCTCTGCACGCCCGCAGTATTGGCGAGCTCGGAGAACAGGTCGTCAACGCCACGCGCATTGGCGCGGCGGACGACGGCGACGCCGATCGTCTGCGGGCCGGCGGGAATCCTGAGCCGGATGCCACCACGCGGCGCGTTCCGTCCGAGCAGCTGCACCCGCTCCCCGTTCAGCGTGATCTCGAACTCGTCGTCGACGCCGACGGGTGGCAGTCCGAACAACCCCACGCCGGCCCGGCCGACCCTGAACTCGTATTCGGCGTCGAGCGGAAACACGTGCTGCACCAGCAGGCCGCCGCGCGTGCCGAGCGGCAGCCCCTCGCGATGCCCGGCCTGTGACAACCCACGTGGCGGCAGATAGGTGGTGACGTCGGCGCTGAGCGTCGGATCGCCCACCGCGAGACGGCTGATCTTCGCCGCCGCGGAGACGTAGGCCTGCATCAGCGCCGGCGAGACGCCAAGCACGCTGGCCATGTTGTCGAATCCTTCGCTCGAGTCGTCTCCTGGAAGCAGCGCCGCGGCATCGATCGGCAGATCGATGAGATCGCGGACGGCGTTGGCGTATTCCGTGCGATTCAGCCGATGGAGCACCGGCGCGCCCGGGTTCGGAGCCGTGGCGGCGGCGCGATCGATCGTGGCCTCCACTGCCGCAGCGAACCCGTCGAGCGTGGCACGGTCCGGCCGCGGCGCGTTGGCGGGCGGCATCATGCCGGTGCGGACCTTCCGCACCACCTTCTCCCACGTCGGCGCCTGGCGCCCCGCCTGCGCAACATCGAGTCCATCGAGCGCCAGGCCTCCAGTACGCATCCGCGCGTTGTGACAGGTGACGCAGTAGCGATCGACAACCGCCTGCGCTCCAGGGGCCGCTTGCGTGCCCTGAGCCGCGGCCAAGGGTTGGCGGGTTGGTGGCACGCGCCGCTCGGTCTGGGTCTCGACGCTCGCGAGTGCGAACACGAACAGCGCCGCGGCGGCGAGCATGCGCGCCTTCATGGCTTGGCCGACTCAGCCATCAGCTTTTCGAGCAGGGCGATCGTCGCCGGCTTGCGCTCCGCGCCAACTGCGGCGAGAAAGACGCCCTCTGCCCAGCGGAGCGGCGTCCGTCCTTCCTTGTCCTTGATATCGAGGCGCGCGCCGCGCTTGACGAGCAGCTCGATGATGTCGTTCGAGCCGCGGTTCACGGCGCCGAGCAGCGCCGTCAGCCCCATCGAGTTGGCGGCGTTCACGTCGGCGCCCAGTTCCAGGCAGAGCGACACCGCGTCGAGCGAGGCCTGAGGCGACTCGGTGTAGGTCTGCGCCACCGCCCAGCCCACGCCCGCCGCCGCCATGAGCGGCGTGGTTCCGGCCAGGGTCGCAAGGTTCGGATCGGCGCCGCGCTGCACCAGCAGCCGCATCGTCGTCGTATCGCCCGAGAGCGCCGCGCGCAGCAACGGCGTCTGCCCGGTGAAGTCCACCCACGAGATGTCGTTGAGCGCATAGAGCCAGCGCCGTGGGGGCGGCACCTCCCGGGTGCGTGACGTTGACGTCGGCGCCCTTGTCGAGCAGAAGGCGAATCAGGTCGAGAACGGGCGCGCGGTCGACGCCGTTGTCTTTGGGGACTTCCTGGTCGTTGTTGTTCATGTCCAGGTTGCGGTATTCGACCGCCGCCCAGAGCGGCGACCGGCCCCAGAAGTCGTCGGCGTTCACGTTCGCGCCCCTCTCGGCGAGGAATCTGGCGACGTCGATCTGGCCATTGAGCGCGGCCATCAGCAGCGGACGAATGCCGTTGCCATCACCCAGTTCGAGCTCGGCTCCGGCGGCGACGAGCATCCGTGCCGCCTCCAGCCGCCCGTCGCGAGCGGCATACAGAAGCGGCGTCATGCCGCCTTTCACTTCGGCACGCCGGCCGCGGTCCGGCAGACCGCCCTTATTGATGCCGACCCCTTCCGATCCGCAGCCCGTGCCCTTGCACGGCGGCACGAACGCCGGCGTCGGCCCCTTGCGCGTCTGGCCGTTCACCGCGGCGCCGGCCTTGACGAGCAGTTCAACGGCAGCTCCGTGATCCTCACGGACCGCGATCATCAGCGCCGTCTGTTGGAATTCCGGCTCGCGTGCGTCCACGGCGGCGCCACGCTCGATGAGCAGGCGCAAGGCGGCCACCGCGCCAGTGCGCGCGGCGGTCATCAACGCCGTTTCGCCGCCTGGATCAGTGGTATCGGGATCGACGCCCGCGTCGAGGAGCCGCCGGATCATCTCGGCATTGCCGTTGACACAGGCGAGGAAGAGCGGTGTCACGCCGTAGCGATCGCGGGCGCCGGCGTTCGCACCGGCCCGCAGCAGCAGATCCGCAATCTCCAGATGATCCGCATGCACGGCGGCGTGCAGAGCGGCGGTCCCGTCGACACGGGTGGCGTTGACGTCGCTCCCCTGCCCGATGAGGGATCGGACGGCCGCGAGATCTCCCCGCTCCGCGGCATCGGCCAACGGAACGCCGGCCGCCACCGCGACGGCCGGCAGCAGCCATCCGATCAGGACTGCGAAGGCGAAAACGTGTCGCGGCGACATCTGGGCATTCTATCCCGGTCTACCTCCGCAGCACGAGCGGTTCGCCAGCGGTGCGGCTGGGGACGGCGCAGCGGCGGCGTAGGCAACCGCGCCTTCACTGACCTGTATCTCGTCGACGGCTGGCGTAACGCAACGATGCTGCCGGGAAAGACCGGAATGAGACACACACCGGCCGACGTCCGCTTACTTCGGTGCGGTGGGTGGTGCCGGGAAGTAGGTGGCCACCCGGTCGTTCAACGTGAACTCCATGCCCAACCCGGGATACTGCCGCAGGACGTTGGCGCGCATCTCGGCAGCGTTCTTCGAGCGCGCGACGTTGGCGTCCCAGTCGGCGATGTATTTCTTCATGAACTCGATCGATTGCAGGTCGCGCGTCGCGCCAGGCCCTTCGTGGCCCGGCACGATCACCGCGGGCTTCAGCGCGACGATCTGGTCGATGGTCTTCCGCCAGTTTTCCCGGGCAGCATCGCGCGGCACGCCGAAGTAGACATGGTCGAAGACGATGTCGCCGGTGACGACGGCCTTGAGGGAGGGAATCCACACGAAGCTGTTGCCGGGACCGTCGGCGCCTTGCACGCCGCCCGTCACCGGGAACTCTTGCCCCTCGAGCGTCAGTACCGGCGTCACCAGCTCCTCGGGCAACACCGGGTCCGGGCCGGGAATGTTGTTGCCGTAAGTGGCAAACCAGAACTTCTGACGCGCCGGCCACCCGGTCTTCGCCGCCGCCACCGTCGCGGGAAGCGCCACGATCTTCGCGTTCGGAAATGCCTGTTTCAGCACCGCGAGTCCGAACAGGTGATCCGGGTGCGCGTGGGTCGAGTAGATCAGCGCGAGGTTCTTCTTCGACTCCAGGATCTCCGCCGCGAGCTTGTGTGCTTCGCTGAGCGAGAACTGCGGGTCGATCACCAGCATGTCCCGCTCGCCGATAACCATGGTCGAGTTGACGTCGTAGCCCGTCTGGCCGCGGCCGGTGTGCACCTTGAGCGTGAACGTCGATTGGGTCTGCGCCGCGATCGCGAACATCAGCACGAACAGCGCGGATATCGTGACCTTCAGCATCCGGACTCTCCTCGGACTCATGATCTGCGACCCGCTCGTCACTCCGCCACCCGCACTTCCACGGTGATCCCGTTGTTGTCCCGGAACCGCACGACGTCCGGTTCGTCCGGCGACGGCAGCACCTCGGCGCGCAGCTCGCGAAGCCTGGCGGCCAATGCCTGCCGATCGAATGGCGCGACCTTGATCGTGAAATGGCTGATCGTCGTCTTGCCATCCGTCGCCGGCTGCAGCCCGAGACGGGTGCCGCGCTCGAGGCGGTACCAGATGCGGCCGTTGGCGTCGCGTGGAGTCTCGGCAGCACTCCCGTAAAGCGCGCGGTAGTACGGCAGCGCCTTGTCGAAACTCGAGACGCTCAGCATCACATGATCGACGCCGCGCGGCGTGAGCAGCCCCTCGCCCTCCACGGGCAGCGGCGACCTGACGGCGGCGGTGACGAGACCTGCGGGCGGTTGAAACAGCTGGAGCTCGAGACCATCCGGATCCGGCCACATGCCAATGGCGCCGGGGCCCGTGGGCTTTGCCGGCAGGCCTGCGGCCTCCAGAGCGCTGGCGAATGCGTCACGCGAGTACGTCCTGGCGAGCACGCAGTAATGCCCGATCGCCGGCGGCCGGCCCGCGGCTGCGCCAATCGCGATGTACCCGACCTGGCGATCCGCGGGGACGTCACCGAGCACGACGAAGTACCGGAGCGTATCGCGCACCGGCTGCTGATGCAGCTGGGTCCGGAAGATCCGCGCATAGAACTGCGCCGCCGCTGCGGTGTCGGGCACGACGATGTCGAGATGCTCGAGACCGAGGTTGTCGAGCGGCAGCTTGAGCGGAGTGGCGGACTGAGCCCAGGCACCGGCGCCCAGCAGCGCCGCGCACAGCGCGGCAACGAGAGGCATACGGGTCGTCATCGCTCTAGATCGTGACCGCGCCGGTGCTGTCGCCGAACGTGTCGATGCGCGCGCCCATCTTGTCGAGCATCGCCAGCAGCAGATTCGACATGTGCGTGTCCTTCGGGAACACGAGATGGCGTCCGCCTTTGACGCCTCCGGACGCGCCGCCCGCGAGCACGATCGGCAGCGGACTGAAGTTGTGCTGATTGCCGTCGCTCAACGAGCTGCCGTAGAGGACGAGCGAATGATCCAGCAGGGTGCCGTCGCCGTCTGCCACCCCCTTCAGCTTCTCCACGAAGTAGGCGAACTTGGCCATGTGGTAGGCGTTCAGCAGCGCGAACCGATCCATGTTCGACCGGTCGTTCGAGTGGTGCGACAGGTTGTGGAACGGATCCCTGATACTGGTTTCCGGGAAGACGGCGCCGCTCAGTTCCCGGGCGAACATCAGCGTCGAGACGCGCGTGATGTCCGCCTGCAGCGCGATGATCTGCAGATCCATCAGCAGCTTGAGGTGTTCCTGGAACGTCGGCGGCACCCCGGTCGGGACATCCGGCAGCGTGATGTCCTGGCGCGCCGCCGCTTCGGCGCGTTGAATCCGTCGCTCGATCTCCCGCACGTCGTCCAGGTACTGGGTCAGCCGCCGGCGATCGCCCGCGGGCAGATCCTTCTGGAGCGACGACACCTGCCCCATCACCGAGTCGAGCAGGCTGCGCGACTCCTCACGCCGCGCGCGCCGCTCCGCGTCAGTCGCACCGACGCCGAACAACTTCTCGAACACCTGCCGCGGGTTGTTGGCCATCGGCAGCGGTTGGGTTGGGCCCTTCCACGAGATCGAATTGCGGTAGGCGCAGCTGAACGCCGCCTCGCACGCGAGCACGGCCTCTTCGATCGACAGCTCCAGCGACGGCAGCGGCGTGTCTTGACCGATCAACTGCGCGGCGACCTGGTCGGCCGAGACGCCGAGGTGTGCCTGCGGCCCGCGCTCCGGGACCGCTCCCGTCAGAAACACTGCCGCCGCGCGCGTGTGGTTCGCGCCCGCCGAGACGTCGCCGCCGCCTGCCCCCGCAACGTACGGATGCGCGAGACCGCTGACGATGTTGATGTGATCCCGGAACGGCTCGAGCGGTTTCAGGATCTCGGTGAACGCCCAGCCAGTCCCTTCCGCGGCCGGCGTCCACTTGTCCATCGTCGCGCCGTGCGGGACGTAGAACGCCACGAACCGCGTGCGCGGTGCTGCGGCACTCTGCCGCAGCGGCGTCTGCGCGCCGACCATCGAGTCGAGTAACGGCAGGGCGACGGTCGCGCCGACACCCCGAACAAACGTCCGCCGCGAGAGATGTGCTTTCGTGATGAACATCGTCATTGCTCCGGCTGCTGTTGGTCGAGGCTCTTGGTCTTCGACTGGAACGGCGCGCTCTTCACGGCCGCCACGACGAACGACGAGAAGCGGTAGCCGTTCTGTGCCGCGGCGCGCGCGATCGCGCGCACCGCCGGCATGTCCTGCGGTCGCATGGCGCGCCCGGTGGCATAGGTCAGGAGGCGCTCCGCGAAGACCCCGGCGAAGACGTCGGTTCTCGCGAGCAGCGCCTGCCGCAGCGTCGCCGGACCGTTCAGCACCGTGCCGTCCGCAAGGCGTCCCGACGCGTCGATCGTCGCGGTGCCGTCAACCGTTCGCCACTTGCCGGTGTTGTCGAAGTTCTCGAGGGAGAACCCGATCGGATCCATCAGCTTGTGGCACGAGGCACACGCCGGGTTCGCGCGGTGCAGCTCCATCCGCTGACGGAGCGACGTCACCTTGACCTGCGCCGCGTCCTTTTCAAGGTTCGTTTCCACGCCGGGCGGCGGCGCTGGCGGCGGCGCACCGAGCACGTTCTCGAGGACCCACTTGCCGCGGGTGACCGGGGACGTTCGATTCGCCGCCGACGTGACGGTGAGGATGCTGCCCTGGCCGAGGAGACCGCGCCGCGGGTCGTCCGGCTGGAGAGCGACGCGACGCATCCGCGAGCCGCGAACACCGGGAATGCCGTAGTGCCGCGCCAGACGCTCGTCGACGAACGTGAAGTCGGCATCGAGGAGATCGATCACGCTGCGGTCCTCGCGGATGATCGTCCGGAACAGCAGTTCGGTTTCGCGCTGGAAGGACTGCCGGAGGTTACCGTCCCACTCGGGCGAATCGGGCCGCACGTTGCGCAGGGCGCGCAGCAGCAGCCACTGGCCGGCAAAGTTGTCGACCAGCGCATCGGCCTTGGGATCGGCCAGCATCCGGCGCACCTGCCGCTCGCGCACCGCCGGATCCTTCAGCGTGCCGCGTCCCGCCTCGGTCAGCAGCTCCGCATCGGGAATGCTGCTCCAGAGGAAGAACGACAGCCGCGACGCGAGCTCGTAGTCGCCCAGTTGAAACGGCGATCCCGGCGCGACGCTCGCCGGTTCACGTTCGAACCGGAAGAGAAACTGCGGATCGACGAGCACGCGCGCCACCGCGCGCTGGATGCCGCTCTCGAAGGTGCCGCGCTCGCGGCCGGCCCGGAAAAACGACATCAGCGTGTCCATGTCCGCCCCGGTGGCCGGCACGGGACGACGATACGCGCGACCGGCGAGCGCGTGCAGGATCGTCCGCGCGCAGGTGGTCTCCTCGGCGACGGACGCCGGCGAGCAGGACAATAGCTGACGCCGGCTCGCTGAATTGCCAGGTCCAGTGGGATTGAACGGCCCGACGATCGTGATCTGCGAGATGCCGGGCACGCGCGTCGCCGCGTGGAAGACGCTGTCGGCGCCGACGACTCGCGTGCGCACCATCATCGCCGCCGCGACGGTGTGCGCCCCGGCGGTCACGCGAATCCGCGTGGCGCCTCTCGGCTGCAGCGCGACGCGCTCCTCATCCAGCGTCACGTAACGGTCGTCGACCGCCGGCGCTCCCCCACCCCGCGGTCCCCCCAGAGGCGCCGCGGCCGCCACTGCCAATCTCGAGATCGTACTCGGCGTCCAGCGGAAAGGTGTGGCGGAGGACGATGCCGCCGCGGGTGCCGAGCGGCAGGCCGTCGATGTGGACGTCCTGTTCGAAGTCACCCGGGACGCGATAGGTAACCCGGTCCAGGCCGATGCCCGGATCCCCGACGGCGATGCGGCTGATCTTCGCCGCGGCCGACGCGTAGCTTTCGATCAGCGCCGGAGAAACACCGAGCACATCGGCGTTGTTGTCGAACCCGGCTGCGGAGTCATCCGGTGGAAGCATCGCGCTGACGTCGACGTCCACCGAGAGCAGGTCGCGAATCGCATTCGCATACTCGGCACGATTCAGTCGATGAAGCGCCGGCGAGCCCGGGTCAGGATGCGCCAGCGCCACGCGATCGAGCTGTCCCTCGAGGGCGCTGACAAACGCTCGCGCGCACGGCGTCGGCCGGCTTCGGCGCGCCCTCGGGCGGCATCATCCCGGTGCGCAGCTTGCGAACGACCTTCTCCCAGACGTCGACGTCGCCGTCCACCTTCGCCGAATCGAGTGCATCGAGCGCCAGGTTGCCGATCTTGGTGCGCTGGTTGTGGCAGCCGAGGCAGGACCTGCTTCAGGAACACCGCATCCGGAGCAGACACAGGAGCGACGGCCGCACGCGCCGGCGCGCGCCGGGCCTGCCCTGTGCACCGCCGATCATCGTCGACGCCGAAACCGCCACCAGCGCGCCGGCGGCGGCGACGAGCGCCTTGTTCATCCGCGTCATTGCGCGCCCCCGTCGGTCTTCTTCACTTCGGCTTTCTTCACCGTGGCCGACGCGGCACCGCTCGTCAGACGATCGAGCAGTGCCATCGTCGCGGGCTTCGCCACCGGCGAGTTGGTGGCGAGAAACACTCCCTGCGCCCACACGTACGGCGTGCGGCCTTCCTTGTCCGCCTGGTTGAGCGCGGCGCCTTTCGATGCCAGCAGCTCGATGATGTCGTCGGAGCCGCGATTGGCCGCGCCGTGCACGGCCTGCAGTCCCATCTGCGTTGACGGCGTTCACGTCGAGCCCGAGCTCGAGACAGAGCTGCACCGACTGGATCCACACGGCCGGCGATTCGCTGAACGTTTCACCGACGACCCAATTCACGCCCGCGGCCGCCATCAGCGCCGTCGTCCCGTTGAACGTGGTGATTTTCGGATCGGCGCCCTTGGACAGCAGCAGTCGCATCACCGGCAGATCACCTGACTGCGCGGCGCGGATGAACGCGGTCTGACCGGTGAAGTCCACCCATTCGAGCGAGGCGAGCGGCAGCAGGTAGCGCCGCATCGGCGGGAATTCCTTGACGCGCGCGTTGGGATCGGCGCCGCGATCGAGGAGCGCCGCGATCAGCTTCAGCGCCGCCTCGCGGTCAACGCCGTTCTCGTTGGTCGGCGCGCCGCTGCGGACGGCGAGGTTCCGGACATCCACCGCGGACCAGAGCGGCGTGCGCCCCCACCAGTCGGCGGTCTTCGCCTCGCCGTCGTGGTTCAACAGGAATGCGGCCACGTCGATCTGGCCGTTGGTGATGGCCATCACCAGCGGAGTGATGCCGTTGGGATCGGTGCGGTTCACGTCGGCACCGGCTTCGACGAGCAGCCGCGCCGCATCGAGCAGACCGTCGCGCGCCGCGAAGAGCAGGGGCGTCATCCCGCCCGGTGTCGGCTGCTGTTCACCTTGCGGCGGCACGCCGCTGCGGACGATCCCCACGCCGTGTGACCCGCCGCCGGTGCCGGGTGGCCGCGCCGCCGGGCGCTCGCCGACCCGCGTCCTCGCCTCGATCGCCGCACCCTTCGCGAGCAGCGACTTCATGATCGTGGCATCGTTGCGACGCGCGGCCCACATCAGCGCGGTGTGGCCGAACTGCGGGTCGCGTCGCATCGACGGGCGCGCCGCGATCGAGCAGCAGTTGCACGGCGTCGGCGCTACCCGATCGGACCGCCGCCATCAGCAGCGTGTCTCCCGACGCGTCGCGGGTCGCCACGTCCGCTCCGGCGTCCAGTAGACGTCGCAGTAGTGCGGTGTTGCCGTTTTCGGCTGCGATGTATACCGGGGTCAGGCCCAGTGCATTCGGTGTCGACGGCCTGGCGCCCGCACGCAGCAGCAGGTCCGCGGTTTCCAGGTCGTCGGCACGGACCATCCAATGGAGCGCGGTGGTGCCATCCGCACCGGCGGCATTGACGTCCACGCCCTGCTTGAGCAGCCGGCGAACGGCCACGCCATCGCCAGCCGCCGCGGCTCGCACCAGCGGGTTGTCGGCTGCCGCCACGACCGACGTCATGTAGGACGGGTCGTGGGGACCCGCCAACAGCATCAGCACAGCCACCGCGGTACCGATAAGCCGTTTTCTGTTCATGTGCTTTCTCGGGCGAACCGCGCGGAAATCTTACCGCCTGGGACGCAAAAGAACCATGAAATTCCCACGTCTGTCGGCCGCGTTGGGCGGGTGTCATAATCGTGTACTCGGCCGTGGTGACGTCGGACCGGAGCTCGTATTCGTCCGGATGACACCGCGCCATCAGTGACCCTGTATCTTTCAACCGGACGATAGGAAACATTAAGGCCGTCTCGCCGTTCGCATAACGCTCGTTCTCAGCCCGTCGCCTCCCACAACACATCCGGACGGTGGGCCCACGGCAGAATGAAGGAGTCTTCATGAAGTTGGCGGTTTTCATGCTCGTCTTGTTCGCGGCGCGGGCCGGCGCCCAAACGCCAAATCCCGGTGTTTGTACGGCAACACCGCCGATGTCGAATCCCTCCGCAGGTGCGCGTTGGAATGGATGGGGTGCGGATCTTTCGAACACCCGTTCTCAAACGGCGCAGCAAGCCGGGCTCACGGACGCGAACGTTCCTACACTCAAACTGAAATGGGCCTTCGGCATACCCGACGCGACTCAATCTCGCGCTCAGCCCGCCATCGCGGGAGGCCGGATGTTTTTCGGCAGTGCGCCCGGCATCGTGTATTCGCTCGACGCGAAGACCGGATGCACGTACTGGACATTCAAAGCACAGGCTGGAGTGCGAACTGCAATCTCTGTTGGGCCATACAAAGGCGCAGGAGGGACTGCGGGTAATGCCGTCTACTTTGCTGACGCCAGCGCCAACGCATACGCGGTCGATGCGATGACGGGCAAGCAAATCTGGACGCGAAAACTGGACGATCATGCCGCCGCGCGGTCGACCGGAGCTCCGATACTGCACGACGGCCGGCTGTACGCTCCCGTCGCGGGCGTGTCCGAAGAAAACGCGGCAGCACGGCCTCAATACGAGTGCTGCACGTTCCGCGGCAGCCTTTCGGCATTGGATGCGAATACAGGTGAAGTCATCTGGAAGGCGTACACGATTACCGAGCCTCCAAAGCCTCGCGGCAAAAGCACGACCGGGGCCCAGCTCTGGGGTCCGGCAGGCGCCGGAGTCTGGAGCGCCCCGACAATCGACACCAAACGCGGCTCGATCTATGTCGCCACCGGTAATGGTTATAGCGATCCGCCGCAGCTGACGAGCGATGCCGTCCTCGCTTTTGATCTCAAGACCGGAAAGATGAAGTGGGCAAGCCAGGTCACGCCCAATGATGTCTGGATCCTCGGATGCGGAGGCAAAGGCCCGGCGCCAAATCCCAATTGCCCCGAAAGCATCGGTCCCGATTATGACTTCGCCGCTTCGCCGATCGTCGCCACTCTGCCAGGCGGGCGCGATCTCATTGTCGTTCCGCAAAAATCAGGCGTCGGCTATGGACTCGATCCCGACAAACAGGGCGCAATCCTGTGGCAATACCGATTCGGCCGTGGAAGCGGGATCGGCGGAGTCTGGGGCGCTGCGGTCGATCAGCAGCAGGCCTATTTTTCCGCCGCGGATTATTTGACGCCGGCACCCGGTGGAATCCACGGCGTTCGGCTCGATAACGGCGAGCGCGTCTGGTACACGCCGCCGCGCCCGGCATTGTGCGGAAGCGGCCCGGGATGCAGCGCGGCACAATCGGCAGCACTCACTGTGATTCCGGGAGTCGTATTCTCGGGCTCAGCCGACGGCGGCCTCCGGGCGTTTTCCACAAAAGATGGCTCGATCGTCTGGGAATTCGACACCAACCGCGGCTTCGAAACAGTCAATGGCGTCAAGGCCAATGGCGGATCCATGGATGGCCCTGGCGTTGTGGTTGCGGGGGGGATGCTGTACGTCAGTTCAGGAAATGGCGGCTTGGTCGGACGGCCCGGAAATGTTCTTTTGGCTTTCGGCGTCGACTAGAGTTGTCACAACCGTAGAACGTCTAGGACAGACCTACGACCTCGCCCGAAGAGAGCTTCGCAATGCGCTCCGCCGACGGCTCCTTCGGCAGGCCGGGCATGGTCACGATCTCCGCCCGCGCGCGCCACGCCCCTGCCGGCCTGGGCGTTCGCCGACGCGACGCCGAAGCGCACTCGACGTCCCTCGATTTCGACTGAGAGGCGGCCGGCGCGCGGAATATCGATGGTAATGCGAGAACCCGGCTTCCATGGATCGGCTCAGGATCGGCGGCAACTCCGGCGTCGCGGCACTGACGCCCGACGTGTCGGTCGCGTCGGTCCTCGCACTGATGCTTGCGGTGTCTCCTGCTTAGCCTGGGGCTGCTCCGGAAGTACCCTCGCCGCCCCCGGATGATGTAGTTCATATACAAGTTCAGCACACAATGGGCCATCATCCGACAAGGGTGATGGCCTTTTTGCTTTTGGAGGACCTGAAAACTCCGGGCTTGGAGAACGACAGTCTTCGTCACGGTCGCCGCTGAACACAACAGCTTCTCGCGAGCCGCGATCAAACTCTGTCGAACCCAGCCGGCCGTGAGCCAAGCTATCCGCTATAATCCACGGATGCCCAAATGCCGTCGAGGACTTCTGTCGAGGCCTTGCGGAGCACGGTCGAGGACCGCGCCTCGCGAAAGGCACCGATCGCCATGAGGGCGGCGAGGTGAACCTCTCCTACGTTCACGGTGTCGGGACCACGTCTCTGATCGCGGACACCATCGGCGGCGCCCTGAACCGCGCGGCGGAACGCTGGGGCGATAGCGACGCGCTCGTGTCGTGTCACCAGCAGCTGCGCTACTCGTACCGAGAGCTCCGCGACGAGGCCGATCGCGCTGCCCGCGCGCTGATCGCGCTCGGGGTCGAACGCGGCGACCGCGTCGGCATCTGGAGCGGCAACCGCGCGGAATGGATGATCACGCAATACGCGGCGGCAAAAGCCGGCGCCGTCCTGGTGAACATCAATCCGGCCTACCGCCTGCGAGAGCTGGAATACGCGCTGAACCATTCGGGTGTGAGCGTGCTCGTTACCGCCCGGGGGTTCCGCGCGACAGACTATGTCGACATGCTGCTGGGGCTCATGCCGGAACTGAGGCGACGCGGACGGGGCCGATCCAGCCGCGAACGGTTGCCGGCACTTCGCCATGTCGTTTACCTCGGCACCGACGCGCAACCGGGCGGGATCGCCTGGGACGATTTTCTGGACCTCGGCAATCGAATCGCCGCGCACGAGCTCGAGGCGCGAGAAGCGACGCTGCAGTTCGACGACCCGTCAACATTCAGTACACCTCCGGGACCACCGGGTCACCGAAAGGCGCGACGCTCTCGCATCACAACATTCTGAACAACGGTTTCTTCGTCGGCGAAGTGCTGCGCTACACCGAACACGACCGGATCTGCCTGCCGGTGCCGTTCTATCACTGCTTCGGCTGCGTGCTTGGCAACCTGGCGGCCGTCACGCATGGCGGCGCCGTGGTCATCCCGGCGAGTCGTTCGATCCGGACGCGACGCTGCGCGCGATCGAGGCGCAGGGCTGCACGTCCATCTACGGCGTGCCGACGATGTTCATCGCGCAGCTGGACCATCCCCGCTTCGGCAGTGTCCAGCTCGACACGCTGCGCACCGGCATCATGGCGGGCGCGCCGTGTCCGATCGACGTCATGCGCCAAGTCATCGGCCGCATGCACGTGCCGCAGGTCACGATCTGCTACGGCATGACCGAAACGTCACCGGTGTCGTTCCAGTCCGCAGATCGACGATCCGATTGAGCTTCGGGTGTCGACGGTCGGCCGCGTGCTGCCGCACCTCGAATGCAAGATTGTCGACCCGGACACCGGCGCGATCGTTCCGCGCGGCACGCCAGGGGAGCTGTGCACGCGCGGCTACGCCGTCATGCTCGGCTACTGGAACGATGCCGACGCCACCGCCGCCGCGATCGACGCGGCGCGCTGGATGCACAGCGGCGACCTCGCCGTCATGAACGACGACGGCTACGTGGCGATCACCGGCCGCATCAAGGACATGATCATCCGCGGCGGCGAGAACATCTATCCGCGCGAGATCGAAGAGTTCCTGCACACGCATGAGAAGGTCAGCGAGGTGCAGGTGATCGGCGTGCCGGATCACAAGTACGGCGAAGAGGTCTGCGCGTGGATCCGGCTGCGCGACGGGGTCACCGCAACCGCGGAGGAGTTCCGCGATTTCTGCCGCGGCCAGATCGCCACCTACAAGATCCCGCGCTATATCCGCTTCACCACCGAATTCCCGATGACCGTGACCGGCAAGGTTCAGAAGTTCAGGATGCGGGAGATGACCGTCGCGGAGCTGGCCCTCGCCCGTGTGACCGATGTGGAGCCGACCTGAGGTCGGCGAGAGGAGACAACGTGCTGACAAGAGTGTCGTGGCTCATACCGGCGGCGATCCTGTTCGGCAGCCACGCTGCGTATGCGCAGCAGGCGTGCGAGACCCTGGTGAACCTGAAGCTGCCGACACGCTCATCACCTCGGCGACGAGCGTGCCGGAAGGCGCCGCACCGGCGCCCGCCGCTCCGGGTGCGCCGCCGGCGGGTCCGGGCACGGTACCCGCGCATTGCGACGTTCGCGGCGTGATCCGGCCGAGCCGCGATTCCGAGATCAAGTTTGCGCTCTGGCTGCCGGCGGCTCCGGCTGGAACGGCAAGTACCGGCAGGAAGGCAACGGCGGCTGGGCCGGCGCGATCAACACCGCCTCCTTTGCCGAGCCGTTGCGCCGCGGCTACGCCGTCGCCGGCACCGACAACGGCCACGAAGGTGGCGGCGGCGCGAACTGGGCCATCGGCCATCCGGAGAAGCTGATCGACTTTGGGTATCGCGCCGTGCATGAAACCGCGTGCAGGCCAAAGCGATCGTCCGCGCGTTCTACGGCCGGGACCCGGAGCGAAGCTACTTCGACGGCTGCTCCGACGGCGGCCGCGAAGCGCTGATGGAGGCGCAGCGCTTTCCCGAAGACTTCAACGGCATCCTCGCCGGCGCCCCGGCGAACAACTGGTCGCGCTTGTTCACCGCGTTCGTGTGGAACGAACGCGCGCTCCTGGCCACGCCGGACAGCGCGATCCCGCCGGCGAAGCTCCCCGTCATCCAGCGCGCCGTCATGGCCGCGTGCGATCGTCTCGACGGCGTGACGGACGGCCTGATCGAGAATCCGCTCGCCTGCCGTTCGATCCGGCCGTGCTCGTCTGCAAGGGAGCGGACGCGGCCGATTGCCTGACCAAGCCCAGGTCGATGCGCTGCAGAAGATCTACGAGGGACCGCGGAATCCGCGCACGCAGGAACGCCTCTTCGTCGGACAGCCGCCCGGAACCGAGGCTGTGCCAGGACTGGGCACCTGGATCACGCCGGCCAACGCCGCCAGGCGCCATTCAGTTCGGGTTCGGCAACAGCTACTTCGGGGCCGCGGTCTTCGAGGATCCGAAGTGGGACTTCCGCATGCTCGACTTCGATCGCGACGTGAGCATCGGCGATGCGAAGGCGGGACCGGTCCTCAACGCGACCAACCCCGACCTGCGGTCATTCCGTGCGTCGGCGGCAAGCTGATTCAGTATCACGGGTGGGGAGACGCCGCGATTCCTGCGCCCAGTTCGATCGAGTACTACGAGACCGTGCGCGCCTTTCTCGCGAATACCCGGATGCGCGAACGCCTGGCGCTCCGCCGACCGAGGACTTCTACCGGCTGTTTCTGGTGCCCGGGATGGCGCATTGCGGTGGCGGCTCTGGCCCGAACAGTTTCGGCAACGGGGGCGGGGAGCGGCGACCAGCCGGGATCCTGAACGCGATATTTTCGCGGCGCTGGAACGATGGGTCGAGCAAGGCGTCGCGCCGGAACGCCTGGTCGGCACCGGACCGCCACCGATGATCCGTCGAAGCCGCTCACCCGGCCGCTGTGCCCCTATCCGCAGTTGGCGCAATACCGCGGCTCG
>CAVREM010000063.1:0-11666 GCA_963720005.1 uncultured Acidobacteriota bacterium | reverse complement strand
TGGCCAGCCAGAACCTTACGCGCGGCCTCCGCCGAATGTCAAATCGTCAGATCCTCGACCCGCACACCCGTCAGCCCAATTCAACCGCTGGATGAGCGAGCCGGCCGCCCAGTCGGTCAGCTCATGGGCGAAGCTGTCGTCGCGGCCGGAGGCGGTGTCGTGTTACCGCTGCGGTCCGGGCAGCGGCTCCTCGGGCCGCTGCAGATCGCTCAGTGCCAGCTTGTTCACTTCGTCGATGATCTTCGCGTATGCCCGCGTGGTCGCCTCCAGACCGGTCCACGGCACCGCGTCCGGCGTCTCCTGGTCGGTGTGGAAGTAATGGTAGAACTCGCTCGTCGCGACTCCCGGCACGCCGCGGAAGAACGCGCCCAGGTCGCCGGCCGGCGGCCGCGGGTTGGGGTCGAGGTACATGCTCGCGCCAAATGCGCGGAACGCATTCACGGCGATCGTCTCGAGTGTGCGCCGCGACGGCCCGCCCGCATACCACTGCTGCGGCATGTACGTGTTGCTCCACACGATCGTGTTGTCGTTCTGGTAGTAGCGTGGCCGAACGGTGGTCTGAATCGTCGACGGATGCTCGGCGTTGATCATCAGCGCGGTCTTCGGGAACAGCGTCTTCCGGTTGTCCCACATCCACCGTCGTCCGACGCCGGCGCCGGGCCCGGAGTTGTGATGCCCGTCCAGGCCAACGAAGACCATGGTGCGGCGCCGCTCGGCCTGCGGCACCTTCGCGTAGTACTCGGCCAGCGCGACAATCGAGGCCACGCCTGACGCGTTGTCGCCCGCCGCGTCGAACCACCCGTCGCGGTGCGCGATCAGGTAGATCGTTTCATCGGTCGCGCCCGGCAGCGTGCCCCACACGAGCGACGTTTTCAGATTCGGCACTCGGCGCATCTCGAAGCTTGCCTTGACTCGTGCGGCCTGGCCGGCCGGCATGGCCGCGATGACATCGCGCGCCGCATAGCCGTCGTCGCTCCCGACGGTGAACGCCGGTGCTTTCGTGCCTGAGGGATACGCCTGATACCGCATGTTGCCGGGCAGCATGTCGACTTCGAAGATGACCGCGGCTCCCTTGGCATCGGCGCGGCGGACGGCTCCCTCGTCCCTCAGTCCGGTCTGGTTGAACACGAACACCGCCTTGCCGCTCACGTCCTTGCCGGCGAAATCCGCCTCGCTCCCGAGCCCGGCGTACACGGCTTCAACGTCGACACCACCGGCGGGCAGCGCGTTTGCGCCGTAGAACGGCTGCGCGCTGTCGAGCCGCACGGTTTTTCCAGCGCCGGTCACGACCACCTCCCAGGTCTGCGGCATCCATTGCGGTTCGAGATCCAGCGGCTGGATTCTGACGTCGGACAGACCGGCCGTCTTGAACTTCGCCGCCAGCCACTCCGCGCTTTCATGATCGGACGATGTGCCGGTGATGCGGCCCCAGAACTTCGGATGAACCGTTGTCGCGATAGCGCCGGGAGATGAGCGCCTGCTCGACGACATCCCGGTGCATGCGCTTGCCGTCGATCGCGGCGTAGCGCTCGGCGCCCTCCGGCAGCGGCCATCGCAGGAATGCATCGTCGAGCTTTGGATAGAGCTCCGCGCGCGGCGTCACGGCTGCGGGTTGCGGTGCGGCGGGCGCCTGTTGAGCGCTGCCGCGCTGACCGGGAGCGATGGACACGGCCAGCCCGCAGAACACGCGCGATCCAGCACACTGACGGTCGTCGCATGACTCCCTCCTCATTTGTACGTTGTGTCGGCCTTCCAGGCGGACCGTCACGGTCCGGCTAAAAGCCGGACACTACGTACAAAAGCAAACCGCTACAGTAGTCAGGGTTCGCGTTGATGATCCTCGCGTGCCTGCTGCCGCTGCGATCGCCGTTTCATCTATCGCTGATCCGCTCGTAGTACCAAAGCGGTTCGGCTCCAGCTCGCGCACGGCACGGAACGCTTCGTCGAAGGCCGTCTGCACGAGGTCGATCCCGGAGGCGTCGGAGTTCGCGATCGTGATGTGGCCGAAGCGCTGCCGCGCCACGACGTTCGGCGCCACCTCTTCCGAGTCGGGCTCGAACAGCGAATTGCGGCTCATCGCGAAGCCATGCGGCCAGCGATTGACGGTGATAGCGGCGATGTCGCGGGCGGGGTCGAAGCCGCTCCCGGCGAGCGCGCGGCTGATCTGCGAGCGGACGGCACGCTCGAAGGTCTCGAAGGGCGTGGCCAGAAGCGCCGTGCGGACGGCGCGGAACTGCTCCTGCATCGGCGTGCCTGCCGGCGGCGGTGAACCCTTGCAGAGCTCGCGCACCATGGTCTCGTTGGCGAGCAGACCGGAATTCGACGCGGTGCTGAAACCGACGAGGACCGGGTCGGATGGATCGCGCGGCGGCGTGAGGTCGCCCAGGCTCATCGTCGAGCCGAGGCCGAAGCTCCCGTAGAAGGAGTTCGGACAGGCGACGTTGGACACTTTCAAGGCCGCGAACGCCTTGAAGTCGCGCAGCAGCACGTTCGTTGTCTGATTCACGGCGCGCACCGAGCGGTGCAGTGCTTTCTTCTGCGCTTCCGGCATTTCCGGGCACAGGTACGGAATCATCGCGTTGTTGCAGGCGAGCACGACGTTCTTTCCCGTGACGCGATAGGCGCGGCCGCCCCGCAAGTAGGTGATGGCCACCTCGCGCGTGTCGCGCTCGAACAGTGCCTTCGGCCGGTCGCCGGCGTGCTGAACACGGACGGCCGTACTGTTCAGACGAATCCTCGCCGGCGACGCCGGGTCGTCGAGCGTCGCGTAGTTCACGCGTTTGGTCTCGACGTCCGCGAACGATCCGGGCGCGAGCGCCGCGGGAATCAGCGCGCGGACGATCAGGCGCGCGATGTCGGAATTCCCAGCCGGAAGGCGGAAATCGTCAGCCGTATGCTCGGGGCTCTCGGGCGAATCGGGCGGCCGTCCGATCCCGAGACCGGCGAATCCAGGCTTGTACCTGTAGAACGCGAACCAGGCGCTCGCCGTGTCGGTGCCGAGGCACCACACGCCGCCAAGCAGCGGCGGCACGTCGGGATGCACCTTCGCGACGTTCAGGAGGTAGTCGCGATAGCTCATTTTCTGAAGCCGATCGATCTTCTGGTCCTTCGTCAGATCCGGCAGGTAATCCACCTTCCCCTTGTACAGGCGCACGAGATCGGCTTGCACCTGCGCGGACAACGGCGTCTTGGCGAGGAACTCGGCATCGGGATTGTTCAGCCCGCCGCCGACGACCAGCTTGTCCTCGCCGTACTTCTCCTTGTGGAAGAACGCGCTCGGCTGAAGACCGAGCGAGCGATAGAGGCTGCGATCGGTCTTGTGTGTCGGATGTCCCTTCTCGATGCCGAGATCCTTGATGATCTGAATCGCTTCGTGCGTCCAGGTTGACGGCGCCACCATGTACGCCGACCCGCCGGTCACCATCATCGTGCGGCCGTTGTAGACAAACTCGTTGCGCTTGGCGTGGCCGCCGAAGTCGTCGTGGTTGTCGATGACGAGAATGCGGGCTGAAGGGCCGGCCTTCTTGCGGAAGTAGTACGCGGCGGCGAGCCCGCTCAGGCCGCCGCCGACGACGACGAGATCGTAGGTCTCGCGCGTATCTTCGGGGTTGTCGTACGCCTGCGGACCGCGCGCGGCGTGCGCCGCCTCGAAGGAGCCGGGGTGCGCGCCGCGCATGCCGGTCCGCGTCGGTGGATAGTAGTCGGCCGCCTGCTCTGGCGCGGGCTGAGCACCGCCGATCGCTTGTGACATCGCCTTCAGGCCGCTCGACGACAGCAGCGCAGCGCCGACCGCGACGCTCGTACCCGCCACGAAGTCGCGGCGCGTGATCGAACGGTCCATCCCCAGACGACGATCTTCGGCATGCATACTCACTCCTCGCGCTTGCTGCTGACGTGCGACGGTTGTGGCCGCGACGACGCCGCGCTCACGGCTGTCCGCCGGTTCCCGCACGCGCAAACGAAATCGACCAGCCACCAATCGACCCGACGTCGCCATCGGAGTCGTTCGTAATCCAGAGCCGCCAGACGCCGTTGACCGTGTCGGCGGCGAGCGCCGACAGCGTGCTGCCAGTGAACGGGCGCCGAGGCGCCGGCAACGGCAGTTCATCGCGGCCGACACCGAAGTCCGTCGGCCGAAACGTCCCGGCCGTCAGTGCCACCGAGTCCGGAAGCTTCAGCGTCGCGTCGTCACGGAAGGTGAGCGTCAGTCCGTCCACGTCGGCACCGCCGCCGCAATCCGACATGAGCATGACGGTCCGGCCGCTCGGCGACTCCAGGAGCACATCGAGATCAGTCGGGTGCGTGTGCGCGATGTTGCTCAGCGTCACGGTAATCGAGGTCACGGGCCCCGCGACGCCCGAGACGGCGATTTCGCTCGGGTACATGTCGGCCGGGCCGCGCGTGACGGCGGGTTGCCCGCGTGGGATCTTGATGGCGGCACTGCTGCTGAACGATTGCGCTGTTGTCGGCGCAGCGGCGGCGGCGATCAGCGCGGCGGCAACGACGGCCGACACGGCGCTCATCGATTGTCCGCGTCCTGCAGCTCGCCGCAGGCCCGAAGCGCCATCACCGCGTATGCCGTACCGATATTGGAAATGAGATGGTCGGTGTACCGGTTGTCGTCCCGCCGCTCGTCGGTATTGATCGAGAAGGTGAACCACCGGCCCGATTGGCGCTGATGCGTCTTGAGCCACGCGGCGCCGCGCACGATCGGGCCGTCGGTCGCAGAGAGACCTGCCTGTCGCAGGACGTAGACGACGAGACCCGTTGCATACCCATCGCTCTCTGCGTCCGGGCTGTTCAACGATCCGTCGCGGCGCTTCCAGTCGCCGAGCGAACGCAGGCTCCAGCCACCGTCCGCCCGCTGACGCTGCAGCAGTTCGCGGATCGTCGCCGCCTGCTGCTCCGCTGTGAGCAAGCCGGGGGTCTTCGTGGACGCCCACAACAGGATTGACTGATGGTGCAGGGTGGGCGCGCGGTGCAACGTCAGGTAGTGACGCAGCTTCTCCATGCCGGCACGCGCCGCCGGGGTATCGGCGTAGCCGTCGGGCGCGATGCCGACCGCAAGCGCGGCGAACGCCGCGCCGTAGTACGAGTCGCCAAGCGGCGGCGAATAGAACGACGTTGGATACTCCCAGGCGCCGTCGGGTCCCTGGAGCTCCCACATGCGATCCAGTGCCTGACGCGTGATCGGATCGAGATGTCGAGTCGTCTCGGCGTCGTTGATCGAGAGAACGCCCGCCAGTATCAGCGCGTGCGGAAGCGGCGGGTTGGATGAGCGCTGCGCGACCTTGTCCGCGAAGAACGCCCGTATTTCGCCGGCGATCGCCCGGTTCTCGCGCCCGAGCGCCGGTCGCCCCATCATGTAGGCGTAGTTCGTGTGACAGGTCCCGCACTTCCGTTCGCGCGTCCAGGCGACGGCGATCGCGTCGAGATAGTCGGCCGCCTTTTGCGGCGAGAATGCCGCCGCCATCGGCTCGTCAGGCGACGCCGGCGGAGCGGCGGCGCGCGTGCCCTCGCCCGTGGCCGCCGACGCGGGTGCCTGAGGCCTCGCTGCGCCGCGGCCGGCGACCGTCTGCGCGACCGCGGGCGGAACGATGCCGATCAGAAAGCCCGACAGCAGCAGCGAGCGCCTGATGTTCACTGTCATCTTGAATCTCATTCCTGGTTGACAGGCGGCCGTGCCTGCACACCTACCAGTCGAACTTCATCCCGAATTTTGCGATCCGCGGCGGAACGATGACCAGCGGACGAAGCCAGGAGGTCCCCGACGCGGCGGTGATGCTCGTCTCGGGGTTCGTGTTGAACATGTTGTACAGGTCGAAGAAGACACCGAGTCGCCGTCTCGCGACCGTGAAGCTCTTCTCCGAGCGCAGGTCCACGACCGAAGCGTTGCGCGAGCGGCGGCTGTCGAACGGTTCGGCGAGCATGGTCACGCTGCCGTAGTTGAGCGTCCCGACGATGGTCCTCCCGAAGTTGTTGCCCGACTGATGGCGGAGGAGTGGGCTGAGGCGGAAGCCCTTCGGCAGCTGAAACGTGCCGCCCGCCTTCACCTGCCACGTGGAGAACTGATCCTGTCCGTCCGGACGGTTGATGAGCACGTTCGGATTCACCGGCGACGCGCTTCGATAGGACCACGTCTTGGCGAAGCTGGTGAGCAACGAAAATCCGCGGTTCATGCGCCGGTTGCCCGTGAACTCCATCGTGTAGTAGTCGTCCTTCGCGCCCGCGAGGTTCTGCGTCAGGTTCGCCGTCGGCAGGCCCACGTACCTGGGGCGCCAGGTTGAACGCCGAGATCGCCGGGCCATCGTCGGCGGTACCGGTCCTGCCATCCGGACCCGGATCGGGAACGGACACCGGCACGGTGAAGCCCCCGTACGGCTGATTCTGATTGATGCTGGTGCGCAGGTTGCGGTTCCCCATCCAGACAAGCGCGGCCCTGACCCCCCAATTGCTGACGATCTCGTGCTCGACTGAGGTAATCGTCTGGATGGTGTACTGGTTCTTGAGGTTCGGATCGATCTTCTGCGGACGCGACGCCGCCGTTGGTCTGCAGGAGCGTGCCGGCTTCGTTCGGCTGAAAGACGGCGTCGCCGTTCGAATCGTTCCAGTTGTAGCGCTTCCACCAGAACACCTGGTTCGGATTCAGGGTGGCCGCGAAGTCCGATGCCGGGTTCCAGAAGTAGAGACCGTAGTTCGCCTTGACGACCGTCTTCGCCTTACCGGTGATGTCGTAGACGATTCCGAATCGCGGCGCCCAGTTATTCCACGAAAGCAGCGCCGGCGCCGCGTCGAATGACGTCGTCGTGGTGCCGAATGTATGCGACTGCGCGTCGAGGAACGGCCGGTAGCCGTCGTAGCGCACGCCGAGATCCAAGGTGAGGTGCGAACTCGGGTGCCACATGTCGGTGAAATAGAGCGAGCGGGCCCACAGACCGCTCTGCTCGTCGTTCGGCGACTCGGTGACGTACGCCTCGATTGGCGTTCCGCTGCGCAGAATCATGATGGTGTTCCCCACCGTGCCGCCATCGTGCTGGTCGTCGTTCTCGCGCAGCAGCTCGCCGCCGGCCTTGAAGTCGTGGCTGCCCATCCAGCCTCGCTTGTAGTAGTTCATCGAACCGTTGAGCTGGGGCCGCGTGCGCAAGTCCTCGTAGTAGGGCGCGCCGCCCTGCAGCTGGAGGGTCACGATGTCTTCATAGCGCCTCTGGTCCGGTGCCAACGAATAATTCTTCCAGGTCGCGTACCAGTTGCCGGCGCGGACCTCGAACGTGGCATTGTTGCCCATCACCTTCGAGTACTCGCCTTTGTACACGCCGGCCGGATAACTCTGGTCCCAGGCTGTGCCCGTACCGTAGAACGCCGTCCCGGCCGTCAGGCGCCGCAACGGAATCGAGCTCGTGTTGTAGGGGTTCACCTGTTTGTGGGTGTTCTGGTAATAGCCGACGAGGCGGGCGGTCCCCGGCAGGTTGTAGGTGAGCTTGACGCTCTGCGTCGGATCGACCGACTTCTTGGAGTCCACGGAGTTGATCAGGCGAAGTTCGTTCGACAGGCGACTGAACGACGCGTACCACCATAGGCGATCCTCTGATCAGGAAGCCGCCGATATCTGCGTGCAACTTCTGGTAGCCGATCAGTCGATTCACATCGTCGACCGCGACGCCGGCGCCGCTCACGAGGCCAGCCGCGATTTGATCGGCGTCGATGTTATGGCTTTGCACGTCGCCGCTCTCGACCTCGAACATCATCGAACCGTTATACCGGTTCCCGCCCGACTTGCTGATGTAGTTGCTCTGCATGCCGGGGGACGGCGACTCTGCGCCGTTGCCCGCCGCGTTCAGGGCCACTTCGGAGAACGAGTTGAAGTCGGCGTAATACATGTCCGATCCGCCCGAGCCCCACGTCGACACCATGCCTTCAACCATCGGGCGGTGCTGGGTGCTCATGCCGTAGACGGTGTACCCCGTCGGCGTCAGCGCCTGGCTGCCGCCCACGTCCACGGCGCTCATCTGCACGGCCGGCGTGACCGACAGCAGCGCCCAGTACTCGCCCGTGGTCGGCAGGCTCTTGATCTGCTCCTGGGAGAAGGACGACGTCAGGGCCGTGGCATGGGCGTCGACCACGGGCGACGCACCCGAGACAACGACCGTCTCGCTGAGGCTTGCGAGCTTGAGTTCCGCGTTGACCGTCGCGGTGAATCCGAGGCCGACCTGGATGCCTGATCGTTCGAGCGTCGTGAAGCCTCCGAGTCTCGAACACCACACGGTACTCGCCGGGCGGCACCGCCGGGAGCCGGAATGAACCGTCCTCGCCGGTGACCGCGGTGCGTGTGCCCATTTGCGCGGGGCTCGACGCCGTGACGGTGACGCCCGGCAGCACCCCGCCGGTGTTGTCGACCACGCGGCCGGTGATGGCGCCGCTGGTCGACGTGACACTCTGGGCCGCCGCCGGTCCTACGCCGCATATCGAGGTCATGCAAACAACAGCCGCCACGACGAAAAAGCGTCCCATGACTTCCTCCAGCAGTTGACAGCACGCGGGCTTCACCGAGCGAGGCCAGCCGAACGGCGCTGGACCCACTACGAAAGCGGTCAGATTGTTATACAATAATACTGTTATGTCAACGGCCAAAGGCATCATAAAGACGGCCGAGGGTACTGCTTTAGCCGACGCGGGCGCGCCCGGCGGATGGAGTTGTCCGCGTCAGGTCTCCGATCGCCTGGTCGAGATGCTGCTGCGTGAGGGCCATGGCGGTTCCGGTCCTTCCGCTTTCGATGGCGGTCAGGAGTTCCCGATGCTCGCGCGCGAGCGTCGCGGGCGAATCGTATGCTGGCTTCAGCTGCGCGATTGCGAGCCGTATTTCGTCTTCGAGTAACGCAAAGAGCCGCAGAAGCCGTGGACTCTTGGTCGCCGCGACGAGCGCGCGGTGAAACTGGAGATCCGCTTCGACGACATCGCTCCACTTGGTATCCGGATGAAACGATTCGAGGAGGCGGACAGCCTGCTCGGCCGCCGCCGGGCGGAGGCGCGACTCTGTCACCAGGCGAACGGCCTCGGTTTCCACGACCTTTCTCACCGAGAACAGGTCGGAAATCTCCTCTTGACTCATTCGCGGAACAAAGGCGCTCCGGTTCGCCTCTCGACTGAGAAGGCCGGTGAGCGTCAGGTGGTGAATTGCGGCTCGGATGGTGGGGCGAGCCACACCGTATTGTTTCGCCAGCTCGAGTTCAGGCAGGGGAGTTTCCGGGGCCAGCTCACCATTAAGAACGCGCTCTCGAAGCGAGGTGGCGAGAGCCGAGATTACCGAGACCGGCTTGAGCGTCAGCTTCGACATAGGCTTTCGTCCAGTATCACGGATTATTGAGTACTTGTGCGACATCATATACTTGATTCGTGGATAACTGTTATCCTATTATACAATCCGCCGCGTCACACCCGGTTTGACACGTGTTGCCCAGTCTGAAGAGTCAAAAGATGACCAAGAGTCACGAAGAAACCTCATCGCTGCTCAGGGCCCGCAATGAGTGGGTCTCCGCAGGAGTGGCAACCGCCCACTCCATCTTTGCCGTGCGCGCGCAAGGTTGCCAGCTCTGGGACGCCGACGGGAAGGAATATCTCGACTTCGCGGCCGGCATTGGCGTTGTGAACGTTGGGCACAACCACCCGCGGGTTGTTGCGGCCGTCCGCGACCAGCTCGATCGATACGTGCACACCTGCTTTCAAGTGGTGATGTACGAACCGTATGTCCGTCTGGCTCAGCGGCTCTGCCGCCTGGTTGGGGGCACCCGGCCGATGAAAGCCTTTTTCGCGACGACCGGCGCCGAAGCCGTGGAGAATGCAATCAAGATCGCTCGCGCCGCGACGCGCCGATCGGCGGTTGTCGCGTTCGATGGCGCCTTTCACGGCAGAACGCTGCTGGGCATGACCCTCACCGGGATAAACGCTCCCTACAAGCAGCGCTTCGGGCCGTTCGCTCCAGATATTCATCACGCCCCGTACCCGTACGAATACCGCGGTTGGACCACGGAGCGCGCGCTCGACCGACTCCAGGAACTGTTCGACTCCGAAGTCTCACCGGATCGCGTGGCGGCGATCCTCATCGAACCTGAGCTCGGCGACGGCGGCTTCGTCCCGGCGCCGACGGCCTACATGCGCCGCCTGCGACAGATCGCTGACGAGCATGGAATTGTCCTGATCTGTGACGAGATTCAGACCGGGTTTGGCCGGACCGGCCGCATGTTCGGGTTCGAGCACTCAGGCATTGAGCCCGACCTCGTCACCGTCGCGAAGGGCCTTGCCAACGGGTTTCCGATGTCAGCCGTAATCGGCAGAGCGGATCTTATGGACGCGCCCGAGCCTGGCGGGCTGGGGGGGACGTATGGCGGGAACCCCATCGCCTGTGCGGCGGCGATGGCGGTCCTCGATGTCTTCGAAGAAGAGGCGCTGCTCGAGCGTGCCGGCCGGCTCGCCGACATTTTGCGCGAGGGGTTGGTCAAAATCCGGGACGCGCACGACTGCGTCGGGGACGTTCGAGGGCTCGGGCCGATGCTGGCGATGGAAATCGTCAGCGACAGACAGAGCAAGGAACCGGATGCGGCCCTGACTGGAACGATCTTGGCGCAGTCGCGCCAGCGCGGCCTCATCGTGATTCGCTGCGGTACGCATCGGAACGTCGTTCGACTCCTCGCTCCTCTGGTGGCAAGCGATGAGGAGGCGCGCCGTGCGATGCGCATCCTCGCGGCAGCCGTCGACGCGTCGGTCGCTGGCCGTCGTGGCGCGAAAGCAGAGTCGTATGCGTCAGCGCTGACTGAGGAGTGAGCTTGGAATGGCGCCTACTATCACCCAATTCAACACCCTGACGTTCGACTGCTATGGCACGCTGATTGACTGGGAGCGCGGCATTCTCGCCGAGCTCGCGCCCTGGGCCGCGAAACACGATCTCCAAATCGAGAGCAATGCCTTACTCGAGACGTTTGGCGAGACCGAAGCTCGCTGCGAAGCGGAGATGCCTCGGAAGCTGTATCCCGAGATTCTCGAAGAGGTCCTCAGACGTCTGGCCGCGCTGTGGTCCGTGCAGCTGGATGCGGGCGAAGCCGAGACGTTCGGCGCGTCGGTGGGACGATGGCCGGCGTTTCCGGACAGCCCGGCCGCGCTCCAGTATCTCAAGAAACACTACAAGCTCGTGATCATCTCGAACGTCGATCATGCGTCGTTCGCGCAGAGCCAGGCGCGGCTCGGGGTCACCTTCGACTGCGTCGTCACCGCCCAGGACGTCGGGACCTACAAACCAGACAGCCGGAACTTCGAATTCGCACTGGCGCGCATCAAGCAGGTCCTGGGCGCGGAGCCACGGGACATCCTTCACGTTGCGCAGAGCCTGTTCCACGATATCGTGCCGGCGAAATCGATCGGTCTGCGCACGATGTGGATCAATCGCCGCAAGGGGCTGTCGGGATGGGGCGCGACGCCCGCGCCGAGCGCGGCGGGAGCCGAAGCGCAGCCGGATTTCGAAGTGGCCAGCCTCGCCGACCTCGCCTCATTGCACCAGACATCCGTCGGAGACGCAACGGTCTGACGACGCAGTCACGCTCCTGTCGGATCGCGGTGATTAAGGACCCGGCGCAACCTGGCGCCTGAGGGTGTGATCGGCCTGTCGACCCAGACGCAAC
>CAVREM010000062.1:0-56415 GCA_963720005.1 uncultured Acidobacteriota bacterium | reverse complement strand
GAGCGGCATGGCGTTGGGCGGACACCGACACGAACGTAGCGGAGGTGGGTGATGGACGTCGATCAGGGGAAACTCGAAGCGTTCATGGGCAAGATGATTGGCCACATGACTGGGGGAATGATCTGCTACGGCGTGTGGCTCGGCGACGAACTGGGGCTCTATCGTGAGTTGGCCGGATCCGGACCGCGCACGGCGGACTCCGTTGCGGCGAAGACTGGTTGCCACGCCAGGCTGGTCCGTGAGTGGCTGGACGGCCAGGCCGCCGGAGGACTCATCGCCTACGATCATGTCAATGACTCCTACGAGCTGAGTGCAGAGGCGGCTCTCGCGCTCGCCGACGACAACTCGCCGGTCTTTGTCGCGCGTGGAATGAACGCGTTCGGCTCGATGTTCATCGACATGCAGAAGGTGGCCGCGGCCTTCCGCGGCAATGGCGCGCTCAGTTGGGGCGAGCACCATCCGTGTCTGTTTTCTGGGACCGAGTGGTTCTTCCGAACTGGGTATCGAGCGTACCTGACGACCGCTTGGATCCGGCGCTTGACGGTGTCGATGCGAAGCTCAAGGCGGGTGGCAGAGTTGCTGACGTCGGCTGTGGACACGGTGCCTCGCTCGTCGTGATGGCAGGCGCGTATCCCAACTCGACGTTCTTCGGGTTCGACTTCCACGCACCGTCCATCGAGACGTCACGTCGGCGGGCGAGCGAAGCCGGCGTCGCTGACCGGGCTCAATTCGCAGTCGCCTCTGCGACCAGTTATGCCGGGCAATTCGATTTGATCTGCTTCTTCGATTGTCTCCACGACATGGGTGATCCGGTTGCCGCTGCGCGACATGCGCGTGAGCATCTGGCGCCGGACGGAACAGTGCTGCTCGTCGAACCGTTCGCGCTCGACTCACGGTCGACAAATATGGCGGCCAATCCGATGGCCACGCTGTTCTACACAGCATCGTCTGCGATCTGACGCCGAACTCTTTGTCGCAAGATGTTGGTCTGGGGCTTGGTGCGCAGGCCGGTGAGACGAGACTGCGCAGGGTGTTTGAGGAGGCCGGATTCACGCACTTCCGGCGCGCGACCGAGACACCAATGAACCTCATCCTCGAAGCGAGGGCCTGACTCCAATCACCACGGCAGATCATGAATGCCGCGGCGTGTGCCGCCCAACAGGCGCTGGAGTCGGCAGAGACAGGGTTCGATGCTCTCGCGAACGTCCGGCGTGAAACGGGCTGCCTAACGAACTCGTCCCTTTTCCGATGGCTTTCGAGGTTCTCATGCAGGCTGCGGCAGCACAGAGTGCATTTCTCCTCAACCAATACGCGCACTTGTTCGCGGATCTCGGAGACCAGCATCTAGCCCTCGAACCAATTCCAGGGCTTAAGACCGCGGGGTGGTTGCTCGGCCACATGATTGTGACTGGGGACTTTGCGGGCCGGCTCTGTGGGCTGCCGCCTCGGGCGCCCAAGGAGTGGCGGTCCTTATTTTCGCCAGGCACGACCCGAGCTCGACGCCAGACCTACCCACCGATGCACGAGTTGATCGACACCTTTCGATCGGTCGGCAAGGATCTGACCACGAACGCACCAACTGCCTCTCCCGAGGCGCTCGCCGCGCCCGATCCGTGCACCAGCGAGCGCGCCCGGCATTCCCAACCTCCGGAGACTTCGCCGCATATCTCCTGACGGGGCACTTGGGTTATCACCTCGGACAACTGTCCATGTGGCGCGCGGCAGTCGCCACCACCGATTCTCGACTGCGGCCCGCCTAACCCGCGCATCGATCCGCATGCGGCGAACGATTGGGAGACAAACTCCACATTGTCGCCGCGGCTCATACGCGCGTCGTTGGGCGGACTCTGCGATGCTAGACTGCGCGGCCGTGTCCTAAAAATCACGAAAAGGGTATCCCAACGTAGTTCTCAGAGAAGCTCGTCATCGCTGCGCGTCGACTAACGAAGTACTCGAGCTCCGCGAATATGACGACGATGGTCGAACGGGATTGTTGCTGTCTGAGCGATGAAGGACCGAGGTCATCCACCACGAGAATCGCTGCGCCCACCATCCTCGACGCACCGCCGCGACTGGAGTAGGTGAGAAGGCCGGTCTCGTCTCCGGCAGCGTAGAACCGGTGAGCGCGTCGGCGAGGCGCCACACATCGGCCGCAGCCAGGTTGAGACCCTTCGCTCCTGTGGGCGGCACGATGTGCGCAGCGTCTCCGGCCAGCAACAAGCGGCCATATTGCATCGGATCGGCGACGAAGCTTCGCATCGGGGTGATGCCCTTCTGAACGATCGGACCCACGTTCGGCTGCCAGCCGTCCTGCGAGCCCAGGCGGAGCAGCAACTCCGCCCAGATCCGATCGTCAGACCAGGCGGCGACATCTTCGTCAGGCGCGCACTGCAAGTACCAGTCGCGTGATCTCCGGCGACCGCATACTGAACAGTGCAAAACCTCGTTCGTGCAGAGCGTAGACAAGCTCAGGACATGACGGAGCCGCGCGTGCGAGTACGCCGAGCCACGCGAACGGGTATGTCCGTTCGTAATACGCGATCGCACGCGCCGGGATCGTTGGGCGGCACACGCCGTGAAACCCGTCGCAGCCGGCAATGAAGTCGCAACGGAAGCGCGCAGTCGCGGCCGTCCGAACGAAATCTGACCGTTGGCTGTTTGGTGTCGATCTCGTGCAGGCTCACGTCCGACACCTCGAAGAGAAGGGCTCGGCCGGTTGCCACTCGCGCGGCAATCAGATCCTTTACGACCTCGTTCTGACCGTAAACCGTTATGCAGCGCCCGCCGGTCAGCCCCGCCATGTCGATGCGGTGCCGCTGTCCATCGAACGCGACATACACGCCCTCGTGCCTCAGACCCTCTCGAGCTGAGCCGGTCGCCAACGCCAGCGTCGCGCATGAGGTCGACCGTTCCCTGTTCGAGGACCCCAGCCCGCACGCGGTCGATCACGTAGTCTCGGTCGCGGTTCTCCAGCACCACCGAGTCGATGCCATGTAAATGCAACAACTGCGCGAGCAGCAGCCCGGCCGGACCGGCGCCGACAATCGCGACTTGTGTGCGCTCTATCTTCGTCGGCTCCAGTGGCGTCCTTCTCGGGAGATGGATGTCGTCGCGTGAGCCAAGCCCAGCTTGTCTTAATTGCCCTCTACCTGAACCGATACCGCAAGCCAATCCTGATGGTGCGCCCCATCCACTCGTTGTCGTACGCGGTTTCTGGCAGGAATGGCGGGCTGAAGATCGTGGCGTTGAGCACATTGGAGACGTCGGCCGTCAGGTCGAGCGTCCGTGTCAAGGCGATCGAGCCTGAGACATCGATCTTCGCCGCGCCGTTGGCGTTGTCTGGACTACGGGACTCCACCGGCACCTTCACCTGGTAGTCAGGGCCGGTGCGGCGTCCTGAGAACGCCAGCGCACGAACCGACAGAGTGACCCGGGTGACGGGGCGATACGACATAGAGCCGTTGACCGTCAGCCTGCTCAAATTCCGCAGGTCAGTTTCCTCCGGCACCACGGCTTCGGTCAGCTGGATAGCCGGATCAAGGAAACCCACTCTCTCCCGGCCGCTCAGGATGATGCTCGAGCCCATCCTCACGGCCAGGGTTTTACCCGGGTAGAAGGTGGACTGCAATTCAAGCCCGACGATCTTTCGCGAGTCGGCGTTGACGGCGTACTCGTCGTCGACGACGCGGAGCCCCGCCGGTGACTGGATCGAAGACACCAGGAGGTCCTTGATGAAATCGCGGTAGTCGTTCGCGTACATGGTCAGGTTGATGTCGCCGCTGCCCCGATGGAATCCGGCCTGCGCCTCGAACGTATGCAGATGCTCCGGCTCGAGCGCGTCGTTGAAGGCTGTGACGCCGAGATACTCGCGGTACGAGGGAGACCGGAACGCCGTGCCGTAAAGAAGCTTGGCGTAGACGTACTCCGTCTGATGCGTCAGACCCGCCCGGTAGCTGAATTGATTGTCGAAGTGCGACGGCCCGTCATACCGGACGCCGGCGGACAGGAGCGTGCGTTTGCCGAGCGACCACGAGTCATCGACAAACACCGCCCCATTGCGACGAGTGACATCGGGAACACTCAGGCCCAATCGCGGCGCCATGGCCGGCACGATGGATTGGAACTGAATGCCCTCGTCATGGTCCTGCTGGAACGACCCTCCCAGCGTGGTGTTGTGAGCGCCCCAGCGAGCTGAGTAATCAACGTCAGCGCCGAACAGGCTTGTGTTCAGCTGCTCGCGGAGGTTCGTGGTCGGACTGCCAGACGAGGTGAAATTGAATTCGTCTTTCAGCATCGCAGTGTAGGTGTAGTAGCCGAGGGCCCTGAAATGCCGATTCCGCCGAAGATCCTTCTTGAATGAGACGGCCCCGACAATCGGCTGCCGATGCCAGAAACGGTCCTGGGCGAACTTCCTGTACCGGTCGGCACGGATATCGTCGCCGTAACTTCCGATGAACGTCCACGAGGGGATCGCGTATTTGAGATACGACGAAAAGGAGTGGCCTTCCTGCGAGTGTTTCCACGGCCGGCCATCTCCATTGAGAACCGGGCTGAAACCGTCGGTCCTGAGATAGGACGTCCGCGCGTACAGGTTGTGCCCCGAGTAATCAAGTGAGCCCCGCGGCGATTGAAACGACCCCTGCTCGGCCGCAGCCGAGACGAGCGTTGGCTCTCCTGAAGGAACCGGGCTCCTGGTGGTGATGCTGATCACTCCCGCGAACGCGTTCGTGCCGTAGAGCACCGATCCGGGCCCGCTGATAATCTCGATGCGCTCGGCGTCATCCAGTGGCAGTGATTCATCGATGTCAAAATGGCCGTAATAACTGTCGTGCATCGGCACGCCGTCGATGAGGAGCAGCACTTTGTTGTTGTAGCGCGACTGCACGCCCCGCACCCAGATCGTCTGATGCCCCGTCCGGTATTCGATGACCTGGATGCCCGGGATCTGGCGCAGGACGTCGCGGAGCGTCGTGAAGCCTAATCGGACGATGTCGGTCCGCGTGAACACGCGGACGACCCCGGGCGCCTGCCGGATCTCGAGGGACGATTTCGTCGTCGATGTCACCGTAACGTTGAGCAGTTCCTCCAAGCTCAGATTGAACAGGTCGACGGTGTCAGGCGGCTGCGCTGCGGCTGCGGTCTGAGTCTGGGCCTGAAGGCTGGAGGCCCCCCCAGCGAATAAGAGTGCCGAAAGAAGAAGAGCGCAATGAGGCTTCTCGCATCGCATGATTCCTTTGGCAAGCCTGGTCATTGAGATCTGTGGCCAACGCCAGCAGTCTCGAGCTGATCTGGAGTCGAGCGCGCTTGGCCGACTCGGCGTGGACGTTGAAGCGCAGCTGACCGTGCTCGAAAAAGAACTGCGCGATCCCTCCCAGTTGTGTGAATCCCTCGACATCGCTGATCGTGAGTACCGGCGCGTCACGCAGTCCGGCAACGAGCGTCGCCGCTTGACTCGCTGTCACGCCGGAGAGGTACAGGATGTGGCACGCTCCTCGCGGCGGCCCGTCGGGCGCCGACTGCGACACCTCCATGATGTGGCCGGCCAGCGTGCGGCCCTTGACCGCTCGCGCCAGGGCTTCCCCGATGGCCGCATCGCCGAGCACGCAGAGGAGCAACGGCTCTCCGGCGGGCATCACGTCGGCGGGCCACTCGGTGAACTTCGCGAAGTTGTAGATGAACGCGGCTTTCAAGGCCGGCTCCGTCACGTCCTGCGCGGCGGCCGGCATTGGCGTCAGCAGCAGGATCGCGATCGCGGCGCGCACGGCCGGTGACTGGAGGAGCTGTGCCCGACGCATATCGCCCGTCCAGTATCTGTCTACGGCCGCGAGGTATCTGTTCCGTTGTGAACACGGCGCAGCTGAGCCGGGTCGGGCCGGGATCCCCGATGAGGTTGCGCCGCAGACATGATTGACCCACACCCAGACCGCTGCTGCGCGGCCCGCTCGCAGAGCGCCTCATGAGTATCCTCCTGGGAATCGTTGCGTGTCCTCGGGGCAGTCGATCTGGCGCGGGGTCGCGGTCAGACCGATCTGGACGGCGTTGACGTTGCGGGTCAGCACGACAGACCAACGCGCGTTCTTTGCGTGGTTCCGGCCGTCTGACTCTTCGTAGACTTCTGCGGCGTTATTGCGAAAACCGCCTGCACGGCCTTCAGCCCCGGGTCCGCAACTCGTCGCGGTCACACAGGAACAGGGCTCGCTTGAGCTGGCCGGCAACCGCGATCCGTTTCAGGAGATAGCTGCGGTAATTTTCTGCTGCGCCGCGGTCAGCATGTCCGCGCAGGGAAAGCGGACTTTTCAGGTAAGTGGGTACTCGACCCGGCCTCAGCACCGGCACCGCCCGGTGGCGCCGGCGGTCGTGGTGGTGGTGGCGACGGCGTCGTCGTCGTAGGCGGCGTCGTTCAGGAATTCACGGCCAAGCAGGACGCGAAAATGCTGACGATCACCCGAATGCAGGGGGATCAGGCCGTGACCGTGACCGTCATATACAACCTTGACGGCTCGGAGACTAAGAACACGGTTCAAGGTCGTGGCGGACCGCAGGAGCAGGTCTCGAAGGCGACCTGGGACGGCAACAAGCTGGTCATTGTTCAGACGCAGAACTTCGGGGGGAACACTGTCGAGCAGAAGCGCGTCATGTGGATGGAAGGCGGCAACCCTCGCGATCGAGCAGACTGCGCCAAGGCGCGGCGGTGGCGAGCCGGACGACCACCAAGCTCGTTTACAAGAAGGGGTAGTTTAGAAGAAAGGGTCACGACTCGACGGCAAGATGATCAGGCCGACCAGGTGCTAGCTGGGGATTTGAACCCGCGACCTTTGGGTTATGAGCCCTTCCCCACCCGTCCGTTTTCCTCGTGCTTTCCGTTTCCCTCAGTATTCCTGCCGATTTTGATTGGCTGGAGTGAGTTGGAATCGGTCAAGAGTTTTGGCGCGAGTTAAAGCCGGTTGAAGTGGGTCGGCGTCAATCCGCGCATACATTGGCAGTGGGCTACTTTGACCGGCCCTCACAGTAGCCCACAACCCGTCATTGCCTAGACGTCCGCGGACGGTGTCTAAGGCAAGTAGCTCGGCGTTGCCTGAGCCGCGCGACCTGGCGCTGACCGTCATCGCGTGCAGCGGTTGTAGGATTAGGAGAACCCCCATGCGCATCAACGGCTGGCAACGGCTTTGGCTACTAGCTTCGATTCTTTGGGCGGTTGTGATCCTGGTACTTGCAGGGATTCTTCAGTCCGACGGCGATCAGACCGTCCCGAGCGCCAATTGGTCCTGTTCGTGGTGCGGCTGTGGATCGTGCCAGTCGCGGCGGTTTATGGGTTCGGCCTTGGCCTCGCTTGGGTCCGCCGCGGATTTCAAGTCGAGTCAAAGTAGCCCACTACCCGATACATTCCGCTACTGAATTTTTGATTTTCGTTAGTGTAGGGTGTAGCCGCATCGAGTAGTTGCGCCCGCCCTCCGGTGTGACCGATGTTCGGCCCCCAGCTGCAATGGCTGGCGGTGCAAGTCGCCGAAGGCAGATGATCTCAGGCCAGCAGCAAGCGGCCTGAAGCCTGACCGGCCACTGTGGCGCATCAGATTCACGGAGCTGGCCGAGGCGTGGCGGTGGACAACCTCCAGGCGAACCGATTGATGACCGGCAAGGGTTTGCACGCGAGCGGCGCTCACGACATGGCTGTCTGTACGTGATCGCTTGCATCGGTCGGCGATGGCCATCGGTTTAACCAGAGCCGAAGCCGATTGAAGAAGTCCCGAAACCTGGCTGCGGCGACTGGCGAGAGAGGAGCAGGAACAGGAACAGGCACAGGAACAGGCACAGGTACAGGCACAGGTTACAGGAATCGGATGGCGGAGAAGGATGTTGCCACCGAGTCGATCATGAGAGAGGAAGGTGAACGGTTGGTGTTGAACATCGAGAACAGAACGCTGTCCTGCTTCGATGAGAACAGGAGGGAATTTCGCACCGTACTCGCCCAACTACCGCAAGGCGAGCTTTGGCGGGTCTCTGGGAAACCGGATCCGCACCGGACCTGGGAAATGTTCGCCGACTTCGGCGTCACGCAGGCGAGCAAGCGCGGATTTCGGCTCGGCTTTCGTCCTCGGCGCAGCGAGCAGATCGCCGGCTACCTCAGGACGGCACCGACCCCATGCCGGCGTGGCCGTTTCTCGGCGTGCCTGCCTCGTGGGTCGATGCGCTGCGGCGCATCCGTTCGCGGATTCGATGATGAGGACTCAGCTAGCGACGTGGCGGCGCTGTATAGCGACGGCCGCAGCGCTCCAGACGAACCAGCGCGCCGAACTCCCAGACGGTTCCTCTTCCTGAACGCGATCAATCCGGTGGCAGTTCGGGCAGGGCGGAGTCGGCGATGGAGTAACGCTCGTGGTGTGGTGAAGCTCTCAGCGTTAGTCAGGATTCGCGTGGTCCGACCCCACCGAATGTGCCCGTTCATCGCGGCGCGTGTCCGTCCAGACGTACCTACAGGTCAGACACTCGAAACAGTCTGAGTGATTGATCGTACTTGTGTCTACCAGCCAGCGCACATCTCGCGACAGGCACTTCGGACACGGCAGCGATGGAGCAGTAGCAGCTGAAGGCACGGGAGCTGATTGAATCTAGGCCCAACGAGCGCCGCAGTCTGTTAGGTAGCGAACACAAGACCGTCACTACCATGAAAGGACAAGAGACATGAAAACGTACACAGAACGGTTGCAGCAGATTCAGGCCGGCGCTCGTGAACTGGCGGGCCACACGCGACGATTGGGCTGGGAATTGCCGAGAACGACGCCGACCGCCATCAAGCGCACCGTCGCAGCCCGGATCGAAAAGATGAAGGCCGAGAACGAGGCCCCTTTATCGAGGCCGCCCCGCACCGAACATGAACGGGTGCGGGTTGAGATTGAACGTGAAGAGACAGCGGCAGCTGGCGGCCGGTGCGGCTTATTCGCCGCCGAGCGACGGGTGAAGCTACTCGCCGAGCAGTATTAGGCATTCGTCAGCCGGCGCCGGGGCGATGGTCGCTCACGTTTCCTGATTCACTCGATGGCGTCGAAAAACGGCATGCTCACCTTCCATCTGCGCAGCACGGTCAGCTGAGACTCGCGCAGGGCCACCGGAATACGGGATACAGGTACGGGCACCACTAGCCGCTAGCCATCAACCTTCCAACCACCAACCACCGACGACGAAGCACCAACCACCTACCACGTAGTACTTGACGCATATATATATCACTTGATATACAGTTGGCGTGCCAAAACCGAAGCCCGACGCGTTCCTGCCGCTCAAGAGCAACTGGTTCCACATTCTCATCTGCCTGGTCGAGGGCGAGCAGCATGGCTACGGCATCATGCAGGACGTGCTGGAACGGAGCGGCGGAAAGGTGCGGCTGTGGCCAGCAACGTTGTACGGCTCGTTGAAACGGCTGATCGAGAAGGGCCTGATCGCCGAGTCCGGCGAGCGTCCAGCGCCTGAGCTCGACGATGCCCGTCGTCGGTATTACAAGCTCACGCCGCTCGGCCGGCAGGTGCTCGATCTGGAAAGTCAGCGGCTCAAGGATCTGGTGCGGGTGCTCGATGCAAGACGCCGACAGGAGGCGCGATCATGAGCACGTTCGTGATGGGGTGCTGTCGCGCCTATCGGCGCATTGCGCGCGCCTTTCCTCACCAGTACCGGGCGATCTGCGGTGATGGACTGGAGCAGCTCGGCGAAGACCTCGTGCCGCGTGTGTGGCAGCAGCAGGGTGTCGTCGGGTTGATTCGGCTGTTTGGGGATCTCGCGTTACGTCTGCCATGCGAACACTTCTCGACGTGGGCAGACAGATTGAGGGAGGCAACCATGGCAGATGATGTCTTCGAAGGTACGTGGCGCGCCAGGCAGAGCGAGCCCTCGCTGTGGAAGGTCGATCGGCCGGCGCCGCAGCAGGCCTATCTGCGGTTCGAGCCCACCGACACCGGGTACCTGATGACGGCATACGGCGTGGTGAACGGTGAGGCGTGTGCGGAGCGCCCGCAGATGATCATCGCGGACGGACGTCGCCGCCCCCTGCTCGACTTGAGCGGACGTCCGATCCCGGGTGTGCCTGCAGGCGCGATGACGTTCGGCAGCCGGCCGGATCCCCAAACCCTCGAGCTCGGTTCAGAGGTGGACGGTCAGGTGCTCGGGGCCGGACGGTACAAGGTGTCCGCCGATGGAAAGACGCTCACCGTCACGAACAAAGGCAGCGGACCCAAGGGGGGCCTTTCGAAGTCGTGATGGTGCTCGAGCGGGTCGTCCCGGATCCCTACCGCATAGAGGAGTCCCATGCAACCTCGCGTCGACAGGCATCGGCTCACCTTCGTGCTGCTGGCGTGGCTCGGTGGGGCCACTGTCTGCTTCGCGCAGGACGTCGCTCGGATGGATCAGGTCGTGCAGTCGTATGTCAGCAATGGAACCTTCGCCGGTTCCGTGCTCGTCGCCCGCGGCAGCGACGTGATCGTCAGCAAGGGCTACGGTCTGGCAAACGTCGAGTGGAACGTCCCGAGCAGTCCGAGCGCACGGTTCAAGGTGGCGTCGATCACGAAGCAGTTCACGGCCGCCGCGATCCTCCTCCTCGAAGAGCGCGGGCGACTGAAGATCGATGACCTCGTCAAGACGCATCTGCCCGAGGCGCCAGCGACATGGGACCGCATGACGCTCTTTCACCTGCTGACGCACACCGCCGGATTCCCGGGCCTGCCGCCGCCACCGGTCGTCAGGCACTGGTCGAAAGCGCAGACGGCACGGTCGCGGGATTTGTCACCGCGCTGATGCAGCGGCCACTCGAGTCGCAGCCGGGCGAGCGTTTCAACTACACGAACTCGGGCTACTTCGTCCTCGGTCACCTTATTCAGAAGCTCACCGGGAAGTCCTACGAGACGTTCCTCCGCGAGAACATCTTCACGCCGCTTGGCATGAAAGACTCCGGCGCTCGACAGCCCCGCGTGATCGCGCGTCGCGCCGGGTCGTACACCGTGACGCCCAACGGTCTCGTCAACGCCTCCTAAGCTTCCGATCGAATCGTTCCGAACACGGCGGCGGGCTTGTACTCGACGACAGAAGATCTACTGCGGTGGCAGAACGGTTTGTACGGCGGCAAGGTGATCTCGAAGGCCTCGCTGCAGAAGATGACGACGCCGTTCAAGGGCGATTACGGGCTCGGCGTGTACATCCGAACTGTTGACGGCCGTCGAGCGGCGACACACGGCGGCGGCGCGCCGCCGTTTGCCAACCTGACGTATTTCTTCGATCGCGGTGTCTCGGTGGTCGTGCTCGGCAACCTCAGTGTCGCGCCGTCGGCGGAGATCGCCGGGTACCTCGGCGCGCTCGCACACGGCGACACCGTGCAGTTGATGTCGGAGAAGAAGGCGATCACGCTCGCGCCGTCAGTGCTCGCGCGGTACGCCGGCGTGTATCAATTCGCCGGCCGGACGATGACCATCAGAGTCGAGGGCGGACAGCTCGCCGCGCAGCCGGGGGGCGGCACCGCGCTGCCGCTCCTGGCCGAGTCCGAGACTCGCTTCTTCAACCGCGACATCAACGTGGTCGTCGAGTTCGTCCGTGACGGCGCGGGCAACGTCGCGGAGCTCGTGGTGCTCCAGGGGACGCATCAGGAACGCGCGACGCGCGCGAAGTAATCCCCCCGACCTGGGCAGTACTGGGTGCCCTGGGTTAATTCGGCCACATCTTTCCAAAAGTCATCGACCACACTTCGGGATAGGTGATGCCGGCTTCGGTGATCAAACCTCGCAGCTCGCCACTGGCCTCTGAGGCATCCATCAAAAAACGCACGCGCCGACGGCGGGCATGAGGTTGTTCAGCCGCTCGATCTGCCCGGCGCTCAGCTCGATGTGGTCGGCGGCGATCGGTCGCGGACTTCCCGCGGCAAGTTGAACCGATTTAGGGTCCGAATCCCTCTCCGCCAGTTCTCTGCCACTCCGTCGAAGTTCCCAACGTTCTTGCACGTCGCGGCTCGTGGGCTCGGTCCGCCGTGCGGACCCTACATGCCGCGCGGCTTGCGCGCGGGCTTCCGCTTGGACGCGATGATCCGCCGCGCCTCGCGCAGGTGGCTCTCGAGCGCGTCATCCGCGATCTGATCGAGCAGGATGCCGACCCACCCGCCGGCGCCGACATACCGCGGGTAAAAATAGATGTCGGGCGATTCTTCGATCATCAGCGGCTGCAGGCCGTCCGCCACCGGCACCCAAAGCGACAGCCGGCCATCGTCGCGGTGGTGCTCGGAAAACATCGCGAAGCAGCCCTTGCCCTGCTCGACGAAGAAGCAGGGCGTGCCGTGCGACATCTTCTCGAACGCGCTGGGAAGCGCGGCGCAGATGCGGCGGATCCGATCGACCTGTCCTTCCCGTCCGCCTTTGCGCCGGCCCGTAGCCGCGTCGCGCGTCGTGAGTTGCCGGGCCCGGAACTTCGCGATCCGCTCAATCAGGCGGACGGGCACAGGCTCGGACAATGGGAACTTGAGCGTCCCCTTGCTGCGTTCGTATGGCGCCAGCTCCTTGGCGAACGCCTCGACCAACGCATCGCTTGCGGGATAGAGCGAGTAGTGTGACTTCCACCCGGCGAAATACAGCACGCCGACGCCGTTCAGCGTGTAGGCCGGCATCTGATAGGCCAGCCCTTCTTGCGCATTCGGGAGCGCCTTGAGAATCGCCCGGCGCACCGCTTCGAGGCTGGCTCGAGACTCTTTCGGCTTCGACGCGACGTACTCACGCACCGATGCGACGCGCTTTCTAGACCGTTTGGCCGTCATGCTGCGCACATTATGCGCACACCCGAAGCCGATCGTCGGGTTCAGGAGTGGCGCAAGGGAACTCGCGGATCCCAGGTTGGCGTATCTATCCAGTCGGCCGGATGGAGCGGTGCTCGGCAGCCCCACCCTGCGCGATCGATCGCGGGTATGTTGCTCGGACTGCATGCGACGGCTGCGCAAGAGGTGCATGGACCGGCGCGGTATACTGGCGTTGGCGTATCGGGGCGTCATCCACGTCCGCGGAAAGGACTGCGTCCACCCCGACATCGGTCTTGTCATCGTCAGGATGATCTCTTTTCCTGCCCGGGAGAGCGGACAACGGGCGCGTATGGCTGTGCGGTAGGCATAGCCGGGAGAGGAGCTCGTCATGACCGTTCACCGGACTCACCCGCCCACTCGCGCGATGCGCGACAACCCCGATATCGATCAACTGAAACGACAGGCCAGGGAGCTGCTGGAGGCGTATCGCGCGCAGTCACCAGACGCGATCATCGAGGTGGCCGCCCACCATCGCACCGCGACGCCGGAGACCTTCGCGCTGCACGACGCGCAGTTCGTGCTGGCGCGCTCGTACGGGTTCGAGAGCTGGCCGAAGCTGAAGGCGGCCGTCGATGGCGTCACGACGACGAGGTTGCACGAGGCCGTGCAGAAGGGCGACCTCGGCGCGGTCCGTGCGCTGCTCGCGCGGAGGCCGGAAATCGTCGATCTGCTGCGCGAGGGACCGTCTGGCTTCGAAATACGCGCCATCCACATCGCGGTCATGGCGCGTGACGTCGAGATGACGCGGCTGCTGCTCGAAGCGGGAGCGGACACGCGCGACGGCATCTGGCCCAACCGCGACGCGACCAGCCCGCGCACGATCGCCGAGGAACGCGGGTACGACGAGATCGTCGCGCTGATGACCGCGCAGGAAGAGAAGCGCGGCGCGCGCAGCGTCAACGCGCATGGCGACGGCGTGCGTCGTCTCCGCGACGCCATGATGACCGGCGGCGAGGAGGCGGTGATCGCCGTGTTCGAGTCCGAGCCCGCGACTTGCCGGCATGTGCCCACCAGACGGCGTGACGATGCTGCACCGTGCGGCGCAGTACGGCCTCCTGCGGGTGGCGAAATGGCTGCTCGACCACGGGGCCGACGTGAACAAGCCGTCGCAGCCTGACTTCTGGCGGTGGAAAGGACGGACGCCACTGGAGTTCGCCGTCTGGGAATTGCCGCGGATTCGGGCCGGTCGGCGAGCGAGGCGATGGCCGCGCTGCTCATCGAACGTGGCGCCGAGCTGACTCCGCTCGCGGCCGCTGCGCTCGGCCGCTGGGACTATCTCGCGTCATGCCCGCTCGACTCGCTGCAGGGAAAGGCGGTGCTGCAGGCGGCAGTGCGGGGCGATCGTCCTGACGTGCTGCGTCGATTGCTCGAACGGGGTCTCGACCCGAACGAGCGGATGCAGTTGGGCCAGCTCGAAGACCAGACGTTCTCGTCGGGCGGCCCGCTGCTCGAGGCGGTCAACACCGGACGGATCGACATGGCTCGCCTGCTGCTCGCGCACGGCGCCGATCCGAACGCCTCGGTGTACACCGCGGGCTCGGCCACCGCTGCGGCCTATAACGGCGGCTCCCCGCGTACGCACGCGCCCGACCAGGCCATGATCGATTTGATGGTGCGAGCACGGCGGCTGGATCGACGCCGCCTCCGTCGGCTACATCCGCAACGTGGAACTGGCGCGCCGGATGCTCGAGGGCGAGATCGACCCGCATCTGGAGTCCGGCGCGTTCTCGGGTGAGACGGTCGAAGCGATCCTGTGGGGCGGCGCGAGCGGCCGCAGTGCCGAGATCGTGCGCATGGCGCTCGAGCGGATCGACTGGCCGCGGGACGACCCGCGATGGTTCTGGATGCTCTGGCGTCCGCTGCCCGGGCATCGGGACCTGAACGAGGCCGAACAGGCGGACAGCCGCGCAACGTTCCGGCTGATTCTCGAGCGCTGCGATCCCAATCTTCGGGCGCCGGAGTCCGGACAGACGATGCTGCACGAAGTGATCGCGCGAGACCATGGCGTGGGCGTATCACTGGCGACCATGCTGCTGGATGCGGGTGCGCGCACGGACATCCGGGACGAATTCCTGAAGAGCACGCCGCTCGGGTGGGCGTGCCGCTGGGGCCGTGTGGCGCTGGTCGAACTGTTGCTGGCTCGCGGGGCGGATCCGATCGAGGCCGGGGCCGAGCCGTGGGCCACACCGCTCGCGTGGGCCGAACGGCGTCAACATGCGGAGATTGCATCGATCCTCCGGCAACACGGAGCTGACCGATAGCGGCAGCCGGACGAGGTGCGGTCTAGCAGCACTGCGTGCTCTGACGACGCTGGTCCTGACTAACGCCGCAGTGGCTTCTAATGCGGTCCAGGCGCCTGTCGATCACCATCTGAAACGCCGCACCGACGATCAACTGCGTTGCGGTGGACGCTTACAATCATTGGGCGCGGTTGGGGTCTTGATACATCCTCATAAGCCGATAAGCGACGGTGCGCAGGCGACTGCGTTCCTATCAATTGAATGCCTTCAGGTCGTCCAGGAAAGAGCACTGCCCTTTTTCTTTTCTTTCCCGCCAACGCAGAATCGGTTTGATCTGACCTAGCGGGCTCGGGACCAAGGCCCGGAGTTGCACGGATACGTGACCCCGAGCACCAACGGGCGGGAGATGGACATCGCCCCGAGGTCTGGCGAGTACTTCAGCTTCACGACCGAACTACGAGGCGATTCCACAACAACATGGAACACATCCTCGCCGGCGAATGTCTTCAGTGTGTGGAGATCGCGCACAGGACGCTCACGCCGCGGTCTGCTGAGGACGCGCCTGTTTAACCGACGCGCGAAGCCAACGCGCGAACGCCTCTGGCTTCCGGACATGGAGCCGGCGGCCGAGCGCGAACGCGCGCCGTCTCAGTGGCTGACGCATCCGCGCGGCAAGTCGATCGATCTGCCGCATTTCCGCGCGCATCGATCGCAGATCACGGCAGCCTCTCAGCGTTGCCGCCAGGACGACAAGATTGTGGTCGTCACCCAGTTCGGTCTCCAATCGCTTGAGTTCGGCAATGAGCGGAGCGACGCCGGTCATCAGCGGCCTTGCCAGGCGCAGCTGATACCAGAGGGTTTTCAGCTCTTTGCGCCAGCGGTGCAGCGTCGCCGACTGCCCCGTCACGCGCGCCCGTTTCATCGCGTTACGACTCCGACGATACGAGGCGGCGACGATCGCGATCATGTCAGACCATTTGATTGAAGGGGATGTCCACTGTTTTGCCGACTTGCGCGTCTTCTCCAGGCGCTCGGCTGCTTCGGCGACGACGCCGTTGCGCTGCGCACGTGCTTCGCTTCGATCGCGGGCTGCGACCAGGCCACGGCGGAGAATTCCGTAGGTGTGCTCGGGTAACTGCCTGGGGTAGCGGCGACGAACGCGATCGAACGTGTCGATAATCGCGGTGCTGTCGCGGACCCTCGAGAGCGCCCTGGCCGCCGACTTCAAGCGCTTGCGATCCCTGCGCGGCAGCTTCGCGCCCGCTTGTGTCAAGAACGCCGCGACCGCCCGTACCTTCTTGACGCTCTTACGCGATTCATGGACGGCGCTCCGGAACTGGCTGCCCGCGCTCGTGGTGAGTGCATGGGCTGTGTTCCGGAGCTGCCGACGCACAATCTTCGTGAGCTCATCTTCGATGTGTTTCCGGTGGTGTACCTCGAACGCCACGAGATCTCCTGATGGGGCGACGAGCTTGCACACACGCTGCCAGCCGACAGGAGATCGGTCACAAGCCCGCGAGTCACCACGGAGGCTGAGTGGCTGAGCCTGCGCACCTCGGCGGGTGACTCGTCGGCCGCATAATTCCTGCGAACCGTCCGCGAAGATACGGGACGATAGCCTGCATCCATCGAGCGAAAGCGCTATGGACACTATTCGCGGTCACGAGCTTCACGGCGCGCGGCAGGTTGGCCAATGGCCGGCCGACGAGCTCGTCGATCTCTGGGGACGCGCGTGTTCAGGCGTCGTCAAACATGGGTTCGTGATCGAATACCGCGATCTCGAACCTCCCAGGACGGGCATTTTCGACGGTCTGCGGATCGTGATCGATCCCGATGTCGCCTTTGAGATGCAGTGCTTCCTGCTGCTCCATCTGTTCGGCCACTCCGTTCAATGGATCGCTCCGTCCTTGGAGCACAAGCTCGCCGATCTGCAGCACACGAAGGACCGCAATCATTTCATGCAGGTGCTGCATGCGTACGAGCTCGAGGCGGCTGGTTTTGGGATGCAGTTGATGCACCAGGTCGGCGTTATGACGCTCGATCAATGGTTCAGTGATTTTGTCGAGACCGATTGGCGCTACGTCGAGCGCTACTACCAGACGGAAAGACTTGCCGACTGGAAGTCGTGCATTGTCAGCGGCTGCCCACCGGTGACGCCGGTACCCATCCCCGAACTGCGTCACCATCAAGTCGAGGTCCGGTTCGCGTTCTGAGCTGGGGTTGTGCGCTAGGATCGCCCGCGAGTGGAGAGGTCGTTGGCTGCGAAGAGTCAGCGCGGTCTACGCCGCAGGGACTTCCGATCCTCCGCACGTTTTCGAAAGTCACCACAGGCTGGCAGCGGAGAAGACCACCACCACGAGCAGAACGCTGCCGAAGACGACGCTGCCGATCACTTCGCGCACCTCAATCGTGCGGCGGTTCTGCATGTCATCTGAAGCACAACAATTTACGACGCTCCCATCGATAGAGTCGTCCGCAAATCGTCGTGCTTGACCGGGGCAATTTCGTTGGATAAATTTTGCGACGGTTGTCCTCGTGCTGTTTGCCGCCGATGGGCTACGTCTGACACTCAGTCACGCGCAAATCGCGCTTCGTTTAAAGCCAGCAAGGCTGGGTTGTAAGTTCCCTCTTCTTCTTCCTGTCAGTTTCAGTGGCGGCTCAATCCACATCCTCGCCGCTCGTCTTGACGCACGTGACGGTGATAGATGTCGTCCGCGGATCGGCGGAGGCTGACATGACGGACCATCCAGACCTGCGGGGACTTTTGTTGATCCGACTTTGTCTGGGAGGAGACTGAATCAGCCCCTACTAGCCCCGTACGCGGATCGAGCACTCCACACGTCACGAGGAGGACTCAAATGTCCGACAAGATCCCGCTCCACTACACCCCGAAGGCACTGACTCCCGAGGAGCGCGAGTTTGCTACCGCGCTCGGCCACGAAGTCAGCCGTGCCCTGGCAGTCGCGGTCGCGAACCCGGAGATGTCCTTTCCGGCGGGCAGCCTGGCCGGTCGCGTACAGAAGACGTGCCGGAAGATGTTGACACGTCCCAAGGCTGCGGCGGCGCAAGCGCGCGCCGCCAAGCTCCTAAAAGCGGACGTTGCGACGAGACGGAAGTATTTCGGGAACGCGGGAAACCCTGGCAGCGACGCGACGGCCGTCGCCGCCGCCGGGAAGGATCTCAGCGTGGCCCTGAAGACCAAGTTGGCCAAGGCGGTCAACGCCCGGCTGTCAAACGATCTGAGCCGGATCGATCTCAAAGGGCTCTTGCCCCGCACGAAAGTCGAGACCGGGTTCTTCTCGGGGGATGTCGTCACGGAAGGGACGAACGGCACGGGACTCTACGCGCCGGAGAAACTCGAGTTCCGTTGGTCGACGACCGAAGTGGGCGCCAATGCTGGCAAGTGGCAGCTCGTCAAGAAGGGCACGGCGCAACTGCTCGCCACGGGGCAAACCGGCATTCGCAGGGGGCAACTGCTCGCCTCGGGGAATACCGGCGCTCCCGGCTCCATATTCACGATCGACTTGCCGAAGTGGCTTCCACCGAAGCCCCCACCGACCGGGGCGGAGTTCTACGAGGTGCGCGTCGCCGCGTACAAGCATACCCCCACGTCCCAGACTCCCTGGCAGATGCTCGGCAGAACTCCCTGGCAGATGCTCGGCGATTGGTCACCCCCGGTGACCATCAGGTACTTCAAGTCCGACACCCCGTTTCACTTCCAGGGGGCCAATGTATTGACTTCTCTTGCGTGCAAACTGACCGAAGTCGAGCTGAATATCGACTCAAATGAATCGGGAGGCGAGGAGTTCCACATTGCCGGATTCCTGGCGGAGACTCGGTCAAACGGCAGCACCACCGCCTGGGACTTTCAGTTCTACCAAGAGCTGGACATCGACACCGATAAAAACGGATCCACTCGGAAACATCGGACCAAGAGACGGATGGGAAATTGATCTGGGGAATCCGGACGACGAATCCTGGCCCAAGGTCTACACCATCTTTATCTCCGTGATGGAACACGACAGCGGTGACGTTGCGCCCTGGATCAAGGAGCTGTACGGCGACGTGAAGGAGTTTGTCTTGGAGACGGTGTGGACGGAGATGAAGAAGGTGCTTGCCGAGCTGAAGGCTGCGGCGGCAGCCGCACTGGCCGCCGTCCTCGCAGGTGCGGCGGTCGCTAAGGGCGCCGCAGCGGTCGCCGCCCAAATCGCCGCAATACTCTCCACCGCGTGCACCGCCCTGTGGGCCCTGGTCGCTGTTGTTGTCGCGGTTGTCATCATCGGAGAGATCATCGAAGGTCTGGATAGCGACTCCTACGGGTCGAATGGCGCGGTGCTGGTGTTGCCCACGAACCTCTATGACTATTTCAGCCAGGTCTCTGGCGAGTACAAGAGCGAGGGCAACGACCACGGGTTCGAGATTAATGAGGGTATGTTCTTCAACATTGAACCGAGCGGTATCTTTGCGGACCAGGGCTCGATCATAATTCGCAGCCGCTTTCTGCTCCACAACATGGAGTTTTGGGCCCCGAAGTGAGTTACCGAAGCCGGTACATATCTACTAAGGGGTGTAAGTCCGGCTAAAGCCGGAGGCTACGTCCCACCTTCCTCGCTTCCGCGAGCCTCCGCCTCCGCGGAAGCTTCGGCGGACAAGACGGTGGGCAAGCCGAGAGTATTAAGCGACCGCGCCGGAGTCGGCGTAGCGATCGTCCTGGAGGCCGGCGATCCGGGCGGCGGCGACCTGCACGAGCGCAATCTCCCACTCGGTGGCGCGGCGGCCAGTGCGGTACGCCACTTCCACCATCGCCAGCGTCGCGCCGGCGCGCACCACCGGCATCGCCATCATCGACGACACGTCCGCCGGCCAGCCGGCCGCGCTCGATTCCGCCACGGCCGCGGCGTCGTTGTGGATCATGAGCGTGCGGCCGGCGTCGGCCCGGCGCAGGTCCAGCGGCGGCCGGTAGACGCCGCGCTCGCTCTGCAGGCCGCTCTCGGCGCAGATCACGCGCCGCCGGAACTTCTCCATGTACACCAGCGCGACGCCCTCGGCGTCGATGGCCGCGCGCAGCCGATCGAGCAGCGTGGCCACGAATTCGCCGCCCGCGAGCGAGTTGAGCGAAGGATCCGTCAGGTGACGGAGCGTCCACAGCTGACGGTTGGCCACGTCGGCTTCCTGCCGGAGCTGAAGGTACGCCTGCTGATCCGTGAGGTCGCGGACGATCATCGCGAAGCCGTCGAATCCACCGCGCGAGAACGGACGCACGCGCACTTCGGCGTCGAACGTGCTGCCGTCGGCCCGCCTCTGGCGGCCCGTATAGCCCGCTTCGCCCTGTCGGGCGGCCAGGATGATCCGTGCGAAGCCGTCCTCGGGCAGCTCGTCGAACAGCGGGGACGGGCTCGTGCCGATCACGTCGGCTGCCGCACACCCGTACAGACGCGTGGCGCCACCACGCCAGCCGCTGATGCGGCCGCCGCTGTCGAGCATGACGACCACGGTATCGGCGGCTTCGTCCAACTGGCTGAAAGCCGATTCGACGAGACGTCCCTGCCGCTCCGTCGATTTGAGCTCGCGCATCCACGGCTCCATCGCGCTCATCCGCTCTCGCTCCTGCTCGATCGTCGTCCTCAGAAACGCGACGACGAGTGCGACCGTGAGCCCCTCGGCGACGAACAGCAGGCCGGACGTCATCGGGAGATCGGTGGTGAGTCGCACGGCGAGCAAGGACGCCAGCGCCGCGACGAGCGCCGGCACCGTGCCGCCGAAAGCCGCGCTCGCCGCGATGGCGGCAGAGAACAACCAGAACTGCGGCTGGTCGGCGACACCGAGCGCCCAGCGGAGGAAGACAGCCGCGCCCACCGCGCCAAGGCCAACCGCATGGGTGGTGAGCCTTTGCTGCTCGCGAGTGTCCAGTCTACGAAGCGTTTCGACCATCCCGGCCAAGGGATTTCGCATGGATGCACCACCGCAGGTTGTTGTTGGGCGAGGGGAGTGCATGAAGGTAACACGATCAGGCCGCTCGGTACAGCTCAACTGTGAAGCGAATCACGGCTCGAGCCGATATGTAATCCCAGATGAACCTCTATCCGTTCCTGCGGCGGCTCCGGCGCGAGGCCATCCCGCCGGAGGAAGACGAGGCGATGCCGTCAATGCCGAACGAGGCCGACGAAGCGGCCGATCATCCGTCCGTGCCGTGGCGCCTCAGCGAGCAGGACGCGCACTTCCTCAGGCACCGTCTCCACATCGATCCCCAGCTTTAGCCGCATCCGGCATAACATCTGGCGGACGTCCGGCTGAAGCCGGACGCTACGAGCCGGACGCTCGACAATTGAACGAATTCTTTCTGTGGCTCGAGGCGACCGCGCTCAGCACCTGGGTGCGGGAGTCGACGTCCGTCTTCGCGTTTCCGGCCATCCTGTCGGCGCATGCCATCGGCATGGGCCTGGCCGCGGGCGTCAACGCCGCGATCGCGATTCGCCTGCTGGGTTTCGCGCCACGGGTTCCGCCCCGCGAGCTGCAACGCTTCGCCCCTGTGATGTGGATCGGGGTCTGGCTGAATACCGCCTCCGGCCTGCTGCTCCTGATTGGGTATCCGACCAAGGCGCTGACTAATCCGGTCTTCTACCTGAAGCTTTCATTGATCGCGCGTCGGCATGTGGCTGTACGTCTTGATGACGCGTCAGCTCCTGTCCGATAGAGGCGAAGATCGAGCCGCGGCGTGCCGGTGCCCGGCCTGAATCGGCCCGGCCCTACGGTGCCGCGTCGCTCGCGTGCTGGGCCGGCGCGGTCACGACCGGCCGCCTGCTCGCGTACACGGCGCACCGCATTCTTGCCACCTGGTAGATCCATGGTCGACTTCCAGATTTGGCTGGTCAGGACGTTCGCCCGCGCGACTCCGGTCGCGACGATGATGAAGACGGCGTGGGGATGGCCGGCGGCCGAGAGCGTCCACTTCATCGGCCTGTGCCTGCTGGTCGGCGCGATCTTCCTCTTCGACCTCCGGCTGATCGGCGTTGCGAAGCGCATTCCGATCGGCGCGCTGCACAGGCTGATTCCCTGGGGCCTTGCCGGGTTCGCGATGACGGCCGGGAGCGGGATCCTCTTCGTTCTGACCGAGCCTGATCAGTACGTCTACAACCCGGCGTTCCACTTCAAGATGCTGTTCATGGCGACGGCGGGCCTCAACGCGTCGGCGTTCTACGTGACGTCGTACCGCAAAGCGACGGCGCCCGGCGCTCCCGACGAAGCGCCGCGGCTGGCGAAGATCATCGCCGTCGCGTCGCTCTCCCTCTGGATTGGCGTCATCGTCGCCGGACGCCTGATCACGTTTCATCGCCCGTTTCCGTGCGGACCTGAAGGCCCCGGCTTTCTCGCCCAGTGCCTGCCGAACTACTATCGGTGAATTCAGGTCGGATTTAAGGTCGGCGAGCTGGAGTCGGCTGCCAGTCGCGACGGCAATTCCGTAGACAAATCTGACATCTTAGATCTGAAATCTGCCGATCGTGGAATGTCACCCCCGAAGGTCGGGAGAGCGCGCCGACCGGCTGACCCGGCTCGGCGGACTGGCGTTCACGGTCGTTTACGCGGCGCTGATCGGATGGCTGTTCTCGCGCCAGCCGCAGACCGTCGCGCAGATCACCGGCGGCCTCGCCGCGACGATCGGCGCCTACAGCGTCGACGAGCAGTCGTTCGCCGACGGCCTGCGGTTCTTCCGCAACGATCAGTTCGTCGAAGCGCGGATGGCGTTCGCGCGCGCCGATCCGGCAGTCCGCGACGCGCGCACGCAGTTCTATATCGCCTACAGCTATTACCGCCAGGGCTGGGGGCGGCTGTACCACGACGATGCGCTGTACGCCGAGGGCGCTGGCGGCGATCGACCGCGCGATCGCGCTTGCGCCCGGTGGACGGCTGGTCGTCGACGACGAGAACCTGCGGATGCGCACCGGAGAGGAGCTGAAAGCCGAGCTCGAGGCCGGCCGGCGGCGCGAAGCGTCGGACTTCAACCCGATGCGCGTCTTCCGGGAGCGGAAATGACCGGCGCGCTGCGCGAGGCCCTCGTCCTGCCGGCCGCGTTCCTGACGGTGCTGCTCCTCGGCAGCGTCCGGATGTCGCAGGCGACGAGCCTGGTGCCGCCGTCCGTGTTCGCGCTGGTGCTCGGCCTGCTCTGGTCATGCGGGTCGTCGTGCAGAGCGGAGCGCTCGCGCCGGAGCGGCTGCTGGCGGCGTCGCGGTCCGCGCTGGCCAACCTGAACGGCGCGGTCGTGCTCTGCGGCGTTGTGGCTCGCGTCGGCGCAGGTTGTCGCGCTCCTTATCCCGGAGTCGGGCCTGCCGCGGATCGTGTTCGCGGTGTTCCTCCTGATCCTGCTGCTCAACACGGCGGCCGCAGCGCCGGATCGCATCCGGCTGCTGCGGAGCCTCGCCGTCACGTTCGGCGCGCTTTTCCTGTTGAAGTTCGTCGTCCTGCGAGAGCTCTCGGCACCGGGGACGAGCGGCTTGAAGCGCGTGCTGCAGACGCTGCTCGAGGGCATCACGCTCGGCGCGCTGCTCCAGCCGCCGTCCCATCCGGCCACCAGCTACCTCGCACTCCTCAGCCTCGTCCTGTTTCTTGTCGCGCTGTTTCTGCTGCCGGCGCGGATCGCCGAGCGTTCTGGCGCGCTCGTCAGGCGCGCGCGGCGACGCGCTCGAAGCGGCCGTAACTGTCCAGGCCGCGGGCGTGGTTCTTGCGTCGGCCCAGCTTGATGCAGGCACGTCCTGTCTGCCAGACCTTCAGGATCAGCTGGCGAAAGGCCGTCAGCTCCTCGCTGAACTGCGCGACGCGCTGACGCGTTTCGGCGCGAATCCCGCCGACCAGGCGGCGCTGGCCGCGTCGATCCGCCAGCTCGACGAGTTCTTCCTGCTGGTCGTCGTCGGCGAGTTCAACGCCGGCAAGAGCGCGTTCATCAACGCGCTCGTCGGCCAGCCGGTCCTGCAGGAAGGCGTGACGCCGACGACGGCGGCGATTCACGTGCTGAAGCACGGCGACACGGTCGCCCAGGAGATCGGCGAGGACGGCCTGCAGGTGATCACCGCTCCGGCCGACCTGCTCCGCGACGTCCACATCGTCGACACGCCCGGCACCAACGCCATGATCCGCGAGCACGAGCGGCTGACGGCCGATTTCGTGCCGCGGGCCGACCTCGTGCTGTTCGTCACGTCCGCCGATCGTCCGTTCACCGAAACCGAGCGGGCCTTCCTCGAGACGATCCGCGGCTGGGGCAAGAAGATCGTCATCGTCATCAACAAGGTCGACATCTTCGAGCGCGCCGAGGACATCGAGGAGGTCGTCGGATTCGTGCGCGACGCGGCGCAGCGGCTGCTGGGGCTGACGCCGGAGATCTTTCCGGTGAGCGCGCGCCTGGCGCTGCGCGCGAAGCGCGGCGAGCCGGCGTCGTGGGCGGCGAGCGGTTTCGAGGCGCTCGAGACGTACATCACCGAGACGCTCCACGAGACCAGCCGTTTCCGGCTGAAGCTGGCGAACCCGCTCGGCGTCGGCCAGGCGCTCGCGCACCGCTACGCGACGATCGCCGACGAGCGCCTCGCGCTGCTGAACGACGACGTGACGGTGCTCGATCAGATCGAGCGGCAGCTCGCGGTCTACGCGTCCGACCTGGCGCGCGGGTTCGAGCTGCGGATGACGGCCGTCGAGAAGGTGCTCGTCGACATGGAGGCGCGCGGCCACGAGTACTTCGAGGACACGCTGCGGCTCGGGCGGGTCGTCGATCTGCTGAACCGCGCGCGCGTCCAGAAGGAATTCGAGGAGCGCGTCGTCGCCGACGCGCCGCGGCAGATCGAGCGGCGGGTGGCCGAGCTGATCGACTGGCTGATCGATCAGGACTTCCGCCAGTGGCAGGCGGTCACCACCACCGTCGCGAGCCGGGTCAGAAGTCACGGATCGGCGAGCGTTGGGCGCGCCGGACGTCGGCACCTTTCATGCCGACCGCGCGCGGCTGATCGACGCGGTCGGCCGCGAAGCGCAGCGGGTCGTCGAGACCTACGACAAGCAGCGCGAGGCCGAGGCGATCGCCGAACAGGCGCGCGCCGCGGTGACCACCGCGGCCGCGGCCGGCGGCGCGGCGGTCGGGCTGGGCACGCTCGTCACGCTCGCCGCGTCGACCGCCGCGGCCGACGTCACCGGCATCCTCCTGGCGAGCGTCGTTGCGGCGCTCGGATTCCTGGTCATCCCGGCGCGGCGGCGCAAGGCCAAGGTCGAGATGAAGCAGAAGGTCACGGCGCTGCGTGATCGGCTGGCCGACGCACTCCGCATCGAATTCGAGCGGGCGCAGGAGCAGAGCCGCGCGCGCATCGAACAGGCCATCGCCCCGTACAGCCGGTTCGTTCGGGCCGAGCACGCGCGGTGGACCGAGGCGCGTGCACAGCCTCACGTCGCTGCGCAGCCGCGCGGCGACGTTCCGCGGCCGCCTCGCTGCGTAAGGAAACTCATCACGCCGTTCAATTGACGCACGCAGGGGGCGGTGATAGCGTTGTCCGTCTTTCTCCTACATGAGAACGATGCGTGTAGCGGACCTAGATCCGACGTGTAGTGCGGACCTTCAGGTCCGCCGTCCGGAGGATTGATGGCGAGGAACTTCGGCAGGCTGGTGCAGCAACTTCGTTCCGAACGATCCGCGCTCGAACGTGAGATCGCCAGGCTGAATCAAGCGATCAGCGCACTCGAGGGCGGGGCCGCGACGCAGCCGGAGCCGGAAAGCCGCGGGCGGCGGAGCGGGACGCCGGCGCCGCTCGAACGATGTCTGCCGCCGCACGCAAGGCCGTCAGCCTCCGGATGAAGAAGTACTGGGCGGCCCGCCGGAAAGCCTCCGCGTAAAGGTCACATGCCGCAGTCCGCGCCACTTCGATCAGGTCGCCGCAGCGGGCGTCCTGGGCCTCACCGGCAACCTGCAGATGAGCGACCCGCCCCTCGTCGCTGTGATCGTCGGCCCTCCGCTGGCGGCCGCAGGAATGCTCGCCTTGGCAGGACTCTTCGGCTACTTCTGGCTCGCGATGAAGGTCGTCCGAAAAGTAATCGGCTAGGCAGGCGCGTACACGCCAATTGCGGCGAGCAACACCACGACCTCCGCAAAGCCTCCCACCAGTGAGTTGGGATCGCCCTGGGTCCTGACGGTGAAGTACGGCAGCGACATGACCCAGCCGCGCGTGGGCGAGCCAGCTTCGAGATTGTGTGAAACGAGATGGGACGATCCGGTCGAGCGGCTGCAGCGCTGCGTGGCCGCGCGCCGAGCCGGCTTCGTCGATCACACTTTCCGTGGCTTGGACACCCTCGATTACAAAACGGATCGATCGGGCATTACACACTTTCCCGGAATCTGAGTCGGCTCGAACGTCCAGCGGGGGAGAATGGGGTATAACCGACAAGAAACCCGATGTCGATTGCCAACAGCTCCGACATCCTGCAGGCGGTGATCGACGCCACGCCGGACGCGATCTTCGTCAAGGATCTGGAGGGGCGCTACGTGCTCGTCAACGACGCGGCGGCGCGCTTCGTCGGCCAATCGCCGACCGAGATCGTCGGCAAGCGCGACTTCGAGCTCTACCCCGAAGCAGACCGCGCGGCAGTTCGTCGAGGACGACCGCCAGGTGCTGGCCACCGGCCTGCCGCAGGCGTTCGAGGGCGTCGCCACCGGCAAGGACGGCGCGACGCAGGCGTACCTCGTCACCAAGGGCGTGTACCGCGATCCCGACGGCCGGATTCTCGGCCTCTTCGGTATCTCGCACGACATCACGGAGCTGCAGGCCGCGAACGAATCGCTGGCCCAGGCGAGGGAAGCGCTGTTCCGGTCGCAGAAGATGGAAGCGGTCGGCCAGCTGACCGGCGGCATCGCCCACGACTTCAACAACATCCTTTCGGTGATCCTCGGCAACGTCGAGCTCCTCCGGCACTACCTGCAGACCAAGCGGCGCCGCGACGCGCAGATCGAGGAGATGATCGAATCGATCATCCGGGCCACGCTGCACGGCAAGGACTTGACGAGCCAGCTGCTGGCGTTCTCCGGACGCCGGCACCTCAACCCGAAGCCGGTTGACATCAACGCGCTCGTCACCGCGACGGTGCGGATGCTGAGCCGGACGATCGGGTCGACCATCGACCTCGAGACCAGGCTCACCCCGTCGAGCCCGATTGCGCTGGTCGATGCCGCCACGCTCGAAGCGGCCATCCTGAACATCGCGCTGAACGCCCGGGATGCGATGCCGCACGGCGGGGTCCTGCGGATCAGCACGCTTCGCGCCGAGGTGACCGAACCGCCGGCCGCCTCCGACGATCTCGCGGTCGGCTCGTACGCCGTGATCTCGCTCGAGGACAACGGCTGCGGCATGTCCGCCCGAGGTGGCCGCGCGCGTGTTCGAGCCGTTCTTCACGACGAAGTCCGGCGGCGGCGGCACCGGCCTGGGGATGAGCATGGTCTACGGTTTCGCCCGCCAGTCGGGCGGCGTCGTCACGCTCGAATCCGAGGCGGATCGCGGCACCACGGTGAGGTTGTTCCTGCCAATCGCCAAGCAGAGTACGTACGTCAGTGCGGACCTTCAGGTCCGCTAGGTCCGCCTGACCTGACCTCGGAGGTCCGCCTGGCCGCCGTGGAACCTCTCCGCCAACTATATCGTATACCGCTATAGTATAGCGGCACGCGTCCGAGGCCGCCCCGATGACAAAAAACAGAGATCGAGACGTCGACGTCCACCTGCCGCTCACCCCGCCGATGCTCCACACGCTGCTGGCGCTCGCCGATGGCGAGAAGCACGGCTACGCCATCATCAAAGAAATTGCCCGCCGCACCGACGGCACGGTGCAGTTGAGCGCCGGCACACTGTACGCCCTCGTCAAGCGGGCGCTCGTCTCCGGACTCCTCGCCGAGAGCGACGAACGCCCAGATCCGGCACTCGACGACGAGCGGCGGCGGTACTACAGGCTGACGCCGCGCGGCCGGCGCGTCGCCGAGGCCGAGATCGCGCGGCTCGAGGCGATTGTCGCCATGGCGCGCAGCAAGAAGCTGCGGCCGCGAACCACTTGAGTCACAGCCATGAACGAGAAGCCAGCGTCGCTTGCTGATCGCCTGTTCCGCGTGCTGCTGCGGCTGCTGCCGTGGGACTTCCGCGCCGACCACGGCCGCGAGATGGAACAGGTGTTCCGGGCGCAGCGGCGCGAGATGCGCGGCCTGCGCGGGCTGCTCCGTCTGTGGGGCGAAACGGTGCAGGACGTCCTGACCACCGCGCCCTTGCAGCACCTGCACCTCCTGCGGCAGGACGTCGCATATGCCTGGCGCATTCTCCGCCGCGCGCCAGGATTCGCTGTCGCCGCGACGATCACCTTCGCCGTCGGGATCGGCGGCGCTACCAGCGTCTTCACCGTCGTCAACGCGTTCGTGTTCCGTCCGCTGCCGGTCGAGCGGCCCGGAGAGCTGGTGTCGATTGCCGCGCTGGACAGCCACTTCGAGTTGCCGCATGGCCTGTCCTATCCCGATCTGCAGGACTACCGCCGCGGCCAGACGGCATTCAGCGACATCGCCGGCTTCGAGCCGGCGATCGTCTGGCTGAGCGACGCCAGCTCGTCGGAGCGGGTTCTCGTCGACGCGGTCACCGGCAATTACTTCGCGATGCTGGGCCTCGCGCCGGCGGCCGGCCGCCTGATTTCGGTGGACGACGCGCGCACGACCGGCGACTCGCCGGTGATCGTCCTGACCTACGACTACTGGCAGCGCCGGTTCCGCGGTGATCCTGCCGTCGTCGGCCGCATGGTTCGGGTCAACGGTCACGCACTGACGATTGTCGGCGTCGTCGGCGAAGGGTTCAGGGGCGCCAACCCCCTCGTGCGGATCTCCGGATTCGTCCCGGTGTCGATGCTCGACGCGTTGACGCACACAGCGCGCGAGACACCGATGCTCGACGCTCGCGATCGAGAAGGGCTGACGCTGCTCGGCCGGCTCGCCCCCGGCTCGACGATTGAGCAGGCGCGGGCCGCGTTGCGGGTCGTCACCGAACGCCTGGCGGCCGAGTATCCGGCGACCAATACCGGTCGATCGCTGCTGGTCGTGCCCGAGACGCAGGCCCGGCCGCACCCGTCGAACGGTCCGCAGTTCCGAGTCATTGCGGCAATTTTTTTGGGGCTTTCCGGTCTCCTGCTCGTCATCGCCAGCGCCAACATCGCGACGATCCTGCTGGCGCGGGCCACGGCGCGCAGCCGGGAGGTTGCCCTGCGTGTTGCGCTCGGCGCCCGGCGCGGACGGGTCATTCGACAGTTCCTCACCGAGAGCGTCGTCCTGTCGGCGCTGGGCGGCGGGGCGGCCATTCCCCTGGCTGTCGCAGCGTCCGGGCTGTTGGAGCGCACGCTCCAATCGAGCGGGCTGCCGGTGCCGGTCGGCGTCGACTTCAGCCTCGACTGGCGCGTGATCGCGGTCTGCTGGGCGGTCGCTCTGCTGGCGGGCACGATCGCCGGCCTGGCGCCGGCCTTGTACGCATTCCGCGCCGACATCAATTCACTGGTGAAGGTCGGTGGGTTCGTGTCGAGCGGCGCTGGCGGCATGCGGATCCAGCGCGGTCTGATCGTCTCGCAGATCGCCGTATCGCTGGCGCTGCTGATTTTCGGCGGGCTGTTTGCCAAGACGCTGAGCCGCGCCCAGACGATCGATCTCGGATTCCGCACCGCCGACGTGATGCTCGCGCACGTCGACCTTAGGAGCCAGGGTTACGACGAGGCGCGCCGCCGTGCCTACTTCACCGAGTCTCAGCAGCGCATCGCGGCGCTTCCCGGCGTCCGCCGTGCCTCGTGGGCCTCTGGTCTGCCGTTCGGCTACACCATCGGCTTCGTGCCGCTGCATGTCGATGGGGTGGTGACGAACGACGGGCGGCCGCCGACCGCGCTCACGATGAGCGTTGATCCGGAGTATCTCGCGGCAATGGCAATTCCGCTGCGATCCGGCCGCTCATTCGACGCGAGCGACGACGCACAGTCGAGGCCGGTCGCGATCGCGAACGAGGCGCTGGCGCGGCAACTATGGTCGGACAGTCAGGCGATCGGCCGGCGCGTGCGGCTTGAAGCCGGCGGACCGGCCATCGAGATCGTCGGAGTGGTCGCCAACACCAAGCTGATGATGCTCTGGGAATCGCCGCGGCCGCTTCTCCTCCGGCCGCTTGCGCAAAGTCCTTCAGGATCCGCCGTGCTGCAGATCGTCGCCGACGGTCCGCCGGTCGCCGTGGCCGACACCGTCCGGCGCACGCTGCAGGCGTTCGACGAGAACGTCACGCCGTACGACATTCAGACGATGTCCCGCTACCTCGATGGGGGCAACGGCTTCTTCCTGTTCCGCGTCGGCGCGGCGATCGCCGGCGGCTTCGGATTACTTGGCTTGCTGCTGGCGTCGACGGGAGTCTACGGCGTCATGGCGTGCTACGTGACGCAGCGGACAACCGAGTTCGGTGTCCGGATGGCATTGGGCGCGGATCGCGGAGCGATTCTCCGTGACGTGCTCTTCCGCGGCGCCCGCCTCGCGGCGGTCGGTACGGCATTGGGGCTGCTCGTCGCCGCCGGCGTCGCGCGGTTTCTGCGCGTCGTGCTGCTCGGCGTCAATCCCTTCGACCCCGTGACCTACCTGACGCTCGCACTCGTGCTGGCGGCGGTGTGCCTGCTCGCCGCGTTCGTTCCTGCCTGGAGGGCGACGTCGGTCGATCCGGTGGAGGCGCTGCGCGGGAACATGTAGGCCGGGCCTTTTACGCTAGCGGGGGCGGCACCGGCGCGGATCAGGCGGACCTAAAAGGTCCGCCCTACATGCCGCTACCCGCGGACCGACATCACCGCCAGGTAGCCGAAGAGTATCAGCGCCGCGCCGAGCACGGCGTTGACGGCGACGCCCGATCGCAGGCTGCCCTGGATCTTCCGCGAGTTGTTCAGCCAGAGGAGCGTGCAGATCACGAACGGGAAGAACAGCGAGCCGACGATCGTGTACGCGAAGACCAGCCGGACGGGGCGGCCGAAGATCAGCGCGGAGATCGAGGCGAGGGTCAGGTAAGCGGCCCAGCTGCGGTACGCCGGACCCTGCTGGCCGCCCGGCGCTTGCCGGCGCCAGAGATGGACGAAGTCGTCGAACAGGAACGGCACCCCGTGCCACACGCCGAGGACAGCCGAGAACGCGGCGCCCCAGAAGCCGATCAGGAAGATGGCGCGTCCGATCGGCCCGGTCTCGACCGCGATGCGATCGGCGAGCAGCAGGCAGAGCCGCGGCCCCTCGTCGAGGATCGCGCCTTCCCACGCGATCTGCGTCGAGAGAAACATCATCGCCAGCGCGAAGACGAACGCCAGCCCGAACGAGAACAGCAGATCGATGCGGGCGGTGTTCATGCGCCGCGGACCCGACCAGCCTTCCTCGCGCATCCAGTAGCCGTATGACAGGAGCGTGACGGTCCCGCCGATGCCCCCGATGAGCGACAGGACGTAGCCGACTTCGAGATCCGAGCGCGCGCCGACTGTCGACCAGTCGGCGCCCGAGCGCACGATGATGAGCAGCACCGTCGCGATCACCGCGAGGACCTTGAACGCGATGAACCACTTGACCACGGCGAGGAACTGCTCGTAGCGCCCGAAGTAGACCATCGCGAACGCCACCGTCGCATGCAGGATGCCCCACGTCTGGATCGACACCGAGGGGAACACCGCCGCCGGCACGAGTGCGCTGGCCGACACCAGCGCGCTCGCCACCATGTAGCTCCAGACGACGAAGTAGATGAAAAAGCCGATCAGGACCGGCGCCGGCAGGTTGTCGCGCCAGCCTTCGACCAGCGTTCGATCGGTCGCGAGCTGCCAGCGTGCCGCTCCCTCGGTGATCGCGTACTTCACCAGGACGCCTGCCGCGAGCGCCCAGATGAGCGTCAGCCCGTATTCGGCGCCCGCGATGATCGACGACACCATGTCGCCGACACCGATCCCCGCGGCCGCGAGCAGCAGGCCCGGGCCGAGGATCGGCCAGCCGGAACCGGCTCATCGGGCGTCCTCTCTATAGATGGCTGCGACGGCCGCCAGGGCGTTTCCCATGTCGTAGTCGCGATAGCGATTGGGGAGCGACAGGCTGGCGGCAGCTTCGGCCGGTGTCTTGCCCGCGCGCCTCGCCTGGCGCACGGCCTCGACGAAGTCGCGCGTGAAGTCGGCGTACTCCTCGACGTCGCTCCACCGCATCGTCCGCGGCGTCGAGATGTCGACAGAGGTGGCCGACGGATCGCGCGTGTCTGCAAGCCCTTCGGCGTGGCCAGTCACGACGCGCATCACGCCCTTGATTTCGGTCGCGACGCGGCGGAGCGTGTCAGCCAGCGCCACCACGCTTCCGCCCGCGGCGGCGTCGACGATCGGCGCCGATTTCGACGGAAAGAGATCGCCGAGGTAGGCGAGGCGCTTCTGCGGAAACACCACCACGAGATCGCCGTTCGTGTGGCCGCGGCCGAAGTAGTAGAGGTCGATTTGATCGGGCCCGCCGAGCAGCGTCAGCTTGTCGGTGACCGTCCGCGTCGCGCCGACGGCCGCCGCCGCGTTGGCGTGGGCGACGATCTCCACCTTGCCTGGGAACTCTTTGTTCCCGCCCGCATGATCGGGATGCGCGTGGGTGTTGATGATAATCGCCACCGGACGATCGGTGGCCGCCTCGATCGCCTCACGGATCGCCGTGCCCCAGCCCGGCAGCTTCGTGTCGATCGACGACCACCCCATCGTCGCGCATCAACGCCAGCGTGTTGCCGCCGCCGCCGATGAGGACGTAGAGGATGTCGCCGGGACCCAGCGTCCGCAGCCTGACCGTCGGTTTTTCCTGAGCAGCGACAGTAGTCGCAAGATGAGGCGCGACTGTAGTCGCAAGAATCAGGATAACGAAGATCGTGATGAGGACAGAGACAGGAGCGCCTGCGGCACACCGCCACCATCCTGGGTAATACGCGACACCGGCCAACTTTTTTCCACTGGCGGCGGGGCCCCACCGCCCGCCGCGAACTTACGCTGATGCCTCGCCTCGGATAAAAGACGGTTCCTCGGCGAGGCATGGCCGCAGGCGCTGGTGATAGGGCGCATCATTTACCGTCAGCGGCCAGCGAAGCGGCGATGATCTCCTCATCGTTGCGCGCGTAGATGTGGCGGTTCGCGTAGGCGGGATGCGACCAGTTGACGCTCACCATCTCGCGGCGGTTGCCGGGGGGCGACGTCGGCTTCAACAGGAACGTCCGGCTGATTTCCTCGTACCCGCCCGGACCCGGCTTCACGATCACCAGCTCGCCGCGATCGTTGTTGATGAACAGCCGGTCGCCGTGGCGGACGATCTGGCCCGACACCCAGCGGGCGCGCTCCTTCGTCAGCGCCTGGGTTTCCCAGATGCGCTCGCCGGTCTTCGCGCGCAGGCAGCGGAACTGGCCGTAGCTGCAGATGCCGTAGATGTAGTCGCCGATGATGACCGGCGTCGCCGTGGTCGCATGCAGACCGTCGGTCTGGATCTCGTTGTCGCTCTTGCCCTTCCACAGCACCGTCGCGGCCGGCTTCTGCTCGTCGAGCGCGAGCATCAGCGGGCCGTCGTAGAAGTTGGTGAAGAAGAGCAGCGAGCCGGTATGAATCGGAGTGGCGACCGTCATCGAGGCGCCGACCTTGTAGGGCTGCTCCCAGTAGACCTTGCCGGTGGCCGGATCCAGCGAGACGACGGCGCCGGGATACCAGATGATCAGCTGCCGCGTGCCGCCGGCGCTGATGATGATCGGCTGCGCGACGCCGAGCTCCGACTCGGACGCCAGCGCACGCCACAGTTCCTTGCCCGTCAGCTTGTCGAAGGCGACGACCTTGGCGTCGGGGCGGCCGCCCACCAGCGCGATCAGCCGCGATCCGTCGACCAGCGGCGAGCTCGAGAATCCCCAGTCCCAACCCCACTTCGCGCGGTCGGCGCCGTAGTCGGCGACGTAATCCTTCTTCCAGACGACCGCGCCGGTGGCCGCGTTCAGGCAGAACAGCTTGCCGTCGGCGCCGGCGAAGTAGACGCGGTCGCCGTCAACCGTCGGCGTCGCCCGCGGCCCGAGGCCGTACGACATGCCGCGGTAGTCGACCTCCCACTCGTGCGTCCACAGAACCTTTCCCGGTCTTCTCGTCGAGCGCGAGCGCGCGCTCGATGCCGCGCGGCCGCTTCGTCTCCGCGTAGTCCGATGACGAAGACGCGTCCGTCCGCGACCGCCGGGCCCGCGTACCCGGCCTTGATCGGCGTCCGCCACAGCACCTTCAGCCCGTCGGCGGGAAACCTCTCGACGATGCCCGTCTCGGTCCAGACGCCCAGGCGTCCCTTGCCCCGGATCTCGGGCCAGTCTTCTGCCGCGAGCGCCGCGCCGCCGCAGATCGTCAGAACGACCGCCACACCCAGCTTGCGCATACGCACCTTATATACTTTTCCGCGGAGATCCACTGCTGACAGCGCCAGGCGTCCGAACCTCGTCGATCGTCTGGATCGCCGCGCTGGTCCTGCTCGCGACGATAGCTTACGCGACCCGCGTCCGGCGCGAGATGGTGGATTTCGCAGTCTATCGGACGGCCGGCGCCCGCGCCATCGAGGCAGCGCCGCTCTTCCGCGCCGGACGACGGCCATTATCAGTTCAAGTACTTCCCGGCGTTCGCGCTCGCCATGACGCCGCTCGCTGTCGTGCCCGGAGGAAGCGGCCAAGGCGATCTGGTTCGGTCTGTCGGTCGCGCTGCTCGTCGTCCTGGTGCGCATGTCGGTTCGCACGCTGCCCGGCCGCAGGCATTCGGAGCGGCTGCTCGCCTGGATGGCCGTCGTGCTGATGGCCAAGTTCTACCTGCACGAGTTGAATCTCGGTCAGACCAACATCCTGCTCGGCGTGCTGCTCGTCGGCGCGCTGGCGGCGGCGCTGAGCGGCCGCGCAGGATGGTCGGGTGTCGCTGGTCGGCGCCGGCGTGTTCGTGAAACCGTACGCGCTGATCCTCGTGCCCTGGCTGCTGTTTGCCGCGGGCATCAGCGGCCTCGTGGCGTTTGCGGCGACGTTCGTCGGCGGACTGCTCCTGCCGGCGACCGTCTACGGATGGTCGGGCAACCTGGAACAGGTCCGCGGCTGGTACCGGACGGTCACCGACACGACCGCCCCGAACCTGCTCGCGCCCGAGAACGTCTCGGTGGCGACGATGTGGGCCAAGTGGCTCGGGCCCGGTCCACAGGCATCGTCGCTCGCCACCGTCGACCGCCGCTGTCGTTCTGGCCGTGGCAGCGTCCGCCTGGATCTGGCGGCGTCGAGTGCCGCAGCCGGCTTACCTCGAGTTTGGCCTGCTGATGCTGCTCGTGCCGCTCATGTCGCCGCAGGGCTGGGACTACGTCCTGCTGCTCGCGACGCCGGCGGCCGTCTGCCTGGTCGATCGCTTCCGCGAGATGGGGCGCCCGTGGCAGATCGTCACGGCGGCGGCGTTCGCGTTCATGAGCTTCACGATCTTCGACCTGCTCGGCCGCACGCTCTACGCCCGGATGATGGCGCTGTCGGTCGTCAGCGTCGCGGCGCTGGTTCTCGTGGTCATGCCTCGTCGCTGGTCCGTCGGCGCGGCCTGGCCTAGAACGTCAGTTACAGAAAGGCAACCACGAAGGAAGCTGCGGAACTTCAGTCCGCGAGTCTCGAGGACTCGAGGTGCCTTTAACGGACGACATACAGAGAGCGCTCGCCCTCGCTGGCAATCAGCGTCAGCGGCATCCGGACCTCGACGTATTCGAGGAGCTCCGCGGACGCGAACTCGCGGTTGAGCATCACGAACGCGATGCCGTTCTTCGCGAGGCAGCGCGGCGGCCTCGGCGCGATTCGGGCAGCGGTTTCGCGGGCGCCTGCCGGCCAGACAGTGTCGAGCAGGCCGTCGATCAGCGGATCGGCCGCGTAACCCGCGACGATCGCCGGCGACATCCGGGAGACCACGCCGCCGACGATCGGGCGGCGGTGGATCATCTGGTAGGCGAGCGCGCGGTGATCGAGGAACCCGCGGCTGTTGAAGCTGTCGCGGATGCCGACTGGCAGCTCCAGCAGCGGCCCCGCGTTCCGGGCGATCGCGCAGCGTCTCGTAGATCGGCCGGCCGATCGACCTGCACGACCGGAAATGGCGCCGGCAGGTAGTCGAGCAGGATGATGAGCGCCCATCGCGCCGACGCCGATCCAGCGGCGCCGCGCCCGGCTCCTGCGACCTCGGCGATCGCGATCGCGCCCAGGACGGCGATCGCGAGCGAGACGAGCACGATCGCGCGCCCCGGGATGCGGGCGTTGGCGGCAATCGGGATGTAGCGAAGCAGCGTCTGCGGCAGGATCATCCCGGTCGTGTACGCCGAAGACCCGCAGGTGCGGGCCGAGCGCCCAGACGAAGAAGACGACGCCGATGGCCGTCCAGTAGCGGACGATCCGATCGCGCCAGTGGCGGCGGACTGCCCATGCCGCGAGAATCAGCGGCGCGATCCCGAGCCATGCGCTGCTCTCGATCGGGTCGATCTCCAGCCACTCGGTACGACGCACGGACCGTCTCGCCCCAGAGCGCCGTGAAACGGGTTGCCGAGGATCAGCGTCGCGGCGTCGACGCCCTTCGGCGCGTTCCGCCAGAAATATCGCTGCGACACGTACTCGCCGCGAAGGATGACGCCGGCGCCGTTGACGCAGAATCGGCAGCGCGACGACGGCGCCGACGAGCGCCATGGTGCGCGAGCGCCGTGATGCCGTGCGAGTCGTCGCCAGCCTTCGACCGGCCGCACCGCGAGAGCCGGCCGCCATCGCGCGATGGCCGCGACGGCGAGCAGAATCCACAGCGCCTGCAGCGGATTGAACACGTCGCGCGCGAGGACGCGGACGCCGGCGATGGTGGCGTCGAACCCGCCGGTCGCCGAGGATGCCGGCGATGACGATCACGTCCACGATCGCCAGCGCGAGACAGATGCGCGCGAGGCGCACGGCTTGCCGGCGTCGCGCCGCGGACGATCGACCGACCAGTCGCGCGCCGCCAGCAGACAGGCGCAGATCGCGAACGCGATTTCGTAGACGACGTAGTAGTAGTCGATGTAGGCGGTCGCGCCGAGAATCACGCCGGCGGCGATGGCGGCGGTAACCGGCGACCCTGAAAGGGTCGCCCTACGCGACGCTGTAGGTCGACCCTCTTCAGGGTCGTGCAGTCGCCGAACGCCATTCCCACCGCCAGCGCAAACAGCGGCAGCGTCCACGCCGTCGTCAGGTTGAAATGGCCGTTCAGGTGCGCGGCGAGGTACGGCGAGCCGCCGAAGATCGAGCCCGGCGACGCGCCGCCGCGCCGGCGTCGCGCGTCATGCGCCATGCGCGAGCAGGTACGCGCAGAAGCCGTTCAGGAAGAGCGACGCGAGGATCGTGACGTTCAGCGCCGCCAGCGGCGGCAGGCGCTCGAGCAGCGTCGCGCCCGCGAACGCGTTCAGCGCCGTGTGCGTGTGCAGCGTGAGATCGGTGCCGAACGGCGCGAACAGGTACGGCGTCGAGAAGAAGCGCTCGCCCGACCCGAGCGCTTCGCGCATCCACCAGAAGTTCCAGAGGAAGTTGGCGTTGTCGCTGAAGCCCGCGCCGGCCAGATGCGTGCCGGCGACCGCCGCGAGCGGGAAGCTCCACGCCAGCGCCAGCGCCGCCATCGCGCCGGCGGCTGCGAAGTGGCTGAGCAGGCGCGGTCGCTGTATCACCGTCGAGTGCCGAGATTATAGCGTCGGCCAGCGCAGCCGTTCGATGCGCGGCATGGCCCCTGCACTCACTGGCAGACGGAAGGGTTTTGAAGGAGGAGCTGAAGCATGAGAAGCAGAGTTAGCGCCTGGCTGAGCGCGGCCGTCCTCGCGGCTGGCCACCGTGGCCTGCTCGCAGAGCGACGCAGGCATCACTACGGCCGTGAAATCGAAGCTGGCCGCGGACGACACGGTCAAGGCCTATCGGATTGACGTCGACACGAAGCAACGCGCGTCGTGACGCTAAACGGACAGGTCGACACGGCGCGCGCCCGCGCGCGCGCCGTCGAGCTCGCCAAAGCCACCGAAGGCGTCCGCGGACGTCGTCGACAACCTGAACGTCGTGGCCGGCGTGACGCCGCCTGGCGGCCTCGACGATGCCGCGATGAAAAGGGCACGGGACGCGGCCGACGCCACACCGCCGATGCCGACACCGCGACGCGACACGGTCGGGACGGCCGGCTCGGCTGCGGGTGATGCGACGCTCACCGCAAAAGTGAAAGCAAAGTTCCTCGCCGACACCTCCATTTCCGGCTTGAAGATCGACGTCGATACGAAGAACGACGTGGTCACGCTGAGCGGCACCGTGCCGACGGCGGCCGAAAAGCGCCACGCCGTCGAAGTGGCGCGCGCGACCGACGGCGTCAAATCGGTCGTCGACAACCTGAAGGTTGGCAAGTAGACGTCCTGCCCGACGGGCGGCGGCCGTGCGGCTGCCGCCCGTCACGTCCCCTCGTACAATGACCCCGCCTTGCAGCAGACGAAGCGGTGGTGGGCGCTGCTTGCCGTGGTCCTGTTCGTCATCCTGGCCTGGCCGCCGGACGGCGACAAGAGCCTGCTCGCGAAGTGCGTCAACTGGGCGGTCGACCCGGCCGGTGAACTGCCGGTGTTGCCGCCGCAGCTTGGCTACGGCCTGGGAGACGACCCGCAGGCGGTGGAGGAGCGCGACGCGCAGGTGCGCCGCTACGACGAGCTGTACAACCGGGGCGGGTGGACCAGAGCGCGGTTGGAGCTGAAGGTCGCCGGCGATCCGCTGCCGCGGGGAACCGAACGCCAGCTGCTGCTCGCCTTCGCAGCCGCCGCCATTTTCGCGGTGTTCATGCTCGGCCGTCGCCGGGCGTGAAAGAAATGCAACCACGAACTCGAAGACGCGAAGATTCACGACATGGCTTCTGCGTACTTCGTGCGTCGCGTTCTGAGCTGCGTGCTCGAGCTTCTCAGTTGCGCGATCGTGATCTTCTCCACGGTCCACGTCGAGCAGTCGCCCTTGTAGAGCACGGTCTCCGATTCGCAGTGCAGCTCGTGGATCAGGCAGCCGCTCTGCCCGTGGTTCAGCGACGTCTGCCCCCAGCCGATCAGCTTGCCGTCCAGGCTGAACTTGTAGATCTTCCCGTTGCCATCGCCGCTGAACAGGTACTGCGTCGCGCCGGGCGTGGTGCAGACCGTCCATGGCGCGCCCATCCCCTCGATGATCCGCACCGGGTTCAGGTCGGGGTCGTAGACCTGCACGCGCCGGTTGCCGCGGTCGGCGACGTAGATGTTGCCCTTGGCGTCCGAGGTGATCCCGTGCGGCGTGTTGAACTGGTTCGGGTTGCTGCCGCGATCGCCGATCGCCTTCACCCAGTTGCCGTTCTTGTCGAACTTCGCCACGCGCGAGTTGTTGTAGCCGTCGGAGACGAAGATGTTGCCCTGCGTGTCCCAGGTGACGTCGGTCGGCCGGTTGAACACGCCGGGCCGCGCCGGCGGCGTGCCCTCGAGCTTGTTGCCCTCCTCGACGAAGCGCTCCAGCCAGTCGAGTGGTTCCTCCTTCCGGCCGAGCGTCATCGCGACGCTCGCGTCCGGTCGGTACTTCGACGACCATGTTCGAGCCCTCGTCGACCATCCAGATGTTGTCTTCCTCTGTCGACGCGCACGGTGTGCGCGAAGCCGGCGGCGTAGTTGTTCGGCCCCCACTCCTTGACGAACTTCAGGCTCGGATCGAACTCGAAGAGCATCGACGCCGCGCTGCCCTTGACGGTCGCGGTCTTGCCGGTGCGCGCTGAACACGAACAGGTGGCCGCGCGCGTTCTTGGCGACGCCGACCGCCTCGCCGATCGTCTGGCCCGGCACCGTGAGCTTGAGGACTTCCTCGGTCACCTTGAGCTGCGGCGTGTTCTTCTCGAGCGCCGCCTGCTTCGCCTGCTGCTCGGCGTTGCCGGCCAGCCCGCCGCCGCCTCGCCCCGCCGGCTGCGCCGCGCCGCGGCCTTCGCGGCCCTGTCCGGCCGGTTCGGGCTGCCGTTGAGCAGACGGCTCCGCGCACGCGGTCATGGCGACCGCCAGCGCCAGCGTTATCACGATGTGTGGCTTCATCATCGTTCTCCTCCTCGAGAACCGGTGGGCGAACGAAACCGGGGAACGGAGTATAAGGCCGGCGCCAATCACCGCAACCGGTTTCTCTTCATCGAGCCAGGGCCGGACCATACAAGACGCGCCCCGGGCGCTTCCCGGTCATCGCGCCGTTCTCGAACACCACCTCGCCGTTGACGACGACGAGCGCGACGCCCTCGGCGTATTGATGAGGCTGGTCAAAAGTGGCGCGATCCCGAACGACGTTCGGATCGAACACCGTCAGGTCAGCCTTCGAGCCCTCGCGCAGCACGCCGCGATCGGTCAGTCCGAGGCGCTGGGCGGGAAGCGACGTCATCTTGCGGACCGCATCCTCCAGCGTGAGGACCTTCAGCTCGCGCACGTACCGGCCCAGGACACGGACGAACGTGCCGTAGGCACGTGGATGCGGATTCGCGCGGCCGAACACCGCCACATCGCTGTCGGAGGCGATCATCGCGGCCGGATGCCGGAGGATGCGCTGAAGGTCCTGCTCGTCCATCGCATGGAAGATGCCGCCGCAATTACCCTGCTCGACCAGCCACAAGGCCGTTTCAGCGGCGTTCTGGAGCGTCGGTTCGAGACCGCGGGCCCGCGTGACCTCGCCGAGACGTTTGCCGTCGAGCGAAGGATCCCACTCGCACCGTGACAGCTGCACGTTCTGCGGATCGCCGCCACCCCGCTCGTCGCGGATGATCCGCATCGTCTCGTTCCGGATGTCCGCGCGCGCTCCGGCGTCCTTCAGCCGCTTCAGCATGGCGGCCGTCCCGCCCTCCTGGGCCCACGCGGGGAGGAGCGCCGCCGCGATACCGGTCGCTGACGCCGTGTAGGGATAGACATCAATCGTCGTGTCGACGCCGCGCGCCCGCGCCTCGTCGACCAGCCGAAGCGTTTCGACAGTGCGGCCCCAGTTAGCCGTGCCAATCACCTTGTGATGGGTCACCTGCGTTGGCAGGCCGCCCTTCTCGCCGATCTCGATCGTCTCGCGGACGCTCGCGACCACGCGGCTCGTTTCCTCGCGCATGTGCGAGATGTGGATGCCACCAAGAGCGCCGACGATCCTGGCCAGCTCGATGACTTCCTCGGTTGGCGTGAACGTGCCGGGAACGTAGAAAAGCCCCGTGCTCAACCCGAATGCACCATCGGCCATCGCTGTGCGCACCAGCCCGCGCATCTTCTCGAGCTCGCCGCTCGTGGCCGGCCGATTGATGGAGCCAATCACCGCGTCGCGAATGGACCCCTGTCCGACAAAGGTGCCGAGGTTGGGCGTGAGGCGCGCCGCGGCAACTTTCTCGAGAAATGGCCCGATCGGCAGCGGCGACGATCCGTCCGGCCCCTCGATGAGCGTCGTCACCCCCTGTCGAACCGAGCTGTCGGCAGTCGGCGCTTCGAAGATGTTCCGCCGCGCGTGCGAGTGAATGTCGATGAAGCCCGGAGCCAGCACGCGACCGCCGGCGTCGATCGTGCGCGGCGCCGGTAGGTCGATGCGGCTTGCGATGCGCGCGATGGTGTCGCCGCGGACCGCCAGGTCGCCGCGATACCAGGGATTGCCGGCGCCGTCCACGATCCGCGCGTTTCTGATGATCAGGTCGTAGGCCGCAGGCGGCTGGGTGCCGGCCAGGCCGGCCTCCATCACGGCGAGCAAAGCGAGCGGCGCGACGAGGTGACGCCGCTGGGTGTGTGGCATGGCTCGGCCCGCCAGATTATAGGGAAATCGCCGCCCCGCCGGCCTTGAATTCCAGCAGCGCTGCCAGTATGGTTAGCGGCGCTTTTCGAACAAACGTCGCAGCCGAGGAGTAGCCATGGCCGTATCCACGATTCCGGTCAGGTTGGCGCCGCGTCGTTTCGGTGAAACGGCCCGTCGCGATCTCTGGTGGGTTTACCCGCTGGCGGTCGCGCTCGGCTTGTCCACGTTCGTCGTCTACGCGACGTGGGCCGCCTTCCAGGGCGAGCACTACACGTACGGCCCCTACCTGTCCCCGTTCTATTCCCCTGAAATCTTCGGCGACTCGCCGCACAGCTGGTTCGGACCGCGGCCAGCGGTGTGGCCCTCGTGGCTGCCGTTCTCGCCGGCGCTGCTCATCCTGCCGATCCCGGGCCTTTTTCGTGTGACCTGCTACTACTACCGCGGCGCGTACTACAAGGCGTTCTGGGCGGATCCGCCGGCGTGCACGGTCGGCGAGCCGCGGACCAGCTACTGGGGCGAGAACTCGTTTCCGCTGATCCTGCAGAACATCCATCGCTACATGCTGTTCATCTCGGTCGGCGTCCTCGCGATCCTGGCGTACGACGTGTGGCACGCCTTCTGGTTCACCGATCCGGCGACCGGCGCCGAGTCGTTCGGCATCGGCGTCGGAACGATCGTCCTCGCGGCGAACACGATTCTCCTCGGCGGGTACCTGTTCGGCTGCCACTCGATGCGCCACGTCGTCGGCGGATGCGTCGATCAACTCTCGCGAGCGCCTCTGGGCGTCCGCGCGTACGACTGCGTGAGTTGCCTCAATCGACGCCACATGGTGTGGGCCTGGATCAGTCTCTTCGCCGTTGGCTTCGCTGACCTGTACGTCCGGCTGTGCTCGATGGGCGTGTGGTCGGACGTGCGGATTCTTTAGTGCGAACGGAACGCGGAACTGAGGAACTGAGGAACTGAGGAACTGAGGAAGCTGAGGCACTGAGGATTAGCTCCTCAGCTCCTCAGTTCCTCAGCTCCTCAGATTGAGCCTGATGGACTATGTGACGCACGAGCACGACGTGCTCGTCATCGGTGCGGGCGGAGCGGGGCTGAGGGCGGCGATTGAAGCGTCGGCCGGCGGCGTCTCGGTCGGTCTCGTCTGCAAGTCCCTCCTCGGCAAGGCACACACGGTGATGGCCGAGGGCGGCATCGCGGCCGCGCTCGCCAACGTCGACGACCGCGACAACTGGCAGGTGCACTTCGCCGACACGATGCGCGGCGGCCAGTACGTCAACAACTGGCGCATGGCCGAGCTGCACGCGAAGGAAGCGCCGGATCGCGTCCGCGAGCTCGAAGCGTGGGGCGCGATGTTCGATCGCACGGCCGACGGCCGCATCCTCCAGCGCAATTTCGGCGGCCACCGCTACCCGCGCCTCGCGCACGTCGGCGATCGGACCGGCCTCGAGATGATCCGGACGCTCCAGGATCACGGCATCCATCGCGGCATCGACGTCCACATGGAGTGCACGATCGTCCGCCTCCTCACGGCTGGCGGCCGCGTCGTCGGCGCCTTCGGCTACGACCGCGAGCGCGGGCGCTTCAAGGTCTTCAAGGCCCGCGCGGTCGTGCTCGCCACCGGCGGCGTCGGCCGCGCGTTCAAGATCACGAGCAACAGCTGGGAGTACACCGGCGACGGCCACACGCTCGCGTACGAGGTCGGCGCCGAACTGATGGACATGGAGTTCGTCCAGTTCCATCCGACCGGCATGGTGTGGCCGCCGAGCGTCCGCGGGATTCTCGTCACCGAGGGCGTGCGGGGCGAAGGCGGCGTGCTGAAGAACAACCAGGGCCGCCGGTTCATGTTCGACGACATCCCGGAGGCCTATCGCTCGCAGACGGCCGACAACGAGGAAGAAGGCTGGCGCTACACGCAGGGCGACAAGAGCGCGCGCCGGCCGCCCGAGCTGCTGACGCGCGATCACGTGAGCCGCTGCATCGTCCGCGAGATCAAGAACGGCCGCGGCAGTCCCGCACGGCGGCGTGTACCTCGACATCTCGTGGATCAGCGCCCGGCTCTCGAACGCCGCGGAGCACATCAAGAAGAAGCTGCCGAGCATGTACCACCAGTTCAAGCAGCTCGCCGACATCGACATCACGAAGGAGCCGATGGAGGTCGGCCCGACGACGCACTACATCATGGGCGGCGTGCGGGTGGACGCCGACACGCAGATGTCGACCGTGCCCGGCCTGTTCGCCGCCGGCGAGTGCGCCGCGGGCATCAACGGCGCCAACCGGCTCGGCGGCAACTCGCTGTCCGACCTGCTCGTGTTCGGCAAGCGCGCCGGCGAGCACGCGGCGAAGTTCGCGCGCGAGTGCCCGGGCGGCGCGCCCGAGGCCAGTCAGATCGAGGAGGCCGCGCGCCTGGCGCTCGAGCCGTTCGAGCGCGGCGCCCGCGCGGCGAAGGACCGTACCAGGTGCAGTACGCGCTGCAGGAGCTGATGCAGGATCTCGTCGGCATCGTGCGCAACGAGCAGGAAATGCAGCGCGCGCTCGAGGCGCTCGGGCCGCTCCGCGAGCGGGCGCAGCGAGTCGGCGTCGCCGGGCACCGCGAGTACAACCCGGCATGGCACGCGGCGCTCGACCTCCACAACCTGCTGACCGTTTCGGAAGCGATCACGCGCTCGGCGATCGAGCGCAAGGAGAGCCGCGGCGGACATTTCCGCGAGGATTATCCCGACAAGGACGCGGCCTGGGGCCGGATGAACATCATCGTGCGCAAGGGCCGCGACGGACGGATGGACGTCTCGCGCATCCCGATTCCCGAGATGCCGGAGGAGTTGAAGCGAGTGATCGAAGCGATGAAGTAGGGCTAGCAGCGCCTGCGGCCATGCGAGCCGAGGACGAGCAGATCCGAGGCGAGGCATCAGCGTAAGTATCGCGCCGGGGGTGGGGCCCCGGCGCCAGTGAAAAAAGTTAGTGGACTCAACATGGCAACCACGGCGACGTTCAGGATCTGGCGCGGCGACGGCGACGGTGGGACGCTTCACGACTACACGACCGCCATCTCCGAAGGGATGGTGGTGCTCGACGCGGTCCATCAGATCCAGGCCGAACAGGCGCACGATCTGGCGGTGCGCTGGAACTGCAAGGCGGGGAAGTGCGGGTCGTGCTCGGCTGAGGTCAACGGCAACCCGCGCCTGATGTGCATGACCCGCCTCAATCAAATCGACATCTCGAAGCCGATCACGCTCGAGCCGATGCGGAGCTTCCCGCCGATCCGCGACCTGGTCACCGACGTGTCGTGGAACTTCCGCGCCAAGAAGACCATCAAGCCCTTCAAGCCGCGCCCGCCCGACGCGCCCGACGGCACGTGGCGGATGGCGCAGGTCGACGTCGAACGGGTGCAGGAGTTCCGGAAGTGCATCGAGTGCTTCCTGTGCCAGGACGTCTGCCACGTGCTGCGCGAGCACCGGCTCTTCAACGCGTTCGTCGGACCGCGCCTGCTCGTCTACGCGGCCGCGCTGGAGATGCACCCGCTCGACACCGAGAAGCGGGCGGCCGACCTGAAGCACGAGCACGGCGTCGGCTACTGCAACATCACCAAGTGCTGCACCAAGGTCTGTCCCGAAGGGATCACCATCACCGACAACGCCATCATTCCGCTCAAGGAGCGCGTCATCGATCAGTTGTACGACCCGGTCGCCAAGCTGTTCCGCATGCTGCGCCCACCTTCGCCAAAGGCTTCGGTGGGCAAGCCCGCGTGCTAAGGGCTAGGAGGTTGGCCATGGAATTCGAGCTGAAGACGCTGTCGCCGGACGCCGTGCCCCGCGCGCTCGAGAAGGCCGTCCGTTACCGCTTGCTCAACGAACCGGGCGAGGCCGCCAGCATCTGTCTCGACGTGCTCGCGGCCGACGCCGGCAACCAGGAGGCCAACGCCACGCTGATACTGGCGCTGACCGATCAGTTCGAAGGGGAGGAGGGCACGGCGGCGCTGGCCGAGGCCTGGGAGTGCCTCGAGCGGATGCAGGACGAGTACAGCCACTATTACTTCGCTGGCATCATCTGGGAGCGGCGCGCGAGGGCGCGTCTCCGCCGCGGCATGCCCGATGCCGGCGTCCGGGCGTACGAATGGCTGCGCGAAGCGATGGCCTGCTACGAGCGGGCCGAGGCCGTGCGTCCGCCGGGGAACGACGACGCGCTGCTGAGGTGGAATGCCTGTGCGCGTCTCATCATGGGAGACCGGCGCCTCGTGCCGGCCGAGGAGGAACGGGGAGAACCGTTGCTGCTGGAATAGGCGGATGGCCGCCCCGCGCGGCCGCGCAGCGACGGCCGGCGGGCTCGACTGTGACAGATTCATATGAAGGCGAATATTCATATCCGTACCGTGCCTGATACCAATACGGCCATCGGCTGGACCAACGGGCGCAGCGTCGTCGTCGACCGGAGCTCGGAAACCGCGCTCAGCCTCGGCTTCAACAGCGCCGAGCTGCTGTGCCTGGCGGTGGGCGCCTGCTACACGAACGAGGTGTTTCTCGAGGCCGAGCGCCGCGCGGTGCACGTGCGCAGCGTTCACGTCGACGTCTCGGCTGACGGCGACTGGCCGTCGGCGCAGCACCTCACCGCGTCGATGCGGATCGAAGCCGACGCCGACGAGGAAACGATCGCCGAGCTCGTCGAGCACGCGGACAGGGTGGCGAAGATTCCCAACCTGCTGCGCCTCGGGACGTCGGTCAGGCTGACAGACGCACATGTGGTGGGAGGAACGTGGGACACTGAGGAGCTGAGGAGCTGAGGAGCAATTCCATCAAATCCTCAGATCCTGAGTTCCTCAGTTCCTCAGCTTCCGATCGCGTACAGGCTCTTGTACCCGCGGATGTAGATGGTGTCGCCGACGATCGCCGGCGAGGCATCGATGCCGTCGTCGAGTGTGTTCTTGCCGATCACCTCGAACGCCGGGCTGTTCTTGAGCACGAGCGTGGTGCCGGTGCGATCGGTGATATAGACGCGCCCGGCGGCGCCGACCGGCGACGAGAACACTTCGTTCAGGCCGTCCAGCCGCTGCGCCTGGTAGTGCGGCTTGCCGCTCTTCGCGTCGAACGCCGACAGAATCCCCGAGTTGGTCTTCAGCAGGTAGAGGATGCCGTCGTAGAGCAGCGGCGACGGCACGTACGGCGTATCGCGATCGAGCTGCCACGCGATCGCGCCGCTCGTGGAGATGTCGCCCTTGGCGCCCGCCAGGCGGACCGCCTTGAGGTTGTTGCCGCGGAACCCGCTCGTCGCGAACACCATGCCGTCGGCGAAGACCGGCGACGGGATCGGGTTCATCGTCGTCCCTGGCGCCTCCCACACGACGTTGCCGGTTTCGAGATCGTAGCTGCGCAGCTTGTTCATGCCGTTGACGATCACCTGGGCGCGCCCCTCGTGCTCGATGATGAGCGGCGTCGCCCACGTATCGATTTCGTCGCGCTTCGCCCGCCACAGCTCCTGGCCGGTGCGCTTGTCGAGCGCGGTGATGAACGACGCGCCCGGTACGAAATGATCCCAGACGACGACGAGGTGATTGCCGTGGAGCGCGGGCGTCGAGCCCTCGCCGAACTCGTTGCGCATCCGCTTGTCGCCGAGATCCTTCTGCCAGACGAGCGTCCCGTTCATGTCGTAGGCGTAGTAGCCGAACGAGTCGAACGAGGCGATGACGTGCTCGCCGTCGGTGATCGCCGACGCGGATGCCCAGGTGCCGTTGTCGGGGTGCGACGACTCGTGCGGAACCGCTTCGTTGGCCGTCCGTTCCCACACCGTCTTGCCGGTGCGGCGGTCGATGGCCATCACCTGGAACCGATGTGGCCCGCGCGGCTGGATGGCGCCGCGCGGCGTGTGGCTCGCCGGCGACGTCGACACCAGCCGGCACGGCGCGTCAGGATGAACAGCCGATCGCCCCACACGATCGGCGACGACGATCCGCGGCCGGGAATCTCGACCTTCCAGCGGACGTTCTTCGTCTCGCTCCACTCGGCCGGCGGGTTGCCGTTCACCGCGACGCCGGTGGCGTGCGGCCCGCGCCACTGCGGCCAGTATTTCTCGGCCTCGGGATTCGCGGCGGCGATGACGGTGGCCGTCAGGGTGGCGACGGCGAGGCAGGCGGTGGCGATGAGTCTCATAACAGGTTGATACGACCCATGCGATCCAGCGGTTTACCGACGTTGTAGGGCGACCCTCTTAGGGTCGCCGCTGGCGCGCCGGGCCTGAGAGGCCCGGCCTACGTGCGCCTCAGCCGCCGGCGCTCGCTGAGGATGAGGCCGTACTCGGCCGACCGCTTCCAGACGCGGTTGGCCATCTCGGTCAGCTGCACTGCCTTCAGGCCGTAATAGAGGAAGTACGCGCCGAGCAGACCGACGACGACGTAGCGCAGCGAGGCGACCCATTGGTACTCGGGGGACAAGTCGAAGGACGCGAGCCCCTGGTAGGTCAGGAACCCGGCGACCGCCAGGAGCGGCGTCATCACCGTGCGCGCGCCCCACGAGGCGACGCGCGAATGCTTCTCCATCAGCGAGCTGATCGTCTGCAGGCGATCGACGGCCACCTTGGTCGCGTCGAGATCGTCGCCGAGCAGCACCTGGCGCAGCGTCACCTGCGCCCGGCAGGCCTTGGCGACGCGGAGATCGCCCCGCACCCACGACGGCGCGATCTCGCGGACCGTGCAGTCGGGGAACCGCGATCGGAGCTCGCCGATCAGGCGGTCGTGCGCGCCTTGCGAGCGCTCGCCAAGCGTCGAGACGGTGTCGACATCGATCCGCTTCCCGTCGGGAATGTAGACGACCTCGTGCAGATCACCGCCGCGATCCTGGACGTAGGCCGCGGCGTGCGGTTCGATGCCCTCGTGGAGCATCGCTTCGTGATCGAGGCAGGGAAGGACGGGAACCGCGGCAGGCGTCGACTCGAGACCGAGCCGGTACAGCTTGATGCACAGGACCGTCGAGAACTCCCCGAGCGCCAGGAGGAAGCGCTCGGGAGCGTTCACGGTGCCGGAAGCGGGCGGACGGCTCACCAAGCGCGGGTCATTGCGTCGGACGGCACGCGCTTGACGTCGGGCAGCGCCCACGCGGTCAGCGTCGTGCCCGCCGGCACGAGCAGATGCTGCCGTCCGTCGAGCATGTAGGTCGTCGGCGACGTGCCGTGCAGGTTCGATCCCATCTGGTAGCTCCAGAGCAGCTTGCCGCTGCGCGAGTCGAGCGCCAGCAGGTTGCCCTCGTTGTCGCCGCCGAAGAGCAGGCCCGACGCGGTCGTCAGGATGCCCGCCGGCGGCCGGCGTCGGCAGCTTGAACTCCCACTTGCGATCGCCGGTCGTCGGATCGATCGCGCGAATCGCGCCGTAGGCCGGGTAGTCGCGATCCTCGCGCGCGCTGCGCGGCGCCGCCGGTGAAGCGATCGCCCTGCGTGAACTCCGGCTTCCACGCGTAGTAGGTGGCGCACACTTCGCGCGCGTTGACGAAGAACAGCCGCTGCGCCGGATCGTAGCTGGGCGGATAGAAGTTGGTGCCGCCGGTGATGTCCGGGACAGGTGAGCGAGCCCTTCTCGTCGGGCATGTGGCCCGGCAGCAGCATCGGCCGGCCGTCGGCGCCGATCTCCTTGGCCCACGTCGTCGCGACGAACGGCTTCGCCAGGATCACCTTGCCGTTGGTGCGATCGAGCGTGTAGAAGAAGCCGTTGCGGTTGGCGAACATCACGTCTTGCGCGGCTGGCCGCCGATCGTGAGGTCGGCCAGGATCGGCACCTGCGTCGAATCCCAGTCGTGGACGTCGTGCGGCGTGAACTGGTAGTGCCAGCGCAGCTTGCCGGTGTCGACGTCGAGCGCGACCACCGAGTCGCTGTACAGGTTGTCGCCCTTGCGGCTCTCGCTGTGGTAGTCGGGCCCGGGGTTGCCGGTGCCGAAGTAGGCGAGGTTCAGCTCGGGATCGTAGGCGCCGGTCACCCAGATGCTCGATCCGCCGCGCGTCCACGAATCGCCGGCCCAGGTGTCGTTGCCCGGCTCGCCGGGACCGGGAATCGTGTAGAAGCGCCACGCGCGCTTGCCGGTCTGCGCGTCGTAGGCGTCGATGAAGCAGCGGCATCCGTACTCGCCGCCGGCGACGCCGACGATCACCTTGTCCTTGACGACGAGCGGCGCGATCGTCGCGGCGTAGCCCTTCTTGAAGTCCTCCATCGTCGACGTCCCAGACGACGGCGCCGGTCTTCATGTCGAGCGCGAGCAGGTGCGCGTCGAGCGTCGTCATGAACAGCTTGTCGCCGAGCACGCCGAAGCCGCGGTTGACCAGGCCGCAGCACGCGGTCAGGCCGTTCGGCAGCTCGCGGCGGTAGCGCCAGATCTGCCGGCCGGTGCGCGCGTCGATCGCCCACGCGACGTTCTGCGGGCCGGTGACGTAGAGGATGTTGTCGCGAAGGAGCGACGTCGTCTGGAAGTTGCCGAGCGTCGCCGGTCTGGAACGTCCACTGCGGGACGCAGGCGGTTGACGTTGTCGGGCGTGATCTGCGTCAGCGGGCTGTGGCGGTGGTTGCTGTAGTTGCCGCCGAAGTGCAGCCAGCGCGATCCGTCGGCCGGCAGGCCGGCGGCGATTTCCTGGAGCGAGACCATCGCCGGCGGCACCGCCGCCGGTGCCGGCGCCGCTGGCTTCGGCGGCAGCTGCGCCTGCTGCGCGGCCACGAGCACGCCGCCGAGCGTCGCAGCGATGACGACGAGGGGAGCGAAGCGGAGAACACGCATGATGCCTCCTGATATCCACGCCGGGCCTAAGAGGCCCGGCCTACGACACGTGAGGCGGACCTCTCAGGTCCGCACTGCGATTGTCTATTTCACCGTCGGATCGAATCCCTTCAACGTCATCAGGTACCGGACGACGTCGTCGAGCTGGCTTTCGCTGAGGCGGTCGGTGCCGAACGGCGGCATCGCCGACTTCGTCTCGTCCTTCACTTCTTTCAGGTCCGACTTGACGTAGCCCTGGATCCGCTCGCGCGTGTCCATGACCTGCACCGAGAAGAGGTCTTCGTTCTTCTTCACGGCCTGCACCTGCTGCCCGCCCGGCGTCGTGAGCGTCACCGGCGCATAGCCGGCGCCGTTCTCCTCGACGGCGCCGCGGATGCGGCGGACCATCACCTCGCGCGAGCGCGCGTTGCCGATGCGCGAGAGATCGGGGCCGAGCCGGCCGCCGCGGCCGTTGACGCGGTGGCAGCTGGCGCAGTTGGCGCGGAACATCCGCTCGCCGTTCTCGGCGTTGCCGCGCGGCGGATCGGTCGGCGCCGGCGCGGCGAGCGTCCGCAGGTAGGCGAGGATCTGCCAGACCTCGTGATCCGGCGTGCGCGCGCCGACCGAGGGCATCTCGGTGTTCGGCACGCCGTTCCGCAGCGTGAGGAACAAGCCGCCGTCGCTGCGTCCCGAGGCCCAGACCTGCGTGATGTCGGGACCGCGGACGCCGGTGGCGTCCATGCCGTGGCAGTCCGCGCAGCGGACGCGGAACTGACCCATGCCGGCCTGGATCGCTTCTGTATTGCCTTCGAGCGGATTCTTTTCAGCGGGAGCTTGCGTGGCCGGCGTCGACCGGCGCCTGGCCCGCCGGCCCCTGCGCGCGTGCCGCGGCGCCGAGAAACAGCGTCGCCGCGATGGACAGCATCAGCCAACGGTTCCTCTTCATACGCGCTCCCTGGTTGGACGGGCCGAATTATATGGCGAGATCTGCAGGATCAGGTAGTCAGGATCTGAGGATTCTGAGGATCCGCCGACCTGGAGGATCGGCTCGAGGCCTGAGGCCTCAAAGGCCCTAAGGCCGACTACCTGAGAGGCTGGCGTGCTGGCCGGCGGACGCCGGGGGTGCACGACGCGCTCGTAGGCGTAGGCGATGCGCAGGAGCGTCGGCTCGCTGAACGCGGAGCCCAGCAGCTCGAGGCCGACGGGAAGCCCATCCGGAGTGAAGCCGGCCGGGATGCTGATCGCCGGCAGGCCGGTCGTGGCGCTGAGCTGGCAGTTGGATCCCGCCTGCGGCTCGCCGACCGGTCGCCGCCTTCCGGCGGATGGTCGGGTAGGCGAGCGCGGTGATGCCCGCGCTGGGCGAGCAGGTCGCCGATCGCTCGCGCCGCGGCCTCGCGCTTCGCCAGCGCCGTCGCGATACGTCTCGGTGTCGCGCGACTCGACCTCGTTGGCGCGGCGGAGCACGCCGTCGACCGCGTTGTGATACAGGCCGCTCGTCAGGATCTCGTCGAGCGACCGCGACCGGCAGCGGACCGCGGAACTTCGCGAGGAAGTCGAGCAGATTGAACTTGAACTCGGCGTTGATGACGCTCGTGCCCTGGAGGAGCGCGTCGAAGCCCTCGGGCGCGACCTCCGACACCCGCGCGCCGATGTTCTCCGAGCTCGCCGACCGCCTTGCGCACGATCGCGGCGACCTCGCCGTCCTCGGGCGCCGTGCCGAAGTACGGCGTGAGGATGGCGACGTGGACGTTGCCGAGCGAGCTGTCGCCGACGCTGCCCATGTAGGTGCGCGGGATCTGTCCCTCGCTCGCGCTGGTCACCGGGTCGGCGGGATCGAAGCCGACCGTCGCGTCGAGCATCAGGATCAGATCGGTGACCGATCGCGCGAGCGGCCCGCCGATGTCCTGCGTCAGCGACAGCGGGATGATCCCGTCGCGGCTCGAGAGCCCGCGCGTGCCGCGCAGGCCGAACAGGTTGTTGTGCGCGGACGGAATCCGGATCGATCCGCACGTGTCGGTGCCCATGCCGGCCGCCGCGAAGTTCGCCGCGACCGCCGCGCCGGTGCCGCCGCTCGATCCGCCCGGGTTGCGCGTCGGATCGTAGGGATTGCGCGTCTGCCCGCCCATCGAGCTGATCGAGGTGATGCCGTAGGCCAGCTCGTGGAGGTTGGTCTTGCCGATGACGACCGCGCCCGCCTGACGCAGCTTCCGCACCACGAACGCGTCGCGCCCGGCGGCGAAATTCCTGCAGCGCGAGCGAGCCGCCGGTGGTCGGCAGATCCGGCGGTGACGTAGTTGTCCTTGATCGCGATCGGAATGCCGTGCAGCGGCCCGCGCGTCCGGCCGGCTTTCCGCTCGGCGTCGAGCGCCGCGGCCTCGTCGAGCGCTTTCGGGTTCAGCGAGATGAACGCGTTGATCGCCGGACCGCGCTGGTCGTAGGCGTCGATGCGCGCGAGGTACTGCTCGACGATCTGCCGCGACGTGATCGTGCCCGGCGGCCATCGCGTTCTGCAGCTCGGTGATCGACTTCTCGAACACGTCGAACGCCGGCCGCGGCGTCTGCGAGCGCAGCGCCGGCGACGCGATCAGGACAGCCAGCACGGTCGCGCCGAGCGCGCTGACGATCTCATACGGACCGAGTCGCGCACCGGTGGCTAGCGGCATGGCGGCTTCATTATCGTTGAACGCCTTCCGGCCAGTTGACGACGAGCGTCAGCGGCGGCGGCTCCTCCCGCCGATCGCCGCGCAGGTTGATCAGAAATCGTTGACCATCCGGTGAAACGTCGTACCAGAACATCCCGTTGCGCTCGAACGGCGCCGTGAACAACTGCCGTTCGGTGCCGACGCCGAATTCGTCGCCGCTCGAGTCGACGTCGACGCTCATCATGGTGTCGAGCGCCGTCATGAAGAACAGCTCCTTTCCGTCGCCTCGCCAATGTGGGTTCTGCCCGCCGCGACGCGAGACACGGATCGCCCTGCCGGGGCTGGGAAATGGCGCGACGTAGACCTCGTTGACGCCCGTCTGGTTCGACCGGTACGCGATCCACCGGCCGTTCGGCGAAAATTGTCCGGCTGACTCGCCGGCCGGGGTCGCCACGAATGCAAATGGTTTCCGATCGCCGGACAACGGCAGCACCCAGAGATCCTGAGGCGCTGGCCGTGCGACCTGATAAAGCAGGAAATTTCCATCAGGTGAAAAGCTGAGAGGATACTTGTCGGAGTTGTCGGCGAACAGGAGATCTTCGCCGCCCACATTCGCGGAGCTCTTGACGAACAGGTCCAAGTAGCTACCGCTTCGAAACGAGGTGAACACAATCCGCTGATCGTCCGGCGACCAGACAGGGGCCCCATCCGTCGCCTCGTCCGCGGTGAATTTCGTCCGAAGGCCCCGTTCGAAAATCCAGACGTCGGTCCGGTTGCCTTGCGAGGTGCCGCCGGCGGTAACGGCGAAGCGCTTTCCATCGCTCGAAAGCTGCAGGTCGCCCCACCGTTCCTCTTCACCGAGCGTCTCGATCTCCTTGCCGCGAGCGGTCAACCCAGGCCAGCCGCGAATGCCGCAACACTTCGCCGCCCTGAAACACGAGCACGCCGTTGGTCGAAGCAGAGAACGCGCTGGCGCCCCCTGAGCCGGTGAGGACCTCTTCGGCCACGAGGAACGGATCGCCCGTTGTCGTAAGCGTTCGAGCGTCGAACGCCTGGGCCATCAACGCCTCGTTCCGAACGAACAGGAGATGCGCCTGTGAGTAGAACGCCTGCGAGGCATCGCGGAGCAAAGGGCGGGTGTCCGACGAAGCGAGCGAGCCCACGTGAATCTCGTTCGCGGTCAGACCGGTCGCGCCAGCACCCGGCGAAGCTACGCGGAAGAGAAAATGCTCGCCGTCGGGCAGAAAAGACGGAAGGTGATGCAGTCCGCCTTCCGCGTTGGTGACCGCCGATGCCGTGCCACCATTCGCCGAGACGCGAAACAGGCCTTTGCCGACGACCGCAAACAGGATCGTTCCATTCTGGCTCCAGGTTGCGCCGGTCGGCGGTCCCGGGACAAACGGTGCGTCGGCGATCGCGATCGCCGGCCCGCCAGCCGGGTCGATTTTTTTGAGCTTGCCGTCCGCGAAGAATCCAATCAACCGGCTGTCGGCCGACCAGAACGGGCCGATGGCGCCTTCGGTGCCGTCCAGCGATCGCGCGGACGGCGCGTCTAGCAGCCGTACCCACAGTCGCGTCGATTTATCCTCCGTGCCCGCGACGAACGCAAGGCGGCGGCCGTCCGGCGAGAGGGCGAGGCGCATGGGCGGCACGCTCCCAGGCACATTGCCGATGTACCAGCCCTCCGGCGGCAGAATCGTCGAGTTGAAGGCCGGCGCCGCCTGGGACGGCGGCCGCAAAACCTCCCGCGAATCCAAGCGTTGCGGCGGCGATTGCGAGCAGCGCGACGAGGCTCCAGGCGATCGCGCTCGCGCAGCCGCCCTGGAGCACGGCCGGCGAGCGCGGCAGTTCCGCTGCGACGATGTCGACAGCGATTCCAGCGCGAACGCCAGAGTCGCCCGCCGACTGAAAACGCGACGCCGGATTCTTCTCGAGGCAGCGGTCGACGATGCGCGCGAGCGCAGGCGGGACGTGCGGGCCGGACGCCGGCAGATCCGGCGGATCCTCCTTGAGGATCGCCGTCATCGTGTCGGCCGGCGTCGGCGCCGGCGAACGCGCGCCGGCCCGACAGCATCTCGTAGAGGATCGCGCCGAAGGCGAAGATGTCGGCGCGGTGGTCGGCCGGCTAGCCCGCGCACCTGTTCCGGCGCCATGTAGCCGACCGTGCCCAGCACGATCCCCGGCATCGTGTCGGGCGGGCGGTCGTCGCCAGTGCATCGACGGCCGCGACGCTCGCGCGTCGCCTCGGTGAGCTTGGCGAGCCCGAAGTCGAGGATCTTGACCCGCCCGTCGCTCGTGACGAAGACGTTCTCCGGCTTCAGATCGCGATGGACGATGCCTCTGCTCGTGCGCGGCGGCCAGGCCGCGCGCGATCTGCATCGCGTACTCGATCGCCTTGCGCGGCGGGAGCGCGCCGTGCGCGAGCCGCTCGCGCAGCGTCTCGCCTTCGAGCAGCTCCGAGACGATGATACGGCGCGCCGTCGTGCCGTGCCGACGTCGTAGACCGCGAGGATGTTCGGATGGTTCAGCGCCGCGGCGGCGCGGGCCTCCTGCTCGAAGCGCCGCAGCCGGTCGGCATCGGCGGCGAGCGCCGGCGGCAGCACCTTGATCGCGACGTCGCGCCCGAGCCGCGTGTCGCGGGCGCGGTAGACCTCGCCCATGCCGCCAGCGCCGAGCGCGCCGACGATTTCATACGGACCGAGTCGCGCCCCTGAGGTTAGCGGCATGGGCTCGGGGTCAACTTTTTTCCACTGGCGCTGGGGCCCCACCCCCGGCGCGTTCTTCGCTGATGCTCGCGCTCGGCCATCGGTGCCTCGCGCTCGCATGGCCGCAGGCGCTCATGCCGCCAGCGCCGAGCGCGCTGACGATTTCATACGGACCGAGTCGCGCCCCTGAGGTTAGCGGCATGGGCTCGGGGTCAACTTTTTTCCAGTGGCGCTGGGGCCCCACCCCCAGCGCGTTCTTCGCTGATGCTCGCGCTCGGCCTCGGTGCCTCGCGCTCGCATGGCCGCAGGCGCTCATGCCGCCAGCGCCGAGCGCGCCGACGATTTCATACGGACCGAGTGCGCGCCCCTGAGGTTAGCGGCATGGGCTCGGGGTCAACTTTTTTCCACTGGCGCTGGGGCCCCACCCCCGGCGCGTTTCTTCGCTGATGCTCGCGCTCGGCCATCGGTGCCTCGCGCTCGCATGGCCGCAGGC
>CAVREM010000061.1:0-126407 GCA_963720005.1 uncultured Acidobacteriota bacterium | reverse complement strand
TGGGTCATTAGCGAACACTTCCACGTGCCGAGCCGCATGTCCGCTTTATCCCCGAAAGTGGACATGACACGTGTGATCGTGTGTCCGCCAAATGTCTAGGACGCGAGCTTGACCGGCACTTTCAGGCAGTGCACGCCATTTGCTTTGGGGCCGGTGGAAACTTGCCGGCGCGGATGTTGACTCGGATGGAAGGCAACAAAAGCAGCGGTGCTGCCAAAGTTGCATCGCGTGCTTCCCGCATGTTTACAAACTCGTCCTCAGACACGCCCTCATGCAGCGAAAGCGGACATGTCAGCGCACAACCTCAGGTCTGCTTTGTGCCAATAGCGGACATCAGCCAAGTCTCAGCTTTTGATTCTTGAGCGCGCAAAAGAAAGACCGCCTCGTGGCGTTCCTAGTTGGAACCTCGGCCGTTCAGTCCGTGCAATCATGACCTATCAGAGCGACACCCGCAGGGACAAACGAGACGACAAGTTCTACACATCGTGGATCATCCGCGGCGGCATTGTGCTCGCTATCGTGATTGCAGCCCTCGCGTTCATAAGCACGGGGCCTACCCAACCTCGACGCGCCCCAAATAACCACGGACTGTTCCTGCTCCGGCGTCTTCTACGACTGGCTCCGATACGCCGCTAATTCCGGCCCGACTGCCTGCCTTTAGTCGTGAGCAGTTGTGGACAGTCTCCAGCTTCATCGGCCTAACTTAAGCCAACAGCCAAGAATGGAGAATTCCCATGAAGAAGACAATATTGCTTGCCAGCTCGGCTATGTTCGGTGTGGTTTTTCTGGTCGCAAACGTCAGTGCGCAGGCGTTCCACAGTCGGTAGAGATCACCAAGGTCGATGTGCAGAGCTGTCGGCGGGCTATCGCGCATCCAAGGCTACGGTAGCACTGTCGTAATGATGCGAACGAAACGATCGGCAAGATTGACGACCTCCTTGTGACGCGAAACCGCAAGGACCCATACGCCTGTTTTGTCGGTTGGTGGTTTTCTGGGTACGGGCTCCACCTGGTTGTCATCCGCTACGACAGCCTCAAGTTCGCCGACGACAAAATTGTGCTACCGGGCGGGACAAAGGAAGGATTAAATGCTGCCCGCATTCCGGTATTCTAGTAGTGACAAAGACTGAAATGTCGTTTTGGACGAGGAACCCCGCATCCTGAGCAAGGCCAAGAGTGCTTAACGGATAATGTCCGCTTTGGGCCATTAGCGGACATTATGCCGTTAAGCACTCTTGGCCTTGCTCAGCTGTTGATACGGGGTTCCTCGTGCAAAACGACATTTCAGTCTTTGTCACTCCTTCGAGTATTGGAATGCGGGCAGCATCTTAAGTCCTTCCTTTGTCCCGCCCGGTAGCACGATTTTGTTGTCGGCGAACTTGAGGCCGTCGTAACGAATGACCACCAGGTGGGTGCCCATCCCAGAAAGCCACCGACCGACAGAACGACGTATGGCTCCTTGCCGTCGCGTGTCACCAGCAGGTCGTCAATCTTGCCGATCGTTTCGTTCGCATCGTTGACGACGCTGCTACCGATGACCTTGGATGCCCGATAGCCGGCCGCCACCGTCTGCACATCGACCTTGGTGATCTCTACCGACTGTGGAATGCCTTGCGCACTGACGCTTGCGGCGAGAAAAACCACGCCAAACATAGCGGCGCTCGCAAGCAACATTGTCTTCTTCATGGGAATTCTCCATTCTTGGCTGTTGGCTTAAGTTAGGCCGATGCCAAGGCGGAGACTGTGCAGAATTGCTCACAACTAAAGGCAGGCGTTGGCCGGAATTAGCGGGCCGTATCGGAGCCAGTCGTTGAAGACGCCGGAGCAGGAACAGTCGTGGTTATTTGGGGCAGGTCGGGTTGGGGTTGTTCCCCGTGCTTATGAACGCGACGGCCGCAATGACGATAGCGAGCACGATGCCGCCGCGGATGATCCACGATATGTAGAACTTGTCGTCTCGTTTGTCGCTGCGGGTGTCGCTCTGATAGGTCATGGTTGTCAACTCTGACCGGACGGCCGAGGTTCCAACTAGGAACGCCACGAGGCGCTCTTTCTTTTGCGCGCTCAAGGATCAAAAGGTGAGACTTGGCTGATGTCCGCTATTGGCACAAAGCAGACATGAGGCTAGTGCGCTGCACATGTCCGCTTTCGCTGCATGAGGGCGTGTCTGAGGACGAGTTTGTAAACATGCGGGAAGCACGCGATGCAACTTTGGCAGCACCGCTGCTTTTGTTGCCTTCCATCCAAGTCAACATCCGCGCCGGCAAGTTTCCACCGGCCGAAGCAAATGGCGTGCACTACCTGAAAGTGCCGGTCAAGCTCGCGTCCTAGACATTTGGCGGACACGCGATTGGCGCCGTCTCATGTCCACTTTCGGGGATAAAGCGGACATCGGCTCGGCACGTGGAAATGTTCGCTAATGACCCAAAGCGGACATCGGGTGCTAAAATGCGGCGAAACCCCGTACTCTGTGCCAAAACCCTCAGGCTTCGATACTTCTGAGGCGTTCAGACCTCCCGTCTGATTGCGTTGGATCAATGAGCGCCTGAAAATTTTGTGATGATCATTATCATTGACAGGAGGTGTCCCATGAAAGGTTTTGTCGGCGATATTGAAGATCAGGCAGAGGGTAATTCGGATTTCCGGCGTGTGATCTATACGGGTAAAAACATTCAGCTCGTGCTCATGTCCCTAAAGCCGGGCGAGGACATTGGCGAGGAAGTCCACAAAGATCGCGACCAATTCTTCCGCATCGAAAAGGGCAAGGGCGAAGTTCTGATCGACGGCAAGCGCTCGAAGATTAAAGGCGACGATGCAGTCCTCGTGCCCGCGGGCGCCCGCCACAACATCATCAACACAGGCGAGAAGCCGCTGCGCCTCTACACGCTCTACGGCCCTCCCGAACATCGGGATGGAACCGTGCATGCGACCAAGGCCGACGCCCAACGCATGAAAGAGCATTTTGACGGCAAGACCAGCGAAGCTGCATAGCGGCACGAGGAAAGCTGGTCGTTTTTCTACGATTGTATGATTGCAAAGATTAGTGCTGCCATGACCATAAATCGTAACATCCTTTACGTCGTAATCGCCGCGCTTGCCGTTGCCACCGTGGTGTTCGGCTATCAACTCTACCAGGAGCGGCAGAAGACCACAGGCATCGAGATCAATGTTGGCAAAAGCGGAATTTCCATCGAGCAAAAGTAATTTCGCGAGTGGCGCCGTTAGCCCGGGGCAACCGCTATCTATTTGCGGTTTTTCTGAGCAACAGCAAGAAGGAGCGCGCGTCTGGCCTGAACTTCTCCAGCTTGCCCTGATAGAATATTGGTATGCGCACCATTGAAGACAATGCCTTTTTGTTGCTGGTCATTGCGGTTTCGCTGGCTTTCGCTTGGATCCTCTTGCCGTTTTATGGAGCGGTTCTCTGGGGAACCGTCATAGCAATATTATTTGTTCCATTGCACCGGCGACTGTTGAAATCAATGAAGCAGCGGCGCAACCTTGCTGCCTTCTTTACGGTCATGATCATCATAGCGATCGTGATTTTACCAATGACGCTGATCGGCGCGTCATTGACGCAGGAAGCGTTAGGCTTTTATGGAAAAGTCCAGTCGGGGGAGCTGGATCTTGTCCGTTTTTTTCAGCAGGTCCATGACATCTTGCCTGCATGGGCAATCAATCTGCTGGATCGCTTCGGCCTTGCGAGCCTCGGCGCGGTGCAGCAAAAACTTTCCGTCGCCCTTATGGCCGGCAGCCAATACATCGCCACACAGGCACTTAATATTGGTCAGAGCACGTTCGCCTTCATCACGAACCTATTCGTCATGTTGTACCTATTGTTCTTTCTGCTCCGCGACGAGGACGCGCTGTTCAAGCGCATTAGACATGCTATTCCGTTGCACGCTGAGCAACAAAAGGCCTTTCTTCTCAAATTCACGATCGTTATCCGTGCCACCGTCAAGGGCGACATGCTCGTAGCCCTCCTGCAAGGAACGCTCGGTGGCCTGATATTCTGGTTCCTTGGGATTAGCGCCCCGTTGTTATGGGCGGTGGTGATGGCTTTCTTTTCATTGGTGCCCGCGATAGGCGCAGGCCTGATCTGGATTCCGGTTGCCGTCTATCTTCTTGTGACCGGTGCTATCTGGCAGGGCATTGTTTTAATAGCGTTCGGTGCGCTCGTCATCGGGCTCGTAGATAACTTCTTGCGTCCTATTCTGGTGGGCAGAGATACAAAGATGCCCGATTATGTCGTTCTTATCTCCACGTTGGGCGGAATAGCGACCTTCGGTCTCAACGGATTTGTCATCGGTCCGGTGATCGCGGCCATGTTCATCGCGGCGTGGGACATATTTTCGGCATCGAGGGAAATCGCTGAGAACGACGGCACCATCCGCTAAGCCCGACCACCTCAAATTTGTCCGTGAGCTCTTTGGACAGGCAATAACGTGCCGTAATGAGAGCAACTGGCGCGAGCGCCGGTCCAGCGGCCTAGAGTTGGCGCCCGAGCACCCAGCCGATGAGCGCGGCCACCGCGATTGTGCCGGCGATCTGCTGGCGTGAACCGTTTTGGACGATGTCTGCTGCCCCCTTCACTGCCTCATCGACGGACCGCGAGATGGCCGCGGTCGATGCCTTCATCGGATCGGCCGCCGCCCGCAGCGCATCTTCGGTGTGGGCACGCGGCTTGCGCGGTCCGCGCAGAAAGGCGATGGCGAAGAGGACAGCGGCTAGCAATGCCGACGTTCCGCCGAGAATGCCGAGCGCTGCGAAGATGCCGAGCTCGAGCTCGAGCCAGAGATAGAGTGCGACGAAGCAGAGGGCGAGCGCCAGTATCGCCGCCAACGCGCCAAGCATGGCGAGCACGATGGTGATCGCGGTTTCCCGCACCAAGCGCTTGACGTCAATGCCGACGAGCCGCAGCAGCGTCGCGACCATCAACGGCGGCCTTTCATTATACCGATGAGTATGCCGATTCCGAATGCGCCAATGACCACGCCCAGCGGATTGCGCCGTGCGACGGCCTCGAATTCGGAAAGCAGGGTGTTTGCTTGGTCCTTCGCTGCCGATGCGATGTCCCCGCCGATGCCGGCCGCCGCTTCGCCGACCTCCGCCGTCACGGTCTTGGCGAGGACGGTCCGCCCTACCGACTAGTCGTGTTGCCTTCCTGCGGAACCAGCTTCACGACGCGCCAGTTGTTCATGTCGGCGATGTAGATCGCGTCGTCCGATCGGCAGGCGATGCCGTGCGCCCAGTTCAACTGGCCCTGCTGACGGCCCGACTCGCCCCAGGTGCCGAGGATCTTGCCGTCGAGCGTCATCTTGTAGAGGCGGCCCGGCTCGTCGTCGGTCGAGTAGAGGTACTGCGTCTGGCCCTGGGAAATGCAGAGCGTCCACGGCGCCGATGTGTCCGGCCGGTTCGGGGTCAGGTTGCCGAGCACCGGGTGCCGGTTCTTGTCGTAGGCGACGTTGAGCAGGATCATGCGCTTGAAGTTGCCCTCGGTATCGAACACCTGGATCCGGCGGTTGGTGCGATCGGCGACGTAGACGTTGCCCTGGCGATCGACCTGCAGGTTGTGCGGCACCCGGAACTGCCCAGGCTCGGTGCCGCGGGTGCCGAACGACTTGATCCAGTTGCCGTTCTTGTCGAACTTGGCGACGCGCGAGTTCCCGTAGCCGTCGCTGATGTAGATGTTGTCGTTCTGATCCCAGCTGACGTCGGTGACGCCGTTGAAGTAGCCGTCGCGGGCCACCGCCTTGTCGTTCGGCGGACGATCGTAATGGCCCTCGTAGCCCTCGGGCCGGCGGCCGAGGTTCATCACGACGAACCCGGCCGGATTGAACTTCATGACCGAATCGGTGCCCTTGTCGACGACCCACAGGTTGTCGTAGCGGTCGAAGCGCACCGAGTGCGCGTAGCCCAGGCCGTAGACGCCCTTGCCCCACTCGCGGACGAACTTGCCGTTCGGATCGAACTCGAGCAGCTGGGTCGTCGCGTTGCCGTACAGCGGGCCCGACGTCGCGGTGCCCGGATGATTGAGGACGATGACATTCCCCTTCGAGTTCACGGCGACGCCGAGGACTTCGCCGAAGTTCGTATCGGGCGTGATCTTGAAGAAGTCGTAGATGGCGCGGTACTGGAGCTTCGGGACGGTGACCGTCTCCTGTGCAGCCAGGCGCGCGATCGGCAGGACGGCTGCGGCGAGCGTCAAGGCCACGCCGGCGATGATCAGGGACCGTTTCACGGCTCACCTCCTGGTGCGAAAACCAGGGCGACTATAGCTGATTGAGTGCGGCGATGGCTATCGATGTTACGAGGACCGCGAAACATGAAACGGTTCGAGCGTTCGGCGTGCGTCGTTCGAAGCGCCGCCCGCGCTGATACTCCGTCGCACCGTCTGAACGCTCCGAACGACGAACGGTCACGCTCTGTATCGAGTTATGGCTCCGTTCCCTACTCGGCTCGCAAGCGCAACCAACGGATCGACGCGGGCGGCTCGACGGGCAGGTATCGACGCAGCCCGCCGCAGCCACAAGCAACAAGACCACGATGGCGGCAACGAAGGCGAGCGGGTCGGTAGGCGCCACGCCGAAGAGCTGCGACCGGATCAATCGCGACAGGGCGATCGCAAGTGACGAACCCCACCGACGCCCCGACCACCACGAGCCGCACGCCCTGGCGCGCGATCATGGCGACGACCGACGCGCGGCTGGCGCCGAATGCCATCCTGACGCCGATCTCGCGCGTCCGCTGTCCCACCGCGAACGCCATCAGCCCGTAGAGACCCATCGCGGTCAGCAGCAGCGCCAGCCCGCCGAAGAGGCCGATCATCATGGCCACCAGGCGCCGATCGTCGATCGAACGACGGAAGTCGTCCTGGAGCATGCGCGGCCGCGTCACGACGATGCGCGGATCGATGTCGCGCACGGCTGCGCGGATGCCTGCCAGCGCCGGCATCGCGTCCGCGGCAGTCGTTCGAACGTGCAGCGTGAAGAGCGCCTCGTAGTTCTGCGAGAGCGGGATGTAGAAGAACGGCGGCGGTTCCAGCTCGGTGACGCTCACGTACACGTTGTCCGCCACCATGCCGACCACTTCGAGCGGACCGCCGCTGGTCGTCAGCGTGCGGCCGACCGGGTCGGCACCCGGCCACAACCGGTTCGCCAGCGAGCGCGTCACAATCGCAACCGGTGGCGAGCCAGGTGCGTCGACCGCCGTGAAGCCGCGGCCCCGGATCCGCGGGATCCCGAGCGACTCGAAGTAGCCGTCGCTGACCACGTTGACGCGCGCGATCAGGCGGTTGGTCGCGGTGATCGGCTGGCCGTCGGTGCTGACCGCGACCGATCGGTTGGTGCCGCTCAGGACTGCCGCACGGGCCGCGGAGATCGCGCGCACACCGGGCACGTCTGCCGCGCTGTCGAGAATCCGTCGCGAGGCTTCGGCCCCGGCGCTGTCGCTGTAACCGCTGACGTCGAGGTTCACGTCGACCAACAGGACACCCTCGAGGTCGTATCCCGGATCGACGGCAGACGCATTCCGCAACGTGCGCAGGAAGAGCCCGGCGCCAACCAGCAGCACCAGGCTGACCGCCACCTGGACCACGACCAGGCCGGTTCTCAACCGGGCCGCATGCTGCCCGGTCAGCACCGTCGCGCCTTCATCGCGCAGGGTGTGAGCTGGATCGCGTCTCAGGGTCTGCACGATCGTGGCGATGCCGGTCGCCGCGCCGCTCGTCGCGCCGATGCCGAATGTCAGCACAAGCACCACGCCACGCAGCCGAAGGTCCAGCGACTCCGGAACCCCGAGCGCGTACAGCCCACGAATCCCCCAGTTCGCGACCACCACCCCCGCCACGCCGCCGGCGATGCCAAGCAACACCGATTCGGTCAGTGATTGGCGAACCAGCCTCCAGGCTGTCGCCCCGAGCGACGCGCGCACTGCCAGTTCACGCCGCCGCGCCGCATCGCGCGCGAGCAGCAGGCCGGCCACGTTGGCGCACACGATCAGGAGCACGAGCAGCGCCGCAGCCGTGAGGAGCCAAACCAGCGGCCCAGCTTCTGCTCTCAAGGTCCCGCGCCCTTCGCCAAGCGGCACCGCGCCGAGATGGAATTCGCGATCGTTTTCGGGAGACTGGCGCAGGCGGTCCGCGAGAATCGCAAGGCCCGAGTTGACCTGGTCGCGCGTCGAGTCCGGTCGAAGCCGCCCGGCCATCGAGAGCCACCCCCCGCCGCGCGTGCCGAGCAGATCCAGCGTTCCCAGCCGGCGTCGCAGCGCGGCGGAGGGAGGCCTGATCTCCTGCTGCATCGCCAGCGGGAACCATGCCGACGGGGCGTCGAGGGGATCCAATCCACGAAACGCCGCCGGCGCGATGCCGATCACCGTGCACGGCCGCCCATTAATCCGGATCTCACGGCCGACGGCGGACGGATCGCCACCAAGACGCGCCAGCCAGAACGCGTGCGAGACGACCGCCACGCGAACCGGATCGCCGACTCGATCTTCGTCCGGCAGGAAGGCGCGACCCACGGTTGGCACGACACCCAGCACCGTGAAGTAGTTACCGCTGACGATCTCAGCCGGAATCAGATCCGTCTGCTGGCCGTCATCGAACGCAACGGCCACGTCCGAGAAGGCCGCGACGTCGGCAAGGATGCCGCTGTCGCGAACGTTCACGTAGTTCGGGTATGAGACGACACCCTCTGGGGCTGTCGTGGTACCGGCGAAAACGGTGACGACCTTGTCGGGATCCGCAATCGCCGGCGCGCGCAGCAGCGTGTCGACGGCCGTGAACATCAGGGCGTTGGCGCCGATGCCGACCGCCAGGATGGCAATCGTGATCGCGGCAAATCCCGGCGACCGGCGCAGCGTCCGGAGGGCGTCGCGAAGATCGAGGCGAAGAGAGTCGAGGAGAGGGCGCACGCGGATTAGACGCGCGACCCGCCTCCTGGTTAACAGCCTAGAAACCGCGAGCGAGTGCGCGAGCGAGCCACGCGAACGGAGCGCGCCGACGCCAGCGGCGTGCGAGAGAGCGTGTCGGGGAGTCCGAGGGGCGAGCCCCTCGGGTAAGAGCGGTCAGCGGCGGTCGTACACGGTCGTCTTGCCGTCGCTCGTGAACGCGAGAATGTTGTACGAATCCTTCCGGCCGCCCGGCACTTCCATGCCCGGCGATCCCGCGGGCATCCCGGGCACGGCGATTCCGGCGATTTTCGGCCGCTCTTTCAGCATCCGCTGAACGACCTCCACCGGCACATGCCCCTCGACGATGTACCCGCCGACCTCGGTGGTGTGGCAGGAGCTGAACTCCTCGCGAACGCCCAGCTTCAGCTTGAGCGCGCCAATGTTATCCACGTCCTGGACCTTCGCGTCGAACCCGTTCTTCCGCATGTAGTCGACCCAGAGGGAGCAACACCCGCAGGACGGCGACTTGTACACCGACATCGGGATCGGCTTGGGTTTCGGCTGCTGGCCGAACGAGGCCGGCTGAGCACGAGGACGCTCGCACATGCCAATCATTCAAGTGCGCATGGCTCATCTTACCGCGGCGGCCAGTCGATGGCGGACCTGAACGTCCGCACTACTCACCCTTCAGGGGATGATGGCGATTGCGCGCAAAGGGGCCCCGCTCCCGCCGCGGATCTTCATCGGCAGCGCGACGATGTAAGCGCCCCGCTCAGGGAGCCGCTCGAGCGACGTGAGATTCTCGAACGCCGGGATGTCCCGCTCGTAGAGCAATCGGTGCGATTCGAACAGCGTCGACTGACCGTAGTCGATGCTGGCGGTGTCGATGCCGATCGCCTTGATGCGCCGTTCGGCGATCAGCCATTTCGCCGCGTCCGGGTGCAGCCCGGGAAAGTGCAGTTGCGAGACCGGCGTCCGCGCCTCGTCGCCGCCGTGCCGAGATACCGGCTCGCGTCCGGCCACCGCGGCGAGAATCCGGTTCGGATCAGCACGATCGCATCCGCGCGGAATCGGCCGCCCTGTTCGGCGCGCTGAAAGTCGGCGACCGAGACCTGGTAGTCCGCATCGGCATCCGCCGCCTTCGTCACGTCGACGACGACCGCCTCGCCCAGAGATCGATCCACCGGAATCTGGTCGACGGTCTGGTGCCCCTGCGCGAAGTGGACCGGCGCGTCGATGTGCGTGCCGCCGTGCTCGGAGGTGAAGAAGTTGTTCGCGGCGTAGTAATAGCCGCCGGGCGTCACGCCGTCGGCGACCTTGTCGAGGCGGAACGGGTCGGCGGTCGGCCAGAAGATGGCGTTCGCGTCGTAAGCGTGCGACAGATCCACGAGCTGGCCGGCAGGAAATCGCTGCGAAGCCGGCTGGCTGCAGGCAATCGCTGCCACGCTGGCGAGGGCGACAAGGGTGAAGCGGTGCATGACGGCGGTAGTCTACGGGATCGACGCTCGAACCGCGCGGTATGATGAATCCCACACCTCAATTGGATGATCCCAGCGGACGGCCCAACCCGGTGAATGCGACGAGACGTCTCAAGCTGCTGCTGCCGACCATCGGCAGCGCCGGCGACGTCCATCCAGTCATTGCCCTCGGGCTCGCGCTCCAGCAGCGCGGCCATCGGGCCACCGTCCTCACCAATCCGCTCTTTCAAGAGCTGATCGAACAGCAGGGGCTCGGATTCCTCCCGGTGGGCACGCTCGACGATGCGCGCGCGACGATCGCGGATCCGGATCTCTGGCACCCGCGCAAAGGGTTCGAGGTCGTCGCGCGGCGGGCGATCCTGCCGGCGATGCCCGAGGTGTACCGCCACATCGAGCGGCACGCCGACGCCGAGCACGGTCGTCGTCTCGTCCGGCATCGCGTTCGGCGCGCGCATCGCGCAGGAGCGGCTCGGCGTGGCCGATGGCGACCGTCCACCTGCAACCGAGCATCATCCGCAGCCTGGTCGACCAGGGCATGGCCGGCAACATCCGGATCTCGGCGGCGCAGCCGATGTGGTTCAAGCGCGCGTTCTTCCGCTTCGCGGACTGGTTCCTGATCGATCGCGCGCTCAAGAACCCCGTCAACGAGTTCCGCGCGTCGCTCGGCCTGCCGCCGGTCGATCGGCTCATGCATCGCTGGCTGCACTCGACGCAGCTCGTCATCGGGTTCTTTCCCGACTGGTTCGCGAGCCCCCAGCCGGACTGGCCGCCGCGCACACATCTCGTCGGCTTCCCGCTGTGGGACAGCGGGAGCACGGCCCTTCCGGCGGACGCGCTCGAGTTTCTCGCGGCCGGCGCGCCGCCGGTCGTGTTCACGCCGGGATCGGCCGGAGCGACCATGCACCGCTATTTCCAGGAATCGGTCGAAGCGGTGCGCGCCCTCGGCGTGCGCGCGATGCTGGTCACGAACTTCCCGGAGCAGGTTCCCGCGGATCTGCCGCCCGACGTGAAGACCTTCGGCTACCTGCCGTTCAGCGGCCTGCTGCCGCACGCGGCGATGCTCGTCTATCACGGCGGCATCGGCACGCTGGCGCAGACCATCAAGGCGGGGATCCCGCACCTGGTGGTGCCGAACGGCCACGATCAGTTCGACAACGCCTTGCGCATCGAACAGCTCGGGCTCGGCCGCGGCATTCCCGCAGACCGCGGTATCGCGCCGACCGCGTGGTCGAGGCGATCCGCGCCATTCTCGGTAGCGCCGACGTGCGCGTGCGATGCCGCGACTATGCCTCGCGCGTCGACGGGGACGCGGCCGTCACCCGCGCGTGCGAATTGATCGAAGGATTGAAGGTCTCAGCCGACCCTAAAGAGGTCGGCCTACAAGCCTGAGCGGCAGACGAAGTTCGCCGCATCGTCCGTGCTGCCGCTGCCGACGTAAACGGCCTTCTGCGGAAACGGACAGAGCGGCCGCGTGCGGACGACTTTGCCGTCGACGACGCGCGACGCAAGAATCCGATCGGGCGGCACACCCTTTTCAACCCAGGCATCGAGCGCGGTCACGGCGTCGAAACTTGTTGCGCCAGGGCCACCCGAGCAGTGGCCCATGCCCGGCACCATGAACAGCCGGAAGAAGCGATCGGTCTCCTGCTGGGATCCCTGCTTCGCGCGCACGCGCTCGTAGTAGGCGATCGTATCGAGCGCGTTCACGACCGGATCCTGCCAGCCCTGATAGACAATCGCCTTGCCGCCGCGTGTCTTGAACGCGCTCAAATCGGGATTCACCTGATCGACGAGGCGGCCGATCTTCTCGTCGGCTTCGGTGAGATGCCGATCGAAATCGAACGACCACCAGTCCCACGCCGGGTTGGCGAACACCCACTGCCGCCAGAAATTGACGCGCGTCGGTTCCGACGTTCCCCAGTACTGCTGCCAGCCCGACTGCGGCTTGGCCGTTCGCCGACACGGTGAGCGCTTCGCTGCTCTTCGGCCAGCCTGGATAGATCTGTTCGCCGGTCCGCGGATTCTTCGCGCCGGCGTACATCTTGTTGAGCGCGCCGACCTGCTCGCTCGTCAGGCAGCCCGGCTCGTCGCCCGCCTTGCATTGCAGCGCGGCGGGATCGAAGCGGCAGGAGCGGGGATCGTCGACGACGCCGTCGGTCACGCCGTCGTCGGCATCACACGCCGCGACAATCGCCTTCGTGATCATCGGGAGCTTCGATGGCGGGAATGATCGTCGCTGCGTTGTCGCCGCGGCGGCGATTGGCGAGGAACTGCCAGAGGAACCCGGCGTTCAGCCGGACGCGGTTGTTGCCCGGCGCGCCGGCGACGACGCCGTCGAAATCCTGCGGGTACCGTTGAATCTCGGCGTACGCCTGGTGCCCGCCGGTCGAGCAGCCGTCGAAGTACGCGCGCCGCACCGACTCGCCGCCGGCCAGTTCGACGATGCGCCGGCCCGGTGCGGTGATGGCATGAATCGACCGCGAGCCCCAATCGGCAATCCGCTCCGGGTGGCCCGCGCCCCAGAGCAGGTCGTCTGGCGTGGGCGTCTGGTGGCCGGTGTCGCCGCCGATCGCCGCGTATCCGGCCGCCACCGCTCGCACCATGTCTCGCGTGCTCGGCGTATTGCCGTACCCGCCGTTCCCCGTCACGACGAGCTTGCGGTTCCAGCTATCCGGAATCCAGACCTCGAAGTTGATGAGCGATCCCGGGCCGCCGACACGCTGGCTTCCACGCGACAGCGGGCCGCCGTACGTGAGCTTTGTAGGCCCGGCCTTTCAGGCCGGGCATCGTCCACACGCTCCGCCGCCCGGATCGTCACCGAGCTGCTGTTCAACGTCGTGAATGCCGCGAGGTCGCACCGTCCCACCGCTGCGGGTGATTGAATCGCGGCGTAAGTGAGCACCAGTGCGATGGTGTAGATGCGGGTCATGGTTTCCTCGCGCGTATTATGAGCCGGATGGCCGACGCCGCCTTCTCGATCGCACCGCCCATCGAACCCATGCTCGCCAAGCTGGCCGAAGGCCTGCCCGAGGAGGGCCCGTTTCTCTACGAGCCCAAGTGGGACGGCTTCCGCGCCATCGTCTTCCGGCGCGGCCCGGAGCTCTACATCCAGAGCCGCGACCTGCGGCCGCTCGACCGCTATTTCCCCGAGCTGCACGACGCGCTCCTGGCCGGCCTTCCCGTCCGACTGCGTCGTCGACGGCGAGATCGTGATCGCGACGCCGCACGGCCTCGACTTCGACGCGCTGCAGCTGCGGCTGCACCCGGCCGCTTCACGCGTCGCGAAGCTCGCGCAGGCGAGCCCCTCGTCGTTCGTCGCCTTCGACCTGCTCGCGATCGACGGCGAGGATCTGCGCGACCGCCCGCATGTCGAACGACGGCGCCGCCTCGAGCTGGCGCTGGCCGACGCCGCGCCGCCGATCCACCTCACGCCGATGACGCGCGATCGCGCGCGTGGCCGCCGACTGGCTGACGCGCTTCGAGGGCGCCGGCCTCGACGGCGTGATGGTGAAGCCGGAACAGGGCATCTACGAGCCCGGCAAGCGCGCGATGATCAAGGTCAAGCACGCCCGCACGGCCGACTGCGTCGTCGCCGGCTTCCGCTGGCACAAGAACGGACCCGGAACGCTCATCGGATCGCTGCTGCTCGGCCTCTTCGACGATGGCGGCCGGCTGCACCACGTCGGGGTCACCTCGTCGTTCACGCTGGCGGTACGGAAGGCGCTGGCCGCAGGAGCTCGCGCCGCTGCGCGAGCGGGCGCTCGAGGACCATCCGTGGAAGGAATGGGCCGACGCCGCGCAGCACGAGACCACGCGCATGCCCGGCGGTCAGAGCCGCTGGAGCGCCGGCAAGGATCTGTCGTGGGAGCCGCTGCGCATCGAGCGGGTGTGCGAGGTGAAGTACGACCACATGCAGGGCGATCGGTTCCGCCACGCGGCGGTGTTCCAGCGCTGGCGTCCCGACAAGCCACCGCGCGACTGCCGCTACGATCAGCTCGAAGTCACGACACCGTACGAGCTCGAAAAAGTCTTCGGCGCGAGGTCGTAGCACGGGATCCTGGATTCGCGGTCGCCCGACTTCAGCGGACGGGTTCGGAAGCCGAGGCGCCGAGTCCAGACCGCTTGTGGCGATACATGGCCGTGTCCGCCTCGTTGACCAGCGCTTCGAGCGTCGTGCGCGTCGCCCGGTGGAGGCGGGACACGCCGACGCTCATCGACAGCGAGTAGGGCAGCGCTGAACTGGCGTTGAACCTGTCGACGTGCCACTTCAGGCGGTTGGTGATCGTCGCGACGTCGTCGGGCGGGACGATCACCGAGCGCGACGAACTCGTCGCCACCCATCGGGCGAGGACGTCGGCAGCGCGGAACGAGTTCTTCATCGCTTCGGCCGCCGCGACGATCAGCATCGACCCGGCGTCGTGCCCGTGGTCGTCGTTGATGGCTTTCAGCCCATCGATGTCCACGTAGAACACGGCGGCGCCTTTTCCATGCGCCACGGCGTCCCGCAGCACGCGCGAGCCGTTGACGAGCAAGCCGCGGCGGTTGAGCAGCCCCGTGAGGTCGTCGGTCATCGCGAGCTGGCGCAGCTGCTGCTCGGCCTCGCGGAGCTCGGTGACGTCCTGAGCGTGGCCCAGGACGTAGGAGGGCTTGCCGGGTTCGTCGATGCGGACGTTACGGTACTTCCACGCCAGCTGTCGGCCGTCGGCCGCCTGCACGTACATCATGCCGTCGTCGCTGCCGGCGTGCTCCATCCGCTCGAGGTACAGCGAGAACACCTGGCGCGAGATCGGGATCAGCATGTCGCGGAGATTGCGCCCGATTACCTGGTCGGCGGTGTAGCCGGTCAGGGTAAGGGCGGCCTGATTGACGGTCAGGAGGCGTCCCTCCATGTCGTGCGTGCAGATCAGCCCCTGCCCGTTCTCGACGAGATGCCGGTAGCGCCGCTCGCTTTCAGCCAGCTGCGCCTGCGCCTGTTGCAGGTCGGTGACGTTCACCGCGATGCCACCGACGAAGCCGGGCGCCGGCCGGCGCGGCGAACGGGAATCGCACGATCTTCCAGTACTGCGCCGAGCCGTCCGCCTGTGGCACGGCGGCAATCATCTCGACCGGCAGTCCGACTGCCAGCAGCTGCGGATCGTGATCACGGATGATGCGCGCCAGGTGCTCAGGCATCCCGGCCCCGCCCTCACGCCCTCGAGATCCGCCGCGAGCACACCGAATTGCTGCTCCATGGCGGGGTTGACGTAGACGTAGCGGCCGCAGTCGTCCCTGATGAACGCGACGATGGGGCCGCGATCGAGGAAGGTCCTCAGCGTTTCGCCGTCGGCTTGGGCTTGGGTCGTTCGCCGGTCGTCGTCCATGATGTCTACGTTTTCCACAGGCTCCCGCACCCTGACGCGCCTGCGGTAGACCGGGTCCCGAAGCGTGGTTCCGGTGCTCGAATCACGATATCGGTCGTTGCCGCCGGTTTCTACACCAGCCCGGTCCACGCTCAGGGTGTGCGACGAGCAGCTTCGCGCATTCGCGCCACCGGGCAGCCGGCCGAAGACGCTCACTCAGCGCGTAACGCCGCCGACGGATCGACCGTCGTCGCGCGACGCGCCGGGACATAGGCAGCCGCGGTCGCGACGGCCAGAAACAGCAGTGCCACGACGACGAACGTCGCGGGATCCAGCGGGGTCAGGCCGAACAGCAGTCCCTGGAGATATCGCGTGGTCCAGATCGCTCCCGCGAGGCCGATGACCACGCCGGCGACCGACAGCGGGCGCTCTGGCCCATGACCAGGCCGAGCACCGCACTCGACCGCGCACCGAGCGCCATTCGGATACCGATTTCCCGCGTGCGCTGGGCGACGGAATACGCCATCACGGCGTAGATGCCAGCCGCGGCGAGCGCGACGGCAATCGCCGCGAACACCCCGAGCAGCACCGCGTACATTCGAGGACGGGTCATCCGATTCGAGATGATCTGATCCATCGTCGCCACGTTTTCGAGTGAAGCGCGCGGATCGAGCTGGCGCACGATGTCGCGTACATGGCCGACCATCCTCACGACCGCAGACGGCACCGAAATTACTTGCTCAGATTTTGCGCGCGGCGGAGCTCCTCGTGCCAGTTGAGGACGACGCGCAACCGCGTGACCGGCTGCCTGGGCGGCTCGAGGAGCTCAGTCATCAGAAACCGGCTGCCGTCGGGCGACACGTCATACGCTGTCGGCCCACCGGTTCGTCCGAACCGGCCTTGAAACAGGACACGGGGCTTTCCGGAGGTGAACGCGCTGCCGGGTGTGACGTCGACGGCGTTGACGCGAATGGTGCCCGGCTGATCGCCGCGTGTCATGAAGAACAACTCGCGGCCATTTCGGCTCCACAGCGGCGAATCGCCGCCGCCGTACGAGATCTGCTCGCGTTGCCCCGGCCCCGGAAACGGCTGCACGTACACCTCGAAGCGTCCCGACGAGTCCGATCCGTACGCGAGCCACTTGCCGTCAGGTGACAGCTCTGCCCACGATTCGTTCGCCGGTGAGTTCAACAGCGGACGCGAGGCACGATCGCCACCGAGCGACATCATCCAGATATTCGATCCCGAGTCGGAACTGGGCATTTGAAACAGCAGCGTCGCGCCATCGCGCGTGATGGAATGCGGGTAGGCATTGCCGCCGTGCAGACGTTCGATCGGCGCGGATCCGTCGGCGCGCACGCGTCCCATCCCGTCCTCCTGCCGGAACAGGATCTGCGTGCCGTCAGCAGACCACATCGGGCCCCACTCTTTCGTCCTGGTCAGCGGCGTCAGCGCGTTGCGGACGAGATCGCCGATGTAAATGCCCGCCGGTTCGGTCGACGATGCCGCCCGCAGCGACACGGCGAACGCGGCGACCGTCTGGCGACAGCCGCGGCCGCGTGAAGGCTCCCATCGCCGTGTGAATCGCTTCGACGTGGCCGGACCGATCGACCCACACGACTCGTGTCGGTTCTGCAGGGTACAGCCCGCCCGTGGCGAACACCAACGTGCCCGATCGCGTGACATCAAATTGCGCAGCGCCGGAGTTCGACGCGGGTGCGCCGCTTCCATCCGCCACCATGATGTCCTCTTCGAGTGCGAACGGAGTTCCCGTCACCGCCAGTCGATCGAGATCGAACGGCACGGCCATCAACAAGCCTTCGCGCGCGAAGACAATATGCGATGGTTCGACGTAGCGCCCGTCGGTCGCCGACTCGATCAGAAGGCGCGGCTCGGTCGCGTCCCGCGGCAGCACGGCGACATCGCTCCGAAAGTCGCTCAGCGTCAGCAGCAGACCACGTCCATCTGGCAAGTGATGAGGAAGCCGGTGCGGGCTGCTCGACGCCGTCGTCAGGCGCGAAGGGGTTCCGCCTGCGGCGGGCACCTGCCACAACCCGTCGAGGTATCGCCCGAACACCATGGTGCCGTCGTCGCTCCAGCTGGCGCCGTAGAAATCTGTTCCCGGCGCGATGAGCGCAGAGGCCGTGACGCGGTCGGTCGATTTGAGATCGGCAACCGTCACGACCGGTCCACCCGCAATCGGGACCTTGCGGATGACGCCGTCGGCCAGAAAGCCGACCCACTGGTTGTCGGGCGACAGGAAAGGCGTGTGCGCGCCTGCGGTACCTGGGATGGCGTTTGCCTGGCGGGCATCGAGCGACCGCACGTACAACTGCGTGGTTGCGCCGGCCGCGCCGGCGAAGACGATGCGCCTGCCGTCCGAGGTGACGACAAACGCCCGGCGTGAGGGCCGGTCGAACGCACCCGGCGGGCCGAGTTTCTCGGCAGGATCGAGGCTCACGTTGGCATGAACAGGCGGCGCCGCCGGCGTGGCGGATTGATGCCCGAGCAGGTACCCGAGGAATACGAGGCCGGGGATCGCCAGCAGCGCGGTTGCCGTCAGCAGCACGGGGAATCGGCGCTGTTCGATCGAGTTCGACGCGGCCACCTCATTCGACTCATCGATTTCGAGACGCGCGTCGCGCATCGAGTCGAGGCGCTTGGAGACGTCCTTTTCCAGGCACCTCCGCAGCAGACGACGGATCGGCGGCGGGACTTCTGGCGGCAGCGCATCGAACGCCGGTGCGTCTCTCACCACCGCCGCCAGGACATCGGTGACCTCGTTCCCATCGAAAGGCCGGCGTCCAGCGAGCATCTCATAGAGCACACATCCGAACGCCCAGACGTCGGCACGCCGATCGACGCTGCGGCCGCGCGCCTGTTCGGGGCTCATGTAGGCGGCGGTGCCGACGATCGTGCCCACACCGGTCATCGGTAGCGGACTCGTCAACGTCGCGGCCGCGGCCGTGTCCGATCCGGCTTCGATCGCCTTCGCGAGACCGAAGTCCAGCACCTTCACCGCGCCGTCGCGCCTGATCCGGATGTTCGCCGGCTTGAGGTCACGATGGACGATCCGCTGATCGTGCGCAGCCGACAGGGCGTCAGCAATCTGCCGCGCGATCTCCAGTGCTTCGTCGGGCGGCAGGGGACCGCGCGCGATCCGTTGCGCGAGGTCCTCACCTTCGACGAGCTCCATCACGAGCGCGCTCCGAGGTCCGCTGGTGTCGGCAGGGAGGACTTCGATTCCGTAGATCTGCGCGATGTGGGGATGGTTCAGCAAGGCGAGCGTTCGCGCTTCGCGATCGAACCGTGAGAGCCGTTCGGGATCCACGGTCACCGATGCCGGGAGAATCTTCAGGGCGACATCGCGACCGAGCTTCGTGTCGGCGGCGCGGTACACCATCCCCATGCCGCCCTCGCCCAGCTTCGCGACGATTTCGTACGGCCCGATGCGAGTCCCCGCCGTCAACATTGACGGCTTATGTTCTGCGATCGTCGAGATGTCGGCAAGGTGATTCAAGTGTGCCGGCTGCTGCAACCCGGTTTTTGATCTTTCGCGTTTTCGTGTTTTCGTGGCTATGGACGTCGGCGTGACGGCAAGCGGCTCCGGCGCAGCCCTAGCCGCGTGCTACCATCCGGACTCCCGACCGACCGTCATGAGCTTCCGGACCGGCGATCGCCTGGGCCCGTACGAGATCGTCGGCGCGGTTGGCGCCGGCGGGATGGGCGAGGTGTATCGCGCGCCGCGACACCCGCCTCGATCGCGAGCGTCGCCATCAAGGTGCTGCCGGACGCGCTCGCGCAGGATCCCGAGCGCCTCGCGCGATTCGAGCGGGAGGCGAAGACGCTCGCCGCGCTCAATCACCCGAACATCGCCCAGATCTACGGCGTCGAGGACCGGCCGGCGCTCGTGATGGAGTTCGTCGAGGGCGAGGACCTGTCGTCCCGAATCTCGCGCGGGCCGATCCCGGTGGACGACGCACTCGACATCGCGGGCGAGATTGCCGAAGCGCTCGAGGCGGCGCACGAGATCGGCATCATCCATCGGGACCTGAAGCCGTCCAACATCCGCCTGCGCCAGGACGGTGCCGTCAAAGTCCTCGATTTCGGCCTGGCCAAGGCCCTGGCGCCGCCGGCCACGTTGTTCGATACCGTCTCGGCGCCGACCATCACGACGCCCGCAATGACGCACCAGGGCGTGATTCTCGGCACGGCCGCGTACATGTCGCCCGAACAGGCGCGCGGCAAGCCGGTCGACAAGCGCGCCGACATCTGGGCCTTCGGCGTCGTGCTGTACGAGATGGTGACGGGACGTCGCCCGTTCGACGCGGAGACCGTCTCGGAGTCGCTGGCGGGCGTGATGAAGTCGGAACCGGACTGGACCCCGGTCCCCGCGGAACTGCGCCGGCTGCTCCGAAGCTGTCTGGAGAAGGACCCGAAGAAGCGCCTGCGCGACATCGGGGATTGGCGCCGACAGCTCGACGAACCCTCGCCATCCGCACCCCGCCCGAAACGTCACTGGCTGCCCTGGAGCCTGAGCGCGGCGCTCGCGGTCACCGCTGGTGTCCTGGCGCTGGTGCACCTGCGCGAGGCGCCGCCCGTTCCCGAAGCAGTGAGCTTCCAGATTCCCCCGCCCGCGAAGCACACGTTCGAAACCTTTCTGGCGGTGTCTCCCGACGGCCGGCGGACCGCCTTTACCGCGAAAGGGCCTGATGACGTCGTCCGCGTGTGGGTGCGCGACCTGGCGTTGCTCGAGTCGCGCCCGGTCGCCGGCACCGAAGGCGCGCGGAGCGCGTCCTGGTCGCCAGACGGTCGGTACCTCGCGTTCGTCACTGGCCGCACGTTGAAACGCGCCGCCATCGACGGCGGACCGGTCCTGACGATTTATGAAGCCGAGTCGGCGGACGCGCTTGGATCGACTGACGTGGAGTCCGAACGGCTGATGGTGGTGGGAGGATTTCGAGCGGGCGCGATGCGTCTCATTCGTGAGTCGGGTGGACCCGCGTCGCCGCTCACGGTGCTCGATGCCTCGCGACGTGAGATGGCGCACGGCATCCCCGCTTTTCTGCCCGATGGACGCCACTTCCTGTACTTGCGCATCAGTGCCGACCCGTCGCTCTCCGGACTCTTCGTGGGTTCGATCGACAAGAAACCTGAAGAACAGGAGCAGATGCGGCTTCTGGCGTCGTCCCACGCGATGTTCCTGCCTTCGGATCGAGGACCGGGCGCGCTGGTGTACCTTCGCCAGGCGGCGCTGGTCGCGCACCCGTTTGACCCCGAGCGGCTCGCGTTTACAGCGGAGCCCGTGCCGGTCGCGGATGGCGTCGGGAACTTCGGCTCGCTCGGGTTCTTCTCGGCAGGAGCCGGCGTCCTGGCGTACCGCAGCGGGGCCCGAGTCTCGGGCGGACGCGAGTCTCAGCTGACCTGGGTGGACCGCAAGGGCAAGCCGATCGGCGTCGTTGGCGGCCCGAGTGCCTATGACGGCGTCTGGCTCTCACCCGACGGCACGCGGGCCGCCGTGATTCAGGTTGGTCCAGCTGACAGCGGCCTCGGCAACATCGACATCTGGATTGTCGACGTCGTTCGCGGGGTCTCGCAGCGCCTGACCTCCGACGCCGCGGTCGATCGATTTCCCGTCTGGTCGCGGAGCGGCGACCGCATCGTGTTCAATTCGAGGCGATCGGGGACCGCCGATCTGTACGTCACGTCGTCCACTGACGCCGGCGCGGAGGAGTTGCTGTTCAAGTCGGGCCTGGCGAACCTGGCCACCAGCTGGTCGCGTGATGGCAGGTTCGTGCTGTTCCAGGCAATCGATCCGCGGACGGCGTCGGACATCTGGCTGCTTCCCCTCGAGGGCGAACGGAAGCCCGTGCCAATGGTACAGACCCCGTTCAACGAACTCGGCGCCGAGTTCTCGCCGGATATGAAGTGGTTTGCGTACACGTCGAACGTCTCCGGACGCCCGGAGATCTACGTGCGACCGTTCAATGCGGCAGCCATCGGGTCGGAGCCGGGCGGCGCCACGCTCGTGTCCACGGACGGCGGCCGGTTGGCGCGGTGGCGCCGTGAAGGGCGGGAGCTGATCTTCCAGAGCCTCGACGGCGTCATCATGGCGGTTGACTTCGCCTCCGACGCCGGGCACGTGCGTCCAGGCCCGCCGCAGCCGTTGTTTACTCTGCCTCAGGACGGGTACTGGGACGTCACCGCTGACGGCGAACGGTTCCTGGTGACGATGCCGACCGTCGAAGGCGGATTAACGCCGATTACGGTGCTGCTGAACTGGTCGGCGAGGTAGGTGGTTACTTGTACAAGCCGCCGCACGAGTGCCGCCACGACCAGCTCGAGGTCACAACACCGTACGAGCTCGAGAAAGTATTTGGCGCAGCGTCCGCCTGAAGGCGGACGCTACGATTGCCGTTTCCGGGGCGGCTTGGCGTCGGCGGGCCAGCCGGCGATGGTGGGATCGGATTCGATCGGCTCCTGCGCCGGACGCAGCGCTTCGGGCACGTGCTGCAGGTTGATGCGGATCCTGGTCCAGGTGTGGAAGCGGCCGCGCATCGCGTCGACGAGGACGTCGGCCGGCTCGAGGTGCGCGGCGGCCTCGGGATGGCGCGCTTTCCACTCCTCGAGCCGCGCCAGCGCGTCGGCCTTGCGCTCGGCGCGCGCGACCTCGATCAGCGGGTGCTTCGGCTGACGCCGGCGCGACGGCTGCACCCGCGCCGGCTCGCCGGCCTGCTTGCGGTAGTGCGGCGGCCACGGCGCGTCGCCGAGCCCTTCGCGCTCGTGGCGATCGGCCAGTTCGAGCAGGCGCTCGATTGAATACGCGCGCTCGTCCATGCCGGCGTGCACGTCGCCCGCCTCCTCGAACCGCCGCGGCATGGTCGCCAGCGTGAAGTCGTGCGGGTCGCACGACGGCACCTCGTCCCAGGTGAGCGGCGCGGAGACGCGGGCGTCCGGCGTCGGGCGGACCGAATACGCGCCGGCAATCGTCCGGTCCTTCGCGTTCTGGTTGTAGTCGAGAAACACGCCCTGGCGCTCTTCCTTCCACCACTTGCTGGTCGCCATGTTCGGCGCCCGCCGCTCCACCTCGCGCGCGAACGCCAGCGCGGCGCGCCGCACCTCGGCGAACGTCCAGCGCCGCTCGATCCGCACGTAGACGTGCAAGCCGCGCGAGCCGGATGTCTTCGGCCAGCCGCGCAGGCCGAAGTCGGCGAGCGCCGCTTCGACTTCGCGCGCGACGCTGCGGACCTGTTCCCAGGTGACGCCGGGAATCGGATCGAGATCGACGCGCAGTTCGTCCGGGTGGTCGAGATCCTCGGCGCGGACCGGATGCGGATGCAGCTCGAGGCAGGCGAGGTTGGCCATCCAGACGAGCGCCGCGGCGTCGCGCGGAACGACTTCCTCGGCGCTGCGCCCCGACGGAAAGCGCAGCGTCACCACCTCGATCCACGGCGGGCGCGACTGCGGCGCCCGCTTCTGATAGAAGAACTCGCCGTCGATGCCGTTCGGGTAGCGGACGAGGACGTTCGGGCGGCCGCCGGATCCGCCGAGCGCCCCTTCGGCCACCGCCAGATAGTACCGCGCGAGATCCAGCTTGGTGTGGCCCGCCTGCGGGAACAGGACCTTCTCCGGGTTCGAGATCGTAATCTCGCGGCCCGCTACATGCAGAACCTCAGACACAGTTGGTGAGTCAGAGTTGGTAAGTTAATGAGGTTGTGTTGACGCAGCTGTGACGCGAAGCCGTTCGGAGCTCGCCGTTCGTGATCGCGTGACCGCGCGAGAAGGCTCGGGGCGCCAGGCCAGGTCACGGACCTGGCCGGCCAGCGGCCGCCGCCGCCATCGCAGCGCGGTCCGGCGAGCGGAGCCGGATTCGCGGCGCAGGTGCGTCAACGCAACTGCCACCTGGGAATAGCCCACCAACTGTCAGGCGACCGCTGTGACGACCGTGATCGCCATCGTCACCGGCTCGGTCCCCTCGTTGCGCCACGAGTGCATCGTGTTCCGCTCCACGACGAGATCGCCGGCTCGGACGCGGACCTCCTGCGTGTCGACCAGGAACACGAGCTCGCCGTTGAGGATGTAGCAGTAGGCGATGCCGCCGGTTCGATGAAATCCGAGCCGGTTCTGCAGGTCGGCTTCGGATCGCCAGACGGCGGAATCGCGGCGAGGAAGAACCGTGTTTCGCCGGTGGCGCGGCCGACGAGCAGCTTCTCGTCCCCGGCACCGTGCCGATCGGTTTCTCCGGCTGGGTGCGCCAGATGTCGGCCATCGGGACGCTGTCGTCGACCGCGATGAACGATTTGCCTTCCGCGTTGTGTGCGGTCACGATGCGGCGGACGGTTCGCGCGGGCGCACGCGTCGCGCCCTGCGCCGCGACGGCCTCGTCGAACACGCCGGCCGCCAGCGTGACGGCGGTCGGTCCGCCGAACGCAAACGTCAGGATCGTGCGGCGATCGAACTGCACTTCATTGGCCACTTCGCCCTCCTGTCAGTTTCGGCAGCCGTTCATCGTTCGGATCGTCCAACTGGACGCCGTACGCGTTGAGCGACATCGAAATCGCGCGATAGACGCTCGAAGAGTAGATCGCCGCCATGATCTGCTCCGGCTTGAACTGCTCCGCCAGGCCGCGCCACGTCGCATCCGACACGCGACCGTCCCGATACAGGTCGTCCGCGGTGCGGAGGATGTGCTTCTCGAACGCCGGCCATGCCGGCGAATCGGCGCCTTCCGCAATCTTGACCGGATCGAGGCCGATTTCGCGCGCGCGGCCGACGCTGCCGACGTGCTTCGCCCATTCGTACTCGGACTGGCAGTTCCAGCCCATGCGCAGGATGAGCATCTCGCGCTGCTGCGGCGTCAGCAGCGGCGTGCGCAGGATGAAATTCTGCCGCGGGCTCCAGCGCTGATTGAGCAGCGGGTAGCGCCCGAACGTGCGGCCGACGGCGATGCCGCGTCCCTGGTTGGGCGAGATCCGCGCGACGGTCAGCGCCGGCTCCCGCGCCGGCACGGTGATCTTGTACGGCACGTCGGCGGGCAGCCGATCCTTCAGATCGGCATCCGGCTGGATCCCGAGCGAGTTGTAGTAGATGGACAGCGTGGTGAAGTGGTTCACCGTCTCGATCGCATCGACGATGTTGAAGAGGTCGTAGCGTTCCGAAAGCGCCTTCCACGTGGCGTTGGTCGTCGACGAGTTGCGGAACTGCTGATCCGCCAGGCGCAGCAGCGTCGCATCGAACCGCTCCCAGCCGGACGCATCGGGACCTTCGGCGATCCGGCGAATCGCCGCGTCGTCCAGTCCGTAGACGCGGGCGCGCGGCGCGTGTTCGGCCCACAGGTTCTCGTTCCCGTAGAGCCAGGCGATGCGCAGGATCAGGAGCTCCCGATGCCGCGGCGAGATCGACGTCTCGTTCGTGAGGTAGGTGGTGTACGGCATCACCGCCTCGGCCAGCTCGGGCACGCGCAGCAAGGTCCTGAGCGCGTTGTTGGCGCTGACCATCGCGCGTGAAGCGCGCGACGATCGCCTTGTGGGCGTCGGTGAGTTCTGCGTCGGCGAGCGGAGCGATGCGCGGCGCGGCGAGCGGAGCGACGCGGCGCGCTCCCGGCGGTTCGACCACGGCCTGGGCGCCGGCCGCGAGCGGCGCGCCCAGGACGGCGGCAATCGTGAAAGTGATGGGAAGAGTTCTGGCGCTCATGATGACCTCCTGTCGTCGCGAGCGACACAAGGTATCACGAGCGCCGGTTGTTGTAGGGCGGGCCTTTTAGGCCCGCCTTGCGAGCGGCGGACCTGAGGTCCGCTGACCGAAGGTCCGCCCTACTATGGCTGGCGCGAGCTGGTCGTCTGGCGTGGCGCCTTCCTTCTCGAGGTACCGCGCGCCCTTGAGCAGGTTCTCCATGCCGTAGTTCGCCTCGTGGCAGGCGTACTCGTACATCAACTCGTTCGACCGGGTCATCGGCACTTCGGCCGTCCACGGCTTGGTCCAGGTCGTCGGGTCGTTGACCGTGAAGCGATAGATCAGCGTGTCGGCGTCGGTGCGCGTGAAGCGCTCGACGAGCTGGAGCTTCTCGCTCGAATTCTGGAATGACGTCTGGCCGAGGAATCCCTTCGTCTCGACGACGAGCGTATCGCCCTCCCAGTGCGCGCGGGAGTGGCCGTTCCAGGTCGGCACGTTCGGCGTCGTCTTCGAGACGAGCGGCACGACGCGCGCGTTGTGCACCATCTCGTTGTGGATGAGGACGTGTCCTTGGTCTGGACGATCTGCACGTTGTTGTTGTACGCGCTGGGCAGCATCGGCGGCCCGGCGTTGAAGCCGAGGATGCAGCGCTCGCCGATGTTGCGATCCTCCGGACCCTCGGCGAGACGCTCCCCCAACGTGCGTCGCTCGGCAGCACGCTTCTGCGCCGCGTCGGTCAGCGGCGGAATCCGGCCATCCGGCGGATCGACGACGAGCGAGGTGCGGCGGGTCTTCACCGCGTTGGTGCCGAAGTCCCACCAAAAATCGTTGTAGGCGCGCTCGACGTCCTGGGTCGACTGCTGCCCGTTAACGACGCGCGCGTTCCCTTTCTCGCGGTTGTCCTGGTTCCGGCGATTGTCGATCTCCCACTGGCGCGCCTCTGCCTCGGTCAGCGTGGCCTTGTTGGCCAGCTCCTTCGGCCGCTCCATGGGCGTGATCGTCCGGAAGTCCCAGACGCCCTGCAGATCGGGCTTGCCGTCCGGCGTCCGGGGAACAGCCGACGGCTTCGGCGGAAGAGCCGACGACGGCTTCGACTGCCCGGCCACGAGTGCCGAGCCGGCCATACACAGCGCGGCAACCACGCCGACGAACTGCCGAGACGTCCGGTCACTTCTCATACCCAACCTCCGGAGACAAAAAGAACGGTCCTCTATTATATCGACTCGGCTGCGCGTCACGCCTCGTCAGCGCGAACCTGAGCACGCGCGGCGCCAACGCGGACAAATTCCTCGGCCGTCACACCACGGTTCCTTCGAAGGGAAGGCGGAATTCCAGCTCCGCCGGGACCGAATAGGCGAAAAGAGGACCCCGCGCAAAGCTCTTTCGCGCCAAATTGCACACATTCGCCGTCCGGCTCGGCAGGGCCGCCCAGAGCACGGCCAGCAGGAGGCCCGGGGGACTCAGCGCAAAAAATCGCCAGGTCACCGGAGTCCGGCACCCTTATAATCCCGGTCAGGGAGGGTTGGAAATGTCTTCTCGCGTCCTCCGTCATCTCAGTGCTTTCGCGATTGCCGCGGCGGTGGCCGGCCTGATGGCCAGCACGGTGGCAGGCCAGTCGGCTCTTCCGCCGAAGCCGTCGGCTGTTCCGCTGTTCCTCGGACGCCGGACGGCAAACCGGACCTGCAAGGCAACTGGAGCAACAACAGCGTCACGCCGCTCCAGCGGCCTGAAGCGTGGAAGAACAAGACCACGCTGACCGACGCCGAGCTGGAGAATCTGAAAAAGCTCGTCGCGCAGGTCACCGAAGAAGGCGGCGACGCGCAGTTCGGCGACCAGATCGTCGAGAACGCGCTCAACGGCATCAAGAACCCGGAGTCGAGCGACAGCGGCACCGGCAACTACAACCACTTCTGGCTGGTGGAGCGGACGGTCGAGGATCGGCGGACGGCGCTGCTGACCGATCCGGCCGACGGCCGGCTGCCGGCGATGACGAAGGAAGCGACCGATCGCCAGGCCGCTGCGGCGCAGGCGCGCCGCGGACGCCGGCTCGACAACCCCGAGGAGCGCGGCGTCGGCGAGCGCTGCGTGAACTTCGGCGTGCCGAAACTCGGCGCCGGCTACAACAGCTACTACCAGATCGTCCAGACGCCGACGCACGTCGTCTTCATGAGCGAGATGGCGCACGACGCGCGCATCATCCCGCTCGACAATCGTCCGTTCCCGGACAAGAAGATCCAGAACTGGAACGGCGAGCCGCGCGGACGCTGGGAAGGCGACACGCTGGTCGTGGAGTCGAAGAACTTCTCGCCGAAGAGCGAGTTCCGCGGCTCGCGCGAGAACCTGCACCTCATCGAGCGCTTCACGCGCGTCGGCCCGAACACGCTGAACTACGAGATTACGGTCAACGACCCGACGGTGTGGACCAAGCCGTGGACGGCGATGGTCCCGTTCCAGCGCACCGACGAGGCGATTTACGAGTACGCCTGCCACGAAGGTAACTACCGGTCGATGGAAGGCAGCCTGAAAGGGACACGCGTCCTCGAGCAGGAAGCCACTGGCACCGGGCAGACGACGACCTCCAGGCAACGGCAGTAGCGACATCAAGGGCAGGTGGGGCGGGTAGGGCAGTGCAGGTACCCACCTGCCCCGCCTGCCCTACCCGCCCCGCCTGCCCCGCCCCGTCGTAAACTCCTTCCGTGAAACCCAAAAGGCTGATCAAGAACGCGCGCCGGCTCGCGCGGCGTTTCCGGGTGACCAACGGCCGGGGATTCCATCTGAAGGACGTCGACCCGGGCGACACCCTGAGTTTCAGCGCCGACGACAAGCCGCGCGCGAAGAAGGTCCTGCAACAGGGCGTGCAGGCGCTGGCCGCGCTGCAGGACCGCCTGTACGCGCAGGACCGCTGGGCGCTGCTGCTCATCTTTCAGGCGATGGACGCGGCGGGCAAAGATGGCGCGATCAAGCACGTGATGTCGGGCGTCAACCCGCAGGGCTGCCAGGTCTACGCCTTCAAGGCGCCCTCCAACGAAGAGCTCGACCACGACTACCTGTGGCGGTGCGCGAAATGCCTGCCGGAGCGCGGCCGGATCGGCATCTTCAACCGCAGCTACTACGAGGAAACGCTGGTCGTCCGTGTGCATCCGGAGATCCTGGAACGGCAGCATCTGCCTCCGGAGCTGGTGGGGCGTTCCATCTGGAAGCAGCGCTACCGCGAGATCCGGAACTTCGAGCAGTATCTGACCGGCAACGGCATCGCCGTCCGAAAATTCTTCCTCCACGTGTCGCGCGGCGAACAACGAAAGCGTTTCCTCGAGCGCATCGACGACCCGTCGAAGAATTGGAAGTTCTCGGCGGCCGACGCCCTGGAACGGCGGCACTGGCGCGAGTACATGAAAGCCTACGAGGACACGATCCGCGAGACCGCGACGCCCGAAGCCCCGTGGTACGTCGTCCCCGCCGACAACAAGTGGTTCACGCGGCTGGTCGTGGCGGCGGCCGTGGTCGAGGCGCTCGACTCGCTGGATCTGCACTATCCCCGCGTGACCAAGGCGCAGCGCAAACAGCTGGCCGCGGCGCGGGCCGAGCTCGGGTGACGCGCCGTGTTCGTCATCGAGCTCGCTCTACAAGGCGCCGCTCGCGCGAGATTGACGCGAACATGGCGGCCCATGTCGCCTTCCTGAACAAGTACTACGCCGCCGGCAACTTCATCGTCTCGGGTCGAAAAATTCCGCGGGACGGTGGCATCATCATCGCCGTCGGATCGAGCCGAGAGCGCGATCGAGGCGATCGTCCGCGAGGACCCGTTCGTCGCGCGGGCGCTCGCCGACTTCCGCGTCATCGAGTTCCGCGACAGCCAGCGCGCAAAGGACATTCAGAAGCGCATCGCGTCTGTCCCCTTCCGACCGTAATCCGCGTTTGTCTCTGTAGAAGGGATCGCGGCGTCATCCCTGACGCCGCGACGTGAGGTCGGCATGGAGAAGCGCGCGCGCCTTGCGCCAGTCGCGTTTGACGGTTCGATCCGAGCATCCCAATGACCTGCGCGGTCTCTTCGACCGAAAGGCCGGCGAAATACCGCAGCTCGACGATCCGGCTGAGCACATTCGTCCAGGCGCGCCAGGCGTTCCAGCGCTTCGTCGAGCGCGACGATGTCGGCCGCGCGTTCCACGGCAGGGATTTCCGCGTCACTCAACCGACCTGAAGGCCATTCCGCCCCCGCGCTTCCGGCCGCCTGCCTTCGCCGTAGTCGACGGCCAGCTGCCATGGCCATCGCGGACGGCAAACAACTGACGCCGATCCTCGAGGGCGAGGCGGGAGAGCTTCGCAGCTTGAGGATAGGCCACATGGACGCAGGACGGTCGTCTGCAGCGTGCCATCCCCACGGCGGCCCGCGAACTGCCGATGCGCAATCGCGTGGAGCTCGTCGTAGACCAGCGGCATCAGCCGGTCGACGGCGTTCGGATCGCCGTCGCGCCAGGCCGCAAGCAGCGCCGTGATGTTCGTATTCCCGGTTGCCACGAGCGGCTCGTCTTCGCAGGATTCTATCGCCGGCTCATGCAGCCCGTTGACGCGGAACGCTGGCGGCGCATTCAGCCGATCTTCGATCGGGCGCTGGAACTGCCCCCTGCCGAGCGGAGCAGCTGGCTCGACACCTCCTGCGCCGATGAACCTGCGCTGCGAGCGGATGTGGAGTGCCTGATTCACGCCGACGCGTCGAGCGGCGTTCTCGATTCGAGCCCGGCGACGTTCCTGCAGCGCGCTCTCGATGGTCGGAATCGCCGAGCGGCAGCGGCGTGCACGCCGCCCGCTGCCTTCCGGCTCGCTTCTCGCGGGGCGCTACCGGGTCATCAGCTTGCTCGGCGCGGCGGCATGGGCGAGGTCTATCGGGCCGACGATCTGAGGCTCGGGCAGCAGGTCGCGCTGAAGTTCCTGCCGGCAGCGGCTGCGCGCGCGACCCGTGCCTGCTCGACGCGTCTTCACGACGAAGTCAGCGATCGCGCGGCAGGTCTCGCATCCGAACGTGTGCCGCGTCTACGACATCGGCGAGCCGACGGTCAGCCCTTCCTCACGACGGAGTACATCGACGGCGAGGATCTCGCGTCGCTCGCTCGAACGCATCGGCCAGGTCCCGCCGCAGAAAGGCGCTCGACATCGCGCGGCAGCTGTGCGCCGGCGCTCGCGGCGGCGCACGAGCGCGGCGTCCTCCATCGCGACCTGAAGCCGGCGAACGTCATGCTGGACGGCCGCGGCCGAGTCCGCATCACGGACTTCGGGCTGGCGATGGCGATCGCGAGGCGACAGCGGCGGCGACGTGCGCGCCGGCACGCCTGCCTACATGGCGCCGGAACAGCTCGAAGGCCGCGAGGTCACCGTGCGCAGCGACATCTTCGCGCTCGGCCTGGTCATCGTACGAGCTGTTCACGGGAACGCGCGCGTTCCGGCCTGGAACGATCGACGAGCTGCGTCAGGCGTACCAGGAGTCGCGCTCGGCAAAGCCGGGTACCTCGTGCCGGGCCTCGACCCCGGGATCGAGCGCACTATCCTCTTGTGCCTCGAAAGCGACCCGACGGTCAGGCCGCCGTCCGCGCGTGCCGTGGCCGCCTCGTTGCCTGGCGGCGACCCGATTGACGTGGCGCTCGAGGCCGGTGAAACGCCGGTGCCCGAGCTCGTCGCGGCGTCCGGGCCCGAGGGCTCGCTCTATCCCGCCTGGGCCTTTGGCATGTTGGCCGCGACGCTCGCGATGCTCGGCGTCGTGATGTTCCTCGCCGATCGCGCGTCGGTTCTGGGCTGGGTGCAGTGGCCGCGCAGTCCCGCCGCGCTCGAGGACAACGCGCGGGAGATTCTCCGGACGCGTCGGCCATCAGGCCCCGGCGCTGGATCGCGCCAGCTTCTTGGGGGGGTCAACGACAGCTATCGACGCGTACATCCGCGGCTCTGACCAATCCCCGGGTCGCTGGAACGCGTTGAAGCAACCGGGGCAGTGGGACGTGTATTTCTGGTATCGCCAGGCGTCGGCGTGATGATGCCGTCGAATCCGCACGGGCGCGCGGAGTTGTACGATCCGCCTGCTGACGCCGACGACGCACTGGTCGCCACTGACTTGCGTGGTCGGTTGTTCTGGCTTCAGATCACTCCGGAGCTCGCAGGACCACCCGGCGAGCATCACGCGCCGCCGGATTGGCGCGTGCTCTTCGCGGAAGCGGGTCTCGACCCGGCGGCCTTTCACCCGGTGGAGCCGACACGCAATCCCCCGGTGGCGGCTGATGCGCGGGCGGCATGGCAGGCGTCGCTGCCGAGTGGGGGAACATGCCCGTGCGGGTGGAAGCTGCCGCGTATCGCGGGCGGCCGGTCTACTTCGAGCAGGTCGTGCCCTGGGATCCGGTATTGGGATCCGGCGGCGGCGGCACAGACCGTCCGGCCCTTCAGCCGACTCAACACGGCGATGTTCCGGCTGATCAGCGTCATGACGCTGATTGCGATGCCGCGATCACGATCGTTCTCGTAGCACGCAATTGGTTCACTGGCGCGGCGATCGGCAGGGCGCGATACGTCTGGCGGCGATCGTCTTCTGCATACGTTTTGCGATCTGGGTGTTCGGCGGCCATCACGTCCCATCACTCTTCGCCGAGTGGGCGCTGTTCAGCATTGCGCTCGGCAAGTCGCTCGCCGACGCCGCCGCGACGTGGGTGCTCTACCTGGCGCTGGAATCCTACGCGCGGCGCCTGCATCCAAGATTTCTGGTCTCGTGGAACCGGCTGCTGCTCCGCGGCCGTTATCGCGACCCGCTCGTCGGCCGCGACATTCTCGCCGGCGTGGCGCTGGCGACGGTCGTCGTTTCTCTTCTGGATGCAACTGCCGATCGTGCTCCCCCATGCAATGGGCACGCACGGCACCGCCACCGCCAATGTTCTTCCCGCTCGGCGGACTTCCGTATCTGTTGTTCCTGAATGCGCCGTTGCCGCAGACGCTGCTCGGCGGGCGCTACGTGCTGGAGGCGCTGGCCGATACCGCGCTCGGCGCGTTCGGCGTGGCTTTCACCTTCCTGATCGTCCTGCTCGGACTTCACTTGGTCCTTCGCCGGCTGTGGGCGGCGCTGCTGGTCTACTCGATGCTGATGTTGATCATCAGTCCAGCGGCTGAGGGAGCCGGCTACAGTGCGATCAGCACCGTGTGCTCACTGATCTTCCTCACCGTGGCGTTCTGGGGGTTTCGCTTCGGTCTCGTCGGCACGCTCGCGATGTGGCTCGGCGTCATGACGCTGGCAACTTTCCGATCACCGCGAACGTGGCGGCGCCGCATTTCGGCATCGGGTTGGTCGGAGTAGTCGCTGTCGCAGCGCTCGCGACGTTCGGTGCCGTCACCGCGACGCGAAGGACGAAATTTCGTCAGTTAGCGAGTTCGTGAGTTGGTGAGTTGGTGAGTTGAAGCCTCGACGAGCTCACGGACGGCCGCGACGATCAACTCGGGCTCGTCGAACTGGATCCAGTGCGCGCTCCTCGCCGCGGTGAGGTGCCGGGCTCGTTCGGACTTCCCGGCCAGCATCCGCTGCGCCGCGACTTGCTCGGGTGGCTGATCGCCGCTCGAAATGACGGTCACCGGAATGTGTCGCGCGGTCTCGGATGCGGCGATCTCTGAGCGATCGCGCTCGAGCGCCCCCAGGTGATCCGCAATCGCATGGAAGCATTTCGGCTGGCACCAGAGCGCCTGCACGACCGGATGCACGTCGGCCGGGAGCTTGCGCACCTCTCCGACGAGCCGCTCCAGCGTGCGCGCCGCGGTCGGACCAAAGAGACGCACGAACTGTCGCGGCGCCCCGGGCGCGCCGCCGGTCAAGAGGGCCAGGCACACACGCACGACACCGACGTGGGCGAGCAGCGCTCCCAGCCTCGCGAGCTGACGGCCACCACGTAGCATGCGCGCCCGACCAGGCGTCGGCGGCTGCAGCCATTCCACCGCCGGATCCACCAGGACGAGCCCCAACACCCGATCGGGTCGCTGCGCCGCGTACGCGCGAACGATGAAGCAGCCGAATGAATGGCCGACCAGGACGACGCGTTCGTCTGGCGCGATCCGATCGAGCACGACAGCCAGCTCGTCGACGATGCGCGCGAACGACCGGGGAGACGACGGCGGATCGCTCCAGGCGAGTCCTGCTCGATCGTAAGCGCACGCGCGGGTGAACGAGGCAATCGCCGGCTGCACGACCGACCAGCTCAAGGACGAGGCCGCGATACCCGATTCAAGGAGCACCGTGGGACTGCCGGTGCCCCGGCAGAGCGCGTGAAGCCGGTGCCCGCCAACGTCGACGAGAACACCGGGCGGCTTGAATCGCTGCCGGCCGCGCGCCGAGCCAACCAGCTGGTAGACACCTCCAATCAGGACCAGCGCAGCCGCCGCCACGAGCAGCTCCATCAGGCGATGGTATCGCCGCTCACACCGCCTCGAATATCCTCCCGGTCGCGGACGAGTTTTACAGCTGACGTTCTACAACGAGCATGTCCATGTAGGCATTCCTGATTCTTGCGTTTCGCCTGGCCGTCCCGACGATTGAAAAACCGTGTTTCGCGTACGCGGCAACGTTCACGATGCCGATGCGTCACTGGCATTGCTTGCCCGAGTCACATCGATCGACATGCTGCCCTTCCCGTCTTCACCAGCTCACCTTTGTGTCCTTTGTGTCCTTCGTGATGGAACACATCGCTCGAGAACTGGAAACCGCTCTAGATCGGCTCGAACTTCTCCCATCGATCGCGGAGAGGCTCCATCAGCCGCTGGAATGACGGCAACGTGCGGATCGAATCGAAGAAGGGATCGTGGCGGGCGAGAAACGGGTAGTTGATGAACCCGCGATCGATGGCCACCCTCAGGCACCTGATGGCGTCCTCTGGCATCCCCGCAAGCGCGTAACCTTGCGCGAGCATCCTCGGGAAGACGTCACCGGCAGTCGCTTCGAGATCGATGTCGGGCGGACGGGCCGCCGTCCCGCCGTCCTTCGCGGTCCCGGCGTCGGACCAGAAAGGCGGCAATCTGCGCCGGGATCGTCTCGCGGACCTCTGAAGGAAACGATCCCATCACGTCACGGGCGGTGTCGAGGCGATCGTTCAACACCAGGGCCCAGATGTAGAACAGCCGCGCCATCGGATTGCCGGGATCCATCGCGCACATCTGCTGATAGGGCTCGATCGCTGCGGCCCGCTTCCCTTCCATGACGTCGGCAAACGCCGGCATGCAGCGGGTCAGCGGCGTCAACGGATCGAGCGCCAGCGTCCGCTCGATCAACGGCCTCGCGGACGGCACCTGCCCGGAGATGAGGTAACAGTTGGTCAGGAGCAACAGCGTGTCGGCATTATTGGGTTCGACGCTGAGTGCCGTGTTCAGGTCGCGAACCGCGTCCTGAATGTTCCCGCGGCAATAGTGAATCCAGCCGCGGAGCTGGAATCCGGGCGCGGACGCCGGCTCGAGGGAGAAGACCTTCGTGACGCACGCTCTCGGCTTCGTCGACCGGCGCGTCGGTGGCATCGATGCCCGCCTCCCGGTACTGGAGAAAGGCATGGCCCAGTGCCGCGTACAGGCGCGCGTTGTCGCCCACCAGCGCGAGGCCGTTGCGCAGAAGCTGGATGGCGTGGTCGATGGCGTCCTTACGCCACCGCCAGGCTTCCTGACGAGCCCGCACGTAGCACTCGTAGGCATGCAGATTGTCGATCGGCCGATCGGCCAGCCGCCGATCCTCGTCGGTGCTCAGGCGCACCTCGAGCGCTTCGATGATCGCGCGGGCGAGCCGCTCCTGCATCGCGAAGACGTCCTCGAGCGATCCGTCCCAGGCATCGGCCCACAACAGGGTGTCGCCCGGCCCGTCGATCAGGCGGGCCGTGATCCGCAGCCGATCGGCGGCTCGACGAACGCTGCCTTCGAGGATGTAACGAGCGCCCAACGCGCGTGCGATCGAGCCGACATCCTGGTTCGTGCCCTTGAACGTCATCGCCGAGGTCCGGGAGGTGACGCGGAGGGCGCCGATCCTGGAGAGGCCTGAGGTCACTTCGTCGGTCAGGCCGTCGGCGAAGTACTCGTTCTCGCGATCGGTGCTGAGATTCACGAAGGGCAGGACGGCGATCGATCTCACGCCAGTCGCCCGAACGCGCCGCGACCCCGTTGTCGGCCGCCCTGCGCCGCGGCGGCTGCCGTCCCGCCAGCGGTCGATTTCCGACTTGAAGGCGTACACGCTGCCCAGCACCCGATGCACGTGCCGGTGCACCGGCAACCCCTCGTCGTGTTCCCAGCGGCGCACGGTCCTCACGCCGCGCCTCAGGTAGGCGGCGATTTCCTTCCACGAATCGAGACGATCGTCAGCGTCGGCGGCCATCGCGAGGCGTCCTGAACCGAGGCGGACCTAAGAGGTCCGCCCTACACGCGAACTGGTGGCGAAGAGTCGGCCAAAGCGGGCCAACAGCGATTCAGCCAGCTTTGTGGCCTTGGCCACGCTGACGCGTCCGCGTAGCGTCGGACTGCGCGAAACGCCACCCGGTTGGTGGCCCGGAATGCGCGGTTGCAGGAGGTCCCGCCATGATGTCCAACGCCGTTCGTCCGTCATTGCTTGTCGCACTCGCCATGGTATGCATCGGCCCGGCAGATGGAAGCGTCATCGAGGGCCGGGCGGCGGCAGCCGCCGCTGAGCGCACGGTCTCCGTGGCCGGCAGCGGCTTCGACGATCTGGCCAACGCGATCGTCCATTGGCAGGTTCCCACACCGAGCGGGACGATTCAGCAGAGCACCGAGATCGTCGAGCTGTTCGGCGATCTGCGCGGACGCGTGCTGTATCACGTCACATCGGTGTTCGATTTCGTCAACGGGACGCTCGTCAACACCGGCGACCAGGTGTTCTCAGGCACGATCGCCGGTTCGCGGCCGGTCATGATTCATGACGATCAGTTCCGGTTCGAGGTCAATCTCATCACCGGCAGCGAGAGCGGCACCGTGTTCCTCTTCGATCACATCGCCGGCCCCAAGGTTCGATGTGCGCTCCACGTCGTGGGCACCGGCCTGAACGGCGCCGGCAATCCCACGTTCGACTACAGCGGCGAGTGCACGTTCCGTGGCGAGTAGGCCGGCGCACGCAGGAGCAGCTCGCTCAGCGCATCGGGCATTTCCGCCTGGCAATCGTGGCCGGTCGGCAGCTCGTGATAGCCCCAGCCTTCCCGCCGTGCGCGAGCGGCGAAGGGCTCGAAGACCACCCGCGCCGGATAGTCGCTCCTTGACGCTCGCGATGTAGGTGCGCGGCAGCGTGGTCGCCGCGTCGCGTCGGCGCATCGAGCGGCTGATCGAAGCAGCGCATCGTGAAGTCGCACAGCCGCGCCTCGACGAACTCGCGCGCCGGACCTTCCTCGAGCCCCCATTTGTCGAGGAGCTTCGCCGTCGGCCGCATCCGCCAGCCGCCGCCCGCCGCGGCCAGCTGCCGGAACGTGTCGGCGCATCGACGCCGGCATGATGTGCAGCGCGGACTGACCGTGTTCGGGACCAGCGCATCGACGTAGACGAGATGGCCGATGCGATCGCGCGCGTGCTCGGCGACGCCGGTGACGATCATGCCGCCATAGCTGTGGCCGACGAGGACGACGTCGTGCAGATCGTCGCGCTCCAGGAGATCGACCACGTCGCGGATGTGCGTGTCCAGCGTCACGCTCTCAGAGAGCGGCCGGCGTCCGGTCCGAGGCCGGTCAGCGTCGCGACGAACACGCGTCGGCCCGCTCCGCTGCAGCCGCGGCGCGACCAGATCCCACGTGGCCGCGCTCTGAAACGCGCCGTGGACCAGAACGATCGGCGAATGCCCCGCCATGGCCGTCACACCCGCGCGAGCTGGGCGGTGATGAAGTCGCGCACCGACGTCATCCGGAACGGGAACAGCCGGCTGCTCGCGGCCGGGTCGATCGCATCGCCGCCGGCGCACTGCAGCATCAGGCCGGCAAACGTTTTCTGCAGCGGATCGGTGGCCGCGTTCATCTGCGCCTCGAGCGCCGATGCAGGAACGTTTTCGGTCGCGATCTCGCCGGCGCCCGGCCGCTTCGAACATCCGCACGACCTCGCGCGGGCTGAGCGCCTGCGGTCCGCCGAGCTCGACGACCACGATTGCGGGCGGCCGGCTCGCTCACGGCGGCCGCCGCGGCGCGCGCGACATCCTTATAGGAGATCCAGCTGATCGGCTGGCTGCCGTCGCCGTAGATCCGCACCTTGCCGTTCGCCGCGTCGAACCCGAGCGCCGGCGTGAGCCACACTTCCATGAAGTACGACGCCTGCAGGATGGTGTAGGCCATGCCGGACGCTCTTCAGCGCCTCCTCGACCGCGCGCTTGGCGTCGGTCAGCGGATACTGAATCCGCGGGTTGTCGCGGAACGACACGAACACGAAATGTTCGACGCCGGCCGCGCGCGCCGCATCGACCAGCGCGAGCTGTCCGTGGCGGTCGACGGTCTCGATCGAGTCGCCGGCCTGGCGGGTGAGCGTGGACGATGCGGTCGAAATGACGGACTGCACGCCGGCGCAGGCGCGCGCCAGGGAGGCCGGATCCTTGAGATCGCCTTCGACGAGCTCGACGCCGAGCCGCTCCAGCTCGGCGCGCTTCTGCGCATCCGCCGTCGGCCGAATCAGGGCTCGCACCTGCGACGCCCGACTCCCGGAGCCGCCGGCAGACTTCGAGTCCCAGCAGTCCGGTTGCGCCAATGACGAGCGTTTTCATGATTGATCCTCCGGAGAAGAGCGTGCCGCGGACGCGCCCGACAGCGGCAGTAACGGTTACCGTAACAGTCACGACTCGAGGCCGATCTGGGCGAGCAGGGCGAAAGCGCAGGCTCGTCCGCGAAGCGGCCGGAATGAGAGCCAGGCCTTGAGGAAGATGGCGTAGCTGTCCCGGTTGACCACAGCTCCTCGAGCAGGCCAGTGCCCCGTCGAGTTGCCGACGACCCATCTCGATTTGGGCCAGCTTCGAACGCGGGGACGTAGGAGCGTCTGCCGCATCCGATCGAGCTCGTGCTTGACGCGCGTCGACGCGGTCGCGCTTTCCCCATCGCCCGTAGACGTAACCCGAGCGCCCCGAGCAGCCGCGAGCGGAAGGCGGCGCCCGGGCAGAGCTCCAGGCCGCGCTTCAGCGCGTCTTCGGCCGCCGGTAAGTCGCCGCTCCAGCCGAGGCTCAGTCCGAGAAACCAGAACGGCCGATGAAAATGCGGGTCGAGCTCGAGCGCGCGCCGGCAGTACATCGCCGCGCGCGTCGAATTGCTCACGGAACGCGTGAGCGATGCCGACGTCCGCGATGATCGGCGGCGAGAGCGGATCGAGCTCGATGGCCTGTTCGAGGCATTCGACGGCCGCCGTCGAACCGGCCCTGCGTCGCGTGACACCAGAGGCCAAGCCAGTGGAGTGCGGTCGCGTAACTCGGATCGAGCTCGATCGCGCGGCGGTAGCCTGCTTCGGCGGCGGGGAGATCCCATTCGTAGCAGTTCTTGACGGCGGCGAGCGACGCGTGCGCCTCGGCGAGCGAGTCGTCGAGCTGCAGCGCCCTGGCCGCCGCTGCCGCCGCCTTCGGCATGCTTCGCTCGGGCGGCTCGGCCGCCGACATCGCGAGCATCAGGTGGCAGTCGGCCACGCCCGAGACACGCACGCGCAAACGTCGGATCGAGCTGGACGGCCGCGTCGAAGTGGTCGAGCGCCGCTCGCAGGCCCTGCTCGGTTCGCTTCTTCCAGAGGAAGCGCCCCTGCAGATAGTGGTTGTACGCCTCGAGCGACGCGCGGCGCGCTGACGCGCGCGCCGCCGACTCGCGCCCGAGCATCTTCATCTGCAGCGCCCGCTGCACGGCGGTGGAGATCTGCTCGTGGATGGCGAAGATGTCGGTGAGATCGCCTTCGTACCGCTCCGACCAGAGGTGACAGCCATCGGCGACGTTGATGAGCTGCACGGTGACGCGGATGCGATTGCCGGCCTTCCGGACGCTGCCTTCGAGCACCTTGCTCACGTCGAGCAGCCGGCCGACCTCGCGGATGTCGCGGGCGGCGTCCTTGAACTGGAAGCTCGACGTCCTGGCGACGACGCGCAGTTGCGGAATCTGCGCCAGGCGGTTGATCAGCTCCTCCGTCAGTCCGTCGCAGAAGTACTGGTTCTCCGGCTCCGGCGCTCATGTTGACGATCGGCAGGACGGCGATCCGCAGATCGTCGGCCGCGGCGGCAGCGTCGCGATCGGGCCGTGCCCGCAGTTCGTCGCGACGCGGCTCGTGAATGTCGGCACGTAGCTGCCGACCGGGATGTCGATGCGGACCGGATCGGCGGCCCTGGCGCGCGTTGTAGTACGCGCGAAGCTTCGACCGCAGGCGGCCCATCTGCACTCTCACGATCGGATCGATGGCCGGATCGTAGGAATCGGCCTTGCGGCCGAAGACTTCGAGGCCGATTCGCGCCTCTTTCAGCTGCGACGCGCGGCCGTTGAGGGTCTCCTCGACGACGAACCGCAGCAGGCTCGAGAGCCGCTCCGCGTTGGCCAGCCGGAGCTCGTCGTCAGGCGTGCCAGCTGCTCGCGAACCGCGGTCGGCGATGGTGCCGCCGCAGCGACGTCCGGTGTTTCCGGCAGCCCGGCGGCGGCTGCCTGTCGAAGGGCAAATGCGAGATCGCGCGCGGACTGAAAGCGCTGTTCCGGCTGCTTCTCGAGGCACCGCTGGACGATGTCGCGAACCGCGGCCGGCAGCGCCGCCGGCAGATCGGGCGGATCGGCGGTCAGCACCGCGGTGATCACGTCGGCGGCGGTGTCGCCGGTGAACGCGCGCGTGCCGGAGAGGAGCTCGTAGAGCGACCGCGCCGAACGAGAAAATGTCGGCGCGCGCATCCAGCGCCGCGGCGCGGACCTGTTCGGGCGCCATGTAGCCGAGCGTGCCGGTGACGACACCCGTTCCCGGTGGCATCGTCTCGTCGACGTCGACGGGAAGCCGGTTGGAGGTGGCGATGCCGAAATCCAGGAGCTTGACCCGCCCGTCGCGGGTGACCATGACGTTGTCGGGCTTCAGGTCGCGATGCATGACGCCCGCGGCGTGTGCGGCCGAGAGCGCATCGGCAATCTGCGCGGCGATGTCGAGCGCCTTGCGCAGCGGTGGTTTCACGCCGCGGAGCGATTCGCCGTCCACGAGCTCCGTCACGATGTAGATCGCGCCGTTCTGCACGCCGATGTCGTGAACGGCGAGGACATTCGGATGGTTGAGCGACGCGACGATCCGGGCCTCGCGCTCGATCAGGTCGCGGGAAGCCGGATCGCTCGACGGCAGAAGCTTGAGGGCGACGTCGCGACCCAGCCGCAGGTCGCGTGCGCGGTAGACGTCGCCCATTGCGCCGGCGCCCAGCACCGCCACGATCTGATAGCTGCCGACCGTTGTGCCGCTGGACAATGCCGCTCGGGGGCGCGGGTCGGCCGTCATCGCCAAGAGCTTACCGTGATTGGTGAAGGCTGAGGACGTCGGACGGCGGGCCTAGAAGGCCCGCCCTACGGCAGCTCGTTATAAAGCATCTGCGCGGGCGTGCGGACTTGGGCCGGCTGCGGTGTCGGGTATGGGCGTACTTCGCCGGCCTCGTCCAGCTGTTCGCCGCTTCATCGACGGTCTTGCCCGCCCGCTTCGCCTCCCGCACGGCGGCCGCGAAATCGCGCAGGAACTCGCTGTGCACCCTGATGTCTTCCATGGTCATCAGAGTGCTATGGCCCGGAATCACCGTGTCGACGTCCTTGATGCCCGCGTAGACCTTGGCGAGCGTCTCCGGCCATGTCACACCGCTGCCGCCGTTGACGGGATCGATGTTCGGCAGGCTCCGCCCCGGAAACATGTCGCCGGCGTGCATCACCCGCAGCGCGGGAAACACGACCCACGCGTCGCCGTTGGTGTGCCCGATGCCGAAATAGTAGAGGTCGATTCGATCCGCACCGCTGCCGATCGACATCCGGTCCTTGAACGTCCGCTTCGGCATTCCGCGGTGGTTGTTCGCCTTGAAGATGTCGAGCGACTCGCGCGTTTCCGGAGCGCCAGGACGCACTTCCCTGTGCTCCATCCGCTCCATGTTGGTTTTCGTGTTTTCCTGCACGACCACGTCGACCGCCGCCGGGAACTCCACGTTGCCGCTCGTGTGATCGCCGTGACTGTGGGTGTTGATGATCATCGTCACGGGCTTGTCCGTCAGCGTCCGGATCTTGTCGAGGATCGGCCTGCCCCAGCCCGGATACTTGGTGTCGACGACCACGACGCCGCCGGCGGTGACGAACACCGCCGTGTTGCCGCCACCGCCCGCGAGGACGAAGAGGTTGTCCCTGACCTTTTCGACTTCGACCGTGCCCGGGGGCGGCAGCTGCACGCCGCGACCCTGCTGCGACAGCGCGGCGCTGGCCACACTCAGGACCACGAACAGACCTGCGAGGAGCGTTCGTCTCACGTCACGAGCTCAGGGCGTACCCAGCCGGGTCAGATCCCCCGTCCTGGCCGCTCGAACGATGTTTTCGGCCGCGCGAAACGCCAGCGCCTGGATCGTCATCGTCGGATGGTTGCGGCCGCCGGTGACGAGATTGCTGCCGTCGACGATGAAGAGGTTCGGGCACGTCGTGCGCGCGATGGATACTTGTTCACCACCGACGTCTTCGGATCGTTGCCCATGCGGCAGGTGCCGCGGTTGTGCGCGCTGCCGCGGCTGTCGTTCACCGGTCCGGCCCACACTTTCGTCGCGCCGGCCGCCTGCAGAATCTCGAGCGACTTCTGCCGGAAGAACTCCATGCTCTTGATGTCGTCCGGGATGGCTCGTCGACGTGATCCGCATCGCCGGCAGCCCCACGCGTCCTTGACATCGGGATCGAGGTCCACGCGGTTGGTCGCGAGCGGCAGCTGCGTGACGAACCAGGTGACGGTCATCTTGTGGTTGGCTTCGTCCCGCAGCGCCTTCTTGTAGAGCGGCGCCCCAGCGCGGCGCTCCGGGCTGACAGCCCGCGGAGCGCCGTAGTTGATCGGCGTGTCGAAGCCGCGCGCCGTCATGCGGCCGCCGCCGTAGAATCCGCGCTTCGGATCCGTTGGCGACGAAGTCGCACGATGGCGGCGCCGGTCACGACGCCCTTGTAGTCGTTGAGCGGGTGCTCGAACAGTCCGCTCGCGCTGACGGTGTTGCCGAGCATCAGGTACCGGCCGACGACACCGCTGGAGTTCGCCAGGCCGTTCGGGGAACCGCGCCGACTTCGACAGCAGCAGCAGCCGCGGCGTCTCGGTGCCGTTGGCCGACAGAATCACGGCCTTGGCCCGCTGGCGGACTTCGCGCTTGTTCGCGTCGAAGTACACGACGCCGGTCACCCGGCCGCTGTTGATCGACCGAGATCTCGCGGACGTACGATCGCACGCGGATCTCGCAGCGGCCGGTCTTCTCGGCGAGCGGCAGCATCGTGACCGCGGAGCTCGACCGGGCCTTCACATGGCAGCCGAAGCCGGAGCACATGCCGCAGTTCACGCAGGCCGATCGGCCCTGTACGGCTTCGAGATGATCGCGAGCGGCCCGCGCACGACGTCCAGTCCGACTTCGACGCGCCATCTTGAACAGCGCGCCCGACGCCTTCAGCGGCACCGGCGGGACCGGATAGTCCTTCGACATCGGCGCCACGAACGGCGAGTTGATCCGCTGGCCGGAGATGCCCATCTCCCATTCGGCCTGCGTCGTAGTACGGCTCGAGCTCCTCGTAGGTGATCGGCCAGTCCGCGAGGCTCGTGCCCGGCATGCCACCGAGTGGTCGCCTCGTTGAACTCCCAGGGCAGGTGGCGCCAGCTGCTGCCGCCGTAGGTCACCGTGCCGCCGCCGACGACGCAGCCGTAGCTGTGGGAGCCGGGAGCCGCCTTCTCCTTGTCGTTCCGCCGGAACGTGTTCGGCTGCGTGGCCGGATCGCTCATCAGCTGATCGTCGAGGCCGGGTATGTCGTTCAGCTATTCGTCCTTCGTGTATTCCTGCTCGTGGCCGTACTTGCCCCAGCCGCCCTGCTCGAGCACGACGACCTTGAAGCCGGCCGTGGACAGCTGCTTGGCCATGATGCCGCCGGCGGCGCCCGAGCCGATGACGACGAAATCCACTTCAGTCGACGGTGTGAACTGGGCCATGACGTATCTCCAGTGAGCGGTCTCAGCGGCGCGTGAATCCGGGAAGCGCGTCGTAGTAGCCGAACGGCGGCTTGATGTTCAGCGAATCGTCGTAGCTGACGAGCTTCCAGCCGACCTTGTTGGCGTTGCCGCCGTGGATCGGGCTGGCGAAGAAGCCGGTGATGGTGTGCGTGCGCACCAGGTTGAAGAACGGCGTCTTCTCCATCGCGGTCAGCACCTGGATCTGCTGCGTCCGACGTCGAGCGCCGAGAAGCGCGCCGCGGCCGGGAACAGCTGTTTCGTCTGCGCCGCGAGCTCGTCGAGGCCCGTGCGGTAGTCGGCCTGGCGACCCTTCTCGAACGTCGTGAGCGCGCGGTCGATGAAGTTGACGACGCGCGCCTCGCGCGCGCCCGGCGTGTCGTCGGTCGGGATGATCTGCGCGGCCATCGCTTCGACTTCGGCCGCCTGCTCGGCGGTGAAGAATGCGAACGCCGCGGGCCGGCCCGACGGGCGGCCTGCTGGACGTACGCTTCCGCCGCCTCAATGCCCGCAGTTCGCGGCGACCCACGCGCCGCCGACCCCGGACAACGAGTTGACGAGAAAATCACGCCGCGATGTTTCCCGCGTGCTCATCGCGCCACCTCCGGGTAGGGCGGACCTTTTAGGTCCGCCGCGCTGCTGGTTCTAACGCTGGCCGGCGGCCCTGTCAACACAATTGCGATAGCATAAATTTGAGAGTTGGAGAGTTAGGCGGACGTCGTCGCGTCCGCCTTCAGGCGGACGTCAGGCTGGTGCATCTCCCACCACGCCCGCGCGCGTTCCTCCGTCCATTCGCTGATGCCGTCGATCGCGGTCAGCCGGCGCGACAGCTCTTTCGCGGACTGCGGGCGATCGGCGGGATCCTTGGCCAGGCACTCGATGATCAGGAGGTCCAGCGCGGGTGGGATCGGCACCTCCGACTTCGACGAGGGCGGCACCGGCATCGTCTGCACGTGATGCACCGCCATCGCCAGCGGGGTCTCCGCCGCGAAGACGGGCTCGCCGGTCAACAGAAAGTAGGCGACGCACGCCAGCGAATAGATGTCGGCACGCGAATCGATTTCCGCACCGAGCGCCTGCTCCGGGGCGATGTAGGTCGGCGTACCGCGAACGACGTTGTCGCGCGTCAGCTCGACGACGCCGGTTTCCATCGCGCCCTGCTTGACCTTGGCGATGCCGAAGTCGAGGACCTTGACGAAATCGTATTCGCCGCCGTAGCGGCACACGAACAGGTTCGCCGGCTTGATGTCGCGATGCACGAGGCCGTACAACTCGGCCTCCGCCAGCGACTGGCACGCCTGGCGGAGCAGGTAGATGACCCGCTCGGCTGGCAGCGCTCCATGCCGCCCGACCAGCGTCTCCAGGTCGAGACCGTTCAGAAGCTCCATGACGTAATAGAACGTCCCATCGTCGGCGACGCCGAAGTCGAAGAGCTGCACGGTGTGAGGCGATGAGAGGCTGGCCGTGACGTGGGCCTCCCGCTCGAATCGGCTGATCGCGTCGTCCGAGGGCCGCTCCCCCGCATCGCTCGTTCGAATCAGCTTGATCGCCGCGGGACGCGCGAGGAGACGATGGCGGGCACGCCAGACCTCTCCCATGCCACCCTGGCCGAGCCGCTCCACGAGCTGGTAACTCCCCAGCTCGCGCGCTTCGGTCACCGCCTTGCCGAGCGTGTAGACGACGCGCGCGCCGACGTACGCCATGATCGTGACGAGCAGGTACGGCAGCACGATCCCGAGAAAGAACGTCGACGGGATCGGGCCGGAATGTCGTCCGGCCGCGTGGCGATCATGACGCCGATGACGACGGGACGCGCGCTGACCGACGCGAGCGTGACCAGCGCGGCCTTACGGGGACGGGTCGGGAATGACGACGGTGAACAGCGACGTCCAGACGGCCACCCACGACAGCCCCATCCAGCCGTTGCATGTTGAGCCGGGTCGGCTCGATGTACTCGGCGATCGCGATGCCGTAGCAGCTCACGATCTCGAAGGCCAGGCCGATGTTCAGCACCCGTCGTCAGCGGACATCGCCGCATGCAGCGTGAACGCGGCGACGAGCAGCGCCAGCGCAATCGACGCGACACCCGGCACCCAGTGGACGGCTGCTCGAAGCATGTGCGCGCGGTCTTCGGCGACCAGCAGGCTGGGAAAGAAGCCGGCCATGAAAAAGGTGAACGCGTACAGCAACGCCAGGACGCGAAGCCGGCGCACAGACTGGGTCGAGCAGCTCGGGCGCAAGCGCCGGTCGTGCGCAGGCCAGATGACGTGCGGGCGGCGCGGGCCGCGCGGGGCAGCAGAACCGTGTCGCCGGGCGATCGTGCAGTCATCCGGTCATTCCTGTAAACGGCGGGGCGGGGCCGTCAAGTATAGTAGGACGTATCATTTAACGGGGTCGGTCTCTTCATGCGTGGCTTTGTTCCGGTTGGCGCTCTTGTTGTCTCGCTGATCTGTTCGGGGTGCAGTGAATCCGGTCGGGCGGAAGGCGCGGCTGGCCCGCCGCGCGACGGGCGGCGCGCCGCCTGTTCCGGTGACGCTCGCGAAGGTCGTCCGCAAGGCGATGCCGCTCGAGCTCAGCGCGATTGGCACCGTCGAGGCGTCGTCCAGCGTCGCCGTCCGCGCGCAAATCACCGGCGAGCTCACCTCGGTCAACTTCAAGGAAGGCGACGACGTCGCGCAGGGGCAGGTCCTGTTCACGCTCGATCGACGTCCGCTCGAAGCGGCGCTTGAAGCAGGCCGAAGCGGCGCTCGCGCGCGATCAGGCGCAGCTCGCCAATGCCACCGCCCAGGCGCAGCGCTCCAAGGAGCTCGCCGAGCGCGGCATCGCGACGCGCGAGCAGGTCGACACGACCAGCACGGCCGCGACGGCGCTCGAGGCGACGGTCGGCGCCGATCGGGCGGCCATCGAGAACGCCACCGTCCAGCTCCAGTACGCGACGATCAAGGCGCCGATCTCGGGCCGCACCGGCGTGTTGATGGTGCATCCGGGCAACCTCGTGCGCGCCAACGACCCCACGCCGCTGGTCGTGATCAACCAGGTCACGCCGGTGCAGGTGTCGTTTGGCATCCCGGAGCGCCAGCTCGCGAATCTCAAGCAGACACCTTGCGCAGAGACACGCTTGCGCGTCGAAGCGCGTCGCAGGGCGACGACGCGCAGCCGGCCGTCGGACGGATTGCCTTCGTCGACAACGCGGTCGATACCAACGACCGGGATGATCCGCATCAAGGGGACGTTCGCCAATGCCGACCGGCGCCTCTGGCCGGGCCAGTTCGTCAACGTCGTCACGCTGCTCGCCACCGATCCGCGAGGCGATCGTCGTGCCCTCGGTGGCGATTCAGAGCGGCCAGCAAGGCACGTACGTGTTCGTCGTCAAGGACGGCCAGACAGTCGACCTGCGGCCGGTCGTCGTCGCGCGCACCAGCGGCGCCGAGGCCGTCGTCGAGACGGGGCTGCAGGAGGGCGAGACGGTCGTGACCGATGGCCAGTTGCGCCTGGTGCCCGGCAGCCGGATCAGCGACAAGATCGGCCGCGGACGCGAAGGTGGCGCCATGAATCTTTCCGAGGTCTTCATCCGTCGGCCGGTCGCGACGACGCTCGTCATCCTCGGCTGCATCGGCTTCGGCGCGATGGCCTACCGCGTGCTCCCGGTGGCGGACCTGCCGAACGTCGACTTCCCCACGCATCCAGGTCAACGCCAGCCTGCCGGGCGCGAGCCCCGACACGATGGCGTCGGCCGTCGCGCTGCCGCTCGAGAAGCAGTTCGCGACGATCGCCGGCGTGACGTCGATCAGCTCCAGCAGCTTCCAGGGCTCGACCAGCATCACGCTGCAGTTCGACCTGTCGCGCAACATCGACGCCGCCGCGCAGGACGTGCAGTCGCAGATCGCGCGGACCGCGCGCTCGCTGCCGCCGCAGATGCCGGCGCCGCCGTCGTACCAGAAGGTCAACCCGGCCGACTTCCCGGTGTCGATCCTGGTGCTCGAGTCGGACACGCTGCCGCTGTCGACGCTGGACGAGTACGCGCAGTCGACCATCGCGCAGCGCCTGTCGATGATCAGCGGCGTGGCCCAGGTCAACGTGATGGGCTCGCAGAAGTACGCGGTGCGGATCGACGTCGATCCGCGCGCGCTGGCGGCCAAGGGCATCGGCATCGACGAGGTCGCGACCGCCGTTCAGAACGCCAACGTCAACGTGCCGACCGGATCGATCCAGGGCGCCGAGCAGCAGTACGTCGTGCAGACCAACGGGCAGCTGATGCGGGCGGCGGCGTTCGGCCCGACGATCATCTCCTACCGCAACGGCACGCCGGTGCGGCTCGACGAGATCGCGCACGTGTTCGACGGCGTCGAGAACGACAAGTCGGCGAACTGGGCGAACGACAAGCGGGCCATCGTGCTGATGGTCAACAAGCAGCCGGGCAGCAACATCGTGGCGATCGCCGACGCGATCAAGGCGATGCTGCCGAACATCCGCGAGCACCTGCCGCCGTCGGTGAACCTCTACATGCAGGTCGATCGCTCGGCGCCGATTCGCGAGTCGGTCCACGACGTCAAGCTGACGCTGATGCTGACGGTCGGCCTCGTCGTCCTGGTGATCTTCCTGTTCCTGCGGAACCTGTCGGCGACGGTGATTCCCAGCCTGGCCCTGCCGGTCTCGATCGTCTTCACCTTCGCGATCATGTACATGCTCGGCTACAGCGTGAACAACCTGACGCTGATGGCCCTCACCCTGGCGGTCGGGTTCGTCGTCGACGACGCGATCGTGATGCTCGAGAACATCGTCCGGCACATGGAGATGGGCAAGTCGACCTGGCAGGCGTCGCTCGACGGCTCGAAGGAGGTCGCGTTCACGATTCTGTCGATGACGCTGTCGCTGGCGACGGTGTTCGTGCCGGTGCTGTTCATGGGCGGCATCGTCGGCCGGCTGCTGCACGAGTTCTCGGTGACGATCGCCGCGGCGATCCTCGTGTCGGGGTTCGTCTCGATCAGCCTGACGCCGATGCTCTGCAGCCGGTTCCTCAAGAACCCGCACGGCCAGCGCCATGGCAACGCTCTACAACGCCTTCGAGCGGACCTTCGACCTGTGGCGGAACGTCTACGACTGGTCGCTGCGGCAGGCGCTGCGGTTCCACGTCGTCACGGCGGCCGTGTCGATCGTCCTGCTGGTGGCCACGGTCTACCTCTTCATGCGGATTCCCAAGGGCTTCCTGCCGACGGAGGACCAGAACCGCATCAACGTGAACACCGAAGCCAACCAGGGCATCAGCTTCGACGAAATGGTCCGCCACCAGATGGAGGTGGCGAAGATCCTTCTCGCCGATCCCAACGTCGCGCAGTTCGGCAACAACGTCGGCGTCGGCGGCCCGGGCGGCGGCGGCAGCGGGTCCAACACCGGCCGCTTCATCGTCATGCTGAAGCCGCGGCAGGAGCGCGAGCTGTCGGCCGACGAAGTCATCGCCAGCCTGCGCCCGAAGATGGCGCAGATTCCCGGTCTCCGCGTCTCGCTCGTCAACCAGCCGCCGATCAACGTCGGCGGCCGCGGGACGCGCAGCCTCTATCAGTTCACGCTGCAGGACACCGACACCGACGAGCTCTACCGCTGGGCGCCGATCTTCGAGGCGAAGATGCGCGAGCTGCCGGGGCTGGAGGACGTCAGCAGCGACCTGCAGCTGAAGACGCCGCAGGTCAGCCTCGATTTCGACCGCGACCGGATCTCGTCGCTCGGCCTGACCGCGAACCAGGTCGAGAACGCGCTCTACAACGCGTTCGGCACGCGGCAGGTGTCGCAGATTTTCGCGCCCAACAACCAGTACCAGGTCGTGATGCAGGTGGCCCCGCAGTTCCAGCGCGATCCGAAGCAGGCGCTCTCGATGCTCTACGTGCGCTCGTCGAGCGGCCGGCTGGTGCCGCTCGACACCATCGCGGGGGTCAGGACCAACGCCGGCCCGATGGCGGTGAGCCATACCGGGCAGCTGCCCTCGGTGACGCTGTCGTTCAACCTGCTAGCCCGGCTACTCGCTGGGCGACGCCGTCGCGGCGGTGAGGGCAGGCGGCCGCCGCGACGCTGCCGTCGACGATGACCACCACCTTCCAGGGCACGGCGCAGGCGTTCCAGGACTCGCTGCAGGGACTCGGGCTGCTGCTCGCTGATGGCGATCATCGTCATCTACATCGTCCTCGGGATTCTCTACGAGAGCTTCACGCACCCGCTGACGATTCTCTCGGGGCTGCCGTCGGCGGGGTTCGGCGCGCTGCTGACGCTGCTGATCTTCAGGACCGAGCTGAGCCTCTACGCATTCGTGGGCGTGATCATGCTGGTCGGCCTGGTCAAGAAGAACGGCATCATGATGGTCGACTTCGCCGTCGCCGCGCAGGAGCAGGGCAAGTCGCCGGTCGACGCCATCCACGAGGCGTGCGTCGTCCGTTTCCGGCCGATCATGATGACGACGATGGCCGCGCTCGTCGGCACGCTGCCGATTGCGCTCGGCTGGGGCGCCGGCGCCGAATCGCGGCGCCCGCTGGGCCTGGCGGTCGTCGGCGGCCTGCTGGTGTCGCAGTTCCTGACGCTCTACATCACGCCGGTTTACTACGTGTACATCGAGCAGGCGCGGAAGTGGATCGTCAGGAAGCGCCTGAAACGGCCGGTCGCCGAGCCCGTCACGTCGTCGGCAGCCTGAAAGACAAGGGCCGGCATGCGAACCGGCGTGTTTCGATTCGGCGGCTTCGTGCTGGACGTCCCGGCGTACGAGCTGCGGCGGCAGGGACGCAGCGTCAGGCTCGAGCGCCGGCCGATGGAGCTGCTCCTGCTGCTCGTCGACCGTCGCGGCGAGCTCATCACGCGCGACGAGATCGTGGCCCGCCTCTGGGGCCGCGACGTGTTCATCGACATCGACACCAGCGTCAATACCGCGATCCGAAAAATCCGCCGCGCGCTTCGCGATTCCGCCGACGAATCGCGCTTCGTTCAAACCGTTCAGGGCAAGGGTTATCGTTTCATCGCTGATGTCGAGGCCGCGACCAGCGAGGTGCTGGCCGTCCTGCCGTTCGAAAACCTGCAGGGCGACCCCAATCACGACTATCTGGCCGACGGCCTGACCGAGGAGACCATCGTCGGGCTGGGCCAGTTCGATCCGGAGCGATTGAGCGTGATTGGGCGAAGGTCGAGCCTGGCCTATCGCGGCACGAGCAAGAGCCTCTCCGAGATCGGCCGAGAGCTCGGGGCCGATTACCTCCTGGAAGGCTCGATCCGTGCGTCGAGCAGCCGGTTTCGCGTGACGGCAACGCTCGGTACGGGTCCACGACCAGGTGCAGATCTGGACCGATGTGTTCGAGCGCGAGTCGAATGATCTGCTCGGACTGCAGGCGGAGCTCGGTCGTGCCATTGCCCGGCAGATTCAACTGCGCCTCACGCCGCAACGGACGGCGACGATCACGAAGCGGCAGACGCACGATGCGGGTGCGTCACGACCTCTATCTCCGCGGGCGGCATTACTACAACCAGATGACGCCGGCGACCACCGCCCGGGCGCTCGATTGCTTTCACAGCGCGACGGCGCTCGATGCCACGTACGCCCTGGCCTGGGCGGGCATCGCCGACGCGTATCCTCCCGTCTGTTCGCGAGCGACACGCGCTCGTCCGACGTGGCCGACCAGGCGCGGGCCGCCGCCCAGCAGGCGTTGCAACATGGGCGCAGCGTTGCCGAGGCGCACGCCGCGATGGGGCGCATCCACTTTCTGTTCGACTGGGACTGGGAGGGCGCCGAGGCGTGCCTGCGGCAGGCGATCGCGCTGGACCCGAACTCCGCACCGAGTCACTGGATGATCGGACATGCCCTCTCGCAACAGGGGCGCCACGACGAGGCGCTGGCCTCGGCGCGGCGCGCGCGGGAGCTCGAACCGTTCGATGCGCTCAGCCACAGCATGTCGGCGCAGATTGCCTTCTCCGCCCGGGACCTGGAAGCCGCGGCCCGGCATGCCAGCGATTCACTGCAAACCGAGCCTGATTACTGGATCGGCTACTGGCAGCTGGGACAGGCGCTGCAGCAACTCGATCGAATCGAGGAGGCCTTGAAGGCGCTGGCGGAGGCATCGCGTCTCTCCGCTGGCAATTCCAAGCCGCTCTCGCTGTCGGCATACACGCTGGCCGCGGCCGGGCGCGTGAGCGAAGCCCGCGCCCTCCTGACCGAAATGGAAGAAGCCTCTCGCGTGCGTTACGTGCCGCCCTATGCGTTCGCGCTGGTGTACGCCGGCCTGAACGACGATCGGAGAGCTTTCGAATCTCTTGAACAGGCCGCGATCATGCGGGACGCCCATTTGATTTACGTCATCGTCGATCCGAAGTGGGATCGGCTGCGGCGAGCCACGCGTTTTCAGGAGCTGGTCCGGCGCTTGGGCCTCTCGGTCGACGCGCGCCCGACGATTCCCGCGTAAGCCGCGCTCCACGGACGACGGTACAACCGCTCGCCGTTCAGCAGGTTACGCCGTCATCCAATCTTCAGACGAACTTCATCACCGGTCCATCGCCCCAGCGACTCCCCCGGAGGCACAGTGATTCAGGAGGAACACGCGATGCGATACCTGATGATGATCAAGGCGACCGAGAGCACACCACAGAAAGGATCAGCGGGCGGAGGGAACCAAATTTCAAAGCGCAGAGCCATGGACGCATCGGGCGCCGTATCCGGGTGGGCACGATCCTGAGTGGAGCCGCGGTGTTGTTCCTGCTGTTCGACAGTCTCGGCAAGCTGCTCAAAGTCGCGCCGGTCGTCGCCGGGACGGCAGAGCTCGGGTACCCCGAAGGCGTCATCCGCCCGCTTGGCGTCGTTCTGCTGGTCTGTGTCGTCACCTACGTGATCCCGCGAACAGCCATCCTCGGCGCGGTGCTGCTGACGGGCTACATGGGTGGAGCGATCGCGACGCACGTCCGCGTCGGCAGCCCGCTCCTGACCCACAAACTCTTTCCGGTGTACGTCGCCGTCGTGGTCTGGGGCGGCCTGTTGCTTCGCGACGAGCGCCTGCGAAACGTGCTGGCATCGAAGGGCGGACCTGAAGGTCCGCACTACTCCAGAAGTGCGCACTGAGGTGCGCGGCAGCCATGCTGACCATCACCGTTGAAAAACATCGGGCGCAGGTGACGTTTCGACTGGACGGCCGCCTCGCGGTCCTCGAAGTCCGCGAGCTGGCGCGCATCTGGACGGCTGCCGTGCTCAAGCGGCCGCGACAGACGATTCTCTTCGACCTGACAGGCGTTTCGTCAGTGGACGCCGCGGGCAAGGCATTCCTTGCCCGCGCTCATGCCCACGGCGCCGCATTCATCGGCGGCGCGGCGACAGCGACGCTCGTCGAAGAGATTCACGCACACAGGTCCAGCGTCGACTCCACGGTTGCATGATTGGCCGATCAGCGGTCGAGTGGGATTACTCGCCCATTCGACCCATCCGCACCAGACGACGAATTCGTCGAGGCACGGAATCCCGCGGCCGTCTAGCGAAACGGCCTCCCAGGCTTGAACACGGAAAGCGTCGTCGCGACGCCCAACGCGAGGACGTCGTAGGCCGCCGCCGCGATGAGTTGCGGTGTTGCGTCAGCGCCGCCGTCGAGCATCGTCGTCAGCGCGCGATTGATGACGAGCGCGCCAACGGCCATCACAGAAACGATCAAGCCCAACTTCGTGACCACCCAGGGGTAGCGGAACACTCCCCATCTCGTACCGAGGCCGAGTGCGAGCCCGCTCAGCAGCGCGCCGACACTGAGCGGAATCCCGAACACGAACGCGAACATGTTGAGCACCCTGATCAGCTCGAGAACCGCCGATGGATCGTCGGTTCTCGCCGCGCGAATCGACACGGCGAGAAAACCGGCGGAATCGCCGAGCAGGCCGACCGACATCATGATGTGGGCGGTCAGCACGGCTTGACGCACGCGCAGCGGGAACAATCGACGAGTAGTCGTTTCGCCAGGCACCTGAAGACGTGGACGCGGTGCCGGCGCGGGAGGTTCCCCGCTGCTTCGTAGGGCGCACCTCTTGCGCAGTGCGCACCTCAGGTGCGCCTCGGAGAATCGGCGGACCTGAGAGGTCCGCCCTACGACCAGCGCTGCGAGCGAGTGCGCGAGCGAGCCACGCGAACGGAGCGCGCCGGCGCAGCGGCGCGCGAGAGAGCGTGTCGGGAGTCCGAGGGGCGAAGCCCCTCGGGTAAAACTAGAGTTCGCGCGCGAGCTGATCGATGATCGAGGAGGCGAGCTGGACGGCCAGGTTGAGCAGGTTGTAGCAGAGCGTGAACAGGGCGACGCTGCCGATCGCGGCGAGCGATCCGATGTAGAGCCAGGTGGCGCCGCGCAGCATCGAAACCGGCGATGACCGCATCAGACCCTCCAGGGCTGGCGTATCTTCGCCGTGAAGGGCGGCATCGTCAATGGGCTTTTCTCGGGGCTGGGGTCTGGGGCTGGGGCGGATTCTCTGAGGGCTGAGACGCTGAGGCTAGGGCTGAGGGCTGCTCTGAGGGCTGCAGCCTCTGAGTGTGCAGCCCCGAGTCCCGAGCCCCGAGCCCCGAGTCCCCGACGTCTCACACCCCCGGCATCGCCTTTCGCAGCGGCTTCGACAAGCAGGAGCAGCACGACGGCCATCACCATCGCGGCGGCGCTCAGGACGAGCCAGAACGTCGAGTGCTGCCACTCGGTCCAGAAGACCGCATCTGGGTCAGCTTGTTGCCGAGGCCGGTGGCCACGAACCAGCCGCCCATCATCACGCCGCGCAAGCGCCACGGCGCCACCTTGGACACCAGCGACAGCCCCATCGGCGACAGCATCAGCTCGCCGAGCGTCAGCACGCCGTAGGCGCCGAGCAGCCACGCCGGCGACACCTTGAAGGCGTAGATGTCGGCGCCCGTCACGGTGGCCTCGCCGCTCTTCGCCGCGAAGAACAGGACCAAGAACGCCAGCGAGGTCATCACCATGCCGATGACCATCTTGGTCGGCGTCGACGGCTCCAGGCCCTTGCGGTCGAGCCACTTCCAGAACGCGATCAGCGGGAACGTCAGCAGGATGACCCAGGCCGGGTTGATCGCGTTCGAGATGATCCCGCGGACGTTCCAGTCGGTGTTCTCGTCGGCCCAGTAGGTGATGGTCGTGCCGTTCTGGTGGAACACCATCCAGAACACGATGACGACCGCGAAGACCACGATGAGCGCCGCGATCCGCTTCCACTCGGCGACGGCGTCGATGGCCGCTGTTCATGAGCCTGCGCAGCCGTGCCCGCGCCGCGCGGCTTCGCGTCGCTCCTCGAGGTAGCTCTTGAATCGCCACAGGATCGACCACCGAGATCACCATCCCGACCGCCGCGACGGCGAACGCCGGATGGAAGCCGAACCGCGCCTGCACGACGGTCGCGACCACCGGCGCCAGGAACGCGCCGATGTTGATGCCCATGTAGAAGATGTTGTAGGCGCGATCCTTGAGGTGGCTGCCCTCGGGATAGAGGTTGCCGACCATCGTCGAGACGTTCGGCTTGAAGAACCCGTTGCCGATCACCAGGCAGGTCAGCGCGGCGTAGACGAACGCCAGCGACCGGATCGACAGCAGCAGGTGGCCGGCCATGAAGAAGAAGCCGCCGATCATCACGGCGCGCCGGTAGCCGAGCTTCCGGTCGGCGATCCACCCGCCGACCAGCGGGCTGACGTACACGAACATCAGGTAGTTGGCGTAGAGCGTCGAGGCCTGCGCGGCCGTCCACCCGAACCCCTCGACGGGATCGCGCAGGTAGAGCGCGAACATCGCCACCATCGAGTAGAAGCTGAAGCGCTCCCACATCTCGGTGGCGAACAGGACGTACAGCCCCTTCGGGTGCTTTTCCGGTTCCGGCTCGGGCTCGAGAAGGGCGGCGGTAACTCTGGTGGCCATTGGCTGTGGTTGTAAGACTCGGGCCGATTATCGCATCCTCAGGCCATGAACAGACTGCTATGGGTCCTGCAAGTCCTCCTGGCCCTCGCCTTCCTGGCGCACGGCCTCCTCCTGCTCTTCCCGCCCGCAAGCATGGTGGAGCAGATGAATGCCTCGATGTCGCCCGCATTCCGCATGTTTCTTGGCGTTGCGGAAGTCGTGGCAGCCGTCGGTCTGACCCTGCCGGGGATGACAGGAATTCAACCCTGGTGGACCCAGTGGGCCGCACTGGGAATCATGATCGTCATGATCTCCGCCACCATCTACCACGTCATGCGCAACGAAATCAGTTCCGCCGTGACCACGCTCGTCCTGCTGGTGATGGCGACCTACGTCGCGTACATGCGTTGGAAGGTCATGCCAATCGTGCAATCCGGAGCTCGCCGCCGTTCGACGTTCGGATGATTTTCGCTTGCGGACCGTCGTTCGTTTAACATACGCCGACGATGATCGACTGAACTCGACTACGCCCGCGTGTCGCTCACGGTCGCTGGCGCTCGCGCTCGGGCGCTGCCGGCCGCGCAACAGCCGCAGCAGCCCGGCGCCGGCCGCCCGGGGGCGTACCTGACGGACAGATCATCAGGACGGCCGCCGCCACGCTGCGCGTCTCGGCAGTCAGGGGTTTCGTGTACCCATGGGCGCTCGCGTTCCTGCCGAACGGCGACATGCTCGTCACGGAGCAGGGCCGGAACACGCTGCGCCTCGTGCACAACGGCGTGCTCGATCCCACGCCCATCACCGGCCTGCCGCAGGGGATCACCAGCACGCGCCGCGACACGGCCGGCGTCGACATCGCGGTGCACCCGCGCTTCGCCGACAACCGCTACATCTACGTGGCGTACTGGAAGCCGGCGCCCGGGTCGGAGCGCGCGAAGGGCGACGAACATCCGGACGGCGGTCCTGCTTCGCGCGCGCTACGACGGCGGGCCGACGCTGAGCGACGTCCGCGAGATCTTCGCGTCGGCCTCGTGGACCGACGGACCGTCGGCCGCGCGCCTCGTGTTCGGCCGCGACGGCAAGATCTACATGGCGATCGGCGCGCCCGGGCTTCGCCAACGAGCGCGGCACCACCGTCGTGGGCGCAGGCGCCCGGCCGAGCACGGCGGCAAGATCCTGCGGCTGAACGACGACGGCACGACGCCGCAGGACAACCCGTTCGTGGGACGTCCCGGCTACAAGCCGGAGATCTTCGCGCTCGGCATTCGCAACGCGCTCGGCCTCGACGCATCCATCCCGAGACCGGCGAGCTGTGGGAGACCGAGAACGGCCCGCAGGGCGGCGACGAGGTCAACATCATCCGCGCCGGCAAGAACTACGGCTGGCCGGTCATCACCTACGGCCGCGCATATACGAACGACCCCGAGGGGAAAAATTCCGGCCTGCCGCCGCCGACCATCCAGCCGCCGACATCGGCGCCCGGGCATGGAAGAACCGGTCACGTTCTACAAGCCGTCGATCGCGATCTCGGGGATGGTCTTCTACACCGGCGACAAGTTCCCCACCTGGAGAGGCAACCTCATCGTCGGCGGACTGATCGGCATGCAGCTGTCGCGGATCATCTTCAACCGCGAGGGTCTCGAAGCGCGGCGTGAGGCGATGCTGCTCGAGCTGCGGCAGCGGATCCGCGACGTCAAGCAGGGCCCCGACGGCCTGCTCTACATGACGACCGACATGCCGGACGGCGCGGTCCTGAAAATCGAGCCGGTCAGCGAGCCATCAGAACTCAGAAACTGAGGAACTCAGGAACTGCAGGAACTGAGCGAATTGCGGAACGAAGCAGCTCCTCGGCTCCTCAGCTCCTCAGCGCCTCAGCCGTGCAGGCACGCGCACGATCAGCGCGGCGAGCGGCGAGGAGTCCGAGCGTCGCGGCGAGGGCGTAGAACGCGCCGGCGTACGATCCGGTCGTCTCGGCCCACGAGGCCAGCAGCAGCGGTCCGATCGCCGACGCGAAGACGGTCAGCGCCTGGGCCACGCCCTGGATCCGTCCGAGGTGCGTGCGTCCGTACGCTTTCCCCCAGAAGCTGAAGAACACGACCATCACGAAGCCGCCGGCGACGCCCATCGCCACCGCCTGGCCCATCACGTGCGCGGTCGTGGTCACGTGAGGAAGCGCGACGAGCGCGCCCGCCAGCAGGATCAGCGCGACAATCAGCACCTGCCTGAGCGACGCGCGATCGGCCCACGCGCCAGCGACGAAGTTGCCGGCCAGGCCGGTAATCGCCGTGACCGCCAGCGCGGTGTAGTAGACGTCTGGCGAAAAGCCGCGCTCGGCCAGGATCGATTCGTTGAACAGCCCGATGCCCGACGCGACGAGCCCGTACAGCGAGCTCGCGATGCCGAAGACCCAGAAGGCCGGCGATCGAAGCGCGGCGCCGAGGGTGGCATCGGCGCGGATGGATTGCTTAGCGTCCGGCGGCCCTGAGAGGGCCGCCCTACTGTCTTCCAGTTCGAAGTTGCTCTCCGGCTCGCGCCGGACGAACAGCCACGCGAGCGGCGCGAGACCGAAGATCAGCGCCGCGCCGACCGCCGCCCACGCAACCCGCCACCCGCGCGAGAGGACGAGCGCGCCGACCGCGGGGAAGGCCAGCATGAACCCGACGCTCGTCACGAGCGCGTACACGCCCATGGCCCACGTCAGGCGGCGGCGGAACCACTTGCCGGGCATGGCCAGGCTGACCACCGACAACGCGCTCTGCCCCAGTCCGCGCGTCAGCGTGATCAGCACGAGCAGCATCGCCGCGCTGCCGACGCTGGCCAGCGCGACGACCACGCCGCCGAGCAGCAGCGCCAGGATGGTCAGGACGATCCGGCTGCCGCGGCGGTCGACGAGCCCGCCGATGCCGAAGCACATCAACGATCCGGCAAGCGTGGCGACCAGGTTGATCTGCGCGAACCGCACGCGGTCGACGCCGAGATCGACGAGCAGCGGCTCGGTGATGAGTCCGAGCCCCTGTGTCCGGCCCGGCAGCGTCCCGACCATGGCGAGGGCCGCGACACCGAGCACCACCCAGCCGTAGTAGACGTTCACGCCGGCGCTGCGTCTCTCCGCCGTGGCTTCGATCATGCGATGACCATCCTCGATCGGCGTGTCAGCGACGCAATCAGCACGACGCCCAGCGAAACAATCCCGACCACCCGGCCGACTCCCGACGCGAAGACCACGGCGCCGTTCACGAACATGAACGCGAAGATCGCGAGGCGCGACCCTTCGAGCGTCGTCGAGCGCGACGCGTGCGACCGCGGCGCCAGCCACCACCAGCACACGTCAGCCAGCCACAGGGCCAGGAACACGTAATTGAAATAGATGGAGCCGCGCCAGCCCCAGCCGAAGCGGTCGGCGGCCTGCTGCGCGGTGGCGATCACCGCGGCCTCGTGATCCCAGCCGTAGACCAGCTGGAACGCCAGCGCGACGTGGACCAGCGCCAGCGCGATGCCGATCGTCCACATCGCGCGGGCCAGGCGGTCGGACGCCGCGGATCGCCGCATCAGCACCTCGCCTGCGGCCCAGGCGACGGTGGCCAGGATCATGGGTGCACGGACAAGCATGATCATGAGATTTAAGATTTCAGATTTAAGATTTAAGATTGGAGACTTGAAACCCTCGATCCGAATCTGGAATCTTAAATCTTAAATCTGAAATCTGAAATTCAGGTATCAATATGCGGCGCATGCTGACCATCTCTGTAATCGTCGTCGCTGCCCTCATCCTGTTCGCCGGCGGCTGGCTGGTGGGGCGGCTCGGCATCGGCTCGGTGGTCGACCCCGCCTCGCTCAATGACGCCGAGCGTCAGTTCACCGAGCGCATGCGCGACGTCAGCCTCGTCGGATCGTTCACCGTCGCGGGACGGGAAGACCGCACGCCGGCGCCCGATCGCTACGATATCTTCAGCGTCGAGAAGGTCGGCACCGATCTGTGGCGCTTCAACGCGAAGATGGACTGCTGCGGCGTCAACGGCGCGACGCTGCCGATCGTCGTGCCGATGCGCTGGAGCGGCGACACCCCAGTGATCATGATGACCGACACCAGCATTCCGGGCGTGGGCACGTTCACCGTCCGCGTCTTCTTCTACGGCGACAGGTATTCCGGCACGTGGCAGCACGGGGAGACAGGTGGCCACATGTCCGGGCGAATCGAAAAGCGTGGACAATCCGGAGCAGTCGAATGAGACGGTCCCAATGCGTGATGGCGGTCCTGCTGCTCGGGTTTGCGGCAGCGGCCGGAGCCCAGGAATCGAATACCGACTACCCGCAGTGGCGCGGGCGCCAGCGCGATGGAGCGGCCAGCGGATTCGTCGCGCCGGCGAGCTGGCCCGAACGGCTCACGCCGCGCTGGAAGGTCGAGGTCGGTGAGGGCTACTCGACGCCGATCCTGGTCGGAAACCGCGTCTTCACGCTGACGAGGCGCGACGGCAACGAAGTGGTCAGCGCGCTCGACGCCGACACCGGCAAGGTGATCTGGCAGACGCGCTATCCCGCGCCGCACAAGATCATGTCCGGCGCCGCCGCACATGGCCAGGGACCGAAGTCGACGCCGCTCTACCACGACGGCAAGCTCTTCACGCTCGGCATCACCGGCATCGTGTCGTGCGTCAATGCGTCCGACGGCAAGCTGCTCTGGCAGAAGGCAGGCTCGACGGTGGAGACGCTCTATGCCAACTCCGCGATGTCGCCGATTGCCGATCGCGACGCCGTGATCTTTCATGTTGGCGGGCACGACCAGGGAGCGCTGACCGCATTCGATCCAGCCACCGGGAACGTGAAGTGGAGCTGGAGCGGCGACGGGCCCTCGTATGGGTCGCCGATGATTGCCACCTTCGACGGCGTCAGGCAGGTGATCACCGTCACGCAGCGCTTCATCGTCGGAGTCGCGGCCGACAGCGGCGCCCTCCTCTGGCAGCGGCCATTTGCCAACCAGTTCTCGAACAACGCCATCACACCGGTTTTCTTCGAAGACACGGTCGTCGTGTCCGGCTACGAGCAGGGAGTCCTGGCGTTCGCGCCGGTGCGGCGCAGTGGCAAATGGGAGACCGACACGCGGTGGCACGCGAAGGACGTCTCGCTGTTCATGAGCAACCCGGTGCTTGTCGGCGGAACGCTCTACGGGTTGTCACAACGCGCCAGCGGTCAGCTCTTCGCGCTGGACGCGCGCAGCGGCAAAGTGCTCTGGCTCGGCACGCCGCGCGAGGCGACCAATACGGCGCTGATCAAGTCGGGCGACCTGCTCTTCCTCCTTCACGACGATGCGGAACTGATCATCGCCCGGGCGAGCCCGAAGGGATTCGAGCCGCTGCGGCGCTACACGGTGGCCGACAGCCCGACGTGGGCGCAGCCGACGATCTCCGGCAACCGGATCTTCATCAAGGATGCGAACGTTCTGACGCTCTGGACGACCGGTTGAGATCTCACACGCAAACCACATGACCAGAGTCCTGATCGCGCTGATCGTCCTCGCCTCCGCCACCGGTGCGGTCCAGACTCCACCGCCGCCGGCGAAGTCGACGACGATCATCCGGGCCGGACTGCTGGTGGATCCAGAAGCCGGCACCGCCGCCGCGAATCAGGTCGTCGTCGTCGAAAACGACAAGATCACGGCGGTTGGCGCCGGCTTGTCCGTTCCCGCCGGCGCCGCCGTCATCGACCTCTCGAAGCACACCGTCCTGCCCGGCCTGTTCGATGCCCATACCCATCTCTGCATGGACGTCAGTCTCCAGAGAGATGCTGGCAATTATTTCTATACGACGCTGCGCGATCCGAACTCGTATCGCGCGATTCAGGGAACGGCCCACGCGCGATCGATGCTGGAGGCCGGCTTCACCACCGTTCGCGATGTCGGCAACGAAGGCAATTACGCCTGCTCCAGCGTGCGGCGCGCGATCGAAGCCGGCCTCGTGCCCGGCCCCACCATGCTGACTGCCGGCCGCATCATCGCGCCCTACGGGGGCCAGTTCGCGCTGCAGCCCGACCGGCGCGACCTTGCCGAACCTGAGTACTTTTTCGCCGACACGCGCGACGAGATGCGCAAGGCGATCCGCGAAAACATCCATTACGGCGCGACCGTGATCAAGATCGTCGTCGACGATCAGCGCTACATCTATTCGGAGGAGGACATCCGCTTCATCGTCGCCGAAGCGGCCGCCGCGGGTCTGAAAGTGGCCGCGCACGCCTGGTCGGGGCCTGGCGCGCACAACGCCGCCGCGGCCGGCGTGGCCACCATCGAGCACCTCAATGGCGCCACGGACGACGACCTCGAGCTCATGAAGCGCAACGGCGTGATCGCAGTGTTCACGCCCTTCCCCGAGGACATGCTCCAGCAATTCCGGACCGCGGATGCCGCCCGCCAGGAGTACGCGCAGGAAATCGACCGCCTCAAGAGCGCCCACCGGCGTGGCGTCACGATCGCGTTCGGCAGCGACGCCATCAGCGAGGCCGCCGGGCTGTCCCGCGGTCAGACGACATTGCGATGGATCGACAGCTACGCGGCGGCGGGAATCCCCCCGAAGGACCTGCTGCGTGCGATGACCGCCACCGCCGCGCGCGCCCTCGGGGTCGACCGCGAGCGCGGCAGCCTGCGCGCCGGGATGGCAGCCGACATGGTTGCGACGGCCGGCAATCCCCTCGACGATGCCCAGGCCCTCAAGCACGTCGCGTTCGTCATGAAGAACGGACGCGTGATCCGCAAGCCGTGACCCCCGGGGGAACGGAGTTCCTCCGAAATCTCGGAATTCACGCAGGCCCAGCCGCCTTCTTCACGCGTCGGTGCACGCGACCTGCCACGGCAACCTGCGCGCGCCAAGAGGCGCGCGATCGCGCCTCGGCAGGCACGCGATTGGCAGACACCTCAGACCGATCCGACGACCAGCGACCGATCGGTGAATCGACTGCAGTCACGAGTCCGATCGCACGCGGCGTCAATGTGATTTAGCCTCTGCCGGCGGCCGCCGCCGAAGGAGAAACGGATGGTTTCAGGCGGCGCTGTCGAGGCCACGCGATGAAACCGAAAGTCGAGAACGGCGCGCCGCGCAAACCGACGCGGCGCCGTGAGAGCGTGCGCGTCGGCTCGGAGCCCGAGGCCCTGGCCGAAGCGCTGCTCGACAACCTCCACTACGTCCAGGCCAAGCTGCCGCAGCACGCGACACGCAACGACTGGTACATGGCGCTCGCCTACACGGTCCGCGATCGCCTGCTCGACCGCTACATCTCGACCATCGAGACGCTCGCCGGCGCCGAGACCGTCAAGGTGGTCGCATACCTGTCCGCCGAATTCCTGACAGGCCCGCACCTCGGGAACAGCCTGGTCAACCTGGGCCTGTGGGACGCGGCCGAACAGGCGGTCTCGAAGATCGGGCAGGACCTCACCACGCTTCTCGAGCAGGAGGAGGAACCCGGCCTCGGCAACGGCGGGCTCGGCCGCCTGGCCGCCTGCTACATGGATTCGCTGGCGACGCTCAATGTGCCGGCGATCGGCTACGGCATCCGCTACGAGTTCGGCATCTTCGACCAGGCGATTCGGGACGGCTGGCAGGTCGAGCTGACCGACAAGTGGCTGCGATTCGGCAACCCGTGGGAGATCGTCCGGTCGGAAACGACCTTTGACGTGAAGCTCGGCGGACGCACCGAATGGTACCGCGACGAGCAGGGGCGCGAACGGGTCCGTTGGCTGCCGGCGCGCCTGGTGAAAGGCGTGGCCTACGACACGCCGGTGCCCGGCTACCGGGCGCCGACGACCAACCTGCTGCGCCTCTGGAAGGCCGAAGCGACCGAGTCGTTCGACTTCGATGCGTTCAACGTCGGCGACTACTATCGGGCCGTCGACGAGAAGATCGCGTCCGAAACCATCTCCAAGATCCTCTACCCGAACGACGAGCCCGAGATCGGCAAGAAGCTCCGTCTGATGCAGCAGTTCTTCTTCGTCTCCTGCTCGCTGCAGGACATGGTCCGCCTGCACCTGATGCGCGGCAAGCGGCTGGACGAGTTCGATCGCTACTGGGCGGTGCAGCTCAACGACACGCATCCGTCGATCGCCGTCGCCGAGCTGATGCGGCTGCTCGTCGACGAGCACCTGATGCCATGGGACCAGGCCTGGGGCGTCACCGAGCGGACGTGCGGCTATACGAACCACACGCTGCTCGCCGAAGCGCTGGAGAAATGGCCGCTTGCGCTCTTCGCGCAGATCCTGCCGCGGCACCTGGAGATCATCTACGAGATCAACCGGCGCTTCCTCGACGCCGTGCGAGCGCGGTTCCCCGGGGACGACGGGCTGCTGCGCCGCCTGTCGCTCTTCGACGAGACCGGCGATCGCTACGTGCGCATGGCGCACCTCGCCTCGGTCGGCAGCCATGCGATCAACGGGGTGGCGGCGCTTCATTCCACGCTGCTCAAACAGACCGTGCTCCGCGATTTCCACGCCGTTGCCCCGGAAAAGTTCTTCAACGTGACCAACGGCGTGACGCCGCAGGCGCTGGATGGCGCTGAGCAACCCGCGGCTGAGCGCGCTCATCACGCGGCACATCGGCGACGAGTGGGTCGCCGACCTCGAGCGGGAGCTCCCCCGCATCGAGCCGCTCGCCGCCGACAGCGGCTTCCGGCAGGAATGGCGCGCGGTCAAGGCCGAGAACAAGCGCACCCTGGCCGCGCTGCTCAAGGAGCGCACCGGGATCGGCGTCGATCCGGAATCGCTCTTCGACATCCAGGTGAAGCGGCTGCACGAGTACAAGCGGCAGCACCTCAACATCCTGTACGTGGTCGCGCTCTACAACCGGCTGACGCGCGCGGCGAGCGCCTCGATCACGCCGCGGACGGTGATCTTCGGCGGCAAGGCCGCGCCCGGCTATCGAATGGCCAAGCTGATCATCCGCCTGATCAACGGGGTCGCAGCCGTCGTCAACGCGGATCCGCGGACCGCGAACCTGCTGAAGGTGGTCTTCCTGCCCGACTTCAACGTCAAGACCAGCCAGCACGTCTACCCTGCCGCCGACCTCTCCGAGCAGATCTCCACCGCGGGCAAGGAAGCCTCCGGCACCGGCAACATGAAGTTCTCGATGAACGGCGCGCTGACGATCGGCACGCTCGACGGCGCGAACGTCGAGATCCGCGACGCCGTCGGCGCCGAGAACTTCTTCCTGTTCGGCATGACGGCAGAGGAGGTCGCCGCACGACGCGCGGCCGGCTACCGGCCGAGGGACATCTACGAGTCGAACGCGGAGCTGCGCGACGTGCTGGACGCGATCGGCAGCGGCCTGTTCGCCAACGGCGACCGGAATCTCTTCCGCCCGCTGGTCGATTCGCTGCTGACGCGCGACGAGTACTTCCTCCTCGCCGACTTTCAGGCGTACCTCGACGCCCAGCAGCGGGTCAGCGAGGCGTTCCGCGACGAAGAAGGCTGGACGCGGATGTCGATCCTCAACTGCGCGCGGGTCGGGCGCTTCTCGTCGGACCGATCGATTCGCGAGTACTGCCGCGATATCTGGCAGGTGGCTCCGCTGGTGCCCGGAGACCGTCGATGAGCACCGACCGGGTCGCCGCCAGCGGGACGGTCGTGCATGGCCGGGCGGCCTTCAACAGCCGCGCGATCGCTCCTGGCGAGTGCGCACCGCTCGGCGCCAGGCTGACCGCCGGCGGCGTCAATTTCAGCCTGTTCTCCCGCGACGCCGACCTCGTCGAGCTCCTGCTGTTCGACGGACCGCAGGCGATCGAGCCGGCCGAGACCATCCCGCTCGATCCCGCGATCCCATCGTCACCTACCACTACTGGCACACGTTCGTTCCCGGCCTCGAGGCCGGACAGGTCTACGGGTACCGCGCGCATGGACCGTCGGCGCCCGAACGCGGCCTCCGCTTCGATGCGGACAAGGTCCTGCTCGATCCGTACGGCCTGGCGGTCGCGGTCCCCGACGGCTACACGCGGAACGCCGCGAGCCGTCCCGGCGACAACGCCGCCTCCGCGATGAAGAGCGTCGTCGCCGATCCCGCGCGCTACGACTGGGAAGGCGACCGGCCGCTGCGGCGGCCGCTCGCCGAAACCATCATCTACGAGCTGCACGTCCGCGGCTTCACCAGGCACCCGAGCTCGGGCGTGGCGCCAGCGAAGCGAGGAACCTACGCGGGCCTCGTCGAGAAAATTCCTTATCTCCAGGATCTCGGCATCACCGCCGTGGAGCTCCTGCCGGTGTTTCAATTCGATCCCCAGGACGCGCCGGGCGGACGCGTGAACTACTGGGGCTACCAGCCGGTCTCCTTCTTCGCGCCGCATCACGCCTACAGCTCGCGCAAGCTGCCGCTCGCGGTCCTCGACGAATTCCGCGACATGGTCAAGGCGTTCCATCGCGCCGGCATCGAAGTGATCCTCGACGTCGTGTTCAACCACACGACCGAGGGCGGCAGCAACGGCCCGACGATCTGCTATCGCGGGCTGGCCAACGACGTCTACTACATCCTCGAGCCGGATCGATCGCGCTACGCCGACTACACCGGGTGCGGCAACACGCTGAACGCCAACCAGCCGATTGTCCGCCGGCTGATCCAGGACAGCCTCCGCTACTGGGTCACCGAGATGCACGTCGACGGCTTCCGCTTCGATCTGGCGTCGATCCTGTCGCGCGACGAGTCCGGCCGTCCGCTGCCGAGCCCGCCGGTCCTGTGGGACATCGAGTCGGATCCGCTGCTGGCCGGCACCAAGTTGATCGCCGAAGCCTGGGACGCCGCCGGGCTGTATCAGGTCGGCAGCTTCGCCGGCGATGCGTGGCACGAGTGGAACGGCAAGTTCCGCGATGATGTCCGGGCCTTCTTGAAAGGCGACGACAAGACGGTGCCGCGCGTCGCCGAGCGGCTGCTGGGGAGCCCCGACATCTTCGGGCACGAAGAGCGCGAGCCCGAGCAGAGCATCAACTTCGTCACCTGCCACGACGGCTTCACCCTGAACGATCTCGTCTCGTACGACCAGAAGCACAACGAGGCCAACGGCGAAGAGAATCGCGATGGCGCCAACGACAACCTGAGCTGGAACTGCGGCGTCGAGGGACCGACCACCGACCCGCAGATCGAGGCGCTGCGCAACCGCCAGGTGAAGAACTTCCTGGTCCTGAACTTGATCGCCGTGGGAACGCCGATGCTGCTCATGGGCGACGAAGTCCGCCGCACGCAGCAGGGCAACAACAACGCGTATTGCCAGGACACCGCCCTCAGCTGGTTCGACTGGGATCTGCTGGAGCGCCACGCCGACATCTGCCGGTTCGTCAAGGCACTGGTCGAGTTTCGACAGCGGCGTGCCGTCGTCAGGAACAAAGAGGCGCTGAGCCTGAACCAGCTGCTCCGCCGTGCAAAGCTGCATTGGCACGGCGTTGCGCTCCACGAGCCGGACTGGAACGACTACTCGCACTCGCTGGCGTTCACATTCGAAAGCCACGGCGGAGGCTTCCGGATGCACGGCATGCTGAACGCCTATTGGCAACCCCTGACCTTCGCCCTGCCGCCAGTGGCCGCCGACGGTCCGCGCTGGCGGAAGTGCATCGACACCGCGCTGGCCGCGCCCGACGACATCCGGCCGCTGCACGAAGCGCCGGTTATTCCGGCAGACAGCCTCATCGTGCAGCCGCGCTCCGTCGTCGTGCTCGCGCAGATGGTCGACGCCTCTGGCCATTCGACAGGCTCAGGCCAGGGTTCACACGAATCCCGGGTGGCGGAGGACCAGTGACGACTCATCGCCTGGCCGGACAGCCCGCTCCGCCGGATCTGCTCGTCGACGTCGCACAGCTGCGCGGCGAGTACGCCGCCCGCAGGCCCGACCCGAGCGATCGCGCGCAGCGGGTCAGCTTCGGCACGAGTGGCCACCGCGGCTCGTCCCTGAACGGTCAGTTCACTGAGTCGCACGTGCTGGCCATCACACAGGCGATCTGCGACTACCGCGTTCGGCAGGGCGTCAGCGGACCGCTCTTCATCGGCAAGGACACCCACGCGCTGTCCGACTCGGCGTTCGTCACGGCGCTCGAGGTGCTTGCCGCCAATGGCGTCGACACGATGATCGATGCCGACGACGGCTACACGCCGACGCCCGCGGTCTCGCTCGCCATCCTCACCCACAACGCGGCGCGCGCGGCAATGCCCACCAGGGCCCACCGGTGGGTCAGCCGACGGGATCGTCATCACCCCCTCCCACAATCCGCCGGAGGATGGGGGCTTCAAATACAACCCGCCGACCGGTGGACCTGCCGACGCCGCCGCCACGCGCTGGATCGAAGAACACGCCAACCAGCTGCTCGAGGACGACCTGCGTCAGGTGCGACGCATCGGCTACGACGCCGCCCGCGCCGCGGCGACGACCCATCGCTACGACTACCTGACGTCCTACGTGCGCGAGCTCGCCACCGCTGTCGACATGGACGCGATCGCCGCGGCCGGCCTGAAGATCGGCGTGGATCCGCTTGGCGGTGCGAGCGTCGGCTACTGGGGCCGGATTGCCGATCGATTCCGCCTCGACCTGAAGGTGGTGAACAACGCAGTCGATCCCACGTTCAGCTTCATGCCCCTCGACTGGGACGGCCGCATCCGCATGGACTGCTCGTCCCCGTACGCGATGGCGACCCTGATTCGGCTCCGGGAGCGCTTCGACGTCGCGGTCGCCGCCGACCCGGACAGCGACCGGCACGGCATCGTGACGCGAAGCGCCGGCCTGATGAATCCGAATCACTACCTTGCCGCCGCGATCTCGTATCTCTTCACACATCGCCCGGATTGGCCCGCGGCCGCCGCCGTCGGGAAGACGGTGGTGTCGAGCAGCCTGATCGATCGCGTGGCCAACAAGGCCGGGCGCGCGCTCGTGGAAGTGCCGGTCGGCTTCAAGTGGTTCGTCCAGGGCCTCCTGGACGGCTCGCTCGGCTTCGGCGGCGAGGAGAGCGCTGGCGCGTCGTTCCTGCGGCGCAACGGCGCCGCCTGGACGACCGACAAGGACGGCATCGTGATGGGGCTGCTCGCCGCGGAGCTGATGGCACGGACCGGGCGCGATCCGTTCGAGGTCTACCGCGACCTGACGCGCGAGCTGGGGGCGCCGGTTTACGAACGGATCGATGCGCCGGCGACGGCCGAGGAGAAGACGCGTCTGGCGTCGCTCTCCGCGGACGACGTCCACGCGTCGGTGCTTGCCGGCGACCCGATCACGGCGCGGCTCACGTCCGCACCCGGCAATGGCGCAGCCATCGGCGGCCTGAAGGTCGTGACGGACCACGGCTGGTTCGCCGCGCGCCCGTCCGGCACCGAAGCGGTCTACAAGTTGTATGCGGAGAGCTTCCGGGGACCGGACCATCTCCGGGCGATCCAGGCAGAGGCGCAGGCGATCATCCGCGCCACCCTTGCCGGGGTGCTCCGATGAAAGCAATGGCTCCCGCCGCTCCAGAGACCTCGGCTGACCGTCCACACCTGGCGGCCGCGCAGCACGCCTACCTGATCCGCCACGGCGAAACAGAGTGGAGCCGCAGCGGGCAGCACACGGGGACGACCGACATCCCGCTCACCAACCTCGGGCGGCTCGTCGCGCGCGGCCTCGAGCCGATCCTCGCACAAGAAACCTTCGCGCTGGTGTTGTCGAGTCCGCTCTGGCGGGCGAAGCAAACCAGCGTGCTGGCTGGATTCGGCGAGCGGGCCGAGATCGATCGCGATCTCGCGGAGTGGGACTACGGCGAGTACCGAGGGGCTGACGACGGACGAGATTCGCCTGAAGGCGCCGGACTGGACGATCTTCAACGATGGCTGTCCCGGCGGAGAAAGCCCCGAGCAGGTCCGCGTGCGTGCCGATCGGGTGATTGCGCGCATCCGGTCCACCGAGGGGCACGTCGCGCTCTTCGCGCACGGCCACCTCCTGCGAGTCCTGGCGGCTCGCTGGCTTGGCCTTCCCACGAGCGCAGGAAGCTGGTTCCTGCTCGACACGGCGACCGTGAGCGTCCTCAGCTACTACCGCGGCACCCCGGCTATCAAGCAGTGGAATACCAGGGTGGCCGTCCACCAGCACTGACGTCTCGTAGGGCGGGCCTTTTTAGGCCTCGTAGGGCCTCTTAGGCCTGAGTCACACGAGCGACGAGGAGAGCACCGTGAACAAGCCGCTGCCGAAGAAGACTGTTGGACTGATGGATCCGGCCGAACATCCATTGGCCGACGCCGAGCTCGATTCGATGCACGCGTTCTGGCGCGCGTGCAATTACCTGTCGGTGGGCATGATCTACCTGAAGCACAACCCGCTCCTGCGTGAGCCGCTGCAACCCGACCACGTCAAGCACCGCCTCCTCGGCCACTGGGGCGCCAGCCCCGCGCTGTCGTTCGTCTGGGTCCACCTGAATCGGATGATCCTCGAGCACGACCTGAACGTGGTCTTCGTGGCCGGCCCCGGCCACGGCGCGCCCGGCGTGCTCGGACCGGCGTATCTCGAAGGCACGTACTCCGAGATTTATCCCGACAAGAGCGAGGATGCCGAGGGCCTGCGGAAGTTCTTCAAGCAGTTCTCGTTTCCGGGCCACATCGGCAGCCACGTCACGCCGGAGACGCCCGGCTCCATCCACGAAGGCGGCGAGCTCGGCTACAGCCTGTCGCACGCCTACGGGATGGCGTTCGACAACCCCGACCTGATCGTCGCGTGCGTGGTCGGGGACGGCGAAGCCGAGACCGGGCCGCTCGCCACCGCGTGGCATTCGAACAAGTTCCTGAACCCGATTCGCGACGGCGCGGTGCTGCCGATCCTCAACTTGAACGGCTACAAGATCGCCAACCCGACCATCCTGGCGCGCATCAGCCACGAGGAGCTCGAGGCGCTCTTCGTCGGCTATGGCTACAAGCCGTACTTCGTCGAAGGCAGCGAACCGGCCGAGATGCACCAGAAGATGGCGGGCACGCTCGAGGCGGCGATCACCGAGATTCGCGCGCAGCAGGAGGTCGCACGGCAGACCAACGACGCCGTCCGCCCGCGCTGGCCGATGATCGTGCTGCGCTCGCCGAAAGGCTGGACCGGACCGAAAGAGGTCAAGGGTCATCAGGTCGAGAACTCCTGGCGGTCGCACCAGGTGCCGCTCTCCGACGTGCGCGACAACCCCGCCAGCCTGAAGCTGCTCGAGGACTGGATGCGCAGCTACAAGCCGGAGGAGCTGTTCGACGCCGACGGCCGGCTGGTGACGCGGCTGCGCGAGCTCGCGCCGCGCGGCAGCCGGCGGATGAGCGCCAACCCGCACGCCAACGGCGGCGTGCTGCGCAAGGAGCTCGACCTGCCCGACTTCAGGAACTACGCGGTCGACGTGCCGTCACGCGGCACGGTCGAACACGAGAACACCAGGCCGCTCGGCGAGTTCCTTCGCGACGTCATGAAGCAGAACATGACGACCTTCCGGGTGTTCGGGCCGGACGAGACCGCCTCCAACCGGCTGCAGGCGCTGTACGGGGCGAGCAAGAAGACCTGGATGGCCGACCTGCTGCCGGAGGATGCCGACGGCGGCGAGCTGGCGCGTGACGGCCGGGTCATGGAGATGCTCTCCGAGCACACGCTGGTCGGGTGGCTCGAAGGCTACCTCCTCACCGGGCGGCACGGGTTCTTCCACACCTACGAGGCGTTCGCGCACGTCATCGATTCGATGTTCAACCAGCACGCGAAGTGGCTGGACATCTCTAAAAACCACGTCCCGTGGCGTGCGGCCGTCGCCTCGGAGAACATCCTGCTGTCGTCGACCGTCTGGCGACAGGACCACAACGGGTTCTCGCACCAGGATCCGGGGTTCATCGACCTGGTGGCGAACAAGAGCGCGTCGGTCGTGCGGGTCTATCTGCCGCCGGACGCGAATACGCTGCTGGCCGTCGCGGACCGTTGCCTGCGCACCACCGACTGCATCAACGTCATCGTCGCCGACAAGCAGAAGCACCTGCAGTTCATGACCATCGACGAGGCCATCACGCACGCCGCCAAGGGGATTGGCATCTGGGCACGGGCCAGCACTGATGCCGGCGAGGAGCCGGACGTGGTGCTCGCCGCGTGCGGCGACGTCGCCACCATGGAAGCGCTCGCTGCCGCGGCGATTCTTCGCGAGCGGTTGCCGGACCTGAAATTGCGCTTCGTCAACGTCGTCGATCTCTTCCGCATGCAGCCCGCGTCCGAACACCCGCACGGGTCGACCGATCGGGAGTTCGACGGCCTGTTTACCACCGACAAGCCGATCATCTTCAACTTCCACGGCTACCCGTGGCTCATCCATCGGCTCGCCTATCGCTTCACGGGGCACGAGCACCTGCACGTGCGCGGCTACAAGGAGAAAGGGAACATCAACACCCCGCTCGAGCTGGCGATGCTGAACGAGACGTCGCGGTTCCACCTCGTGATCGACGTCATCGACCGCGTCCCGAGGCTGCGCGCACGGGCCGCGCACCTGAAGGAGGAGATGAAGAACGCGATCATCGACAACATGCGCTATGCGCACGAGCACGGCACCGATCGGCCGGAACTCGCCAACTGGACATGGCCGTATTAGCCAACGTCCGCCTGAAGGCGGACGCTACGCCCTCTTTCCTCGTAGTGTCCGGCTTCAGCCGGACCTATCGGAGTAACGACTGCGCGTCGCCATCGGTTCCGATCACGCCGGCTTCGAGCTGAAAGAAGCGATCAAGGCGTTCCTGACGTCTGAAAACCGCGAGGTCCTCGACGTCGGCACCTACAGCAAGGATCCGGTCGATTATCCCGACTTCACCGAAGCCGTCGGCTCGGCCGTGCGCGATGCACGCGCCGAGCGGGGCATCATCCTGTGCGGCAGCGGCGTCGGCGCGTCGATGACCGCCAACCGGATCCCGGGCATCCGCGCCGGGTTGTGCCACGACACGTATTCCGCGCACGAGGGCGTCGAGCACGACGACATGAACGTGCTCGTCATCGGCGGCCGCGTCGTCGGCGTCGAACTGGCGCGCGAGCTCGTGTCCGCGTTCCTCAATGCCACCTTCACCGGCAACGGCCGCCACGCCAGGCGCCTCGCTAAGATGGTCGCGCTCGAGAATCCGGTCCGGGCGCTGCAGCTCTTCGGCCAGTCGGTGTGGCTCGATCACCTCAGGAGCTCGCTCATCACCGGCGGCGAACTTCGGCGCCTCGTCGACGACGACGGCGTGAAGGGCGTCACCACGAATCCGTCGGTCTTCGAAAAGGCCATTACCGGCAGCTCCGATTACACCGCGCTCCTGCAGGGACCGGACGTCCGCGCGCTGGATGCCAGCGCGATCTACGAGCGCATCGCGATCCAGGACGTCCGCGACGCCGCCGACGCGCTGCACGGGGTCTACGAAGAGACCGGGCAGCGCGACGGCTACGTGAGCCTCGAGGTCTCGCCGTTCCTCGCCTACGACACGGCCGCCACGCTGAGCGAGGCCCGGCGGCTGTGGCGCGCGGTCGGACGCGAGAACCTGATGATCAAGGTGCCGGCGACGCCGCAGGGCATTCCCGCGATCCGGCAGCTCGTCGGCGAAGGGATCAACGTCAACGTGACGCTGCTCTTCGCGCAGGATGCCTACGAGCGCGCCGTCCAGGCGTACATCGCCGGCCTCGAAGATCTGGCGGCGCGCGGCGGCGCGCTCGAGCGGATGGCAAGTGTCGCCAGTTTCTTCGTCAGCCGGATCGACACGGCGATCGACAGCGTCGCCGCGGCGCGGCTGGACCAGCCGACCCCCGCCGCCCAGGAGCGCGCGCTCCGCCTGGTGACGGGTAACGTGGCCATCGCCAACGCGAAGCTGGCCTACCAGGCGTACCAGGACATGTTCAGCGGCGCGCGGTGGCAGACCCTGGCACGGCGCGGCGCCCGGACGCAGCGGCTGCTGTGGGCCAGCACCGGCACGAAAAACCCCCACTTCAGCGATGTCCGCTACGTCGAGGCATTGATCGGACCCGACACGGTCACGACGATGCCCCCGGCCACGCTCGATGCGTTCCGCGATCACGGACGGCCGCGCGCGAGCCTGGCCGAGGACCTCGATTCGGCGCGCGACACGATGGCGGCGCTTGCCGAGTCGGGGATCTCGTTGAAGGACGTGACCGACCAGTTGCTCGCCGAAGGCGTCGACCTCTTTTCGGCCGCATTCGGGAAGCTGCTCAAGGCGGTCGACAAGCAAACCAGGGATTCAGGCGCGGGCCGGATCAATCGCATCACGTATGCCCTGCCGCCACCGCTACAGGCGGCCGTCAGCCAGACACTCACGGAGTGGGCGGCGGAGCGCAAGTCGCGCCGGCTCTGGGCCCGCGACGCCTCGCTCTGGACCGGCCGGGACGAGGGGCAATGGCTCGGCTGGCTCGGCGTGACGCAGGATCAGCAGGCCGACGTTCACCGGCTCACGCGAATCGCGGAGCTGGCCAGGAGCGGCGGCATCACCGACGTCCTGCTGCTCGGCATGGGCGGATCGAGCCTGTGTCCGGACGTCCTCAAGGCGACGTTTGGCAAGATCAACGGCTTCCCCGAGCTGCATGTGCTCGATTCGACCGACCCCGCGCAGGTGAAGACCTTCCAGGACACCGTCGATCTGGCTCATACCCTGGTCATCGTGTCGAGCAAGTCGGGCTCGACGCTCGAGCCGAACATCCTGAAGGACTACTTCTTCGATCAGATGGTGCAGCGTGTCGGGCGGCAGCAGGCGGCCCGGCATTTCGTCGCTATCACCGATCCCGGCTCGACGCTGCAGCAGGTCGCCGAACGCGACGGCTTCCGGCGGGTCTTCTTCGGGTGGCCGTCGATTGGCGGGCGCTTCTCCGCCCTCTCCGATTTCGGCCTCGTCCCAGCCGCCATCATGGGCGTGGACATCGCCAAATTCCTCGACCGCACCGAGGAGATGGTCTGCGCATGCATGCCGTCGGTTCCGGTCGACAAGAACCCGGGTGTCCTCCTCGGCGTCATCCTGGGAATCGCGGCCAGCCAGTTCGGACGCGACAAGGTCACCATCGTCGCGTCACCGGGCATCGGCAACCTCGGCGCGTGGCTCGAGCAGCTCCTGGCCGAGTCGACCGGGAAGAACGGCAAGGGGCTCATTCCGATCGACCGTGAAGGCGCTTGCGGCGCCCGACGCCTATGGGCTCGATCGGATCTTCGTCTACCTGCGCCTGAATGCTGCTCCTGATGCCGCTCAGGATTCCTGGGCGGAATCACTCGAACGGGCCGGCCATCCGCTCGTCAGGATCGTGCTCGACGATCGGTACGACCTCGGCGAGGAATTCTTCCGGTGGGAGTTCGCCACCGCCGTCGCCGGGTCGGTTCTCGGCGTCCACCCCTTCGATCAGCCGGACGTCGAGGCCAGCAAGACCGCGACGCGCAAGCTGACCGCGGACTACGAGAGGAGCGGCGTGCTGCCGGCCGAAACGCCGATCTTCACCAGCAAGGGGATCGATCTGTTCACCGACGAGGCCAACGCCGACATCCTCGCGAAAGGCGCACGCGCCGAGCGCTCGTTGGTCGCGTATCTCAGGGCGCACCTGCACCGGCTCGCGGCCGGCGATTACTTCGCGGTACTGGCCTACCTCGAGATGAACGCCTCGCACCAGCGGCTGCTGCAGGCGATTCGCCGAGCGGTCGGCGACGCCCGCCGCACGGCGACGTGCCTGGAGTTCGGTCCGCGATTCCTCCATTCGACCGGGCAGGCCTACAAGGGCGGACCGGACAGCGGCGTCTTCCTGCAGATCACGTGCGACGACGCCGCGGATATCCTGGTGCCGGGCCGGAAGTACACCTTCGGCGTGGTGAAGGCCGCCCAGGCGCGTGGAGATTTCCAGGTGCTCGTGGAACGCAAGCGGCGCGCGCTGCGCGCGCACCTCGGCGCCGACGTCGCGTCGGGCTTGAGAACGCTGCATGCCGCGATCAAGACGGCGGTGGAATCCTGAAGACTTGTAATTTGGAATTTGGAATTAAGAATTAGGAATTCGAGCGAATTCCAAATTCCTAATTCCTAATTCCAAATTATTCCGCCCGTACTGCCGCATCCAGCCCGCCAGCGTGTCGGCGCGCGCGCGCGCTTCGGGCTGGTGATCGAGGACGTCTACGGGCCAGGGCAGCCGCCAGGTCCAGTTGGCATCGGTCACCGTGCCCGGCACGTTGATCCGGTTGCGCCAGCCGAAGATGTCCTGGGCGGGCAGCAGCACGACGTTCGACGCCGACGCCAGCAGCATCTCGATGAGGAGATCGCGCGTCACCGCGTCGTACTCCGGCGCGGACGTGTTGAAGGACCGTGACGCCAGGAACGGTACGTCAGCCACGCGCGACCGCTCCTCGAGCGTTGCCGCTTCCCACCACTCCGCCAGCGTCTCGGTGTCGTGGGTGCCGGTCGTCGCCACCGAGAGGGGCGGGTACTCGGCAGGATCCCTGAACGGCCGATCCGGCTGGTTCCACTCACGCTCCCAGCGGAAGACCTTATAGCCGGGAATCCCCAGCTGGCGCAGCGAGTCCCGGACGAAATCCGGCACGACCCCGAGGTCCTCGGCGATGACCGTGGCGCCCGCGTCGAGAAACGCCTTCATGACCCGCTCGCCCTGCGCGAGCTGGTCGATCTCGTCAGCAGGCGAGAAAGCCGGCGGGCTGCCGTCGGCCGGGATCACATAGGTCCGGTAGAAGCCGACGACGTGATCGATCCGGTAGCCGTCGAACAGTGCCGCCGCCCGCCTGGCGCGCGCGCGGATCCACGCGTCGTGCTCGGCGGCGAACACGTCCCACCGATACACCGGGAGATGCCAGTCCTGGCCCGCCTCGGTGAACGCGTCCGGGGGCGCGCCGACGCTGGCGTCGCGGCGGAACGCGTGCTGATTGGCCCAGACGTCGGCGCTGTCGCTGCCGACCATGAACGACAGGTCGCCGAAGACGACGACCGGAGCGGCTGCTCGCCGCGCGTCGTGCCATTGGATGTCGGCGAGCCACTGGACGTAGGCGTGGTACAGCAGTTCGTCGGCGAGCTCGGCACGTGCCAGCCGCAGCGCACGCCGTTCGCGGCAACAAGCGGCGGGGCCCAGTCCCACCACGCCCGCTCCCCGGACTGCTGGTGCAGCGCGCGAAACAGCGTGTAGTCGTCGAGCCACGCCCGCTCGCGATCGATGTAGGCGCGCAGCTGGCGTGCGCGCCGCGAGCCGGCCAGCCACTCGGCCTGCTGGAATCGCCGGAACGAGGCGCGGAGCACCGCGGTTTTCAGCGATCGAATCTCGCTGTAACACACGCGCCGTGACGCGCGGACGGCGGCGAGCCGCCGCCGCTCGTCCGGGCCAAGCGATGCTTCGCCACCCTGCGCCTGGAAATCAGGAACCTCGTGGAGGGCGATGTAAATCGGGTCGATGGCCATCGCCGACATCGCCGAGTACGGCGAATGGTCGTTGACGGCCATCTCGTTGAGGGGCAGCACCTGCAGCAGGTCCAGGCCCGCGCGCTGGAGCCAGGCGCACAGTGGGGCGAGGTCGCCGAGTTCGCCGATGCCCCAGCTTCTTCGGCTGGGCGCCGAAAACAGCGGCAGCAGCAGGCCCGCGTGGCGACCGGAGGTGAAGCCCAAGCCGGACCTACCGCTTCTGACGCGTCGGATACCTCTCGAACATCTGGGCGACCATCGCGTTGATCGTCGCTTCGAGCTTTTCAGGCGCCGCCTCGATCGGCTGATCGCCCCGCATCCGCAGCAGGCGGTTGCGGCTCTTCGGCTCGAGCAGCGCGACCACCAGGGTGCCGACGGCGTAATTCGGACGCACGCCGCCCGGATCGGGCTTTCCCTTGAGATCGACATCGGTGCGGTTGGTCGCTGCGTACGTCACCAGCACATCCACCGCCCCCGTCGCGCCCTTGGTCATCCCGAGTTTGGCCATCTCGGCGTCAACCGCCGCGACGATCTGCGCGTCGACGGTCTTGTCGAACGCCGCCTGCCCTCTCTGCCACGCGTAGGTCTTGAAGGAGGCGAAGTCGGCCTTCTTGTCGTCCACTTCGACGACGATTCCGTACTTCGGCTTTTGCGCGGCCACGGTCAGAGCCAGCGCCGTGGACAACACACAAGCGGTGATGATGGTTTTCATGATCGTGATTCTAGCGCGGCGCGTACGGATTGCCGCCCAGCGCGTTGGAGATGTCGGCGATCGCCCGCTGCGCGCGGACGCTGTTGCCCGCGTCGTCGAGCGGCGGCGACACGACGGCGATGCCGAACTTGCCGGGCGACACGGCGATGATGCCGCCGCCGACGCCGCTCTTGGCTGGCAGACCGGTGTGATAGAGCCACTTGCCGGAGTCGTCGTACAGGCCGGCGGTCGCCATCACCGCGAGGACGCCCGGCACCTTCGCCGCATCCATCACCGGCTTGCCGGTCACCGGATTCGTGCCGCCGAACGGCCAGCGTCGCCGCCATCATCGCCAGGTCCCTGCGCGTTGACGCCGATCGAGCACTGCCGGGTGTAGAGATCGACCGCCTGCTGCCAGTTGGTCTTGATGTAGCCGTAGGCGAGCATCAGCGCGCCGATCGCCTGGTTGCGCTGGTTGGTGTCGGACTCGGACTTGTAGACGTCCTGCAGCACGGTGAGCTGGCGGCCGGCGGCGCGTTGTGGAAGCCGATGATCTTGTTCCAGACCTCGTCGGCGGTCTGCCGCTCACCATGCTGGTCGCCGAGATCGCGCCGGGATTGACCAGCGGGTTCATCTCCGGCGCGCCGGTTCCCGACGACCGTGCGGACGCCCTCGATCGGCGATGATCGAGTTGAAGCGCGCGCCGGTGGCGTCGACGCCGATCCGCTTCTCGACCGACTCGAGGCCCTGCTCCTGGATGACCTGGGCCATCGTGAACACCTTCGAGATCGACTGGATCGAGACCTCGGTCTTGACGTCGCCGGCGGTGTAGACCTTGCCGTCCGCCGTGACGAGGGCGATGCCGAACAGATTGGGATCGACCTTGGCGAGCGCCGGAATGTAGTCGGCGTTCTTGCCTTCCTTGAGCGTCCTGGTACTTCGCGTAGGCCGCGTCGACGGCCGCCTGGACGTTCGGCGGCGCGGGCGGCTTCGGCGGCTGCTGCGCCGCCGGCGCCCTGATGGCGAACGTCACGCGCCGCGGCGGCGATCAGCGCCGCCGGCCAGAACGCGTGTGGTTCGAACCTGCATGGCTATCCTCCAAACCTTTGCGAGAAGTTGTATTTGAATGAGAACTGCAGCTTGAGACCGTCGCTGTGGAAGCCGTCCGAGAAGTTCTCGCGGCGGCCCCACTGGAGCTCGCCGCCGAACATGACGTTCGGCACCGGGTAGTGCAGGAGGTTGCCGAGCGCGTAATGACCGCGCCTGGTAGGCGTCCGGCGCCTGGCCGTCGGTGTTGTCGATGTCCGGTCATCGAGTAGCCGACCGAGCTGCTGCACTCGGTCGATCCAGCTGTGATCGAGGAAGGCGACGATGCCGACGATCGGCAGCGGCTCGCCGATGATCGGCGTCAGCGCGTCGGCCGAGTTGTTGACGATGCCGATGTCCACCGGCGCGTCGTTCATGTAGTTCTGGATGCCTTCGCCGAAGACGAACTGCAGCCGGACGGTGGTGCTGCTGGCCGGCTTGATGTTCGAGCTGAGATTGAGGCCCCAGCCGATCGCGTCGCCCGAGAGATCGAAGCGATCGTCGAGCGTGTCGTCCCAGTTGATGTCGCCGCAGGATGCCGGCGGCGCGCACGTAGCCCCAGTCCTCCGTCATCTTGTAGGCGCCCGAGAAGTCGGGGAGCGGAAAGCGCGGCTTGATGCTCGTCCAGCTCGACGCGGTCGGCGTAGACGCCCTGATCGCCGCTCGCGCCCGGCCGCTCGAGCGCGAACATCAGCGTGTTGTTCGCCCAGGATCGGCGTCCAGCGGACCTGGACGTTGCGGAAGAACACCATGCCGGTCGGTCCCCAGTACTCGATGCGAGTTCGGGAAGACGTCGGGATCCATGAAGGGGCTCCAGGTCTGGCCGGCGCCGATCGCCGCCGAGCTCGCCCTAGGCGTGGCGCAGCCGGAAGGTCGTCTGTCCTTCGTCGACGCCGGTGCCGAACAGCTCGAACTCGAACGATCGTCTTCAGGTCGCCGAGCTGGTCGGCGTCGTCGAGCGCACGCCGAGGCGGCTCTGCCGCACGCCGGCGAAGGTGTTGTGGTCCTCGCCGAACTCCTTCTCGAACGACGGCAGCTTGGTGACGCCGCATCGTGTCGAACCAGTTCGGGTCGATCTGCTTGAAGTCGTGGCCGATGTCGAGCATCGCGAAGCCGTAGACCTCGAAGCGTCGATCTTGCCGTCGCGGCGCTGCGTCTGCGGCCGGCGCTGCCGGCGTCGGCCGTGCTGCGCCGCCGCGCGCGACGACCTGCTGCGAGCAGCAGTCCGCAGACCGGACCGATGACCAGTGTTGCGCGCGCGTAGATACGATCCGATATCCGTGACTTCATTGCATGTGGTCCTTTTCCCAGGCGCGGACCCTCCGTCGCCCCTCGTCGAAGATCCGCTCGTAGTTGCCCTTGCGCACCTTCTGGCTGGCGTCGGGCGTCAGCTGGCGCCACACCGGCGCCCACATGTCGAACACCGCGAAGTACGGCGCCGGCCCGGCCGGCGCCACGGTGTCGGTGCCGAACAGGAAACGGTCCGGGTAACTGTTGAGCACCGCCGCGACGCGCGCGATCGACTCCGGCGTCGCGACGGCGTACTTCGCGACCTCGTCCCACGAGATGTCGAAGCTCACGTGGTTGAACGCCGGATCGGTGAGCATCGCTTCGACGATCTCGAGCTGCGTCGGCGAGCGCTCGGCGGCGTCGGCCGAGACCTGCACGGGATGCACGATGCGGCCGAGCCCGATGTGCGCCCAGATGATCGTCGTCTTCGGATGCCGCTTGAGCAGCGCCTTCATCTGCGCCAGGTACACCGGCTCGGCGTCCTGCTTCGCGAACGGCATGTCGATGTCGTTGTGGAGAATGACCACCAGGCCGACTTCGGCCGCGAAGTCGAGAATGCGATCGAGCGCGGGATTGGTCAGGCTGGCGGTTTCGCCGGCGACCTTCGACGAGACGAATTCCTTGTGGATGCTGAACTCGCCGATGCCGGTGAACACGCCGGGAAACGTCTGCAGCACGCGGCGGATGTGATCGGCGCGCGTACATGTCGGCCGGGTTGAAGCCGGTGATCATCGGATCGAAGCGCGCCTGCTCGCTCCGGCGGCAGCGACCGGTAGGCGCTCGCGATGTAGGCGTCGGTGAACGAGTAGTAGTAGAGCGGCGCGTCGGTCTGCAGGTAGTAGGTCGGCGCGAAGTCGCCCGAGTTCGCGTACGACCACTGCTGCTGCAGCGGAATGCCGAACAGCGTCGAGCGGCCGACGCGCGTCGCCCATGATCTCGAGGAACTGCGCGGACGTCGATGCCCTCCTGGATGTAGTTCGTCAGGTGGAAGTGCGAGTCGTTGAACTCGGCGCCGGCGGCTGCCGGCTGCGGCGGCAGCGCCGTGCGTCGTCGACGGCGCGGACTGCGCCAGCACCCAGACGAGCAGCACCCAGGCCGGAAGCGGCATCCAGCCGCTGAACCGCGTGGTTGCCCTCATCGCCCTCTGCGCCTCTGCGTCCTCTGCTCCCTCGGCGTCCTCGTCTCAGAAGAAGACCGAGAACGCCGCCGAGAGCGTCGTGCCCGTCCTGGCCGCCGACGTAGTAGCCGAACGTGCTGCTGACCGGCGAGCGATTCACGTCGATGACCTGGAAATTGAACCGGTGATTGCGGGTGTCGGTCGGATAGAAATTCATCCCGCCGATGTACTCCGAGCTGTTGCCGAACCCGGCGTCCTTGTCGCCGTAGATCTGCGACGTGGCGCCGTAGAGCTCGAGCTTCTTCTTGCACGGGGTAGAACGCGCCCTGCACGTAGAAGCCCTTGTCCAGGATCGATTCGACCGGCAGCGGTCCGTCGGCCTCGAACCCGTCGAGCCACCGCGTGTAGATCTCGGTCTGGAGGAAGATGCCGCGATACTTCATGCCGGCGTCGAACGCGAGCAGGCGATAGTTCACGCGCTGCACCGTCACCCCCGGCGCCAGCGAACCGGTGTCGAAGATGTTCAGCGCGTCCGCCAGTTTCAGGAGCGTGTTGCCGGTCGCACCCGTGGCGGCGACGGTGTAGCGTTCCTCGGGGCTTTGCGCGGTGGAGACGCCGAATCGCGTCGCCAGCTTCTCGTGCCACTCCCAGTCGCCGTACCCGCCTCTGGGACCGAACTCCTGCGTCGTGGGCATCCACCAGACAGACGCACCGCTCGAGAACGAGCGGTCCAACTGGGCGGCGGTGAAGCCGAGGGCGCTCGAGTTGTTGCCGACCATGGCGTTGTACCAGAAGCCCGGCAGCAGCTCGCCGTTCACCCATGTGCCGAAGGTGAAGTAGGGCCGGAAGAACTCGTCGGCCATCACGCGATCGTGGCCGAGCCAGTACGGATGCGAGCCTTGCAGCGAGCGCGTGCCCGGGGTGCCGTTGATGCCGGTGTAGAGGCTGAACCGCCTGGTGAACTGGTAGCCGATACTGCCGAAGACGCCATCCTGGTCGGTGGCGTTGACGGTCCAGACAAAGATGTTGTAAACGAGCTTCGGGTCGCCGAGCCAGCCCTTGAAGAAGATCATCACGCGGTGAGAGTAGATGTCGTGTCGCGGATCGATGACGTGCTCGTTGCCGAAATGGTCCGTGAAGGTCTGGTCGGCGGGCAGCTGGTTCATGTACCGCACGAGCGCGTAGGCGCTGATCGAGAGCTCCCCCAGGCTGCTACGTCCAACCAGGAAGCCGTCTCCGGGATCGAACTCGCCCCACGTCTCGATACGCTCGGGGCGCGTCGCCGGCGCGGGAGCCGCGGCGCCGCCGGCGATCTGCCCGAGCGCAAACCGGCCGCTGCAGCCGTCCATCACCCAGACGCCTTTATCGTCGTAGCCCCAGGTCTTGCCGAGGAGACACGCGGCGCTGCCGGTCGATTCGAGCAGCGCCACGCCGGCCGCAGTCACCGCCGGGCAGTGGGTGCGCTCGCCCGGCTTCGACGCGCACGACACCGACGCCAGTTGCGGCTGCGCGGCTTCGCCCGAACCACCGCTCGAAAGGTCCAACGGAGCGTCTTGCTGTTGCGCCGCGGCGTGTGCAGTCATATCCAGACAGAGCGCGAGCGTCATGCTCGCAGCCCACGCTCAGTCTCGCCATGCGTACCTGTAGACAGAGCACATGCGGTGCCACGCTCAGCGCGGCCCGCACGCGTCGGTTTCTCAAAGAATTCAGCGAATGAACCGGAGGCCGGCCGAGTTGACATGGACTCGGACGAGCCTCCGACAGACCGGAGGCGCCGCACGAACCGGCGCCCCCAACGACAGGTCCCGCGGACGGCGACCCGGATCAGAACCGGAAGAGGATGCCGCCGCTGATTTCGAACTGGTTGGCGTACTGCGGATCGCCCACCAGGTAGCAGCCATACCACGGGTCGCACCACCAGCCGGCCGCATCAGACTTGATGTAGGTCGGCGTCCACTGCAGGCCGATGCGCGCGCCGACGTTGCCGGCGTAGAACTTCACGCCGGCTCCCCACGTCGTCGAGAACTGCGTCTCGCCATCGATGTGGCCCGCCACGCCGTTGCGCCGCGTGTAGTCGACGCCCCCGAAGCTGGTGGCGCCGAGGCCGCCGAGAATGTACGGCCGGACTTTCGCATCGTCCTCGAAGAAGTTGTAGCCGAAGTACCCGTGATAGTTGCTGATGGTCATGTCGCCGATGTCGAGTGTCGGTCGTGCCGCTCAGCCTGCAGCTGACTCATCTGCTGGCCCAACATGAACCCGACTTCCGCGTTGCCGTAGTCGCCGAGCAGCACGCCGCCCATCAGACCCCACTTGAAGGAGTCCTTCGGGTCGATCTGGTCGTAGATTTCGCCGTCGCCCGTCACGACGGGATCGCCAGCTGACGCCGTCCGAAAACGTCCATCCCAGCAGCACAGCTCACTTCGACCCGCGGTCCTTGCGCGAACGCCGGCACCGTCCAGGCCAGGGTGGCCAGGGTCACCAGCCATGACACTCGCTTGAACACCATCGGTCATCCTCCGTAGCATTCGCTTTACAGCACACGAGGTGCCATCACGCGGATCGCGCGAATCTGGAAGGAGTGTCTGGAAATAGTCGCAATGTCACCGCGGTTTCGCATGATCAATCGCGGATTGGTCGTGGGACGTCCGAAATACCGGAGGCAGGTCCGTGGATCCGCGGCCTCACTTCGGTCCGGCACAGTGTCCGGAATCGACCAGTGCCGTGCCGCGTCTCGCGGGCGGCGAACCCTAGCCCGAAACGTGGAATTCGGCGACGAGCGCGGTCGCATCGTCGTCGCCCCCGGCCTCTATCGCGAGATCGGCAAGCCGTCTGGCTTGATCGTCCGGCGACGCGCCAGACTCGAGCACGCTGGCGATGACGCTCTCGTCGAGCATGTCGGTGATGCCGTTGGTGCACACGAGGATCCGGTCGCCGTCGGCGAGTTGAAACCGCTCCATGTCGATCCTCGGGCCGACCGACCCGCTCATGCCGATGGTCTCGGTAATGATGTGCCCCAGGTCGCGCGCGGTCGCGTTCACGTCCACCAGCGGCATGAAGGGCCCCGTCTCGCCGCGCCTGGCCACCGTGTGGTCCCGCGTCAGGCGCACCAACGACCGGTCGCGGAACAGGTACGCCCGCGAGTGGCCCACGTGAGCGAAGAAGAGATCCCGTCCGGCGCCAAACACCGCGGTGAGCGTGGTCTGCGGCTGACGCCACCCTCTGGCGGTGCCCTCGTGGACCACCGCGCTGTCAACGTGCCGGAAGAATCGCTCCGCGCGATCCATGATCTCCTGCGCGATCCGGTCGTCGATGCGCAGGTTCCACTTGCAGAAGTTCAGGATGAGTTGGACGAGCGTGACGAGCGCGACTCGGCTGGCGGCCTCGCCTGCCCCGGAATTCCCCAGTCCGTCGGCGACGACCATCACGAACCCCTCTTCGTCGAAACGCTGGCCGACCAGATTGTCGGGCAGGCTGGTCAGGAGTGTTTCCTGGCTGCGGCCGACCCTCGTGATCAGATAGTGATCCTCGTTGACCGTGTGGAATCGCCCGAGCCGCGAGTGGGCGCCGAAGCGCGGATGCACCAGTGCGGACGGCGGCGGAAAGTTCTGCGGCTCGAAGTACGGCGTGACGCCGGGCCGGCTCAGGTCGTCGGAACGTTGGTCACTCATGGTTCATCGCCTGGTCTCGCCATTCGGGTTTGCGGCAGTCTTCTCGGGAAGGCGTTCGAGGCCGACGAGCTTCCAGCCGTCGCGCGTTCGCCGGAAGAAGGTTCGCACCGGTTCCGCCCACGCAGGCTCCGCCGCGCCCTCGGCGACGATGTCGACCTCGATGAACGTGTCCAGCGCATCGGGCAGCCCGCGCGGAGCGGTCAACGTCGTCGTCGTGCCGCGGCTCTCGCCGAGCGGCGTCGTGTTTCCGGTCGTGTTGTCGAAGCGCAACCAGGCTGCCCGGTACCCGGCGGGCGCGGCAGCGAAGCCCGCGGCCGTCGCCGCGTTCGCGAAGGTCAAGGTACCGGCCGCATCCAGCTTGGCTCGACGATCGGATTGATCGCGGTCAGGTAGGCGCCGGCCGATCGCGTCGCGCCGCTTGATGAGGACGGACGCGAGATGCAGCTCCGCGGCCGGGTCGCGGTACTGCCCGGTCCGCACGGCCGCGCGGATCAGATCGTCGCTGAACGCCATCACCCGTCTCGCCGCCCAGAACGCGTCGTCGGCGCGCAGTTCCAGGTAGGCCGCGTTCGGCGTCTGCGGCTTCCAGGTCCTCGGGTCGAAGTGGTCGCCCTCGAAGTGGCCGATCGATCGATTCTCGGTGTAGGGGATCGTCTGCCAGGGGCTCAATGCGAAGCCGAACGAGAGCAGGCGGTTCCGCGACACCTTCGGCTCGAACAAATACTCCCATCCGAACCACCAGTCGTGCGGCCGGTTCGCCATGCCGAACGTCGAGCCGACGTCCTGCAGATAATGCTTCACGACGTTGCGACCGTTCTCGGAGACGACGGCGTCGAGCGTATTGGTGGCCCTGAGGTCGGTCAGGTTGGTCCACGCTCCGAAGACGTGAAGCGCGCGGAGCTCACGCCGGTGCTCGTGCGCAACGATGTCGTTCGGATCGTCGGTGCGCGTGCCCTCATAGCGGAAGCCGCCGAGGACCTTCCCGGGCAGCAGGCGTCCCGCCGCGACCCGATACGTGCCGTCGCGGTTGCGCGCTGCCCGTGCCAGCATCTCTTCGAGGTCGTCGCGCGTGAATGCTGTCCGTTCCCCGGACCGGCGCCGGTGGTCGCCTTCGGATCGATCGACGACATTCATGGGATCGAGCGTCGTGAGAAACATCTCGACCTGGTTGTAGCCCAGGCCCCAGAACAGCTTGGACGCGACGACGACTTCGGCCGTAGAACCATCCGGACTCTCGGGCGCGTCGAACGACAGGAACCAGGTCTCGCCGTGGGCGTCCATCGCGGTGAAGCCGGGATTCACGCCCGCTGTCTTCTCGCGGATGATCACCCACCGCTCCGGTGCGGGCGGTGTCCCGAGCGCCGGTCCGCGGGCGATCTCGGCGGCGGTGACGTTGCGGTTCGTGAACCAGCTGGAATCCGGGACTTCGTCGATGGTGTTGACGTTACGCGCCCGCGTGTTCGACGGCTGGCGTTTGCCGGTGACGAACAGGTCGTACGACAGGTCGAACAGCAGGCCGATATCGAAAGGCTCGGCGCCGGACGCGTCCTGCGATTCAGGTTCCCGCGCGATCGGATCGTCGTCGTAGAACCGGCGGCCTGCGCTGCCGGCGGTCACGAGTGACGCGACCGTCAGTGCCACCGTCAACCACGCCGCTTCGTGCACGAATCGCTTCGTCGTCCGGGCGGTGCTCAGTCATCGCATCCCTTCAGAACGAGGCCGATGCGGCCCAGACCATGTGGAACCCTTCGTTGCCCCTGGCGAGGTCGATCCGCACCGGCGTCGCGTCCGGGCCGTGAAACCGCAATCCGAAGCCGGCGTCATGCCGCAGCTCGTCGAGATTCAGATCGCGCGCGTGTGCGGTCACCTTGCCGGCGTCATAAAAGACGGCCGTGTCGAAGAAGCGGTTGACGATCACCCGCCATTCCGCCTGCAACAACAGGGTGTTCCGGTCGCGAAAACGCCAGCTCGCGTACCCGCGCAGCGAGGACCCGCCGCCGATCGACGGCAGCATGTAGAACGGAATCGGCTGATCGTCCTTGGTGGCGGTGGTCGTCGCACGGGCGTGAAACGACAACACCCACGTCTCGCGAAGGAGCGGCACGTGCTGGACCGCCTCGTATTCCCACTGCGTGAAGCCGTAGCCGCCGCTCGTGTCGTGGAAATCGTGGGCGACGACGCCGTAGAATCCGCCGCGACGCGTGTAATCGGCGGCCGGCCGCCGATCGACGCCGGCCATCACGTACGAGTGCAGGTAGGTGACCGACGTGCCGAGGCCCGGCAGCGTCTCCGGCGTGTAGATGTCCTCGATCGACGGCGGGGAGCCGCTTCCCGATTCCTGCTGCCATTCGGAGAGGTCGACGCCGGTACGTAGAACCAGCGAACGGCCGCCCGGTCGAACATCGAACCGTGCCATCCCGTAGGGTTGCTTGAACCCATAGTTGGCGCGGTCGTCCGAGGAATTGGCCATGCCGGTGCCGTAGTAGCCGACCCGCGTCGCTTCGCGCCACCCGCCGATGAGCGACAGCGATGCCTGCCGATCGAGCAGCCGCGGCGCGATGAACTCCGCCTCGAGCCGCTTGTAACCGCTCGGCGTGAAACTGGCGCGCACGTCCAGCGTGTTGTGCGGACCCAGGTAGCTCTTGTGGCCCGCGCCGAGCGTGAATCCACCGCCGGCGTACGCGTTGATGAAGTACGGATGGAATGCAGCCGCCGCGTGACAGCACCCGCTCGGCGTAGTTCAGGTACGCCTCGGCGGCGTTCGGCACGTACGGATGGACCTGCGTGGCCTTTTCCGCCTGCTCCTGTTCGATGATCGCCGCCCGGGAGTCGGGCTCCGGCTGCTGGTCCTGCGCCGACGCGTGCGTTGCGGCCAGCGCGAGGAGTATCGCAGACAGCCCGATGACCCGGTGACGCAGCCATCGCGGAGTCGACGGAGAAGAAGGACTTGCCATCACAAGCCATTCTCCTCCGCGCGCCACTTGCCTACTTCGCGTCCTCCACCGACACCAGCATCGCTTCGGTCCAGGTGATGTCGACCTTGTCGCCCACCTTGAACTTCGACAACAGCTCCTTGTCCTGGACGCGGGTCGTGTAGTTCCACCCGCGCGGACCCGTGAAGCTGACGCTCGGGAGTTTGGGATCGATGGCGGAGATGGTCGCGGTGACCGTCTGCTGCCTCGCCGCTGTACCGGCCGTTCCCGTCGCCGGAGTAACCGAACGCGACGACGAATCGATCGGCGCGGCGCCGGGCGCCGCCATCCGCAGCACGACGTTTTCATAGTAGCGGACCGTGATCTTCTGGCCGACCTTGAGGCTGCTGAAACGTTTGATCTCCTCGGGCACGTAGACGACGTCGTTCGTGCCGTCCGCCTTCTTGACGTAGAGCTGGCGGGTGCCCTGCTCGATTCCTTCGATCGTCGCGGTGGCGGTCACCTCCTTGCCCGTAACCGTCTTCGACTGCGCGGCGAGGCTGACGGTCAACGTCAGCACGGCCGCGGCCAACACGATCATCTGCTTGTACATCGGTCCTCCTTGTCTGCTCTGCTCAAAAAGCGGACCTGAAGGTCCGCACTACACGCGTTCTTCCGCACCGCACAGCGGACCTAAAGGTCCGCACTACCCGGGACGTCGGCCGCCGCCGCCGCCGCTGCGCATGCCGCCGCCGCCGCGATAGCTCCCGCCCCCCGTCGTGCCGCTGCTTCGCATGTTCCGTAGTCGCGCGTCCGCGTCGAACCCTCGGTGCGCGCCGCGCGGTCGCGCTCGAGTTGCCCGTAGTGTCGTTCGTGCCGGCGCGATTCGTGGTGCCGGCGTTCGAGCCATCGCGAGGCGTCGGCTTCTCCCCCGATCCCCATGAACCGCCGTCGTATTTCTGCCAGCTGCCGTCGTCCCCACGTTGGTAGACGTTGCCATCGCGGCCGGCGTAGACGTCGCCGCTGCCGGTACGGGCGACGCCGCCGCTGCCCTGCGGGCCGGTGCGCGTCACCGCTCCGCCTCCACCGCTGCCCTGCGTCACGCGTGTCGTCGTACCGGTGAAGCGATTCGTCACACGCGCCGTCTGAGCCCACTGGTTGCCGCGCTGCACGGACGTGGAGCCCCAGCTGCCGTACACGCCGGATCCCTGCCGCGTGCGCGCGTACGTGCCAGTGCGCGGGTTGTAGCCTTCGGCGACGCCGCGCGCGCCGTACGGACCCCACGCCGCCGCGCCGCGCGCGTAAGTGCCCGTGACCGGGTTGTACCGCGCCGCGACTCCGGCGCCGCCGTACGGCCCGTACCACGCGGCGCCTCGGCCATAGGCTCCCGGTCCACGGGTTGTACCAGGCGCCGTAGCCGTAGGTGGGATAGAACGGGTAGTAGACCGGATAGAAACCGCCGTGCCACACGTACGGCGGGTAGTACCAGCCCGTGCCCCACACGGCGCAGCCCCAGGCGATCGTCATGCCGGTGTAGCCGGCGACCGCCGCGTACGTGATCCACTCATCGTCGTCATCGTCCTCGACGACGGTGACGTACGTGACGTGGTGTGAGGGTGAGCTGGCGGGAATCTGGTAGATCTCCGCCGGCACCGTTTCCGCGGGATCCCACGGACCATTCGCGGTGCGGGAGACGAACCACACGCCCTGGTAGCACATGTAGTAGCGGTCGCCGACGCGGATGATGTCCTTGTCGGTGTTGACCGCGCGCGCCACCTTGGTCTGCTCAATCGGCTGGAACTCCGGCTCGCCCTGATACGACGACGTCGGGCCCTTTCAGCTCCTTCCGGTTCACGCGCGCCGTCTGCGGCACGTTGGCCAGCACGACCGCTTCGGCGGCCTGCGGCGTGCCCGGCACCGATGCGAGCACGCGCGAGCGCGGATGCTCGAGCGAGATTCTCTTGAAGTCCTCCGGGAGCTCGAGCGATGCGAACTTCCATGGTCCCGCGAAGTCGGGCGCGGTGAACCATCGGCCGGAGACGAGGAAGTAGACCGGCCCCTTCGCGCCGAGCCGGAAGATGTCGGCGTCGGTGTTGCTCACCCACACCAGGCTTGGTACCCGGGACCGCCTGGTAGGTCGGAGCTGCCCGGGACCAGGATGAGCTCCGCCGGCGTCGTGCTCACGAAGACCGTCGGGACCGATGTCACCGATGCCGCCCGGCAGCGATGCGACCACGTCCGCCCAGTTGTCGTCCTTCGGCAGCTTCGAGAAGCTGGCGGGCAGCGGGCCGGCCGCCGACCACGGACCCGTTGATGCTGGCCGCCTTCAGCCAGATCTTCTCGTGACGCAGATAGATGCGTGCGTCGTCGCCTCGATGCTGGAAGACGTCCCAGTTCGTGTTGACCGCAAATTTCAGATCGTTGTCCTTGATCGGACTCCAGACCGGGATCGCCGTCGAAGTTCACGAGGATCGCGGGCCGCGTGCTGTAGTAGATCGCCGGCGGGTCGGCCTTCACACCTTCCACGTTGCGCGGCACGATCTGGCTGTGATCGAGGTTCGTCGAGGATGCGATCGAGCGCAATCACGCGCTCATCGTCAGGAATCCCCTGTTCGAGGGCGGCGAGCAGATCCTGGACCTGTTCACGGCTGAGCGTCGGGAAGTTCGTTTCGGTGACCTTCACCGGCGAAAACTTGACGAGCCTTTCTTCGAGCGCGACCGAGGTCGCGGACTCGACTTTCACGGAACCGAGCACCGGCCTTGCCGCACCCGGTGCTTCGTACCCGGCGGCGGCGTAGGCGACCATGTGCCGCTGCCCCTCCCAGCTCGCGATTTGCGGCTGGTAGATCAGGAGGCGCGCCTTGGTGGCGGTCTCATAGGCGCGCGGCCAGCCGCCATCGGCCTGCACTTCCACCGCCTGAGCAGGCTGAGCGGCCTGCGCGAGCAGCAATGTATGCAGCGACTGCCCGCCGAGAGCCGCCGCCACGACCAGCACGGCCAGCACCCGCCAGACACCTTTGGTTCGCATGTTCATCGGCTTCATCGGCATTCTCCCGGCGGACGCACCGATAGCAACGCCCGGGAACCTGTCAGGACAGCACGTCCCGTACCGCAGCGGACGGCGTCAGTTCCTTGCGAAGAGCGTTGAAGTGGCCTGTCGGCCGGCGGCGCCAATCCGACGCGGTGGGCCAGGTCCGAAATATCGTGGGTCGCTACTTCTTCGGGCGGAAAGCTCTTGAACAGGTCGCGAATCGCCCGCTCGATCACGTCGCGGCGCTTGGCATCCGATGTTCTCGAAATTCACCTCGCGGCGGGCGGCGCCGCGCCAGACGATCGTGTCGCGGCCGGGAACCGTGATGTCCATGACGATGGTGCCGACTGGATAGACGCCGATGGCGCTGGTGGACGGCGCGAAGGGCGGCAGGCCCCAGTCCGGCAAGGCCGGCAGGAACTGCCCGTGGACCTGCGCAAAGTCCTTGAGCGTCAGCAGCGCGTAATAGTGAAGCAGCAGCTGGGCGCGATCGACAGCCGCGCGCGTGAATTTCCGGGCGGCGAGCGTCTTCTCCGTCGCCGGCAGGATCACCGGCTCGAGCCGCGCCGCCACTCTTTTCGGATCGTCATCGGGCGTCAGCGCGAGCCTGACGTCGCCTGCGCCGTCGGGGTGCCACGCCCAGGTGTTGAGGCCGGCGAAGGAGAACGTCTTGTCGTATTCGATCGTGATGTCGGTGTCGGCGGCCGCGACGCGGCCGCCGCTTGCCCACGCGAGTACCGCGACCGCCAGCCCGACGACAGCCGCTGCGGTCCGCATGCGGAGCTTCACGCTTTACCTCTCACTTCAGTCTGCGCCAGGTTGCCACCGCGGTCACGGTCCCGCGATCGTCGAACGACGACAGCGTCAGCAGGTCGGCCTCGAACGCGTAGCGCCGCCGGCGCTCGGGCGCCAGCACTTCGTCCGGGTTGACGTTGCCCGTGAGATCCATGAGCTTGAGCTCGCGGTTCACGACGTCGATGACGGCGCGTCCCTTGAACGACACACGCGGGACTTCGAGCGCCGCCACCGGCGCGCCCGGATCGGTGGTGCGGGCGTCGATGGTCAGGTTGCCGTACTGATCGTAGGTGAGCGTGCCGGTCGCCTTCACCGGCACGGGCGCACCACCCTGCGGCGGGGCGTTCTTGAGATCGACGAGCTCCCAGACCCCCATCAGCTGCTGACGGGTCAGTTCCAGCGAGCCGCCCGCCGGATTCGGAGCTGAGCGGAACCGGATTGTTCATCGGCCGGCCGGTGCGCGGCGGCGTCAACGGTGCAGGCGCGCACCCCGCCATCATCGCGAGGGCCAGGACGACGCACGCAGAGGTATTTCTTTACCATCTGACACCAAACGTCAGCGGGAAGTAGCCCGCATTGGTCGACGATTCCTGCCCCGAGACCGGATTCGCGACCTTCGGCCCCCACACGTAGTGATAGCGCATCTCGACATAGAACTTCGCGTTGCTCCCGAAGGTGACCCCGCCGCCGAAGTTCATGCCGAAGTCGTTCGACGATTTATCGCCGATGATGAGGTCGACGGGGACGAGCGTCGGATAACAGACGTACCAGTACGGGTTGCACACCGAGGCGTAGCCCACGCTCGGCGTCGTCAGTTGAATGAGCCGGTGGTAAATGCCGCCGCCGCCGAGCGCATAGACGCCAATCGGCACCGCCCGCTCGTTGGCGGCGAGCCGCGGAGTGTACACCAGATTGAACGTGCCAGTGTGCACCTGGTGATTGCTCTGGATGATGCCCGATTGCGTCCCGGCCCCCGGGATCGGCGTCGCGCTGAAATCGAAACTCCGATCGGGTCCGCCGAGGCGGTCGTACATGTACTCAGCCAGGATGCCGACCTCCGGCGTGATATTCCAGGTCAGACCGAGACTCCCGTTCCACCCGGTGTTGAACGCGTCGTTGAGGCCTGTCACCGGAAATGCCACGCCGCCGCCGAAGTTGAAGCCGACCGGCGTGTCCTGGGCGATTGCCGGCGTACCGGCGATGAGTACCACGAACGCCGCCGCGAGCAGATCCCTCATACGAACTCTCCTCATAACTGTCGATACGATGGCGCACTGGTCCGCCGATCGTAGAACGTCAGCATCCGAGGTGCCAACGCCAGAGGTCGAGCGTTTAGACCGGGGGCGGATGAATTGGGCCGGTTTCCTGGTTTCACGCGCCTCATGGCGGCACCAGGCGGAAACGCCCACTGGCTCCGACATGTCGGAGCCACCCGATGTGTTGGGCTGGCAGCTCCCTGCCTTTCACGGATCAAATTGCCAGGTCCGTGGCGACAGGGCCGGTGTGCGCTAGGATCTGAACCTCCTGCTTCGGCACGATCGGCCGGCGTTCTCGCACTTCCGTGCAGCCGATCCGAATGTTGGTGCGAGAACTGCTAAGAGGCGGCCGTCAGTCAGCTGGACGTCCATGCAGAAAGCGAAGACCTTACCCCACGCACCAATGCCACAGACCGAGAAATCCGTTCGCATTCTGATTGCCGACGATCACGACGTCGTGAGGATGGGCGTCCGCCTGCTGCTCGAGAGTCAACCGGGCTGGGTCGTCTGCGGCGAGGCCCGTACGGGACGCGAAGCGGTCGCCAAGGCCCTCGAACTGCAACCCGACGTGATCATCCTCGATGTGAGCATGCCGGAGTTGAACGGCGTGGAAGTGACGAGACAGATTCGCAAGTCGCGACGCCGGCGTCGATCCTGATCGTCACCATGTACGACTCGGATCGGATGGCGCGCACCGCCATCGAAGCCGGCGCGAACGGTTACCTTTCGAAGGCGGACGCCGGACAGGTACTGATCGATGCCGTGCATGCGCTGCTCGGCCACCAGACGTTCGTGAGCGATCGCGTGCACCTGGCCGACGGCATTGTCACGTCGAAGCAGGATGCAGGCGCGATCCGGCCCGATCCCTTGACGCCGCGCGAACGTGAAGTGCTGCAGCTGCTCGCCGAGGGCCGCTCCAACAAGGAGGTCGCCGTCGCATTGGACATCAGCCCCAAAACCGTGGAAACCCACCGGGCGCGGATCTTCGCCAAGCTCCATCTGCATTCGATGAACGAGCTGGTCCGATATGCCATCCGGAACCAGGTCATTGAGCCATAGGGGTTGACTGAACGGGCGGCCGGGTAGGGGTTTTACCGTATTTATTCAGGACACGGCCGGACGTAGATTAGCCCCCGACTCCATGGACTTCATGCATAGCGCTACCCCGTCGACGGGGGTCGTCCCGGATTTGCCACCCGGTTCTGACCTCGTGACGGCGATCCTGGCGGCGTTCGACAAGGCTCCTCAAGGCGTGGTCGTCGTTGATGTCCAGGAGAAGATCCTGGTCGCTAACGAGAGCGCCCATACGATGTTCGGGTATACGCCCGGACAGCTTGCCGGTCAGCCTCTCAGCTCTCTCCTTCCAACATCCGCCGGGCCGCAGGGCGATCTGCTCAACACCTTGTGGCGGCGATCCGAAGGACGCTTGACTGTTTCACGGAGTCCAGTGATTGGCGTCCGGAAGGACGGCGGCGCCGTGCCGCTCGAGGTCGGCGCAGGGCTCCTCGCCGAAGGACATACCTATTGCGTCGTCGCCAGCATGGTCGACATCAGCGAGCGGCTCGACCTCGAGGCGCGTCTGCTGGCGACCAGCAATGATCAACTCGGATTCCAGCGGCTCATTGCCGACATCGCCTCACGGCTCGTCCAGGTTTCGCCGGAGGACGTGGACACGGCCATCAATGAGAGCTTGCGCGAGGTCGGCGAGGCGCTGCAGGTCGATGGCGTGATCGTGTGGCAGGCCGGCCGCGGCGAATCGGCGGCCGTCGCGAGCCACTACTGGGTCGCGCCACCCCATGCCACCCCGCCGGAGCCGTATCTCACAGCCGATCTGCCGTGGGTGTTCTCGAACATCGAATCGGGGGAAGCCTGCTGGTTCACGCGGATCGACGACGTCCCCGACGCCGTGGATCGCGAAACCTTGCGACGGCAGGGTCCCCTTTCGAAAATTGTCTTTCCGCTGACGCTCCACGCCGACGGTCATCGCATGCTCGGTGCGCTGGCGATCAGCTCGATGTCGCAGGAACGCGAGTGGGTCCCCTCGATTCGCGAGCGCCTGCGCCTGGTCGCCGGCGTCATCTCGCAGGCGCTGGCGCGCAAGGGAAGCCAGACGGCGCTGGATGAGGCCCTCCAGGAAATCCGCCACCTGCACGACCGCCTCGCCGACGGCCGCGATCGCGGGACCGACGACGGCGGTCGAGATGCGGCGCGAGGTCAAGATCCTGCGCTCGTCGCGCCCGGTCGTCTCGGAGAGCCCGACGATCAAGCGTGCGCTGGCCCAGGTCGAACAGGTCGCGCCCACACCCGCCACCGTCCTGCTGCTCGGCGAGACGGGGGCGGGGAAAGAGGTGTTCGCGCAGGCGATTCACGATCTGAGCCCGCGGCATCATCGCCACATGGTCCGGGTCAGCTGCGCGGCGATTCCGCCCGCGCTCATCGAGAGCGAGCTGTTCGGCCGCGAGCGCGGCGCCTACACCGGCGCACTGTCGCGCCAGATCGGGCGATTCGAAGCCGCCAACCAGTCGACGCTCTTCCTCGACGAGATCGGCGACCTGCCGCTGGAAGTGCAGGTGAAGCTGCTGCGCGTGCTGCAGGAACGCGTCATCGAGCGGCTTGGCAGCACGCAGCAGATCAAGATCGACGTCCGGATCATCACCGCCACCAACCGCAACCTCGAGCAGGCGGTGACCGACGGGAGCTTCCGGGAGGACCTCTTCTACCGCCTGAACGTGTTTCCGATCGTCGTGCCGCCGCTGCGCGAGCGCGTCGACGACATCCCGGGGCTCGTGTGGGCGTTCATCGACGAGTTCTCCCGGCTGTTCGGCAAGTCGATCGAGTCGGTTTCGAAGGACACCCTGCACGAACTGCAGGGTTACTCGTGGCCGGGCAATGTTCGCGAGCTGCGCAACGTGATCGAGCGAGCGGTGATTCTCGCGAACGGTCCCCATCTCACCGTGCAAGCGCCGAAGCCGTCAGTGCGGGCGGCGCAGACCGCCCAGACGCTCGAGGCGCTCGAGATCCGTCACATCCGCAGCGTGCTCGAGGGCACGAACTGGCGGGTGCGCGGGCGCGGCGGCGCCGCCGAACGGCTCGGCCTCAAGCCGACCACGCTCGAGAGCCGCATGGCGCGGCTCGGCATCACGCGCAAGAAGGTCTCGTAACGAACGGCACTTCAGAACTTGTAGCCGAGCGTGACGCTGACGCCGAAATCGTTCCTCTTCTCCTTCGGCTGGCGGATCGCCGTCGAACGTGTCGAAGCCGTTCAGGCTCCAGTAGAAATCCTTGAAGAGCTCGTGACGTCAACGCGGTCTGGAAGTCGAGGCGCATTCGGCTCGCGGCCGCCCAGCCTGAAGTACGAGACGATCCGGTTCGTGAAGTCGAAGTCGTCGTTCATTGGCGTGAAGAAGTCGAGCTGGCCGCCCAGCGCCGCTTCGAGGGACTGATCGGACGGTTCGCCGCTGAACTGCTCGTGCGTGTACGCCAGGCCGGAGAATACCGACCACAGCCGGTGATTCGTGTGGACGATGTCGCGTCCGAAGCCGCCGGCCCCCAGCAGCCGCAGATCGAGTGACAGCTCGTCATTCTGCTCGACCACGCCCCACGCCGAGCGTGATACCACCGATCGTCGAAGAATCGGCTGGCATTGCAAGTTGAGGTTGCTCCGGAACGTCCGGTCTGCATCCTCCCGCGTCGTGATGTTGGACGATAGCGTCGCCCCGAGCGCGTGTACTGCCGGCCGCGGTAGCTGGCTGACGCGTTTGTCGTCAGATGCGTCTCGGTGTTGGCCTGCGCGAAACTGAACCCGGCATCGACCGAGCCGTCGATGCGGGTCCAGAACGTGCTGCCGATCGGCGTCAGGCGAATGATGTCGGACAGGGCCAGCGTGACCTCCGTCCCGCCGTCCGCCACCGATCACCTGGCCCGGTGCCGCCGGCCGCAGCGCCCCGTAGTACTCGGTCGCCCGACGACACCTGCACCTCGAACTCGCGCGGGCTCGCCACGGCCCGGTCACCTCTCCCCAGTGCACGTTGCACCGTCCCCAGCGGATCGGTGCTGATTTCGAGCGTGCCTCGATCCAGCGCTCTTGACCTCGCAGGTGACCCGGTCGCCGTTCTTGAACGTGATGACGTCGACCTTGTCGGCCGCCGCCGACGGGCGCGGGCACGCCAGCAGGACGCAAAGGGACAGGATCCCCGGCAGCCAATCCGGTATTTCGGGTTGGCTCCAGCCGGCCGGAGTTGGCGAGCGGCCAAACCGCCGGCGAGGCGGGCAGGCCTGTTCGGTTTTCCGTATTACGCCCACGCGATTCCTTCGACTGCCGCCCCGCTCGATGGCACGTGACCTGCTCTACCGTCCAGGAGAGCATCAGACGTTCCAGCGAGTGGGTGCGCTGGATGTTCGAGGTTCGGGGAACAGGGACTGTGGCGCGCGTACGAATGACCGTCGAGTGGTTCGTCCCTCTGGGTCAGGCGCGGCCGATCACACAGGCGCTGCACACGATGATGGTGGACATGCGCCGATCGCATGGCTGCATCGGATGCTCCCTGTCGACCGGCATCCGCGACCAGGGAACGGTCCGGTACATGGAGGAGTGGGAGACCGAGGACGATTTGCGGCGCCGGCTCGAGGGCAGTTCGTTCTCGAACCTGGCGGCGCTTATCGACGACGCGACCGAACCTCCTCTGGTCGAGTTCGCTCTGCCCGGCGGAGTCCGGGGGCTGGACTACGTCGAGGAGGCGCGTCGGTCGAAGAGCTGATCGTCTGCCCGCAACCGGCCGTCGAAAAACGCCGACTGGAGGAGATCCATGTTTCGCCTCAGCCGTCTGACCGCCGGCTGCTCGCTGCTCGCGTGCCTGGCAGGCGCGCCGCTGCCTGGGCCCAGGCGCCAGCCAAGCCGGTGGGCGCCCCGGCGAAGCCGGTGGGAGACGACGCCGCGCGCGAGCGCAACCTGCAGGCCTACGTCGAGCTCCTGCGCAGCGACATCCGTGATCAGAAGGTCGCGATCATCAGCGGGATGATGCAGTTCTCGGAAGCGGACGACGCGAAGTTCTGGCCCGTCTACCGCGAGTACCGAGAAAGAGCTGTCGAGCATCAACGACGAGCGACTCGGCGTTGATCCGCGAGTACGCCAACACCTACGAGAAGATGACCGATCAGATCGCCAACCGGCTGGCGCACACCGCCCTCGATCTCGAGGCGCGGCGCAACGCCCTCAAGACCGAATGACTACGAACGCCTCACGGCGATCCTCCCGGCGCGGAGCGCGGCCCGGCTGCTGCAGGTGGAAAACCAGATTCTGCTCCTGCTCGATCTTCAGATTGCGGCCTCGCTGCCGGTCATCGAATGACCCGGCGGCAGTGAAGGACACGCCATGTCTAGAGCTCCTCTCGCCGCGGTGACGCGTCGCGATCCCGATGGCGACCGCCAGCAATGCGTCCGCCGATCGTGTGAAGCTGCGCTCCGGCAAAACCGTCGAGGGTTTGTTCATGGGCGCGGACCCGAAGTCGGCGCGCATCCTCCTGGCGAACGGCTCGGTGTCCGAGTTCCCGGTGGAAGACATCGCCGCTGTCGAGTTCACCCCGCGCAAAGCGGCGCCGCCCGCCGCCGCGGCGCCCGATCCGGCCAAGCAACCGGCGCCGATCACCCTCCCGGCCGGCACCGCGCTCAACGTCCTCCTCACCGAGGCGATCGAGGTCGACGCGGCAAAGACCGGCATGACCTTCAAGGCGCTGCTCGACGATCCGGTGATGATCGGCGGCAAAGTCGTCCTGCCGCGCGGCGCGCCCGTCGTGCTGCAGGCCGCCAAAGTCGAGCAGGCCGGCAAGATGAAAGGCAGCGACAACATCGTCCTGAAGGCGAACGCGTTCACGCTCGGCGGCCGCAAGTACGACATCGTCACCACGCAGGTCGAGTCGAAGAGCGGCGGCGAAGGCAAGAAGACGACGCGGAAAGTGGCGGGCGGCGCCGGGCTGGGCGCGGTCATCGGCGGCATCGCCGGCGGCGGCACCGGCGCGGCGATTGGCGCGGTCGCGGGCGGCGCGACCGGCGCGGTCGTGGCCAGCCAGGGCACCGCGAGCCTGAAGCTTCCCGCCGAAACACGGCTGCAGTTCACGCTCAACGCGGCCGTCACGGTGCAGCCGTGAGACTCACTCATCACGCTGGTGCTCCTCGGCGCCATGGCCGCCGCCGCTGAATGCCGACGTCAGCTGGAGCGCGTCGATCCTCCGGTACGGCTACGCCGCGCTTCGGCAGCACCTTTGGCTTCCGGGCCGCCGTACTTCACCTTCAAATTCGAGTTCAGATCCCAGTGACAACTGAGGGGGCGCCCATATAATCCGGTGTCTCCGTTCCCGCCGTTGCCGAGAATTGGATGGATTCAATGAGGAACGCGCTCGCCAGACGTCCGATCGTTGTCGCGGACGTTGCGCTGGTCACGGCCTCGCTCGTGTTCGTCGCCGCTGCCATGGCCGCGGGCCCGATGTTCACGTCGACCTGGATATCGCCGTCCGCGAAAGGCGTGACTTTCACGGGGAAAAAGGTTGTCGCCCTCATCATCAGCTCGGACGAGAACCTTCGGGTCTCCGGCGAGGAGCAGCTCGCGCGCGAGTTGACGGCACTCGGCATGCAAGGCATGCCCGCGTATCGAATGATCCCGCGCGAGGAGTTGACGAGCGCCGAGCGGGCGCGGCCCTGGTTCGAGCGCGCCGGCATCGACGGCGTCGTGTCGCTGCGGCCGGTCAGCATGGACACGCGCCGCGACGAGGGTCCGACGGTGTGGACCCAGCCGAACTACTCCACCCTGTGGGGCTATTACGGCTACGGGTGGACGACCGTCTACGTGTTCGGCGGGGCGCGCGAGGATACGAAGCTCGTCGTCGAGACGCTTGGTGCACAGCGTCCCGAAGGACGCGTTGTTGTGGGCCGGCGTCAGCACGACGACCAACCCCAAGGGCGCGCAGAAATTCATCACCGAACTGGTCGCCGCAACCGTGAAGGAAATGAAGAGCGAGCGCCTCGCAAAATGACGACACGTGTGCTGGCCTTTACCTGTGCGGCGCTGATCGCGGGCGCCGGGAATCCTCCAGGCGCAGCCGGCCGATCAAGCGCCGGCCGGCCCCGACCTGCCGGTGTCGATCCTGTCACGGCTCGACATGACGCTGGCGTCCGCTCGACCTGGCTGACGGCGACGAACCCACGGAACGGACCGATCGTTCCGGCCGATCAGCAAACGTTCGACTGGGCCGCCCAGGGCCGGGCCTGCGAGGGCTGTCCGCCGCGAAGCGTCGGCAGGGCCGTGTTCCAGTCGACGATGATCAACGTCTTTTACGGCCTCGCCAACCTGCTGCGCGGCCACGACACCGCCAAGGTCACGCCCGAGGCGTGGTGGAACAACATGAAGCAGGGGTGGGTCTGGGACCTCAACGACTTCCCCGTCAACCAGGTCGGTCACCCGTATCAAGGGAACAACTATTTCACCGCGGGCCGCGCCAACGGCCTGAGTTTCTACGAATCGTCGGCGGTTGCCGCGTTCGGCAGCGCCACCTGGGAATACTTTGGCGAGACGAACTCTGCGTCGCTGAACGACTTCATCAACACGACGCTCGGCGGCATCGCGCTCGGCGAGATGTTCCACCGGACGGCGTGGCTGGTGCGCGATACCAGGGCGACGGGACGCGGACGGATGTGGCGCGAAATCGCCGCGACGGCGTTCGATCCGGTGGGCGGCTATAACAACTTCACCAGGGGCGACGGCGGGCGCGTCTACGACAAGCCGGCCGACATGGTGCCTTCGGGCCTGGGAGCCGTGGCGTCGCTCGGCGCGCTCTGGCGCGGCCAGGAGAACGGCTCGGTCTCGGGCGCAGAGGGCCAGGCCTTTCTCGAGGTGGACCTGCTGTACGGCGATACGCGGAGCGGCCAGCACCCGAACGCCGTACGACGCCTTCGGGGTGCGGCTGCGTTTCGGCGGCGGCAGCTCCTTCAGCGAGGCACGCGTCCGCGGCCGGCTGCTCGGCGAACCGTTGTCGAGCGAGAAGCTGCACTTCTCGGTCATCCAGACCTACGACTATCAGAACAACGATGCGTACGCCACCGGCTCGCAGTCGTTCGACGCGGCGCTGGGGTTCACGCAGCCGCTGTCGTCAGCGCTTCGGCTTCTGGGTCCTCGGATGGGGCGGCCTGACCATTCTCGGAGCGGTCGATTCGCTGCCGCCCGGCGTGGACGACGTTCCCGACCCTGAGGAAGGCGGCGACGACTCCCATAGCGCCAACGCCGGACCGCGGTTCTACGACTACGGTCCGGGAGGCAATTTCGGCGTCACCGCGCAGTTGACGCACGACAAACGGATCATCGCGGGGTTCTTCTACGAGGGGCGGCACATTTACTCGCTGGACGGCGTGCGCGCGAATCACTTCCTGCAGCGCGCGCGGCTCGACCTGATGCTGCCGGTGCGCGGCGCGTTCGGCTTCGGCGCCTCGATGGAGTACTTCAATCGCCATACGTTCTATCAGGACGCCACCAACAGCGAGCGCGAGTTCCACTACCCGCAGGTCAGGGCATACCTCACATGGACACGCTGATGCGGAGCCTCTTCGCGCTCGTCGTCGTTCTCGCGCTTGCACCGGCGGAGGCCGCCGCGCAGCCAGCCTCGACGCCGCCGCCGCTGCCCTCGCGATTGTGGCTGACCGCCGGCGCAGCGTCCGCCACGCTGCGCGGCGATTGCCAGACGTGTGAAACCGACTACCCGTACCGGCACGACGGCAGCGTGCTCGTCAATGCCGGCTATCGCGTCAATCACCGCATGGACGTCGGCGCTCGAGGTGTTCTGGGTGCCGATGGGCACCGCCCAGGGCACCATCCGCACGACGCATTTCGACGCGGTGGCGCAGTTCCGGCCCTGGGCGTCGCAGGGGTTCTTCATGAAAGGCGGCGCCGGGATGGCGTACGTCCGCAACTGGGTCGACACCATCAGCAGCGAGTCGCTCAACTCGAAAGCGCTGTCGGTGGTCATCGGCGCCGGCTGGGAGTTCAAGCCACTCCAGCGAATCGGCTTTCAGGTATTCGGCAGCCAGCACGTCGCCGCACTGGGCGACCTGGTCACGGCCGACGGCGACATTCCGGACGTCGTGGGGAACTTCTGGTCGTTTGGGGCGGCGATCGTCATCCGTTAGGACGAGGACGCAGAGGTAGCAGAGGACGCAGAGGCGCAGAGACGCAGAGCGCAGAGGCGCAGAGATGTGGGCGTGAACAATTCGCCCTTATGGATGCGGCGCGAGTGGTCGCCCAGCTGTGGCGGCCGATGGCGGCGTGGTCGCTGCTCGTCTGGACGGCGGGGCTGCTGCTGCTGTCGCCGCTGTCGGCGTTCGTGCTCGGCCGCCTGCTCGGCGCGGATGGGGTCATCAGCAACGAGGAAGTCGTGTCGTGGCTGGTGACGCCGCGGGGCCTGGCGTTCCTGCTCTGGGCGCTGGCGAGCGCGCTCACGCTGTCGGTCGCGCAGTTTGGCGGCCTGTTCCGGCTGATCACGACGGACCGCGCCCGCTCGGCCACGCTGAGCCGCGCCGTGCTGGCGCTGACCACCGGACTGCCCGCGGTCTTCCGCTTCTGCCTGGCGACCGTCGCTGCCGCGCTGGTGCGTGCTGGCGCCGCTGCTCCTGTGGATCGCGTTCCTCTACGCGCGGTTCCTGCGCGACCACGACATCAACTACTACCTCTCGGCGCGGCCGCCGGAGTTCTACACGCGCCCTGGCACTCGCCGCTCCGGTCGCTGCTGGTCTGGGCGATCGCCGTGGTCGTCTGGCTGCTCGCCCGGATCCTTCCCGCGCTGCCGGCGTTCTTCGACGGCCACCGCCCGGCGCGCACGGCAGCGGCGTTCGGCTGGCGCGTGTCGCGGCGGACGATTCTGGACGCTGCTCACGCGACTGGGCGCCGCGGTCCTGATCATCGCCGCGGCACGCGCCGCGCTCGGCGGCACGTTGTTCCTCGTCGCCTCGTCGCATCGTCGACCGCATCGCCGCGGCTTCGATGTCGCTGCGGCCCGTGATCGCGGCGACGGCCGTCGCCGGCGCGATCGGCGGCGCGCTCGACGTCGATCGTCACGTTCCTGGGTTTTGCCTGGCTCTCCGCTCCTGCTGACGCGTTTCTATCTCGAGGAGGCTGCGAGCGAGCGCGCCGGCAGCCGAGCGCCGAGCCGTCGCCTGCCGTCCGGCAGTGTGGCTCACCGGCACGGCGGGTCGCGCTCCTCGTCGCCGGCGCCCTGGTCGTCAACGGCGCCGCGACGCTGACGACGCTCGAAGGCGTGTCGAACGCCGCCAGACTTCCTCGTCATCGCGCATCGGGCCGGCGCGCACGACGCGCCCGGAGAACACGCTGCTGGCGCTCGAGCGAGCGATTGCGGCGCACGCCGACCTGGCCGAAATCGACGTCCAGCGCACCAAGGACGGCGTCGTCGTGGTCAATCACGATGCCGACCTGATGCGGATGGCGCGCGATGCCGCGGAAGATCGCCGCCACCGACTACGCCGCGTTCGCCGGCGTGCGGCTCGGACTCGACGACGAATCCGCCGCGGACGAACGGCGCCTCGCGCGCCTCGACGAGTTTCTCGATCGCGCGAATGGACGAATCCGGCTGGCCATCGAGCTGAAGTATTACGGGTGGGATCGAGCTCCTCGCGCCGCAGGTGCTCTCCGAGATTCGCGCGCAGGGGCGTCGAGCAGCAGATCATGATCATCTCGCTGAGCCTCCAGGCCATCGAACAGGTGCGCAGCCTGGCGCCGGACATCCCGACCGGCTATCTGTCGTCGGTGTCGGTCGGATCGCTCAGCCGCCTGCCGGTCAAGGCGCTGGCGCTCTCGCGTCAGCGATCGACCGCGCAGACGATCGGCGACGCGCACGCGCGCGGACTCCAGGTGTACGTCTGGACCGTGAACGATGCCGCCGGCATGGTCGAGATGGTCGGCCGCGGCGCCGATGGCATCATCACCGACGAGCCGGTGATCGCGGCCCGGGTCCGCGACGAACTGCGATCGCTCACCTCGACCGAGCTGCTGCTCCTGCGGTTCAGCGACGCGCTCACCGACGAGGAAGAGCGGGACGAGGTGCCGACGGTCCAGTAGCGAACCCGGTGTGCACAGCTCCGACGCGACAGGCACCCACACAGCTCGATCCGGGATACAGTTAACGGTTGCAGATGAAGCGTCCGCGGCTGAGTGCCGTGCTGCTGCTCGTGCTGGCCATCAGTCCCGGCATCGGCCGGCCGCAGCGCACGAGCCGCCGCGCCACGTGCTGCTGCTCCACTCCTACGAGCGTGAGTTCGCCCCGCTTCAGCCGCATCGCCGAAATCTTCCAGAAGGAGTTGAGCCAGCAGTCGCCGCAGCCCATCAACTTCTTCGACGTGTCGCTCCAGCCGGCGCGCTCGAGCCCAGACCCCGGAAGACGGCCCGACCGTCGAGTACATGCGCTCCACCTTCGCCGGCCAGCGTCTCGATCTGGTCGTCGCGATCGGCGCGCCGGCCGCGCAGTTCGCCATGCGCCACGGCGAGGGTCTGTTCCCGGGGACACCGCTGCTCCTGGCAGGCGTCGATCAGCAGACGCGTCAACGCCGATGCGCTGCCGCCGAACACCGCGGCGGTCGTCGTCGCGAACGACGCGCCGCGCGTCATCGAGACCGCTCTGGCGCTGCTGCCCGACACGACCAGCGTCAGCGTGGTGATCGGGGCTTCGGGGCTGGAAGACTTCTGGCGCACCGAGATGAGCCGCGAGTTTCAGCCATTCCGCGATCGGCTGACGTTCCGCTGGCTCAACGAGCTCTCCTTCCGGCAGATGCTGAAGCGCAGCGCCGAGCTGCCGCCGCATTCGATCATCTTCTATTCGATCCTTTCGCTCGACGCGGAAGGCACGCCGCAAGTCGAGGAGCGCGCGCTCAGCGAGCTCCACGCCGTGGCCAACGCGCCGATCTTCGGGTTCCACAGCGGCCAGCTGGGCCGCGGCATCGTCGGCGGTCCGCTGATGTCCATCGAGGAAGTCGGCGAGAAGAGCACGACCAGGCCGCGCTTCGCCTGCTGCAGGGCGAGGCGCCGGCGGCATATCAAGACGCCGCCGCTGTCGGCTCGCCGCTCCCGCGTTCGACTGGCGCGAGCTGCGCCGCTGGAACATCGCGGAGAGCCGCCTGCCGGCCGGCAGCGTCGTGCAGTTTCGTCAGCCGACGATGTGGCAGCAGTACCGATGGCAGATCATCGCGGCCGGCCTTCGATCGCCCTGTCCAAGCCGCGCTGGTCGTCGCGCTGCTGACGATCCAGGTCAAGCGGCGCCGCGCTGAACACGCGCTGCGCGAGAGCGAAGAGCGGTTCCGGCTGCTGGCCGACAGCGCGCCGGCGATGGTCTGGATGTCCGGGCGCGGACGGGCGGCGCACCGACTTCAATCGCGGCTGGCTCGAATTCACCGGGCCGCACGTTCGAGCAGGAAGGCGCGTCGATCGGATGGTCTGCAAGCGCGTGCACGCCGACTGACGTGGAGCACACCGTTCAGGCGATGCTCACAGCGCCTTCGAGCGGCGCGAACCCTTCCGGATCGAGTACCGCCTGCGGCGGCGCGACGGCGAGTATCGCTGGATCCTCGACACCGGCCTGCCGCGATTCGACGCCAGCGGCGCCTTCGTCGGCCACATCGGGTCGTGCATCGACGTCACCGACCTCAAGCTCGCCAAGGCCGCGCTCTCGAGCCTGAGCCACAAGCTGATGCAGTCCCAGGAAGGCGAACGCACCTGGATCGCCAGGGAGCTGCACGAGGACCTCGGCCAGCGGTTGGCCGGGCTGACGATGCAGCTGCACAGCCTGAGTCGGGTGTCGATCGACGACAGCTTGCGCACCCGCGTCGGAGACCTCTGCGCGCAGTTCGGCGATCTCGGGCGAGACATTCAGGCCATCTCCTACCGGCTGTACTCCTACAAGCTCGAATACCTCGGGCTGGCGGCCGCCGTCGGCGCCATGTGCCAGGAGGCAGCCAGGCAGCATGCGGTCGCCATCGATTTCAGCCATGACGGCGTTCCACATGATCTCCGCGCGAGGTCGCCCTCGGCCTGTTCCACGTGCTCCAGCAAGCCATCGACAACGCAGTACAGCACTCGGGAGCGCGGGACATTGCCGTCGACTTGCGCGGATGCCCGTCGACTGGCTCGGGTGGTAAGACCGCCGACGGAATTCAGCTGAAGGTGAGCGACGACGGGATTGGATTCGATCCGGAAGAAGCGGCGAAAGGCGACGGTCTCGGCCTGATCCACATGCGCGAGCGGCTGACGCTGGTGCACGGCGAGCTGCTGGTCGAGTCGCGGCCTGGCGCCGGCACGACGGTCATTGCACGAGTGCCGATCCCCACGACCGGCGACGCTCTCGAAGCCGGCTACCGCTCGACGCGCTGTAGACGACCGCCGGCATCCTCGGCCGGCTGAGCCGCCGGCGCCGCGTACCAGTCCTTCTTCGCCACGATCTTCGGCGCCGCGGGATCGACCTCGTAGTTCGGCGACATGATCTGGACGCCGTACTCGTTGAACAGATCCTGGATGTTGGCGTGCAGCTGGTGCAGCGTCAGCGCCTTCCGCTCCTGCTGCTCGAGGCACACCAGCAGCGTGTACTTCACGTAGAAGTCCTCGAGCGCCGCCTGGAGCACGATCGGCTTCGGCTCGCGCCGCACGCCGGGCGTGCGCTCGGCGGCGGCGAGCAGCAGCGCCTGCACCTGCCGCCACGGCGCGTCGTAGCCGATCGTCACCGACGTCGGCGTCAGCACGCCCTCGCTCGGCGCGAACCGCGAGTAGTCGGTGGTCGTCTGCGCCATGACGACGGCGTTCGGGATGGTCACCTCCTCGCCGCCGCGGCGTCCTGACCTTGGTCGACAGGATGCCGAGGTGCGTCACCGTTCCCTCGACGTCGCCGATCTTGCACGAAGTCGCCCACCCGCAGCGCGCGCGAGTAGGTGATCATGAAGCCGCTCATGACGTGGTTGACGATGCCGGCCGAGCCCGAGCGTGACCATCAGGCCGAGGAAGACGCTGACGCCCTTGAACGCGTCGGTCTCGCTGCCCGGCAGGTACGGGATAGGCCACGACGATCGCGAACAGCCACGAGCAGCGCCGTGACCAGGCGGCGCGTCGGCTGCGCCGTCTCCGGATGGATCCACGGCGGCGCGGCGATCCGGCCCTGCTTCGACCGCGTTGAACCAGAGCGGCGATCAGCCGGGCGACGAGCCGGGCCAGCACCAGGATGAGCGCGACCGGTGAACAGTCCCGGAATGGCGTGGGCGACGCCGAGACCGAGCGATTCGCACCGTGTCGAGCAGAAACCCGCGCATCGACTCGCCCCACGGGCGCGTGTACGGGAAGCGGCGGAGGACGAACGTCACGACGACGTAGATGATCAGCGCAGGTCGAGCAGGAGCGCGACGCGTTGACGAAGCCGCCGCTCGAATCTCGAGCAGGCGCGAGGCGCGCAGCGCCTCGACGTCGGCGATCCCGGTCTTCGCCACCGTCTTCTCGGCGACAGGTCGACGAGCCGCTGCGCGGCCGCCCGGCGGCCGCGGGAGATGCCCCACAGCGCCAGCAGCCCCGACGGCGAGCGCCGACCGAGCGCCAGCGCGACCGCCCGCAGCAGCACACCGGCGGCGTGCGCGCTTCGCGCGCTTCGTCGAGCGCCTGCTGCAGACGGGCGACGGTCTGCGCGGGTGACGCCCTCGCAGCGTCTCGCCCGACAGCTCGTCGACGTCTGGCGGCGCCAGCGCCGAACACGACCGCGGTGCCGACGCGTGATGAGCAACGCCGCCCTCGAACGGCTGCGACGTCGACCGGTCCGTGACGCCCTGCGACGACGAGCTCGTCCAGGATGCGGCCGGCGCCGGCCGCGCGCTCGCGCGGGACCGTCGCCCGAGCACGCGCGCGCGCAGCACGACGATCGGCCGGTTGAAGAACGTCAGCGTGGCCGACTCGCCGGAGGGCTCCGCCTGAGATCGCTGGCCGGCGCCGGCGTCGTGCCGGACGGGCGCCTGGCGCGGGCTGCGCGGCGAGACCACGCCGCGCCGCGGACCAGCGCGAGCGCCACCGCGGCAAGCAGTCGTCGCATGCATCAGTAGATCTCGGGCACGAACCGGCGCCTGGCGATCGACTTCTCGTCGTCGTAGGCGTGCTTCTTCGAGCGGTCCGGCAGCTTCACCTTCGGCCGCTTGATCTTCTTGTGCGGAATCAGCTTCAGCAGGTGCGCGATGGTGTTGAGGCGCGCGCGCTTCTTGTCGTCGGAGCGGACGATGTGCCACGGCGCGATGCGCGTGTCGGTCGCCTTGAGCATCGCGTCGCGGGCGCGCGAGTAGTCGTACCACTTCGCGCGCGACGGCAGGTCCATGGTGCTCAGCTTCCACTGCCGCAGCGGATCGTTGATGCGCGCCTCGAAGCGGCGCTCCTGCTCCTTGTTGCCGACTTCGAGCCAGAACTTGATCAGCATGCATGCCGCCTTCCACCATCTGCCGCTCGAACACCGGACAGAGCTTGAGGAACCGTTCGTACTGCTCGTCCGTGCAGAACCCCATGACGTGTTCGACGCCGGCGCGGTTGTACCAGCTGCGGTCGAAGATGACGATTTCGCCGGCCGCCGGAAAGTGCTGCATGTACCGCTGCAGGTACATCTGGCTCTTTTCGCGGTCGGACGGCGCCGGCAGCGCCACGACGCGAAAGACGCGCGGGCTGACCCGCTCGGTGATCGCCTTGATCGTGCCGCCCTTCCCGGCCGCGTCGCGCCCTTCGAAGACGACGATGACGCGCAGGCCCTTGGCCTTGACCCACTCCTGCAGGATGCAGAGCTTGCCCTGCAGGCGGAGCAGCTCCTTCTCGAACTTCTTGCGCTTCAGTTTCGCTTCATCGATTGCATCCGTGCGTCTACGGCTGCCATCCGCCGCCGAGCGTCCGGTACAGCTCCGCGCGCGCGCGCAGCTCGGCGCCGCGCGTCTGCGCCAGCAGCAGCTGCTGCTCGAACAGGTCCTGATCGGCGGTGAGAATCTCGATGTAGCTGGCGAGGCCGGAGTCGTAGCGGGCGCGCGACAGGTCGGAGGCGTCGACGCAGCGCGGCGACGCCGGTCTCGCGCTCGACGCGCACCTCGGCCAGCTTCTGGATCGTGATCAGCGCGTTGGCGACCTCGCGGTAGCCGTTGAGCGCCGCCTTCTGGTAGCCGGCGAGCGCCGCGTCGAAGCGCGCCTGGGCCGCTTCGAGGTTGCGCCGCAGCCGCCCGCCCTGATAGATCGGCTGGAACAGCCCGAGCGTGCTCGACCACAGACCGCCCTGCCCCATCGAGGAACTGGCGAGATCGCCGCTGACGCCGCCGAGAAATCCGGTCAGGCTGATCGTCGGAAAGAACCGCGCCTTGGCGACGCCGATGTCCGCGTTGGCGGCGACCAGCAGCTGTTCGGCCTGCAGCACGTCGGGCCGCCGCTCGAGGAGCGACGCCGGCAGGCCCGGCGGGATCGGCGGCGGCAGCAGCTCGTCGGGACCGAGCGCCGAGCGGTCGATCCGTCCCGGAGGACGGCCGAGCAGCAGCGAGATGGCGTGCTCGACGATCGCGATCTGCTGCTCGATCTCGGGAATCGCCACGGCCGTCTCGGATCGCAGTGCGCGAATGCGATCGAGCTCGAGCCGGTTCGACACGCCGCCGTCGAGCCGGTTCTGGAAGTACAGGACCGTCTCGTCGTTGAGGCGCAGCGTCCGCCGCGCGATCTCGAGCTGCAGGTCGAGCTCCCGCAGCAGGAAGTAGTTCGAGGCGACGTCGCCGATCAGCGTGACGAGGACGCCGCGGCGGCCCTGTTCGCTCGCCAGGACGAACGCGAGCGCTGCTTCGTGCTCGCGCCGGATCCGGCCGAACAGATCGAGCTCCCAGGAGAGCTGGAAGCCGAACACGCCGTTGGCCCGCGTGTTGTCGTCGTCGTCCTCTCCGTTCAGGGCGGTGCGTCGCCTGGCCGACGGTGGTCTGCGCGACGCCGTCGACCTGCGGATACAGGAACGACTTGGCGACGCCGGCCCGGGCGCGCGCTTCCTCGACGCGCGCCGCCGCCGCCCGCAGATCCAGGTTGTTGGCGAGCGCTTCGCGAATCAGCGCCTGCAGCGTCGGGTCCTCGAAGACCTCGAACCACGGGACGTCGGCCAGCGATTCCGCTTCGCCGCCGTTGACGAACCGGTATTGCGGCGGCGACGGCAGCGGCGGCCGCGCGTAGTTGGCGCCGACGGTGCACGCGGTCCAGAGCGGGGCCGCCGCCACGACGAGCGCGAGCATGAGCGAACGACGACGCATCTCAGTGGCTCCCGTGCCCGTGGGGCGAGGCGAGGACGGGGTGCGGCACGGCCGGCACCGGGGCTGACTTCTTCGCCCCGCCGATCACCTTCTCGACCATCACGTAGAGCATCGGGATCAGCAGCACGCCGAGGATCGTCGCGATCAGCATGCCGGAGAAGACGGTCATGCCGATCACCTTGCGCGCCTCCGCGCCGGCGCCCGACGCGGTCAGCAGCGGCACGACGCCGAGGATGAACGCGAACGCCGTCATCAGAATCGGCCGGAAGCGAAGCTTCGCCGCGTTGAGCGTCGCCTCCATCAGCGGCTTGCCCGACTCGAGCTCCATCTTCGCGAACTCGACGATCAGGATGGCGTTCTTCGCCGCGAGGCCGATCAGCATGATCAGCCCGATCTGCGCGAAGACGTTGTTCTCGTAGCTCGTGCGAGAACTGGCGGGCGATGTAGAGACCGAGGTAGGCCCCGAAGGCCGCGAACGGCGTGCCGAGCAGGACGCTGAACGGCAGCCCCCAGCTCTCGTACTGCGCCGCCAGGATGAGGAACACGAGGAAGATCGCCAGCGAAAACACCACGACCACGCCAGGTGCCCGGCGTTCCTGGAACGACATGTCCGCCCAGTCGAAGGTCATGTCCGGGGGCAGCACCGCACGCGCCGTCTCTTCGAGCGCGTCGAGCGCCTGCGTCGACGAGACACCCGGCGCCGGCACGCCGGTGAGCTCGGCCGCGCGGAACAGGTTGAAGCGGTTGGTGAACTCGGGACCGGCGCTCGACCCGATCGACACGAGCGTGTCGAGCGGGACCATGCTGCCCTTCTGGTTCCGCACGAAGAACAGCCCGAGCTGCTTCGGATCCTGGCGGAACTCCGGCTCGGCCTGCATATACACCTTGTAGACGCGGCCGAAGCGGTTGAAGTCGTTGATGTAGGAGCTGCCGAGCAGCGCGCCGAGCGTCGTGTTCACGTCGTTCAGCGGAACGCCCGCCTTGAGCACCTTGCTCCGGTCGATGTCGGCGTAGATCTGCGGCACCTCCGCCCGGTAGAGCGTGGTGATGCGTCCGATCTCCGGCCGCTTTCGCGCCGCTTCCATGAAGCGCGCGGCCTGTTGGGCCAGGTAGTCTGGCGAGCCGCCGCTGCGGTCCTGCAGCTGCATCGTGAAGCCGGCGCCGGTGCCGAGTCCGGGAATCGACGGCGGCCCGAACGCCACCACACCCGCCTCGGGAATCTCCTGCGCGAACGCCCTGTTCAGCGCCGCGACGACCCCGCGCGCATGCGACTCCTCGGTGGTTCGCTCCTCCCACGGCTTGAGCTGCACGAAGAAGAAGCCCATGTTCGACGAGTAGGCGCCCGTGAGCAGCGAGTAGCCGGTAATCGTGTTGAAGCCCTCGACGGCCTCGTTCTCCTCGAGGATCGCTTCGACCTTCCGCATGACCGCGTCGGTGCGCTCGAGCGACGCCGCGTCCGGCAGGAGCGCGTTGACGAGCAGGTACCCCTGATCCTCCTCAGGCACGAAGCCGCCCGGGATCCTCTGCACCAGCATGACGGTCACGTAGACGAGCACGCCGATGAACGCCAGGCTCCGGAACATCTTTCGAGCCAGGATGCCGGCGAAGCTGACGTAGCGATCCGTCGTCCAGCCGAAGACCTTGTTGAAGCCGTTGTAGAACGGCGTCAGCAGCGTCTTCTTGCCGGTGGGCGGCTTGAGCAGCAGCGCCGCGAGCGCCGGGCTCAGCGTCAGCGCGTTGATCGACCGACAGCAGCACCGAGAGCGCAATCGTGATCGCAAACTGCTGGTACATCGCCCCGGTGATGCCGCCCATGAAGCCCACGGGCACGAACACCGCCGCCAGGATGAGGCCGATGGCGACGACCGGGCCGGACACCTCCTCCATCGCCTTGATCGTCGCCTCCTTCGGCTGCATCCCGTGCTCGATGTGGTGCATCACCGCCTCGACCACGACGATGGCATCGTCGACGACGATGCCGATGGCCAGGACGAGGCCGAGCAGCGAGAGCACGTTGATCGAGAAGCCCAGCATCGGGAAGAAGATGAAGGCGCCGACCAGCGAGACCGGCACCGTCATCAGCGGGATCAGCGTGGCGCGCCAGTTCTGCAGGAAGACGAAGACGACGATGATGACGAGCGCCACCGCCTCGAACAGCGTGTGCTCGATTTCGGTGATGCCCTCGACGACCGGCAGCGTCGTGTCGAGCGAGACCAGATACTCCATGTCCCGCGGGAAGCGCGTGGAGAGGTCGGCCATCGTCGCCTTGATCTGGTCGGCGACGTCGAGCGCGTTGGTGCCGGGAATCTGGAACACGGCAATGACGGCCGACGGCGTGCCGTCGTGGCGGCCGACGGCGTTGTAGAGCATCGTCCCCAGCTCGAGCCGCGCGACGTCCTTGAGGCGGACCTCCGAGCCATCCGGGTTGGTCCGCACGATGATGTTCGCGAACTCCTCCTCGTTGAGCAGGCGTCCCTGCGTGCGGACGGTATAGGTGTACTCGGTGCCGGCGGCTGGCGGGGGGCCCGCCAATCTGACCGGCGGGCGTCAACTGGTTCTGCTGGGAGATGGCGTTGGCGATGTCGGGCACCGTGAGGCCGAGCCGCCCGATGACGTCCGGCCGCAGCCAGACGCGCATCGCGTAGTCGCTGCCGCCGAACAGGTTGATCTGCCCGACGCCCTGGATGCGGGCGATGGAGTCGTTGATGTTGATGGTCGTGTAGTTCGAGAGAAAGGTGCTGTCGTAGGTGCCGTTCGGCGACTTGATCGAGATGACGAGCAGCGGGAACGCGAGCGCCTTCTTCACCGAGACGCCGTAGTTCTTGACCGACTGCGGCATCTGCGGCATCGCCTGCGACACGCGGTTCTGCGTGAGCACGTTGTCCATGTCGAGGTCCGACCCGACCTCGAACGACACCTTCAGCGTCAACGTGCCGTCGTTGGCGTTGGTCGACTTCATGTAGATCATGTTCTCGACGCCGTTGATCTGCTGCTCGAGCGGCGTCGCGACCGACGCTTCGACGTCGGTGGCGCTCGCGCCGATGAAGGTCGTCGTGACCTGAATCATCGGCGGGACGATCTCCGGGTACTGCGCGATCGGCAGCCCCGGCATCGCGACGAGGCCGAGCAGCACCGTGATGATCGAGATCACCATCGCGACGATCGGACGGTTGACGAAAAAGCGAGCCATGGTCTACTTCGCCTCACCGGCGGTCTGGACCCGCCTGCGCCGCCCCGGGAGTCGAAGCCGCCGGCGGCGGCCTTCGCGCGTCACGGTCATCCCGTCCTGAACCCGCTGCAGCCCCTTCGACGACGACCCGCTCGCCGGGCTTGAGCCCCTCTTCGATCACCCACAGCGAGTCGACGCGCGGGCCGACTTTCACGCTGCGGAACGCCACCTTGCCGGCGTCGTCGACGACCGCCACGCTGTAGAGGTTCTGCAGCTCCTGGACGGCGCGCTGCGGCACGAGCAGCGCGCCGGGCTTCGTCTCGAGCAGCGCTTTGCGCGCGGCCGAACTGCCCGGGCCGCAGAATCAGATCGGGATTGGGAAACATGATCTGCACGCCCAGCGTGCCGGTCGTCGGATCGACGGCGCGCTCGACCGGACCGACCCGGCCGGTCTGCGGATACTTCGTGCCGTCGGCGAGCGTCAGCTCGATCCCGTCGACCGGGGCCGCGCCGCCGCGTCCCGCCGCATTGCCGCGCTGCAGGTCGCGCCGCGCGATCCTGAGGTAGTCGGCTTCGGTGACGCCGACCTCGAAGATCATCGGATCGATCTGCGAGATCGTCGTCAGCAGCGTGCTCTCGCCGCGGCCGACGAGATTGCCGGCCTTGACCAGCGTCGTGCCGACCAGCCCGGCGATCGGCGACGTGATGCGCGTGTAGCCGAGATCGAGCGTCGCCTTCTCGACGGCGGCCTTCGCCGCCTCGACCTGCGATCGCGCCGCGTCGCGGTCGGCGCGCGCGTCGTCCAGCTCCTGCTGGCTGACCGCCTGCTTCGCGACGAGCGGCGTGTAGCGGGCGACGTCGTTTTCGGCCTTGGCGAGCCGCGCTTCGGCGGTCGCCTGGTCGGCCTTCGCCTGGGCGACGATCGCTTCGAGCGGCTTGCGGTCGATGTCGTAGAGCGGCGCGCCCGCGCGAACGGCCGATGCCTTCCTGGAAGTGGACCCGTTCGAGAAAGCCTTCGACGCGCGCGCGGATCTCCACGTCCTGGAATCCCGCGGTCTGTCCGACCAGCTCCAGGTAGATCGGCACGTCCTTCTGGACGACCGGCAGCACGTACACTTCAGGCGGTGGCGGCGGCGCCGCTGCCGGCGCTTCCCCGCACGCCGCGCCGAGCGCAGCGATCGCCGCCAGAGCGACAAGCCTTGTGTTCACGCCCATCTCACATCTCCCGTCTTCACCGCCGGCGCTCCCGCGCCAGGACGTTCAGCTTCAGCCGGATGTACTCAGGCAGGCCGATCAACTGGCCGCCGCTTTCTTCGATGCGCAGCAACGCGTCCAGGCCGACCGCGTCCGCCGACACGAGCTCGTCGAGCTCGAGGATCGGCGGCCGGTCGGCCGTGCACGCCTCCAGCAGGTCCGGCACTTCCTTGCCGGCGAGCCGCCCCGCGAGGTGCACGACGACGCGATCGTTTTCGCGTCGGACTGTAATCCGACAGTGCACGTCATCACGCAAGCAGGCGTTTCAGGCCCTGCATCCGCGCTGGCGACACCGGCCGCCGGATCCCGAGCTTCTTCATGCGGAATCGCAGCGTGTTCGGGATGCAGCCCGAGCACTTCGGCGGCGTTGCCGCTGCCGTTGATGCGCCAGCCGCAGCGGCGCAGCGCGTGTTCGATGTGCCGCCGCTCGACGTCCTGCAGCGTCCCGCCCTCGTGCGGCGAGCTCCACACCTTCAGGCCCGGACCGTCGTCGAGCATCAGCGTGTCGCCGGTCGAATGGATCATCGCGCGCTCGATCACGTTCTCGAGCTCGCGCACGTTGCCGGGCCACGCGTGCTCCTGCAGCGCGGTCATCACCGCGCCGGGAACCCGCGTGAACCGGCGGTTCAGCGCCCGCTGGCGCCGGTTGATGAAGAACCAGGCCAGGCGCGGAATGTCCTCGATCCGCTCGCGCAGCGGCGGCAGGACGATCGGGAAGACGTTGAGGCGGTAGTAGAGGTCGACGCGGAAGCGCCCCTCCTTCACCGCCGCGTCGAGATCGTGATGCGTCGCGGCCACCACCCGCACGTCGACCTTGCGCGTCTGCGACGAGCCGACGCGCTCGAACTCGCCTTCCTGCAGCACGCGCAGCAGCTTGGCCTGGATGTCCGCGGCGAGGTCGCCGATCTCGTCGAGGAAGATCGTGCCGCGGTGCGCCAGCTCGAAGCGGCCCTGCCGCATCGACACCGCGCCGGTGAAGGCGCCGCGCTCGTGGCCGAACAGCTCGCTCTCGATCAGCGTCGGCGGCAGCGCCGCGCAGTTCACGCGCACGAACGGGTGACCGCGCCGGCTGCTCCGGCTGTGCACCGCCCGCGCGAACAACTCCTTGCCGGTGCCGGTCTCGCCCAGGATCACGACCGACGCGTCGGTCGACGCCACCTCCAGCACCCGGTCGAGGGCGACGCGCAGCGCCGGCGAATCGCCGACGATATCCTCGAAGTCGTCGGCGTCGACTCTCGTCCTGCGGGCGAAACGCACGCGCGCCGGCGAACCGGCTTTCCAGGCGCAGCGCGGCGAGCTCGCGCATCTGCTCGGCGCGCTCGATGGCCAGCGCCATCAGATCGGCGAGGAGCTGCAGGTGCGTTTCATCAGCGGGCGGCCACGGCACGCCGCCGCCTGAGCCTGAGAGCTCCACGCTCAGCGCACACACTCGATTGGCGGTGCCAGTCACCAGGCACTTGCGGGCAGGGTCCCCACCCGCATCGGGACGCGCCCACGACCTCAGCGGCATCCGGTTCGCCGTGGCGAGGAGCGCGACCCGCTCGGCGGAGAGGACCTCGCCGAGCTGCCCCAGGAGGGCCTCGACGGCGGCGTCGATCTCGTCGGGACCGAGTCCGACAATCGCCGACGCAAAATACCCTGGCAGCCGGCCAATCCGCCGCGCCAGGGCGCCGCTTCCCCAGGAAGGTTCGGTCATTGTTGGATTGCGAGCGGTTTGCAAGTCAGCACAGCGTATACCAACCCTTCACCCCGCGCGCGTGGGCTATCGACGGCGGTCCGCTGCGCATCGCGCAACGCTTGGATTTCCTGCGCTCTAGCCCAATGGAGGAACTCCGAATGGTCGGAGCGCCCGACGGATGATTTCCTGAAGTCGATGGCGGAAAGCTCGAGGTCAGGCGCCGTCGAACCGCCTGACGGCGGCGGGCTGGAGGTCGGGCAGGAGGGGGCTTGCGCCGGCGAGGTGCAGCGTCTGGGACGGCAGCGCGATCGCTGTGTCGGCCTGCTCGACGACCTCCATCATGCCGAGCAGCAAGTCCTCCTGGATCTCGAGGAATTGCGCCCAGTCCTGCACCAGGATGTAGGCGACCACCTCGATGTCGAGCGACGAGGGGCCGAAACGCAGGAACTTCGCCCGCACCGACGCCGGGTCCACGGCCGGATGGCCGGCGAGCCGCCTGACGATCCCGCCGACGACGGCGCGGATCTGAGCAGGCGTCGTCTCGTAACGCAACCCCACAAAATGATGAAACCAGAACATGTCGCGCGACGAGATCGTCTCGATGCTGACGTTCGCGATCTGGCCGTTGGGCACGCTCAGCATCGTTCGATCGAGCGTGCGGATCCGCGTGGAGCGCAGCCCGATCGAATCGACGGTGCCCGCCGCCTCCCCAACCTTGAGGAAATCGCCGACGCGCACCGCGCGATCGAAAATCAGGGACAGGCCGCCGATCACGTTCTCGAGCGTCTTCTGCGCGGCGAGCGCGACAGCGATGCCGCCGATGCCGACGCCGGCCAGGGCCGCGGTCGGATCGCCGCCGAGGCGCTTGATGACGACCAGCACCGCCACCAGTAGCACGAGGCCATCGGCGAACCAGCGCCCAATCCGGAGGAGCGACGCGACGTCGGTGCGTCCAGACCACTGCAGCCCGTTGCGAAAGTAGCGCTCGATCGACGCGTTCACGTGCAGGAGCAGCCAGGTCGCCGCACCAATCGTGAACAGGACCGCGATCGCCGCCCAGAACTGCCGTTCGATGAACGGCAGATCGCTTGTCGCAATCACGCCGCGAATCACCAGCGCCATCACGATGAAGCGGATCGCGCCGGACAGGCGTTGCGGCCCGACGCCGGCCGGGACGAAGCGTCCGAGGCCGAGGCGCCTCGCCGCGGGAACCCACATCCGCGTCAGGGCGCCCATCAGCCGGAAGACGAGCGGCACCACCAGCAGCAGCGTCAGCCAGTGGAACAGGCGAATGCCGGCCAGGTGCGGCTTCACCAGGAACGCCGGCAGGTACTGGTCGAACGAGATGAGATCGACGTCGTGGTAAGCGGCGGGAATCGCCTCCAACGTGCTGCGCGAGAACAGCCACACCGGCGGACTGCCCGGCTGACGGACGCGCTCGACGGCGATGTCGATCTCGCCGCTGGTTGTGGTGATCCGGGCGATGAGCTCCTGATCGGGCGACAACGGGTTGGCGAGCCGGCCATCGGGACGATCGCTGACCCCGTCGATGCGCGCGGGCAGCCGGTTGTCGAGCACGATGAACAACTGCCTGGCAAGTGCCTGGGCCGGCCGGCTGTCCAGCGTGGTGTTCAGGAACTGCGCCGCGACCGCGTCGTTGCCCTCGCGGGCGGCCCGCATGAAGCCGAGCAGCGAGCCGCGCGGTGTCTCACGCCCGAGCGGATCGCCAGCCGGTTCTGCCTGCGCTGCAGCCGGCGCGGCCGTCGGGGGCTGCGCCCAGAGCGGACTGCCAGCCAGCGCGGCCAGCAGGACAAACCAGCCAGCCCGTCCGATCGTCCATGTTTTCGCGCGATCGCCGTTAGTCATACCGTTGATCGATTCCGCCCATCGTCGTCCGCAGACCGCATGCCACGGTACGCAGGCGCTGCGGCCGCCGCACGGCGTGATTTCCGTTGAATCCAGACCGGGGTCGTCCGTTGCGAGGGACAGAGACGAGGCGAGAGCCCGGGGGACCGTAGCGACTCCGAAATCTCGGACTGTTCGGGTAGGTTTCGGGCGGTGCAGGGGCGATCTGTCGGCTCGGGCGGGCGGCGTGACGGTTGCACATGAACGTGCGAACTCAAACTGCCACGAAGGGGTGTGAACGATGAGAGTGTCTTTCGTGTTTGCTCTGATGCTGGTCCTGGCCGGATCGAGCGCCGCCCTTGCGCAGGACGTGCGCTACAACTTCGACAAACAGTCGAACTTTTCCGGCTTCAAGACCTACCGCTGGGTGGTCCTGAAGGGCGCGCAGCCGCTCCCCGATCTGACCGAACGCCAGGTCAAGGCGGCGATCGACGCCGAACTCGCGAAGAAGGGGTTGACGCTGGCCCAGGGCGACCAGTCGGATCTGCTGATTGGCTATCAGGCGGCCGTCGACACCGAGAAGCAGTTCACGTCGTACGACACCGGATGGGGTTACGGTCCGGGCTGGTACGGCGGCGGCTGGTACGGCGGCGGCGGCGGGATGACGACCGGTTCGACGTCGACGATCTACGTGGGTCAGCTGGCGGTCGACATGTACGCCGCCGCCCCGCACCAACTGATCTGGCGCGGCGTCGCCAGCAAGACGCTCGACCCGAAGGCCAAGCCTGAGAAGCAGCAGAAGAACCTGGCGAAGGCGGTGACCAAGCTGCTCAAGAACTATCCGCCGCCGGTGAAGAAGTAGTTCACAGTGAGGTGCACAGGGTGCAGCAAGGTGCACAAGGTGCACCGTGCACTAGTGCACCCCGCCCCTATTTGTTCACCGTCAACTGCACCAGCGCGTCCGCGTAGTCATCCAGCATGACCGTCCCGTCGGGCGCCAGCTTCACCTTCGCCGCTCCGGTCATCGAACCGGTGGCATTCCCGTCGCCCGCGATGTGCAGCTCGACGATCGTCAGCTCGTAACCGGCCTTTGCCTTCTCGGCGTCGGCGTTCAGGAAAAATAACGGGCGATCCGCGAGGAGCACCAATCGCGTGCCCTTGTCCGCCTTGGATTCGACCGCGTATTTGATGTCGACCTTCCGCCTGGCCAGCTCGATCGAGCCGATCGTCGGCAGCGTCCGCAGCGCCGGCACGAAGCCGAGGTAGCCGTTGTATTTCAGCGCGTCGGTGACACGGGTGCGGCGGCTCTCCTCCATCAGCCGGTCGACCCGAATCACGACGTTCGACGTGACGGAGGTCGCCCCGCTCTTGAGCGATGCGAGCGCGACGAGCGACAGGGGATAGTCGGCGGCGCTCGGCGCGGCGACGAGACAGGCGACGGTGGCTGCGGCGGTGACGAAGAGTCGCGCTCGGATATTCATGTGGCTCCTTGACTGCCGTACTTGCGTGAAAGGCCCTTCGACGTCGCTCAGGGCAGGCCGGCCCGGCGATATGCAGGCGCAGCGCCACCCGCGCGGCCGCGAAGCCGCCGATTTGCGGGCCGTCAAACGATCCGATTCGCGCGTGCGGACACGCGGCATCGGAGCGGCTCCGACATGTCGGGGCGGCGGTTTGGATTTTCAGAACGGATCGCCCCGCAACGCGGGCACGCGGACTGCACCGGCTGGCGCCACACCAAGAGGCCTTACCGGCATGCGAGACGCTGCGCTCTCCGAACAGGAGTGGATCCAGATCATACGCGGTGAGTTCCTCGAGATCCCCGGGCTGCGGCTCACGAGAGACCAGGTCCAGCGGCTCTGGGGTCTGCGCCGCGACGCCTGCGCCACAATTCTGGAAGAGCTCCTCGATCAAGGATTTCTCCGGGTGACGGCGGACGGTTCCTACGTCCGGGGCGGTTGTTACCGCGGCGCGCGTTCCTCGCCGCGAATCGAGCCTTTCCAGCGAGAGATTGCCGTTTACGCACGCTAACGGCCCGCCGATCGACCGTGCGCGCGCCGGCGGTGCATCAAAGGGGCGAATGAAGAACACACTCTCCGCCAGGACCGCCGTACTAGTTACCTTGTGCTCGATGGCCGCGATGATGGCTGCCGCCGGCACGCGGCTCGTCGTGACGGTCGCGGCCGCAGGGACCGCGCAGCAGGCGGCGTCCACCGCCAAGAAGCCGGCGCCGATCCCGGCCGAGGAAATCGACCGGCTGCTGGCGCCGGTGGCGCTCTACCCCGATCAGCTGCTCGCGCAGATTCTGATGTGCGCGTCCGACCCGGCGAAGGTTGTCGAGCTCAACGCCTGGATGAAGAAGAACGCGACGCTCAAGGGCACGCCGCTCCAGGACGCCGCCGTCAAGGCCGGCTTCGAACCGAGCTTCGTCGCGCTCGTCCTCTTCCCCGACATCGTCAACATGATGGCGGTGCAGAAAGACTGGACGACCCGGCTCGGACAAGCGTTCGCAGCCGACCGGTCGGCGGTCTTTGGGAGCATTCAACGGCTGCGCGCGCAGGCACAGAAGGCCGGCAACCTGAAGGACACACCGCAGCAGGAAGTCGAAACGAAGACCACCTCCGCCGGCGAACAGGTGATCGTCATCGAGCCTTCCAACCCGCAGGTCGTGTACGTGCCGCAGTACAACCCGACGACGGTTTACGTTCAGCAGAGCAGCAGCAGCGCCGATGCGGCGGTCGCGGGGATCATCGGCTTCACGGCCGGGATCGCGATCGGCGCGGCGATCGACAACGACTACTACTACGGTCCGTACGGGTGGCGCGGCGGCGGGTACATGTACAACGACGCGTGGGACGACTACTACGACCACCGTGAAGACGCGCGCGAGGACTGGACGATCACCGCGAGGACATCTCCGAGGAACGGACCGATCGGCGCGAGAACACGTCGGAGCAGCGCACCGACCGGGTCGAGTCGCGCCAGGAAAACCGTCCCGACGCGACGCAGGCCCAGAAGGATCAGGCGCGCACGGCGGCGCAGGAGCGGAAGTCGACCACCTCCACCCAGGGCGCGTCGACGCAGACAGCGGACGTCCTCGGGCGACTACCAATCCCGCGGCCGCAGCACGAGCACCGCGACCGCCGCCGAACGGAGCGGCACCAAGTCGGACGCCTTCTCCGGGTATTCGAGCGGCAGCTCGACGCGCGCGGCGAGCACGCGAGGGCAGAGCAGCAGGAGCAGCGGCGGCGGCGGCGGGCGCCGTCGTTGACATCGCGAAAGGTGCCACGGCCATGCAGAAGCACACGTTTGCCTCCGCGCTGATCGCCGCGGCTGTCGTCGGCGACGGTGTCGTGCGCGCGTTCGGAGCCGCAGCCGCAGCAGCAGATGTTCGGCTCGGCCGAGGAAGCGGTGCAGGCGCTGGCCAAGGTGGTCCAGGCAGCGGACGTGCAGCAGCTGACCGAGATTTCGGCCCCGACAGCAAGGAGCTCGTCGACACGTCCGACCCGGTGATCGCGCGCCGCAATCGGGAAACATTCACGGTCGCCTTCACCGAGGCTGGAAGCTCGTCGACGCCGAGAATGGCGCCAAGGCGCTCGTCATCGGCAACGAGGACTGGCCGTTTCCGGTTCCGCTCGTCAAGGACGGGAACCGCTGGCGCTTCGACACCGCCGCCGGCAAGGCGGAAGTGCTCGCCCGGCGCATCGGCCGCAACGAGCTGGCGGTCATCCGCATCTGCAGCACCTACGTGGCGGCGCAGCACCGCTACGCGGAGCACGGCCACGACGGAAAGCCCGCGCGGCTCTACGCGCAAAACTTCCGCAGCGACCCGGGCAAAGAGAACGGATTGTTCTGGCCGGAGGTGAAGGGCAAGCCGCTCAGCCCGCTCGGCGATCTGGTCGCCCAGGCGGCGAATGAAGGCCGGCCGATCGGTGAAGGCAGGCAGCAGACGCCGTTCCAGGGCTACTACTACAAGATCCTCACCGCGCAAGGGCCCGCCGCGACCGGCGGAGCCAGGTCGTACGTAGCGAACGGCGATATGTCAGGCGGGTTCGCTCTCATCGCCTGGCCGGCGGAGTACGATCTCACCGGCATCATGACCTTCATCGTCAACCAGGACGGGGTCATCCATGAGAAAGACCTGGGCGCCGACTCGGCGGCGACCGCCGGCAAGATGAGCGACTACAACCCGGACGAATCCTGGAAGCGCGTCGAATAGATCCGGTTTATAGTACAGCCTTCAAACGCAACCACGAAGACGCGAAGACGCGAAGACGATCAGAATTTCTGCTTCGTGTCTTCGAGTCTTCGTGAGTTCATTTTTGTGAGACCGTTTACGCGCGCGCTTCGATGAGTCCGAGCAGTGCGGCCGTGTGGCGGGCGATCATCAGCTCTTCGTTGGTCGGAATCACCCACGCCGAGACGCGGCTCGACGGACGCGAAAGTCGCGGGCCCTTGCTGGTGTTGGCGGCCGGGTCGATGTCGATGCCGAGCCACGACGACGAACGGCAGATGCGGCTGCGGATCTCGGGTGAGTTCTCGCCGATTCCGGCGGTGAAGACGAGCGCGTCGAGGCCGCCGAGGACGGCGGCCAGCCCGCCAATCTCCCGGGCGGCGCGGTAGACGAAGTAGTCGACCGCGAGCCGCGCGGACGGCTCGGTGCTGGCGAGCAGATCGCGCATGTCGTTGCTGATCCCGGAGATCCCCAGCAGCCCCGACTGCTTGTAGAGGATCGTCTCGACTTCCTTCGCCGACAGCTTGAGCCCCTGGAACAGGTAGAGGATCACGCCGGGATCGACCGTGCCAGGCCGCGTCCCCATGCACAAGCCGTCGAGCGCCGTGAACCCGAGCGTGCTGTCGATGCTCTTGCCGCTGCGCAGCGCGCACAGGCTCGCGCCGCTGCCGAGGTGCGCGACGATGACGCGGCCGGCGGCCATTTCCGGCGCCACCTTCGGCAGGACCGACGCGATGTACTCGTAGGACAGACCGTGAAAACCGTACCGCTGCACGCCGCCGTCGAAGATGTCGCGGGCAGCGGCACCAGGCTGGCGACCGCCGGCTGGCCGCGGTGAAAGCTGGTGTCGAAGCATGCGACCTGCGGCACCTCCGGCAGCCGTTCGAACACGGCGTCGATCGCCGCGAGGTTGTACGGCTGATGCAGCGGCGCCAGCGGAATGAGCGTCCGCAGATCCTCGAGCACCTGCCGGCGTGACGACGACCGGCCCGGCGTAGCGCGCCCCGCCGTGGACGACGCGATGGCCGACGGCGACGACGCGCGCGCCGCGGTAGCGCGACGCGGAGCCAGGTCGCCAGCGCGTCGAGCGCGCGTCCGCGCATCGGTCACCGCTGCCTTCGAGGCGCTCGTCGGCGATCGGCTGCCCCTCGCCGTTCTTCGCGGTGAATCGCGGCGAGGTGCCGATGCCGTCGATCTGCCCGCGCATGTCGAGCTGCCACCGAGCGCGGAGACGCAGAACTTCAGGCTCGACGAGCCGGCGTTGAGGACGAGCGAATATTCGCTCATGGCACCTCCTAGGCTGGCCTGCATCGATTGCCGCGCATGCGCCGCGAGCACCGCGACGGCGCAGCTGGCGATCTTCGACCGGACGCTGTCGGCGCGGCTCGTCAGGATGATCGGCACGCGCGCACCGAGCACCAGCCCGGCGCTGTCGGCGTTGGCGAGAAAACTGAGTTGCTTGGCGAGGATGTTGCCGGCTTCGAGGTCCGGGACGAGCAGGATGTCGGGATCGCCGGCGACCTCCGACCCGATGCCCTTGATTCGCGCCGCCTCGGCGCTGATCGCGTTGTCGAACGCCAGCGGCCCGTCGAGGAGCGCGCCCGTGATCTGCCCGCGCTCGGCCATCTTGCACAGCGCCGCGGCGTCGAGCGTCGCCGGCATCTTCGACGTCACGGTTTCGACCGCGGCGAGAATCGCGACCTTCGGCCGGGCGAGACCGAGCGAGATGGCGCAGGTCGATCGCGTTCTGGCAGATGTCGACCTTGTCCTCGAGCGTCGGCGCGATGTTGATCGCCGCATCGGTGACGATCAGCACCTTGTGATAGGTCGGCACGTCCATGATGAACACGTGGCTGAGGCGCCGGCCGGTGCGCAGGCCGGTCTCGCGCGCCACGACCGCACCGAGCAGCTCGTCGGTGTGGAGGCTGCCCTTCATCAGCAGCTCGGCCTTGCCCTGCCGCACCAGTTCGACCGCCCGGGCCGCCGACGCGTGGCTGTGCGGCGCGTCGACGATCGGGATCGACCCCAGCGCGATGCCGTTGGTCTTCGCGACCTCCTCGATCTTCGCCTTCGGGCCGACGAGGATCGGCGCGATCAGCCCGAGCTCGGCCGCATCGACGACCGCTGCCAGCGCCGACGCCTCGCACGGGTGTGCGACTGCCGTCGACACCGGCTGGAGGGTGCGGCACCGCTCGAGGAGTTGTTCGTACTTCCCGGTTCCATGGACTGCAGGTGTCATATCGCCTCACGCGCGACCACGCGGGTTACAGGATGGGCGGCCGGTCCGGTCTCCCTCAAGAGGAGCGTCAACACGACCGCGAGGGCCACGCCGTACAACAGCGGCTCGAACGCTGTCTGATACGTGTCGAGGGTACGATCACCGCCGCCGGCGACCGCCATCAGCGCCCAGCCGAACACCGGTCCGAGCAGCGCGCTGAACGTGAAGTTCAAAAAGTTCACGACGCCGGTCGCGGTGCCGCTCATCTCGGGCGGATTGGCTTCCTTGATCACTGTGTAGGGCAGCATCGCGGCGCCCGAGACAAACCCGGCGACCAGGCCGAGGAGTACGGCGGAAACGCCCGGGGTCGCCGTAGAGGATGAACGCCAGGCACGCGAACAGCACCAGCGCGCTCGCGCCGATCACCGGCTTGCGGCGGCCGATCCGGTCCGAGAGCAGACCGAGCACCGGGCAGCCGATGATCCACCCGACCGGCACCGTCGACGACCTGATCACCGCGCTGGCGTAATCGAGACCGCGTGCTTCCTGCAGGAAGCGGACGCCCCAGATCATGTCGAAGATGGTGGTCGGAATGAACAGCAGCCCGGCGATCATCCCGCAGAGAATCGATTGTGGATTGCGAAACACGACCGACAGGGCATGCGTCGCGCTCTTCAGCCAGTCGTCGCGCCGCGCGACGGGCGCCTCGCTGGGCAGGAGCAACCAGAGAACGCCGCCGATGACGAGGCCGGCGACGCCCATCCCGGCCCAGAATGCCTGCCAGGAGACGCCGGCCGCGATCAGCGGGCCGACGACGAATTGTCCGGCGGAGCCGCCGGCCATGCCGAACATCTGGGTCAACCCGATCAGCGTCGCGGCGCGCGACGGCGGGAAGTTCGTGGTCGCGATAAGACGGCGCCGATCAGCGCAAACACCCCGCCGGCGCCCTGCAACAGACGGCCGGCGCTCGCCATCTGGCTGTTTCCTGTGGCGAACAGCAGCGCGCCGACGCCGACCGCGGCGGCCCCGAGCGGGACGACCAACCGGGGCCCGAGGCGGTCCATCGCGACGCCGGCCACCAGGCTGAACGGCGACTAGCCGTAGTAGAACAGGCCGACGAGCGACGCGACGCCCAGCGTGCCGAGGCCGAAAGCGTCGGACAGCTGAGGCATCATGACCGCAGGCGCCGAGCGCAGCGTGTACTGATAGAAGTAGTACACCGCCGTGATCAGCCATGCGGCGATCGCCGCCCGCATCCCTCGCGACATCTCGTCCCTCGCGACCTGGAACAGCAAGCGGCGTTCTCCCGGACGAGCGCCGGGCGCCTCGCTTGATCGCGCCGACTTCAAGGAGTTTTCGGGGTTCTTGGACGAATCGCCGCCGGGAGCGCCGTGGGAGTCCCGTTCCGCCGGAGGCTCTCCGGAAGTCCGGAGTCCGGCCGAGCCGACCCATTCAGGGTCGGCGTCGCCACGGAATAGTGGGCGGTCATCAGGGCGGGGGGCTGACGCAGCGTACAGGCCACGACTGTCCCTCCTGACGGATTGGCTTTGATCGTAGGGTGGCACGGATCGACCCGGCGCGGTGTCGCATGACGCGCAGCCCGAGGCCCTCGTGGCGGGCGCCGTTTGCCGGGATGCCGATGCCATTGTCGGACACGCGCAGCCGGGTGACGCCGGACCCCGATTTGACGTCGATCCGGATCGCGGCGGCCTGCGCGTGTTTCACCGCGTTGGTGACGGCTTCCTGCGCGATCCGGTAGAGGTGCGTGACGACGCGAGTTTCGAGCTGCGAGCCGTTCAGGTCGCCGCCCACGTCGACGCGCACCCGGTGAATCGCTTTGGTGGCCGACGCCAGCTCCCGCAGTGCCGACATCATGTCGCGCGTCTCGACGTCGACCGGAAACATCCCGCGCGATATCTGCCGCACCTGATCGAGCGCCAGTGTCGCCTGCTGCACGATCTGCCGGGCTGTCGCGGCCGACGTGGCGTCAGTCTTTCGAGGCGATGGCCCAGGCCGGAGCTCAAGACGTTGACGGCCGTGAGCGTCTGGCCAAGCGTGTCGTGGAGCGTGTGCAGCAAACCTTGCTGTTCGCGCCAGGC
>CAVREM010000060.1:0-33450 GCA_963720005.1 uncultured Acidobacteriota bacterium | reverse complement strand
CCTGCAGCGCGGTCAGCACCGCCGCGGGAATTCGCGTGAACCGGCGGTTCAGCGCGCGCTGGCGCCGGTTGATGAAGAACCACGCCAGTCGCGGGATGTCCTCGACGCCGCTCGCGCAGCGGCGGCAGGACGATCGGGAAGACGTTGAGCCGGTAATAGAGGTCCTCGCGGAAGCGTCCTTCCGCCACCGCGGCGTCGAGATCGCGGTGCGTCGCGGCGATCACGCGCACGTCCACCTTGCGCGCTGCGACGACCCGACGCGTTCGAACTCGCCTTCCTGCAGCACGCGCAGCAGCTTGGCCTGGATGTCAGCGGCCAGATCGCCGATCTCGTCGAGGAAGATCGTGCCGCGGTGCGCCAGCTCGAACCGGCCCTGGCGCATCGACACCGCGCCGGTGAACGCGCCGCGCTCGTGGCCGAACAGCTCGCTCTCGATCAAGGTCGGCGGCAGCGCGGCGCAGTTGACCCGGACGAACGGTCGGCCGCCGGCGGCTGCTCCGATTGTGCAGGGCCCGCGCGAACAGCTCCTTGCCCGTGCCCGTCTCGCCGAGGATCACCACCGACGCATCGGTCGACGCCACTTCCAGCAGGCGGCCGAGGGCGACCCGCAGCGAGGGCGAATCGCCGACGATGTCTTCGAAGTCGTCGGTGTCGCCAATCTCGTCGGCGCCTCGGGCGCCCGCCGAGCGGCTCTCCGCACGCAGGCTGGCGAGCTCGCGCAGCTGCTCGGCGCGCTGGATGGCGATCGCCATCAGGTCGGCGGCGAGTTGCAGGTCGGCGGCGATCGCCGGCGGCCAGGTCAGGTCGCCTCCCTCATCGCGACGTCCCACCGCCAGCGCGCAGGGGTGGTCGGCGCCCGACGTCACCAGCTGTGTCCCGGCGTCGGACGCGGCCGGGGCGCCGGGTCGGATCCACGTCTTCAGGGGGACGCGATGGGACGCCGACACGAGGGCGACCCGCGGGACGTCCAGGCCTTCGCCAATCTGACGGAGGAGCTCCTCGATCTCCGCCTCAATCTCGCATGCCCTAGGGCCGAGCCCGGCGATCGCGGACGCCAGACGGCCCGGCAACTGGCCGATCCGGTGCGTCAGGGCGCCGCCTGTACAGAAGTGGTCCGTCATGCTGGATCGCGAGCGTTCGAAAGTGAGCACAGGGTGTACCAACCGGAGAGCCTCCGCGAACGGCCCTTCCGACATGTCCCGACGGGCGTCCACCGCACCGGACGCGGCGGGGAGAAGGATGTCGCTCTAGCCGGATGGAGGAACTCCGAACCGTCGGAGCGATCGCGTCGGAGGCGTTACATGACCCCAGCGCAGATCACGCACCCTCGATGCGCCTGGAGGCGGGTTGGAGAACCGCCGCCAACGGGCTGCCCTCTGCCACATGCAGCGTCTGGGACGGCAGGGCGATAGCCGTCTCGGCCTGTTCGATAATCTCCATGATGCGGAGCAGCAGTTCCTCCTGGATCTCGAGGAACTGCGGCCAGTCTTTCGCCACGATGTAGGCACACGCCTCGATATCGAGCGACGAGGGTCCGAACCGCAGAAATCGCGCCCGCACCGACTCAGGGTCCACGACAGGATGGCTGATGAGCAGACGGACGATGCCGCCGACGACCGCGCGCATTTGCCCGGGCGTCGTCTCGTAGCGCAGGCCGACGAAGTGATGAAACCAGAACATGTCGCGCGACGAGATCGTCTCGATGCTGACATTCGCGATCTGGCCGTTGGGCACACTGAGGATCGTGCGATCGAGCGTCCGAATGCGCGTCGAGCGGAGGCCGATCGAATCGACGGTCCCTGACGCCTCACCGACTTTCAAGAAATCGCCGACACAGACCGCGCGATCGAAAATCAGCGAGAGGCCGCCGATGACGTTCTCGAGCGTCTTCTGTGCGGCCAGCGCCACGGCGATGCCGCCGATGCCGAGGCCAGCCATCGCTGCAGTGGGATCGCCGCCGAGGCGCCGGATCATGACCAGCACGGCCACGAGAATCACCAGGCCGTCTGCGAACCACCGCGCGACGCGCACCATCGACGCCACCTCCGCGCGCCGGGATGCGAGAGACCGCTGCCGAACGTACCGCTCGAGCGCCGCGTTCACGAGCAGCAGCAGCCACGTCGCCGCACCGATGGTGAACAGCACCGAGACCGCCCACCAGAACTGGCGCTCGAGCAGCGGCAGATCGCTCTTCGCGATCAACCATCGGATGGCGATCGCGAGGATGATGAAGCGCACCGCGCCGGCGAGGCGTGCCGAGCCGACACCGGGCGGCACGAGGCGGCTCAGCCCTTTCCGGCGTGCGAGGGGGACCCAGATCGCGTGGAGTATCGCCATCAGGCGATACGCCAGCGGAACGACCAGGAACAGCGCGAGCCAATTGAACAGTCGGATGCCGGCCATCCGCGGCTTCACCAGGAACGCCGGCAGATGCTCATCTAACGAGAAGAGATCGACCTGGCTGAAGGCGCCAGGAATCGCTTCCAGCGTGCTGGGCGAAAACAGCCAGATCGGCGGACCATCCTGGCGGCGCACCAAGCTCGAGCATGATGTTGAGAGGGCCATTGGTCGTCGGGATCGTGGCGATGACCTCCTCATCCGGGCGCAAGGGGTTCGTGAGCCGACCCTCAGGGCGATCGCTGATCTCGTCGATGCGCGCCGGCAACCGGGTGTCGAGCACGACGTACAGTTGTCGCGCGAGCACTTCGGCCGGGCGGCCTTGCAGCGTCGTGTTCAGGTATTGCGCCGCCGCTTCGTCGTTCCCTTCGCGGGCGACGTCGCATGAATCCGAGCAGCGACCCTCGCGGCGTCTCACGGCCGAGTGGATCCTTTGGCGGTTCGGCTGGCGCCGCGGCCAGCGCCGAGGTCGTGGCGGGCTGCGCCTGAAGAAGCGGCGCGGCCAGGAGCGCCAGGACGATGGCCAGTCCGAGCGGCGCCGTCATCGTGAACGCTGTAGTACGCCCGCTGTCGCACACGGACCTTCCCTCCCGGATTTCACGAGGAACCGCAGACGGCATGCCATGCCGGACGTCCCGCCCTGGCCGCGCAAGGCCGGAATTTCGAAGCGATCGGGTGAACCCAAACGGCGGGGCGATTACCGCTCGAGACCGAAGCCCGGGAAGCCGGAGCCACTCCGAAATCTCGGACCAAAAAAGACGTTTCGTGCGTCGCAGGGGCCCATCTGGCGGCTCAGGCGGTCGGCGTGCCGGTTGCACAGGGGGAACGGAACTCCGCCTGTCACGAAAGGGATAAGAACGATGAGAGTGCCAATCGCGTTTGCCCTAATGCTCGTCCTAACCGGATCGAGCGCCGCCCTCGCCCAGGACGTGCGCTACAACTTCGACAAGCAGTCGAACTTCGCCGGCTTCAGGACCTACCGCTGGGTGGCCCTGAAGGGCGCCCAGCCGCTCAGCGACCTGACCGACCGCCAGATCAAGGCGGCGATCGACGTCGAGCTCTCCAAGAAGGGGCTGACGCTGGCCGAAGGCAATGGTCCGGCGGATCTGCTCGTCGGCTACCAGGCCGCCGTCGACACCGAGAAACAGTACACGTCGTACGACACAGGTTATGGATACGGCCCCGGCTGGTACGGCGGCGGCTGGTACGGCGGCGGCGGCGGAATGACCACTGGTTCGACGTCGACGATTTACGTCGGGCAGGTGGCGCTCGACATGTACACGCAACAGCCACAGGCGCTGGTCTGGCGCGGCGTCGTGAGCAAGACGCTCGACCAGAACGCCAAGCCTGACAAGCAGCAGAAGAACCTGGCGAAGGCGATGACGAAGTTGCTCAAGAACTATCCGCCGCCGATCAAGAAGTAGAGTAAGGGTCAGAGGGCACGAGGTGCACCCTGAGCACCTTTGCCCAAGTGCACCTCACTTCTTGTTGATCGTCAGCTGCACGAGCATGTCCGCGTAGTCGTCGAGCATCACGCTGCCGTCCGGCGCCAGCTTCACGCGGGCCGCGCCCGTCATGGAGCCCGTCCCGCTGCCGTCGCTCGCGAGCCGCAGCTCCACGATGGTCAGCTCGTAGCCGGCTTTCGGCTTCTCGGACTCGTTGAGAAAAAAGAGCGGGCGATCGGCGACCAGGACCAGCCGCGGGCCCTGGTCGTCGCGCGTCTCGTGCGCGTACTTGACGTCGACCTTTCGCCGCGCCACCTCGATTGAGCCGATCACCGGCAGCGTGCGCAGCGCCGGAACGAAGCCCAGGTAGCCGTTGTACTTCAGCGCATCGCTGACCCGGGTTCTCCGGCTCTCCTCCATCAACCGGTTGACCCGAATCACGACATTCGAGGTGATCGCCGTGGTCCCGCTCTTCAACGAGGCCAGGGCGACCAGCGAAAGCGGGAAATCGGCTGCGCGCGGCGCGCCGGCCAGCAAACCAACGGCGACACAGGTGGCGGCAATTCGAGCTCGGAATGTCATGTGACTCCTTCGATGTGTCGGGTCCCGGCCATGAACCGGCCTATGCACGCGGATCACACACAAAGCGCGGCCTACACAAGTCGGGCCCGAACACATGCACCCGCATTGTGGCAGTTTACGCGGCCGAACAGTTTCAGCAACGGGCAAACGGCGAGTCGCCCATACGCCAAATCGGAGCTTCTCCGACATGTCGGGTGAGCGTTCAGGTGTGCGAGAGGCCGCGCCAACGAGCACGCGGGTACGGATACTGCACCGCGGGAGACACGCCAGGGGCTTCAACGAACACCGTTATGAGAGACGCCCGTCCCTCTGAACGCGAGTGGACCCAGATATATTCAGCGAGCTGAGAATGAAGAAGGGCATCGCCGCCAACATCACAACGCTCGTCATCGGCTCGCTTGCGCTCACCTTGATCGCAGCGCTGCCTGGCTCTCGCCTGACGGTGAGGGCCGAACAGCAGTCCGCCACCGCGGCGAAGAAGCCGGCCGCGGCGCCATCCGCCGAGGAGATCGATCGCCTGCTGGCGCCGATCGCGTTGTACCCCGATTCGCTTCTCGCGCAGATTCTCATGTGCGCGGGCGACCCGGCGAAGGTCAAGGAACTCAACGCCTGGTTGAAGAAAAACACGACGCTGAAGGGCACGCCGCTGCAGGATGCGGCGGTCAAGGCCGGATTCGAGCCGAGCTTCGTGGCGCTGGTCCTGTTCCCCGACACCGTGAACATGATGGCGGTGCAGCTGGACTGGACGACGCGCCTCGGACAGGCCTTCGCGGCGGACCGGTCGGCGGTGTTCGGCAGCATTCAACGGCTGCGCGCCCAGGCACAGAAAGTCGGGTCGTTGAAGGACACGCCGCAGCAGGAAGTGGAGACGAAAACGACGTCCAGTGGCGAGCAGGTCATCGTCATCGAGCCTTCCAACCCGCAGGTCGTGTACGTGCCGCAATACAACTCGACGACGGTCTACGTCCAGCAAGAGAGCAGCAGCAGCGCGGATGCGGCTGTCGCAGGGATCATCGGGTTCACCGCGGGCATTGCCATCGGCGCGGCCATCGACAACGACTACTACTACGGCCCGTACGGCTGGCGCGGCGGCGGGTACATGTACAACGACGCGTGGGACGACTACTACGATCACCGCGAAGACGCGCGCGAGGACTGGATCGATCACCGCGAGGATCTCTCCGAGGAACGGACCGACCGGCGCGAGAACACGTCGGAGCAGCGCACCGATCGGGTCGAGTCGCGGCAGGAGAACCGTCCCGAGGCGACGCAGGCCCAGAAGGATCAGGCGCGCACGGCAGCCCAGGAGCGGAAGACGACCACGCAGTCCACGCAGGCGACGACGAGCAAGCGGACCTCCTCCGGCAGCTATGAAGCCCGCGGTCGGAGCACCGATACCGCGTCCGCCCGCGAGCGGAGCGGCACCAAGTCCGACGCGTTCTCCGGGTACTCGAGCGGCAAGTCGACGCAGGCGGCGAGCTCGCGGGGACAGCGCAGCAGGAGCGGCGGCGGCGGCGGCGGCCGTCGCCGCTGACACGCCGAAAGGCCACGGCCATGCAGAAGAACACAATCGGCTCGGCGTTGATCGGTGCGGCGCTCGCGGCGATGACGGCGTGCGCGAGCTCTGAGCCGCGGGTCCAGGAGCAGCTGTTCGACTCGCCCGAGGCGGCCGTGCGGGCGCTGGCGGAGGTCGTCCAGGCAGCCAACGTGGAGCAGTTGTCCGTGATCTTCGGTCCCGACAGCAAAGAACTCGTCGACACCTCTGATCCGATCACCGCGCGCCGCAATCGCGAGACCTTCTCCGCCGCCTTCACCGAAGGCTGGCATCTGGTCGATACCGAACACGGCGGCAAGACGCTGGTCATCGGCAACGAGGAGTGGCCATTTCCCGTCCCGCTCGTCAAGGACGGCAACCGCTGGCGATTCGACACGGCCGCTGGCCGGGCGGAAGTGCTGGCCAGGCGGATCGGACGGAACGAACTGTCGGTGATCCGAGTCTGCGCGACCTATGTCGGTGCGCAGAAGCGCTATGCGGAAAACGGGCACGATGGAAAACCCGCCGGCCTCTTCGCGCAAAGCTTCAACAGCGCCCCTGGAAAAGAGAACGGACTGTTCTGGCCGGAAGTGAAGGGGCGGATGCGGAGCCCGCTCGGCGACCTGGTGGCGCAGGCGTCCGACGAAGGCTACGTGGCCGGAGAAAAAGCGCAGCCGGCGCCGTTCCACGGCTATCGCTTCAAGATCCTCACGGCGCAGGGACCGGCCGCGACGGGCGGCGCGAAGTCCTACGTCGCGAACGGCAACATGTCAGGCGGGTTCGCGCTGGTGGCCTGGCCGGATGAGTACGACCTCAGCGGCGTCATGACCTTCATCGTCAACCAGGACGGGATCGTCTTCGAGAAAGACCTGGGTGCCGACTCGGCTGCGACCGCCAGCAAGATGTCCGAATACAATCCCGACGAATCCTGGAAGCGCGTCGAGTAAACACCCCACGAAGTCACGGATCCACGAAAGCCGTTTCTTCGCGTCTTCGAGTCTTCGTGATTGCATTTTCCGGCGCTCAGGCGCGGGCTTCGACCAGTCCAAGCAGCGACGACGTGTGCCTGCGCGATCATCAATTCCTCGTTGGTCGGAATCACCCACGCCGACACGCGACTCCCTTGTCGGGAGATCCGCGGACCGTTGTTGGAGTTCGCCGCTGGTCGATCTCGATGCCGAGCCAGGCCGACGATCGGCAGATCCGGCTGCGAACCTCTGGAGAGTTCTCGCCGATCCCGGCAGTAAAGACCAGCGCGTCAACGCCACCCAGCACGGCGGCGAGCCCGCCAATTTCCCTGGCGGCGCGGTAGACGAAGTAATCGACGGCCAGCCGGGCGGACGGCTCGGTGCTCGACAGCAGATCGCGCATGTCGTTGCTGATCCCCGAGATGCCCAGCAGCCCCGACTTCTTGTAGAGGATGGTTTCCACTTCCTTGGCGGACAGCTTGAGATCCTGGAAGAGGTAGAGGATCACGCCGGGATCGACGGCGCCGGGCCGCGTGCCCATGCAGAGCCCGTCGAGCGCGGTGAATCCGAGCGTGCTGTCGATGCTCTTCCCGCTCTCGCAGCGCACAGAGGCTCGCGCCGCTGCCGAGATGCGCGACGATGACGCGGCCACCGGCGACCTGCGGGGCCACCTTCGGCAGGACCGACGCGATGTACTTGGTACGACAGGCCGTGGAACCCGTAGCGCTGCACGCCTGCCTGGCACACCTCGCGTGGCAGCGGCACCAGCGAGGCGACGGCCGGCTGACCTCGGTGGAAGCTGGTGTCGAAGCAGGCGACCTGCGGCACCTTCGGCATCCGCTCGAACACCGCGTCGATCGCCGCGAGGTTGTAAGGCTGATGGAGCGGCGCCAGCGGGATGAGCGTGCGCAGGTCCTCGAGCACCTGGGGCGTGACGACCACCGGTCCACGGTAGCGCGACCCGCCGTGGACGACGCGGTGACCGACGGCAAGCACTCGTGCGTCTGCGATACTGTGAGCGCAGCCAGCCGGCGACTGCGTCGAGCGCCGTGCGGGCATCGGTGACCGTGCCTTCGAGACGCTGCTCGGCAATCTTCTCGGCCGTGACCGTTTTTCGCGGTGAATCGCGGCGACGTGCCGATGCCGTCGATCTGGCCGCGCGTGTCGAGCTGCCACCGCGTCGCCGTCGTAGACGCAGAACTTGAGGCTCGACGAGCCGGCGTTGAGGACGAGCGAGTATTCGCTCATGGCCGCCGCTCCTCAGGTCAGTGTCGCCTGCAGCGATTGCCGCGCGTGCGCCGCCAGCACCGCGACGGCGCAGCTGGCAATCTTCGACCGGACGGTGTCGGCGCGGCTCGTCAGGATGATCGGCACCCGCGCGCCGAGCACGAGCCCGGCGCTGTCGGCATTGGCGAGGAAACTGAGTTGCTTGGCCAGGATGTTGCCGGCCTCGAGATCGGGGACGAGGAGGATGTCGGGATCGCCCCCGACCTCTGAGCGGATGCCCTTGATCCTGGCCGCCTCGGCGCTGATCGCGTTGTCGAAGGCCAGCGGGCCGTCGAGGATCGCGCCCGTGATCTGCCCGCGCTCGGCCATCTTGCACAGCGCCGCGGCGTCGAGCGTCGCCGGCATCTTCGAGGTCACTGTCTCGACCGCCGCCAGAATCGCCACCTTCGGCCGGGCGAGGCCGAGCGAGATGGCCAGGTCGATCGCGTTCTGGCAGATGTCGACCTTGTCCTCGAGCGTCGGCGCGATGTTGATCGCCGCGTCGGTGACGATCAGCACCTTGTGGTAGGTCGGCACGTCCATGATGAAGACGTGGCTGAGGCGCCGGCCGGTGCGCAGGCCGGTGTCGCGCGCGACCACCGCGCCCAGCAGCTCGTCGGTGTGGAGGCTGCCCTTCATCAGCAGCTCGGCCTTGCCCTGCCGCACCAGCTCGACGGCCTTGGCCGCGGCGGCGTGGCTGTGCGGCGCGTCGACGATCGCGGATCGACCCCAGCGCGATGCCGTTGGCCTTCGCGACCTCCTCGATCTTCGCCGTCGGGCCGACGAGGATCGGCGCGATCAACCCGAGCTCGCGCCGCATCGACGACCGCGGCCAGCGCCGACGCCTCGCACGGATGCGCCACGGCCGTGGACACCGGCTCGAGGTCGCGGCATCGCTCGAGGAGCTGCTCGTACTTTCCGGTTCCGTGGACTGCTGATGTCATATCGCCTCACGCGCGACCACGCGGGTTACCGGCTGGGCGGCCGGCCCGGTCTCCTTCAGGAAGAAGCGTCAGCACGACCGCGAGGGCCACGCCGTACAGCAGCGGCTCGAACGCCGTCTGGTAGTGCTCGAGCGTCCGGCTCGCCGCCGCCGGCGACGCCGATCAGCGCCCAGCCGAACACCGGGCCCGAGCAGCGCGCTGAACGTGAAGTTCAGGAAGTTGACGACGCCGGTCGCCGTGCCGCTCATCTCGGGCGGATTGGCTTCCTTGATCACGGTGTAGGGCAGCATCGCCGCGCCCGACGCGATGCCCGCGACGAGGCCGAGGACGTAAGGCGGAAACACGCTCGGGTCGCCGTAGAGGATCCACGCGAGGCACGCGAGCAGCACCAGCGCCGCTCGCCGACGATCACCGGCTTGCGGCGGCCGATCCGGTCCGAGAGCAAGCCGAGCAGCGGGCAGCCGATGATCCAGCCGAGCGGCACCGTCGCCGAGCGGATCACCGCCGTGGCGTAGTCGAGCCCGCGCGCTTCCTGCAGGTAGCGGACGCCCCAGATCATGTCGAAGATGGTCGTCGGGATGAACAGCAGGCCGGCGATCATCCCGCACAGGATCGACTGCGGATTGCGAAACACGACGATCAGCGCGTGCGGCCGCGCCTTTGAGCCAGTCGTCGCGCCGCGCCACGGGCGCCTCTTTCGGCAGGAGCATCGCAGAGCAGCGACGCCGATCACGAGGCCGCCGACGCCCATGCCGATCCAGAACGCCTCCACGAGACGCCGGCGCGCGATCAGCGGTCCGACCACGAACTGGCCGGCCGAGCCGCCGGCCATGCCGAACATCTGCGTCGCGCCGATCAGCGTGGCGGCGCGCGACGGCGGGAAGTTGGTCGTCGCGATGTAGACGGCGCCGACAAGCGCGAACACGCCGCCGGCGCCCTGCAGCAGCCGGCCGACGCTCGCCAGCTGGCTGTTGCCCGGTCGCGAACAGCAGCGCGCCGACGCCGACCGCCGCGGCGCCGATCGGCACGACCTTCCGCGGGCCCGAGCCGGTCCATCGCCGACGCCGGCCACCAGGCTGAACGGCGAGTAGCCGTAGTAGAACAGGCCCGACCAGCGAGGCGACGCCCATCGCGCTGAGGCCGAAGGCCTCCGACAGCTGCGGCATCATCACGGCCGGCGCCGAGCGCAGCGTGTACTGGTAGAAGTAGTACACGGCCGTGATCAGCCAGGCGACGCCGCGACCGCCGTGCCGCATCGCCTCGCGACACGTCGTGACTGCCCCGGCGCTCTAGCAGAGCACCACGGAGACCGCGAGCCCGCCTTCCGAGGTCTCCTTGTACTTCGAGTTCATCTCCTTGGCGGTGAGCGCCATCGCGCTCGACCGTCGTGTCGAAGTCGACGCGGCGGTTGGCCGGGATCTCGTTGCTCGCGATCATGAAGCCGGTCCACGCCTTGACGGCGCCGAACGCGCAGCGCTCGATGCACGGGATCTGCACGAAGCCGGCGACCGGGTCGCAGGTCATCCCGAGGTGATGCTCGCAGCGACGACTCGGCGGCGTTCGCCACGACCTGATGCGTCGAAGTCGTGCGCCTGCGCGATGAACGCCGCGCCCATCGCCGAGGCGACGCCGATCTCCGCCTGGCAGCCGCCCTCGGCGCCGGACAGCGTCGCGTTGTGCTTGCACGAGGTAGCCGATCGCCGCGGCGGCCAGGAATCCGTTCGCGGATCTTCTCCTGCGGCAGCTTGCGGCCGCCCTCGCCGAGCGCGTAGACGAGCGCCGGCATCACGCCGGCCGATCCGCCGGTCGGCGCGGTGACGACGAGATGGCCGCGCGCGTTCTCCTCCGAGCCCGCCAGCGCGTACGCCGAGACGACGCCGACGCCGCGCTGCTGTCTGCGTACTTGTCGTCCATCGCGCGCTTGTAGACTTCGCCCGCCTTGGTCTTGAGCTTGATCGGCCCGGGCAGCGTCGCTCGACGGCGCCTTCAGCCCGGCCTTGACGATGTTGACCATCGCCGTCGTGATCTTGTCGATGAAGGCGTTGATCTCCGCCTCGCTCTTGCCGGAGACCGCCACCTCGTTGGCCATCGACGACCTGCGCGACCGAGAGCTTGTTCTTCTCCGCGTGCGCCTGCAGCTCCTTCATCGTCGAGTACGGGATACTTCGGCTGGCCCTTCTTCGGCGGCTGATAGCCCTTCCACTCGATGAACCCGCCGCCGACCGAGTAGTACTCCAGCTCGTGCAGCACGCTGTCGCCGGCCATCAGCTTGCAGGTCATCGTGTTCGGATGCGGGAAGTCGCCCTTGGGCGCGTCGTAGATGATGTCCTTCAGCGACACGTTGAACGTCTTGTCGCCCAGCTTCACCGGGAAGGTCTGGTCGGGCTTCGCAGCGAGGCCGTCGAGGAACTCGGGCTCGACGGTCGCCGGCTCCTTGCCGATGATGCCGGCGAGCGCGGCGCGCTCGGTGCCGTGGCCCTTGCCGGTGGCGCTCAGGCTGCCGAACAGGTGCACCTTGAGCGCGGTCGCCTTCGCGAGCTGGTCCGCGGGCAGCTTCGTGCAGCGCTGGTAGAAGTCGTAGGTGATGCGCATCGGGCCGATGGTGTGCGAGCTCGAAGGGCCCGGGCCGACCTTGTAGAACTCCTCGAGCGTGGTCATCACCGGCCCCTTGGACTTCTTCACGACCTCGAGCTCGGGCGACACCTTCGAGGCGGGCACGGGCGGCGGTTGCGGCGGCGGAGCGGCCGCGGCCTGCTCCGGCGTCGGCGCGGCGCAGCCGGTGATGCACCGCCACGGCGCCGACGACGGCGCTGCGCATCATGAACGCCCGGCGGTCGAAGCCGTCGGGAATCGCGAGCTCGTCCAGTTGGAGGGCCGGCGGGAAACGAAGGTCCGTGTGATCCTTCTCGAAATCATGCTGACCTCCGAACGCAGCTAGGCGCTTCAGCGCGCCCCGCGGACGCGGCGGGTTCTAAACGGCACGGCTTCAGGGAGTTTTCAGCCGGTCTGACCGCGTCCAATGGCGCAGATGTCGGCGACAGCGAATCTCCGTCACTGCCGGGACACTCCGGACCTGCGGAGCTACCGCTCGCCGGCACGCCGACCCTTCGGGACGGTTGCGGCTTGCCGTGGCCGACCCTGGAGGGTCGACAATTCGTCGGCCGTCAGGCTGAGGGCGGAAGGGCAGGCGGCTGCCGCAGCGTGCAAGCGACGGTCGTTCCTCCCGACGGATTGGCTCGAATCGACAGGTTCGCGCGGATGGATGCCGCCCGGTGCCGCATGACCCGCAACCCGAGGCCTTCGCGCCGTGTGGCCGTTGCCGGGAATCCCGACGCCGTTGTCCGTCACACGCAGGCGGGTGAAGCCGCGGCTCGATTTCAAGTCGATCCGGATCGCGTCGGCCTGTGCGTGCTTGACGGCGTTGGTGACCGCCTCCTGGGCGATGCGATACAGGTGGGTGATCACACGGCTCTCGAGCTGGCGAATTCGCCAGATCGCCATCGACCTGCACGCGCAGCCTGTGAATCGATTCGGTGGCCGACGCCAGCTCGCGCAGCGCCGTCATCATGTCGAGCGAATCGACGTCGACCGGAAACATCCCCGCGCGACAACTGCCGCACCTGGTTCAGCGCGAGCCTCGCCTGCTGCACGATCTGACCGCGGTGGCCGCCGCCGCCGTCGTCTGCCTCTTGGAGCCGGTGGCCGAGCGCCGAGCTCAAGACGTTCACCGCGGTGAGCGTCTGGCCGAGCGTATCGTGCAGGGTGTGCAGCAGCCCCTGCTGCTCTCGCCACGACGAGATCGGCCATCTCCGCCGTCATCCGCTCGCGCTCGACGATCTTCCCGATCTGGGCACTGAGGTCGACCATCAGCGTGACGAGCGTCTGGTCCGGCGTGTGCGGCTCGTCGGAGAACAGCTCCAGCACCCCGATGACCTGCGGTCCGAAGGTGATCGGCATCGCCACGGCCGAGACGAATCCTGCCTCCCTGACCGCGGCCTGGCGCACGGGCACGAGCGCAGCGAGCTCCTCGGCCTCGTTCACCCATCGGACGATCCCGTCGTCGTAGACGAGGCCGGGCAGGTTCTGGCGCGCGCGTGTAGCGTTGCCCCTCGGAGAACTCGTAGAACGGCCGGAAACGCTCGTCGCGCAGGCAGCCGACAGATCGGCACGATCACGTTTGCGTCGGCGGGATCGGGAACGTACACGAAGCCAACCTGCCATCCTTCGGCGGCGCAGATCAGATCGAGCGCCGCGCGAACCGCCTCGTCCCACGTGTGCCGCCTCCTGGATCGCGCGCGTCACCTGGTGAAGCAGCGTCAGCCATTTGATGCGCTCGTCGATGCGCAGCTCCAGTTGTTCGTTGGTCCGCGACAGCAGCTTCCTCGACCCTGCCGGTGCGTGATGAGATCGGCCGCCTGGCGGGCCAGGAGGTCGAGCCACTTCAATTCCGCCTGGCCGAACCGATGAACCGATCGGTAGTGGGTCGACAGCATCCCGACGAACGCGCCCGAACGGTCGAACAGCGGTGTGGACTGCAGCGAGCGAATGCCGGCGTTCGAGCATGCACCGGCAGCGTGGCGCCGCCGAAGTAGGGGCTCCTCGTCATGTCCTCGACGACGACCCGATCGCGGGCAGCCATCGCCGCACTGCAGGCCGTGTCGGTATGGCTGTCCACCCGGGCGAAGTATTCGAGGAACGCCTGCGTCGAACCCGACCTGTGACGTGATGGCGAGCACGCCGTCGCTCGTTGCAGGTTTGCAGGGTGCCCATGTCGGACGCCGGCGATCTCCACCGCCGCCTTGACGATCTCGTCCTGGAGATCGCGGACGCCGCCGGGCTGCGCCAACCGCGCCGTCACCTTGTGCAGGCACGTCATCCGGCGGAGATCGCCGGCCGCCTGCTCGCGCGCGGCGCGCAAGTTCGCGTTCGATCTCCTTCAACCGCGTGACGTCGACCAGCGTGATCGACGACGCCCCAGGTGATGTCGGCGATCGTTGCGCGGCGATACGGAAACAGACGCAGCAGGTACTCGCCGCCGTCGACGTGCCGTCGCTTCCCGTTCGAGCGCGGTCACGCCGTCGAGAATCGCCTGGCAATCGCGTTCGAGATCGATCGCGTCCAGATTCGTGCGGATCTGCCCGATCAGCCGGCCGACGTCGGACTGGCTGCAAGTTGAACGGGCGCGCCGCCGTTCGTCGTGAACCGCTTGATGCGGAGTTGGGTATCGAGAAACACGGTGGCGACGTCGGAGCTCTCGATGAGATTCGCCAGATCGTCGCTGTGGCACGAACAGTTCCTGCACCTTGTCGGCCAGCTGTCCGTTCAGCGCCAGCATTCCGTCGAAGTGGCTCGTGGTGATCGCGGGCGCTGGCAGGACGCGGGTCTTGCCGGAGCGCATCGGCCCCCCGGCTGTGCGCCGAGATCTCCGGGGCGGCTTCACAGGACCTTCAGAGTGCGAGGCCATTCGCTCCGTCGTAATCTACTGCACTCCTGTCCCTCTGACCATTACGGAAAAGGTACTAGGTTCGGGCGGTCTAAAGGACCAGGTTTGGCGTTTTAGACGATGTGATTCCTGATGGCGTACTGGATGAGCTCGGCCGTGGTCTTCACGTTCAACTGCTGCATCATCCGGTACTTGTGGAAGGCGATGGTCCGCCGGGTCAGGTTGAGAACGGCCCCGGCCTCTTTCATGGAACGACCTTCCGCGAGCAGTTGCAGGATTTCGCGCTGCCGCGGCGTCAGCTCACTCGACGGTCCCGGCCTCTCGGGATGCAGAAGGGTGCCCACCAGCCCGTCGGTGACGAATGGCGTGACGTAGGACCGTCCCTGCATCACTTCGCGAATCGCCGTCAGCAGTTCCGGGGGCGCGGATCGCTTCAGGAGGTAGGCGGACGCGCCGGCGCGAAACGCTTCTGCCGCCAGATCGGCATCCTCGTTCATGGTCACGAAGACCAGCTTGACGTTCTTCAGCGACTGTTTGATCTGACGCGCCGCCTCCAGGCCGTTCAAGACGCGGCATCATGATGTCGAGCACGATGACGTCGGGCTTGAGCCGCGTCGCTTCGGCCACGAGCTCGCGTCCGTCGGCAGCCTTGCCGACGATGTCGCACTCGTTCGACAGGAGGGTCTCGAAGGCGCCGAGCAGCAGCGCGTGATCGTCGGCCAGCAGCACGCGGGGCTTCGTCATCCTCACCCTGCGAGCGTGACCGGTTGGTGGGCGGCGACCGGCACTCTGATTTTCAGGCGCGTCCCCTGGCCCGGCGCAGAACGAATTCTCAACGTGCCGCCAATCGCCTCGAGGCGCTCTTTCATGCTGACCAGCCCGAGACCCCTGCCGAACTTCGCGCTCACGTCGAAGCCGGCGCCGTCGTCGATGACGCTCACCGTCAGGGCAGCGATACTCGCCGCGAAGATGGACGATGATCTCGCGCGCGCCGCTATGCTTCAGGGCGTTCTGAAGGGCCTCCTGCACGACGCGATAGAGACACAGGGTCACATCCTCGGGCAGCGGATTCGGCACGTTCTCGTGCGTGACAGCGATCTCGACCCCGGGCCGGGCCAGCTCGTGCTGGAGGCTCTTGAGCGCCGCGGGCAGGCCGAGCAGTCGGAGCTTCGCCGGGTGCAGGCGATGCGACAGGTCGTGCACGCTCTTGGCGAGGTTATGCGCGCGGCTCAACACGGCGCGGGCAAACCGCTCACCGAGGTCGGCCGCCCTCTGCAGGTCCGCGACGACCAGCGCGATCTGCTGGCCGAGATCGTCGTGCAGTTCGCGCGCGATACGCGCGCGCTCGTCCTCCTGCGCCTGGATCAGGCGTCCGCCGAGGTCTGAGATCTGATCGTAGCTCGCGCGCAGCTTCGCCTGGCTCGCGACCAGCCGCTCCTCGGCGCGCCGCCGTCTCGATCGCTGAACGAGCAGCCCGCCGATCAACGCGGTCTGCGCGAGCAGCAGCGCGAGCGCGCCGATGATGTAAAAGCGGTAGCGGTCCCAGACGCTCGGTTCGCGGAAGAGCACGCGCGTACCGGCCGGGACGCGCGCTTCGCTGATGTTCCACCGCCGCAGCTGGCGCCAGTCGACCTGAGCGACGTTCAGGTCCGGCCTGGCGCGATCGGGATGCTGTCGGCCGGCTCGCCGCGCAGCACGCGGAGCGGCGACCGCGCCGACCGCCTCGACCTGCGCGGCCTGACTTCTGAGGCTGCCGCCGACGATGCCGTGGTCCATGGCCGAGTCGACCCAGCAGTAGGTCGGCGCGTTCGCGACTCGCGCGACAGGCGGCCGAGATACGCCAGCGGCTGGAAGTTCTCGCCCTGCGCCGTCGCGATAGACGACCAGGTAGTACACGATGGAGTGTTCGGGCAAGGCCGCGAGCCGTCGCCTCCAGCTCCGCGGTCGGCAAGCCCAACAGGTACGTGATGTCGAGGCGCGTCTCGAACTCACGGAACTGCTCGCGCGCCGTGTTCGCGTACATCCTGTTCGCGCCTCGACATCGCTGACGACGAACACGTGCCGGACATCGGGCTGCAGCTCGGATGGCGAGCGCGAGCGTACCTGCGAGATTCAACTCGGCGCTCACACCGGTGGAGTTCGGGAGCCGAGGCGGTGACCGGCGCGCGGAGAAAAAGACGACCGGCGTCGCTGCGAACAGATCGTCGCGTACCTGGCGCAGGAAGTCCATCGCACTGTCGTCCATCGCGATGACGAGATCGAACCGGTGCGCGCCGTACTTCAGACTCAGGAATTCACGAAACGCGGCCACGTAATCGGTGCTGGAAATCCTGATGCGATCGATGAACTCGGAGTAGTAGTCGATGCCGTCCGGATGGCCGTCGTTCAGGATTCTGGGCAGCTCGCGATCGCCGACCGTCACGATCTGCGCGTCGCGGCGATTCGAGTACAGCACGAGGACCTGCTTCTGGTCCTGGGCCGACGCGGTGTCCAGCGGGATCGCGGTCGTGACCGCCGCGAGCAGCCAACCCCAGACCGCGACCCTCAGGTTTCTCGGCATCGTGCGTCAGAAGTAGATTTCGGCGGTGATCCTGAAGGCCCGCGGCGCCATGAACGCCAGCGGCTGCAGCCACGTGCCGCCCGGGACGAAGGCAGGATTGTAGGTCAGCACCGCGCTCGAGTTCAGCGCGTTGTAGACGTCCAGGGCGATCATCGTCCGCGAATCTCCAAACTTCAGGATCTTGGACCCGCGGACGTCGAGCTGGTTGATGCGATCGCCGTACATCGTCCCGGGCGCGACGAGGTTGACCGTGACGTTGGGCGCGCCGCCCGACAGGCTCCGGCCGAGCGACGGCACCACGTCGGCGTTCGGCACGACGTAGTTGGCGGCGAGCATCGCCCCCGGCTTGCTTTGGATCACGGCAGACAACTGCATCTCGATGCGCGGGATGAGGTAGCGTGGACAGGCCCCTGAACTGCGTGAGGACGCCGTAGGCCACGTCGCAGTACGGGCTCAGCGGCGTCACCGCCGAATTGGCCAGGCCGGCCCCGAACGCGCTCGTTCCTGTCGTCGTCGTCGCGACCTCCGGCAGGCGCGCGCGGACGCCGCAGTTGTCGGCCACGGTCTGGCCCGTGCTGATTCCGCCTGCGAGCGTGAACCCGCCGGCCCGGACGTTCACGGTCACGTCGAGCCCGTCGAAGCGCTGCTCCCATCCGCCGTAGTCGGCCGAGTCGGCGATGAAGTTGTTCACCTGGCCGGACTTTCCAGGTACGACGTCGTACAGGTCCGTGACGACGTAGCCTCCTCCGCCGGGCAGTCTCGGATCCAGCGGTGCAACGATGCTGAACGGCGTCAGGTCGGAAGGCTCGAGCGCCAGGTTGTCGGCCACGAAGAAACCGCGGTACCAGCGCCGGATGTACGCGACATCGACCGACGCGCGCGGAAGGATCTGGTGCTGAACAGCAACCTCGAGATTCCAGTCCGAAGGACGGACACCCCACCCGTCGAGAATCCCGGGATCGAAGTTGTTGGTCAGGACATTCTGCCCGAACCTCGTGTTCGACATCACGCCGCAGACATCGCCGCCGGCGCCGCGCAGATCCTGCGCAGCCGGATTCAGCAGGTCGCAATCGGGCGAGAAGTCGCCGTCGACGTCCGTCCAGGCGCGCGTCACCCCGGCCGTGCCGAACACCATCGTGGTCTGTGGCATCCGCAGGGACGGGTTCGTGTTGGCGTAGTTCCCGGACACCCCGGCACCTTCCAGATACTTCCCCGCGTTGACCTTTAGCGCCGTTCTGCCCGTGCCGAAGAGATCAATTGCCGCTCCCATCCTCGGCGTGATGTCCTTGTAGCTGTCGACGCCTCGTGTGTCGGGAATGACGATGGCGGCCGGCAAAAAGCGCGACGGCCCTTCCTGCTGCTGCGGAAACCAGCTCCGCGCGCGGTCGAACCGTACGGCGCCCTGCAGCGTCACGCGGCCGCGGGTCCATCGCTCCTGCGCGAACACCGCGTCCCAACCCACACGCGCGTCGTTCACCCACGGCGAGATCGACTGCGTCAGCTGGTTCGGCACGCCGTTGTTGACGCGGTAGGTGAGGTTCTGGTTGTTGGTCATCCATGTGCGATCGTCGGTCATCAGCGTGTGCTGAAAGCCAATCCTCAGACTGTGGGCAGCGCTGACCCGTGAGATCGAGGCCCGCCACAGGTACGAGCCGGCATGGGCGACACTGAAGTCCTGCGACCGGTAGACCAGTCCCGGAATGTTGCCGTTCGCGGGGCAGCCGTTGGCGCACTGCTCGGCGACGCGGATGAGATCGCGCGTGGGATTCGGCTCGCGTTCGAAATTCCCGACACCGAAGAAGGTGCCGCCGAAACTCGCTTCCAGCCGCAGGTTGCTCGTCAGGGCCGCTGAATACGACGCCTGCGTGACGTGGAACGGCCGGCCGAGCACACCCACCGCTTCCGGGGAAATCCGCTGCGGCTCGGCCAATCCCGGCGTCGCGCCAGTACAGGTCCGGCACAACGCTTGCGCGTCCCAGAACATCCCCAGCTTGTTTCGAGGCGTCATCTGCCAGGTGAGGCGGGCGCTCGCGTTCTCGAAGGTGCGATCCGAATACGGAGGGTCGCCGGTAGTCGGGCGTGTACAGCCACTTGGTCGCATCGCCGGCGTTCGCGTTGTAGTAGATGCCGGTGACGTCCTGAGTGCTGCCACCGAAGTGGGCCGTCGCGAAGTACCACAGCCGGTCTTTTCTGATTGGTCCGCCCAGCGTCCCCGAGACGTCGTAGACCTTCGTCAGCGGGGTGGCCGACATCACACCTTGCTCCTTCAACGGCGGGCTTAGATTGTCGGACTGAAGTTCTTTTCCGGTTCCGCTCGCGTATGCGGAACCGGCGGTCAAGTTGCCGCCGCTCTGCGGCACGACGTTCATCACGAGCCCAGCCGTCTCGACCTCACCCGAGGCCGCCGCGGCCGAGAAGGTGACTTCCTGCGCCGCGCCTGCGTCGATCACGTAGCTCGTCGCGGAATTTGACGACGCCGGGCTCCCGACGGTGAGACCGTCCACCATGAGGCGGCCTTCGGTCGTGCGCCCGCCGTGAATCGGGAACGAGGTGGTCGCCGTGCCCGAGACGGTGTCATTCACGCTCGTGACCACGCCGGGAACAACCACGAGCAGGGCGTTGTAGCTGCGGACCGTCGGAATCGCCGTCACGACCTCCTGGCTCAGCGTCGTTTCACGGTTGGGCGAATAGACATCGACCGTCGGAAGCGCGCCGACGACGGTAACCGCCTCATCGAGCGACCCCGCAGCGAGCCGCGCGTCGACCGTCGCCGTCGACGAGCCGGTCAGCTTCACGCCGGTCCGCACGACGGTCCTCCACCCGGTGCGGACGAACGTCACGGTGTAGGTGCCGGGACGCAGGTCCTCGATGCGGTACTGGCCGCAGTCGTCGGTGACCGCGTGTCGGGCCCTCTCGATGAGCGCGGGACTGCTGGCTTGCACGGCCACACCCGGCACGGGTGCTCCGGACGGATCGATAACCGTCCCAGCCACGGACGCTTGCGCGAAGGCCGTAGCGGGAATACCGGCCAGGCACGCAAACAGTAGAAACCCCTTCATTTCCGGCCTGATAGGGGCCTAGCTTACTCCTCCGGCGTGCAGGCACTGTAACTTTTTCCCTGGCCCCCCTGTTCATTTTCCCAGCCGAATGTAGAGATCGCCCCAGTGCGCCGCCCCTCCCTACTCCTGTAGGGTTCCGCCCATGCCGACTCACCGCGCGCTTCGACCGGCCGATGCCGCTTCGCCGTCGTCGATCTGGGCGCCCCCGGCTTCGAGCCGGATTTCGCCACTCGACCCGGACGCGCGTCCCGGTTCCACGACCAGCCGCCGGTTCGTCTTTCAACGCCTGGTCGCCGACCTCGCCGCCCGCTTTGCCGTCACCGAGGCAGGCGCGGTCGATCGCGCGATCTTGGACAGCCTCAAGGACATCGCCGAGGCTCTGGACCTCGACCGGATCATCCTGTGGCGCCACGACGCCGCCGATGCAGCGCTCGCCGTGACCCATCAGTGGAGCCATGACAGCTCTCCGACTGCGCCCGCGTCGTGGCCGGCGGCATCGATTCCCCAGAGCAGGTCGCGGCTCGAGCGCGGCCAGGCGGTGTGGTTTACGCGTGTCGATGACCTCGCCGACCCGGTCGATCGCGAAACCTTCCGGCAAAAGGGCCTTCGCTCGGCTGCGCTGGTGCCGCTTGCCGCCGCTGGACGGACCGAGGGCGTGCGCCGATCCCTGCTGTGCGGATCGACGAGCGGGGCCCGCGAGTGGCCATCGGCCGTTGTCCAGCAGCTTCGGCTCGTGGCGGGAATCTTCAGCCAGGCGCTGCTGCGCAGGGCCAGCGACGCGGAGTTACAGCAGGCGCTGAGCGAGCTGCAGCAGCTGCGCGATCGCGCCGCGGAAGAGGATCTGCGCCGGCCGATCCTCAGGCCCGAGCGACCACCCCGCCGAATCGTGGCCGACAGCCCGACCATGCGTGAAACGCTGGCGCAGGTCGAACAGGTCGCGCCGACGCCGGCAACCGTGCTCCTGCTCGGTGAAACGGGCGTCGGCAAGGAAGTCTTCGCCGAAGCCATTCACGAGCTCAGTCCCCGGCATCAGCGGCAGATGGTCCGCGTCAACTGCGCCGCGATGCCGACCGCGCTCATCGAGAGCGCCCTGTTCGGCCACGAGCGCGGGGCGTTCACCGACGCCCTCGCGCGGCAGATCGGCCGCTTCGAGGCCGCCAACCATTCCACCCTGTTCCTCGATGAGATCGGCGAACTGCCGGGGCAGATCCAGGTCAAGCTGCTTCGCGTCCTCCAGGAACGCATGTTCGAGCGGCTCGGCAGCTCGCAGTCGGTCAAGGTCGACGTCCGGATTATCGCGGCGACCAACTGCAACCTCGAGCAGGCCGTGGCCGATGGTGCGTTTCGCGAGGACCTCTACTACCGGCTGAACGTGTTTCCCGTCACGATCCCGCCGCTCCGGGACCGACTCGAGGACATCCCGGGTCTCGTCTGGGAGTTCGTCGATGAGTTCTCGCAGGCATTCCGGAAGCCGATCGAATCGGTCTCGAAAGAGTCGATGAAGCAGCTGCAGCAGCATCCGTGGGCGGGCAACGTCCGCGAGCTGCGCAACATCATCGAGCGCGCCATGATCGTCGCGACCGGTCCACGACTGGTGGTGCCGGTGCCGGCGCCCACGGCGTCACCCAGCCCGCGTCGGAACCAGAACTGACGAGCCGACCCTGAAGGGTCGGCCTACTCACTCACGCCTCCACGCGGCACGCCGGCGACCTGCTCGGTCACGAAGCGCGCCTTCAACAGGTCCCGCTCGGTTTCCAGCAAGGCTTTCGCGTCTATGCGCCCGAAGAGATCGAGGAACACCGCGACGAGACCGGTCCATCCGGTCTGGTGGCTGGCGCCGAGCCCGGCGCCATTGTCGCCGTGGAAATACTCGTAAAACAGGATCAGGTCGCGCCAGTGCGGATATGTAGACGAAGTGCTGGACAAACTTGAGCGTCCTCCTCGTAAATCGGGTCGGATGCAGCGTCAAGCCATCTCCAGCATGCACTGGCAATAAACGCCATCCAGGCGCGAACCTCCGGAATGCCGGGGGCCTCCGAACGTTCGAAGTTTCTCGGGTGACCTCATCCGAGGCTTCCTGTGGGTTTTTTTGGAGACCATCGCGCCACCTTGCCGGCGCCAGTGGCGTCACGCTTGCAGCCTGCGAGCGCCCGAAGGGGTGTGTGACGAGATGAAGACGACGACGCGTCGGCTCTTGTTCCTGTTGATGACGGCGGTTGCGGCCGGCTGTTCCCGCCCGGAAGAGGCGCCGCCGACTGCCACCACGCCGGCCGAGGAAGAGCTCCCGCCGCCCGTGTACGAATCGGCGCTCCCCGAAGACATGCGCTCCCTCGTGGACAGAGTGTTCACGGGCGATCTGGACGAAATGATCAAGCGCCGGCTCATCCGCGTCGCGATGCCCTTCAACCGGTCGTTCTACTTCGTCGACAAGGGCGTCCAGCGCGGTCTCTCCTACGAATACCTGACGCTGTTCGAGGAGCAGCTGAACAAGAAGCTGAACACCGGAAATCTCAAGGTTCACGTCGTGCCGATGCCGATGCCGCGCGACATGCTGCTCCCCTCGCTTCAGGTCGGGAAAGGTCGACCTGGTCGTCGCCCAGCTCACGGTCACGCCCGAACGGCAGAAGTTGGTCGACTTCACCGAACCCGACACGCCGGAACGTGAGCGAGGTCCTCGTCACCGGGCCCGGATGCGCCGCTGGTCACGCTCGTCGAGCGACCTGTCGGGGAAAGAAGTGTTCGTGCGCAAGACGTCCAGCTACTTCGAGAGCCTGCATGGCGCTCAACCGCACGCTGGAGGCGCAGGGCAAGCCGCCGGTCGACGTGCAGGCCGGCCTCTGAAAGCCTGGAAGACGACGACCTGCTCGAGATGGTGAATGCCGGCCTCATCCCCGCAACGGTCGTCGACGACTATCTCGCCGAGTATTGGAAGCAGGTCTTCACGGACCTGACCGTGCACAGCAGCGTGACGCTGAGGACCGGCGGCAACCTGGCCGTCGCGATCCGCAAGAACAGCCCGAAGCTCGCCGCGGAGCTCAATGCGTTCATCGCGAAGAACGGCCTCGATTCCGCCATCGGCCGGATCCTCAACAAGCGGTATCTGGAGAGCACCCGGTTCGTGAAGAACGCCGCGTCGGACGCAGAGCGGAAGAAGTTCCTCGCGATGGTGGACCTGTTCCGGAAATACGGCGACCAGTACAAGTTCGACTACCTGCTGATGGCGGCACAGGGCTACCAGGAGTCACGCCTCGACCAGGGCGCCAAGAGCCACGTCGGCGCGGTCGGCGTCATGCAGCTGATGCCGGAAGACCGGCAAGGAGCAGAAGGTCGGCGACATCACCCAGCTCGAGCCGAATATCCACGCCGGCGTGAAGTACATGCGGTTTGTCCGCGACGAGTTCTTCGAGGACCAGCCGATGGACGACCTGAACAAAGGGCTGTTCACGTTTGCCTCGTACAACGCGGGGCCCGGCCGGATCCGTCAGTTGCGGCGGGAGGCCGAAAAGCGCGGGCTCAACCCGAATATCTGGTTCGGCAACGTCGAACGGATCGCGTCGGAGCGGATCGGCCGCGAGACCGTCACCTACGTAAGCAATATCTATAAGTACTACGTCGCCTATCGTCTCATCACCGAGGAACGCGACCGGCGCGACGCCGCAAAGGCGTTGTTGAAGAAGACCAGCTGACCGCCTGTTCAGTGTCTGGCCGACGGTGACTGCACGTCCGGCGTCGACGGCCGTGACGCGAGCAGCTCGAGGAGGACGTCGAAGTCCACCGGCTTCACCATGTGGGCATCGAATCCGGCTTCCCGCGATCGATGCCGGTCTTCGTCCTGTCCCCAGCCGGTGAGTGCCACGAGCATCATCTGCTTGCCCCACGGCTCGTTCCGGATGCGGCGGCAGACTTCATAGCCGTTCAATCCCGGCAGGCCGATGTCGAGCAGGACCGCATCGGGCCGGAGACGATTGGCGGCTTCAAGCGCCGCCATGCCGTCGTGCGCCTGGTAGGTCGTGTGGCCGCCGAACTCCAGCAGCATGGCGAGCGACTCGGCGCCGTCCTCACTGTCGTCGACGATCAACACGCGACGGGACGCCGCCAGCACCGGCTGAACGAGCGCAGGCGGCGCCACCTCCCCGGCCGTGTCGATCAGGACCGGCAGGCGCACCGTGAATTCGCAGCCGCGGCCAGGCCCGTCACTGTGCACGTCGACGGTCCCGCCGTGCAGCTCCACCAGCGTCTTCACCAGCGTCAAGCCGATGCCCAGGCCGTCGCGCGACCGTTCCAGCGACGTATCCACCTGGGCGAACATCTCGAACAGACGGGGATGATGCTCGGCAGCGATGCCGATGCCGTTGTCCCGGACGCGGATGACCGTCTGCGCCCCGTCTTCTTCGACCGTCAGCCAGACGTGGCCGCCCTTGTCCGTAAACTTGCCGGCGTTGCTCAAGAGATTCCCGACCACCTGCGCGAGCCGCGCGGGATCGGCATCGAGATACACGGGGCGTGGCGGCAGCGTGATCGTCAGTTCGTGATCCAGGCTTCGGTACAGCCCCCGGACCGCTTCGACCGCCTGCTGGATGATTGGCGCCAGCTCGACGCGCCTTTTGCGCAGTTCGATCTTGCCGCGCGTGATCCGGCTCATGTCGAGCAGGTCCTCGACCAGGCGGGACATCTGACCGACTTGCCGCTGCAACATCGCTGACGCCGAACGAAGTGTTTCCGCATCGCCCCCACCCAGGTGCAGGGCCTGAACCGTGTTGCTGATCGGCGCGAGCGGGTTCCGCAGCTCGTGCGCCAGCATGGCCAGAAACTCGTTCTTGCGGCGGTCCGCCTCCGACAGGTCGGCGGCCAGGCGTATCAGGTCGTCCTCGGCCCGTCTCCGATCCGTCACGTCCCTGACGATCTTCGACGCGCCGACGACATGACCGGCCTCGTCCTTGACCGGCGAGATGGTCAGCGAGACGGGGATACGTTGGCCGTCGGATCGCACGCGCTCCGTCTCGAAGTGATCGACCCGTCGTCCAGCCTTCAGGCTGGCGATGATGTCGTCTTCCTCGGCTCGGCGGTCGGGTGGGATGACGAGAGAGATATGGCGGCCCACCGCCTCTCCGGCGGTGTACCCGAACAGGCGCTCGGCGCCGGCGTTCCAGCTCTGGATGACACCGTCGAGCGACTTGCTGATGATCGCATCGTCGGACGATTCGATGATCGAGGCGAGGAGCGTGCTCGCGAGCAGCTGGCTCGCCCGCTCGCGCTCCACCCGGCGCTGCGCCGTGACATCCCTGAAAATCAGCACGCAGCCGGACACCGTACCGCTTTCGTCGCGGATCGGCGCGGCACTGTCGTCGATGGGACACTCGCCGCCGTCCTTTCGAATCAGCAGCGGTGTGATTCGCCAGGCCGACGACCGCGCCCTCGCGAAGCGCCTTGGCCGCGGGGTTCTCGACCGGGCGCCGCGTTCCCTCGTTGACGATGCGAAACACCGCGTCGAGCGGCCGGCCGGCGCCGTCGTGCTTCGCCCAACCGGTCAGCGACTCGGCGACCGCGTTCATGTAGGTGACGCGGCCCTTCACGTCAGTGGTGATCACAGCGTCGCCGATGCTGTGCAGCGTGATCCGCAACAGCTCTCGCTGTTCGCTCGCCCGCTGTTCCGACCGCCGGACCGCCTCGCCGAACGCAATGATGAGAGCACAGGTCACGAGATACGGGAGCAGGCCGATCAGATTGCCAGGATCGTTGACGTGGAAACTGAAGCGAGGTTCGATGAACAGGAAGTCACACGCCGCGTATCCCAGGAGGGTCACCAGGATCGCCGGCCCGTAACCGCCGACCCAGACGGCCGCCGCCACCGCGCCGAACAGCGTGACGAGCGGCAGCGCAGGACCCATCCATGGATGCAGCGCGTACCTCAGCAGAACCGCTGCCAGCAGCGCGGCTACTGCCAGCGCATAGGCGGTCGGCGCGCTCAACCGATCGACCTCCGGGCCGGTTGACGAGCGCCCGAATGGATGGTTCAGGGGATTCCACCGCGCTGTTCTTTTATCACGACCTGATCCCCTGGCGGCGTCTCCACTCCGGCGTGTCCCAGACCCCGGCGGAACGTGGTGAAACCGGACGAGGAACTACTTTCGGGCTGACTTTCCGGATGGTTTGCGCTTTGATCGTTTGTCGTTGTTCTTGCGGACGGCGTTCTGCCAGGCCAGCGTCAACGCATCTCCGATGACCTCGTCCTCCGCCGTTGAGAGGTGCACCCGCGTGCTTCCGCCCCGCCCCCAGGCCCCGGCCTCCGGCGTGAACATTTCCGGATGGTCGCCGATGCACTCACGCTGCTGCTCCGGCGTGAGCTGGACCATGCCGAAGCGATCGCCGGTATGCAGCGTCGCGAAAATGCGGTTGCCCACGCGGAAATCGGGGTGGCCCATGTGGGCGCTTTCCATCGCGCCGTCCAGCGCCAGGGCCATCCGCCGGAAATCGTCCGCTCGCATATAAGTAGTCGGGCTCGGGACTCGGGTCTGGAGGCTCGGACAATTGGGTGCTTCTCGGCTGAGTCCCCAGCGCCAAGCTGCGACAGCTTACGCCAGTTGGAGGGTTGGTGAGTTGGGTTGGTTCAGTAATTCCAGACTCACCAAACCACTAACTCACTCACATCGCCTAACGTGCGAAGCAGTAGAAGCGGCCGGCGCCGCCGCGCGGCGCGGTGTTCGCGCAATTCTGATTGGCGTGCGCGGAGTTCCAGGACGACAGGGCGCCGGCGGTGCTCTGGTTCGGCCCCATGCCGTCGGAGTGCCCGACTTGAGCGACGAGCCCAGACGAATCCGAGGTCCAGTCCCCGCACGTGAGCCCGGGGGCCACGGTCCCGTCGGCGTTCGAGCCCGTCAGGATATCGTGCTCGACCGGACCCGGCGATCCGGTCCACTGACCGTTGATCCGCTGCCCGCGCTCATCGAGGAACAACGCGGCATCGCCCGTGCGGGTGTGGAGTTCGGCGACGTTCGTCGCCAGCACGAGCGCAGGCTCGCGTTGTACCAGGGACCCGCGCCAATGCGATCGCGGGCGTGCGTCGGCTGATTGCCGTTCGCCGGATCTCGCTCGACGCTGAGATAGGCGCGCCAGGTGCGAGCGCCCTGACCGGCGGCGGCCGCCAGACGCTGGCACGTGGCATCGGCGCCCACGAGGCCACCCAGATTGCCGGTGACGCTCGTGGCGCTTGTGACGAAGAAGCTGACGGTCGGTCCAGTCGGCGCGGTCGGCGTATCGTCGTCACAGCTCGCGCCGAGCAACGCCAGAGTCATGATGAGCAATTTTTTCATGGCCACTCGAACCTGGCGGCCATGCATTACGTGCGCCGTCCGCGGTGGCACGAGCAATACGACAGATTGATGAATTGACGTCCGCGAGCGCACTGCCGCCTTTCGCGCTCGGAAAATGCTTTCCGCTGATGGAACCAGCCCATCAACGTGCGCACCAACGCGATCAAATCGCGGCAATGGCTCGACCTCATAAGATACTGTCCGCCCGCCTCCTCATGAGCATCGAACGTCGCCTCGCCGTGATGAACTTCCTGCAGTTCTTTGTCTGGGGATCGTGGCTGATTTCGCTCGGCGCCTACCTGATCGGCACGCTCGGTTTCAGCGGCGGCCAGGTCGGCAGCATCTACGCCACGATGGGAATCGGCTCGATCGTCATGCCGGGCATCCTGGGAATCGTGGCGGATCGCTGGGCAAACGCCGAGCGTGTGTACGCCGTCTGCCATCTCGTCGGCGCGGCGCTCCTCGTCTGGGCGGCGACGGTCGACGAATTCCAGGCGCTGTATCTGATCATGCTGCTCAACGCGATGGTCTACATGCCGACGATCGCGCTCAACAACGCGGTGTCGTACAGCGTGCTGGCGCAACGAGGCCTGAATCCGATCGTGACGTTCCCGCCGATCAGGGTGTGGGGCACGATCGGCTTCATCGTCGCGATGTGGCTCATCGATCTGACGGGCTGGACGAGGGTGGCCTTGCAGCTGTACGTCGGCGCGGGCGCCGCGCTGATCCTCGGCGTCTACGCGTTCACGCTGCCCAACTGCCCACCGGCACGATCCAGCAAGAGCCGCAGCGTGCTCTCAGCGCTCGGGCTCGACGCGCTCGTGCTGTTCCGACGGCGGCAGATGGCGGTGTTCTTCGTGTTCGCGATGTTGCTGGGCGCGGCACTGCAGATCACCAACGCCTTTGGTGGGGCCTTCCTCGACGATTTCAAGGCGGCGTACCCGGGTGCGTTCGGTGTGGAGCATCCCAACCTTCTGCTGTCGATCTCGCAGATCTCCGAGACGCTCTTCGTGCTGGCGATCCCGTTCTTCTTACGGCGGTTCGGCATCAAGAAGGTGATGCTGATCAGCATCTTCGCGTGGGTGGTCCGTTTCGGCCTCTTCGCGGGCGGCGATCCGGGCGCGAGACTCTGGATGCTCGTGCTGTCGATGATCGTCTACGGGATGGCGTTCGACTTCTTCAACATCTCGGGGTCGCTCTTCGTCGACCGCGAATCGGAGCCCGGCATCCGCGCGAGCGCGCAGGGACTGTTCATGATCATGACCAATGGCCTGGGCGCGTTTCTCGGCGGCACGGCGAGCGGCTGGGTGGTGGATTACTTCACGGTGAATGGCGTGAAGGATTGGCGCAGCATCTGGCTGAGCTTTTCGGCCTACGCCCTGACCCTTGGTATCGTTTTTCCGCTGGTCTTCAGGTACCGACACGGCGCTGAGAAATCAGCGCCGGTGTTTCAGAGGACCTGAATCGACACGACGGACCGCTGCTATTTCGCAGCGACTGCATCGGGCAGCCGAATTTCCGATGCGATCATCAGGGTCTGCCCATCCTTCCCCTTTGTTTCGGTGGCGGTGACGACGACGCGTTGACCCGGCTTGATGTCATCTGCGGTGGCTTTCGTCTTCCCGCGGAGGATCTTGGTCTTCTCGTTCAGGGTGATGGCCACCGACTTTCCATCCGTCGCCTTGACCTCGAGCTGATTGTCGTGGCGCATCGACACGGTACCCGTGACTTTGTGCTCATGCCCTTCATGCGCGTACACGTATGCTGGAATCGCCAACGCGACGAACAGGACCGCACTTAGAACGAATCGCCTGATCATTGCTTCTCTCCTCAGTGTTTGTGCGGCGCCGTCGGTTTGGATGACGGCTCATCGCCACCCTTCAGAAATTCCTCTTCCGCAATCTGTTGCCGGACCTCCGCGGGCGATTTCGGATTCAGCGTCTCCATCTCCTCGATCTCTTCCGGAGTCAGGCTCGGCAGCCGCCGCACGAAGTGGACGAGATGCCAGCTTGCCGTCTCACCTTCCTTCGTTCCTGTGCCCCACCCCGACATCCCGGTGAAGCGCACGCCGTTCTCGATGATCCAGAAGAGCTCGCCGTCTGACAGGTTCTGCGTCTGAGGCAGCCTCATGTCCGGAGCCTTCGGCCACATCCCCTGCCCCATCTCCGTTTTGCCGCTACCGTCATTAGCATGACAGATCGCGCAGTGATCGGCGAAGTGGCGCCCGACCTTCTGCGATGACCTCAGCAGAGGGCTCGACCGGATTCGTCAGTGACCTGGCGCGCCGTCCGATGGCCATGTTCCGGACACGTCGGGCGACGAACTCCTCTACAGCTCCTGGCTGTTCTCTGGCGCTGACACCGCTGCTGACGAATTACCAGAGTCCGATCGCGCCGATCACCGCGCCAAGGGCGACGAACAGCAGAAACGCCTTTAGAACAGCTCTCATGCGAAACTCATCCGATTATGGGGCCCATGCCGCTCCCCAGCTGGAAGAGGCATGCACCGCGAGCGCCAATGCGCTCCATCAACAATTTAGGCCAGTTTCAATGGCTACGTCGCTAGAAACGCTCAAACCCGTGAGCTTCAATCTCAGCTGAGGGAATGTCGTCAACAGCGGCAAGCTGCTGCAACGCGCTACCGTCCAATTACCCAGACGTCACAGCGGCTGCCCTCGGGGGAGGAGACGGGGTACGGTCTTGGCTGGGACCTCGAGACCGCCGAGCTGTCGGGTGAACACACGCGCCTGGTCGGCCATGACGGGGAGTCGCTGGGTGGCATGGTCGCGTCTTTCATGACGTTGCCAGAGCACGGGATCGTCGTATCCGTGATGTCGAACATCTCCTATGCGGACACATACTCTATTGCCGTGAACATCGCGGAGGCCTTCGCGGAACAGGAGAGAAGTCCAGCGAGCAAGTGATACGCAGGGCAATAGCCTGGCTCTCCGCCTACCGGATGCGTAGCATTTGTAAACGATCCTTGCGTCAGCACCAACCGGGACCTAGCATGGGACCGGACTTCCAGTCGATGGCAGATCAGTCGCCATCCTCGGTCACCGGCCTTCTCCGAGCCTGGGGCGAAGGTGATCACGCGGCCTTCGAGGCGCTGGTCCCTCTCGTCGATGCCGAACTGCGCCGACTGGCCAGGCGCTACATGGGGAGAGAGAACGCCGGCCACACGCTCCAGCCCACAGCTCTGATCAATGAGATGTACATCCGCCTGATCGATTGGCAGGGCATTTCCTGGCAGGATCGCGCGCATTTTTTTGGTCTCTCGGCACGGTTGATGAGGCGTACGCTCGTCGATCACGCGCGTCGTCATCGCACGAGCAAGCGCGGCGGAGAGGCACTGACCATCGCGTTCGACGAAGCGTCGATGGGTCCGCAAGAACGGGCCGCGGACCTGGTTGCCATCGACGACGCGCTGAACGCTCTCGCGACGCACGATCCGCGAAAGAGCCAGATTGTCGAGCTGCGGTTTTTTGGCGGGCTGACCGTTGAGGAAACAGCGGCAGTCTTGAAGATCTCCCCCAGAACGGTAAAGCGGGAATGGAGTCTGGCCCGCGCTTGGCTCTATTGTGAGCTCACTCCGGAGAAAGGCGCCTGAGCATGGCGTCCGAGCGCTGGCAGCGCATCGAGCAAATCTACGAAGCGGCCCTGCAACGCTCGGCGAATGAACGCCGGGCGTTTCTCGAGTCGGCGTGCGGCGATGACGGGGCACTGCGGCGCGAGGTCGAACGGCTGATCACGGCCAGTGAGCAAGCCGGCGAGTTTCTCGCAGCTCCCGCCTGGCACGCCGCACCAAGCGGGCTGCTCACCGAAGCGACGATTGACGCGCACGACAGGTCGCTGGTGGGTCGACACGTCGGCCACTACCGGGTTCTGGCGCCGCTCGGCAGGGGCGGAATGGGCGAGGTCTATCGCGCCCACGACACCAAGTTGAATCGGGAGGTCGCGCTCAAGGTCCTGCCCGACCTGTTCGCGTTCAATGCCGACCGGCTCGCCCGGTTCAAACGCGAAGCGCAAGTGCTCGCCTCGCTGAACCACCCCAACATCGCGGCGATCTACGGATTGGAGGAAATTGCTGACGTCAACGGGCTGGTGCTGGAACTGGTCGACGGGCCGACGCTCGCCGATCGCCTCGCGCACGGTCGTGTGGGCATGGACGAAGCGCTGCCGATCGCGCGGCAAATCGCGGACGCGCTCGAAGCGGCCCACGAGCGCGGAATCATTCATCGCGATCTGAAACCCGCAAATATCAAAGTCCGCCCCGACGGCATGGTCAAAGTCCTGGACTTCGGCCTGGCGCGGGCTCTAGAAGTCGAATCGAGCGGAAAGGTAAGCCAATCGCCGACCATGCCGAGTCCCGTCGTCACGGCGGAAGGGGTCATCGTCGGCACGCCAGCCTACATGGCGCCCGAGCAGGCGCGCGGGAAAGCGGCCGACAAGCGCGCGGACCTGTGGGCGTTCGGGTGTGTCGTGTACGAGATGCTGACCGGCCGCCGGGCGTTTGCGGGCCAGGACACGTCCGAGACGCTCGCCGCAGTCATCAAAGACGACCCGGACTGGCGGGCGCTGCCCGCGACACGCCCCCGTCCATCCGGCGGCTGCTGCGACGCTGCCTCGTGAAGGACCCGAAAGGCCGCCTGTCTGACGCGGCGGTGGCCCGGCTCGAGATAGACGAGGCTTTCGCCGAGCCACAGCTTGACCGCGCCGCATCACGGCCGACGTCGCGACGAAGGGAACGCTTCGCCTGGGTCTTTGCCTTGCTGGTGCTCGCGGTATCGGCAATCGCGGCCGTCATGTTCGCGCGTCGTCCCGAATCACCCGCCGGCGAGGTGCGATTCGAGATCCAGACGCCCCCGACGACTGACGCCGCGTCGCTGGCCATCTCGCCAGACGGTCAGAAGATCGTCTTCGTGGCCACGTCCGCAGGCCGCAGTATGCTGTGGTTGCGCCGACTGGGTTCCCTCTCGCCGGAGCCGTTGCCTGGAACCGAGGGCGCGACAGCGCCTTCTGGTCGCCCGACAACCGCAGCGTTGCGTTCTTCACCTCTACGGATAACCGGCTGAAACGCATCGATATCGATGGCCGATCGGTCCAGGTGCTGGGGACGTTTCCTCTCGGTACCGGCGGCACGTGGAACCGAGACGACATCATTCTCTTTTCAACGCTTTCCGGCCCGGGCCCGCTCCTCCGGATCTCTTCCGACGGTGGCCAAGCCTCTCCAATCACGCAGCTCAAGGCGCCCGAGTCACCCACCAGTTGCCGCAATTCCTGCCCGACGGGCGTCGTTTCCTTTACCACGTTCCCGATCTTTGCCGCCTGCAGTCTTTATCGGCGACCTCGATGGATCTGAAGCGCGGCGCCTGCTCGAAGCGGACGCCCAGGCGCTGTATGTCCCCTCGGGATACCTGATCTTCGTCCGTGCAGGGACGCTGCTTTGCGCAAGCCTTCGGGCCGGACACGCTCGAATTGACCGGAAGCCCATTTCGAATCGCCGAACTGGTGGCAACGTCAATGTCGTTTCCGCCGGTGTCTGTGTCGGCAACGAGCACCCTGGTGTACCGCGCGGGTTCGGCAGCTGACTCAATCCCGTTCGGGACGCGCCCGCTCGTCTGGTTCGACCGCTCCGGCAAGGAAATCGCGAGGGTTGGCGGCCCCTTTCCCGGAACTCGTCCGGCGCTCGCACGCGATGGCCGTCAGGTCGCCTTCATGCGGTCGGTCGATTCCACGAGCCCTCCGGATATCTGGGTACTTGCGCTCGATCGCAACGTCCTCAGCCGCGTGACTTCAAACGCCGCCATCAACCTCGATCCAATCTGGTCGCCGGATGGCAGAGAGATCGTGTTCAGCGCCAGCCTGAAAGGCCCATTCGATCTCTATCGGAAGCGTGTCGACGGCACAGGGGCGGAAGACTTGCTGCTCGCCACACCAGAG
>CAVREM010000059.1:0-7660 GCA_963720005.1 uncultured Acidobacteriota bacterium | reverse complement strand
TCTGACCCGAATGACACTTCCATAGGCAGTCCGACGTACTGCTCGGCGAGGCTGGTCATGGCCGCGCGTGAACTGGTGAGGTAGTCGAGGTCGGCAATCTGGCGCTGATGGTCGAACGCGGTTTCGTCGGGAAAGCGGTGCAGCGTCGATGTCATCCACCAGGAGAACCGCTGCGCCTTCCAGACGCGCCGCAGGCAGACGTCCGAGTACTCGTCGAGCCAGCTCGGTGCGCCCGCGCTCGTAGAACGCCTTCAACGCCCGCGCCAGCACCAGCACGTCCGACGCCGCCAGGTTCAGGCCCTTCGCGCCCGTCGGCGGCACGATGTGCGCCGCGTCGCCGGCGAGGAACAGCCGGCCATGCCGCATCGGCGCCGCCACGAAGCTGCGCATCGGCGTGACGCCCTTCTGAATGATGCGGCCGACGTTCGGCTGCCAGCCGTCCCGCGTCGTCATGCGCGTCGAGCATCTCGTCCCAGATCGCGTCGTCCGACCAGTGATCGATCGACTCGTCCGGCGGCACCTGCAGATAGAGCCGCGTCATTTCGGCGAGCGCATGCTGAAGAGCGCGAAGCCGCGCTCGTGGTGGGTGTAGACGAGCTCTCGGACGAGGGCGCCGCTTCGGCCAGGATGCCGAGCCAGCCGAAAGGATAGTTGCGTTCGTAGATGGTGAGCTCGCCATCAGGAATCGAGGGACGGCAGATGCCATGGAAACCGTCGCAGCCGGCAATGAAGTCGCACCGCACCTCGTGGTCGGTCGCCGCCGTGCCGGAACCGGATCGACCGGCGTCGCTTCGAGCTCGCCGACGGAGACGTCTTCGGCCTCGAAGTACAGCGGCCGCCCGGTGCGACGCGCGCGTCGATCAGATCCCTTACGACTTCGTTCTGCCCGTAGACGGTGATGGCCCTGCCGCCGGTCAGCTCGGCCAGATCGATGCGGTGCCGTCGTCCCTGAACGCTGATATAGAGACCCTCGTGCCGCAGCCCGCGCGCTGCAGTCCGGCGCCGACCCCCATCGCCTTCAGCAGATCCACGGTGCCCTGTTCCAGCACGCCGGCGCGCACGCGGTCGATCACGTAGTCGCGGCTGCGGTTCTCGACGATGACCGAGTCGATGCCGTTGAGGTGCAGCAGATGGCCGAGCAGCAAGCCCTGCCGGGCCGGCGCCGACGATTCCTACCTGGGTCTTGTGAGAGCAGCCAGAATCACCTCAGAACCCGGTGCTGCACGAGAAGTTCGCCGCTTCGTCCGTGCTGCCGCTTCCCTTGTACTTCGCGACGAGCGGATAGGCGCACAGCGGCCGCGAGCGCGTGGGCCCCGGTCTGATCGCGGCGCGTCGCCGGTCAGCGTCTCCGGCGCCTTGCCTTCCTCGACCCAGGCCAGCAGCGCCTCCAGCTGACCCGTCGGGCGCGGGCCGGCGCCGCCGCCGCAGTGCTGCACGCCCGGGCGCCATGAACAGGCGGATGAATTCCGCTGTCTTCTTCGCGCCGCCCATCTGCTGCTGCACGCGCGTTGTAGTAGTCGACCGTGCCCTCGGCCGTGATCAGCTGGTCGGCCCAGCCGTGCCACACGATCGCCTTGCCGCCGCGATCGCGGAACGCCGTCAGGTCCGGGTTGTCGGTGGCGAATGACGCTCCCGTACTGCTCAACGGACTGTTCCCAAGCCGCTCGAAGCCGGCGGGGGTCAGGTGTTGCCGTCGAACTTCGGATCCTGCGTCAGGAAATACCGGAACCATCCATCGCGATGCCGAATGGCACCGGCCGAAGCGGCGTGCCCCTGCTGGTCCACAGGGCGTTCATGTCCGCGCCGCGCGGAGTCCGTACCAGAGGAACGTGCCGTCGGCCTTGCGCGGACCTTCCCAGAGCTTCCGGATGACGTTCACGTCGGCTTCCGTAAACGCGCCGCAGTCTCCGGCCGACGTGCCGATCAGCGGCTTCGGATCGTAGGTGCAGCGCTTCGGATCTTCGATGACGCCGTCCTTCACGCCGTCGATGCCGTCGCACGCGGCGATCGCGGCGGCGGTGGCCGCTGTCAGCTTGCACGCCGCGACTGGATTGTTCGCGGCGTTCATGACGACCGGTCCCCAGAGATGCGCGTTCGTGAAACGGTCCCAGTTGATCGCTGGCGCCCCCGACACCACGCCGTTGTAGTCCTGCGGATACCGCTGCACCTCGGACAGTCCCTGCCGTCCGCCGGTCGAGCAGCCGTTGAAATACGAATAGCGCGGCGCCACCCGTACATCGCCTGCGTCAGCGCCTTGCCGGTGACGGCCATCTCGTGGATGCCGACGTGGGCGTTGTCGCGAATGAGCTGCCAGTTCAGCCGGCCGTTGGCGTCGAGGGCAAAGCTGCCGCTCCGCCTTCGTGTCCCGTGTCGGTTGCGCCCGCGGCATAGCCCGCGGCTACAGGATGATTGACGGCTCCCGCGTTGCCGCCGGAAAACCCGCCGCCTCCGTTTCCGAGAAAGCGGCCGTTCCAGTTCGACGTCGGGATCGCGACCCAGATCCGCACCTTGTCTCCAGCCGGCGGATGCGTCGTGATGGCGGTGACGCGGCAGACGTTGGGATTGGCTCGGATCGACTGCCGCCGACTCGATCGTCGTGTTCGGCAGCGCGACGCATCGCCAGGCTCTCGCACGACCGCACCGGCTTGGCGTTCGGGATCGCCGCCTTCGGCGTGGTCATCGCCGGTCCACGTCCCGCGGCGCCCGGCCCCCGCCGGGTGGCACGGGCGCGCCGCGCGCCGCCACGTCCGCCCTGCGGTGCCTGGCCGTCTGCAACGGTAACCATCAGCGCCACGAGTGAAGCCACGAGAAACAGTGTTCGTTCGCTCGCTTCATGATCCTCTCTCCATCTTCCGCCTGAAGGCGGAAGCCACGATGACACCTAGGGCTACGACTCCAGAAACGGCGCCGGGCCCGTTGGCGGCGGCAGCCACTGCATGATCCTTGAAGACAGCGGCGAGCTGCTCACGGAGCCAGATGCTGCGCGGCTCGTTGTCGAATCGCCGGTGCCAGTGCAGCTTCAGGTCATACGTCAGATCGAACGGCGGCAGCGCCGCGGCCACCTTGGAGGTCAGCGACGCGAACCGCGTCACCACGGCGTACGGCAGCGTGGCGACGAGATGCGACTGCATGACGATGAACGGCACGCTCAACACGTTCGACGTGTACATCGCGACCTTGCGCCGCATCTTCCGCCGCTCGATGAACCGCTCGAGCACTTCCTGGCTGCGGCCTTCGGGGCGAATGACGATGTGCTCGGCGGCGAGGAACGCGGACACCGTCAGCCGGCGCTTCCAGAGCGGATGGCCCGCCCGCATCAGGCAGGCGAATCCGTGTTTCGAGAGCCGGCGCTGACGGAAGTTCCCGCGGCCAGCGCCGGGTAGTAGCCCGCCGCGAGATCAATCGCCATTCTCCAGGCCCTCGACGAGCTGCGCATCGCGGACTGACACGGCGCGTCACCGGACACTTTGGCGCGTGCTTGCGGAAATGCTCGATCACCGACGGAAAGAAACGCCATCTCGGCGATGTCGGACATCGCCAGCGTCAATCGGCCGCGTGCTGGTGGCCGGATCGAAGCGCTCGTCTTTGACCAGATCCTCCTGCAGATGCTGCAGGTGCGGCCGGGCTGCGCGCACGATCGCGTGCGCGCGCGGCGTCGGCACGATGCCGCTCGGCCCGCGGACGAACAGCGGATCGTTGAACGTCTCGCGCAGCCGGCGCAGTGCCTTGCTGACGGCCGGCTGGCTCATGCCGAGCCGCCGCGCCGCGCGGCGACGTCTCGGCATGAGCCAGCCCGCCGTGAGCAAGGCGCTGCGCCGGCTGCGCGAGACCTTCGACGACCCGCTGTTCGTGCGCGGACCGAGCGGCATCGTGCCGACGCCGCGCGCACATGCCATCGTCCGCGACGGCGCGACCGCATCTGGAGCATCTGCAGGAAGATCTGCTCAAGGGCGAGCGCTTCGATCCCGCCACCAGCACCCGGCCGATCGTCGCTGGCGCTCTCGGATATCGCCGAGATGGCGTTCCTGCCGTCGATCCTCGACCATCTCCGCAGTCACGCGCCGAAGTGTCCGGTGAGCACGGTTATCGGTGCGCGATGCTCGCTCGCCGAGGCACTCGAAAAGGGCGACGTCGATGTGGCGGCCGGCTACTTTCCCGGCGCTGGCGCAGAGAAACTTCCGTCAACGGCGGCTGTCGAAGCATGGCTTCGCGTGCCTGATGCGCGCCGGACATCCGCTCTGGAAGAGCCGGCTGACCGTCTCCGCCTTTCTCGCCGCCGAGCACATCGTCGTCCGCCGCGAGCGGCCGCAGTCAGGAAGTGCTCGAGCGGTTCATCGAGCGCCGCAAGATGCGCCGGAAGATCGCGATGTACACGTCGAACGTGCTGAGCGTGCCGTTCATCGTGATGGAGTCGCAGCTTGTCGCCACGCTGCCGTACGCGGTGGTGACGCGGTTCGCGTCGCTCACCACGCAGGTGGCCGCGGCGCTGCCGCCGTTCGACCTGACCTACGACCTGAAGCTGCACTGGCACCGCCGATTCGACAACGAGCCGCGCAGCATCTGGCTGCGCGACCAGCTGGCGGCCGTATTCAAGGATCACCAGTGGCTGCCGCCGCCATCGGCCCGGCGCCTTTTCTCGAGCCGTAGTCGAACACGTAGTTCCGCTTCAGCCGGACCTGATCGAAAGAGGATGACCATGAAGCGAGTGCACCAGACAGTGTTTCTGGCAGCGTCGCGTCGTGACGCTGCTGGTCACCGTCGCTGACGGGCAGGGCCAGCAGGGCGGCCGCGGCGGCGGAGCAGGCCCGCCGCGCCGGTCCGGCGCCGGCGCGGCGCGGCACTCCCGCCGTTGATGCAAACGCCACCGAAGCCGGCGATCGCGAATGCCAAGCCGGTTCGGTCGTGCGAAAGCCTGCGACAGTGCGCGCTCCCGAACACGACGATCGAATCGGCAACGGTCGATCCGAACAATCCGGCATCTGTCGCGTGACGGCGATCACCACTCATCCGCCCTCGCCGGACAAGATTCGGATCTGGGTCGCGATTCCGACGTCGAACTGGAACGGACGCTTTGTCGGAACCGGTGGCGGCGGATTCGTCGGCGGGAACGCCGCGGGCGTGAACCAGCCGGTCGCGCAGGGCTTTGCCGCCGGCGCAACCGATGCCGGGCACGAAGGCGGCAGCGGCAGCTTCGCGCTCGATGCGAACGGCCGGTTGAATTGGGAAGGCATCCGCAACTTCGCCCACGTCGGCATTCACGAGATGACCGTCACTGGCAAGGCGCTCACGCAGGCGATGTACGGCGTGGCGCCGCGCTACTCGTACTTCAACGGCTGCTCGACCGGCGGACGCCAGGGACTGATGGAGGCGCAGCGCTATCCGCAGGACTACAACGGCATCATGTCCGCGGCGCCGGCGATCAACTGGAACCGGTTCCATCTGCAGCATCTCTGGGGGCCGGTCGTGATGAACGCCGCGGGCAATCCCGTCGCCGCGTGCAAGCTGACGGCAGCAACGGCCGCCGCGATTGCCGCCTGCGACAGCATCGACGGCGTGAAGGACGGCGTCATCGAAGATCCGAAACGCTGCACCTACGACCCGAAGCCGCTCGTCGGCACGTCGGCGGGAGACTGCGGTTCGTTCACCGAGGCTGACGTCAACGTCATCCGCAAGCTGTGGGAAGGACCGCGTCGCGCCGACGGCAGCTTCATGTGGTACGGGTTGGCCCGCGGCGCCGACATGAATGCGCTGTGGACCAGCCGGGGCACGCCGCTTCGTCCAGTGCCTTTCGGCTGGCGATGGATTGGTTCCGGTATTTCCTGACGCAGGATCCGAAGTTCGACGCCAACACCGTCACGCCCGCCGCGTTCGAACGGTTGTGGGATCAATCAGTGGAGCAGTACGCGATGTCATTCGCCACCGACAATCCCGACCTGACGGCGTTCCGCGATCGCGGCGGCAAGGCGATCGTCTGGCACGGCTGGGCCGACCAGCTGATCACCGCTGAAGGCACCATCGACTACTACACGCGCGTGCAGCAGGAGATGGGCGGCGCGAAGAAGACAGTCGGAGTTCATCCGCCTCTTCATGGCGCCCGGCGTCACGCATTGCGCCGGCGGCGCAGGTCCCCAGCCCGGCGGTCTGATGGAGGCGCTGCTCGCCTGGGTCGAGGACGGCAAGGCGCCGGAGACGCTGCCTGCCACGCGGCGCGATCAGAGTGGAACGCGTCACGCGGTCACGGCCGTTGTGCGCATATCCGCTCGTCGCGAAGTACAAGGGCAGCGGCAGCACGGACGACGCGGCCAACTTCGTGTGCAGCACCGGCTTCTGAGCGACGAGATGGCGGAGAGACGGGTTCAACGGAGCAACAGCAACGGAGTTGAACGGAGACAATCGCAGAGGACCGTGAATCCCTGTCCTCCGTCCTCTCCGCCTAAACCCATGGCACATTCACCACACAGGTCGGCATCGTCGGCGCAGGTCCGGCGGGGCTGCATGCTGGGCCATCTGCTGCATCTCAACGGCATCGACTCCGTCATCGTCGAGAACCGCAGCCGCGAGTACGTGATCGATCGCGTGCGGGCGGGCGTCCTCGAGCAGGGAACCGTCGATCTGCTGCATGCCATGGGTGTCGGCGCAAACCTCGCAGCGCGACGGACTGCGACACGACGGCCTCTACATCTCTTTCCTGGGACAACGGCATCACATCAACCTGACCGAGTTGACCGGCGGCAAGGCGATCACCGTCTACGGGCAGAACGAAGTCGTCAAGGACCTGATCGAGGCGCGGGTCGCCACCTCGCGCCCGCTGTATTTCGAGGCCGAGCATGTCTCGGTGGGCGCGCTCGATTCGTCAAGCCCGGTGATCCGCTTCCGGCATGGCGATGCCGATCACGAGCTGCGGTGCGATGTCATCGCCGGCTGCGACGGATTTCACGGCGTCTGCCGTCCGTCCATTCCTGCCGGCGTGCTCACGATCTACGAGCGCGTGTATCCGTTCGGCTGGCTGGGCATCCTCGCCGAAGCTGCGCCGTCTTCCGACGAGCTCGTCTACACGCTCCACGAACGCGGCTTCGCGCTCTTCAGCATGCGTTCACCGAAGATCACGCGGCTGTATTTGCAGGTGCCGCCGGACGAACCGATCGAGCGCTGGTCAGACGACGCGATCTGGGAGGAGATGCTGCACGCGCATGGCGACGCGCGACGGGTGGAAGCCGAACGTCGGCCGCATCATTCAGAAGGGCGTGACGCCGATGCGCAGCTTCGTCGCCGCACCGATGCGCTACGGCCGTCTCTTCCTCGCCGGCGACTCCGCGCACATCGTTCCTCCGACGGGCGCGAAGGGATTGAATCTTGCGGCCTCGGACGTGCTGGTGCTGGCCAGCGCGCTGAAGGCGTTCTACGAAGGCGGCCGAACCGAGTGGCTCGACGAGTACTCGGACGTGTGTCTGCGCCGGGTCTGGAAAGCGCAGCGGTTCTCGTGGTGGATGACGTCCACACTGCACCGCGCGCCCGAGGAAACCGCGTTCGATCATCAGCGGCAGATCGCCGACCTCGATTACCTCACCAGCTCGCGCGCGGCGATGACGAGCCTCGCCGAGCAGTACGTCGGGCTGCCCGCGGAAGTGTCGTTCGAGTCAGAGTAATCCCGCGCCTCGCG
>CAVREM010000058.1:0-202190 GCA_963720005.1 uncultured Acidobacteriota bacterium | reverse complement strand
GCCTCGTTCTCCGGGTGACGGACGAGATCGGCGAAGTAGGTCGTGCCGGCGACGCGCCCGAGCTCGGTCACCCGCGGACGCGACGCCTGACGGAGCAGCAGCACGATCGAGATGGCGACGCCGAGCAGCACGCCGTTGAGCAGCCCGGAGCCCAGCACGCCAAGAAGCGCCGCGATGGCCACGGAGAACTCCGTGCGGCTGAACCGCCAGATGTGCTCGCAGCGCAGATGTCGACGAGGCCCATCACGGCCGCGAGCACGATCGCGCCAGCACCGGCTGCGGCAGATTGCGCAGCAGGCCCGAGGAGAACAGCACGACGACGCAGCGTGAAGACGGCGGCCACCAGTCCCGACAGCGGCGTGCGGGCGCCGGCGCTTTCGTTGACGAGCGACTGCGACATGCCGCCGCTCACGGGAAACCCGCGGCCGAGTCCCGCGACGAGATTGGCCGCGCCGATGGCCAGGAACTCCTGGTTGGCATCGAGACGATAGCCGTGCTTCGCGCAAACATGCGGCCGATGGCCGTCGTCTCGACGGCGGCGAGGACGAAGCAGGCCATCGCCAGCGGCAGGAGTTGTGTTGAGTCGGCGCGGGTCGACGGCCGGCAGTCCCAGCGGCGGCAGGCCCTGCGGCACCTCACCGAGCAGCGACACGCCGTGTGCCTCGAGGTTGAACAGCCGCGCCGCGAGCAATGCCGGCGACCACCACGAAGAACGCGACCGGCCGGTTCTTCAGCCAGAGCTTGCCGGCAATGAGCACGCAAGGCCGCGACCCCGACCAGCAGCGCCGCGGGATGCGTGTCGCCCAGGTGCCCGAGGAAGTAGCCCATCCGCTCCCAGAAGTCGCCGTGGGTGCCCTTGAAGCCGAACAGCTTGGGCAGCTGCGTGCTGGCCAGATACAGCGCGAGGCCGGCCTTGAAGCCGACGAGCACGGTCTCGGAGAAGAAGCCGACGGCGTTGCCGGCGCGAACCAGCCAGGCCGCGAACGCGATCGCCGCGACCAGCAGCGCCGTGCACGCCGCCAGCGCCGCATGCCGCGCGGGATCGCCCCCGCTCAGCCCGCCGACCGACGCGCCGATCAGCAGCGACAGCGCCGACGTGACGGTGATGACCGTCTGCTTCGAGCTGCAGAAGAGCCAGAAGACGAGCCCGAGAACAGGCAGGCGTAGAGACCCGCCTCAGGCGGCAGGCCGGCCAGCGACGCGTCGCCGATGCCGGCGGGCAGCAGGTATGCCGCCAGCGTGAGGCCGGCCACGATGTCCGGCCGCAGCCACTCGGGTCGATACTCGCGCAGCCAACCGAAGAACGGCGCAGCGCCACGGCGCGGTCGTGCGCTCATGGTCCGGCGCCGGCGTCTTGACCTGCAGCTGCGCCAGCGACCGCGCGAGCGACGCGTTGACCGACGCGACTTCTTCGTCGGAGATCTTCTCGCGCAGCCGCGCCGCGGCGCGCTCGCGCGCTTCCTCGGCCTTGGCTTCGTCGATGTTGTCGGCCGGGATGGCCATGTCCGTGACGATCGCCACACGGTCGGGCGGTGATCTCGACGAGCCCTTCGCCGACGGCGAGAAACGTCTCCTGCCGTCCTTGTGCACGATGATTTCGCCCGGCACGATCTGCGTGATCAGCCGGACGTGCTGCGGATACACGCCGATCTGTCCCTCGATGCCCGGCAGCGTGACCATGTGCACGTCCTCGGAGAAGACGGTCGCCTGCGGCGTCACGATTTCCAGTCTGAGCGTCTCGGCCATAGTCCGCTATCCGCCGCACGTGGCGGCATCACTGCTGCTGAATCTCCTCGATGCCGCCCTTCATGTAGAAGTTGCCCTTCCGGCACGCTGTCGTGCTTGCCGTCGAGGATCTCCTTGAAGCCGCGGACGGTGTCGGCGACCGGCACCTGCCGGCCCTCGCGGCCGGTGAACACCTGCGCCGAGCTGAACGGCTGGCTCAGGAACCGCTGGATCTTGCGCGCGCGGATACACGGTCAGCTTGTCCTCGGGCGACAGCTCGTCCATGCCGAGAATCGCGATGATGTCCTGCAGATCCTTGAATCGCTGCAGCACCTTCTGCACCCGCCGCGCGACGTCGTAGTGCTCCTCGCCGACGATCTCGGGCGCCAGCGCGCGCGACGTCGAGGCCAGCGGATCCACGGCCGGATAGATGCCCAGCTCGGCGATCGAGCGCTCGAGCACGATCGTCGCGTCCAGGTGCGCGAACGTGGTCGCCGGCGCCGGATCGGTCAGGTCGTCGGCCGGCACGTACACCGCCTGGAACGACGTGATCGAGCCCTTCTTGGTCGAGGTGATGCGCTCCTGCAGCACGCCCATTTCGGCGGCGAGCGTCGGCTGGTAGCCGACGGCGCTCGCCGTGCGGCCGAGCAGCGCCGACACTTCCGAGCCGGCCTGCGAGAACCGGAAGATGTTGTCGATGAAGAGCAGCACGTCCTGGTTCTTCTCGTCGCGGAAGTACTCGGTGATCGCCAGGCCGGAGAGCGCGACGCGCAGGCGCGCGCCCGGCGGCTCGTTCATCTGGCCGTAGACCAGCGCGATCTTCGAGGCGCCCAGATCCTTCTGGTTGATGACGCCGGCCTGCGACATCTCGTGGTAGAGGTCGTTGCCCTCGCGCGTGCGCTCGCCGACGCCGGCGAACACCGACACGCCGCCGTGCAGCTTCGCGATGTTGTTGATCAGCTCCATGATGACGACGGTCTTGCCGACGCCGGCGCCGCCGAACGCGCCGACCTTGCCGCCCTTCAGGAACGGGCAGATCAGGTCGATGACCTTGATGCCGGTCGTCAGCACCTGCGGCGACGTGCGACTGATCCACGAGCGGCGGCGGCGGACGATGAATCGGGTAGCGCTTCTCGGCCGTGACCGGCCCGCGCTCGTCGACCGGGTTGCCGGTGACGTCGAACACGCGCCCCATCACGCCCTCGCCGACCGGCATCGAGATCGGCCCGCCGCTGTCGGTGACCGTGAAGCCGCGCTTGAGCCCCTCGGTGCCGGCCATCGAGATCGTGCGCACCCAGCTGTCGCCGAGGTGCTGCTGCACTTCGAGCGTCAGCGTGACCGGCTGGCTGCCGACCGTGTAGTCGACCGTCAGCGCGTTGAAGATCGGCGGCAGCGCGTCGGGAAACTCGACGTCGACCACCGGACCCACGACTTGCACGACTTTGCCGGTGTTCATGATGCGTTCCCGCCTGCATCGCGTGAAAGCCGTCGGGGTCACTCGGCCTGGCCGCCCGCGATCTCCAGCAGTTCCTTCGTGATGTTGCCCTGCCGCAGCTTGTTGTATTCCGAGCGTCAGCTCCTTGATCAGGCCTCGGCGCTGTCGGTGGCGTTCTTCATCGACACCATGCGCGCGCTCTGCTCGCTGGCCTTCGCGTTCAGCAGCATGTAGTAGATGTAGATGTTGAGATAGTGGCCGAGCAGATAGCCCAGCAGCGCCTTCGGCGCTCGGCTCGAACACGACCTCGGCCGTCGTCGGCGCCAGCGCCTCTTCGGATTCGCGCGCCGGGGACCTTCAGCCCTTGATCTCGCCCGACCGGCAGATACTCGATCGACGACCGGCTCCTGCGTCAGCGTGTTGACGAAACGCGTGGCGACGATCCGCACCTCGTCCACCTCTCCCGTTCAGGAACAGATCGCGGGCGAACGCCGCGATGGCCCGCGCCTCGGCAAACGTCGGCGAATCGCCGTAGGCGAACTCGGCGGCGAGCTGCCGCCGCGTGCGGGCGACGAACTGCGCGGCCTTCCGCCCGGCGGTGATGAAGACCGTCGTCGCCGGATCGAACTGCGCGGCCAGCCGGAACACGTTGGTGTTGAGCGCGCCGCACAGACCCTTGTCGGCGGCGACCAGGATGACCGCGCGCCTGCGGACCTCGCGCACCTCGAGCAGCGGATGCGTGAAGTCGACGACTCGCGTGGTCGCGCTGCGCTGGATGCGATACAGCAGCCGCGCAAACGGCGCCGTGTCGATCGCGGCCTGCTGCGCGCTTGCGCATCTTCGACGCCGCCACCATCTGCATGGCCTTGGTGATCTGCGCGGTGCCGCTGATCGACTTGATGCGCCGGCGAAGATCGCGGGGACTGCTCATGATCGATCTTGGCGGAAGCTACTTCTTCCACGTCTGCTTGAACTGATCCGCCGCGGCCTTCAGCGCGGCCGTCAGCTCGTCGCTCAGCGCCTTCTCCTCCGCGATCTTCTGGAGCAGATCGGCCTTGCGCGTCGTCAGGAAGTCCGTCCACTCCGCCTGGAACTCCTTGATCCGCTCGACCGGCACGTCGTCCACGTAGCCGTTCTGGACCGCCCAGATCACCGCCACCTGGATCTCGACCGGGAATCGGGCTGTACTGCGGCTGCTTGAAGAGCTCGACGATGCGCTTGCCGCGATCGATCTTCGCCTGCGTCGCCGCATCGAGCTCGGAGCCGAACTGCGCGAATGCCGCCAGCTCGCGGAACTGCGCCAGGTCGCCCTTGAGCTGACCGGCGACCTGCTTCATCGCTTTGAGCTGCGCCGCCGAACCCACGCGCGACACCGAGATGCCGACCGAGATCGCCGGCCGGATGCCCTGATAGAACAGATCGGTCTCGAGGAAGATCTGCCCGTCGGTGATCGAGATGACGTTGGTCGGGATGTACGCCGACACGTCTCCGGCCTGCGTCTCGATGATCGGCAGCGCCGTCAGCGACCCGTTGCCGTACTTCTCGCCGACGCGCGCGGCGCGCTCGAGCAGCCGGCTGTGAAGGTAGAACACGTCGCCGGGATAGGCTTCGCGGCCCGACGGCCGCTTCAGCACGAGCGACACCTGGCGATACGCGACGGCGTGCTTGGACAGATCGTCGTAGACGATCAGCGCGTCCATGCCGTTGTCCATGAACCATTCGCCCATCGCCGCGCCGGCAAACGGCGCCAGGTACTGGCTGGCGGCGGAATCCGACGCCGGCGACGCCAGGATGATGCTGTACGGCATCGCGCCGGCCTCCTCGAGCACCGAGATGATGCGGGCGACGGTGGACTGCTTCTGGCCGATCGCGACGTAGATGCAGTACAGCGGCCGATAGGTCGTGTCGCCGGCGGCCTCGGCCGCCTTGTTGAGCCGCGCCTGGCTGATGATCGTGTCGATGCAGATCGTCGTCTTGCCCGTCGATCGATCGCCGATGATCAGCTCGCGCTGGCCGCGGCCGATCGGGATCATCGCGTCGATCGGCATGATGCCGGTCTGCACCGGCTGGCCGACCGGGCGGCGCCGGATGATGCCCGGCGCGAGCTTCTCGACCGGATAGGCGACGTCGCTGGCGATCGGCCCCTTGCCGTCGAGCGGCTCGCCGAGCGTGTTGACGACGCGGCCGAGCAGGCCCTTGCCGACCGGCACCTGCAGCAGCTTGCCGGTGGCGCGGACCTCGTCGCCTTCCTGGAGCTTCGTGTAGTCGCCGAGGATGATCGCGCCGACTTCGGTCTCGTCGAGGTTCAGCGCCAGGCCGGTGATGCCGTGGCCGAAGTCGAGCATCTCGTTGAGCATCGCGTCGCCGAGGCCTTCGACCTTGGCGACGCCGTCGCCGATCTCGCGGATGACGCCGACGGTCTGCTTGGCGGCCGCGGCCTTCGCGCCCGCGATTTGCGCTTCGATTTCCTGCACCAGGTCAGCCATATGTCAGTCTCTCACTCGTACGAATGTCACAACCGCGCTTCGAGCGCCGCCAGCTGGCCGCGACGCTGCCGTCGTACACGTCGCTGCCGACCCTGATGCGCATGCCGCCGATGAGCGCCGGGTTGTGCTCGAACGACGTCTCCAGCCCGGGGCCGTAGCGGCGCGTCAGGCCAGCCTGGACGGCCTCGCGCAGCGTCGCCGGCCAGTGGCGTCGGCGCTCTCGACGACGGCCGTGTGCCGATCGCGATCGAGCCGCACCAGTCGCTGGAAGCCGCGCAGGATGCCCAGCGCTGCCGACGATGCCTGGAGGCGATGGTGTGCCGCACGACGCCGCGCACGCGGTCGTCGTCCAGCCGCCCGTCGACGAGGCACAGCCGAAACAGCTGTCGCGCCGAGCGCGTGTGACTTCCGTCGATTTCGCGCTCTCTCATGACCAGTTGCCTCGCCGTCTCTTCGGCGAGGCGGCGATGATCCTCGGGCGTCAGGATCCTTGCCGGTCACCGCCGCCGTCGTCTGCACGACCAGCCGGCCGACCTCGTGCTTGAGCTCGGCGAGCATGCGCGCGTGATCGCGCTGCGGCTGGCTTCGCGCGCGCGCGACAGGATCTGTTCGGCGGCGGCGATCGCCTTCTGCGTCTCTTCCGCCTGCACGCGCGCGGCCGCCGCGCGGGCCTCCTCGATCAGCTGCTTGCCCTCGGCGCCGGCCTTCGTCAGCACGTCCTGGCGCTCGGCTTCGATCCGCGCCAGCTCCGCCTTGATCTTCTCCGCGTTGGCCAGGCCGGCCGCGATCTGCTGCCGCCGCGCCTCGAGCATCCGGAGGATCGGCTTGTAGGCGAGCGCGTACAGCACCGCGCACACGATGCCGAAGCTGACGATCTGCGCGACGAGATGAGGCCAGTCGACGCCGAACGTGCGGGCGACCTGTTCGATCTGTCCGCCGCTCTCGGCGACGACCTGCAGAGCGAGAACATGCATGATGACCAACTCGTTTCGACCGTGCCGCAGCGCACCGCTGCGACTACTGCACGAGGAACAACGCGTAGAACACGATCGCTTCGGCGAAGGCGATCGCCAGGATCGACTGGACCATGATCTTCGTGGAGGCGCCGGGATTGCGTCCGACCGCGGCCGACGCGCCCTGCCGATCAATCCCACGCCGATTGCGGCGCCCAGAGCTGCCAGGCCGACGTGCAAACTTCCGATCATCGCGTGTCCTTTCTGCTCGCAAACGCCGACGCTCACCCGTGTTCAGCCGCGCGACTCCCGGCTTCCTCGTGCTGACAGATCAGCAGCGTGAAGACGGCGGTCAGCAGCATGAAGACCATCGCCTGCACCAGACCGACCAGCAGTTCCATGAAGTAGAACGGAATCGGCAGCAGCCAGCCCAGGCCCGGCACCATCGTCGCCATCGTCTCCAGCATGTTCTCGCCGGCGAAGACGTTGCCGTAGAGCCGGAAGCTGAGAGAGACCGGACGGAACAGAATCGAGACGATCTCCAGGCAGCCCGGCGGCGAAGAACACGACGATCATCAGCAGCTTCAGCACGCCGGTCGTCTCGCCCTTTGGCGCGAACAGCTCCTTGACGATCCCGCCGCGGACCCGCTTCCTGGAGCGCCCACACGATCCAGCACGCGAAGAACACCAGCGCCATCGCCAGCGTCAGGTTGAGATCGGCGTTGGCGCCGCGGAACAGCGGCTGGTCGATCGACGAAGCCGTGCGCCGTCTGGTGTCCCCACCCGATCGTGCCGACGCCGGGAACCAGGCCGATCCAGTTGGCGGCGAGAATGAAGATGAAGATCGTCGCGAAGAACCAGAACGTCCGCTCGACCAGGTGCCGGCCGATGATGCTCTCGAGCAGCCCGTACAGGCTTTCGACGAGCCACTCCAGAGGTTCTGCGCGCCCGCGGGGACCTGGTCATGCGCCGCGTCGCGAGCTGCGCGAACACGATCAGGCCCAGCGCGACGATCCACGTGACGACCATGGAGTTGGTGATCGGAAAGCCGAAAGGCCGCGCGATCTCCACGGCCTTCTGCGACAGGCCGTGTTCCGCCGGCGCCTGGGCGGCGGCCAACGCGACAGTCGACCAGCCCAGGACCGCGACCGCAATGGCGGTAGAGAGCAGCCGGCGAGCGCTACGGGTGTTGGCTACCATCTTCGTCCGCTCGTGAGCGATAGCACGCGACGTGCCAGAGGTCGTTGCCACGCGCGCGGCCACGCCCGGCCTGTGACAGCGGGCAAATCGGTCGGAACTGGTGACGGCCAACTCCGGCATTCCGGGCATGCTCCGCGATACCGGAGCGGAGTTCTCGCGTCCTGCATCCCGTGATGTGCCGAAGGCACGCGCGTCGGCAGCCTCAATTTCATCCGCGGCGCCTGGGAACCGAATTGGTACGCCGGCTGCACCAGTGCTCGGCAACACGAGGCGGACCACCAATGAAGCGAGCAAAAGTACGAGAAAGAACTGGCGAAGCTGCAGGTGAAGCTGTGCCATCTCCAGCGCTGGGTCAAGGAGAAGGGCCTGCGCGTCGTCATCGTTTTCGAGGGCCGCGACGGCGCCGGCAAAGGCGGCACGATCCGCGCGCTCACCGAGCGGGTCAGCCCGCGGGTCTTCCGGGTCGTCGCGCTGCCGGCGCCGTCCGATCGCGAGAAGTCGCCAGATCTACATGCAGCGCTACATGCAGCACTTTCCCGCGGCCGGCGAAGTCGTCATCTTCGACCGGAGCTGGTACAACCGCGCCGGCGTCGAGTACGTGATGGGGTTCTGCACCGAAGGAGCAGCACGAGCGATTCCTCGAGCTCTGCCCGCAGATCGAGAAGTTCATCGTCGACGGCGGGATCATCCTGATCAAGTTCTGGCTCGAGGTGAGCAACGACGAGCAGAAGCGCCGCTTCGAGGCGCGCATCGAGGACCCGCTGCGGCAGTGGAAGCTGAGCCCGATGGACCTGCCGTCGCGCACGCGCTGGTACGACTACTCGCGCGCGCGCGACATGATGCTGAAGGAGACCGACACCCGCATCGCGCCGTGGTACATCGTCCGCTCCGACGACAAGCGAGGCCGCGCGGCTGAACACCATCGCGCACCTGCTGTCGCAGATTCCGTACAAGAAGCTGCCGCCACGAAGGTGAAGCTGCCCGAAGCGGTCGACCAAAGGCGCCTACGACGACGACGACGCGATCGCCGCGCCGGCGGTTCGTGCGGGAACGGGTACCGGAAGAGATACGCGCGACCTCCCCCGGCGTCCTGTGTGACGCCGGGTGGGGCTCACGCCGCGGTCGCCAGCTTCGCGTGTTCGGGCCGCTGCCAGACGAAGATTGCGATGCCGAGCACCAGCAGTTAAGAACACGCTTTCGAAGTGACTCCCCCATCCTCCGATAGAATGAGCCATCCTCGCGAGGTTAGCAGGACAGCCGTATGCGAAAGCAGAAGCCCCATGAACACAGCTGAACACATCAGGCTTGACGAGGCTCGCGAGGGCAAGGTCGACTGGAAGAAATGGGGTCCTTACCTCAGCGAGCGCCAGTGGGGAACGGTCCGCGAGGACTACAGCGAGAACGGAGACGCCTGGAATTTCTTCACCCACGACCAGGCCCGCTCACGCGCCTATCGCTGGGGCGAAGACGGCCTGGCCGGCATCTCCGATGACAAACAGCGCCTGTGCTTCGCGCTGGCCTTGTGGAACGGGAACGATCCGATCCTCAAGGAGCGGCTCTTCGGATTGACCAACAGCGAGGGCAACCACGGCGAGGACGTCAAGGAGTACTACTTCTACCTCGATAGCACGCCGACCCACTCGTACATGAAGTTTCTGTACAAGTACCCGCACGCGGCGTTTCCCTACGCCGACCTGGTGCAGACCAACGGCCGGCGCACCCGCGAGGAGATGGAGTACGAGCTCCTCGACACCGGCGTCTTCAAGGACGACCGGTACTTCGACGTGTTCGTGGAGTACGCCAAGGGCGCCGCGGAAGACATCCTCGTGCGCATCACGGCGGTCAACCGGGGACCGGACGCGGCAGACCTGCATCTCCTGCCGACGCTGTGGTTCCGCAACGACTGGTCGGCCTGGATTGCCGAATCCAACCGGGCCGCCCGGAAGCCCAACCTCCGTCAGGCCGAGGCGCCGGCAGGCGTGAGCGCGGCGTCAGTGGCGCACCCGGTGCTCGGTGAGTTCGTCCTGTCGTGCGAAGGCGACGTGCCGCTGCTCTTCACCGAGAACGAAACGAACCACGAGCGGCTCTTTCCGGGGCAGAAGAACGAGAGCGCGCACGTCAAGGACGGCATCAACGACTGCGTCGTCCACGGCAGCCAGGATGCCGTGAACCCCGGCAGGCAGGGCACGAAGGTCGCGGCACACTACAAGGTCACCGTCGGCGCCGGTCAGACCGAGGTGATTCGCGTGCGGCTCTCGCGCACCTCTCCGAAGCAAGAGGGCACCCTTCGGGAAGGCGTTCGACGACGTCTTCGCCGCCAGGCTTCGTGAGGCCGACGACTTCTACGCGTCGGTCACGCCGCCATCCGTCAGCGAAGACGCGGCCAACGTGATGCGTCAGGCCCTCGCGGGCATGCTCTGGAGCAAGCAGTTCTTCTTCTTCGACGGGGACAACTGGCTCGACGAGCACAACTCCAACCCGCTCCATCACGGTTATCGCCACGCGCGGAACTCGGAGTGGTACCACATGTTGAACGAGGACATCATCTCGATGCCCGACAAGTGGGAGTACCCCTGGTACGCGGCCTGGGATCTGGCGTTTCACACGCTGCCGCTGGCGATCGTGGACCCCGACTTTGCCAAGCACCAGATGGACCTGATGCTTCGTGGCGCGTACCTCCACCCCAACGGCCAGATGCCCGCCTACGAGTGGAACTTCAGCGACGTGAACCCGCCCGTCCACGCCTTTGCGACGTTGTTCCTCCATCGCACCGAGCAGGCCCTGCGCGGCAAGCCGGACCTGGACTTCCTCCGATCGACCTTCAACAAGCTCCTGCTGAACTTCACCTGGTGGGTCAACCGGAAGGACCGCTTCGGCAAGAACGTGTTCGAGGGCGGCTTTCTCGGCCTGGACAACATCGGCGTCTTCGACCGCAGCGCCCCGCTGCCCACCGGCGGTCACCTCGAGCAGGCGGACGGCACGGCCTGGATGGCCCTCTTCAGCGAGAACATGCTGGAACTCGCGATCGAGCTCGCCGCCCACGATCCGGTCTACGAGAGCATGGTCTTCAAGTTCGTGGAGCACTTCTACTACATCGCCGCGGCGATGAACCAGTCCGGCCCCGGCGGCATGTGGGACGAGGAGGACGGCTTCTACTACGACATCCTGCGGCTTCCCGACGGCAGCGCCACGCGGCTCAAGGTGCGTTCCCTGGTGGGACTCCTTCCGCTTGTGCGCAACCACGGTGATCGAGAAGTCGCAGCGGGAGCAGATCCCGAGCGCGATGGCCTATGTGCAGGAGCGCCTGCGCCGGATCCCCGAACTGTCGGCGACGATACACCCGACCGGCCCGGGTCACTTCGGCGTGGCCGAGCGGGGTGTTCTCGCCCTCGTCAACCCGGAGCGGCTCCGCCGGATTCTCACGAGGATGCTCGACGAGAACGAGTTCCTGGGACCCCACGGCATTCGCTCGATCTCGAAGTTCCACGAGCGGAACCCGTATGTCTTCCATGTGGACGGCCAGGAGTACCGGGTGGATTACCTGCCGGCGGAGTCGAACACGGGCATGTTCGGCGGCAACTCCAACTGGCGGGGCCCGGTCTGGATGCCCGTGAACGCGCTCATCATCAGGGCGCTGCAGAACTTCTATCTGTACTACGGCGACAACTTCAAAATCGAATGCCCCACCGGCTCCGGCCGGCTGATGAACCTGTTCGAGGTGAGCAAGGAGATCTCCGACCGGCTCGTCAGCACGTTCACCCGCGACGATCAGGGCCGTCGCCCGGTGTACGGCGGCAGCGAGAAGTTCCAGACCGATCCGCATTGGCGCGACTACATCCTCTTCTACGAGTACTTCCACGCCGACAACGGCGCCGGGTTGGGCGCCAGTCACCAGACCGGGTGGACCGGACTCGTCGCCAAGCTCATCGAGCTCTACGGCGTCCTGGACCCCGAGCGCGCGCTGGAAATGGGCAAGAAGGCCGCGTTCGAGAAAGCCTTGGTGCCCACGAGGTCGTCGATAACACCTGGCTCTAGCGAGCGATTGCACGGCAGCCGGATGACTTCAAGGTCGTCGTTCAGTTCGCGGAAGGGTGACGTAGCGGGCGGCCGAGGCCCACCGGATTCCCTGGCTGGTCCTTCGCGCCGAACTGGTCGGGACGGCGGTGCTGGTGCTGGTCGGGCTTTCGCTCGTGATTCTGATGTTCGGGGAAGGCAGTCCCATTCCGGGCGTCCTGGCGAGCGAAGGATGGCGCCGGTTGATCACCGGCTTCCTGTTCGGCACCACCGGTGCGTTGATCGCGCTCTCTCCGGTCGGGAAACGGAGCGGCGCGCACATCAACCCCATCGTGACGCTGGCTTTCCGCCTGATGGGCAAGCTCGATCTGCGGACGTCGCTCGGTTATGTCGTGGCGCAGCTTGCCGGGGCCATTCTCGGGAGCGTGCCGCTCCTGGCCTGGGGCGCGATGGGGCGAAGCGTGGCGTTCGGCGCCACCTTCCCGGGAGAAGGCTACGGCATCGGGGCTGTCCTGTTAGGGGAAGCGGTCACGACGTTCGCCATGGTCACGCTGTTGTGCGTGTTCCTCGGCTTTCGACGGATTCGCCCCTTCACCCCGGCGATCTTTCCCATCCTGTACGCCGTGATGGTGTACGCGGAGTCGCCCATCTCGGGCACGAGCACCAACCCAGCGCGCAGCCTGGGACCTGCGGTCATCTCCGGACAATGGGACGGTTGGTGGATCTATTGGGTCGGGCCGGTGATCGGAAGCGTCGCGGCCTGCGTCGCGTGCAGTGCGCTCGCGAAACGGATCACGGTCGCGAAGCTGTATCACTTCGACAGCGACCGCGACCGGCTGTTTCGAAGGACGAGCGGCCAGATCGCGTGACGATCGGACAACCAGAGCATGGTCATCGACAACCAACCCGTAGTAGATACCGATCGGCGTCGGTCGGCGCTTGCTCCATTTGTCGCATATGTCGTGGCGTTTCATCTCGTCTGGATCGTGTGGCCATACCTCCTCTACCCGGCGCTCACTGCGGTCCTTGGCGACAGGACGTTGACGTACACCCTCGTCAATCTGAGTATCCGGGTTCTCGTATGGGTCGTCCCCGTTTTCCTCTACTTGCGGTATATCGATGGGGTCGAGCCGCTCACGTATCTGAAGTTGAGACATCACGTTCGGCGCGGCCTCGTCGTGGCGATCGCCATCACCGCTTTGAATCTCCTTGGAACCATCGTGCGCGTCGGCCTGCCTCACCCGACCCTGGAGAGGGTGACGTGGAACAGCATCCTTGGCACATCCATCCTCGTTGGCTTCATCGAAGAAGTGCCCTACCGCGGGTTCATACTGCAGAAGCTCTCCGAGCGTGTCGACTTCTGGCTCGCCAATCTCATGACATCCCTGTTGTTCCTGGCGATTCACGTGCCGGGCTGGATGGCTCTCCACCTCTTCAGAGCCGATACGGCGGCAACGGTCTTCATCTTCGGCATCGTGATGGCGATCGTGTTCAAGTATTCCGATTCGCTCTGGGCCCCGATCGTCGCTCATAGCGCGAACGACTTTCTGTCGTTTGTACTTTTTCGGCTTTGAATCCGACTTTTAGAGCGCGTTTCAGAAACTGTAGCGCGAGGCTTTCAGCCCCGCGTTGGCGGCCCTGAAAGGGCCGCCCTACCTGATTCTTGCAACGCACTCTTATTCGTGCCGGAGCGCGAGGATTGGGTCGACTCGCGAAGCCTGGCGAGCCGGAACATACGCAGCGAGGAACGTCACCGCGAGCACGACCGGGACGACCAGGAGCAGCGCGACGATGTCGGTCTGATCGTCGCCGCTCGGGAACGCCGCCTGGAGCAATTGCCCCGCACCGACGCTCGCCACCACTCCAACGCGCCAGCCCCACCAGCGCGAGCACGAGGCCCTGTCGCAGCACCATTCGCACCACGGCCGCGCGGTCCGCACCGACGGCCATCCGAATGCCGATCTCCCGAGTACGTCTGCCGACCGCATACGCGACCAGGCCGTAGAGGCCGACGATCGCGAGGCCGAGTCCCATCAGTCCCATGGCGCCGATCACCGTGATCAGCACCCTGAAGATGCTGACCGCGCGCATCTGATACAGCGCTTCCATCGTTCGCACGCCATAAATCGGTAGATTGCCATCGAGTCCGCGCACGACTTCGCGCAACGGTCCGGCAAGCGTCGACGGATCGCCGGCAGATTGCGCGAGCATGATCATCCGTTGCGGCTGTTGCTGCCGGTACGGCAGGTAGACGAACTCCGTCGGCGGCTCGGCGATGAAGATGTACTTGCTCGTTTGCGCGAGCCCGACGACCTGGACCCACGCGTTGTCCTTGTCGACGAGTCGAAACCGCTTGCCGATCGGATCCTGATTCGGCCAGTAATGCCGGGCGAACTGCTGGTTGACGATGGCGACGCGCGGCGCGTTGACGGAATCATCGATCCGGAAGTTGCGTCCCTGGAGAATGGTGAGCGCCATCGTGTCGAAATAGTATTCGTCCACGCTCGACGCCAGAACGGTGGCGTTGTCTTTCCCGGGCGGGAACTGAAATCCCTCCGGCACGACCGTCTCGGCACCGATCGAATCGTTCGACATCGGTACTGATGTGGACAGCGTGACGCTCTTCACACCAGGCACGGCACGCGCCCGCTCGGCCACCTGTTCGAAGAATTGCTGCGACTGCACTTCGGTGTAGCGGAGCAGCGTCGTGTCGAAACTCATCATCAGCAGATGGTCCGTGCGATACCCGGGACCGTTCGCGAGCTGTTCCCCGAATCCCCGGTACATGAACATCGCCACGGCGAGGAGGACGACCGAGATCGCCACCTGCGCGGCCACCAGCACCGCGCGTCCCCAGCGGCGACGGCGACCCGGCGCCACGCTGTCGGCGGCTTTCATGACGGCGGTCAGATCGGTTCGTGTCGCCTGTATCGCGGGGACGAGGCCAAAGAGCACCGCGCTTCCCATGGCGACGATCAGGCTGAACACCAGCGCACGCCGATCCAGCTGGAACGCCAGCGCGATCGGCAGATCCGTCGGGATCTCGATCTGCCGGAAGAGCGTCATGCCAGCGTAGCCGACGGCGAGACCCAGGACTCCGCCCGCGAGCGCGATCAGCAGGCTTTCAGTCACCAGTTGGCGGACCAGCCGGCCGCGTCCGGCGCCGATCGCGAGACGCAGCGCCATCTCGCGCGCGCGGGCCGGTGCGCGGCTGGTCAACAACCCCGCGACGTTCGCGCATGCGACCAGCAGCACGGCAAGCGCGAGCGTGGACAGCATCGCGATCAGCATCGAGTCCGGCGGATCTTGTGCGACTCGAGACTGGAGCTCGGTTCGTATCGTGAAACGGCGATTCTTGTTCGTGTCCGGGTAGGCGCGCTCCAGATCGGCGGCAATCGCCGTCAGCTCGCTCTGCGCGCTGGCCTGCGACACGCCCGCCTTGAGGCGTCCCTTGAGCGTCAGGGTCCGGGCGTCGCGCGCTTCGAGCGATGCGGCCTTCGGATCGTTGATCAGGCGCGACGACATCATCACGGGGACGAAGAAGTCCGAGCGCACGAATTGGTCCAAACCCGTGAATCCCGGCGGCGCGACGCCAATCATCGTGAACGGCTCGCCGTTGATCCGCAGGCTGCGGCCGAGGACTCCCTGGTCGGACCCGAATTCCTGCTCCCACATCGTCCGGCCGAGGACGACCACCGCGTCTCGTCCTGGGACGTGATCTTCTTCGGGTCTGAACGAGCGGCCGATCGTTGGCTCGACGCCCATGACGGCGAACAGGTTGCTGCTCGCCATCACGCCCATTCTCAACCGGGGCGCGGCGTTGGGATCGGTCGCGACACCGACGGTGACGTATCTGAACGCCACCAGCCCGTCAAAGCTCTTGGCGCGATCGCGGATGTCCACGTAGTCGCGGTATGAAGAGACGAGGGAACTGATGCCGAAGGCTTCGACCGAGGAATTGGAGCCCACGGTGAAGACTTCGCCCGGTCGCGCGACCGGCAGCGGCCGCAACAGCAGAGCATCCGCGAAGCTGAAAATGGCGCAGTTGGCTCCGATGCCGATCGCGAGCGACAACACCGCAATGCTGGTAAACCCCGGACTTGCCGCGAGCAGACGAAAGCCGTACCGAACGTCGTGCCACGACCGTTCGAGCCAGACCCATCCGCCGGTCGGACGCGTCGACTCCATCATCACGTCATAGACGAACTGCGGAGAATGTTTGTTCTGGGCCGGAGGTCAGGCTTCCCTCGCCCGCTCGGCGTGCACACACTCGGTTCCGACACGCCTCTCAGGCTGGAGTGAACGTCACTCCATGCGAGTGAAAAGTGTCGGTGGTGGACGTTTTCGTGACCGGCTGCCGGTTCCGCAGCGTCCCAAGATCGCTCTGCGTGAGCTCGACCGTGTGGGTGTGGGTCGAAGTCCCCGTCAGGGTGAGCGTGACGGCGTTCCCGGCGGTAATCTGCGCGCCACTGACCGTGACGACATGCGGTTCTGGATGGTTCGCTGCGACAGTCCCCTGGATATCGCTGGGCGTCGGACTCGTGGGTGGCGGATCGTCGTCGCATCCTGAAACCGTGATGACGACGCTGCTCAAGATCGCGAGGGCCGATTGGACATTGAACTCTCGACGAGTGACGACATCGTGAGTGGCAGAGTCGCGTCGATTCTCCATTGCACCTCCTCGACGAGGTCACGCGCGCTGCAATCTGGCTGCCCGACCGATGGCGAACTGAAACCGGTAAAATCCATTCGAATCGTTCGGCAGCTTTTACGTAACCGGAAACGACTGGCAAAGAACGTACGCGCGGAAAAGCGGAGCTCGCGGAAAAGCTGAGCTCATCGACCACGAACATCTGCGCGGTTCACGGCGCTTCGGCGTCCGAACGCCAGGCTCTGCGCGCTATCCGGCCCTCAAGCCAAGGACCAGCCAGTACGCCCAGAGCAGCGTGGTCACGATGGCGATGCCGAGAGGAAACCAGAGGGCGATCAGCGCCAGCAGAGAATAGACCACAAGAGCAAAATATCCATTCCGACGATTGCGGCGCATGACGAGGGCGGATTTCTCGTCCCTGGTCAATCCACCGCTCAGTGCCGCTCCAGATACCAGAATCCAGCCAACCGCCTGGACGACAGTCACCGCGTTGTAGATGACGACCGCCGGGGCGGCATGGTCAGTGAGCAGGTACAGGGCCAGCCACAGCTCGCGAGTCGTGCCGATCGCATCGGAGGCGGGAATCTTGATGTCGAGGACGAGCAGCGTGAGTGCGATGGCGAAGACTCCATCGCAGAATGTTTCGAGCCGTGCGTTGGGGTGACCTTCTGCCATGTCGCTGACCAGATTCACTCGCTAGCCTGGTCTCCATCGCCGTGGGTCTGCCCGCACACCTTGCAGTAGGTCGGCGGCTTGGCGTTGTTGATGTGATGCCGCACCGGTTTGAACGTCCTGATGTAGGCAAACATGGCGGCGAGATCCTCGTCGGTCATCCCGCGGTAAGAGTGCCATGGCATGATTTGGTTGAGCTCACGTGCCTTCACGAACCCGGTCCGAAGCACCTCTGTGAACAGCGCCTGGTCGTAGTACGGAATCCCCGACGGGTCGGGCGTGAGGTTGGCGCTGGCGACGCGGCCCCACGGGCCGTCCAGAATGAAGCCTCCCCCGAAGTCCATGTCCGGCAGCGGCTGCCCCTGGCCATCCCTCGGCGTGTGGCACTCCGAGCACCCCGCAATCGTCACCAGGTACTTGCCGCGCTTCTCAGGTGTCGAGAGATCGGGTTCCTGCACCGGCGCATCCAGCGGCTCGGGGACGCTCCTGATCAGATACTTCACCGGGAAGATCAGCTCGGTCGGCGGCCGCTGCTTGCGCACCGGGGGCATCGAGCGCAAATACACCACGATCGACGCGAGGTCCTCATCCGACAAGCCGCGGAGGCCACCGTAGGGCATGAACGGGAACAGTGCCCGCCCGTCGTGTCCGATGCCTTCGCGGATCGCGCGCGCCAGTTGATCGTCGCTCCACTTCCCTGCGCCCGTTTCCGGATCCGGAGTGATGTTCGGCGCGTGCACGCTTCCGGGTAAGCCCTTCAGGAGGGTCATGTCCTGGCCCGCCCCGAGTGCGTTCGCCGGGATCGGGCATCGTGCGCGGTCCAATCGTGTTCCGAGTGGCACGTCATGCAGTCACTGACGTTGCGAACCAGGTATGCGCCGCGTGCCAGGCGCGCCGGCGTGCTCTCGAACGTCCGCGCCGTGAGCGCGCGTGCGCGCGGGCCGATGAATGGACGCCAACCGATGGTGAACGTGATCGCAGCGGCCGCAACGACGACGACTCCGGCAAACAGCCACCGGAGGATTCTTCCGAGCCCCGTCATTCTCATTGGATTCACCTGGGTCACGCACTCTCTGGCGCGATCACTGAGCCGGGAGCGGAAACCCGCACGGTCGCCGAGGCTCGTGCCGCGGGTGGGGCTACACTGCTGAGGCTGCACTGCTGAGTATAGCGGCGAAAACGAGGCGGCGGACGGGATTCTCGCTCGATTCCAACGCTACTTCAGGAGGTATACGACCGTCGTCTCCGTGTCGGCCGGATCCGGCGTCGGATCTCCGTAGATCTCCCACGAGTGCCCGGCGGACTCCCTCCGGTTCGCCGCCATCCATTTTCCGATCGCGTCGTGCGCCTCGTTCATGCGGTCGTACGGCCCGCGATGGACGGCGACGGCAGCTTCGCCCCCTGGTGTTTCGGTCGCGTACACCTCGCCCGCAGTTTCAAATGTGCGCGTGACCTCGACGCCGAAGTCACACAGGATCGGCGCGCCGGGCTGCTTCGGGTGGTGGTAGAGGAAGATGTTGTGGCCGTCGGTCCGCAGCCCCGGCTGGCTGCGAATGAACTCCCAGACCTTGTCCAGCGCCGGCCGCCACGCCGAGCCCACCGCGCCCGGCGCGACTTCGCGCCGCACCGCGGCCAACCTGCGGGGGTGAACAAGCTGTACGTTGACGGAAACCTGTTTCATCTCGGTGTTGAGTTCAAACCCTTCAACTGTCTTCTTAGTACCGCCCGATCGAGTTGCCCGCCTCGCAGGTAGACACGGGAGATCCGGCGCGTGTTGGCGATGTTGTCCAGCGGATTCGCGTCGAGCACGAGGAAGTCGGCGTTCTTGCCGGAGGCCACCGTGCCAAGTTGATCGAGCCCGAGGAATCGAGCGGAGTTGCGTGTGGCCGCGGTAATGACCTCCGCTGGCGTCAGGCCCGCCTTCACCATGCTCTCCATCTCGATGTGTGAACTCCATCCGAAATATGCCGGTGTGGGGTCATGTTCACGTGAAAGGCCTCCGCCCATGTCGGTCCCGAGCACGAACACGACGCCCGCCGCCTTGAGCCGCCGCATACTCCGGGGCACGGGCCCGCTCGCCCACGTCTGAGGCGCGTCACCCGGCGTCTGTGGATTTTCCAACGCCTTGATCTCGGCTTGCGTGAACGTCTCGGCAAGCAGCGGATCGTCGAGCCAGTAAGGCCGTGCCCCGTAGATCTCGTGACGCGGCGTCCAGAAGCCGGCCATGATCGGCACGTTCGGATGCGCTTTGAACAGCGCGATGAGCTCGTCGTCCACGGGTTCGACTTCTGTCTGGCGCCACGTCGGATGGGCGAACGCGTCGAGCCCGGCTCCCAGCAGGTGCTTGAAATCCGGCAGCGCGTGAACATGTGCGACGACGCGAAGGTTGTTCCTGTGTGCCTCGGCAATCAGGAATTCAATCAGAGGCCGGGGCATCAGCACACGCCGGCTGTCCTGCCACACTTTGACGAAGTCGGCCTTCTTCGCAACCAGTTCCTGGATTTCCTTTCGGACGTCTTCCTCGTTCGTAATCACGCGAACCGCCTCATCGAGGGGTGTGAAGGGTCCGCCTTTCGGCGCAGCGAGTCCACCGGCCGCCAGATACATCGGCGTATCGGGGCGCGGATTCGTCCGCAACTCGTCGCGGAGAGGCCAGGCGATCTCTCGACGATCCGCCCCCATGCTCAGAACCGCCGTGACACCGTGGTACGCGAGACGTTGCAGGTCCGACAGCACGTTCTCGCGCGTGAAGTTCCCGGCCGAAGGCTTCAGATCCTTCCAGTACCCCAGGTGGGCATGCGTTTCGATGAGGCCCGGCATGACGGTCTTGCCGGTCAGATCGACTCGAGTGGCTCCGTCCGGCGCCTGCACATCGCCGCGTCGGCCGACGGAAGTGAACCTGCCATCCTGCACCACGAACGCAGAGTCTTCGATCGGCGGAGCCTCGTCGCCGGTAATCAGCCGCGCGCCCTCGAAGACGGTGGCGCCTCCAACCGCCTGAGGCTGGCGGGCTGGCGGAGCGCCACAGGCTGCGACGAACGGCATGAGCCCTGACAGGATGACGATCGACATTCGCCGCATATGTCCTCCCACGGCCAGGCCGATCATTGCACTTCAGAATGGTGGGTCGAACGACGCGAGCAAGCGGAAGACAGGATTACACGCGGACACACTGTCAGCGGCCGGGACCCAGACTACTTCATCCCTCGAGTGACTGGATAAGCAAAAGCGAGCGGATTCGACCGTGGCCTCCCAGGTTCGGACATGCGCTGCGACGGCGGCATACTAGGATCGTGCCGTCGGTTGATTGTGCGCGCTGGACGACGACGCTGACGGCGTCGTATCTGGCGATCACGGCCGCGTTGATGGCGATCCTCGGGAATGGCGTTCCGGGCCGCGGCTGGCTGATCGCGGCGCACCTCACGCTCTCCGCGTCGTTGCTGATCCTGAACCGCGCGAGGCCGCCGGCGGGGATCCTCTCCGTGATTCGCGACTGGCATCCTTTGGTGCTGTTTCCATTCCTGTACAAGGAAGTGGAGGTGCTCGCGGCGGTGATTGGCGACTGGCGGTTGACCGCGGCGATTCCCGCCTGGGAGTCGGCGCTGTTCGCGGGGCAACCGAACCTATACCTGAGCGAACGGCTGCCGTTCGTGCCGTTGTCCGATACCTGCATTTCTGCTACCTGTCCTACGTGATCGTCATTCCATCGGTGGCCGCGTACTGGTACGTCAGCGGACGGCGCGCGGCCTTCGGCGAATTGCTGCTGATGCTCTCGACCGCGCTGCTCGGGAGCTACCTGTTCTTCATCCTGCTGCCGGTGGACAGCCCGTACTACCTCTCGCCGCGCCTGGGCCCACCGCTCTCCGGCCATTTCTTCTTCGATCTCGTGCATCAGATGTCGGCGCGCGGCGGCGCGCGCGGCGGCGCGTTCCCCAGCGCGCACGTGTCGGGTTTGGTCGTCGTGAGCCTGGCGGCCTGGCGGCACCAGCGCCGGCTCGTGTACCTGCTCGTCCCATTCACCGGGAGCGTGATGATCGCCACCGTCTACGGCCGCTTCCACTACGTCCTCGACACGCTCGCCGGCGCGGCCCTCGCGATCGCCGTCGGGTGGGGTATCGATATCTTTCGGCTTCGGCCCCGGCGGGCAGTCCGCTTGTCTCGATCACGTGATCGCGAGCCGATGAGCCGCATAACGAAATGGCGAAACAGGCCATGTTGAAGTCACGACCGATCGTTGCGTTCGTTGCGACAACCGATCCGAAACGCGCGAAACGCTTCTATGCCAAGACGCTGGGGCTTCGCCTGGTCAGCGAGGATGGCTTCGCGCTGGCGTTCGACGCCGGCGGCACGATGCTCCGCGTCGCCATCGTGAAGACGCTCCAGCCAGCGGGTTACACAGTCCTCGGCTGGATCGTGCCGGACATCGCGAAAGCCGTGCGCGGCCTGGTGAAGCGTGGCGTCGTCTTCCAGCGGTACGAGGGGATGCCGCAGGACGATCTCGGGATCTGGTCTTCGCCAAGCGGCGCACGCGTCGCGTGGTTCACCGATCCAGACGGCAACACGCTGTCGTTGACCGAGCTCCCACGGCCGGCGAGCAAGAACCTTAAAAAGAAAACGCAGCCGCCGGAAACAATAACCAAGGTCAAGGTGAATGCCCAGGCGGTGAGCTCAACTAGAGGGACTTCCGGCGGGAAGGGCAGCAGGCTCGATCTCGTCGAGCCGCGTGACGTCCACTCGGATGATGCCGTCGGCGTTGTCGCGGTCGATGATGCTCACGAACTTCACGCCCCACTTCACTTCGTCGGCTTTGTAGCTGCTGCGGACATGCACCGTCTGGCCCGTGGTCTCGTCGTAGGCCGTCAGCCGGACGAGGAACTCCGCATCGGCATCGGTCAGGTCCTTGGAGGTCAGGCCGTACATCGGGCTCGCCTCGTCAATCGGGTGCACGACCGTCCACGACAGGGGAAAGAAGGTCACCGACGGCCGTTCGAGGCTCAACGATTCGAACTGCCGTTCGTTGATGGGCCCGCCGCTGCGCCGGCGGGCGATCACGACTTCGGCGGTGACGTCGAACAGCTCATTGTCGCGCGTATTGGCCAGCCGGAACATGAAGGCGGTAATGCCCTGGTACGGCGCGACGACGGCGTAGGCGCTGAAGCGAATCGCGGGGCGCGGCCTGGAGAACCGTGCGAAAGCAATCCCGGTGATCAACGCGAAGGTGACGAGACCGACCAGTGATTCGATCGCGACGATCACATTGGCGGGAATGCCGATGGGCGAGATGCGGCCGTAGCCGATCGTGGCCAGGGTCTGCACGCTGAAGAAGTACGCCGAAAGAAGATGGCCGAGCCAGCCCGCGCCGTAGTCCTCCGGTCCGTCCAGGGCCGCCGCACCGCACGCCAGATAGGCGAGTGCAAAGATCGCGTTGGTCGCCAGATACCAGTACGCCACGTGCAAGATGAACCGCGGCCACGAGATGTCGAGCAGGTAGCGGTAGAAGGAGCGCGACTCGGCGAAGCCGAGGCCGGTGCGCTTGACATTGAAGGTGCCATCGCGATTGAGGAACCGCCGTCGCGTGGCATCGGAGACGACCGGGCCGAACCCCAGGTCCTGGGGCGAGCGTCCGGTGTGGGGGGCGATCGGGCGAACGGCCATGTTGCGAATATTACGCCTTCGATCCGGCTCCCCGATTTGCCGGCAGCAGTTCCTGACGACGATTACTGGTGACGGTCCGTATTACGGGACGCGGCGCGCGCCGACGTACCGATCCGACCAGTAGCGCGACGCCATGCGCTCCACGCGCACCACGCCTGACGAACTCGGCGCGTGCACGAAGCTGTCGCCGCCAACCGCAATCGCGACGTGCGAGGCGCCCGGGCCGTCGGTCGCGAAGAACAGCAGGTCGCCTTCGCGCACGTCCTCCGGCCGCACCGACGCTCCCTCGTCGAACTGATCCCTGACGCTCCGCGGCAGCCTCACGCCGTGCCGCGCAAAGACGTACTGCGTGAAGCCGCTGCAGTCGAACCCGCCCGGATCGGCGCCGCCGTTCCGGTAGCGCACGCCGCGCAGGTCGAGCGCGGTGCCGACGAGCGCGTACAGATCGAGCGGCAGACCGGCTGACTCGGCTTCGGGCGGCGCGGGCGCACGCGGGCGCGACGCGGTCGTCGGAAAGGGCCGGGGAACCGCGCCGGTCGAGGCGCAGCCTGTCGCCAGCATGGCAAGGGCGACTGCCCAAACGAGTTCCTTACGCCTCTGTCCCATCGTGTGCCCCAACCTATCGGACGATCGACGCCGCGGCAGTACGCGCGCTAACTGCAGATTTGCGAGATGTTTACGGCGCTGCTCGCTTGACACCCCGGCTGAGCCTCGTGCAAAATTCGAAGCGGACTCGCATGGAGCAGACGCTTCTCCTCAACGCGTCGTACGAGCCGCTCAAGATTGTCCACTGGCAAAAGGCGGTCACGCTGTGGTGCCAGGGCAAGGTCGAAGTGGTGCGCGGAGTACGACCGCGAGATCCACGCCGTTTCCATCACCTTCAAGCTGCCGGCGGTCATCCGCCTGCTCCGCTACGTCAAGATCAAGCGGCGCTTCGACTACGTGCCGTTCTCCCGTGCCAACATCTACGCGCGCGACGACCACAGTTGCCAGTACTGCGGCGACGAGTTCCCCACGAGCGATCTGACGTTCGACCATGTCCTGCCGGTCGCCCAGGGCGGCCGGAAGGACTGGGAGAACATCGTCACGTGCTGCGTCACCTGCAACCGCCGGAAGGGCGGCCGCACGCCGGCCGAGGCCGGCATGCACCTGCTCAAGCCGCCGCGCCGGCCCGCGCCGGAGGCCATCCGGATCACGGTCGGCCTCCGCAACGCCCCGGAGAGCTGGCGGGACTACCTCTACTGGAACGTCGAGCTCGACGATACCTAGCGCTCTGAAGCTCGTCTGAAATCTGAAGTCTGACAAGTTGACCGCTTGAACGTTCAGACTTCACACTGCTGACTTCAGACTTCATGCTGTCCGCTTCCCGCGTCACCACTGTCCAGCCAGGCCGGGCCATCGAGGGCGGGCGCATCACCATCCACGGCGCCGGTTTCGAAATCGACCGGCCGCAGCTCCCCGACGTCCGCATCGGCCATCTGCCGGCACGGGTCGTCTACGCGTCGCCGACGCGGCTTTCGGTGATCGTCCCGTCCGGCCTGGCGCAGAGCGGCCGCGCGCCCGTGCGCATCGGCGGTGTGGCCGACGAGTCGGCCTTCGTCGACATCGCCACGCCGCTGGCCACCGGCCTGCACCAGGTGGACAACCCGGTGTTCGACGCCGCCGGAAACCTCTACGTGACCTACAGCGGCACCCGCGGCCAGCAGGTGCCCGTGTCGATCTTCCGCGTGCGCCCGAACGGCACGCGCGAGACCTTCTCGTCGGGCATCGTCAACCCGACGTCGATGGCGATCGATCCGTCGGGCCAGTTGTACGTCTCGAGCCGGTTCGAAGGCACGGTCTATCGGGTGAACGACGACGGATCGGTGGAACCGTTCGCGACCGATCTGGGCGTCGCGTGCGGGCTGGCGTTCGCGCGCGACGGCACGCTGTTTGTCGGCGATCGATCGGGCACGATCTTCAAGGTGCATCGCGACGGCACCGCCAGCCCGTTCGCGACGCTGCCGGCGAGCGTCGCGGCGTTCCATCTCGCGATGGCGCACGACGACACGCTGTTCGTGTCGGTGCCGACGCTGGCGCCCTACGACGCGGTGTATCGCATCGATCCGGCCGGCCACGTATCGCCCGTGACGACCCGCTTCGGCCGCCCGCAGGGTCTCGCCCTCGACCCCCGCGGCAAGCTGCACGTCGTCGAAGCGCTCGCCGGCGAGAGCGGCCTGTATCGGGTCCCGCCCCACGGCGAGCCGGAGCTGGTGCTCGCCGGCGCCGGCCTTGTCGGCGTCGCGTTCGATCCACACGGCGGCCTCGTCGTGTGTTCCAATGAGACCGCCTATCGACTCGCGGCGTGAATTGGCAGGCCCGCCGATGCCGACCGCTGAGAGCGGTCGAGCCTACGCGATCGCGCGCCGGCGATGCAGGCGCGACCCGTTCAGGGTCGCCGCCGCGAACGCATGTCACAACTCTTCCAGCGCAAACCGATCGCCAGCCTGCTCCACGAGGCGGAACAGGGGCCCGCGCTGAAGCGCGTGATGGGCGCCGGCGATCTGGTGATGCTCGCGATCGGCGCGGTCATCGGCGCCGGCATCTTCTCGTCGATCGGCACGGCGGCGGCCGGCGAGACGCTGCCGTCGGGCGAGATCGTCCGCTACGGCGCCGGGCCGGCGCTGATCCTCTCGTTCCTGCTGCTCGGACTGGTCTGCGGCCTCGCGGCGCTCTGCTACGCCGAGCTCGCGGCGATGATCCCGCAGGCGGGCAGCGCCTACGCCTACTCGTACGCGACGCTCGGCGAGCTGGTCGCGTGGATCATCGGCTGGGACCTGATCCTCGAGTACGCGGTCGGCAACATCGCGGTCGCGATCGCGTGGAGCGGCTACTTCTCGTCGCTGCTGACCGCCTTCGGCATCCACCTGCCGGACTTCCTGACGCACGGCTACCGGACGGCGCTCCTCAGCTCCGATCCCGAGATCCACGGGCTGCTGCAGACCGCGCCGCGCGTCGCCGGCATTCCGATCCTCCTGAACATCCCGGCGTTCGTCATCGTGATGCTGATCACGTGGCTGCTCTACATCGGCGTCAAGGAGAGCGTGCGCGCGAACAACATCATGGTCGTCGTGAAGCTGCTGGTGCTGGCGCTGTTCGTCGTGCTCGGGGCCGCGCACATCAACCCCGACAACTTCGTGCCGTTCGCGCCGAACGGCTGGCGCGGCATCCACCAGGGCGCGGCGATCGTGTTCTTCGCGTACATCGGCTTCGACGCGATCTCGACCGCCGCCGAGGAGACGCGCGATCCGCAGCGCAACATGCCGATCGGCATCCTCGGCGGGCTCGCCATCTGCACGGTGATCTACGTCGTCGTCGGGATCGTCGCGACCGGGCTGGTGCCGTACCAGCAGCTGCGGGCGTCCGACCCGCTGGCCGAGGCGCTGCAGCTCGCGGGGCTCCCGACCGCCAGCGCGATCGTCGCGTTCGGCGCCGTCGTGTCCCTCACCGCCGTGCTGCTCGTCTTCCAGTACGGCCAGCCGCGGATCTTCTTCGCGATGGCGCGCGACGGCCTGCTGCCGCGTGGGCGTCGCGGGTCCACCCGCGGTATCGGACGCCGCATGTGACGACGGTCGTCACCGGGCTGGTGGTGGCGGTGGGCGCGCTGTTCATGGACGAGAACGAGATCTACGACCTGACGAACATCGGCACGCTGTCGGCGTTCGCGATCGTCTGCATCGGCGTGCTCGTCCTGCGGACGACCGATCCCGATCGGCCGCGTCCGTTCCGCGTCCCCGCGCTGCCGCTGGTGTCGATCGCCGGGGCGGCCGCGTGCGTCTACGTCATGCTCGGGCTGCCGCGGCACGCGTGGGAGCGCTTCGGCATCTGGCTCGTGCTCGGGCTGGCGATCTACTTCGCGTACGGGTTCTCGCACAGCCGCCTGCGGGCGGCCACTAGATCATCGCACTCAGCGTAGAGGCGTGACGATGGAGAACACAAACTCCCGTGTAACGATCCACATGGCGGCGAGTCTCGACGGCTTCATCGCTCGAAAAAACGGAAGCGTGGACTGGCTGGAAACCTCGGACCACTTCGAAGGCGGGGACACCATGGCCCCGGAGTTCGTCGAGGAGTTCCTCAAGACGATCGACTGCTACGTCATGGGTTCGCGAACCTATGAGACCGCATTGGATTTCGAGGCCAAGGGGTTCGGTTGGGCCTACGGCGACAAGCCGACCTTCGTCCTCACCAGTCGCGCGCTGCGGAAGACCAGGGAGACCGTCGAGTTCTACTCGGGCGACCTCACGGCCTTGGTGAACGAGAGGTTGAAGCCGAACTTCCGCAGCATCTGGTTCGCCGGGGGTGGGGCAGTATCCGGTGAGTGCCTTCGACTCGGCCTGGCGGACGAAGTTCGCTATTCGATTGTGCCCATCCTGATTGGGGCCGGTATCTCGTTCTTCGAGGGGCTCGACAAGGACGTCGCCTTGCACCTTGTCGAGACGAAGGCATACAAGAGCGGGATGGTGGAGCTGCGCTACGACGTGCGGAGAGCCTGACCGGTCTGTGGGATCAGCGTTCGGCGCCCAGGACCTCGATAAGCGACATCGGGTCGACTCGCGCTCCATTGAGGCGCACGCTCCAGTGCAGGTGCGGTCCGGTGGCACGGCCGGTGGCGCCGACCTCTCCCACGACATCGCCAGGCTTGTACGGCGTCTCCCACACGCACGGCGATCTTCGACAAGTGGGCGAGGACGGAAATCAACCCGAGCCCGTGGTCCAATGCGACCGTCCGGCCGGTGAAGAAGAGATCGTCGGCCAATACAACGACGGCCGCTGCCGGAGAAGCGATCGGAGTACCAGGTGGTGCGCGGAAGTCGACGCCGGCATGAGGGCTGCGCGACTGTCCGTTGAAGATGCTGCGCGCGCCGAACGTGTCCTGCGGCGCGGCGGCGATCGGCGCTTCGAACCGTCCGGGAAGCGACTGCCCCGTCGTGGTCCTGAAGAGCGCATCGAGCCGTGCGGCGTCGGCGGCGATGCGTTCGATTTCGGCGGCTGGCGGCTCCACGTAGACTGGAGCGACCCGAAGGCGACGCGTGGGAAACCGCCTGGCGGCGACGGCGAGCGGATGTGTCGCGGTCAGCGGCCGCGCGTCGGCCGATTCGGCTGCGACCTGAACTGGATACGTTCCCGGGGCGGTTTCGAGATCGACACCAATCAGACCCGACCACGCGGCGCCATCCCGAATCGGAACGAGCGGGATCTCGCGATCGAACACCCGCGCGGTGGCAGGCCGCCCGGACGGCTTGCACGTGCACGACACGTCCAGCCGCACGACGGCACCGGGCTGAATCGTTCGGGAGTGTACCGAGACGGTGAGCTCCGAAGCGGTTTGCGGCAGCGCCAGGCCTGACTGCGCTCGGGCCAGGGCCGCGCGCCCCGCGCCGACAGCCACCGACAGCGCGAGACATCCAATCCAGGACCGCCTCATGATGAACCCGCTTCGTCTCGCTGCATCAGTTGATTATGGCGTGATTCTGAGGTTTCCTTGGGTTGTCAGGAATCCGGGCGTCCGGCGACTACCTTGACATGAGTGCGCCTGCGCGCCACGGCCGCCCCGTCCCAGACCTCGCGGTCGCACCGCCGGGTCAGGACGATCTCTACGCCAGCGCCATCGCCGAATTCGGGCCGGCGATCGCGCGCCTGGCGGCCGCTTATGAGCGGGATAGTGGTCTGCAGCAGGACCTGTTGCAGGACATCCATGTCGCCGTCTGGCGCAGCTTCGCGATTTTCCGGAATCAGTGCTCGCTGCGCACCTGGGTCTACCGTGTGGCGCACAACGCGGCCTCGAGCTTCGTGCGCCGGCATCGAAAATTCCGGAGCGCGCATCTCGTCAGCCTCGAGCAGCTCGAAGAGCGTGGAGAGGAATCGCCTGTCGAGCGGCGGCAAGACGAGGAGGAGGTCACCGAACGGCTGCGCGAGCTGATCCGGCAGCTCAAACCGATCGATCGCGACGTGATCCTCCTCTACCTGGAGGATCTGGACGCGGCGTCGATCGGCGACGTGCTTGGCCTGTCGCCCGGCAACGTCGCGCAGAAGGTTCATCGCATCAAGAAGGTGCTGCAGCGCCGCTTTCGAATGGAGCGGTAGGGCGGACCTTCAGGTCCGCCGTAGGCTGGAGATCGACATGACTGACAAACAGCTGCGTGAGATCTGGGCGGGGCAGACGGTTCCGGCGTTGGCGATGACGCCCGAGCAGCTCCGCGCGCGGGCCGAGCATCTCGAGGCTTCCATTCGCCGGCGGAACCTGCGGGATCACTTGTCGTTCGTGTTGGTGGCCCTCGCGTTTGCGTTCGGTGCTGTCACGCTCCGCGGCCCTCTGACCCGCCTCGGATGTCTCTTGATGGTCGGCTGGGCCTTGCTCTCAATCTACTGGCTGCGCCGCTATGGCGTCATGGCGGTCGCGTCGGGCGCAGCCGATTCGCACGCGCTCATCGAGGGTCACCAACGGCAACTCGAGCGCCAGCGCGATATCGCGCTTTCGTGGCCGTGGGGCATTGGTCTGGCGATTCCAGGCCTGGTGCTCTACAGCATCGGATTCGCAGTGGGCCCCAAACCGATCGACTGGTCGATCTCCGCTGCGCTCGTGGGCTTGTTCATGTTCCTCTATATTGCGATCGTCATCTACGGCAAGGCGCTCGCCGGGCGATGGCAGCGGGAGATCGACGAACTGCGAAAACTGAGAAGTTGACCTTACAGATCTCGAAGATTGGCCGCGGTGACGAGCTTCCACAGCCGGGGAGCGCCGGTCCCGTCCAGCTCGATGAGATACAGCTCGTCGTTGGCCTGCGTGATCGATCGCGTGTCGTCCAGCGAGAGACCGAGCAGAATCTGAAGGATGGCCTGGTTGGTGCCGCCGTGCCCGACGAGGAGAATCGCCCCGGAGGGATGCTTGGTCCGAATCGCTTGAAGCGCCGAGCGGACCCGATCGGTGAACGCGACCCACGACTCTCCGCCGTCCAGCGCGTCCTGCGGGTCCCATCGCCGCCGCTGGAACTCGGGACCGGTATCCGGCGCGTTGCTTAACAGGCCTTCGAACTTTCCGAATCGGCGTTCACCCAGGCCGGCCAGGCTGGTGAGCGGCACCTGCCCGCGCACGATCTCCGCGGTTTCGCGGCTCCGGCTGAGGGTGCTGGAGTAGACCGCGTCGAAGCGCACGTCCTTCAGGTGATCCTTGAGCGCGGCCGCCTGCTGCCGCCCGGTGGCGTTGAGCGGCATGTCGGTGCCGCCCTGCATGCGTCCTTCGACGTTCCAGTCGGTCTGGCCGTGGCGGGCGAGATAGATGCGCAGCGTAGCCGGTGCGCTCGCGCGAGTCTGGCCTGCCCTGAGCGGAGTCGAGGGCCAGCGGCGCCGAGGATCGACGACGGGAGGGCGAGCCCGCCGGCGAGCAGGACGAGGGCGATCGTGAACGCCATGCGGCGAAGTGAAGATGACGTCATCGATCGGGATCTGTACTCGGTTCGTTCTGAGCCTGTTCCCGATCACGGTTTGCGCAGTAGCGGGTCAGGAGGACAGTCGCCGCCATGCCGATCATCGATCTCGTCGATCATCGCGACACCGTCGTCTCGTCAGCGCCGCCGCTTCTCGAGTACCCGTTGTTCCCGGTCGCGACTCACAAATTCATCGTTCTCTCGCTCTGCAGCTTCGGCCTGTACCAGTTTTACTGAATCTATCAGAACTGGAAGCGCCTCAAGAGAGCGTCGGGCGAACGCCTGAGCCCATTCTGGAGACTGTTCTTTGCACCCATCTGGAACTTTTTCCTGTTCAGAAACATCGGTGATGTGGCAACGGAGGCTGGCGTGCCGTATGGCTGGAGGGTGATCCTGGGAGGTGGGCTTCTTCTGATCCTGGGTGTGATCGGGACGTTCATGCCTCCCGTGTGAGCGCTTCGCGCCAGCCAACTTTTCTCCTTGCCGGCCCGTCAAACATATCCTCGTATCCTCGACCGGGCTTCACAAGGGAGGCGTATGCTGCAGGACCTTCGCTTCGGTCTCCGGATGCTGGGCAAGCAGCCTGGCTTCACCGCCCTTGCCGTACTGACGCTGGCGCTCGGCATCGGCTCGACGGCTGCGGTGTTCAGCCTGATCGAGGGCGTCCTGCTGACGCCGCCTCCCTACAAAGATCCGCAACAGCTCGCCCTGATCCAGTCCGTCCGGACCGACGGGCAGTCCTCGACCGGCGTCCGGCGCTGGCCGGCGCAGCAGTGGATGGAATGGCAGAAGGAGGCCAGCTCGTTCGAAGGCATCGCGGCGTACGGCTGGACGTTCAACTTTCTCGTCTCGGAAGAGGGCAGTGAGTCGCTCGAGGGCATGGTCGTCACACGCGACTACTTTCGCGTGCTCGGCGTGCAGCCGGTGCTCGGGCGGACGTTCCTGGATTCGGAAACCGGGTTTCCGGCCGCGCCGGTGATCGTCATCGGATACGACCTGTGGCAGCGGAAATTCAACGGCGACCCGGACATCGTCGGCAAGCCGCTGCGGATGAGCCGCCGCGAGGTCCCGCCGACGATCGTCGGGGTGATGCCTCCTGGCATTCGCTTTCTGCCGTCGCCGGCGACGGCACAGGAGCCGAACTACAACGTCAACGGCCACGTCGACTTCTGGATGCCGGCGACGCCGAACCCGGAACGACTCAAGCAGTCGACCTGGGATCTGGTCGCTCGCCTCCGAAGCGGGGCGACGCTCGACCAGGCGCAAACCGAGCTTCGACTCCTGGCCGCGCGGCAGGCGGAGGCCGATCCCGACTTCAGCGGCATCAGTCCGCGGTTACAGCCGCTGCGGGTTGAAATGAACGGCGACGGCCGCCGCATCCTGTTGCCGCTGCTGGGCGCTTCGGCGCTCGTGCTGTTGATTGCCTGCGGAAATGTCGCGGCGCTGCTGCTGGTGCGCGGGCTTCAGCGTCAGCCCGAGTACGGCGTGCGCAGCGCGCTGGGCGTCGGGCGCCTTGCGCTGTTCCGTCAGGCCGCCGCGGAAAGCCTCTTGCTCGCGTTCGGCGGCGGCGCGCTCGGGGTGGGGCTGGCGTTCGCGATCGTGACGCTCTTCAAGACCATCGGCGGACACGCGATTCCACGCCTCGATGCGGTGTCAACCGGTTGGCCCGTCCTGGCGTTCGGCTTCAGCGGAGCGATCCTGGCGGCGGTACTGGCTGGCCTGGTGCCGGCGATCCGCGCCTCGCGCCTCGATCCGATGGCGATCCTCAAAAGTGCCGGGCCGAAAACGAGCGCGGGACGCGTCGAACGGCGCCTGCTGGCCGGCGTCACGATCGCGCAGACGGCGCTGACGCTCGCGCTGCTCGTCGGCGCAGGGCTGCTGATCCGCACGATGATGAACGTCTCGAAGGTCGCGTCCGGTTATAGCGTCGAGCACATCCTGTCGATGACCGTGACGGCGGTGCAAGGCGATTGGATGGGCTTTCATACGCGCGCGCTGGAGCGCGTCTCGACGCTGCCGGGCGTCGAGGGCGCCGCCTTCGCGTGGGGCGTGCCGCTCACCGGCAACAACTGGCCCGGCTCGGTCGAGCTCGAAGGGCAACCGCCCGCAGTTCAGGGCAGCCGATCAGCTGGCGATGCCCCTGCGATCGGTGACGCCGGGGTACTTTTCGCTGCTCGGCTTGAACCTCATCGAAGGGCGCGACTTTCGCAACACCGACGGGCGCGAAGCCCCGCTGGTCGCCATCGTCAACCAGTCGCTGGCGGAGAAGTACTTCAAGGGCACCACGGCCGTCGGCAAGAAGATCTGGCTATTCACCCGGGACAGCCCGCCGGCCGAGATCGTCGGCGTCGTCATGAACGGACGCACGAACGATTTGACCCGTGCCGCCGAACCGGAGATTTACGCGTCGCTCTGGCAGCGATCGGCGTTCTCCAAGGATCTGATTGTGCGGACCGCCGGAGATCCCCGTTCGATCGCGGCCGCCGTCCAACGCGAGCTGCGAACGGTCGATCCGACGGCCGCCACGGAAAACGTCAAGACGATGGAGCAGATTCGCGACGATTCGCTGGCATCGCGCACGTTCGCCATGCAGCTGCTCGTCGGGTTCGCCGTCATCGGCACGCTGCTGACCGTGGTCGGGATCTATGGCGTGTTGTCGCTGTCGGTCGCATCACGCCGCCGGGAAATCGCCATCCGCAGCGCGGTCGGCGCGCAGCGCGGAGACATCCGGTCGCTGATTCTGACCGATGGACTTCGCTTGATCGCGGGCGGCGTGGTGAGCGGGATCGCCGCGGCATTCGTCCTGTCGCGAGCACTTGCGGGCGTTTCTGTTCGAAGTCGAGCCGACGGATCCGGTCATGCTGGCAACGGCCGGCGTCCTGTTCGCCGCGATCGGTTTGCTGGCGTGCTGGATGCCGACGCGGCGCGCGACAGAGGTGGCTCCGCTCGAAGCGCTCCGCTACGACTGAGACCGGACTGGCGCCACGCCGACGATCTCGACGGCCGAGGCCCCGCTGCGCGCCCCGGCCGCCGTCGAAGCCGCGTCATTCGACGCGCACCAGCTTGATCGTCACGGGAGCGGGACTCGGGCCCGAGTGCGTGCGCACCTGCGTCAGCGTCAGGGTGTCGCCGTTTCGCTGGTAGGTATAGACGCTGGTCGCGCCGTTCGTCATGGCCGCGGGATTCTTCGCCACCATGTGCCTGCATCGTGACGACGTTGCCACTCAGGTCGAACGTGCCGGCCTCGCCGACGAACGGGCCCCATACCGCGCGCAGTTCGTCCGCTGATGCCGCCGCCGGATCCTTCAGCACCGGGCGTGCGCCTTCAGCATGCACCTCGACCCGGCTGTAGTGCCTTCCGTGAAAGATGGCCAGCGTCGCACCTGGCCTGAACGTCCTGAGGCGTCGGACCTGAGACGCACGACCTCCACGGTTCGCCACACCCCTTCGAACGCTGCTCGTGGGTCGTCGGCGGTCGACGTCACCGCCGTGGCGACAATCAGCACGCGACACCGACCGACAACGACGCCAGAACCTTCAAATGCATCGACATGGAACCCTCCTTGTTTCACGCGAATGGACGGTCTCGATGTCCACTCGCGATTCGAGTCTCCTACTGCCGCTCGCGAGCGCTCAAGCGTCATCAGGCGTCGAGCCGCCGATGGCGTCTAATGGCGCACCCGGCTGCGCTATCCTGTCGATGCGATGAGTGACCCCGGGCGGTCCGCCGCAGAAGGCGCGGGCGAGCGCCGCCGGCTCGATTCATGGAAGGAAATCGCCGCGTATCTCGGACGAGGCATCCGCACGGTCCAACGCTGGGAACGCGAAGAAGGCCTTCCCGTGCATCGCCTGGCCCACGCCGAGCGCGGCAGCGTCTTCGCCGATCCGGCGGAGCTGACCGACTGGTGGAACAGCCGTCAGATCGCGCCGACGGAGAAGCCGCCGCTCGCGAGCCGCCGCAGTCGCTGAACCGCGTCTGCAGCGCGTCACCAGTACCACCGCGGCGACGTTCTGGCCGGCGCTGTCGTCGGACGCGCGCATGGTCGTCTACGTGTCGGATGCAGGACAGGATGGTGCGACGCCGCAGGTGTGGCTGCAGCAGGTGGGCGGTGCCGCCGTGCAGCTCACGACGAGCATGCGCGAGTGCGAAGAGCCCACGTTTTCCGCGGACGACACGCGCGTGATCTTCAGCGCCGCGGCCGACTCGACCCGGCACGTGTATGAGATGCCGGCACTCGGCGGGCAGCCGCGTGTGTTGAAGCGTGCGGCGCGAAACGGACGGTTCTCGCCGGACGGCAAGTGGCTCGTGTATCTCGCCATCGATTCGCCCGACGCTGTTCGACTCGTCTCAGGCGACGGCAAAGAACGCGTGCTGGCGACGGGCCTCGTGGATATCTCGTCCGCCACATGGTCGGACGACTCCCGCCATCTGCTCGTCGTCGGTCATCCGGATCCCTCGGCCGATCGCGATTGCTGGATCGTGCCGGTGGATGGCGGCGCGCCGGTCGATACGCGGCGTGCTGCGGCAGGCGCGACAGCGGGACCTGGTCGTCATCTCGATGGCGATCGCCTGGACGGGCGATTCGATCTTCTTCACGGCGGCAGGACGGCAAGGCATCCACGTGTGGCGGCAACGCGTCTCGCCGACGACGTTCGAGCCCAGTGGCCCGCCGGAGCTCATGACGCCGGGGGGCGAGTCCGCGTTCTTCCCGACGGTGTCTCGCCAGCGACTGGGCTTCGTCGGTGTGCACACCGATACGAACATGTGGTCGGTCGGCATCGACGCAAGCACCGGCAAGGCCGAGGGCGCTCCTCGACGCTCTGACCCGCGGCGCTGGCTTCGTCAGTCATTTCTCCGTGTCTCGTGACGGGAATACGCTCGCGTATTTCGCCGCAGGATCGAGCGGCGTCGAACTGCGCGTCAGAGATATGCAGCGCGGCACCGATACGATCCTCGACGGGGAGGCCGGCGTCAATCGCGGCTTTCCCGTGATCTCGCTCGACGGCAAACGGATCGCGTTCGGCACGCTGGTTCCAGGACCACCCGTCCGACGTCCCGTGTTCGTGGGAATCTCGCGGATGGAGCGTCCCGGCAGATTTTCGAAGACTGCGGCGGCCGTGCACGGCTCTGGCTCGACGACGATCTGCTGCTGGCCGAGACCTTTGGTTCGGGACTGAACTCGTTTGTCGTCCTCGACACGCGCAACGCGACGCAGCGCCCGCTGCTGTCGTCCGGCGATCGCCGCTTGTCGAACCCTCGTCTTTCGCCCGATGCCCAGTGGCTGGCGTTCGACGCCACGCCGCCAGGTGGATCTCCCTCAGTGCTCGTCGCGCGGCTCGACGACGGTCACGCGGCCGCGGAAACGGCGTGGATACCTCGTCGACACTGCGGCCAGCCACCCGTTCTGGTCGCGAGACGGACGTCTTGCTGTATTACCTGCCGACGACGCCGACGGTTGATATCCGAAACCGCGTGGTCGCCCGAGCCTTCGATCCAGGCAGACGGACGCGTCGGCGCAGAGCCGATCGACGTGCTCTCGCTGTCGGAAACCATCGTGCCGGCGATGATCAGCGCCGCCGCGCCCATCGTCGCAGGCGATCAGATCGTGTTCCTGCTCGGAAACTATCGCGGCGACATCTGGATGCTCGATCTGTAGAATCCGCAGCCATGGCGTTGCAGCCGGCGCGCGGCTCGGTCCGTTCGAAGTCCTCGAGAAGCTGGGCGAAGGCGACTTCCACGAAGGATCGGGGTTTGGTCCCGCTGACGACAGCCCAAACAAAAGCCGACCGCGCGTCAGCGGCTCCTTGATGCGTGCTTGGGGGCGGCAAATGAAGCGTACTGGTCCTACGTCAAGCTCAATGGCATGGAACGAAAAGATGGCAAGGTGAGTGCGAGTAAAGATGTGAAGCCTTCCCTAAGTTAGTAAAGCCGCGGGTTCGCTAGGCTTTTCGAGGCCATCCGATCGCTGCAAAACCTCCACCCCGGTCCCTGACGCCCCGGCCGCGCGTCAACCTGATTCTCTACTACGGTGTCCTGGGCCCGCGCGCCGCCTGGCGGTCCGCACTGGTCCCGGCCATCGCCGAAGGTGTCGTCGCCGACGGGAGTTCGTCGCGGCAGCCCGCCGGGGACGCGAACTCCGTCAAAGCCTCCAGGGCCGGCGGATATCAGTGGGCCGAGCTGATGCGATGCACGTTCGGAGTCGACGTCCTGGCATGTCCGCGCTGCGGGGGCGGCTGCGTCTCGTGGCTCTGATAGACCAGGCGTCGGTGATCCTGCGCATCCTGCGACACCTCGGGCTGCCCACTGACCTACCCGAGCCGCGACCCGCGCGGGCACCACCCAGACACCTGGACTTCACCGACGATCAGTCGCAAGACGCCCCTGAATTCGACGCCGCCTGGTGAAGGCGTGGCGTCGCGGCGGGGAGTGGTGTTACCGCTGGACGCCGTCGCTCGTGCCCGCAGCCGTTTCCGCTTGCCAATCGGTGGCGAGCTGCCGAAGAATCGGGCGCGGACGACGGCCTTATCCGCACTGTCGAAGAGGGAAGGTGTCGCTATAATGCCGACCCTGAAAGGGTCGGCCTACCTAAAGGGGCTGTCGTTATACTTCAGTACTTCAGCCACACACATTGGCGGACCTGAAAGGTCCGGCCTAATCGTCGCGCACCGAGGGGCCAGATCATGAAGAAGTTGTGGCTGCTCACGATCCTCGCGTGCCTGTGGCCCGGCACAGGAACCCCCCAGTCCACCGCGGAGCTCGTCAGCGACGGCAAGAACACGGAACACGTGCTGACGCAGAGCCTTGGCTACGACCGCAAAAGCTACAGCCCGCTCCGCGAAATCAACAAGACCAACATCCGGCGACTGGTGCCGATCTGGAGCACCAGCGTGATGAACGACCTGGGCGAGCTGGCCACGCCGACGATCTACGACGGCGTGATGTATGTGATCAACGGCAAATGGACCTTCGCGCTGGATGTGGAGACGGGCCGTCAGATCTGGCGGACGCCCGTGGAGCTCGAGCCGGGCACGCGGGGCGCGCCGATCACGCGCGGGGCGGCAACGATCTACAACGGGAAGGTGTACCGCGTGACGTTCGACAACCACGTGCTCGCGCTCGACATGAAGACCGGCGAGCAGGTCTGGAAGCAGAAGTTCGCCGACGCGAAGGAAGGCTACTACGCGACGGGCGCGCCGATCGTCGCCAACGGGGTGCTCATCTCCGGAATGGCCGGGGGCGAATCGACCACTCGTGGCTTCCTCGACGGCTGGGACCCCGAGACCGGCAAGAAGTTGTGGCGCCGTTACACGATTCCGTCGCCGGGCGAGCCTGGCTCGGAGACCTGGCCGAAGGACAACGACGCCTGGATGCACGGCGGTGCGCCGACGTGGCGCTCCGGCTCGTACGATCCGGAGCTCGATCTCGTGTACTGGGGCACAGGCAACGCGGAGCCGTACGATCCCAGGCCGCGAGGGGCGCTGGACAGCCTGTTCGCCTCCAGCGTGCTGGCAATCCGGCCCAAGACCGGCGAAGTCGTCTGCCATTTCCAGTACACGCCCAACGACGTCTACGACGTCGACGGCACCGACGAGAACGTCCTCGCCGACATCCGCATCGAGAGCCAGTTGCGGAAGGTGATGATCCAGGCGAACAAGAACGGCTTCCTGTACGTGCTGGATCGGACGAACTGCAAGCTCATCGCGGCGCATCCGTACGTCCAAGTGAATTGGGCCTCGCGCGTCGACCTCGCCACCGGCCGGCCGGTGCTCACCGATCTCTACAACCGGTTTCTCGCTGGAGAAGAGGTCCAGATTTTTCCGTCGCGCGGCACCAACGCCGTACCGATCGCGTTCAACCCGAACACCGGGCTCATCTATGCGAGCACCTGGAACGTGCCGCGCATCCAGAAGCTGGCGCCGCCCGCCGGGAAACCGCAGGCCGTCGGCGCGAGCTCGACCGGCGTCACCAGCAGGAACCCGACGTTCAAGCCGGGCGACGTGCTCGGTCATTTCGTCGCCATCGATCCGTTGAGCGGTCAGAAAAAGTGGGAGGTGCCACTGCCGGATCTGCCGAGCGCGGCCGGGATGCTGGTCACGGGCGGCGGCCTGGTCTTCACCGGCAAGCTGACCGGCGAGTTCGTGGCGCTCGACGAAGCGACCGGCGCGATGTTGTGGCAGTTCAAGACCGGGTCGAGCATCAACGCCACGGCGATCACGTATACCCACAAGGGCCGCCAATTCGTGACGGTCGCGTCTGGACGCGGCGGCTTGCTGGCAAGCCGCTACACGACCGACATGGTGCCAACCGGCGGATCAATCTGGACGTTCGCGCTGCTTTCGGAATAGGAGACTTCGATGAACACCATCGGCCGACTCTCGCTGCCGATTCTCTTCGCGCTCGTTCTGGTCATCGCGACCAGATTCACTGGCTCTGCCCAGCGGGATGCGCAAGCGCAGGCCCCGCCGCCGCCCGCCGCCGCCGGCACCTGTCCCGGACAGGCCATGGCCGTGCAGGCGACAGGCGTCTATACGCAGAAGCCCGTCCCGGAAATCGTCATCAACGGACAACCGGCGCCAGGCGCGATCTGGCAGCCCGGCATGCGCTCGTACTGGCACTGCCATGCGGGCGGGCAAATCATGATGCTGTTCGACGGAACAGGGCGGGTCCAGAAACGCGGCGAGCGCATTCGTACGCTCCATAAGGGCGACACCGAGTATGCGGGCCCGGGCATCGAACACTGGCACGGCGCGGCGCCAGACGCCTCGGCGCATTTCTTCCAGACCTCGATCGGCACCGGCCCGACGCTCTGGATGGAAGAAGTCGGAAAGGACGATTACCTCGGCAACGACATCGGCATCACGTCGAGGAACGAGTTCCTGCGCAGCGGCGTCAGGAAGAAGTCGGAGCAGCCCTGATCGTCTGTCGAAGGGGGAAGGGCCGAGCGGGTCCGAGAACGGGCGGTATGCTAACCGCAACACCGTCCTAATGTTGCTATCGTCACATGCCGCAGATTCATTTCAAGCTGCGCTTGCTCCTCGCCGCCGAGTCGCTGGATCGATTCAGCGAAGCGTCGCCTCGTGGCTGATGCTAACGCCCCGGCTCGACCGCCGTCACCGTGAACGGCACCTGCCGAACGATCGTGGGGTCCGCATCGAGGCTCGACTTCGCTTCCACGCTCAAGACGTAGCTTCCGGGCTCGAAGGTCTTGAACGGGATCCGGGTCGTGTGGCGCAACGCGCGCCCGCGTTCCCTTGAATTCGTTGGATTCGTGATCGTCGGTCCTCTCGAACACGACGTCTCCTTCGGCCGATCGAACGGTCGTCACGACTTCAACCTGATGCCACGGCCGAGCCCCGTCGTCATACACTTCGGCAAACACGGCGAGCTCGTCGTCCTGGGGAAAACTCCGGGCTGCAGTCGGCGTCCCTGGCAGCATGGCCTTGATCTCTTCGTCCACATGCGCCGTCACCGTCGCCGCGCCGGATTTGGACATGAGGGCGACCCCGCTCATGGCGAAGTCAGTCTTCGCAAAATCCGGCACATCCAGGTCGTAGAGGAGTGACCCGGACAGCTTCCGGGCTGGATCATGTGCCGCCACATGTAACCGGTAGCGTCCCGGGGGCAACTGCATGAGCCTGAGGACTCGAACACCGCTCTGCTCCGCGCGCGTCCGCATGCCCGCGTTGAGGTTCAAGTTCAAGCGGTCGGTACGCCAACCATGTTCGATGCCCTTGGCGTCAACGGCCAAATAGGCGATCTCGACGGCTCCACCAGTGTCGAGCGGCAGGTCGCGTCCGACGAAATCGATCCCGACCAACACCTGCGCTTGCGGCGCCGCTCCGAATGGCGCCGCGAACATGCGCATACGCAGGTCGCTGAGCGGAACCGGGCTATTCAACGCCCCGACAGTCCCGGAAGTCGTCTTGACGTTCGCCGCGAACCGTGGCGGCGGCGAATCGCCATTGGGCGCCGCGAACGCGCGTCGCGCTCGTACCGTGACGCCAGGTCGCTTGACGCGCACGTCAATCGGGTGCACCTTGCCGTCGCGCGCGTTCGACGGGTAGTAGGCCAGCATGTAGTAGGTGGTGTTCTCGGCGACGATTCGGTCGAAGCCACGGCCGATATCGTTGTTGTCCATCACCGCAAACCCGCCAGTGTTCTCGGTGAGCATGGTCAACTGGTCGGTCGGGGTTTGGGTCACGCCGGGTCCACGCATGTCGACCGCGTAGATGTTCAGGTTCGTACAGGCCGATCCGGCCGGTGGGACGAACGTCATCGGCGAGCATGGCTGGATGGTCCACAAACCCATCACTCACGAAGATCACGGCCTTCTTCCGGCCGGTTATCCCGTTGAGCCATGCCGCCACTCTGCCGAGCGTCGTCACCGTCACGTTCCCGTCAGCGAGGGACTCCCTATTTCCAGCAGCCGTGAAGGTAGGCAGAGGGGCACAGGCGTTGACGCCGATGACGACTGGCTCGAGCGGTTGAGGCGGCAACGCCCCTGGCGCGGGCGGTCCAGTGGTGAACGTGCCTGGGCCGATCGGTTGGGGCAACGTGCGTTCGGGTACCTCCTGGCCGGTGAACTTGTCGACGGCGGCCAGGAGTAACCGTTTGTCAGCCGTGAAGTCCTGGGCCGCCTCACCGGTCGCCGAGGTAAATACGATAGCCATCAGGTCGTTGGCACCGAGATGCTGCTCGATAAACCGGCGCGAAGCATTCCTCGTGCGAGCCGTCCGATCGGGAGCGGTACTCGCATCGTCGAGGATCATCACGTAGACGCGGCCGTCGAAGCGGCGCTCGTTACTCTGCACGTCCGGCTCAATCGAAACCGACGAAGAGACGGCCTGGTCGGTGGGGATGTCTACCAGCGAGAACGCGGCAAGCGGTCGCGGCTTGCCATCCTCGAGGATTTGAAAGTCCTCCTTCGTCAAATCTCGGACGAAGTTTCCCTTCGAGTCCGTGACCCGCGCGTCCACCTCGACGTACTCGACCTGCAGTCTGAAGGTGGGGGTTTGAGCAAACGCAGCGGTGCAACAGAGGGCGGTGATGACGATCGAGAGGACGCGGTGGCTCATGTTGTGACCTTCCGCTCCGAATTTCTAAATGTGCGTCACTGAGTGCGAAGCTGGCCGCCGAACAGATGTTCCTCGAACCATTGGGGCCGCCGACGCGCAAGGCATTCCCTTCCTCAAAGCTCGCTTGAAGGCACGCGCCCGCTCGGCCGCAATCGCGACACTCAAATCGAGGATTAGTCCCACGCAGGCGGCGTGAACTCATCGTCGAGCGTTGTTCGCGCCGCGCTCCTTTGCCAGGCGAAGCGACTCCGATAGCAGCCGGACACTCGGCGCGGCCGGACGAAGCACCGCCACGGCTTCGGCATTTCGCTCGATTACAACTTCAGCGCCGGCGCGCACCTGTGCCAGGAGCGACGGAAAGTCGTTCGCTGCTTCGGCCTCAGACACGCGAATCGCGGGCTTGCTCATCAAGCTGGAGTTCAGACCGATGCGGGCTCTTCGACCGGATCGGTCACGAACCCTTTCCAGTGCCGCATGTACTGATGAAGGGGTCGCTCAGGCCCTCGCTCCGCAGATACTCCGGGCTGACTGGTGTCGGCACCGGCACGAATGCGGGATCGGCGGCGACGCGCCGCGCGAAATCGTGGTGCAGCACCGCCGAGCGGCCGACGACGACGAAGTCCATGCCGGCGGCGAGGACCCGGGCGGCGTCGGCGCCGCTCACGATCTTGCCGGCCGCGCCCAGACGGACCGAACGGCGGGGCAAATCCGCGAAGTACGACATCAGCGTGCGCCCGCGAAGCGCCGAATCCTCCGGCTCCTTGAAGCAATCCCACAGCGACATGTCCAGGTAATCGATCTTCTCCTCTGCGAGCAGCCGGGCGGCGACGGTGCGGATTTCGAGCAACTGCATCCCGAACCGCTCGGGCGACAAGCGCACGCCGAGGCTGAAGTCCGGGCCGCAGACCGCCCGCACGCCGTCGATCGCGTCGAACAGGAACCGCGCGCGGTTCTCGAGCGGACCGCCGTACTCGTCGTCGCGCCGGTTGATCTCAGGGCTGAGGAACTCGCAGATCAGATAGCCGTGCGCGCCGTGCAGTTCGACACCGTCGAATCCGGCGCGGTCGGCCCGGCGGGCCGCCTCGACGAACGCTTCGATCGACCGCTTCACCTCGTCGCCGGTCATCGCCTTCGCGCCGGTCTCCGGATCGTCAGACGGGCAACTCGGCGCGCGGCCGGTCAGCGCGACCGGCGACCGCATCCCGGCATGATGCAGTTGCACAACGGCGTGCGATCCAGCCGCCTTGATGTCGGCGGCGAGCCGCTGCAGCCCTTCGAGATGATCGTCGCTGTAGATGCCGAGCTGACCGGGAAAGCCGACGCCCTCCTTCTGCACAGTGGCGGCGCACGTCATCGTCAATGCGAAGCCGCCTTCGGCGCGCATCACCAGCCACCGATGCTCGGCGTCGCCGAGCCGCCCGTCGTCATGGCTCTGGCCGTTGGTCATCGGCGCAAGCACGAACCGGTTCTTGAGCGTTCCACCGCGGGTGAGGGAGAGCGCGTCGGTCAGTTGTGTCATCGGATCGTGATTGTACACGCAAGCGGCGTGAGGTGGCGCGAGTCGAACTCTTGCGCATCCGAGCCACTCTTTAGGACTACTGAAGGTTCGCGACTTTGCGCGCCGAGCCGCTGAGCTCGAGGATGTGCATCCCCGTGTTCGCGCGATCGACGATGTAGATGTAGCCGCGGTCGTCGACCTCGACATTGTTGGTCTGGATGGCGACCTTGCAGCGCTCTTCGGGGCCCTGGCCGACGCAGCGCTTGTCGGTCTTGTCGGTGACCGCCGGGATGTAGAAGCCGATTTCCTTCGGGTGGAAGGGATCGCGGATGTCGACGGCGCGCACGCCGGCGTTGAAGTGGGCGAAGAACATCACGCGCTGGTAGTAGATGAGCGTGCGGTTCTCGTTCGAGGAGTGCGTGCCGAACCGCCCGCCGCGGCCGCAGAAATTGCCGCTGGCTTCGGGGACCGTCCAGTTCGAGACGCCGAACGGCTTCGACTCGGCGGTGATGTCGGCGATCCACACCATCTGCCGCGCCTCGCGGCACTCGTTGGCGGTCGATTCGTTGGTGATGACGACGAAGTCGCGCATGCGCCGATTCGGTCTGCCGGCCGAACTCGGGAATTTCCACGCGCAGCACTGGAAACACGGTGTGCGCGCCAACGTTCGGCGGCAGATCGAGCCTGCCGATCTGCGGATACAGCAGATTCTGGTTGGTCGGCTCCTTCGGACCGTTCAGCAGCTTCTCGCGGTCGACGATCTGGACGACTCCTCCCGCGCCGGTGCCGTAGCCGAAGTAGACGCGATTGCCATTCGGTCCGAGCGAGATGGCTCCGTGCAGGCCCGTCGGCGGAGGGCCTACGCCGCCGGGCTGCTGGCCGGGCAGCCCGAAATCGCGAATGAACACCGGATTGGCCGGATCGCTCAGATCGTAGATCTGGGTCATGCGATCGGTGCGCCAGCCGGGCGCGCCGGACACCAGATAGGCGATGCCGGTGTCGCATTCCCACCAGTTCTTATGCGTGGCGCGCAGTCCGCTGACGACGACAGTCAGGCGCGCTGGCTTGGACGGATCGGTGACGTCCCAGATCTCATGGCCGGTGTTGCCGGCGGTGCGAAGGAGGTATACCTTGCTCCTGTCGGCGCGCGGCAGCTGGCTCCCGTCGCAGACCCGGACCATTTGCGCGCCGCCGGACTCGCCCTGACCGGACTCGCCCGGAATGTGCGCGAGGTACTTCGGCTGCTTCGGGTTCGTCACGTCGACGATCGAGGTGCCGTTGCTTTCCTGACTGACCCGTGAGCGGGTTGAGCGCCGTGCCGCCGTGATGGCCGATGTAGGCAATCCAGCGGTCTCCCTGCCTGCGGATGACCGGCTGATACGCGCTTCTGGCCTGCAGATCGTCGAAGCCGACCAGCTCCATGTTGCTCTTCTCGGCCCGGCTGACCGCGGTTGTTGCGCCGCCAGACGAGAGCCGACGCCGAAGCTCAGCGCCACGCAGGCCAACTGTCGCAATTCCGACGTGTCGATACTGCACACGTCCTCCTTCAGCGAGCGAGATTCTACCCGAGCCCGCCTTCTTGAGGCTCTTTGGCCGCACGCGCTAGTGAACGCTCTTTCCGGTGAGGTAAGATTGTCGTTTCGACATTCCCCACGGGACCCGGACAGTAACACATGGCGCACGACTGGATTGCGGTTCGCGGCGCGCGCGTCCACAACCTGAAGAATATCGACGTCGACATCCCGCGCCATCGCCTGGTGGTCATCACCGGGCTGTCGGGCTCGGGGAAGTCGTCGCTCGCCTTCGACACGATCTACGCCGAGGGGCAGCGGCGCTACGTCGAGTCGCTCTCCGCCTACGCCCGGCAGTTCCTCGAGCAGATGGAGAAGCCGGACGTCGACCTCATCGACGGCCTCTCGCCGGCGATTTCCATCGAGCAGAAGACGACCGGCTCGAACCCGCGCTCGACGGTCGGCACGGTCACCGAGATCTACGACTACCTGCGGCTGCTGTTCGCCAGCATCGGCGTGCCGCACTGCCCGAACTGCGGCAAGGAGATCGCCAGCCAGTCGCTCGAGCGCATCGCCGACATGGTGATGCTCTACCCGCAGGACGCGCGCATCAACGTCCTGGCGCCGATCGTCCGCGGCCGCAAGGGCGAGTTCAAGAAGGAGCTCGCCGCGCTGCGCGGCCGCGGCTTCACCAAGGCGCGCATCGACGGCCAGTTCCGATCGCTCGAGGAAGACCTCAAGCTCGATCGGCGGCGGAACCACACGATCGAGGTGGTCGTGGATCGGGTGATCATCCGCGGCGGCGTCGAGCGGCGGCTGACCGAGTCGATCGACGTCGCCCTCAACCTCGCCGAGGACATCGTCGTCATCAACTCGTTCGACGAGGGCGACCGGCTGTTCTCGCGCCGGCTGGCCTGCGTCGACTGCGGGCTCAGCATGCCGGAGATGACGCCGCGGGCGTTTTCCTTCAACTCGCCGCACGGCGCGTGCACGGACTGCCAGGGGCTCGGCGCGACGATCGACTTCGACCCGCGGCGGGTCGTGCCCGACGAGTCGAAGACGCTCGCCGACGGCGCCATCGCGCCGTGGGCGCGCGGCGATCGCAAGCTGGTCCGCGAGGCGCTGCAGTCGCTCAGCCGCGACTTCGGCATCGATTTGACGATGCCGTTCGGGAAGCTGCCGCGGAAGCAGCGCGAGGTGCTGCTGTTCGGCGCCGGGAAGTTCGAAGGGATCCTGCCGAACCTGCGCCGCCGCTACGAGGAGGGCAGCTGGTCCGAGCAGGCCGACCTCGATCTGTACCGGTCGCTGCGGGCGTGCGCGCTCGTGCCGCGGGCATCGGCTGAAGGCGCAGAGCCTGTCGGTGAAGGTCAAGGGGCGATCGATGGCCGAGTACGTCGACCTGCCGATCTCCGAAGCGCTGCAGCTGTTCGAGGCGCTCTACCTGACCGACCGCGAGGCGATCATCGCCGAGCGGATCCTGCGCGAGATCCAGGAACGGCTGCGATTCCTCCACGACGTCGGCGTCGGCTACCTGACGCTGGCGCGCAGCGCGGCCACGCTGTCGGGCGGCGAAGGCCAGCGCATCCGGCTGGCGACGCAGATCGGCGCCAACCTGACCGGCGTGCTCTACGTGCTCGACGAGCCGTCGATCGGGCTCCATCAGCGCGACAATCGGAAGCTGTTGGCGACGCTCGCGCGGCTGCGCGATCTCGGCAACACGGTGATCGTCGTCGAGCACGACGAGGAGACGATCCGCACCGCCGACTACGTCATCGATCTCGGGCCCGGCGCCGGCGAGCTCGGCGGCCACGTGATCTTCCAGGGCACGCCCGCCGATCTGCTCGCGAGCGGATCGGACCGCGATCCGGCCTCGCTCACCGGCGCGTATCTGACCGGCGCCCGCACCATCCCGACGCCGAAAGCGCGCCGGCCGGCGCTCAAGGGCGAGCTCGTCATCAAGGGCGCGCGCGAAAACAACCTGAAGAACATCGACGTGCGGATTCCGCTCGGCGTGCTGACCGCGGTCACCGGCGTGAGCGGCTCGGGCAAGTCGACGCTGGTGAACGACATCCTCTACAAGTCGCTGGCCCGGACGCTCTACAAGGCGGGCGACGAGCCGGGCGCGCACGACAAGATCGAGGGCATCGGCCTCATCGACAAGGTGATCGAGATCGATCAATCGCCGATCGGCCGGACGCCGCGATCGAATCCGGCCACCTACACGGGGCTGTTCACCTTCATCCGCGATCTGTTCGCGATGATGCCGGAGGCGAAGACGCGGGGTTTCCGGGCGGGACGGTTTTCCTTCAACGTCAAGGGCGGGCGCTGCGAGGCGTGCCAGGGCGACGGCGTCATCGCCATCGAGATGCACTTCCTGCCGGACGTCTACGTGACGTGCGAGCAGTGCAAGGGCCGCCGCTACAACCGCGAGACGCTCGAGATCAAGTACCGCGGCAAGTCGATCGCCGACGTCCTCGAGCTGACGGTCGATCAGGCGCTGCCGCTCCTCGAGAACTTCCCCGCGATCGCCAACAAGCTCCGGACGCTCCAGGACGTCGGCCTCGGCTACATCGAGCTGGGGCAGTCGGCGACCACGCTGTCGGGCGGCGAGGCGCAGCGGGTCAAGCTGGCCAAGGAGCTGTCGAAGCGGGGCACCGGCCGGACGCTCTACATCCTCGACGAGCCGACGACGGGCCTCCACTTCGAGGACACGCGGAAGCTGCTCGACGTGCTGATGAAGCTCGTCGACCAGGGCAACACCATCGTCGTCATCGAGCACAACCTCGACGTGATCAAGTCCGCCGATTACGTTATCGACCTGGGCCCGGAGGGCGGGCGCTGCCGGGGGCCGGATCGTGGCCGAAGGCACCCCCGAGGAGGTGGCCGGGAACGAGGCGTCGGCCACCGGCCGGTTCCTGGCTGGCGACGTTCGCGGCAGAACAGGGACGTCCTGTGCGATCGGAAGCCGTGTAAAGCTTTGTAAAGTGCTGTGGTAAGATTGCCACAACTTTCTGGCCGCCGCGCTGTGGCCGGAGTACCACAAACTGTAAGTCACGACCGATTCAAACCGACGTGCCGACCTCGCCTAAGTTGTGACCGACCAGCCAGTTACAAAAATAGCTCTTCTCGAGGTCCCACGGGCATTGCCTTTGCTCAGCTGCACGGTGCTCGCCCCGATCGCGTGAGAGGCTAATGGACGCACAGCGTACGCTTCGCCGCCAAATTTCGTGTGTCGGGATCGGTCTGCATTCCGGCAACAAGGTCAATCTCACGCTGAAGCCCGCGGGGACTGATTTCGGCATCCGCTTCCGCCGGACCGACCTCGGTGGCCATGAAGTGCCGGCCACCGTGCAGCACCTGGCCGGCATCCAGCTCGCGACCGGCCTGGCCCGAAACGAAGTCTCCGTCGAGACCGTCGAGCACCTGCTCGCGGCGCTCGTCAGCATGAACATCGACAACGTGCTGGTCGAGCTGAACTCGCCCGAAGTGCCGATCATGGACGGCAGCGCGGCGCCGTTCATCTACCTCATCCAGGAAGCGGGCATCAAGACGCAGGGCGCGCCGCGGAAGTTCCTGAAGATCGTCCGGCCGATCGCGATCTCGCGCGGCGACAAGCGGATCGCGCTGTACCCGTCGGATCACTTCAAGGTCACCTACAGCATCAGCTACGACCATCCGCTGCTGCGCCACCAGTCGCGCACGCTCCGGATTACCGAAGAGATCTTCACCGAGCAGGTGGCGCCGGCCCGCACCTTCACGTTCCTCAAGGACGTCGAGATGCTGCGGCAGAACGGCCTCGCGCTCGGCGGATCGCTCGAGAACGCCATCGTCCTCGGCGAGACGGGCGTCCTGAACAACGCGCTCCGGTTCGAGGACGAGTTCGTCCGCCACAAGATCCTCGACGCGGTCGGCGATCTGGCCCTGGTCGGCTACCCGGTGATCGGCCACCTGGTGGCGCACCGCGCCGGCCACGCGCTCCACACGGAGTTCGCCGCCAAGATCCTCGAAGAGACGCACGCCTGGCGCCTGGTGGGCGCGGCGGAGCTCGCTGCGTCCGGCCTCGCGCCGCTGCCGTCGCCCAAGCAGGCGCCGGCGCTCGGCAACTAAGACAGAGTCAGTGAGTTCGTGAGTTGGTGAGTTGGCGAATCAGCCAACTCACCCTCCTTTCACCCGCCCCGCCATCCGGCGAAGGTTCTTCCACACGGTGACATGCGGTCGGAGTAAGGTTCTCAAGACCGTTTGTTTCGAAACCGCATTGATTCGATGAATGTGATTCCCGTGCCGGAGCTCGTTGTCGCGTTGGCCATCGGCTTGGTCCTGGTAGCGGTGCGCGCCGTCCGGCGACTCAGGTCCGTCTCCGTCGCGCGTCCTGAGGGCAGCGCGCAGCGATCGCGATCCGGAAGCAGCCCGGATCAAATGCGAGCACGACTCATCGCATCGTGTGTGCTTCTTGTCGTCATCAGCATCCCGCTGATCCTCGGAATCGTGCCGCCCAACGGCATCTATGGATTCAGAGTCTCCGGGACCAGCTCGCCAGGGATCTGGTATCCAGCCAACGCGTTCATGGGTTGGGCCCTGCTCGTCGCAGCGGTCATCGGCGCGACCTTGCAGCTCACCCTGCCACGGACGACTGCGCGCTGGTTGCTGTGGAGCGCGTTCCTGATGCCTGTATGCGGAGCGGTCGTCGCTTCGTTGGCGTACTTGAGCAGGCTATTGGACGCCGTCTAAATCTAGAAGTTATCTCCCAAAACCCAGCAGACCTGCGTCGCGAGCGTCCACGTGCAGCGGAGGGGAGTCCGAGGGGCGAAGCCCCTCGGGTAAAAGGGTCGTGCGCCTCGCCCCCGGCGTGGCGCACGACAGCGCCGTCTATCCGAGCTCGTTGTAGATTGCCTGCACGTTGGTCGGCAGCCGCGCGCCCGTGGGCGCGTTGATGCCGGCGGGCGGCGTCCAGCTCTTCACGAAGTCGTCCGCCGTTTGGCCCTTCTTCTTCGCGGCCCGAGCGGCGTCGAGGAAGCTCCGGTTGAAATCAGCGAAGGCCCGCAGGTCGTTGAACGTCATCACGGTGCTGTGCCCGGTGATGATGCGATCGGCCGACTTGCTCAGAGCGGCGTGCGCCTTCATGAGCGTGTCGGGATACGAGACGCCGCTCGCGCCGTTGTTGCTGTCGAGGATGGGAATCTGGTTGTTCCAGGCGAAGATGTCGCCGGCGTGGACGACGCGCTGCGACGGGAACAGGATCCACGCATCGCCGTTCGTGTGGCCGCGCCCGAAGTAGTACAGCTCGATTTGCTCGGCTCCCTTGCCGAGCGTGAGCCGATCGCCGAAGGTGCGGGTTGGCAGGTTCCGGTTGCCGTTTCGTTCGAAAATGCTCGTCGGATCCTTCGGCGGCGGGAACCCGGCGACCGGCTTCCAGTTTTTCATGTTGGCGGCCGTGTTCTCGTGCGCGATGACCTCGATCGCCGGGAACTCGACGTTGCCGCTGACGTGATCGCCGTGGCAGTGCGTGTTGATGATCGTCGTGACGGGTCGCCCGGTCAGCTCCTTGACCGCCGCGAGGATCGGCGCGCCGAAATCCGGGTTCTTGGTATCCACGACGGTCACGCCGTCGCCCCGTAGCAGCACCGCCGTCATCCCGCCGCCGCCGCGCAGCAGCACGAGCGTGTCCGAGAGCTTCTCGACTTCGACGGTCGGCGGACCCTGCGGCTGGCCGCCGCGTCCCGCCGGCTGTTGCAAAGCCCCGATGGTTCTCGACAGGGGGCCGCCCAGGAGAAGCAGCCCGAGCACATCCCTGCGCTTCATACTCATCCTCATCCTCCTCGGAAAAAAGCCTGGCTGTTCGGGCGTTAGATTGACAAGTTTTTGCGCCGCTGGAAAGCCCATTATCGCGTCGAGGGCCACGTCGGCTTCACCATCCCAACATGTGAAAAGACTGTGACGGCGCCCGCGAGGCGCCGTCCCTGTCGTATTTAGCTGGTGGAGGATTCCCCTATGAGGCGTGGTATTGCGTTAGCGGTGCTCGCGGCGCTGGTCATTCCGTTTCCTGTCGCCGGCCAGGCGAAGCCGGATTTCTCGGGCACCTGGACGCTCGACGCGGCCCGGAGCGAGACGCCCCCCGCACGCGGCGGCCGGGGCGGCGGCGGTGGCGGCGGCGGGCGCGGGGCGGCCGGCCCGGTGACCATCAAGCAGGGCGCCGCCGAGATCACGATCGGGATGCTGACCTACAAGCTCGACGGCTCCGAGAGCGTCAACCAGGTCCAGGGCCGCGGCGGGATGCAGGAAGTGAAGTCGCGCGCGAAGTTGGACGGCGCCAACCTGGTGATCGAATCGACCCGGGATTTCGGCGGTGCGTCGATTACGACGAAGGAAGTGCGGACGCTTGATGCCGGCGGGAAGGAAATGACCGTTCAGACGACCTTGTCGACGCCGCAGGGAGACCAATCGTTCAAGCAAATCTTTACGAAGTCGTAAAGAGAAGTTGGTGAGTTGGAGAGTTAGTGAGTTGGAGAGTTGAAGAGTTAGAGCGTGGTTCGAGGGCGCCAGCGCGGCTGGCGCCCGAAGCGGGCAGAGCCGCCAACTCACTTAACTCACTAACTCACCAACTTACTTCCTGGACAACTTCTTCATATACGCTTCGAGCTTGTCGTTCTCGTACTTGACGGTATTCAGGAACAGGCTCTCCGCCAGGTAGGTCCGCCGCTCGCTGTCGTCCATCTGGGCGATCAGGTGCTGAATCTCGCGGACCATGTCCTCGAAGCTGCGCTCCAGCTCCCGCTTGGCGGTGACCTCGCGGTAGAGCGCCTCCATGATGGCCAGCAGGTCGCCGTCCAGGACGATCTCGGCGCCGGTGGTGGTGCTGATCCTCCTCATGGCTAGGCCCCGAAGCTTCTGACGGCCGTCGGCTCGTCGGCATGGATCTCGATGAAGTTCTGCGCGCCGGTCATCGTCAGCATCGTCTCGACGCGCTTCTGGACCCCGAACAGCTTGAGGTGTCCGCCGCTGCTGTTGACCTGCCGGTAGAGATCCATCAGGCAGCCGATCGTGGCGCTGTCGACGTAGGTGACCGGCGTGAGATCGATCAGGATCTCGCGCCGGCCAGCGCGACAACAGGCCGGTCACCGCCGCCGAAAAATCCGTCAGGATGGGGTACATCAGCCGCGTTTCGGCGACCCGGACGATCGACACTGCTCCCGACTGCTCGGTAGTGAGGTTCATGAGTGCGCTCCCGTGGAATCGTCGCCGCGCAGCTTGCGGATCTGCCGGGCGAGCTCGGTGCGGCCGCGGTTGATCCGCGACTTGACCGTGCCCTCGGGCAGGCGCAGCTTGTCGGCGATTTCCTGATACGACAGTTCCTGGATGTCTCGCAACAGCACGGCGGTGCGGAGCGTCTCGGGCAGCGCCGCCATCGCCTGGCGGAGCAGCACGACGCGATCGCGCTGCTCGAGGGCGGCGATCGGCCCGGCGTCCGGCGAGGCCGGCGCGAGATCAGCCGCGTCGACGCCGCGGTCGATCGTCTCGCGTTCCTTGCGCACGCTCCGGTAGTGATCGATGCAGAGATTGCGGCTCACGCTGATCAGCCACGTCTGGAAGTTGGCGCGCCGATCGAACGTGTCGAGCGACTTGAAGAGCTTCAGGAAGATGTCCTGCGCGAGATCTTCCGCCTCGTCGTGCTTGCCGACGAACTTGTACGCGACGTTGAAGACCTTTCTCCAGTACTGGCGGACGATCAGATCCCAGGCGTGTTGATCGCCCTGGAGGCAGCGCTGGATGAGCGTCTCGACGGCGTCCGGCGACGCGGCCGGCTGATCGGCAGGCATGTAGTGCGGGCGTGAAAATCATATATCAGGTGGTATAGTCGTGAGTCGATTTGGCCGGCTTTTCCCTCTCCGACAATGAGCTCGCGTGCGACGGCGTGCCGCTCTCGGCCATCGCCGATGCCGCAGGCACGCCGACCTACGTCTACAGCGCCGCGGCGATTCGCGCGCGCTACCGCGCCATCGACGACGCGTTCGCCGGCTACCCGCATCGTCTCCACTACGCGCTGAAGGCGAACTCCACGTTCGCCCTCGTCCGGCTGCTGAAGACGATCGGCAGCGCGGTCGACGCCAACTCGATCTGGGAGATCGAGCTCGCGCGGCGCGCCGGCTTCGATCCCGCCGACATCGTGTTCACCGGCGTCGGCAAGTCGGACGCGGAGCTCGAATGCGCGGTCCCGCTCGGGCTGCGGGCGATCAACGTCGAGTCGGCGGGGGAGCTGGCCCGCGTCGAATCGATCGCCGCGCGGACTCGGCGTCACCGGCGCGCGTGGCCATCCGCATCAATCCCGACATCGACGCGCGGAGCCATCCGCACATTTCGACCGGGCTGCGGATCAACAAGTTCGGCGTGCCCGCCGATGCCGCCCGCGAGCTGGCCGGATCGATCGCGAGCCGTCCCGTCGCTGCGGCTGGTCGCCATCCACGTCCACGTCGGATCGCAGATCACGACGCTCGAGCCGCTGCGGCGCGCCGCGGCGTTTCTCGCCGACACCGCCGCGGCACTCGCGGCGTCGGGCATCCGGCTCGAATACCTCGACGCCGGCGGCGGCCTCGGGGTGGCCTACGACGACGCCCCGGCGGTGTCGGCCGGAAGAGTACGTGGCGGCGCTCGTCGTCGGCGATCCGGCCGACCGGCCTGCCGATTGTCGTCGAGCCGGGCCGCTCGATCGTCGGGCCCGCGGCCGTGCTGCTGGCGCGGGTCGTCGACCTGAAGCCGCGCGACGCGGCCAGCACGTTTGCGGTCCTCGATGCCGGGATGACCGAGCTGCTGCGGCCGGCGCTCTACAACGCCTTTCACCGCATCGAGCCGGTCAAGCCGCGTCGGCGGCGCGACACAGCGATACGAGCTGGTCGGCCCGGTCTGCGAGAGCAGCGACGTCGTCGGCCGCGATCGCTCGCTGCCCAGCCCTCGAGCAGGGCGACCTCGTCGCCATCCGCGATGCCGGCGCGTACGGATCGGCGATGGCGTCGAACTACAACCGCCGTCCGCTGCCGGCCGAAGTGCTGGTCGACGAGGGACGCTGGCGCGTCATCCGGCGCCGCCAGACGGTCGACGACATGCTCGCGCTGGAATCCGACTGATGGCCGGGCAGCTGATCGCCTTCGAGGGGCTCGACCAGAGCGGCAAGCAGACGCAGGCCGAGCTGCTGCGCGATCGCCTGCGCGGCGAGGGCCACAAGGCGCGCCTGGTCTCGTTTCCCGATTACGCCACCTCGATCGGCGAGGAAATCGCGCGCGCGCTCCAGGGCGAGCGCGAGTACGGCCCCGACGTCATGCAGCTGCTCTACGTGGCCAACCGCTACGAGCGCAAGGCCCGATCTGCAGCGCTGGCTCGACGGCGGGCTGATTCTCGTGTGCGATCGGTACACGGCGTCGAGCATCGCCTACGGCGAGGCGCAGGGGCTGGACGCGGCGTGGCTGACCGACATGCAGAAGTACCTGCCGCAGCCGGCGCTGACCATCCTCCTCGACATCGCGCCGGAAACCGCCGTCGGCCGCAAGGCGGTCGATCGCGATCGCTACGAGCGCGACCTCGCCATGCAGGAGCGCGTGCGCGCCAGCTACCATCGCCTGGCCGCCGCCGAGGACTGGGTGCGGCTCGACGGCGAGCGGTCCGAAGGACGCGATTGCCGCCGACGTCTTCAGCGCGGTGCAGACACGACTCGCGCAGCCGTAAGCGCCCGCACCTCCCGAACTCCCGCCTCGCCCAGCGCCCGCGCGCACGCTTCGAGCGTCGCTCCGGTCGTGCTCACGTCGTCGACCAGGACGACGATCGCGGCCGTCGAGCGAGACGCGGCCGTCGCTCGAGCGGCGAACGCGCCTCGGACGTTGCCGTGGCGGCGCGCCGCCGGCAGGCTGGCCTGGACGGCCGTCGGCCGGATGCCGCCGCAGGGCGTGGACGACCGGCAGGCCGACGTGCCGCGCGAGGTCCGCGGCCTGATCGAACCCGCGCTCGCGCCGACGCGACGGGTGCAGCGGCACCGGGACGGCGGCGTCGGCGCCGCGCAGCACGTCCGCTCCGCGCGTCCTGCATCAGCGTCGCCGAGCGTCGCCGCCAGCGAGCGCCGGCCGTCGTACTTGAACGCGTGAACGATGGCGCGCAGCGCGCCGTCGTACGATCCGACCGCCCGCGTCATGACGACCAGGCGCTTCTGCCGGCGGCAGCGCGGGCATCTGCGATCGACGCCGTCGATCCTTCGCCAGGTGGCGAGCGGATCGCCGCAGGCGTCGCACAGCGGCGGCGTGAGCGGCAGGATCGATCCCCAGCAGTGCTCGCAAACCGGGCCGCGCGTCGGGGAGTCGAGCGGCCGATCGCACGCGGCGCACGCCGGCGCGAACACGACCGAGAGCACCGCGTCGAGCGCGGCGGTTACTCCAGCCCGTACCGCTTGCGCTTCTCCCACAACGCCTTCCGGCTGATGCCGAGCAGTTCTGCCGCCCGCGTCTGGTTGCCGCGCGCGTGCTGCAGCGTCGCCGCGATGTAGCGCCGTTCGACCTCGTCGAGCGTGGGCCGCCGGCCGGCGATGTCTTCCGGCCTGAGCGCGGCGCCGTCGAGAATCTCGTGCGGGAGGTGGCGGAGCGTGACGGCGCCGCCGTCCGACCGCGGCAAGCGCCCGCTCGACGACGTGCTTCAGCTCGCGGACGTTGCCGGGCCACGCGTAATCGCGCAGCGCCGCCACGACGTCGCGCGACAGCCCGGGCGGCTCCCGTCGGGCCGCGGCGGCCGCGCGGCCAAGGAAGTGCTTCGCCAGCGGGGCGACGTCTTCCGGCCGCTCCCGGAGCGGCGGGATCCGGATCGGCAGCACGCCGATGCGGTGGAACAGATCGCCGCGAAAGCGGCCCTCGCGCACGGCGTCCTCGACGCGTGAATCGGCGGACGCGACGACGCGCGCCGGTACCGCGAGCGATGTCTGGCCGCCGAGCCGCTCGACCCGCTTCTCTTCGACGATCCGCAGCAGCTTGCCCTGCGCTTCGATCGACAGCTCGGTGACCGCGTCGAGATAGACGGTGCCGTTGCCAGCCAGCTCGAAGCGCCCCGGCCGGGCTGCGACCGCATCGGTGAACGCGCCGCGCTCGTGCCCGAACAGCTCCGAGTCGATGAGAGAGGACGTCAGCGCCGCGCAATCGACGACGATGAACGGCCGCCGCGCGCGCGGCCCGCGCGCGTGCAGCTCGCGGGCGACCGCGTTCTTGCCGGTGCCGGTTTCTCCGGAGATGAGGACGTTGGAATCGATGGCCGCGAACCGCCGGACCTGTTCGACCAGCGCCCGCATCGCCCGGCCGTGCGCGACGAACCGTTCAGTGCTCACGCGTCCGCGTTCCACGACGGATGTCAGCGGCCGATCTCGATCCGCTCGGCGTTGCCCCACAGGCGCTCGAGGCCGTAGAACTGCCGCGTCTCGGGCGCGAAGATGTGAACGATGAAGTCGAAGTAGTCGAGCAGGATCCATTCCGATCGTTCGTAGCCTTCCACGTGCGCCGGCTTCGCGCCTTCAGCCGCCAGCGCCTCGGTCGCGGCGTCGGCGATCGCGCGAACCTGCCGCGGGTTGGTCCCCGAGCAGATGACGAAGTAATCGGTGAAGCCGGCCGCCTTCCGGAGGTCGAGGACCACCAGGTCGACCGCCTTCTTGTCTTCCGCGGCGCGAATCGCGAGTTCGACCTGCCGCGGAAGGCGCGCCGTCTTGCGGCGTTTTTCAGCCTTGGCCATGCAACCTGCCTGCCGCCGGGTTCGGCTGCTCGTCCACCGCACGTCGTCCCGGGATGTCTCGACGTGTAAAGTCCGTGCTGCTCAATGTGTTGCTGCACGCCGACGTCCACCATCCCGGTGATCGGCCGGCCCTGCCTGCGCAGGTCGCGGATTGCCGTGGACGATACGTCGGCGGTGTCGGCGTCGATCAAAATGATCGACGGCGTGTCGAACGACTCCGGCCCGATCGCGGGATTGGTCATCAGGCGCGCGAGGTGTGGCATCTGCACCGGCAGCGATTGCACCGGGTGCCCGGGCCGCGAGACCACCGCGAAGTGCGTGTAGCCGAGCAGCGCCGGGTAGTCCATCCAGCTTTCGATCTCGGCGAACGCGTCGGCCCCGATCACGAAAAACAGCTCCGCGGGCCCGTAGCCGCGCACGTGGAACTGCTTCAGCGTGCTCGACGTGTACGAGGGCGGCGCCGTCCGCAGCTCGAGATCTGACGCGCGCCAGCTCGCCCGTCCAGCGACCATCAGCGCCACCATCGCGAAGCGGTGGAAGCTCGACGCCTGCGGCGGCGGCCGGTGAGGCGGCGCCTGCGACGGGATGACCAGCAACCGGTCGAGCGCCAGCGCTTTTTCGGCCGCGGTTCCGACGTCGAGGTGGCCGCGATGAATGGGGTCGAACGTACCACCGAGAATGCCGATGCGTCGACGGGTCACTGCCGCTTTACGCCGCTCCGGCGGCGCACGGCAGCCGGGGCTGGCGCGGGATCGGCGTCGCTCTCACCTTCCGGTAGTGTAGACCGGCTGGCGGCCAGATGACGCCACATCGCTTCGCTCAACTCCTGGAGTCCATCGCCGGTGACGGCGGAAATACGATAGAAGGGCAGTCTGAGCGTTTTCGCACGCCTGGCCAGCGCGGTCACGCGTGACTCGTCGTCGACGGCGTCCATCTTGTTCGCGGCAACCAGCTGCGGCCGGCCCGCGAACTCGGGGCGGAACAGCTCCAGCTCGCGCCGGACCGTGTCGAGATCCTCGACGGGGTTCGCGGCCGCTCGCACCCGACACGTCGACCACGTGCACCAGCACCTTCGTGCGCTCCAGGTGCCGCAGGAACCGGTGGCCCAGGCCGAGCCCGCGGTGGGCGCCCTCGATGAGCCCCGGGACGTCGGCCACGACGAAGCTGCGGTCGTCGCTCAGGCCGACGACGCCGAGGTTCGGCGTCAGCGTGGTGAAGGGGTAGTCGGCGATCTTCGGACGCGCGGCCGAGATCCGCGAGATCAGTGTCGACTTGCCGGCATTCGGAAAGCCGACGAGTCCCACGTCGGCGAGCAGTTTCAGCTCGAGGCGGAGATCCTTGATCTCGCCCGGCTCGCCCGGCTGGACCTTTCTCGGTGCGCGATTCGTGGACGTCGCGAATCGCGCGTTGCCCAGCCCGCCGCGGCCGCCGCGCGCCACGAGCACCCGCTGGCCTTCCTCGCGCCAGATCCGCCAGGAGCCGCAGTCGTGGTCCCGTTTCTCGTAAACGAGCGTGCCGATCGGGACCGCCAGCTCCAGGTCCTTTCCCGTATGCCCGGTGCGATTCGATCCCTGGCCGTGCTCGCCGCGCTCGGCGGCGAACTCGGGATGGAACCGGTAGTTGATGAGGGTATTGGTGTGCGGGCTCGCGACGACGTAGATCGATCCGCCGCCGCCGCCATCCCCGCCGCTCGGCCCGCCGCGCGGCACGAACTTTTCGCGCCTGAACGCCAGGCAGCCGCGGCCGCCGCTGCCGGCTTCGATGTGGATGTCGACTTCGTCGACGAACATCGTGAAGCTGGTGAGTTAGTGATCTGGCTCGAGTAAGCGAGTTCATTCGCCAACGCTCACCGATTCTCCAACTACCCGACGTCCCGAGTTGACTCGACCGGCTGGATGCTGATGACGCGCCCGTGGGCGCCGTGGTTCTCGAACTTCACGCGTCCGGCAACCTTCGCGAAGATCGTGTCGTCCTTGCCGAGGCCCGCGTTGAGGCCCGGCCGGAAGCGCCGCCCGCGCTGGCGCACGATGATCGTGCCCCCGGTGACGAGGTTGCCGTCGTGCGCCTTCACGCCGAGCCGCTGCGAGTTCGAATCGCGGCCGTTGCGTGAGCTGCCCTGTCCTTTTTTATGTGCCATTGGTGAATCCAGTCGGGGCTCGGGACTGGGGCTCGGGACTCGTTTTCCAGCCCCAGCCTCCAGTCCCCAACCTCTAGAGAAGTATCTCTTTGATCTTCACGCGCGTATAGGTCGCGCGTGACCCTTGGTTCGGCGCATCCCCTTGCGGCGTTTTTTCTTGAACACGCGGATTTTGGGGCCGCGGCTCTCGCCGTCAATCACCGCGGTGATGCGGGCGTTGGCCACGAACGGCGCGCCGGCGACGACGTCGCCGCCGTCCTTTTCAACCAGGAGCACCTGATCGAAGGTCAACTCGGCACCCGGCTCGCCGGCCGTTCCGTCCACGGTTACGAAGCCGCCGGGGGTCACCTTGATCTGACGCCCGCCGGCCTGAACGATTGCGTACATAATCGGCACCTGTGCAAAGGGAATAGTGTACAACCGAAGGGGTTTGGCTGTAAAGAATTGCATGCCGTTAGGGTAGTTGGCCGGAGCGATGATGATCTGCGACGGCCGCCGTTTCCCGTCCTCTGGATTCTCCTGATCCTGGGCATCGTCGTCTGGAATGTCATCGTCTGGATGACGTTCACCCAGCGCATCCGGTAGTAGCGTCCGCCTTCAGGCGGACGACTGCGTGTTCAGACGTTCCTCAGGGCCAGCACCTCCCGCGCCGGCGTGCGATCGCCGTTGCAGCTGATGCGGCGCGGCGCGTCGAGGAAGCGCACCTCGTAGCCCAGGCTGCGGTAGAGATCGAGGATCCGGCGCGTGGCCTGGTTCATCAGCACGCACGGTCCGCGGTGCCGCGCCAGCCATGCGGCGGTGCGCTCCTGGTGCTCCCAGTCGAATCCGTCCTTCGCGTAGCTCCTGAATTCGACGTCGTAGGGCGGATCGGCGTACACGAAATCGCCGGGTTCGAGCGGCACCGCCTCCATGTCGCGGCTCGACGAAGCGTCCACGCCGCGAACGCGTCGCGATACTCGGAGAAGTCGCGGATGTAGCTGATGCGCGTGTACCGGCCGAACGGGACGTTGAACAACCCGCTGCGGTTGAACCGGCACAGGCCGTTGTAAGCCGGTCCGGTTCAGATAGTAGAAGAGCGCGGCCGCTTCGCGGGAGTTCGCCCGGCGTGACGCGAGCAGATCGTTGAACCGATCGCGGTGACGGTAGAAGAGCGCCTGGTCGTTGGCCATCTCGATCTCGATGACCAGGCCCTTCTGCAGCCAGCGATAGAAGTTGATCAAGTGCGGGTTGGCGTCGTTGAGGAGGGCGTGCGCCGGCGCGAGGCCGAGCGTCACCGCCAGCCCGCCGCAGAACGGCTCGACGAGGCGGCGATGCGCGTGCGCGGTCCACAGCGGCCGCAGATGCGGCACCTGCCAGCGCTTCCCGCCCGCCCACTTCAGCGGTGGGCGCGGAGCTTCAGCCGCGGCAGCCATCGATGATCGAGTAATCGGGTAATTGTAATGACGGCCGACCCTGAAGGGTCGGCCTACTTCAGGAGCACGCGCGTGCCGCGGATCTTCTGGCTGCTGAGCGCGCTGAGGAAGTTCGGCACCAGCCGATCCATCAGCTCGAAGTACGACGACAGCGCCGGCGTGTTCTGCTGCGCGGTGTAGAGGATCTCTTCGCGATACTGCTCGCGGTAGATCGTCGCGCCGGTGCGGCCGTCGATGAAGACGAACTTCGGGCGCGAGGAGGAAGCCCTTGCGGTCGATGTAGGTGCGCGACCGGCACGACGCGGCGCCGGCCGAACGAGTCGAACTGTTCGACGTCGCGCGACGACCCAGCCGGCGCGCTGCTGCGGCATGAAGAGGACCGTGCCGGTGACGATCAGCGGGTTCTGATACTCCTCGCCGATCCGCTTCCAGTACGCGGTGTTCGCGAACAGCCGCTCGTAGGCCTCGAGATCCTTCTCGTTCTTGATTTCCTCCGGCAGCGCGCAGCGGCTGCGCGGCGCGATCGCAGGTCGGTCGACCGGTCGCCGTGTCGCCGGCGCTGCGCTCGAGCGCAGCGCCGGCCGACTTGTTCTGATCCTGCGCGATCTCGCGCAGCGCCATCACGTCGGCGTCGATGACCCGCAGCGACGACTTCGAGCGCAGCTGGCTGCGCAGCAGCCGGACCGTCTCCTGGTTCGTGTCCACGTCGTCGGTGCCGCCGGCGACGAAGCCGGCGATCAGCACGCGCTGGAACGCCGAGACGTCGAGCTTCGGCTGGATCGGCGTCTCGATCGGGATCTCGAAGTAGCTGACGCCGCAGGCCACGCCGCGGCCAGCGCGACACGCCGCGACGGCCGCGAGCCGCCAGGCTACGGCTTCTCTTTCGCGTTGCTGCGTGCGGTCATTGATTTCCTTGAAGAGCTCGTAGTTCTGCTGGATCTGCATGTTGTTCGGGCTCGAGCTCGATGCGCCTTCTCGTAGGCCTGCCGCGCCTTGTCGAACTGGCCCTCGTGCTCGTAGCCGATGGCGAGATTGTTGAGCGCGGCGGCGTAGGTCGGGTCGATCTCGACCGCCTTCTCCCAGCGGTAGATGGCCTCGCGCCAGAGCCCCCGCTGCGCGACGTCGATGCCGAACTCGACCTGCGCGCTGCGCGTCGGCTCGCGCGTCGGCGATGCGCGGGTGCCGACGCACGTGACGACGAGCAGCAGGCACGCGACGACCGAAGCGCGTCATAGGTGGATCATCGAGCACTATATCCACTGCACGCGAGACGGTTGCAAGGCATTTCCGCGACTGCCGCGGATCGAAACGAGCAAGGCATGTGCCACGGCTGGGCTGTGAAATCACGCGGGTTTTCGCGCGCGGTCGTCCGCGCGCGCTTACGAAAGTCTGCCGATCGGCCGTTCGCGCGCGCGTATAATTAATGACAGGAGGTCGGGTCCCGCACGTCTGCGGCGGCCCGGCCTTTTCTGTTGTCGAGCGGCCGCCGCCGAGGTATCGGCGATGGCCCTGACCGATCTCGTCGCCCTCACCCTGCTGCCGCCGTCGACTGGTGGCGGCAGATCGCGGAGCGCCTTCGCGCGCGGGCGGACGCCCGCGCGATCTCCTCGACGCGCTTGTCGCCGAACGGCCGCCGGACAGCCGACGACGCCTGCCGATCTGCGCGCGCGCGCGGCGCGCGCGCTGGCCGACGCGCGAGCGCGTCGGGGCATCGCGCCGATCGCCGTGGAGCGACGCCGCGTATCCGCCGCTGCTCGCGGCGATCGCCGATCCGCCGCCCGTGCTCTGGATCGCGCGGCGCCTGCGACGCGCTCGAGCGCCGGCGGTGGCGATCGTCGGATCGCGCGCCGGATCGCCGTACGCGCTGGCCGTCGCCGAGCGGCTCGCCGCCGATCTCGCGGCGCGCGGCGTCGTCGTGGTCAGCGGGCTGGCGCGCGGCGTCGATTCCGCGGCGCACCGCGGCGCGCTGGCGCGCGGCGGCGCGACGATCGCGGTGCTCGGCTCGCGGCGTCGACGTCATCTATCCGCCCGAGCACGCGGCGCTCGCGCGCGAGATGCGGCGACGCGGCGCGCGTCGTGAGCGAGCTCGTGCCCGGGCACGCCGCCGCTGCCGCATTTCTTCCCGCTGCGCAACCGCATCATCAGCGGCCTGTCGCGCGCGGTCGTCGTCATCGAGGCGGGCGAGAAGAGCGGGTCGCTCATCACCGCGCGCTGCGCGCTCGAGCAGGGCCGCGACGTGCTGGCGGTGCCGGCAACGTCCTCAACGGCCGCAACCGCGGCGGCCACGCGCTCCTGCGGGACGGTGCAAAGATTGTGGAGACCGCGGACGATATCCTGGAAGAGCTGGGATCGTGCCGGCGGCGTGCCGTCCGGGCAGCGCCGGCGCCAGCGAGTGCAGCGCGCGCGACGACCCGGTGCTGGCGTGCCTGCCGCCGGGCGAACGCGTGCGATCTCGACGCGATTGCCGAGCGATCGGGGCTGCAGTCGGCGCGGCTGCTGCCGCGGCTGTTCGAGCTCGAACTGCAGGGGTCTGGTGCGGCGCGCCGGCGGCGGCCGATTCGTGCGGATTTGACAGATCGTGCTAGGGTGGAAATAAGGCGACTCGGACAGGTCGATGGCAAAAGCACTCGTCGTGGTCGAATCGCCGGCGAAGGCGAAGACCATCAACAAATATCTCGGGCGCGACTACAAGGTCGTCGCGTCGATGGGGCACATCCGCGATCTGCCCAAGAGCAAGCTCGGGCGTGGACGTCGACAACGACTTCGCGGAGACGTACGAATCGCTCGCCTCGCGCAAGAAGGTCATCAAGGAGCTGAAGGACGCGGCCAAGGACGCGTCGGACATCTACGTCGCGACCGACCCCGACCGCGAAGGCGAAGCGATCGGCTGGCACCTCACGCAGGAGCTCGAGGGCAAGAAGCGGAAGATCCACCGCCTGACGTTCAACGAGATCACGAAGAAGGCGGTCCAGGAGGCGCTGAAGCACCCGCGCGCCATCGACGAGAAGATGGTCGCCGCGCAGCGGGCGCGGCGCGTGCTCGATCGGCTCGTCGGCTACAAGATCAGCCCGCTGCTCTGGGACAAGGTGCGCCGCGGCCTGAGCGCCGGCCGCGTGCAGTCGGTGGCGCTGAAGCTGGTCTGCGATCGCGAGCGCGAGATCGAGGCGTTCGTCCCCGAGGAGTACTGGAACATCTTCGCGCGGCTCGCCGGCCCGCAGCCGCCGGAGTTCGACGCCAAGCTGCTCAAGAAGGGCGGCGAGCCGATCAAGGTCGGCAACGAGGAGCAGTCGAAGGCGATCCTCGCCGATCTCGAGCGGCGCGGCGTGGATCGTCGTCGTCGGTCACGACCAAGGAACGCAAGCGCAACGCGCCGCCGCCGTTCATCACCAGCAAGCTGCAGCAGACCGCGCGCTTCCCGGTCAAGAAGACGATGATGCTCGCGCAGCAGCTCTACGAAGGCGGATCGAGCTCCCGGACCTGGCCGGCGGCCTGATCACCTACATGCGCACCGACTCGGTGCGCGTCGCCGACGAAGCGCTCGACGCGCGTCCGCGAGTACATCAAGACGGCGTTCGGCGACGAGTACCTGCCGGAGAAGCCGAACGTCTACAAGACGAAGGCGGACGCGCAGGACGCGCACGAGGCGATCCGGCCGACCTCGCTGCAGCACGATCCCGAAACGGTGCGGCAGTACCTCACGCCGGATCAGTACTCGCTCTACCGGCTGATCTGGAACCGCTTCGTCGCGTCGCAGATGCCGCCGGCGACGTTCGACGAGACGACGGTCGACGTCGACCGCCGGCGACTACCTGTTCCGCGTCAAGGGCACGGTGCCGAAGTTCGCGGGCTGGATGGCGACCTACGGGCTGACGCCAGGCGAGACCGAGCAGAAGGACGACGGCCGCAGACGGCGGACGGAGCGGCGACGACGACGACGCCGTGTCCGGCGTGCTGCCGCCGCTCGCGAAGGCGATCGGCTGGAGCTGAAGGCGCTGCGGCCCGAGCAGAAGTTCACGCAGCCGCCGCCGCGCTTCTCGGAAGCGACGCTCGTCAAGGAGCTCGAGGAGAACGGCATCGGCCGGCCGAGCACCTACGCCTCGATCATCGGCGTGCTGCAGGACCGCGAGTACGTCAACAAGATCGAGGGCCGGTTCAAGCCGACGCGCGCTCGGCGCGATGATCACCGACCTGCTGACCAAGAGCTTCGACGACATCATCGACGTCGAGTACACGCGGAGCTCGAGGACGATCTCGACAAGATCGAGCAGGGCAAGACCGACTACGTCGAAGACGCTCGACGAGTTCTACAAGAAGTTCAAGAAGGACCTCGCGCGCGCCGGCAAGGAGATGATCGATCTCAAGAAGGGGATCGAGATCGGCGAGGCGTGCGACAAGTGCGGCTCGCCGATGCTGAAGCGGGTCGGCAAGTTCGGCCCGTTCATCGCCTGCAGCGCGCTATCCCGAGTGCACCAACACGCGCGAGCTCGAGACAGCAGCGAGCCCGAGTCGGAGACCGGCGAGGAAGAGATCGAGCCGTGCGAGAACTGCGGCAAGCCGATGGTCGATGAAGCGCGGCCGCTTCGGCCAGTTCCTCGCCTGCACCGGCTATCCCGAGTGCAAGACCACGCGCAAGCTGATCGCCACCAAGCAGGGCGGCCTGAGGGCGGCCAAGCCGGATCAGATCCTCGACGAGAAGTGCCCGCGCTGCGGCGCGAACCTCGTCATCAAGCAGGGCCGCTTCGGCGAGTTCACCGCGTGCACCAGCTATCCCGAGTGCAAGTACGTCAAGCACAAGACGACGGGCGTGAAGTGCCCGAAGGACGCCGACAAGGGCGGCGAGGTCGTCGAGCGGAAGTCGAAGCGCGGCAAGGTGTTCTTCGGCTGCTCGAACTATCCCGACTGCGACTTCGTGCTGTGGAACCGGCCGGTCGCCGAGCCGTGCCCGAAATGCGGCGCGCCGTTCCTCGTCGAGAAGACCACCAAGAAGCACGGCCGCCAGCTCCTCTGCAACAACGAGGACTGCGACTACGCGCGGTCGAAGAACTGCCGAGACGGCCGCGTAGGAATCGGTCACGCGAGACGAGCACGGCGCTGAACGCAGCGTGGACTCGACGCATGATCACCATCGTCGGCGGCGGGCTCGCCGGCTCGAGGCCGCCTGGCAGGCCGCCTCGCGCGGCGTGCCGGTCACGCTCTACGAGATGCGGCCGGTCCGCGCCGACGGCGGTCCACAAGACCGACCGCCTCGCCGAGCTGGTCTGCAGCAACTCGTTCCGCGGCGACAAGCTCGACAACGCCGTCGGCCTCCTGAAGGAAGAGATGCGGCGGCTCGGCTCGCTGGTCATGCGGGCCGCCGAGGCGAGCCGCGTGCCGGCCGGCGCCGCGCTGGCCGTCGATCGCGAGCGGTTCGCCGAGCTCGTCACCGGCGCGATCGCCGGCCATCCGCTCATCACGATCGTCCGCGAGCGAGGTCGACGGCGATTCCCGACGTCGAGCGAGCGCGACCCGGTCATCGTCGCCACCGGCCCGCTGACCTCCGATGCGCTGTCGGCCGACATCGCGCGGCTGGTCGGCGCCGAGCACCTGTATTTCTACGACGCGATCAGCCCGATCGTGCTCGCCGAGACGCATCGACCGTGTCGAAGGTGTTCCGGCAGTCGCGCTGGGATCGCAGCCTGCGTGCCGACCGAGCGTTCGACGCTCGCGACTGAGCGCCCGACCTGAAGGTCGGGCCTGCATGCGGCGTCGACGACGGCGCAAGGCGATTATCTGAACTGTCCGCTGACGCGCGAGGAGTACGAGCGGTTCTACGACGCGCTCGTGCACGCCGAGTCGGCGACGGTTCACGACTTCGACAAGGAGCGGTTCTTCGAGGGCTGCCTGCCGATCGAAGTGATGGCGCACCGCGGCGTCGACACGCTGCGGTTCGGGCCGATGAAGCCGGTCGGCCTCGTCGATCCGCGCACCGGCCGCGAGCCGTACGCCGCCGTGCAGCTGCGGCAGGACAACCTCGCCGGCGATCACTACAGCCTGGTCGGCTTCCAGACGCAGCTCAAATGGGGCGAGCAGGCGCGCGTGCTGCGGCTGATTCCCGGGCCTCGAGCAGGCCGAGTTCGTGCGCTTCGGCATGGTGCACCGCAACACCTACGTCAACGGCCCGACCGTCCTCGCCGAGACGTGGCAGGTGCGCGCGCGTCCGACGCTGCTTCTTCGCCGGGCAGATGTCGGGCGTCGAAGGGCTACGTCGAATCGGCGGCGTCGGGCCTGCTCGCCGGGCTGAACGCCGCCGCGCTGGCGACCGGCGCAGCCGCTGTCGCGCCGCCGCGGACGACCGCGATCGGCGCGCTCGCCTACTACGTGTCGCACGCCGATCCCGGCGCACTACGAGCCGTCGAACATCACGTTCGGGATCATGGAGCCGCTCGCGCGCGCGCCGAAGAACCGGGCGGCGCGCAAGGTGGCGATTGCCGAGCGCGCGCTGGCCGACCTCGCGGCCTGGATCCGAGGCGCCGACGGGCGCGTGCCGGAGCGCCGCGCGCGTGACCGACCACCTGAAGGCGTTCCTCGCAGCTACCTCGCGCTGAACCGCAACGTCTCGCGCGCACACGGTGCGCGCCTACGAGAGCGATCTCACGCAGTTCCTCGATCACGTCGCCGCGATCGGCGGCGTCAAGCCGCGCGACCTCGAGCCGGCGGCGCTCGACCGCGGCGCCGATCCGCAGCTTTCTCGCCGAGCTGCACGCCGCCGGGCTAGTCGCGGGCGACGGCGGCGCGGAAGCTGGCGGCGGTCCGGACCTTCCTGCGCTACCTGCGGCGCGAGGAGCTCATCGAGGACGATCCCGGCGTCGCTGGTCGCGACGCCGAAGCGCGAAGTCCGCATGCCGGCGCATCTCTCCGAAGAACGAGATGGCCGCGCTGCTCGAGACGCCGTCGGCCGCCGATCCGCTCGGCCGCCGCGATCGCGCGATCCTCGAGCTGTTCTACGCGTCGGGCCTGCGGCTCAGCGAGCTGGCCGGCCTCGACCTCGACGATGTGAACCTGCAGCGCGCGGATGGTGCGGGTGCTCGGCAAGGGCGGGCAAGCAGCGGCTGGTGCCGTTCAACGGCAGCACGGCCACGGCGATTCGCGCGTACCTGCCGGATCGGGAGCAGCTGCGACGTCCGGCTGCGGCCGGACGCCGGCGACGGTCCACGCGCGGCGACGCCGGCGACGCGACGACGCGAGCCGCTGTTCGTGAACTACCGCGGGACGCGCCTGAGCACCCGCAGCATCGATCGGCTGGTCCGCCGCTACGTCGCCGCGTGCAGCACGCGGCTCGGCATCAGCCCGCACGCGCTGCGCCACTCGTTTGCGACGCACCTGCTGCAGCGCGGCGCCGACCTGCGCGCCATCCAGGAGCTGCTCGGCCACGCGCGCCTGAGCACGACGCAGCGCTACACGCACGTCAACGCGGCGCAGCTGCTGGAGGTCTACCGGAAGGCGCATCCGAGGGCCGAGATAGAGCTGAGTGAGCTGGAGAGTCGGAGAGTCAGAGTCGAGTCAGAGCCGAGAGTTCGACTCACCGACTTCTGACCTCGACTCACGACTCATGACCGCTGCCACCGGCGGCTGACGGCGGCGCCGGCGGCGGCGGCCGCGGCGCCGCGCGGCGGCCGCGCGGGAACTCGATGCCGAGCGTCTTGATCTTGTAGTTCATCACGCGCGGGCTGATCGACAGCAGCTCCGCCGCGTCCTTCTGCACCCAGTTCGACATCTTCAGCGCCTCGACCAGCGCGTGCCGCTCGATGTCCTCGAGCGGGATGCCGGTCGGCGGAATCTTGACGACCGACGCGTGGTCGCGTCCGCCGCCGCTGGCGGTCGGCGTCTCGCCGAGCCGCAGATCGTCGGCCGCGATCGCGCGGCCTTCGGCCAGCAGCATCGCCCGCTCGATCGTGTTCTCGAGCTCGCGGATGTTGCCCGGCCAGTTGTAGCGCATCAGCAGCTTCTGCGCGTCGAGCTCGAGCCCGTCGATCTTCTTCTTCAGCTCGCCGGCGAACCGGCGGATGAACGAGTTCGCCAGCGGCACGATGTCGTCCTTGCGCTCGCGCAGCGGCGGCATCTCGATCGAGACGACGTTCAGCCGGTAGTAGAGGTCCTCGCGGAACTGCCCGGCCTGGACCATCCCCGGCAGGTCGCGGTTGGTCGCCGCGATCAGGCGGACGTCGACGCGCAGCGTGCGCGTGCCGCCGAGCCGCTCGAACTCGTGCTCCTGGAGGACGCGCAGGATCTTGGCCTGCGTGCTCGGGCTCATGTCGCCGATCTCGTCGAGGAACAGCGTGCCGCCGTCGGCCTGCTCGAAGCGGCCGATCCGCTGCTTGTCGGCGCCGGTGAACGCGCCCTTCTCGTGGCCGAACAGCTCGGATTCGAGCAGGTTCTCCTGCAGCGCCGCGCAGTTCACCTTGACGAAGTTGCGCGACAGCGCGCAGCGAGTTGTGGTGGATCGCGCCGGCGATCAGCTCCTTGCCGGTGCCCGTTTCGCCGCGGATCAGCACCGTCGTGTTGCTCTTCGCGACCTTCTTGACGATGTCGAGCACGCGCTGCAGCGCGGCGCTCGAGCCGACGATCTTGTCGAAGTCGTAGATGTCCTGCTGGGTGTGGCGGAGGTAGTCGATCTCGTGCTTGAGGCGCCGCACTTCGAGCGCCTTCTCGATCTTGACCTCCATCTCCTCGATCTCGAACGGCTTCTGCACGTAGTCGAACGCGCCGATCTTCATCGCCTCGACGGCGGTGTTCACCGATCCGAACGCGGTCATCAGGATGACCGCCGTCGTCGGGTGCAGCGCCCGCGTCGTCCGCAGCACGTCGAGGCCGTCGCTGCCGCCCATCTTGAGGTCGCTGAGCACGACGTCGAAGTAGCTGTCGTGCAGCCGCTCGATGGCCGCGTTGCCGTTCGAGGCCTCCTCGACTTCGTGCCCCGCCTCGGTCAGCCCCCGCACGAGCCCGCGGCGGAGCGCGTCGTGATCGTCAGCGATGAGAATTCGACCCATGTCCTACGCCTTTCGGTTATCGCGCGCCGGTCCGAAGGATCCGGCCCCCCGCTACTTGAACCAGCTCGATCCGCTCGACACCGGCAGCGTGACCCGGAACCGCGTGCCCTGTCCGGGCGCACTGCTCAAGTCGATCCGCCCGTCGTGAGCGTCCACGATCTTCCGCACGATCGGCAGCCCGAGGCCGGAACCCTGCGGCTTGGTCGTGAAGAACGGATCGAAGATCGCGATCGCTCAGCTCCGCCGGGACGCCCGGTCCGTCGTCCGCCACTTCCACGATGACCACCGCGTCGCCGCCGTGCGGCTCGCTGGGCGAACGCCGGGTCCTGCTCCATGGCGTCGGCCGCCGCCGTGATCGACGATCCGCCCGCGTCCGTCGAGCGCCTCGAAGGCGTTCGTCAGCAGGTTCGTGAACACCTGGCAGAGCTGATGATGATCGCCGTCGATCATCGGCAGCTCCGGCGTGACGTCGAGCTCGACCGCCACGCCGCCGCGCTTCGCCTTGCTCTCGGCGAGCGTCATCGACTGCCGGATGACGTCGCCGACGTCGGTCTGCTCGACCTGCAGCCGGATCGGCCGCACGAACTCGAGCATCTCGACGACGATCGCGTTGGCGAGCTTCGCTTCGCTGATGATGTCGGCCAGCAGCGACTGCGCCGCGGCCGAATCGGGCACCTGCCGCCGCAGCAGCCCGGCCATCACCTCGATGCCCGCCAGCGGGTTCTTCAGCTCGTGGGCGATGCCCGCCGCCATCTCGCCGAGCGAGGCCAGCCGGTCGCGCAGCCGTTCCCGCTCCTCCTGCTGCTCGACCTGCGTCAGGTCCTTGAAGAACAGCACGGCGCCGATCGGCGCGCCCGCGTCGTCCTTCACCACCGACAGCGTGTAGCCGATCACGCGGTCGATGTCCTTCAGCCGCAGCTCGGCGCGGTTCGGCAGGGTCGTCAGCTCGAACGCGCTCGAGACCACCCGCACCACGTCCGGGTGGTCGCGGAACAGCTCGCCGAACGGGCGGCCCACGTCGTCGGGACGCCGGGTCAGCGAGAAAATCCGGTACGCCTCGCTGTTCATCAGCGCCAGGGTGCCATCGCGGCGAATCGCGATGACGCCGTTGCGCATGCTGCTGACGACGTGCCGAAAAAACCGGTCGTCGGTCGTTTTCGGCGCAGGCCGAACCGAGCGCGCCCGCGACTGGACGCCAGAACGACTAGACGTGGGGGGCATGCGTCAGCTCGACAGCAAGCGGCAAACCCTGTGCCCGGAACAGGGTGGAGGATTTGCCTGCAAAGCTCCGTAAAATCAGACGGTTACGGTTGGACGGCGCCGATCAGTATAACAAAACTGTAATCGAATAACGGAAGTGTCAGCGTCAGTGTCTGTCTGACTCACGCATCTGCAGCCGTGGCGAGGTCGGCGGCCGACTGGAGCTCCTCCCACTGGTGCATCAGATCGCCGACCTCCCACATCAGCGCCTGGTGGCGGTCGATGATCGGCTGGGCGGCGGCGCGGTCGTCGTAGAAGCCGGGCGCCGCCATCGCCTGCTCGAGATCGCGGATGGCCTGTTCGGTGGCGGCGATGCGGGTTTCAAGGTCCTCGATGCGGGCGCGGCGCGCCTGCTCGCGCGCGCGACTTCTTCCGCGCCTCGGCGTCGGACCGCTTCTTTTCTTCGCGAGAGGCGGTTGCCTGCTGGGCTTCTGTCTTCTTTCCGCTGGCGCTGGGGCCCGCCCCAGCGCGTTCTTACGCCGGTGCTCGCCCTCGGCGACTCTTCGGGTCGCGCTGGACCGTGCGCGAGCCGGAGGTGGCTCGGCTCGCATGCCGCGGGCGCTCCCGTCCTGCCCGTCCCGCCTTTCCTGCCCTGCCTGCCCCTGATGCTCCTTGTGCCACAGGAACTCGGTGTAGGTGCCGGGATAGACGACGGCCGCGCCGTTGCCGACCTCGATGATCTTCGTCGCCAGCCGCTCGACGAAGTACCGGTCGTGGGAGACGAAGATCAAGGTGCCGCCGTAGGCGGCGAGCGCGTCGAGGAGGACTTCCTTCGAGTCGAGATCGAGGTGGTTGGTCGGTTCGTCGAGCAGCAGCGTGTTCGACGGACGCAGGAGCATCCGCGCGACCGCGAGCCGCGTACGCTCGCCGCCCGACAGCACGCGCACGCGCTTGTAGACGTCGTCGCCGGTGAACAGGAAGCCGCCGAGGATGTTCCGGATGGCCGGCACCATGTGCAGCGGCGACCCCGACGCGAGCGTTTCGTACACGGTGGGCGCCGGATCCATCCGCGTCGCCTCGTCCTGCGCGAAGTACTGCATGACGACGTTGTGGCCCTCGGTCCGCAGGCCGGCGTCGGGCTGCTCTTCGCCCGACAGCATGCGCATCAGGGTCGACTTGCCCGACCCGTTCGGGCCGACGAGCGCGATGCGGTCGCCGCGCTCGATGTGCAGGTCCAGCGACTTGAAGACGGCGACGTCGCCGTAGGCCTTTCGCGCGTGCTTCAGCTCGAGGACCGTCCGGCCGCTCTTGGCGGACGTCGGGAAGTCGAAGTGGATCTTCTTCCGCTCGGGCGGCACCTCGATCGGCACGACCTTCTCGAGCATCTTGATCCGGCTCTGGACCTGCGACGCCTTCGTCGCCTGGTAGCGGAAGCGGTCGATGAACATCTTGACGCGCGCGACCTCTTCGTCCTGCTCGCGCTTCGCCTTCCGAAGCTGTTCGATGCGCGCCTGGTGCGTCGACCAGGTACTGGCTGTAGTTGCCGACGTAGTCGGTCAGCGTCCGGAGCGTGAGGTCGGCGATGCGCGTGACCACGGCGTCGAGAAAGAACCGGTCGTGCGAGACCAGGATGACCGCGTGCGGATAGTCGTTCAGGTAGCCTTCGAGCCAGTTGCGGGCCTCGAGATCGAGGTGGTTCGTCGGCTCGTCGAGCAGCAGCAGGTTCGGCTGGCCGAGCAGCAGCTTCGCGAGCGCGATGCGCATCTGCCAGCCGCCCGAGAACGTTTCGGTCGGCCGCTCGAAGTCGGTCGCCCTGAAGCCGAGCCCCTGAAGCACGGTTGCCGGTCTTCAGCTCGATCTGTAGCCGCCGCCGAGGCGGAAATGGTCCTGCAGATCGCTGTAGCGCGCGAGCATCGCGTCGTGCTCGGGCTCCGGGATCGCCGGATCGCCCAGCCGCTCCTCCAGCGCGTGCATCTCGGCCTTCATGGCGAGCAGGCGCGGCGAACGCGCTGCTCGCTTCTTCGAAGACCGTGCGGCCCGCGTGGGTGAGGCCATCCTGCGGCAGGTACCCGACGGTGAGCGCCGCGGGCTTGAGGATGCGCGCCCGAATCGGCCTCTTCCAGGCCGGCCATCATCCGGAGCAGCGTCGTCTTGCCCGCGCCGTTGGGGCCGCAGAGCCCGACGCGTTCGCGTGCCGTGATCTGCCACGTGACGTGGTCCAGCAGGACGCGGTCGCCGAACGACTTGGTGATCTCAGACAGCTGGATCATGTTGAAAAGAAACGACTTAGTTTAACACGGGTCGGGCGGAACGGACGGCCGCACGGTCATCGACGAACGTCGAACGGCCGTTGTCGTGACCGAACGACGAACGGCAGGAATGTCAGTTATCGCCCGAGCGCCTTCTCAGCCTGCTTGAGGACCTCGGGAACGCGGAACGGCTTGGTGAGGTACCCGGAGACGCCGAGGTTGATCGCTTCGATCGCGCTCGACTCGGTCGAGAAGCCGGTGATGACGATGACCGGCAGGTCGGTCTTGTAGCGCTTGGCCTCGCGGATGACGCTCAGGCCATCCATTCCAGGCATCTTCAGATCCGCGATCAGCAGGTCGTAGGGGTACATCCGCATCCGGTCGAGCGCCGAACGGCCATCGGGGGCGACGTCGACCTCGTACTCGGCGAGCGCCAGGGTCTTCGCCAGGAGATCGCGGATGCTTGCCTCGTCGTCGACGACCAGGACACGGGGCCGCGACGCCACGGTCGCGGCGCGGGCCGCGGGCGCTACGGGTGCCGCCGCCGTGCGCGCGGCCCGCGGACCGCGCTGGCTGTCGAGCCATGCGTCGATGTCGCGCTTCCGGAACCGCCACTGGCGGCCGACGCGAACCGCCGGGATCTTTCCGGCCTTGATCAGACGGTAGACGGTGCGGAGGTTGACCTGCAGGTACTCCAGCACTTCTTCCGTGGTGAGAAAGGTCTCGTCAATCATAGTCCCCGGTCCCGTCAACGTCCGGTCGTCGTGGCGACCGGAAGTTCTACGGTGAAAACGGCACCGCCGTCGGGGTGGTTCCCGGCGGAGATGTGCCCTCCGTGCTCCTGCACGATTCCATACGCGATCGCGAGACCGAGCCCCGTGCCCTTGCCGACATCCTTTGTCGTGAAGAACGGCTCGAAAATCCTGGCCATCGCATCAGGCGCGATGCCCGTGCCGGTATCGCGAATCGTCGCGACCACGCGATCCTTGGCAGGAGAGGCAACGGCGGTCACCTCGATCCGGCCCGGCCCGCCACTGGCGGCGACGGCGTGCTCCGCGTTCAGGATGATGTTCAGGAACACCTGGTGAAGGAACAGCGGGTCGCTCTGAACGCGGGGTAGATTCTCGCCATAGTTTCGCACGACTTCGATGTCCTGGGCACGACAGGCCGACTGCCTGAGCGCGAGGACCTTCTGGAGGACGCTGGCCAGGCTGACGCTGCGCCGCCCGAGCCGACGCGATCCGGCAAACACGAGGAGGTTGCGGACAATCTTCGCGGCCCGGTCGGCTTCGCGGTAGATGGTCTGCACTTCGCGCCGGAGGTGCTTCGGGAACGCGCCGGTCGCACGCAACAGCTCGAGGTGGCCCAGGACGCCCTGGAGCGGGTTGTTCAGCTCGTGCGCGATGCCGGCGACGAACTGCCCGAGCGCGGCCAGTTTTTCCGACTGCGTCAGGCGGCGGCGCAGTTCCTCGCGCTCGGCTTCGAGCTTCGATTGCGGCGTCAGGTCGCGCGCCACGATGACGCTGCCGACGCGCTCCCGCTCCTGGTTCACCAGGTCGCTCAGCGTCACGAGGAACGTCGCATTCAGAACAGGATCGAAGATCTCCCGCATCGTGGCGGATTCGCCCTGCCGCCCGTCCGTCGCATCATGCGCCGTGCAGCCACGCGACGAGCTCCGGGCCGACGCACTCGGCGAGCGGGCGGTCGATCAGCTGCTCGCGCGTCAGCTTCAGCCGGCTCGCGAACGCTTCGTTGGCGCGCACGATACGGCCGCGCATGTCGTAGACGACGACCAGGTGCGAGATGGAGTCGAACGTGTTTTCGAGCTCGCGGCGCGACCGCTGGACGTCCTCGAGCAGCTGCATGTTCTCGATCGCGCTCGAGAGCTGGCGCCCGAGCTCGTCGGCGCGGTCGAGCAGCGCCAGCTCGCCGCCGGCCTCGACGCGGACCCCGTCGAAGACGATCGTGCCCAGCGCCCGCCGCGTCCCGCGCAGCGGCACGGTGACCGTCCTGGTGGCGCCTTCGTCGGGCGACGGCAGGATGTCCGAACGGTTGCTGCGCATCGACGCCGCGGCAGGCGTCAGCGGATCGTCGGCGCTGACGCGGACCTCGCGCGTCAGGTGTTCGGGGTCCGACGACGCTTTCAGCACGAGCTGGCGCGCGCGGCGATCGTGAATCCAGACCGTCGTGCGATCGGCGCCGAAGAGGCGCTTGGCGCCCAGGCAGATGATCTCGAGCCCCGCCGACAGATTGAGCGTCGCTCCCAGGGCCAGCGCGAACTCGTTGAGGAGCTCGCGCAGGTCGCGCTGCAGCTCCTCGTTCTGCCGCAGCCGGAACAGCTCGAGCGCGGTCATGAACGCGTCGGCGATTTCGCCGGCGTCGATGCTGGAAAGGTCCGGTGGGGTGTCGACGAACCCGATCGCCAGGAGGCCGGCGCGCTCGCCGGCGGCCCCCAGCGGCAGGAGCAGCGCCCCCGATGTCCGCAGGCGCGCGGCCAGCTCCGGCATCTGACGGCTGGCGTCGGTGACGAGCATCGTCACGCCGCGGCGGAACGCGTCCGACACCAGGGCCGATTCCGCCTCGCCCGGCATCCACGGATCGGTGCGGAGCTCGTCGAGGCCGAACCCCGACGTCGCCTGCAGGACGCCGTCCCGCGGATTGAGCTCGAACAGAAGCGAGCACGAGCCGCCAGTCACCTCGACGGCGTGCTGGTGGAGCTGCGGCAGGAGATCGGGGAAGCTCGCCGTGCGCGCGACGAGGGAGATGAGCGGGGGAGCCGCCGTGGCTGTGTCGTCGCCGGGGGTCCGGGACCGTGCCAATCGCTCCGTCGGCCGCGTCAGCCGGCGCGTTCGAGATTCTCGGGACATTAGTGGTCAGCCTGGCGCCGGAGCGGCGATTGTAACCGCCTTCACCGAAGCGCGCCAACGGTCGGGTGTGTACTGTATCACCCACGGACTGCCTGTAACGTCCAGATGAGACACGTGTTAGCGGCGGCGGCAGGTATACTTCACGGGATCTCACCTCGTACCGACTTCGGTCGCGCTGGTGCCGTCTAAATCCAGCAGAGAGGACCTTCCGCGCTCCGCATGACGTGGACGGACGAAGAGCTCGTCGCCCGCTCGATCGGGGGCGACGCCGAGAGCTTCAACGAGCTCATCCTGCGATGGGAACGGCCGATTTATGCCCTCGCGTACCGCACGATCGGACGCGAAGAGGATGCGCGCGACGTCTGCCAGGAAACGTTTCTCCGGGCGTTCCGGGCCCTGCCGGGCTTCAGGGGCCAGGCGAAGTTCTCGTCCTGGCTCTATCGCATCGCGCTGAACCTGTGCCGCGACTGGATCCGGCGCGAGCGGCGGGCCCAGGTCGTCCAGGCGCCGGAGAACGTCGACCTCGTCGAGCTCGCGTCGGCGCTCGAGCCGTCGGAGACCGTCGAAGACCTCGTGACCCGGAAGGATCTCGCGCGCGCGGTGGAACGCGCGATGGCGAGCCTGCCCGAGGAGCAGCGCACGGCGATCGTGTTGAAGGAATACCACGGCCTGACATTCCAGGAGATAGCCGATCTCGTCGGCTGTCCCGTTGAGTACGGTGAAGACGCGCTTATATCAAGGGCTCACGGTGCTGCGGCGTGAGCTGGCCAAGAGTGGGACATTATGACGGATACTGCCTGCACGCTCGAACGCCGCGACGAATTTCTCGTCGCGTATCTGTACGACGATCTCCAGCCTGACGAACGCCAGTCGTTCACCGCGCACCTCGGTCGATGCCGCGTGTGCCGCGCCGAACTGGACGATCTGCGCGACGTGCGGAGCGACCTCGCGCAATGGACGCCGCCGGCTCCCGCGCGGTACTGACGTTCTCGCCCGTGCCGGCGCGTCGAAGCCGCGTGTGGTCGGCGCTGGCGGAGATTCCCGCGTGGACACAGGTGGCAGCGGCGCTGCTCGTGCTCGGTGTCGCAGTCGGCATCGCGGCCGGCATCGGCAACTTCAATGTTCGCGTCGACGAGAGCGGGTTCACGGTTCGCACGGGATGGACGGCAACGCCCGCAACCGCTGCGAGCGTGGCGGAGGCGGTGGCCACACGGTGCAGAGCGACGCGCCATGGCGCGCCGATCTCGCCGCGCTCGAAACCGCGCTGCGGGCCGAGCTCCAGAATCCAGGTCCAGCCGTGCGGCGGGCGGCGGTCGCGGCGGACCCCGCGGGAGACAGCGCCGCGGTGCTCCGCCAGGTGCGTAGCCTGATCGCCGCCAGCGAAAGCAATCAGCGCCGCGAGCTGGCGCTTCGTGTCGCGGAACTGGCACGCGACGTCCAGGCGCAACGTAATGTCGACCTGCAGCGGATTCAGGGGACGTTTACCGTGCTCGAGAACAGGACGACCGGTGAGATCTTCAAGCAGCGGGCGGTGCTGAACAACCTCGCGAACTTGGCGTCGCAACGGCAATAAGGTCAGAGGTCAGGCTATGCGCACATCGATTTCCGTGGTTACCCTGCTGGTGCTGGCGGCGGCGCCGCTCGCCGCGCAGCCGGGACAAGCGCGTCCCACCCCCCAACAGCGCGATCAGCGCTACCAGATCACGACGATGGAACGCGTGCTCGAAGGCGCCGTGGAGCATGGCGCGAAGGTCACGCGGGATCGCCTGCAGGCGAGTTCCTGGCCCGAGATGCTGCTGAGCGACAACGCGAGGGTCCGCGGCTACCGCCTCGACGGCTACGGTCTCTTCTTCGACGTCGCCGTGCCGATGCTCGAAGGATCGATGACGTGGGGCCTTAAGCACGCTCGATCAGAACAACCTCGGCCTGGAAAGCGCGCTGAGCGCCCTGCGCTCGCTCGTCGAAAAGAGCGGCGACACCAACTTCGAGCAGGCGCTGAAACGCGTCGAGTTGCAGGTCGCGCCGGTTTCGCTGAACGCTCAGGCTCCGCCGATCGTCGACGCCCGGACGCTGACCGGTTCGGCTGCTCGTCTCTTCCGATCCAGCACCCCGCCCCCCGGCAGCCGCCGGCCCGATGCTCGACGATCCGGTCGAGGCGTTCCGCGCCGAGATCCGTGATGCGCTGATGAACGCGATGCTCGACCATGGCGCCGCCCTTCGCCTCGCGCCAACTGATCTCTTCACGATCGCCGCGCGCGGCAGCGACGACCGCACGGTCCTCGGGCCGCTCAACGACGATGCCCAGACGATCATGATTTCGGTCAGCGGGGCGGACCTGACGGCGTATCTGTCGGGGCAGATCGGCCGCGACGAGGCGCGGCAGCGGATGACCGTCCGAGTGTTCTAGAATACGCGGATGCGCGGGCTCCGATCCCTGATTGCCGTGGCCGGCTTGTCGGCCGCCGTGCTGGCCGCTCAGGCATGCAGCGCCGGCGCCGACGTGTCGACCGCCATCCAGGTCCTCGATGTCTCCAGCGGCTGGTTCGACGCCGGCATCGTCAACGGCCAGAACAAGCTGGTGCCGACGGTCACCTTCAAGCTGAAGAACGTTTCGGATCAGCCGGTGACGACGCTGCAGGCGAACATCCTGTTTCACCGGGTCAACAGCGCCGAGGAGTGGGGCAGCGGCTTCCTGAAGGTGGCCGGCAGCGACGGCCTGGCGCCCGGCGCCACGACCGATCCGCTCACCGTGAAATCGGATCTCGGCTATACCGGCTCCGAAACGCGCGCCGACATGCTGAAGAACTCCCAGTTCGTCGACGCCAAGGTCCGCATCCTCGCCAAGGCCGGATCCAACTACTGGCACCCGCTCGGCGAGTACCAGATCGAGCGGCGGCTCCTCGTTCCATGAGCTCCGCCGCGGCGCCCGCTCGCACTGCCGCTGCGGCGCCTCATCCCGGCCTTGTCCGGCAGCTCGGCACGCTGAGCGCAACCGCGCTGGTCGTGTCGAACATGATCGGCACGGGGATCTTCACGACAACTGGTTTCCTGGCCGGCGACCTTGGCGATCCGACGCTGGTGATCGGCATCTGGTTCGTCGGTGCCGCGCTCGCGTTGGCCGGCGCGCTGTGCTACGCCGAACTCGGCTCCAACTTTCCCCGCTCGGGCGGCGAGTACGTGTATCTCTCCGAAGCATGGGGACCGGCGTGGGGTTTCATCGACGGCTGGGTGAGCTTCTTCGCCGGGTTCTCGGCGCCGATTGCCACCACCGCGCTCGCCATTTCGGCCTACCTCGCGTATTTCTCGCCGGCGTTGTCGACTGACAACGTCTCGGTCGTCTCGCTCGGATTCATGCAGCTCCGCCTGGGAGGCGCGACCTTCCTGGCGTGTGCGATCGTCGCGGCGTTCACCGCGGTCAACGTCATTGGGGTCTCACAGGTCGCAAAACTGCAGAACGTGCTCACGGCGACGAAGCTGACGGTGATCGGCGCCTTCCTCCTGCTGGGATTCACGATCGGCGGCGGCGACTGGAGCAACCTGTCGCAGGAAGCGGCGCGCACCTCGACGAGCTCGCTGGCCACGCAGTTTGCGACGAGCCTGATTTTCGTGTTCTTCGCCTACAGCGGCTGGAACGCCGCCGTGTACGTGGCCGAAGAGATCCGCGAGCCGGAACGCACGCTGCCGATCGCGCTGATCCTCGGCACCGTGGCGGTCGCGGCGTTGTACGTCCTGTTGAACGTTTTGTATCTCTACGCGCTTCCCTCGAGCAGCTGAAGGGCGTGGTGGCGGTTGGCGCGAGGGCAGCAGGCGCGTTGTTCGGCGATCGCGTGGGCGGCATGTTCAGCGCGGCCATGGCGCTCGGGCTGCTGGCGACCGTGAACGCGATGTGCATGATCGGTCCCCGTGTCTACTACGCGATGGCGCGGAACGGCGCCTTTTTCGCGTCCGCCGCGAGGCTGCACCCTCGCTGGCACAGCCCCTGGATCGCGGTGCTCGCGCAAGGCATCTGCACGTGCATCCTGATCATGTCCGGGACGCTGCAGAGCCTGATCAACTACATCGGCTTCACGCTGTACTTGTTCACCGCGCTGTCGGTGCTGGCGCTGTTCAAGTTCCGCCGGCGTCCAGGCTGGAAACGCTCACGCTGGGTGAGCATCGCCTATCCGCTCATCCCGCTCGTCTATGTCTCGATGAACGTCTGGGTGATGTATTTCTCGTGGAATCGCGCGGCGCTGTGGAGCCTCGTGACAGTGCTCGCCGGCGCGGGGATCTATCACTTCTACATCAGAGAAGAATCAGGATTTGAATTGGAATCGTACCTGATACGAATTCCGACCTAATTCCATTCGAATTACTGCAGCTTCTTCAATTCCCCGCTGTACGTAATCGTCCTGCCCGGCACGGTCCGCACTTCGAACGTCAACGGCTCGAAGCCGTCTTCGCGCACTTCGATCCGGTGCGGCCCCGATTCGAGCGGCAGCTGCTGGAACGGGTTGTCGAACTCGTCGACGATCCCGACGTAGTAGCCGTCGACGAAGACCTCGGCCCTGCTGGGGCGCACCTTCAGGCGAACGGCGCCGCCGTAGGACCCGGAATAGTACCGCCGCCGTACGACGGGCCGTACCCGCCTCCGTAGAACCACGGGTCGTACCAACCGTAGTAGCCGCCAAAGCCGATGCCGGCGTATCCCCACGGGTAGTAGCCCGGGTAGTAGCCGGGGTAGTAGGGATAGTAGCCGCCTCCACCGCCGATGATGATGTTCGACGGCGGAACCTGCGAGCGAGGCACCGCCTGCCCGACGGGTGGACGATCCTCACGCGCACGTCGAGGCACGGCGCGGCCCCCCTGCCCATCTGAGGACGAGGATTCTGCGGCACTTCGCGAAGAAGGCGCGCTGGCGGCCGGAGGAGGCGGAGGGGGAGCGGCGCGGCCGCCGTCCGAATTACCGCCGCCGCTGGAGCCGCCGTCGCCGCGCGGCACAGCCATCGCCCGGCCGCCCGAGTCGCCGCCGCCCGACCGTCCCCCGTCGTCACCTCCAGCAGTCTGCGTACGTTGTGCGTAGGCCGCCAGTGGTATGCCCAACGTCAGCGCGACCACCCCAGCCAGGACCAGTGCGCCAAAACGTGACAGATGACGTGTCATGAGAAAGCTCCAGTCTCCGCAAGAGCAACCGCTCTGCCAGCGGGACGGCCCGAAAATCGCCCGTTTACGGCTCATTTCCGGCGCGGCTGTCCCTCCTTCCGCACATCCGGCGTCCCGTTTTCTTGACACTCCGATCGCCGGGCCGATACAGTCAGAAAATTCATGACGATGCACAGCACCACCATACTAGCGGTCCGCCACCGGGACCAGCGCGGTGCTGGCGGGAGACGGCCAGGTCACCTTCGGGCAGACCGTCGTCAAGCAGGGCGCCCGGAAGATCCGCCGGCTCTACAACGATCGCATCCTGGCCGGCTTCGCCGGATCGGCCGCCGATTCGTTCGCGCTGTTCGCGCGTTTCGAGTCGAAGCTCGAGCAGTATCGCGGCAATCTCGAGCGCGCCGCCGTCGAGCTCGCGAAGGACTGGCGGAGCGATCGGATCCTGCGCCGTCTCGAGGCCATGCTGGTCGTGCTCGACAAGAACGCCACATTCCTGCTGTCGGGCAACGGCGATCTCATCGAGCCCGACGACGGGCTGGTGGCGATTGGATCGGGCGGGCCGTTCGCGCTGGCGGCCGCGCGCGCGCTGGCGCGCAACACCGACCTCGACGCCCGCGCCATCGCGGAGCGGTCGATGGCGATCGCGGCCGAGATTTGCATCTACACCAACACCCGCATCGTCCTGGAAGAACTGTAAGTGCCCATCTACCTGCCCGAAACCACGCAGACATCGACGGACGCCCTGACCCCGCGGCAGATCGTCGCCGAGCTCGATAAGTACGTCATCGGCCAGGCGGCCGCGAAGCGCGCGGTGGCGATCGCGCTCCGGAACCGGACGCGGCGTCAGAAGCTGCCGCCCGACCTCGCCGAAGAGGTCGCGCCGAAGAACATCCTGATGATCGGGCCGACCGGGGTCGGGAAGACCGAGATCGCGCGGCGGCTGGCGCGGCTGGCGCAGTCGCCGTTCCTCAAGGTCGAGGCCTCGAAGTTCACCGAGGTCGGCTACGTCGGCCGCGACGTCGAATCGATGGTTCGCGATCTGGTGGAGCTCGGGGTCGACATGATCCGCGCCGAGCAGCTGGACGAAGTGCGCGGCCGGGCGGCGCAGAACGCCGAAGAGCGTCTGCTCGATGTGCTGCTGCCGCCGACGCGCTCGATCGCGCCCGACGAGGATCCGGCGGCGGTCCGCGACCAGCAGAACCAGACGCGCGAGCGGCTCCGCGAACAGCTGCGCGCCGGCCGCCTCGACTCGCGCGTGGTCGAGATCGACGTCCGCGAGAAGGCGTTTCCCTCGTTCGAGATCATCGCCGGGTCGTCGGTCGAGGAAGTCGACATCAACCTGAAGGACATGCTGCCGGGCCTCTTCCAGGGCAAGACCAAGAAGCGCCGGATGAAGGTGCCCGAGGCGCTCGACTACCTGGCGCAGGAGGAACAGCAGAAGCTGATCGACATGGACAGCGTGGCGCGCACCGCCGTGGAGCGCGTGGAGCAGGCTGGCATCATCTTCATCGACGAGATCGACAAGATCGCCGGGCGGCGAAGGCAGCCACGGCCCCGACGTCAGCCGCGAAGGGCGTGCAGCGCGACATCCTGCCGATCGTCGAGGGCACGACCGTCAACTCCAAGTACGGCATGGTCCGGACCGATCACATCCTGTTCATCGCCGCCGGGGCGTTTCACGTGTCCAAGCCGTCGGACCTCATCCCCGAGCTGCAGGGCCGGTTCCCGATCCGGGTCGAGCTCGAAGCGCTCGGCAAGGAGGAGTTCGTCCGGATCCTCACCGAGCCGCGCAGCGCGCTGGTGAAGCAGTACGTCGCGCTGATGGAGACCGAGGGCATCGTCCTCGAGTTCACCGAGCCGGCCATCCGCCGCATCGCCGACTTCGCGACCATCGTCAACGACCGCACCGAGAACATCGGCGCCCGCCGGCTCCACACGGTGATGGAGAAGCTCCTCGACGAGATCTCCTTCGAAGGGCCCGACCTCGCGGACAAGCACGTGGTCATCGACGAGGCCTACGTGTCGCGGATGCTCGCCGACATCGTCGAGAACGACGATCTGTCGCGGTATATTCTGTAGACGTGAAATTAGGAATTTGGAATTTGGAATTTGGAATGCGTACACGAATTCCAAATTCCAAATTCCTAATTCTTAATTGCGTGATGGCCGGGGCCATCCTTCTGTTGGGGTGCGGCCGCAAAGGCCCGCCGCTGCCGCCGTTCGTGCGCACGCCGATCGCGCCCGGCGAGCTCACCGCCACGCGCCGCGGCGACACGGTCGACATCAAGTTCGTCGTCCCCTCGTCCAACACCGACCAGACGCGCCCGGCGAACATCGAGCGGATCGACATCTACGCGTTGACGACGGCGACCCGCGTGGCGGATCTCGACATCGTCACGCGCGGCGAGCGGATTGCGAGCGTCGAGGTGAAGACGCCGCGCGACCCGAACAAGACGATCGATCCGGACGAGCCGGCGAGCGACCTGGAGCCGCTCGAGGGCCCCGGTCTCGATCAGGGCGCAACCACCGAGGTGTTCGAGACTCTCGCCACGGCAGCGCCCGGGGACTGCCCGCGGGAGCCGCCCGGTCGCGCCGGGAACGCCGCTCGTCGGACCGTCATGTCAGTTGCCGACCCGCGTTTACGTCGGCCTTGGCATCAGCGTGCAGGGCCGGCGCGGGTTGTTGTCGCCGCAGGCCGGCGTGCCGCTGGCGCCGGCGCCCGCGCCCCTGCCGCGGCCCGCCGTGAAGTACAACGAGAGCGGCGTGACGATTGCCTGGCAAACCGCTGCTTCGGGTCCGCCGGCGGCGGAGGCGCCTGCCGGCGAGCGCCTCGAGTCGCGGCCGATCGGCTGCAACGCTCCGACGGTCGGCTACTACGTGTACGAGGTGGCGGCCGAGCAGTCTGAAACCCGGCTTACCGACAAGCCGCTCGCCGGATCGCCGTTCGTCGACCCGCGGATAGCCTGGGACACCGAACGCTGTTACACGGTGCGGGCGGTCCACTCCATCGGCGCGTTGTCGGTCGAGAGCGAGCCGGCCCCGCCGGTCTGCGAGAAGTTGACCGATACCTTTCCGCCCGCGGCCCCGAAGGGACTGGTCGCGGTCGCGTCGGAAGGCGCGATCAACCTGATCTGGGACGCGAACACCGAGAAGGATCTCGCGGGCTACATCGTGCTGCGCGCGCCGGCGTCGACGAAGGAGTTCACCACGGTGACGCACGAGCCGCTGCGCGACACCACGTTCACGGACAAGGTCCCGGTCGGCACTCCGTTTGTCTACGCGATCCGGGCCGTCGACTCCAACGGCAACCGCAGCGCCCCGTCCGCCGAGAGCCCGGCGGAGTCCGCGCGATAGCGCGTTCAGCTAGAATGTCGCTGTCCATGGACCGGATTTACCGCGCGCAACAGGGCGGCGAGAGCTTTTACGCCATGGAGCGCGGCGGCGACCTGTTCCGCGCCTGGCGGGCGCGGACATTTTCAGCGGCCTGTCGATCGGGCAGCCGATCAGCGGCGGCCTGGGCAGCGTCACCGTGCTTGCGCCGGTCCGGCCCTCGAAGATTGTCTGCGTGGGCCTCAATTACCGCAGCCACGCCGCCGAGGTGAAGAAGGCGCTGCCCGCCGAACCCCTGCTGTTCATCAAGCCATCGACGTCGGTGCTCGACCCGGGCGCGCCGATCAAGCTGCCGCCGGGCGTGGGGCGCGTGGACTACGAAGCCGAGCTGGCGGTCGTGATCGGGCGGCGCGCGCACCGCGTGCCGGCGGCGCGCGCCTGGGACTATATCCTCGGGCTGACGTGCCTGAACGACGTCACGGCACGCGACCTGCAAAACAAAGAGTCGCAGTACACCCGCTGCAAGGGATTTGATACGTTCGCGCCACTCGGACCATGCATCGCCACCGGCCTGAACGGCGAGCCGCGGATGGTCGAGGGCTGGCTGAACGGTGAACGTCGTCAGGGCTCGTCGACCGCCGACCTGATCTTTCCGATCGAGCATCTGGTCGAGTTCATCACCTTCGTGATGACCCTCGAGCCTGGCGACGTCATCTCCACCGGCACCCCGTCCGGCATCGGCTCGATGAAGGCCGGCGATGTGGTGACGGTGAAAGTGGAGGGAGTGGGAGAGCTACGGAATCCTGTGGAGGATGAAGTCTGAAGCGAATTCAAGATTTAGATTTCAGTAAGATTTGAAGAACCTGAACTGGCCGATCGATCGCAATCTTAAATCTGAAATCTTAAATCTGAAATTTCAGGAGTGCATATGAAGCTGTTCGTCGACTCCGGCAACATCAAGGATATCGAGACGCTCGCCGCGCTCGGCATCATCGACGGGGTGACGACGAATCCGTCGCTCCTGTCGAAGGAGCCGGGCGACTACCGGCAGAACCTCAAGAAGATCTGCGACATCGTGCGCGGACCGGTCAGCGGCGAGGTCGTCGCCACCGACTTCGCGGGCATGATCCGCGAAGGGCACGACATCGCGAAGATCGATGCGCACATGATCGTGAAGGTGCCGCTCACGCGCGACGGCATCCGCGCCTGCAAGACGCTGTCGGGCGAGGGCATCCGCGTGAACGTCACGCTCGTCTTCACCGCGGCGCAGGCGCTGCTCGCCGCGAAGGTGGGCGCCACGTTCGTCAGCCCGTTCGTCGGCCGCCTCGACGACGTGGCGACGAGCGGCATGGGGCTGATTCGCGAAATCGTCGACATCTACGACAACTACGAGTTCACGACCGAGGTGCTGGTCGCCAGCTGCCGTCACCCCATCCACATCGTCGAGGCCGCGCGCATGGGCGCCGACATCTGCACCTGCCCGCCGGCGGTGATCGATCAATTGTTCAATCACCCCCTCACCACGATCGGGCTCGAGAAGTTCCTGAAGGACTGGGAGAAGGCACAGGCGGTCAAAGCGTAGGGCTGGAGGCTGGGGACTGGAGGCCCGGCGACGCTCGCTCAGTCCGACGATGAACCCAACGACACTCTCACCGCTCTCAATCGCCGCGCCGAGCTGGGCGGCGGGGACGAGCGTCTCCGCCGGCAGCACGAAGCGGGCAAGCTGACCGCCCGCGAGCGGATGGAGCTGCTGTTCGACGCCGGCAGCTTCGAGGAGCTCGACAAGCTGGTCATCCACCGCTGCCGCGATTTCGGCATGGCGGAGCAGCTGGTGCCCGGCGACGGCGTCGTCGCCGGCCACGGCCTCATCGACGGCCGCCAGGTGTTCGCCTTCGCGCAGGACTTCACGGTCTTCGGCGGCTCGCTGTCGGAGACCAACGCCGCCAAGATCGTCAAGATCATGGACCTGGCGATGAAGCTCGGGTGCCCGATCGTCGGGCTGAACGACTCGGGCGGCGCGCGCATCCAGGAAGGGGTGCTGTCGCTCGCCGGCTATGCCGACATCTTCCTGCGGAACACGCTGGCGTCGGGTGTCGTCCCGCAGATCTCGGCGATCATGGGCCCGTGCGCGGGCGGCGCGGTCTACTCACCCGCCATCACCGACTTCACGGTGATGGTCAAGAACACCAGTTACATGTTCGTGACCGGTCCCGACGTGCTCAAGACCGTCACGCACGAAGAAGTCACGAAGGAAGAGCTCGGCGGCGCGATGACGCACAACGCGCAGAGCGGCGTCGCGCACTTCGCGGTCGCCGACGATCGCGAGTGCCTGGCGCTCGTCCGCGATCTGCTGTCGTTCATGCCGTCGAACAACCTGGACGATCCGCCGCGCGGTCAGCCGAACGACCCGCCGGATCGCGAGGACGAGGCGCTCGATCGCCTCGTGCCGGCGTCGCCGAACGCAGCCTTACGACATCCTCGACCTCGATGCACTCGATCGCCGACGAGGGCTACTTCCTCGAGGTCCATCAGCACTACGCGCGCAACATCGTCGTCGGCTTCGCGCGGCTCGACGGCCGGCCGGTCGGCATCGTCGCCAACCAGCCGGCGATGCTGGCCGGCACGCTCGACATCAACGCGTCGGTGAAGGGCGCGCGCTTCGTGCGCTTCTGCGACGCGTTCAACATCCCGCTGGTCACGTTCGAGGACGTGCCCGGGCTTCCTGCCGGGGACGGTGCAGGAGTACGGCGGCATCATCCGGCACGGCGCCAAGCTGCTGTATCGCCTTCGCCGAAGCGACCGTGCCCAAGGTGACGGTGATCACGCGCAAGGCGTACGGCGGCGCCTACTGCGTCATGTCGAGCAAGCACATCCGGACCGACTTCAACTACGCCTGGCCGACCGCGGAGCTCGCCGTGATGGGGCCGGAAGGCGCCGTCAACATCCTCTACAAGCGCGAGCTCGACGAGGCCGCCGACAAGATCGCGGCGCGGGCCGAGAAGGTGGCGGAGTTCCGCGAGAAGTTCGCCAACCCCTTCATCGCGGCCGTCGCGCGGCTTCCTGGACGAAGTCATCCAGCCGCGCGCAGACGCGCCGGAAGCTGATCACGGCGCTCAGCAATCTCGAGAGCAAGCGAGACCGGAACCCGCCGAAAAAACACGGCAACATCCCGCTGTAGGGCGGACCTGTCAGCCTCCGTAGTGCGGACCTTCAGGTCCGCTCGTTTTCGCCCGTAAGGCATGTAGTGTCCGGGCTTTAGCCGGACTACAATGACTGCGCTCGTGAAGAAAAGTCCTGATTGCCAATCGCGGCGAGATCGCTGTGCGCATTGCGCGCGCGTGCCGCGAGATGGGCATCGCGACGGCCGCCGTCTACTCCGAGTGCGACCGCGCGGCGCTGCACGTGCGCTACGCCGACGAAGCGTACCCGATCGGCCCGAGCCCGCCGCGCGAGAGCTACCTGCGCATCGATCGCATCCTCGACGCCGCGCGCGCGCGCGGGCGCCGACGCCGTCCACCCGGGCTACGGGTTTCTCGCGGAGAACGAGGAGTTCGCGGCCGCCGTCCGCGACGCGGGGCTCACCTTCATCGGCCCGACGCCCGAGGCGATGGCGCTGATGGGCAGCAAGACCGCGGCGCGCGCCGCCGCGACGCGGGCCGGCGTGCCGGTCGGTGCCGGGCACCGACGCGGCGCTCGCGCGACGACGTGTCCGACGAGGAGATTGCGCGCGCGGCCGAAGCATCGGCTACCCGCTGCTGGTCAAGGCGGTGGCCGGCGGCGGCGGCAAGGGCATGCGGACGGTCGTCGATCGCGCTGACCTGAGCGCGGCGGTTCGCGCCGCGCGGTCCGAAGCCGGCACCGCGTTCGGCGACACCGCCGTCTACCTCGAGCGCCGGCTCTCGCGGCCGCGGCACGTCGAGGTGCAGCTCCTCGGCGATCATCACGGCACCGTGCTTCCCGTTCGTCGAGCGCGAATGTTCGATCCAGCGGCGGCATCAGAAGGTCGTCGAGGAGAGCCCGTCGCTGGCGGTGACGCCGGAGCATCCGGCGAGCGATCACGGCCGCCGCGGCGTCGGTGGCGCGCGCCGCCGGCTACACCAACGCCGGAACCATCGAGTTCCTGCTCGACGAGGACGGCCGCTTCTACTTCCTGGAGATGAACACGCGGCTGCAGGTCGAGCACCCGATCACCGAGATGGTGACCGGCGTCGATCTGGTGCGCTGGCAGATTCGCATCGCGCGCGGCGAGCGGCTCGACCTCGATCCGGAGCGGCTGCTGACGCCCGAACGGCCACGCGATCGAGTGCCGCATCTACGCGGAGGATCCCGACAACAATTTTCTGCCGTCGCCGGGCCGGATCAGTCGAGCTGCGAGCGCCGGCCGGGCCCGGGCATCCGCGACGACAGCGGCGCCGCCGGCGGGCTCGACGTGCCGATTTTCTACGATCCGATGATCTCGAAGCTGGTGGCGTGGGCCGAGGATCGGCCCGCCGCGATCGCGCGCATGCGCCGCGCGCTGGGCGAGTACGTCGTGGCCGGCATCAAGACCACGCTGCCGTTCTTCCGGTGGCTGCTCGAGCAGCCCGAGTTCGTCGTCGGGCCGGTTCCACACGACGTATCTCGATCGAGGTGATGAAGCGCGATCGGGACGGCCGCCCGTTCGCGCCGCCTGACGCGGCGGTCGAGGACGTCGCGGCGATCGCCGCGGCGGTGCAGACGCTGCTGGCCGCCGGAGTCGGCGCTCGATGCGGCCGAACGGCGCGGCGACGCCGGCCGGGCCGCCGGTGGAAGTCGCAGGCGCGCGACCGAGGGGCTGCGCTGAGTGCAGTACGACGATCGAAGTCGGCGGCCGCGCCCGGCAGGTCGTCGTCAGGCGCCGGGACGGCAAGGTCGTGGTCGAACTGGACGGACGGTGTGGACCGTCGACGCGGTGCGTGGTTCGGACATGCGCTGTCGCTGTTGATCGACGGTCGGAGGTCGCCTGAAGGCGGCACGACGACCGGTGCCGACGTCGTGTCCGGCTTAGCCGGACGCCGCATGGTCGGCTGGAGTGTCCGGGTCTGGCCGCACTCTCAGCCACGAGGTGACCGTGGCGGGGGACGCCGCGGCGGGTCAGCTGGCCGTTCACGTCGGGCCGGCGTCGGTGCCGGTCGCGCTCAACGGCCGCCGCCGTTCGGCCGAAAAGAGGAGGGCGGAGCACGCCGGCTCCGGCCCGCAGCGGCTCGCTGGCGCCGATGCCCGGCAAAGTCGTCCGGGTGCTGGTCGACAAGCGGGGATGCGGTCCGTGCCCGGCAGCCGATCGTCGTCATCGAAGCGATGAAGATGGAAAACGAGCTGCGCGCCGGCCGTGACGGCGTCGTCACCGATTGCCGTGCCGCGAGGGCCAGTCGGTCGACGCCGGCACGCTGCTTGCGTCGTGAGTCAGGCCGGCGCACTGCGAGTCACTCAGACTTCGATGCGCAAGACGTTTCGCTACGTCCGGCTCGAGCCTGATGATCGCCGTCGCGATCCTCGCGGCGGCGGTCGTCAGCACGCTGACGGTCGACCTCGGCTCGCTGCTCGCGCGCGCCGGCCGAGCGCTATGCGTCGGACCATCTGAAGCGGCCCGTCGCACATCGGCTCGCTGCGCCTCCACGTCTTCACGCGGCCGCTTCCTGATCGAAGACTTCTCGATCGACGGGCTGCAGCGACGGCGATCGCCCCTTCTTCACCGCCGAAGCGGCTGTCGATCTCGCTCGACTGGTCGACCGCTGTTGCACGCAGCCGCGACGATCACGATCACATCCGTCGAGCTGACCGACTGGCAGATGCTCGTCGAGAAGTGGTCGAGCCGGCACAGCTTCCCGAAGTTCACCGCGACGATCGGCAGGAGCCGCCGACGGCCCGAAGGCCGTTCACGACGACGCTGAAGTACCTGCGCGCCTGGCGCGGACAGTTCGCGCTACGAGGATCACGAGACGCCGTGGAGCGTCGTCGCGCCGCAACATCGACCTGAACATCACGCAACTTGCCGAACTACCACGGCGACGGCGACCTTCAACGGCGGCACGGTGGCGATCCAGAAGTACCGTGCCGATGTGGGCGAACATGAAGGCCCAGCTTCGCGCATCGACGGCAGCCGCTCGCACCTCGATCGCAGTCGATTTCGACACCGACGGCGCGCAGACGTCCGGCGGTCGGCGATCGTCGACTTCGCCGCTGGCCCGGAGCAGACCTACGACGTCAAGTCGCGCGTGCAGTTTCCGCGGATGCGCGAGCTGTTCTTCGACGACGAGAACTGGGCGCTGGCCGGCGACGGGCGATTTCACCGGCACGTTTCATCTGTTCAAGGGCGGGCACGACCTCGCCGGGCACCTTCACCAGCGCGTCGCCGGCGTCTACGACTACCGGTTTCCGTCGCTGTACGGCTCGCTGCACTGGACGCCGAAGCGCGTTCGACGTCACCGACGCCGGCTCGGAGCTGTTCGGCGGCGACGCGGCGTTCACCTTTCTCGATCGAGCCGCTCGGCGACGCCGAGCGGCCGACGGCGCGGTTCGACGCGTCGTACGCGGACGTCGACCTCGCGCGAGTTCACCGACTTCTAGGAGCTGCCAGGGCATGCGCTTCGCGGGACGCGCCAGCGGGCGACAACCTGCTCGAGTGGCCGCTGGGCCGCTTCCGCGAGCATCGCGGCGAGCGGCACGATCGACGGTCGCGCCGCCCGCCGGCGTGCGAGCCGATGACCGCGTCGCTCGACGCCGCGCGGGCCGCCGATCGAGCACGTCGCCGCCACGAGTGGGGGCCGTTCGCGCCGCTGCCGCTGCCGCGCACCTGCCGATCGCCGGCGAGCTGACCTATCGCTTCGAGCCCGGACCGGTCGAGCTCGAGGCGGCGGCCGGTTCGCGACCGAGCGGACGCACGTCACGCTTCGAGGGCACGACCGCGTGGGCGAGGCGAGTCGCGATTCCGGTTCCACGTCACGAGCGGCGACTGGCAGGAGAGCGATCAGGTGCTGGCCGGCATCATCGACCGATTTCGGAGCGCCGACCGGCGCCGGTGACCTTCGGCGGGCGCGGCGAGTTCGACGGCGTGCATGACCGGCCGTTCCGGCGGCCGCGCGTCGAAGGGCGTGTTCAGCGGCGAGGACATGCGCGCGTGGGACACCATCGTGGGGCGACGGTCGGCGCGCACATCGTCGTCGAGAACAGCTACGTCACGGTGCGCGACGGCATCGTCCGCCGCGGCGATTCGGAGATCCGCGCCGACGGCTGTTCTCGCTCGGCTATCCCGCGGCGCGACGGCGGCGAGGAGATCGACGCGCGCTTCCGCGTCGACGCGGCCGCGATGTCGACAGCCTCCGGCACGCCTTCGAGATCGACGACTATCCGGTGTCCGGGCTGCTGTCCGGCGAGTTCCACCTGACCGGCGAGTACCAGCGGCCGATCGGCTTCGGCGCGATGACGCATCGACGACGGCGTGGCGTACGGCGAGCCGTTCGAGAACGGCGACCGCGTCGCTGCGGTTCGACGGCACCGGGCGTCCGGCTCGACGGCGTCGACGATCACCAAAGGCGACCGGCACGATGACCGGCGCGGCGTTCGTCGGGTGGGACTCGCACCTATTCGTTCAACGTCGATCGGCCGCCGCATTCCGGTGGAGCAGCATCGCCGCGTTCGCGTACCCGCGACGCGCAGCCGTCCGGCCTCGCTCGAGTTCACGGCCGGCGGCAGCGGCACGTTCGACGACTCCGCGCTACGACGTGCGGTTCCGCGTCAACGATCTGTTCGTCGGCGAAGAGGGCGTCGGGCAGGTGACCGGCACGCTGGCGCTTCGCGGCGACGAGCTGAGCGGCGAGATCGATGTGGCGTCGCCGCGGCTCGCGATCACCGGCACCGGCCGCATCGCGCTGACGCCGCAGGCCGACGCCGAGCTGACGTTCCGCTTCCACGACAGCTCGCTCGATCCCTACGTGCGGCTGTTCGTGCCGCAGCTGTCGCCGTTCACGACCGCCGTCGCGAGCGGATCGATCCGCGTGGTCGGCGAGCTCGCCGACGTCGATCACCTGCTCGTCGACGGCACGGTCGACAGCGTCGACATGCGGCTGTTCGACTACGCGCATGCGGAACGCGGCGCCGATCCGGCTGGCGCTCGACCAGCACGTCGTCCGCGTCGAGGAGCTCCAGCTCGTCGGCGACGACACGCAGCTCGCGGTCGGCGGCACCGATCGGCCTGCACGACCAGCGCATCGCGCTGCAGGCGATCGGCGACGCGAACCTCGGCATCCTCCAGGGATTCTTCCGCGACGTGCGCGGCTCGGGCCGCGCCGAGCTGACCGCGGCGGTCGACGGCCCGCTGTACGAGCCGGTGTTCTCCGGCAGCGCGACGATCACCGACGGCCGCGTCCGCCACTTCTCGCTGCCGAACTCGCTCGATGCGATCAACGGCGTCGATCCGTTCGACTCGCGCGGCGTCCGGCTCGACGATGTGACGGCGACGATGGGCGGCGGCCGCGTGCAGTTCGGCGGCCGGATCGGGTTCGACGGCTACGTGCCCGGCGAGCTGAACGTCACCGCGCGCGGCGAAGACATGCAGCTGCGCTATCCCGGAGGGCGTGCGCTCCACGGTCGACGCCGATCTGTCGGTGCGCGGCAACGTCAAGGCGCCGACGCTCGGCGGCATCGGTGATGGTCAAGAACGCCATCTGGAACCGGCGGATCGATCCGACCGGCGGCGCTGTTCGACTTCGGCGCGGCGATCGTCGGCGGCGGCCGGCGCGACGCCGGCGCGCGGCCGCGGTGCCCCTGCGGTTCGACATCCAGGTGCTCGTGCCGTCGACGCTCCGGATCGAGAACAACCTGGCGCGGCTGGTCGCCAGCGCCGATCTGCAGCTGCGCGGCACCTACGATCGCCCGCTGCTGTTCGGCCGGGCCGAGGTCGATCGCGGCGAGGTGACCTTCGAGGGCCGGCGCTATCTGGTGACGCGCGGCGCGATCGACTTCACCAACCCGGCGCGGATCGAGCCGTTCTTCGACGTCGAGGCCGAAACGAGCGTGCGCGTGCCCGGGCAGACCTACCGGGTGATCGTGCAGCGCCGCCGGCACGACGCAGCGCCTGCAGCCGCAGCTCAGCTCGGATCCGCCGCTGCCGGCCGCGCCGACGTGCTCGCGCTGCTCTTCAGCGACGTCCGCCGCGACGCAGAGCGGGCGACGCCGAGCTGCGCGCGCTGCAGAACTCCGAACGAGCGGCAGACGGACATCCTGACGACGCGCGCGACGCAGCTGCTCGCCAGCCCGGTCTCGTCGGAAGTCGGGCGGGTCGTCGAGCAGACCTTCGGCGTCGACACCTTCCAGCTGACGCCGTCGCTCATCGATCCCTACAGCCAGTCGACCAGACGCCGCGCTCAATCCGTCGGCGCGGGTCACGATCGGCAAGCGCATCTCCGACCGGGTCTACCTGACGTTCTCGCGCAGCCTCAGCTCGTCGATCAACGACCAGATCCTGCTGCTCGAGTACGACGAAAGCGATCGCCTCTCGTGGATCCTGTCGCGGAACGAGGACGACACCTACGCGCATCGAGGTCCGCGTGAGGCACACCTTCTGATGCGGGCGCGCCTGAAGGTCCGGCCGGCGCCGGCCACAGGCACGCTGTTCTGCTCTGCTGCCGCGCCCGCGCCCGCCCGGCGCCGATGTCGCCGAGTTTTCGGTAAGCCGATCGCCTCCGTCCGCCCGCATCGAAGGCCGCCCTGCCTCCGACGACGCCTGCGCCGGCTGATCAGTCGCAAGAGGCAGCCCGCTGACGATGCTGCTGGTGCGCGAGACGGTCGCCCATCTCTTCAGCGTCGGCGAGTTCGAAGACGTGCAGGTGGACGCGACGAGCCGCGGCGATGGCGTCGATCTGCTCTTCGAGCTGGCGCCGATCCACCCGGTGACGCGTGTGCTGTTCACCGGCATCGCAGGCGTCGCCGGCGCCGACGAAGGACGGTTGCGAAGCGCCGTGCTGGATCGGTTCGGCGCGTCGCCGTCGCCGGGCGCGCGCAGGACATCGCCCGCCTGGTCGAAGAGCGAGCTGGCGCGGCGCGGGTACCTGCACGCGCGCGTGTCGCCACGCCTCGAGCTCCAGCACGCTCCCGATCGCGCGACACTCGTCCTCGGGGTGGAACCGGGCGCGCGGACCACGATCGGCGCGGTTGAGGTGATCGGCGCGCCCGGTATCCCGAGCGCGAGCTCCTCGACGGCTGGGAATCACGCCCGGGTCGCCTTATCAGCCGAGGTGCTGGCGACGCGAATCGACGACTACCTGAGCGATCGGCGCGATCGCGGGTTCTACGAGGCGCGGCTCGCCGCCCTGCCGCGGTTCGCCAACGACGATCGCACCGTCAACCTGTCGCTCGACGCGGTGCAAGGCCCGCGCGTCCGCATCGTGTTCACCGGCGACAGCTGCCCGACGACGTGCGCGACGAACTGGTGCCGATCGCCCGTGAGGGATCGACCGACGAGGATCTGCTCGAGGACTCGAGCCAACCGAATCAGGGACTACCTGCACGCGCAGGGATACCGCGACGCCAGGGTCTCGCATCAGCGATGCAGGACGACGGCGAGCTGGTCGTCACCTTCGCGATCGAGCGTGGCCCGCTACCGGCTGGCCGCGGTGACGCTCGAAGGGAACGAGTTCTTCTCGTGCTGGCCCTCGAGCCGCTGCTGCGCCTCGGCGCGGGCCAGCCTTTCGACGGCGCCCGTCTCGCAGGCCGACGTGTCGACAATCCAGGACCTGTACCGGCGCCGGGGCTTTGCCTCCGCCGAGGTCGACGCGGTCGTCGAGCGGGTGGCCGGCGCCGCCGCCGACGCCGACGTGGAGCTCGGCATCCGCATCGTCGTCGTCGAGCACGCCCAGACGATCGTCGAGTCAGTCCGCGTCGAGGGCAACACGGCCATCGTCGGAAGTCGACCTGCTGGCGGGGCTCGGGTTGGGCCTGGCGCCGAGTTCTTCGCGACCCAGCTGGCCATCGATCGCGACGCCGTCCAGGCGAAGTACGCCAACCTCGGCTTCCAGCACGCGACCGTCGAGAGCGACCCGGGCCTTCCGCCGACGGCAGCGCCGACATCGTGTTCCGGGTCCGGGAAGGGCCCGCAGATCTTCGTCGAGCATGTCCTGCTGGTCGGCAACCGGCGGACGCGCGCGGAAACATCGAACGCGAGCTGCAGATCGAAGCCGGCGACGCGATCGAGCCAGGACGCCGTCATCGAACGCAGCGCCGGATGACCGCGCTCGGCCTCTTCCGCCGCACGCGCATCTCGCAGTTGTCGCACGGCGACGAAAACCGGCGCGACCTGCTGATCACGGTCGAGGAAGCCCCTCCGACGACGGTCGGCTACGGCGGTGGGTTCGAAGTCGGACCGCAGATTCAGGAAACCGACGGCGTGGCGGCCGAGGAGCTCGAGTTCGCGCCGCGGGCGTTCTTCGAGATCACGCGCCGCAATCTGTTCGGCAGAACCGCTCCGTGAACCTGTTCACGCGCATCAGTCTCCGGTCGCAGAGCGACTCCATCGGCTACGGATTCACCGATACCGGTGCTCGGCACGTTCCGCGAGCCGCGCGTCTTCAACACTGCGGCGGATGCGTTTCTCACCGCCGTCGTCGAGCAGCAGCACCGCTCGAGCTTCAACTTCGCACGGCGCGGGTTCAACGCCGAGATGGTCCGGCGGTTCACTCCGCCTTCAGCCTGATCGGCAGCTACAACATCAACGAGACCGAGCTGTTCGACGAACTGATCGATCCCGCGGATCAGCCGCTGATCGATCGGCTCTTTCCGCAGGTGCTGCTGTCGTCGTTCGGCGTCGCGGGATCCACGACACGCGCAACGATCAGCTGAATCCGTCGGGCGGACATTACTTGAGCGCGAACGGGCAGGTGGCGGCCAAGGCGATCGGTTCACAAGTCGGCCTCTTGAAGAGTTACTTCACCGCACAGGGATTCCGGGCCTCCCGGCGACGAACCGGCTGGTGTTCGCCGGGAGCGCGCGGCTGGGCATGGCGACCGGTTCGCACGCACGACAGGCCGGCGTGCAATTGCCGGCGAGCGAGCGCTTCTTCGCCGGCGGCGACACCACCGTTCGCGGCTTCGCCCTCGACCGGCTCGGCACCCCGAGGTCATCGACGCCCACGGATTTCCGGTCGGCGGGAACGGCGTGATCATCTTGAACGCCGAGCTGCGCGTTCCGGTCGCTGCGTTTCCTCGGGGTGGTCGGCTTCGTCGATTCAGGGTAACGTTTTCAAACAGACGACCGACATCGACCTGGGGCGGGCTGCGGGCGACGACCGGCTTTGGCGTGCGCGTGCAATCTCCGGTCGGACCGATTCGTGTCGACGTCGGATTCAAGCTGGATCGCCCGGAGATCACCCCCGGCCGTCTGGAGCCGCTCAACGCGTGGCACATTTCGCTGGGTCAGGCGTTCTGAGATCATGAGATTTCAGATTTCAGATTCAGATTGCAGATTGGGCGTCGCGCTCATCGGGTGCCCGCTGTCGGCGGCGCCTTGCCGCGCCGAGGTCATGGACCGGTGCTCGCCGTCGTCGCCGGCGAGCTGGTCCTGTGAGCGATGTCTGCGCGGCCCGCGAGTTCGGCTTCGTGACTATCGAACGCAGCGGCGATCAGGAGCGCAAGCCCTGGCGCGGCTGATCGACCGGGCGCTGATCTCGCGGAAGTCGACCGGTTCGCGCCGCCCGAGCCCGATTCCCAGCGGTCGACAAGGGGGTCGACGCGCTGCGCCAGCGCTTCTCCTCGGCCGATCGTTTGCCGTCGCGCTTGCGCGCGTCGGGATCGAAGAGCGGCACCTTCGCGAATACGTGCGCCAGGATCTCCGGATGGCGCTTACCTCGAGCATCGGTTTACGACCGTTCCGCCGCCGGAAGACGAAATCGACCGCTACTACCGCGAACATCCCGATCGGTTCACGCGAGATGGCGTCCTGACTCCGTTCGAAGACGCCCGCCCCGCGATCGTGCAGGCGCTGGCCGCCCAGGGCCGGGAGGCGCTGGTCGGCGAATGGCTCGCCGGCCTTCGCCGGCGCGCCGACATCAGGGTCGCCGCTAGGCCAGATCAGTAATCAGTAATTCGGAATCGGGGAATCAGAAATTGGTGAACGTCCGAATTACCGAAAATTCCAAATTTCTCGATTACGACTGTGTTACCGTCGCGATAGAGGAACTGGCCGAGCTGAAGCAGATTGAAGCCCGAGTGGCTGACGACCGGGGCGACAATCGAACGCCGGCGCAGGTAGATGATGGCCCAGAACATTCCGAGCAGTCCGGTCACGACGGCGACGTCGGCGCCCTGGATGACATGGCCCGCGCCGAACCCACGCTCGCGACCAGAACGCCGACCACGGGCCCGCCGAGCCACTGCTCGAAACGCCGGAGCAGGAAGGCGCGCTGAATTTCTTCGCGGATCCCGCCGGCGACGACGAGCACCACCGCCATCACGGCCGCGTCCTGCGGCCTCGCGAGCAGGTCCTGCAGCGGGTTCCGCTCTTCGGTCCGCAGCCACGGCGCGAAGCGCTGGATGAGCAGGATCGCCGTAAATGCGATCGCCAGCGCGGCAAACGACAGCGGCAGGCCGGCACGTGCTTCCTCGGCGATCGGCCGCCGGCCGAGAAACACTTCCCGCGGGCTTTCGCCGTGCGTGCGCAGAAAGAACAGGATCAGGCCGATCAACAGAACCGCGTCGACCAGCGACAACGCCGCGACGTACGCGACGTTCAGGCTTCCGTCAGGATTCTGCTGGTTGAAGCCCACCGCGTAGAACGTCGCCGCGAGCGCGAACTGCGTGGGGAAGTCGGAGCAGATGATCACCTCGAGCAGGGCGACGATGCGCTGCGAGGGGTCGATTCGGGCGCGGGGCGCCGGTTGGGGGACTTGCGAGTCGGACAGCGGCTCGAGGCTCATACGGGGCACGTCAAGCGGTACCTCGTGCGAGCCTCGAGCCGCGAGAGGAGGGCTAGCTTCGCACCCGGATGGTCACGGGTTCCCTCAATTTGAGCGTGATTGCCGCTCCCCGGCCGAGCCGCAACTTCCTTGCCGCGCTGAGACATACACCACGGCGGTGCCCGCGCCGCCGCCCGCTGCGCCGCCGATCACCGCGCCCTTCTTGCCGCCGACGATGCCGCCGATGATCGCGCCGCCCGCTGCGGGCGCGGCGATCTTCGAGGGCGTCCTTTTTCTTCTCGCGGTCCGCTGCGCGCGACGGTCGAGGTTTGGATTGCGTAGCGCTCGTCGGTTGGCGCGCCGCGAGTAGCGAGTCGAACCGCAGGGCGAGCGCGAGGTGCCTTTGACCTTCCCGGCGCGCTTGGCGTCGGTGACGACCCCGTTCACGCTGGTGCCCTCGGGAAGGGCGGTGACGCCCTCCACGACCACGGCCTTTGTCACGTGGGCGCGCACCGTCCTCAATCCTGCTCGTATCGGAGCCGACCGCGGTGTCGAGCGCCACGGGCAGCGTGGTGCCGGCCGGCACGACGACTTCGCGCCACTCGGCTACGTTCGCCTCGGCCGCCGCTCGCCGCTCTTTTCCGCTTCGCATTCGGCGCCGCCGCGAGCGGCGGTGGACAGTATCGCTTCGAGGCATTTCCGCCGCACCGCAAGCCGGATCTCCCCCTCTCGCACGCAACCGCGAGCGCCGCCGCCGGCGACGCACATCGTTGCTCGCGCCAGCACACGCATGGTGTGCCTCCTGAAAAGACACGAAATGCTGGAGTGCAAAGCCGCCGCCAGCTGAAGTGTTCCAAAATAACGCAGTTTCCACGGTAAGATGAGCTTGCACAGACGAGTCATGGCGCTCAGAATGCAAAAATGACATGGTTGCCGGCGGGGTGCCGCCCTTGAGCATCGCCGCAAACGAAATCGTCCGGTCCGATACGACCCCAGCCGTCTCCGAACGCGTGCTGATCGTCGAGGACGACGGCGCGGCGCGTGTCGGTCTGGAACAGTTGGTGAAGAGCTGGGGGTTCGTCGCCGAATCGGCCGTCGACGGCGAGGACGCCCTGAGAAGGTCACCAGCTTCCGGCCGTCCATCGTGATCTCCGATCTGGTCATGCCCCGGATGGACGGTCTCGAGCTGCTGCGCGCGCTGCAGTCGCAAGGGGCCGACGTCACGACCCTGCTGCTGACCGCGCAGGGCACGGTCGAAACCGCGGTCGAGGCGATGAAGGAAGGCGCCTACGACTACCTGACGAAGCCGGTCGACATCCAGCGGCTGAAGATTCTGCTCGACAAGATCGTCGAGCGGCAGGAGACGCTGCGCGAAGTGAAGGCGCTGCGGCGGCAGCTGCGCGAGCACGGCACGTTCGGGCCGATGATCGGCAACAGCCCGGAGATGCGGAAGATCTACCAGGTGATCGAGCAGGCGGCGCCGACCAGCGCGTCCGTGCTGATCACCGGCGAGTCGGGCACCGGCAAGGAGCTCGTCGCGCAGACCATTCACCAGCTCAGTCCGCGCGGCGCCGTTCCCGTTCGTCGCGATCAACTGCGCGGCGATTCCGGAGACGCTGCTCGAAAGCGAGATCTTCGGCCACGAGAAAGGCGCCTTCACCGGCGCCGCCGACCGCCGGCAGGGATGCTTCGAGCTGGCCGATCGCGGCACGCTGTTCCTCGACGAGATCGGCGAGATGACGCCGACGACGCAGGTGAAGCTGCTGCGGGTGCTGCAGGAGCGGCGGTTCCGCCGCCTGGGCGGCCGCAACGAGCAGATCGTCGACGTGCGCGTGCATCGCCGCGACCAACATCGATCCGCTGGAGGCGGTGCAGAAGGGCAAGCTGCGCGAGGACCTCTTCTACCGGCTGAACGTCTTCTGCCTTCCGCCTGCCGCCGCTGCGCGAGCGCAAGGAAGACATGCCGCTGCTGGTGCAGGCCTTCATCAACGAGTTCAACTCGCGCAACCAGAAGTCGGTCGCCGGCGTCGACCACCTGGCGATGCGCATGCTCGAGCAGTACCAGTGGCCGGGGAACGTGCGCGAGCTGCGCAACGTCATCGAGCGCGCCACGATTCTGGCGACCGGGCAGTTCATCGAGCCGCGCCACCTGCCGCCGATGCTCACCAACGAGCCGGCGCCGCAGCATCAGCCGCAGCTGTCGCTCGGTCCGGGCACGACCGTCGAAGAGGCCGAGCGGCGGCTGATCCTGATGACCCTCGAGCACACGCGCGACAACAAGACGCGGGCCGCGGAAATCCTGGGCATCAGCCTGAAGACGCTGCACAACAAGCTGAACAAACTGCGACTTCGTCCGAATAAGAAGGAATAGGCCGCCGCGAGTCGCGGCACCGCTGAATGCGCTTAGGCATCAAGGGCAAACAGGTCCTCGGCGTCACGCTGATCGTCGGCGCCGTCGCCGCGGGCCTGAGCCTGATGCATCTGGCGCGGCTCGCCGGGTCGAGCCTCGAGCGAAAGCGGCTCGCGCGCCGAGCTCGTCGCCAACGCCATCTTCCATCGCGCGCGCGAAGCCGTGCTCGCCGACCGCGATCCGCAGCAGGCGCTGAAGAGCGATCCGGGCCTGCGCTCGATCCTCGAGGCCAGCCTCTACGCCAAGAACGTCACGTTCGCGGCGATCGTCGACACCGACCGGCGTCGCCGTGGTCCACGCCGATCCGAGCCAGGAAGGCCGCCAGCTCCCGGCGGCGGCGGCAACCTCAAGCGATCTGATCGCGAGCGGCGAGTGGACGCAGCTCTCGCACGATTTACAACACGGAGGGGAAAACCTACGAGCTGCGGCAGCCGCTGCTGCTCGGCACCACCGAGTTCGGCTCGATCCGGATCGGCGTGTCCACGCTGCTCATCCGCAACGACCTGACCGCTGGCCTCGGCGACCGCGGTCTGGCCGGCGCTCTTCGCGCTGGCGATCGCGGTGTTCGGGGCGATGGCCCTCGCCCAGGTGCTGCTCCGGCCGATCCACGTCATCCGCAGCGGCCTGACCCGGCTCGGCAAGGGCGAGTTCGGCGTGAGGCTCGACCTGGAGCAGGACGAGGAGTTCCGCGAGCTCGGCACGTTCTTCAACACCGTCAGCGCGCAGCTCTCGGCCGATCGTTCGCAGATCGCGCAACCTCGAGTCGTCGTTCGAGCATCTCGAGGACGCGGTCGCCATCATCAACCCGAAAGGCGACGTGCTCTTCGCGAATGCCGCCGCCGAGCACGTGCTGCCGGGCATCGAAGCCGGCCAGTCGCTCGACAAGCTGATGCCGGCCGACCACGCCCTTCGCCGGCTGGCCGAAGAAACGCTCGTCAGCCGTCAGTCGCGCGGGCCCATTCCGGCGTCCTTCGGGGTGGGCCGCGGCGAGCAGGGCGAGCGGCTGATTCTCACGCATCCGGTGCAGGACGCGAGCGGCGCGCTCGTCGGGATCATGCTCATCGTGCGCAACCTCGAGTACCTCAGCCAGGTGCAGTCGACGCTGCGCTACTCGCGCAAGCTGGCCGCGCTCGGCCGCCTGTCGGCCGGCGTCGCGCACGAGGTCAAGAATCCGCTGAACGCGATGATGATCCACCTGGAGCTGCTGCGGCAGCAGTTCCAGCCGTCGGAGTTCATGCGCCGGGGCGCCGAGCGGCGGCACGGCGGCTGCGGTCGCCGCACCGGCGGTCCGGCGGTGGGCACCGCCGACGCGCTCTCGCACGTCGACATCATCGCCGCCGAGATCCGGCGGCTGGACGAAGTCGTCCAGGGGTTCATCAAGTTCACCCGGCCCGAGGACCTCAAGCTGCAGCCGGTCGTGCTCGCGGACCTGTTCGGCGAAGTCGTGCCGATCGTGCAGCCCGAAGCGGATCGCGACAGGTGTGCAGGTGAGCGTGGCGTGCGACGGCGCGCCGCCGGTCAACGGCGATCCGGCGATGCTGCGCCAGGCCTTCCTGAATCTCGCACTCAACGCCTGTCAGGCGATGCCCGACGGCGGCACGCTGCGCATTCAGTGCGAGGCGGCGCGCGGGCGCCGCGTGCGCGTGATCGTTCACGGATACGGGGCGTCGGCATCAAGCCCGAACACCTGAAGCGCATCTTCGATCTGTATTTCACGACCAAGGAGAAGGGCAGCGGGATCGGCTTGTCGATGGTGTATCGCACGGTGCAGATGCACGATGGAGAAATTGAGGTAGAGTCGACTCCAGGGATGGGAACGACGTTTCGACTCCTGCTCCCGCAGGCATGACGATGTCGAAGCTCTCACCCGGCCTGTCGTCGCCTGCGCCTTCGTCGTCATGTCGATGGCGGCTGCGCGGGTGCAGCCGTACTTCGGCGCGAACGGCGACGGCTCCCGCCGCCCCCGCTGGACATCCCGTCGCCGCCGCCGCGGGTCGTCGAGACCGCCGACGCAGAGCCGCCGCAGTCCCGGCACGCTCGTCGATGCGCCAACGCGAGCGCCGCGCCGTCGAGCCGGCGGCCGCCGCCTCGCGTCGAGACGCCGAAGCCGGACCGCCGAAGCAGGAACCGCCGCCCGCGCCGCCTGCTGAGAGCCTCCGCCGGCCGAGCCCGCCAAGCCGGTCACCACGCTGCAGACGACGCCGCCGGACGTGAGGGGGCGCTCGAGCAGGAGATCCGCGCCAAGCTGGCCGCGCGCCAACGCGACCTGAACCGCGTCGACTACCAGGCGCTCAGCACCGACGCCAAGCTGCAGTACGACCAGGCGAAGCGCTTTGCGACGCAGGCCGAAGAAGCGATGCAAGCAAAGAATCTTGTGTTCGCGCGAACACTCGCCGATAACGCCGCGAACATCGCCGCTCAGCTCGCCGGACGCTAGGCACTCGCGCGTACCTCAGCGTCCAGGGAAGTCCGCTACCCAGCTCCGGCACGTCATTCGCTACCGCGACGTTTCATCGCGCTTCTGCAGTTTAGTTAGCATTTCGCGCGAACGTGCCGTGGCACCTCGCTTGCTTTTTAGGGGGTCAACCTCGTTCCTTCCGCAACCTGCGGAAGGAAAAACGATCCCACCGTAAACCCTGCCTGTGCACCACGGGAGGCGTCGAAAGACAGCCTCCCACCTGCCATCCTTCGCTCGCCTGCGAACGCGAGCGAGCTCGGCGCAAGCACTGTCTCGGACCGAACAGCCAGCCACGCTGTTTTCCACAGATCGCACATTCGTCAACATCTTGCGACTGCCCTAAAAAAAGGCACAATATCTTGTGGATCGCTGTTGACAAACCCGCTAGTCGCGCGCATATTTGTCGGCCGTAGCGCGACCGGGTTTCAGCGAGAACTCCCCAGCTTCTCGTGATCGAGGACGGCGCCAGAATCCACAACAGACTGACGGCCACCCCAGGGCAGGGCGTGGCCGGGCGTTCTCCGGCGATCCCCGGAGCGGATGGGAGTTGGAACATGAAGGAACGCGCTGCCTATCAGGCCGCCAGTGCCGGCCAGCAGACGGTCGAGAGCGGTGGGAGGCGTTGTCGCCGTTCGTCGACGACGGACAAGCCGCGGGCCGAAGAAGGCGGCCGCGGCGCGGGTCTGGCATTTCCGCGGTTCTTCACCGAGCCGGGCGTCGATCCGTTCGACGAAGTCGAGTGGGAGCTGCGCGCCGCGGTGATCGGCAACGAGCGCGGCGAGGTGGTGTTCGAGCAGCGCGACGTCGAGATTCCGAAGTCCTGGTCGCAGCAGGCCACCAACATCGTCGTCTCCAAGTACTTCCGCGGCCAGATCGGCACGCCCGAGCGCGAGCGCAGCGTCAAGCAGCTCATCGGCCGCGTGGTCGACACCATCACCGACTGGGCGCGCGTCGAACAAGTACTTCGCGAGCGAGGACGACCTGCAGGCGTTCAGCGACGATCTGAAGCACATCCTCGTCTATCAGAAGGCCGCGTTCAACAGCCCGGTCTGGTTCAACTGCGGCTTCGAGAAGGCGCCGCAGTGCTCGGCCTGCTTCATCAACTCGGTGCAGGACACGATGGACTCGATCCTGACGCTGGCGCGGACCGAGGGCATGCTGTTCAAGTTCGGCTCGGGCACCGGCACGAACCTGTCGCCGATCCGCTCGTCGCGGGAGCTGCTGGCCGGCGGCGGCACGGCGTCGGGCCCGGTGTCGTTCATGAAGGGCTACGACGCGTTCGCCGGCGTCATCAAGTCGGGCGGCAAGACGCGCCGCGCGGCCAAGATGGTGATCCTCGACGCCGACCATCCGGACATCGTCGAGTTCATCAACTGCAAGGTCGAGGAAGAGAAGAAGGCCTGGGCGCTCATCGACGCCGGCTACGACGGCTCGTTCACCGGCCCGGCGTACTCGTCGGTGTTCTTCCAGAACTCGAACAACAGCGTCCGCGTGACCGACGAGTTCATGCGCGCGGTGCTCGACGACAGCACGTGGGAGACGCACGCGGTGCTCGACCGGCGACGGTGATGGACACCTACAAGGCGCGCGACCTGATGCGGCTCATCGCCGAGGGCACGCACGTCTGCGGCGACCCGGGCATGCAGTTCGACACGACCATCAACGAGTGGCACACCTGCCCGAACACCGATCGCATCTTACGCCAGCAATCCGTGCTCCGAGTACATGTTCCTCAACGACTCGGCGTGCAACCTGGCGTCGATCAACCTGATGAAGTTCGTCAAGGCGACGGGACGGCGAGTTCGACGTCGTCGCGCTACAAGGCCGCGATCCGCACGCTCATCACCGCGCAGGAGATCATCGTCGACAACGCGAGCTACCCGACGCCGGCGATCGAGAAGAACAGCCACGCCTACCGGCCGCTCGGCCTCGGCTACGCGAACCTCGGCGCGCTGCTGATGTCGCGCGGCCTGCCGTACGACAGCGACGCCGGCCGCGACTACGCGGCGGCGCTGACGGCGCTGATGACCGGCGAGGCGTACGCGCAGTCGGCGCGGATCGCGCGCGACTGCGGCGGTCCGTTCGCCGGCTACGAGAAGAACCGCGAGCCGTTCCTGCGCGTGATGCGCAAGCACCGCGACGCGATGCGCGACGTCAACGCGCGCAACGTCCCGCCCGATCTCTACGCGCGCGGCCAGGGCGTCGTGGGACGATGCGGTGGAGCTCGGCGAGCAGCACGGCTACCGGAACGCGCAGGCGACGGTGCTCGCGCCGACCGGCACGATCGGCTTCATGATGGACTGCGACACCACCGGCGTCGAGCCGGACATCGCGCTGGTCAAGTACAAGAAGCTGGTCGGCGGCGGGCTGATGAAGATCGTCAACCAGACGGTGCCGATGGCGCTGAAGCAGCTCGGCTACACGCCGGCGCAGGTCGACGCGATCGTCGAGTACATCGACGAGCACGAGACGATCGAAGGCGCGCCGGGCCTGAAGGAGTCGCACCTGCCGGTGTTCGACTGCGCGTTCAAGGCGGCCAAGGGCCAGCGGTCGATCCACTACATGGGCCACATCAAGATGATGGGCGCGACGCAGCCGTTCATCTCCGGCGCGATCAGCAAGACCGTCAACGTGCCGAAGGAAGCGACCGTCGACGAGATCATGCAGGCCTACATCCAGTCGTGGAAGCTGGGCGCCAAGGCGATCTCGATCTACCGCGACGGCAGCAAGCGGACGCAGCCGCTCAACACGTCGAAGGACAAGACGCCGGCGGAGGCCGTCGCTGACGCGGTGTCGGCCTGCAGCTCGTGACGCGCCGGTCCGCCGCAAGCTGCCGGACGAGCGCCAGCGCGATCACCCACAAGTTCGACATCGCCGGGCACGAGGGCTACATCACGGTCGGCCTGTTCGAGGACGGCCAGCCGGGCGAGATCTTCCTGGTGATGGCGAAGGAAGGCTCGACGATCTCGGGCTTCGCCGACGCGTTCGCGCAGGCGATCTCCTACGCGCTGCAGTACGGCGTGCCGCTGCAGGCGCTGGTCGACAAGTTCAGCCACGTCCGCTTCGAGCCGTCGGGCATGACGCGCAATCCGGAGATCCGGTTCGCGAAGTCGATCGTCGACTACATCTTCCGGTGGCTCGCGTCGAAGTTCCTGTCGCCGGAAGCGCAGTTCCACGCCGGCGTCAACGGCCGCGAGCGCGACGAGTCGAACGGCGCACGGCGAGCTGACGAAGACCGCGGCGGCGGCCGCCGGGCACGCCGCAGGCTGCCGCGGCGCCGAAACCCGTTCTCGACGATTCAGAACCAGGAAGACGCGCCGCCGTGCTCGACGTGCGGCTCGATCATGATCCGCAGCGGCGCCTGCTACAAGTGCGTGAACTGCGGCAACACCAGCGGCTGCGCGTAAGCTCTGGGGTTAGGGACTCGGGACTCGGGATTATTCACAGGCGGGTCCTCGCGGACCCGCCTCTCTTTCGTACACGTTCAGGTTGTGTGTAGGCCGACCCTTTCCGCCTTCGCTGAAGCTTCGGCGGACCGCCGCAGCCTTGGCGGAGGCGGTCAGGGTCGGCTCTTCAGCAATTCCGTCACGATCGGCTCCATTCGGCCTCGACCGACTCGGTCGCGGTCGGCCGACCTGCCAGCTGGTACCAATAGCGTGCGTTCGAGAGATCGCCTTCCTTGCGATGCAGATAGGCGTGCACCCAGGCGCCGTCGGTGCCGCTGACGTCCTGCGCCATCCGGTGCGCCTCGTCCCAGTCGCCCTTCGCGTCGTGCCACAGGGCGCGCAGCAATGGCGGGAGCGCAGGCGGGGAAGCGGCGTCGAGCGTCTGGCGGAATTCGTCGAGCGTCACTTTCAGGGTCGCAGTGTCGTAAGTAATGTACATGAGTCCGGCTGTTACCCTCGTCGTGGCGATCGCCTGGGGCGTCTTCGTCCTGTGGCTGATCGGGCGCAATTGGACGCGCCGCCGCCCGGGTTCCAAGCGGCCACGCCGGCGATATGGCGGCGCGATGACGGCGGGCGCCATCTACGACCTGCTGAACGAGGATCGCCGCAAGGCGCTCGAGATCATCGTCGAACAGCGCGCCGAGGCGTGCGATCCGGAGGATCGCGACGGGAACCTGCCGGAGATCGAGGATCCACGAAAGTCCGGCTGAAACCGGACACTGCGACGGTCCGGCTCAAGCCGGACACTCCGTCAGCGGCGTGTTACAGTCCACCCGCGACTTTCCGAAGGAGAAGTATGAAGCGACTCCTGTGTTTCCTTTCCGGGGCCGTGCTGGCCGCGTCCAGCGTTGCCGCCCAACCGCCGGCGCCTGGGCCGGTGGGTCTCGCGCAGGGGCTTCAAAACGCCTACAACCACCTGAAGATGAACGTGACGCAGTCGGCGGACAAGATGTCGGACGCCGATTACAGCTCCAAGCCCAGCACCATGCCCGAGGTACGAACGTTCGGGCAGCTGTGGGCTCATCTGGCGCAGGCGCAGTTCGGACAGTGCTCCGCCGCGGCCGGCGGGCCGAATCCGAGCCAGGGCAAGCAGCTCGAGCAGGAGCTGAAGACCAAGGCGGAGTTCATGAAAGCGCTCGCCGACTCCTTTGCCATCTGCGACAAGGCTTTTGCCGCGCTGACCGATCAGAACGCGACCGAGTTGATCAAGCAGGGCCGCGGCCAGATTGCCCGCGGCGCGCTGATGGCCAACAACGTCTCGCACAGCAACGAGATGTACGGTGTCGCGGGCCGCCTATCTGCGCGCGAAGAACATCGTTCCACCCTCGACGGAGCGGATGGGCGGATGCGCGGCGCGCGCCGGGCGGCGGCGGCGCGGAGGCGCCGGCGGGGCGGGCAGCAGTGAATGAACTTGTAAATTTACGATTTACAATCGTAAATTTCGGACCGCTCAGCCGGCGATCCCGTCGGAGCGGGAGCGCCGGCTTTTCGTACGTCAATGGCGGCATGCCGGCCATTGGACGCCTCCGCTATCTCGAAGCCGCCGCCGCCGGATCCGAACGCGCCGCGCGGCACGCTGGTCCTGATCCACGCGTTTCCCCTGAACGCCCGGATGTGGGAGCCGCAGCTCGCGCTCGCCGCGAACGGCTGGCGCGTCATCGCTCCCCATCTCCGCGGTTTCGACGGCGGGAGCACGGATCCGGCAGCCACGTCCATGGACGACTACGCCGGCGACGTCATCGACCTGCTCGACGCGCTGCACGTCGAGGACGCGGTCATCGGCGGCCTGTCGATGGGCGGCTACGTCACGTTCGCGCTGTTGCGGCATGCGCCGCGCTACTTCAGGGGCCTGGTGCTCGCCGACACACGGCCGCAGGCCGACACGCCGGAAGGCGTGGAGGGGCGGCGCAAGATGCTGGCGCTGGTGCGGAGAAAGGGCCGGCGGCGGTGGCCGACGAGATGATGCCGAAGCTCCTGGGCGAGCACACGCGGCGCACGCGGCCGGAGTCGCCGAGCGCGTCCGCGTCGCTGATCCTGGCGAACTCGGCAGACGCGATCGCGGGCGCGATCACCGCGCTGATGACCCGACCCGATTCGACGCCGCTGCTCGCATCCATTCATTGTCCGACGCTGATCGTGGTCGGCGAGGAGGACACGCTGACGCCGCCGGCGCTCAGCCAGCAGATGCACCAGGCGATCGCCGGGCTCCGAGCTCGTCGTCATCCCGGACGCCGGGCATCTTTCGAGCCTCGAACAGCCGGAGGCGTTCAATGCCGCGCTCGCGCGCTTCCTGACCATCGGGTATAGTCGCCGAGTCATCCATGAAATTTCAGATTTCCGGTTTCAGATTTCAGATTGCCGTCGCGCTGGCGGCGTTCGCCCTTGCGGTCGCGCCGGCCACGGCGCAGGAGCAACGCCACCAGGCCGCTCGACGAGATCGCTTGACCTCTACGTCCGCGACGGTTTCGTCTACTACCGGGCGCTCAAGAGCGATCGCGCGCGGCTCGACGGCTACGTCAACGCCATCGCGTCGACGGACGTCGACCGGGCGCCCGCGCGACGAGCAGATCGCGTTCTGGCTGAACGCCTATAACGCGCTCGTGCTGCAGACGGTCATCGACCACTATCCCGACTCCGCGGCGATCGACGAATACCCGGCGCGCAGCATCCGCCAGATCCCCGGCGCCTTCGAGCGGCTACACGCACCGGGTCGGCGGCCGGACGCTGACGCTCGATCAGATCGAGCAGACCATCCTGCCGAGTTCGACGATCCGCGGTCTGTCTTCGCGCTCGGCCGCGGCGCGGTCGGCAGCGGCCGGCTGCGCAGCGAGGCCTACACGGCGGCGGCGCTCGAGAGGCAGCTCGACCGAGGTCGCCAGCGAGTGCGTCACGCGGGCCGAGTGCGTCGACATCGATCAGCGGCGAACGCGGTGCGCGTCAGCTCGATCTTCTCGTGGCGCGAGAAGGAGTTCGTCGGCGGCCTATGCCGACAAGGCGCGCCGACTGTTCGCCAGCCGCAGCCCGATCGAGCGCGCCATCCTCGCCTTCGTCGAGCCGAAGCTCCTGCAGACGGAGCGCGACTTCCTGGAGAAGAACCATTCAAGGTCGGTCTACATGCCGTTCGACTGGTCCCTCAACGACCTCACCGGCGCGGAGGCGGTCGAGGTAGAGCAAGACTGCAGGATCTGCTATGGACCTCGAGCTCAACGGACAAAGTCGCCATCGTCACCGGCTCGAGCCGCGGGCCTGGGGCTGGCCAGCGCGCGCAGCGCTCGTCGCGGAAGGCTGCCGCGTGACGATCTGCGCACGCGGCGAAGACCGGCTGAACGAGGCGGCTGCCGAGCTTCGCACCACTGGCCGGCGGCGATGGCCGTGCTGCCGGTCGCAGCCGACCTGGCGACCGCCGAAGGCGTGGAGTCGGTCGTCGATCGCGACCGTCGAGGCGTTCGGCGGCCTCGATATCCTCGTCAACAACGTCGGCCTCGCGCGCGGGGCACGGCATTGTCGACACCTCCGACGCCGAGTGGCACGAGGCGATCGACCAGACGCTGTTTCCGGCCATCCGCGCGTCCCGGCTGGCGGTGCCGCACATGCGGCGGCGCGGCGGCGGCGCGATCGTCATGATCGCGTCGATCTGGGGCCGCGAATCGGGCGGCCGGATGACGTACAACGCCGTCAAGGCGGCCGAGATCAGCCTGGCCAAGTCGATGGCGCAGCAGCTGGCGCGCGACAACATCCGCGTCAACAGCGTCGCGCCGGGCTCGATTTCGTTTCCGGGGGATCGTGGCACCGCCGCCAGCAGGAAGATCCGGCGGGCATCGCCGACTTCGTCAGCGCGGGAGCTGCCGTTTGGACGCTTTGGCCGCCCCGAAGAGGTCGGGGCGGTCGTCGCGTTCCTCGTCTCGCCGCGCGCGAGCTGGATCAGCGGGGCAAGTGTGCCCGTTGACGGCTGCCAGTCACGCTCCCTGATCTGATCTGCGGGGCGGCCTTCCTCGATGCCGCGTGCGGTCCGGCTTGCGTCGGAGCGCTGGAAAACTGTCGGGGAGTCGCGGGAACGGGAGAGGCGGGTGCGGATGGCGAAGCCTTCGGCGTTTTCGTGCTCGCCGGTGTCTGGCTCGCCGGCGTCTCGGAATGAAGAAAAAACCCTCGGCGCCGCTTCTGCGGCTCGCGTGCATCCATCTTCTCGCCTCCTCAACCAACCTATCGGTCGTTGCTCGACAGAGTAACAGCCGTGCTCGGCACGGTCAACGAGAATCTGACGAGGTGCGCGAGAAAATTGCGCTGACCACGCATCAACGTCGAACGTCCAGCGGTACAAATCCTGATAGTCGTCGCGTCAGCAAAGGAGTAAAACATGAATGCGGAGATGAATGTGGCCGGTGCGGAACGATGGGCGTCGGCGATCGGCGGCGCGGCGCTTGCGGTCTACGGCCTCAAACACTTGAAGGACGAGCGATCGGTGCCCGGCGCGATGATCGCCGCCAGCGGCGAGCGCGCTGATTGTGCGCAGCGCGACCGGATTCTGTCCGGCTTACGCGGCGGCCGGGATCAGTACGGCGCGACGGCACGATACAGACACGCGGCGGTCCTGGGCGGATCGACGCGGCGTCCATCGTCGAGAGGCGGTCACGATCAACCGCGCCGGCGGCCGAGCTGTACAGCTTCTGGCGGCAACTTCGAGCAACCTGCCGCGCTTCATGGATCACCTCGTGTCGGTGACGTGCAGCGAGATCCGCCGTTCAGCCACTGGGTCGCCAAAGCGCCCGCCGGCCGAACGGTCGAGTGGGACGCGCGAGTCATCAACGACATCCCGGACGAGCTGATTGCCTGGCGGACCGCTCGACAGGGCCGATGTCGTCAGCGCCGGTTCGGTCCGGTTCAACGCGGCCGGCCGGCGGACGCGGCACTGAAGTGCGGGTCCACCTGCAGTACGACCCGCCGGCGGCAGGGTCGGCGCGACGGTCGCCTGGCTGCTCGGCCACGACCGTCACAGACGATCCGCGAGGATCTGCGCCGCTTCAAGCAGCTGATGGAAACCGGCGAGGTGCCGACCACGAAGGGCAGCCGCGCGGAGGCAATCGATCTCAACTACGACTGGCGGGGACGGTCATGAAGGCAGTTGTCTGGCACGGCGACGAACGACGTGCGCGTCGAGCGCGTTCCCGATCCGAAGATCCTGAACCCGCGCGACGCGATCGTCCGCATCACGTCGACCGCGATCTGCGGCTCCGATCTTCATCTGCTCGAACGGCTTCATCCCGACGATGCAGAGCGGGCGACATCCTCGGCCACGAGTTCATGGGCGAGGTCGTCGAGGTCGGCAAAGGAAACACGAAGCTGAAAGTCGGGCGATCGGGTGGTCGTGCCGTTCACGATCGCCTGCGGCGGCTGTTTCTTCTGCGAGCGCGAGCTCTGGTCGCTGTGCGACAACACCAATCCCAACGCCTGGATGGCGGAAAAGCTGTACGGCTACACCACCTCCGGCCTCTTCGGCTACTCGCACATGACGGGCGGCTACGCGGGCGGGCAGGCGCAGTACGCGCGGGTGCCGTTTGCCGACGTCGGACCGATCAAGATTCCCGACGGGATCCCCGACGAGCAGGTGCTGTTCCTCTCGGACATCTTTCCGACCGGCTACATGGCGGCGGAGAACTGCGACATCCAGCCGCGGCGACGTCGTGGCGGTCTGGGGCTGCGGCCCGGTCGGGCAGTTGGCGATCCGCAGCGCGTTTCTGCTCGGCGCCGAGCGGGTGTTCGCGATCGACAGCGTGCCGGAGCGGCTGCGCATGGCGCGCGCGACGGCGGCGCCGAGATCATCGATTTCGAGAAGGAGGACGTCTTCGACCGGCTCAAGGTCGATGACCGGCGGCCGCGGTCCCGACGCGTGCATCGACGCGGTCGGGCTGGAAGCCCACGGCGCCTCGTTCGACGCCTACGTCGACAAGGTCAAGACGGCGGCGTTTCTGGCCACCGACCGGCCGAACGCGCTGCGCCAGGCGATCCACGCCTGCCGCAAGGGCGGCATCGTCTCGATTCCCGGCGTGTACGGCGGGTTTCTCGACAAGGTGCCGTTCGGCGCGGCGTTCCAGAAGGGGCTGACGTTCAGGATGGGGCAGACCCACGTGATGCAGGTACCTGAAGCCGCTGCTCGACCGGATCGAACGCGGCGAGATCGATCCGTCGTTCGTCATCACCCACCGGTGCCGCTCGACGACGCCGCCGGAGGCGTACAAGATGTTCCGCGACAAGCAGGACGGCTGCATCAAGGTCGTGCTGAAGCCACACGCCGAGACGGTGCACTGAATTGCGGGTCGGGGCTCGGGACTCGGCCTCCCCGATCGTCGTTCCGAACGCGAGCACCGAGTCCCGGCGATCTAGTACGGATTTCGTTGTTCTCTGCGGCCGCCCGGTCCGTCAGTTTCGTCAGGCGCGACGGCGCCCAGTCCGACTGGCTCTGCCACCCGCTGTGGGACGCATTGCCCGCGTCGTCAGCCGGGCGCGGGCAGCAGGCGATTCGCGGCATCCATTGCCAGCGCGATGCCTTCCGGCACCAGCGCGCTGGCGAGGATCGCCAGCTTGGCCGGGCATGCCGATGACCAGCTCGGCGTCGCCGTGGCGGCACGCGTCGACGATCTGCGCTGCCGCGCGCCGTGCGTCGACCGTCGCCACCGGCAGCGAATCCGAGATCACGAACCAGGCGAATTCCTCCCGGTGGCTGCCCCTTGAACCAGGCGTTGAACGGCGATCCGGTCCGCATCAGGCCCGGGCAGACGGTCGTTACGTGAATCCCGTCCTTGAGCCAGCTCGCCGCGCAGCGAATCGGACAAGCCCGGTCGAGCGCGAACTTGCTCGCGCAGTACGGCACCAGGTGCGGCACGCCGATCTCGCCGCCGATCGACGAGATGTTGACGATCGTCCGCCACCGCTTCGGCGCATCGTCGGCATCGCCGCCAGTGTCGTGTGCAGCGGTCCCCAGAAGTGCACCGCCATCGCTCTTCGAAATCGCTGGCTTCATGTGCTCGACCGGGCCGACCTGGATGATCCCCGCGTTGTTGATGCAAGCCATCGCTCCAACCGTCCAGTGTCGGTTCGTTGTGTTCTGTGTCATCCGTGACGTGACGACCATGCAAGCGATGCATTCCGCGCGCCTCTGCGCTCTGCCTCTGCGCCCTCTGCGCCTCTGCGCCTCTGCGACCGTCTCCTCTGCGTCCTCGTCACTTTCACCTATTGATCGCCCCCCTCCAGACTGCTAGGATCGCCACCCATGGCGGATGCGGAGCGGCCCACAACCAGCGCTGCTCGGCAACACGTTCGGGACGCGATGGCGCGCTCGGATGCGCCGCGTTGGAGCGGTTTGGCCCCGGGGCGCCCGCCGGATCGCCCGCGATACGCCCGACCTGCACGTGACGGCCGTGCGGCGGCTGCCCGGCCGTCGCGGCCAGCTACGCGGAGTTTCCGCCCGGCCTCGACTCCGCGGCTCTGTCAGGCGCTCGCGAGCCGCGGCGTGACCTCGCAGCCGTACACTCATCAGGCCGAGGCCATCGAGCACGCGCTCGCCGGCCGCAACGTCGTCGTCATCACGCCGACCGCGTCCGGCAAGACGCTCTGCTACAACGCGCCGGTCCTCAACGCGATCCTGCAGGATCCATCGAGCCGCGCGCTGTATCTGTTTCCGACCAAGGCGCTCGCGCAGGATCAGCTCGCCGAGCTGCAGGCGCTGTGCGAGACGCTCGCCGAGCAGACGACGGCGACGCAGATCGGCGTGTTCACCTACGACGGCGACACGCCGCAGGATGCGCGGCGGACGATCCGCGCGCGCGCGCACCTCGTGCTCAGCAATCCCGACATGGTGCACTCGGGCATCCTGCCGCACCATCCGCGCTGGGCGAAGCTGTTCGAGAACCTGCGCTACGTCGTCATCGACGAGCTGCACGCCTATCGCGGCGTGTTCGGCAGCCACCTCGTGCAACGTGCTGCGGCGCCTGCGCCGCATCTGCCGCCACTACGGATCGAATCCGGTGTTCCTCTGCTCGTCGGCGACCATCGCCAATCCGCGCGAGCTTGCCGAACGCCTGACCGAGCAGCCGTTCGAGCTGGTCGACAAGAGCGGCGCGCCGCGCGGCGAGAAGTTCTTCGTCTTCGTCAATCCGCCGGTCGTCAACCATCAGCTCGGCATCCGCCGCTCGTACCTGAGCGAGACGCGGCGCATTGCCTCGGAGTTCCTCAAGCGCAACTGCAGCTGATCGTGTTCGCCCAGAGCCGGCTCTCGACCGAGATCCTGACGACCTATCTGAAGGACGACTTCGAAGGCGATGCCCGGCGAGGCCGAGCGGATCCGCGGCTATCGTGGCGGCTATCTTCCGAATCGGCGCCGCGAGATCGAGAGGGGCCTGCGCGAAGGCAGCGGTGCGCGCCGTGGTGTCGACCAACGCGCTGGAGCTCGGCATCGACATCGGCGCGCTCGACGTGGCGGTGATGGCCGGCTATCCGGGCACGATTGCCGCAACGTGGCAGCGCGCCGGACGCGCCGGACGCCGCGCCAGCCGATCGGCGGCGGTGCTGGTCGCCTCGCAGCGCGCCGCTCGATCAGTTCATCGTGCGCAACCCGTCGTATTTCTTCGACGCGCTCCCCGGAGCGCGCGCTCATCGATCCCGACAACCTGCACATCCTCGTCGATCACATCAAGTGCGCGGCGTTCGAGCTGCCGTTCAGCCGGCGGCGAAGCGTTCGGCCGGCACGATCTGCAGGAGATCCTGGCGTCCTGGCCGAGCAGGGCCTGGTGCATCGGAGCGGCGGCAGCGTCGATCCCGAGCAGCCCGACGACGTCGCAGTGGACCTGGACCAGCGAATCGTATCCGGCCGATGCCGTCAGCCTGCGCTCGGTCTCGTCGGACAACTTCGTCGTCGTCGACACCACGCGCGAGCCGCGGGTCATCGGCGAGACCGACTTCACCAGCGGGCCGGCCACGCTGCACCCGAAGGCGATCTACATCGTCGAAGGCGCAGCTGTTTCAGGTGGAGAAGCTCGACTTCGAGGGACGCAAGGCGTTCGTCCGCGAGATCGACTGCGACTACTACACCGACGCGATCACCTACACGCAGGTCACGATTCTCGACACGTTCGAGAGCGAGCGGCCTTCTGCGGACGACGGCAGCCGCGCGCCGCGCGCACGGCGAAGTCCACGTCGTCTCGCGCGTCGTCGGGTTCAAGAAGATCAAGTTCTACACGAACGAGAACGTCGGGTCGGGCGAGCTGGATCTGCCCGAGCAGCAGATGCACACGACAGCGTACTGGCTGACGATTCCCGCGACGTCATGGCGGCGCTGCCGTATGCCGCCGACGATCGGCGTGACGGCGTCGTCGGCCTGGCGTTTGCGATCGCGGCAGGTCGCGCAGCTGCTGCTGATGTGCGATCGCCACGACATCGGCATTTCGATCGATACTGGCGAGCCGGACGGCTCGACGCCACGGATCTTCATCTACGACAACTATCCGGGCGGCATCGGCTTCAGCGAGCCGCTGTTCCGCATGCACGAGGAGCTGCTCGACGAGACGCGGCGGCTGATCGCCGAGTGCGAGTGCGAGAACGGCTGCCCGGGGTGTGTCGGGCCGGTCGGCAATACGGGACCGCTGGCCAAGGCGGCGGCGCTTCGCATCCTCGACCTGCTCACGGAGACCATCGCGCGGCGCTCGCGGACGCGCATCGCAGGTGCAATCGTCGTGAGCCTTGCCGATCGCGTCCGCGGCGATCGCTGAAGCCGCCGGCGGCCGCCGATGCCGGCCCTGCCGGCGTCCGACGAGGCGTGCGCGCGACGAGCCGGTCGAAGCCGCCGCTCGGCGGCGAATGGCGCGACGATGCAGGCGGCCGTCACTTCGTCGTCGAGCGCCGCATCGACGCCGCCGCAGCGACATGGCCGCGGCAGCGTCGGCGATCTGCGCCGCGAGCGCTCGAGGCGCACGCCGCGATGCCTCGCTCCTGACCGGCGGCGCGCCCGCGCGGCCGCCGTTCGTCTTCCTCGACCTCGAAACCACCGGCCTGAGCGGCGGCGCGGGCACCTATGCGTTCCTTGTCGGCTGCGGCTGGTTCGCCGACGACGGCGCGTTCGTCGTGCGGCAGCACCTGATGATCTCGCCGGCGGACGAGCGTGCGATGCTCGCGCGGTCGCGCGGCGAGCTCGAGCGCGGCCGGGGCGCTGGTCAGCTTCAACGGCAAGTCGTTCGACGCGCCAATGCTCGAGACGCGGTACCTGTTCCACCGGCTGCCCTGGCCGGCCGGCGGCCTGGCGCACGTGGACGCGCTGCACCCGTCGCGGCATTTCTGGGGCGAGGCCGGCGGGCTGCTCGCTGACCGTCCTCGAATCCCAGGTGCTCGGCGCGCGCCGGACCGGCGACGTCTCGGGAATGGAAATCCCGGCCAGGTATTTCCAGTTTCTCCGGACCGGCAACGCGCGGCCGCTCGAGGCCGTCCTCGAACACAACCGGCTCGACCTGCTCTCGCTCGCCGGCCTCACCAGCCGTCTGCTGGCGCTGCTGGCGGGCGGGCCATCGACGGCCGGAGCTGCGAGGGAGGCGCTCGCCCTCGGCCGCATCTATCGGCGCTCCGGGTTGAACGCCCGCGCGCACGAGGCATTCGTTCGCGCGCTCGAGCTGGCATCCCCCGGATGGTCCGAGGTTCGCGCCGCCGCGCTGCACGAGCTCGCGCTCAGCGACCGGCATGCGCGCCGGTACGAGGACGCGGCAGTTCGCTGGCAGGCCCTCGTCGAGACGCCCGACTGCCCGCCGCTCCTGCGGCGAGCGGCCGCGGAAGCGCTCGCGATTCACCACGAGCATCGCGTCAGGGATTTGCCGGCGGCGCGTGCGTTCGCGCTGAAGAGCCTGGAGAGTCCGGGAGGCTCCGGCCTGGCGCGATGCCGTTCGCCGGCGGCTGACGAGAATCGATCGGAAGCTGGAGAGGGATGTCGGCCGGCGAATCGGGAGCGATCCGCCGGTGCAGATGCTGCTGGACGCGGCGCCGGGCGACTAACGCGCGGCGGTCGCTTCTTTCTTGCCCTTGGTCGCCTTCGCGGCTTTCTTGCGGCTCTCGGACGTCTGCGCGCCGAACTTCTTGGTGAACCGCTCGACGCGGCCCTCGGTGTCGATCAGCTTCTGTCGGCCCGTGAAGAAGGGGTGGCAGTTGGAGCAGATTTCCAGGTGCAGCTCGGGCTTGGTCGACCGGGTCTTCCACGAGTGCCCGCACGCGCACCGCGCGACGACTTCGTGATACTTGGGGTGGATCGAGGGCTTCACAGCGAACTCCTCCGGACTTCGGGGAAAACCCTATTATACAAGGCCGGGAGGGTAGATGGTCCAGCACGAGATTGAGGGCTCGATTGGAGACCTCATCGGCGGCGATCGGTAGCGATGCTCCAGCGGTTGAGGCGCGCCGTTCATCCGCTGTTCCGCAAAGCGCCGCGGCTGCGATCGCTCGCGCTGGACGCGCTCGATCTGGCGGCGCGCCCGGTGCTGCTCCCGTTCCGGCTGGGGCGTCCGGTTTCCGTCACCACCCCGCAGCCTCGCTCAGCAGACCGCAGCCTTCAACCGCGCGGCTGAAGACTACTACGCGGACTATCGCAATCCCGAGCACCTGCTCGGCCAAGCCGTTTTCAGAGCCCGAATCGCTTTCGCGCCGGCTCATCGATCTCGGCGTGCTGCTGCACGGCCTGCGGCTCGCACCGGGCGACGTCGTCCTCGACCTCGGCGCCGGCGCCTGCTGGGTGACCACACCTGCTGAACCGATTCGGCTGCCGGACCATCGCCGTCGACGTCTCGCCCACGGCGCTCGCGATCGGCCGCACGCTGTTCGAGCGGGATCCGCAGACCAACTGGGCGCTCGATCCGGCGTTCTTACCGTATGACGGTCAGACGCTGCCGGTCGCGGACGCCTCGGTCGATCGCGTCGTGCTCTATGACGCGTTCCATCACATTCCAAACCAGGAACGGCTTCTGCGCGAGATGCGCCGCGTCCTCAAGACCAGACGGCATCGTCGCGCATGTCGGAGCCAGGACGCGGTCATTCGACGAGCCCTCCGAGCGTCGCCGAGACGGCAGCCACCGGCGTCCTGGAGCAGGAGCTCGTGCTCGAAGACATCGCCGACCGGGCAATCGCCGCGGGGTTCGCCGCGGCCCACGTGATCGCGGACACGCAGGCCCCGCTCGCGCGAACTGGACGCGCGGCAGCTGCGCCGTTCATGGGCGGGCGCGGCTTTGCACGATACTGGCGCAACCTCTGCGCCGAGCTCGACGGCCACCACTACATCCTGTTGTTCGCCGCCGATCCGAGGCCGACCACCGCGCGGCCGAAGCGCCTGCAGGCGGTCATCTCGACCGGCTGGTCCGGGGACCGGATCAGAATGCGGCGCGGGCAGGCCGGGCGCCTTGCCGTCGAGCTCTACAACGCGGGCGATACGCGTGGCTCCATCGCGCGAATGAGCCGGGATGGACGCGGCTCGGAGCACATCTGCATCGAGCCGGCCCGACGCGGTCGCTTATCGATTTCGACTGGCTCCGGGCACCCCTGCCTCACGACATCGGCTCCTGACGGCGGTTGAGGTGCAATTTGCCTTCCGCCGATCGAGGAGCCGGCGACTATCTGCTGGTATTCGATCTGGTTGTCGAGGGATCAGCCTGGTTCGCCGAACGCGGCTCGCTGACGCTCGACGTGCCGGTGCTCCGTCCAGTTAGCGAAGCAGCTTACCGGCTGCAGGAGCGCTTGACCTGAATGGCGATGAGCCCTTCGCCGCTGCCGCGTTCCTGATCGAACGTATAACAGCTGCGCGCCAGCCAGGCGCTCACCGAGCCGGGGGAATCCACCGGGTGCCGCAGCAGCGTGATCTCCGCCTCTCGCGCTTCGCTCAGCTGGTGCAGGACCTCGGCGGCCTGCTCAGCACCGGCGACGACGAAGAAGCGGCGCGAATCGGCCAGCGAGGCGGCCGCCTGGTCGAGCCACCAGAGGATCCGTGATGACCGGCCGTCCCGGCGCCGTTTCGTCTTCCACGAAATCGACCAGGCGCGCGTAGGTGAGCTTCGCCCCGCGAAGCTCCTTGTAGGACGACCGCTGTAGCCACGCGCTGCCCGCGGCCAGGATGGTCACCGCAAGGACCGGGACGGCGCGGCCTGCAGCGCTTCGCGGGTGCCGTCTTTCCCCGCGCCGCGTCTCCCGCCGGCGGGTGCCCAGGAACCGCGACGACGTAGGCAAGGGTGTCGGTGGCCAGAATCGTCATCGGCAGGTACACCAGCAGCAGATAGCGGGGAGCCCATTGCGCGCCGCCATCGTTCGGCGCGGAGAGCACCACGAGCGACGCGGTGATGAGGGCGACCGCGAGCAGGAACGGCCGCCCGCGCCGTGCTGCTCCGCCGAAATACGACGTTGGGCGCCAGACGAAGGCCAGCAAGATTGCCGGCGCGACTCTCCAGAAGTTGCTCCTGCCTTGCGAAACGAACCACGTGGAGAACAAACTGCGCCGCATCGACAGCCAGTCGCCCTCTAGCAGTCCGGGATTGCCGGCAATATGCGGGGGGAGCAGGTGGCCGAAGTGCAGCACCGTATACAGCTCGAGCGGTATCGAGCGCTGCTGATGAGGCCCGCGGCAGCGGCGGCCACCGGCCGCCACGAGGGGCGCGAGCGCAGCAGCGGCGAGGCGGCCAGCACGGCCACCCCGAACCATAGCGCCTCGGGGCGGAGCAGGGCGGCGATCCCGAACAAGAGACCAACGCCGAAGAATCGGCCAGGGCCGGCCGAAGCCGCGGCCGACCGGACGAACAGCGCGATTGCCAGCCCGGCCACTCCGGCGGCGACTGCGTGCTCCCAGAACTCCAGTCCGTAGAACAGCAGCGGCGTGCCGAGGAACGCCGTAGCAGCACCCCGACCGCGCTCCGGCGCCGGTCCAAGAGAAGCGCCAGCCAGGCTGTCGACGCGAGCGCCAGAAGCAGGCCGGCGGCCGGCAGGACGTACGCGCCGCGCAGGCCCAGCAGGGCGATGAACGGCGCGCTCAGGATCGGGAAGAGCTCGGGTGTAACGGCGTGTGCGTGCGCCGCCGTGGACGAGGAAGAAGCGGTCGACGAACGGGGCAGGCTCGCCCGCGATTTCCGGCAGGGGAATCTGAAAGGGTCTGCCAGGCTGGGCAATGGCGTGCCGGGCGGCGATCAGCTTGACGCCCGGGTCGCCGGCGAAGAACGTCTGAGGGGGAAGGCCCAGGGCCAGCACCACTACCGTGGCGCCGATCAGACCCCAGACGGCCCAGCCTCTGATTCCCAGCGTCCAGTCCCCCCGGGTCTTTTATCGGTCTGTCTATCCCTTTCCGTTGCTCATCGAGGACGAGGAAGTCCTGGTTGGTCTTCGTCTTGGCCATCTTCGAGAGCAGCAGCTCCATCGCCTCGACCGGCGACAGCGGCGTCAGCACCTTGCGGAGCACCCACACGCGGTTCAGATCTTCCTTCGGGATGAGCAGCTCTTCCTTGCGGGTGCCGCTCTTCTGGATGTCGATCGACGGGAACACGCGGCGGTCGGTCAGCTTGCGATCGAGGTGGATCTCGAGGTTGCCGGTGCCCTTGAACTCCTCGAAGATCACCTCGTCCATGCGCGAGCCGGTGTCGACGAGCGCGGTCGAGATGATCGTCAGCGAGCCGCCTTCCTCGATGTTGCGCGCCGCGCCGAAGAAGCGCTTCGGCCGCTGCAGCGCGTTGCTGTCGACGCCGCCCGACAGCACCTTGCCCGACGGCGGCACGATGGTGTTGTAGGCGCGCGCCAGGCGCGTGATCGAGTCGAGCAGGATGACGACGTCCTTCTTGTGCTCGACGAGGCGCTTCGCCTTCTCGATCACCATCTCGGCGACCTGCACGTGGCGCTGCGCCGGCTCGTCGAAGGTCGACGAGATCACCTCGCCGCTGCACCGAGCGCTGCATGTCGGTGACTTCTTCGGGCCGCTCGTCGATGAGCAGCACGATCAGGTAGACCTCGGGGTGGTTCTTGGTGATGCTGTTGGCGATGTTCTGCAGCAGCATCGTCTTGCCGGTGCGCGGCGGCGCGACGATCAGGCCGCGCTGGCCCTTGCCGATCGGCACCATCAGGTCGAGCACGCGCGCCGAGAGGTTCTCGCCTTCGGTCTCGAGCGAGATGCGGTTCTGCGGGTAGAGCGGCGTGAGGTTCTCGAAGAAGACCTTCTCGCGCGCCCGCTCGGGCGGCTCGAAGTTGACCGCTTCGACCTTGATCAGCGCGAAGTAGCGCTCGCCGTCCTTCGGCGGCCGGATCTGGCCCGACACCGTGTCGCCGGTGTGCAGGTCGAACTTGCGGATCTGCGACGGCGAGACGTAGATGTCGTCGGGGCCCGGCAGGTAGTTGTAGTCGGGCGCGCGCAGGAAGCCGAAGCCGTCGGGCAGCGTCTCGAGCACGCCTTCGGAGAAGATCAGGCCGCTCTTCTCGGCGCGCGCCTTCAGGATCTCGAAGATGAGCTCCTGCTTGCGCATGCCGGTCGCGCCCGGCACGTCGAGCTGCTTGGCGATCTTGGTCAGCGCGCCGACGCTCATGTCCTTGAGCGTCGCCAGGTCGATGCGCTCTATCTTTTCGGGCGCGGCGCGTTGCGGCCGCGGCGCCGTTGCCCTTGGCGGCTGCTGCTGCGGTTGCGCGGCGGTTGCGGTGTTGCGGCTGTTCGCCAGCCTGTCGATCAGTTTCCACAGTTCGTCCAGTCCTTCGCCCGTGACCGCCGAAACCGGCAGCACGGAGTCTTCAAACACGGATTCGAGTTCTCTCAGCGCGCGGATCCGTTCGCCGCGCGCGAGCTTGTCGATCTTGGTCGCGACGACCGCCGCGTCGGTCGACGGTCGTCCTGCAGCCAGTGCCACGCCGCCAGGTCGCTCGTCGAGGCCCGGGATGCCGCGCATCGACCAGCAGCAGCGCAGCGGCGCTGACGGCCGACGGTCCGTCCTGCGCCGGTCCCGCCCGAAGTACGCCGCGCGTCAGCTCTCGAACTCCGCGGGCCGACTCGCGCCGCCGCGCGCGTAGCCGTACCCGGGCAGATCGACGAGGTAGAACGGCGCGCCGAGCCCCGCTGCGACGCGGTAGATGTTCGCCAGCCGCGTCTTGCCGGGCGCGGCGCTGGTCCGCGCCACCCGCTGCCGCGACGAGCGCGTTGATCAGGCTCGACTTGCCGACGTTCGAGCGCCCGACCAGCGCGACTTCGGCAGGCCGTCCTGCGGGAAGTCGCCGCGCGTCGGCGGCGCTCGTGACGAACTCGGCGGCAATCTTCAAGGTAGGCAGGTAGATGGTGGGTCGTGGGCGACCTGCTGCCCTGAGCCTGAGCCCTGAGCCGTCAGTGAGTGATGGTGTCGTCGATGATGGCGCTGTCGACCGGCTCCGCCTGCGCCTCGGCCGGCAGGCGGCCCGCCAGCGGCTCGGCCAGCGCGATCTTCAGGACCTCGTCCATCGTCTGGACCATGTAGACGTTCAACGTGTCCAGCACGTTCTTCGGAATGTCCGCCAGGTCCTTCTCGTTGTCCTTCGGCAGGACGATGTTCTTGACGCCGGCGCGGTGCGCGGCGAGCACCTTCTCCTTCACGCCGCCGATCGGCAGCACCTTGCCGCGCAGCGTGATCTCGCCGGTCATCGCGACGTCCTTGCGGACCGGCACGCGCGTCGAGCGCCGAGACGAGCGCCGTCGCGAGCGTGATGCCGGCCGACGGTCCGTCCTTCGGGATCGCGCCTTCGGGCACGTGGATGTGGACGTCGGTCTTGCGGTTGAAGTCCTTCGGGATGCCGAACTCCTCGGCCTTCGTGCGGACGTAGCTCATCGCCGCCTGCGCCGACTCCTGCATGACGTCGCCGAGCTTGCCGGTGAGCGTCAGGTGGCCCTTGCCGGGCATCAGCGTCGCTTCGGTGACGAGAATCTCGCCGCCGACTTCGGTCCAGGCCAGGCCGGTCGCGATGCCGATCTCGTTGGTCTCCTCGGCCATCGTGTTGCGGATAGCGCGGCACGCCGAGGTACTGCGGTCACCTTGTCGGCGGTGATCTCTTCGTTGAAGCTCTTGCCCTCGACGACGACCTTGCGCGCGACCTTGCGGCAGATCGACGAGATCTCGCGCTCGAGGTTGCGGACGCCCGCTTCGCGCGTGTAGCGCTGGATGATCGTCTGGAACGCCTCGTCGGTGAACGATGATGTTGTCCTTCGTGAGGCCGACGCCCTCGATCGCCTTCGGCGACGAGGAACTTCTTGGCGATCTCGACCTTCTCGAGCTCGGTGTAGCCGGCGAGCTGCAGCACTTCCATGCGGTCGCGCAGCGCCTGCGGGATCGTGTGCAGCACGTTGGCCGTGCAGATGAACATCACGTTCGACAGGTCGTACTCGACGTCGAGGTAGTGATCGAGGAACGTGTTGTTCTGCTCCGGGTCGAGCACCTCGAGCAGCGCCGCCGACGGGTCGCCGCGGAAGTCCATCGACATCTTGTCGACTTCGTCGAGCAGGAAGACCGGGTTCATCGTGCCGGCCTTCTTCATCATCTGGATGATCTGGCCGGGGAACGCGCCGATGTAGGTGCGGCGGTGGCCGCGGATTTCCGCCTCGTCGCGCACGCCGCCGAGCGACAGGCGCACGAACTTGCGGTTCATCGCGCGCGCGATCGACTTGGCGAGCGAGGTCTTGCCGACTCCGGGAGGTCCGGAGAAGGTGAGGATGGTCGCCTTCGGCTTCTTGACCAGCGCGCGGACGGCGAGGAACTCGAGGATGCGCTCCTTGATCTTCTCGAGCCCGTAGTGGTCCTCGTTGAGGATCTCCTCGGCGCGCTTCAGGTCGCGGCTCTCGCGCGTCTTCTTGTGCCAGGGCACCGCGATCAGCCAGTCGAGGTAGTTGCGCGAGACGGTCGCCTCGGCCGACATCGGCGGCATCGCTTCCAGGCGCTTCAGCTCCTGGATGGCCTTCTCCTCGACGTCCTTCGGCATCTTGCGCCTGTTCGATCTTCTTCTTCAGCTCGTCGACCTCGTTGCCCTTCTCGTCCTTGCGGCCCAGTTCCTTCTGGATCGCCTTCATCTTCTCGTTGAGGTAGTACTCCTTCTGCGCCTTCTCCATCTGCTTCTTGACGCGAGACTGGATGCGGCGATCGACCTGGAGCTTGTCGACCTCGATTTCGAGGATGCCGGCGATGCGGTTCAGGCGCTCGATCGGCGAGATGATTTCGAGCAGGTTCTGCTTCTCGTCGACGCCGACCAGCAGGTGCGCCGAGATCGTGTCGGCGAGCTTGCCCGGATCGTCGACGCGGACGGCGGCGATCATCGCGTCGTAGTGCAGGTTGTTCGACAGCTTCACGTACTGCTCGAACAGCGACACGACGCGGCTCATCGTGCTTTCGGCGTCGCCGCTCGTCTCGCGCTGCTTCGGCAGCACCTTGACGACGACGCGGTAGAAGCCCTTGTCTTCCTTCCACTCGACGGCGCGGGCGCGATCGACGCCCTCGACGAGCACCTTGATGTTGCCGTCGGGCAGCTTCAGGCTCTGGACGACGTTGGCGACGCAGCCCATCGTGTAGATGTCTTCGGGCCGCGGGTCGTCGACCGACGCGTCGTGCTGCGCGGCGAGGAAGATGCGCTTGTCCTTCAGCAGCGCGTGCTCGAGCGCGCGCGTCGAGCTCGGCCGTCCGATCACGAACGGCATCATCATGTGCGGGAAGACGACGACGTCCCGCAGCGGGACGATCGGCAGGGTTTCGTAGACTTCCAGGGAGGATGATTCCATATTAGGTTGGTGAGTTGGTGCAGATTGGAGATTGGGTGAGCTCAATTGGACTGCAATCACAATCTGCAACTCTCCAATTCGCTCGCTATCCGGCCTTTTCGATGAGCGCGATCGGCTTGTCCTTCGCCATCACCGACTTCGCGCGTGATCGTGACCTCGCGGACCTTCTTCTGGTTCGGCACCTGATACATCAGGTCGAGCATCAGGTCTTCGATGATCATCCGCAGGCCGCGCGCGCCGATCTTGCGCTCGAGCGCCGATTCCGCGATCGCCTCGAGCGCGTCGTCGGTGAAGCGGAGCTTGACGTTCTCGTACTCGAACAGCTTCATGTACTGACGCGTGATGGCGTTGCGCGGCTGCGTCAGGATCTGGACGAGCGCCGGCTTGTCGAGCTCGTGCAGCGTGCCGATGACCGGCAGGCGGCCGACGAACTCGGGGATCAGGCCGTACTTGATGAGGTCCTGCGGCTCGAGCTGCTCGAGCGTCGCGCCGATGTCGCGGCCGCGCAGCGACTTCACGTCGGCCTTGAAGCCGAGCGTCTTCTTGCCGACGCGCCGCTCGATCGGCTTGTCGAGGCCGACGAACGCGCCGCCGCAGATGAACAGGATGTTGGTCGTGTCGACCTGGAAGAACTCCTGGTGCGGGTGCTTGCGGCCGCCCTGCGGCGGCACGTTGGCGACCGTGCCTTCGAGGATCTTCAGCAGCGCCTGCTGGACGCCTTCGCCCGACACGTCGCGCGTGATCGACGGGTTCTCGTCCTTGCGGCAGATCTTGTCGACCTCGTCGATGTAGATGATGCCCTGCTGGCACTTCTCGATGTCGCCGCCGGCCGCCTGCAGCAGCTTGAGGATGATGTTCTCGACGTCCTCGCCGACGTAGCCCGCCTCGGTGAGCGTCGTCGCGTCGACGATCGTGAAGGGGACCGAGAGCAGCTTGGCGAGCGTCTGCGCGAGCAGCGTCTTGCCGGTGCCGGTCGGGCCGATCAGCAGGATGTTCGACTTCGTCAGCTCGATGTCGTTCCGGCTGCGCGGCTGCTTCTGGATCTCGATCCGCTTGTAGTGGTTGTAGACGGCGACGGCGAGCTTCTTCTTGGTCCGTTCCTGGCCGATGACGTACTCGTCGAGGAACTTCTTGATTTCCTGCGGGGTCGGGCAGCGACGAGCGCGTGCCGCGGTTCTCGAACCGGTTGTCGTCCGCGATGATGTCGTTGCAGACCTCGACGCACTCGTCGCAGATGAAGACCGTCGGGCCGGCGATCAGCTTCCGGACGTCGTTCTGGTCCTTGTTGCAGAAGGAGCACCGCAGGACCTCGGTTTCCCCGGCCTTTTTCACCATGCGTGTAAGCCCTTCGCCCTCAGCCTTTTGCCCTGCGACGCTCAGGCCCTTTTCCGGATGACATCATCAATAATACCGTATTCCTTGCCCTGGTCGGCCGACATGATGTAGTCCCGCTCGGTGTCGTCCTGGATACGCTTTTCGGGCTGTCCGGTGTGGTGGACCAGGATGTCGTTGATGCGCTCGCGCATGCGCAGGATCTCGCGGGCCGCAATATCAATATCGGTCGCTTGGCCGGCCAGCCCAGACATCAGCGGCTGGTGGATGACAATTCGTGAATTCGGCAGCGAAAACCGCTTGCCCTTGGCCCCGGCCGCCAGCAGCACCGCCGCCATCGAGGCCGCCTGGCCGATGCAGATGGTCTGCACGTCGGGCTTGATGAACTGCATCGTGTCGTAAATGGCCAGCCCGGCCGTAATCGACCCGCCCGGGCTGTTGATGTACAGCATGGATGTCCTTGTCGGGGTCCTCCGCCTCGAGGAACAGCATCTGGGCGATGACCAGGTTGGCGATCGTGTCGTCGATCGGCGTGCCGATGAAGATGATGCTGTCCTTCAGCAGGCGCGAGAAGATGTCGTAGGCGCGCTCGCCGCGGTTGGTCTGTTCGACGACCATCGGCACGAGTTGCATCCGCGATCCGGAACTGATCAGCGCATAGGGTGAGTCGGCGTGAACTCTGGTGTTGGGGAATGGGCGAGCGAGGAAGTCTCTTACTCTCCTGCGATTGTAGCACGCGCCATGAGGAAGTCAATCGACTTCTCCCGGCGCAGCCCCGCGTAGACGCGCGACAGCCCGCCTTCCTTTTCGAGCGCCGCGCGCACCGCCGCCGGCGTCCGGCCGGTCCGCTCGCGCGTAGCGGCGCGATCTCGCTGTTCGATCTCCTCCTCGGTCGACCTCCAGCTGCTCGCGCCGCGCGACCTCGTCGAGCACGATCGCGCCGCGCCACCGCTTCGCGCGCCGCCTCGCGCTGGCTCTCGCGGAACGCGTTCCAGTCGATGCCCGCCTGCCGCGGGTCGATGTTCTGGTCGATCAGCCGGCGCGCGAACTCCTCGAGGCGCCGATCGATCTCGCGCTCGATGAGCGAGGCCGGCACCTCGAACGGCACCCGCGCGGCCAGCTGCTTCATCAGCGTCGCCGCGCACCTCGCGCTCGGCGGCGTGCCGCGCCTCGTGCTCGAGATCCTCGCGCACCCGCGCCCGCAGCGCGTCGAGCGTTCTCGAACTCGCCCGAGATCCTTCGCGAACTCGTCGTCGAGCTCGGGGAGCGACCCGCCGCTTGATGCCCTTCACCGTCACCGTGTACGACGACGTCGGTGTTCTGCCAGCTCCGCAATCGGGTAGTCGGCCGGGTAGTGGATCGTGAACGATCTTCGTCGCGCCGGCCTCGAGGCCGAGCAGCTGCTCGTCGAACCCGGGCGGGTTCGCCTTCGCGCCGAGCTCGATGCGCGACGTCCTTGTGCGCTCGTCGGCCTTGCCGTCCGGGTCCTTCGCGATCGAGGTCGACGCGTCACGGTGTCGCCGTCGACGACGCCGCGGCCCTTCGACCGGCTCGAACCGCGCGGCGCGCTCGCGCAGCCGCTGCAGCGCCTGCGTCGACGGCCTGCGTCGTCGACCGCGACTCGACGGCCGGCGCAGCGAGAGCGTGGCGTAGTCGCCCGGCTCGAACGCCGGCACCGTGTCGAACGACGCGGTGAAGGTCAGCGCCTGGCCTTCCTCGACCGTTGACGTCGCGGATGTCCGGCGTGTCGACCGGCTTCGACGCCCGCGCTCGCGCAGCGCCTCGTCGACGGCGCGCGGGACGAGGTCGTGCGCGACGTCGTGCAGGATCTGATCCTTGAAGCGCTGCTTGATGACGCGCGCCGGCGCCTTGCCGGGCCGGAAGCCGGGAATCCGCGCCTTGCGCGAGTAGTCGCGCGCGACGCGCTCGATTTCGCGCGTCGACCACGTCGCTGCGGGATCTCGACGCGTCAGGTTCTTGCGGGTTTCGTTGACGTCGACGAGGTCGGTTTTCATGACAGAGTTGGTGAGTTGGCGAATTAGCGAGTTCGTGCAGCTGTCAGATGTCGCGAATTCACTGACAACTCGAGCTCGCAACTGCACGCAAGCTGCAAGGAGTGCGAAAGGGGGGAGTCGAACCCCCAAAGCCTTTCGGCTACCGGATCCTAAGTCCGGCGCGTCTGCCAGTTCCGCCACTTTCGCGCGACCCAATCTTATCGCGCGGGGCGCCGCTCGTTATCCGCGCCGGGCGCCGCATGACGACACGGAGCATCTGACCACGGCCTCTTTCACTGGCATGTCCGCGACCGGGAGGTTTCACGGATCAGATCTCGATCTTGACTCTGACCGATCTGCAAATCAAGATCGGCCCATCGTCCCGCTCCGCCCACCACCAGATGGCGAGCGCCGTCGCGATGAGGGCGGTCGCGCCGGCGTACAGCGACACGGACGGCGCCATCTGCCGCGCCACGGTCACCACTTCCGTGCTGAACAGATCGACGATGTCGCGGCTGATCGCGGACAGCCCGCTGCGATCCATGATCATCCACACCGCGAGGACGACGCCGCCGATGACAGTCACGGTGGCGACGTTGAAGCCGGCGTCGAAGAACTGCTCGCGGCGCCAGCGGTCGCGGCGGATGCGGGCGAGCGTGCGCGACGTGAACTGCGTCGGCGGCGGCCGGCACGGTTCGCGCCCGCAACAGCTCGATCGACGCGGCGCGCCGACGCCAGCGCCTCCGCGCAATGCGACGCAGGACGCGAGGTGCCGCGTCCACGCCCTCGTCGGCCCGAGGTCGCCCGCGGCAATCGGTTCGAGCAGTTCGACGACCTGGTCACAGAACATCGATCGTTCTTCGTTCTTCGTTCGCGTTCTTCGTCTCGCGACGAACGTCGACGTGAACGTCCTTACCGCAAGTCCGTTTCGAGCATCCTGCGCAGCTGCTGCTTCGCCCGGTAGAGGTGCGTCTTCACCGTGCCCATCGGCAGGTTGAGCGCCTCCGCCAGATCCTGGTACTGCACGCCCTCGAGATAATGCGCGGCGACGAGCAGCCGCTGGTTCGCCGGCAGCCGCGCGATCGCCTTCTCGAGCCGCTCGCGCAGCTCGAGATCGGAAAACTGCCGATCCACCGCGGCCGGCAGCGCCGGCTGCTGCCGATCGTCGTCGAGCGACGCCGGCGCCGGCCGCCGCGTCTGCTCCTGGGCGCAGACGTTCGCGACGATGCGGTAGATCCAGGTGGACAGCCGCGATTCGCCGCGAAAGTACGGGAGCCCGCGATAGATGCGCAGGAAGACGTCCTGCGCCAGATCCTCAGCGCGATTCCGATCGGGCATCGCTGCGCGCGATCAACGCGAACACCAGTCCCTTGTGGCGCTCGACGAGCTCCTGAAACGCCTGAGCGTCACCTCGACGACAGGCATCGACGAGCTGATCGTCGGTCACTGCGCGGTGCCCGGCCGAGGCCGGCGCGCTCGTTCACTGAAGTATTAGAACATGGGGTTCCGCGAAATGTTTCACGTCACGACCGGTGAAACATCTGCACCGGCCGTCCAGTCTAATCAGTTCAGGCAGTGATTCCTGGAGGGCGACGTGGAGGATTTTGTGTGGATTTCGCCGCTGTGGATTCCGATCGTCGCCATTATCGGCGGGATCACGCTTGCGATCGTGAAGTCCATCTCGTGGGCCCGGGTCCGCGAACTGGAGGTTCGCGAGCGGATCGCCATGATCGAAAAGGGCCTCATCCCGCCCCCGGAAACCGACCCTCGAGGCTTCGAGCGGGCGATGGGCGCGGCCGACCTCATGGAACGTCGCGACCGGTTTGACGACACCGCTACGAGCGTCCTGGTCACTCCCGCTCGCGCCGGAACGTCACCGGCGCGCCGGCATGACGCTGATGGGCGTCGGCTTCGGGCTGATGTTGATGCTCGGCTATGCTCGCAGAAGCCGGAGCGTCGGTCTGGGCGTGGGCGGGTTCCTCGTGCTCCTCGGGCTCGCGTTTTTCGTCAACAGTTTCTTCGAGCGCCGTGACGCCTTCGCCGTTTCCCCCGGCCGGGCCAGCCTCCCACCCGCCGCCCCCCTCTCCTCCGTACTCGGCAGGAGCCGACCTGAACACACCCCGATCCTGATTGATACAGCCCGTCGCGCCGATAGGATACGTAGCGCAACCGGCTGCGAACGGTCTCGCCGAATCCGCCTGCCGCGGCCTGTCCGGAAGCGCTCGGGTGCTGAATTCACATGAAGTCATTCAACACCATCACGTTACGGGTCGCTCAGAGGAACCATCGCTGGCTCCGCCTGTAAGTGACAGGGCGAAGCTGTAGCGCCCAGCGGACATCTCAGATGCCAGACACACTCCCGGTCGAGGCCCTGGCCGGGCCGTCGACGCGCCGCGTTCGCGGCGGCGCGATTGAACTCGCCGGCTGCTCCGCGGCTGTGGGGCGGACGCAGGCGCTCCTCGAAGCGCGCGGCCCTGCTCGACACCGGCGTGCTCATCGTCGCCGAGCGCGGCGTCGAGGTCGAATCGGTTGCACGCGAACTGCATTCGGGCCGGCGCAGTCCCGCGGCGCCCGTTGATTGCGGTCGGCTGCGCTGACGATCGCGTCGGCGATCGATCGCGCGCTGTTTGGCGCGCCTGGCGATGAGTCGTGCGACCGATTTGGTGGCCGTTTCACCCGAAAGCGCCGTCGCGTCCGCGCGGGGCGGCACGCTGTTTCTGCACGACGTCACGGAACTGCCGGCGGCGGTCCAGGCGCGGCTGGCGCGCCTGGCGCGGGACGGCGAAATGTTCCTGAACGGTCAGGCGGTGCCGACCCGACTGCAGGCTCGTGGCCAGCGCGCCGCCGACCATCGAGCGCGATGTGCGCGAGCATCGGTTCCGTCCCGATCTCTACCGCCGGATCGCGGCGTCACGGATCGATTTCCCGCCGCTGCGCGATCGTCCTGAAGATATTCCGGCCCTCGTGGCCCGCCTGGTCGAGGAGCATCGGGATGAGCATGGCGGCCCTGCCAGGAGGTTCACCGACGCGGCGCTGGCGGTGATGAGCGCGCTGCCGTGGGCGGGCAACCTGGCCGAGCTTCGCAGCGTGATCGACGCGCGTGCTGTGCCAGACGACCGAGACGGTCGTGCAAATCGAGCAGGTGCTGCCGTCGCTGCAGCTCGATCGGTCGATGACGGCGTTCTTTCCGGCCGGAACCCTGCGCGAGGCGCGGCTGCGCTTCGAGCGCGACTACATCGCTGCCGTCCTTCAGTATCACGGCTGGAAGGTGGCAGAAGCGGCGCAGACGCTCGGCATCCAGCGGCCGAACCTGTACCGGAAGGCGCGGCAGCTCGGAATCCCGGTGAACCGGATCGGCGACTAACATGGCCATTCACCTTGCAGCCGTGCTTCTCATGCTGGCCGGTTCGCAACAGCCGGCGACCAGTCAACCTGCGTCGCCGCAGCCGGCGCGCGAAACGGCCAGCTACGTCATTGGGCCGCAGGATCAGCTCGCAATCACCGTCTACGACGAACCCGACCTCACGAATCACTACCGGGTCGATGATGCCGGGTTCATCAGCTTCCCGCTGATCTCGCGGATTGGCGCCGCCGGTCTGACCGTGGCCGAATTCGAGGATCGCCTCCGGACGACGCTGGCCAACGGCTACATCCGGAATCCGCAGGTGCGCGTCGATATCGAGCAGTATCGAAGCCGGAGCGTCGTGGTCACCGGCTCCGTCCGTGCGCCGCAGAAGCTGACGATGACCGGCACCTCGATGACGCTGCTCGAGGCCCTCGCCCTTGCCGGTTCGCCAACCGCGGACGCGAGCAACGAGGTCATCGTCACGCGGAGAGGGCCGAACGCGGCGAAGCCCGACGATCTCGAGGAGGTCCGCGTCAACCGCCGCGATCTCGAGCTCGGCCGATCGGGACGGGACGTCGTGCTCCGGGACGGCGATATCGTGCACGTGCCCATGGCGCAGCGCTTCTATCTAGACGGCCACGTCAGAAACCCTGGCCCGTTCGTGCTGGACCCCGGCATGACCGTCCAGCAGGCGATTGCGCTCGCCGGCGGGCTGTCCGAACGCAGGCTCCGACCGCGGAATCGTCGCGCGGCGCCTCGTCAACGGGAAAATGACCGACGTCGACGTGAAGCTCGACGACAAGGTGCAGGCAGGCGACACCATCGTCATCCGCCAGCGGTTCTTCTAGAAGCTCTGTCATGAATCAACTGCGTCGCGAGCGAGCGCGCGAGCGAGCCACGCGAACGGAGCGCGCCGACGCAGCGGCGCACGAGAGAGCGTGTGGGGGAGTCCGAGGGGCGAAGCCCCTCGGGTAAGAGAAGTTGCACGTCCTTCACCTCAGCGCGACTGGAGCGCTCGGCGGCGCCGAACGCTGCCTGCTCGACATCCTGACGAGCGTCCGTCAGGCGAGCCCCGACTGGCGCCAGTCGGTCGTGACGGGCGCCGACGGCAGCGCTCGTTTCCGCGGTGAGGGCGCTTGGCGCCGGGGCGAAGGTGATTCCCGTACGGGGAGGCGCTGGCGCGGCTTGGCGAAGCGGGCCGAAGCAGCGCGCGGTTTGGCGCAGCCGCCCTGGCCGGAAGGCTCGCGTGGAGCGCCGGGCCTGCGATGCAGTACGTCATCGCACTTGGCGGTCTCATCGACGAGTTGCGCCCGGACGTCATCCACACGCACGGTCTCAAGATGCACATCCTCGCGGCGTGGGCGGCCGGGTCGGGGCGGGTCGCACGCCACCGGCCGCGCGTGGTCTGGCACGTGCACGACTACATTGGCACGAGACCGGCGACCGCCCGGTTCCTGCGCTGGAGCGTGAGGTACTGCGACGCGATCGTGACCAATTCGTCGAGCGTCGCCGCGGACGTCCACGAGACGCTCCATCCGTCGATTCCCGTCGTTGCGGTGCACAACGCCGTCGACTTGCAGCGCTTCAGCCCGTCCGGCGACCGCCTCGATCTCGATCGGCTTGCAGGGATGCCGCCGGCGCCTTCGGGCACGGTGCGCGTTGGCCTGATCGGCGCGTTCGGTCGATGGAAGGGTCACATGACGTTTCTCGACGCCATCGCGCGCCTCGGTTCGGCGGCCCCCGTTCGCGCCTACGTGATCGGCGGCGCGCTTTATCAAACGGCGGGCAGTCAGGTCAGACTCGAGGAACTGCGCGCGCACGCCGACGCGAACGGACTCGCTGGCCGCGTCGGGTTCACCGGCTTCGTCGATGCCGCCGACGAAGCGATCCGCGCGCTCGACATCGTGGTGCACGCCAGCACGGCTCCGGAACCGTTCGGGCTGGTGATCGCGGAAGCGATGGCGTGCGGGCGGGCCGTCATCGCGAGCGACGCGGGCGGCGCCCGGGAGATCTTCACGCGCGGCGTTGATGCGCTCGCGCATCCGCCGGGCGAACAGCGAGGCCCTCGCCGAGTGCATCGCGCGGCTCGCCGGCGACGAATGCCTGCGACGATCAGCTTGGCGCTCGCCGCGCGGCAGACGGCCGAACGCCGCTTCAATCGGCGGCGCCTGGCCGCGGAGCTTGCGCCGCTGTACCGAATCCCGCTTCGCGCGGCGTCCTAGTCGTACCCGAGGGGCTTCGCCCCTCGGACTCCCCGACACGCTCTCTCGCGCGCCGCTGCGTCGGCGCGCTCCGTTCGCGTGGCTCGCTCGCGCGCTCGCTCGCGCCGCAGGTCAGCTGGCTTTGAGATAGCAATGCGCGTCCTTCACGTCTACAGCGGCAACCTCTACGGCGGGATCGAGTCGATCCTCGCGACGATTGCGCGCAGCGCTACGGGCGAGGTCGAGCACGAGTTCGCCCTCTGTTTCGAAGGTCGATTGTCGGCGGAGCTCGCCAACGCGGGGGCGCCGGTGCACCTGCTCGGCCGAGTCTCGATGCGACGGCCGCACAGCGTCACGGCGGCACGCCGCGCGCTTGGCGCGCTCATCCGGGGCCGCTCCTACGATCGCGCAATTTGTCATGCCCCGTGGAGCCAGGGCCTGTTCGGCGGGATGATCCGGCGCACGGGGTGTCCGCTCGTGTTCTGGGCGCACGACGTCATGAGCGGGCGGCATTGGACCGAGCGGCTGGCGCGGCGCGCCGCCGCCCGACCTGGCGATTTGCAACAGCCACTTCACTCGACGCTCCCTCGACACGCTGTACCCGCGCGTGCCGTCGGTTGTCGTGTACGCGCCTGTCGAATTGCCTCGGGCTGCCGACGACGTCCTCCGTCTTCGGCGTTCGCGCATCGGTCGAGACGCAACCGGACAGCGTGGTTATCGTGCAAGCGTGCCGCAGTGAGGAATGGAAAGGGCACGAGCAACTGCTGGACGCGCTCGTCGCTCTTCGCGGCGTGCCCGGTTGGATCTGGTGGCAGGTCGGTGGCGCGCAGCGGCCGCACGAGCGCACCTTCCTGGCGCGACTCCACGACAAAGCGGCTGCGCGCCGGCATCGACGGCAGGATCCGATGGCTTGGCGAACGATCCGATGTCGGTCCGCTGCTCACGGCAGCCGACCTCTACTGCCAGCCGAACCTCGAGCCGGAGCCCTTCGGGATTGTCTTCATCGAAGCGCTCGGCGCGGCGCTGCCGGTCGTGACGACGCGGCAGGGGGCGGCGGAGGAGATTCTCGATGCGACGTGCGGCGTCCTCGTCCCGCCGCGGCAGCCGGCCGTTCTTGCAGACACGCTGCGCGAGCTGGTGACCGACGTGCCGCGCCGCCATCGACTTGCGGCCGAAGCCCGGGCGCGCGCGCAGCACCTGTGCGACCCAGTCAGGCAGATGGAGCGTCTGACCACGGCGCTGACGCAGATGGGCCTCGTTCCAGTGTCCGCATGACGGTTTCCGGCGCCACCACGTGCGTCGGCCTCGAGGTTCGAGCGCGGCAGAGCCTCGGCGCGAGCAGCGACGCCATCCACCGGATGGTCGCTGGAGCGATCGAGCGGCACGACATCAGGGGCTCGCGGGTGTTCGACGTCGGCTGCGGGCACGGGTCGCTGCGCGCGGCGTTGCAGCATCGGTTCGCGGAGTACCGCGGCCTGGATGCCGTTCGTTACTCTGGTTTTCCCAACGAGGCCGAGTTCACGCACGTCGATCTCGATCGCGAAAGCTGGCCGGTTGCATCCGGCAGCGGCGATCTCGTCGCGGCGGTCGAGACGATCGAGCACCTGGAAAACCCCTGGGCGTTCGTCCGCCAGTTGGCCGCGCTGGCCGCCCCGGGCGGATGGGTGATCGTCACGACTCCGAATCAGCTGAGCATGCTGAGCGTCTTGACGCTCATCCTGAAACGGCGCTTCTCCGCGTTTCAGGACGCTCACTACCCGGCCCACCGCACCGCTCTCCTGGAAAACGACTTGCGCCGGGTCACCGAGGCTTGCGGCCTCGAGTTCGTCGAAGTCGGCTATAGCCTCCGGGGGCGCGTGCCATTGACTGGCTGGCACTACCCGGTGGCCGCCGCGCGCCGATGGCCCCGCACGCTCTCGGACAACGTGATGATCGTGGCGAGGAAGCCTCGTGCCTGACGCGTCCCGGCGCGTGCTGTTCCTCAATTCGGGGATCCTCGGGCACCGGACTGTGGGCGGGCTCTTTCGCGACGTGGCCGCACTGCTTCCTGGCATCGACGCCGTGCACGTCGATCTGAGCGGCGAGTTGAGCTGGGCGGATCGTGCGGTTCGCCGCGTGTTCAGCCTTCGGCTCGCGCCGAGTCGCGGCCTGGCGGCAAACGTCGACCTGCGGCGCTGGCGCGAGGAGTTGAACGTCGGTTTGTTGGCCGGGCGTCGAATCGCGCGCCTGGAACTCGAACGTGGACCGTTCGACGTCCTGCATTTCCACACGCAGGCATCGGCCTACGCCAGCCTGAGACGGATGCGCCAGACGCCGTCGATCGTGTCGATCGATTGCACGCAGTGCCTGGCGAGCCGCGAAGCCGAGTCGAGCGTGAGCCGCGCTACGTACCTATCCCAACGTCGTCCACGATGCGCTCGTGTTTCGTCGGGCTTCTGTCATCACGTCCACCTCGCGATGGGCGGCTGACGACCTTCTGAAGCGGTATCCGGCGTGTGCCGGCAAGGTACACGTCATGGCGTATCCGGTCCGGACGCATTTTCCTCACTCGATCGTCGACGTGCGCTTCGAACGCACCCACGGCGAACCGGGCAGACCCGTTCAGGTGCTCTTCATCGGAGGCGACTTTCGGCGCAAGGGCGGACCGGAGCTGCTGCAAGCGTGGCGTGCCGGCGGGTTTGCGGCCAGCGCCGCCCTGCAACTGGTAACCGATTGGCCAGCCGCGCAGGACGGGCTGCCTGACGGTGTCCGGATCCTTCGCGGTATCACGCCGCACGGCGACGCGTGGAAGGAGTTGTGGCGGGCGGCCGATCTCTTCGTCATGCCATCACGCCACGAAGCCTTCGGCATGGTCTACCAGGAAGCCGCGGCTGCCGGTCTGCCGGTGATCGCGACGCGCATCAACGCCATCCCCGAAATCGTCGAGGACGGGCGAACCGGAATCCTGGTTCCGCCCGGCGATCCATCCGCACTCGTTCGGGCGATGCGTGCGCTCGTCGACTCCGCCGAGCTGCGCCGCAGGATGGGCGCCGCCGCGATCGCCCGGGTCGCCGGCGCAACTCCCGCGGCGTACGCCGCACGGCTGCAGCGGCTCATCACCACGGCGCTGGAAGCTTTCTCAAAACCAGCTGACCCGCGTTGCGAGCGAGCGCGCGAGCGAGCCACGCGAACGGAGCGCGCCGACGCAGCGGCGCGCGAGAGAGCGTGTCGGGGAGTCCGAGGGGCGAAGCCCCTCGGGTAAGTACATGACGTATATGCCGCTTGATCCGGTCGGCCGGCAGCGCGTCGAGGCGTGGCGCGACGTCGAGGTCGGCGACACCAGCGATCCGGCCGAGATTCGCGAGATCTTCGACGATGCGATCGGCATCGACGACTCGCTGGATCGCGAGAGCCTGATGCCGACCGGCCTCGCGGAATGGTTCGTCGTCGCGCAGACGCTGATTCCGGCTCTGCTTTACGTGCCTGGCGCGCAGTCGTTCCGCCTGCCGATCCGGATCGCGTCATACACGATCGCGCTCGTCGGGTTCGTGGCCTGGTGGTTCAAGCGCGGGGCCCACCGGAGCGTGCCGCATCCGTCCGAGCGATGGCTGCTGCTCGCCGTCGCCTACCTCGCGGTGATGCTCTTTCATCCGCTGACGAGCGGGCTGCTGGCCGGCGTCGCGCAGGTGATGCTCTATGTCGCCATCTTCTGCGCGGTCTTCTGGGCGCCCGCCTACGTCGAGCGGCCCCGGCAGCTCGTGCGGATCCTCGCGATCATGCTGATCTGCAACGGGCTCAACTCGGTCGTCGGCGTCCTGCAGGTTTACGACCCGGACCGCTGGATGCCGCGCGAGCTGTCGTTCGTCTACAGCGGCAGCCGGATGGCGATGGACATCGCGACCTATATCGGACCGGACGGAAGGCGCATCGTGCGACCGCCGGGGCTGTTCGACACGCCGGGCGCGGTCTGCGGCGCGGGCACGGTTGCCGCGCTGCTCGGGCTGGTCTTCGCGCTCGAGCGGTTTGCCTGGTGGAAGCGTCTCGGCGCGCTCGCCTTGTCGCTCGCCGGCATATCCGCGATCTACCTCAGTCACGTGCGGGCGAGCCTGGTCGTGACGCTCGGCATGATGGCGGTCTATGCCGCGACCCTGGCCGTCCAGGGTGAGCGCAAACGCCTGACCGCCTTTGCCGGCCTCGCCGGCGCGCTGGTCGTCGTCGGCTTGATGGGTTCGGTGGTCCTCGGCGGCCCTTCCATCCAGGAGCGCTTCTCGACGCTGCTCCAGGACGATCCGGGCTCGATCTACTACAGCTCGCGCGGCCAGCAGCTCGCGTCCGGATTCAACGAACTGCTCGATGAGTATCCGTTCGGCGCCGGGCTGGCGCGATGGGGCATGATGCGCGGCTACTTCGGCGATCCCTCGAATCTCGATTCGACCGCGCTCTGGGCCGAGGTCCAGCCGAATGCGTGGATGCTCGACGGCGGCATCTTCCTGCTCGGACTGTATTCGGCGGCGCTCCTGGCCGCGGCGCTTTTCGAATGGCGGCTGATCTCGAGGTTGTTCAACCGCGAGGACCGGATGTGGGCGGCCGTCGTGACCGCCGTCAACATCGGCACTCTGGCATTGGTCTTCACGTTCGTCCCGTTCGCGACCCAGGTGGGCCTGCAGTACTGGTTCCTCGAAGGCGCGCTGCACGGCGCGATGGTTCACCGGCTGCGCAAGTGACGCCCTGGCTGCTCGTCGCCGGCGACTTCACGCCCCTCGGCGGGATGGATGTCGCCAATCTCGCGCTGGCGCGCCACCTCGCCGGCCGGGGCGAGGAGCTGCACGTCGTGGCCCATCGCGTGTGGGGCGATCTGACCGATCTGCCGGGCGTGAACGTCCATCACGTCTGGAGGCCGTTCGGCCGGCATCTGCTCGGCGGTCCGCTGCTGGCGCGCAAGGGCCGGCAGGTCTGGCGAACGCTGCGTGCCCGCGGCGCCCGCGCCGTCGCCAACGGCGGCAACTGTGCGCTCGCCGACGCGAACTGGGTTCACTACCTTCACGCCGCGTTCGTGCCGCCGCCCGCCGAGTCGCCGACGCGCCGCGCGAAGCAGGCGCTCACGCATCAGCGCGACGTTGCCGCCGAACGCCGTGCGCTGCAGGGAGCCCGCGTGGTGATCTGCAACAGCGAGCGCACCCGGCGGCAGGTCGTCGAATCGCACGGGCTCGACGGCACCCGCGTCCATGTCGTCTATTACGGGACCGATGCCGATCGGCTTGTTCCGGTGAGCGGGGAGGCGCGTCGGTCGGCGCGCGCGACCCTGGGGTGGCCGCTCGATCGTCCTCTCGTCGGATTCGTGGGCGCGCTGGGCGATCGACGCAAGGCCTTCGACACGCTGTACGAGGCGTGGGTGATGCTCTGCCGCGATGTTCGCTGGGATGCCGATCTCGTTGTCGCCGGCACGGGCGTCGAGCTGCCAGCGTGGCGCCAGCGCGCCGCCGCTGCGGGGATGGGCGATCGGATCCGTTTCCTCGGGTTCCGCAGCGACGTGCCTGAGATCCTTTCGGCTCTCGACGGCCTGGTTCACCCCGCGCGCTACGAAGCGTACGGGCTGGCGGTGCACGAGGCCCTCTGCCGTGGCATTCCATCGATCGTGTCCGCGTCGGCCGGGATCGCCGAGCGCTACCCGGACGGGCTGCATCCGCTGCTCCTGACCGACCCTGACGACCCGGCCGAACTCGCCGAGCGGCTTCGATTCTGGCGCTCGCAGATCGAGCGGCTGAGGGAAGCGGTCCTGCCGCTTTCGGCGACGCTCCGGTCGTGGACCTGGGACGCGATGGCATCGGCGATCGTGAATCGAATCGAACAGGCCGGTGCGGCGTGACGCTGGCGTTGCGCGCCGGCGTGACGGCATTCAGCCCGCAAACGGAGTGCTGGATTTGCGGGGCCTCGAGGCTGTCGCGGTTTCACCGGTGCCGGCTCGACTTTCGCGAGTACATGCGCCAGGACCCCGAGCTGGCGGACTACAGCGGCTGTCACGTCTGGATCGTGCGGTGCGGCGAGTGCGGCTTCGGCCAGCCCGAGGCGCTGCCGCGATTGCCTCGCTTCTTCGAGCGGATGTACGACCAGCGTTGGGCGGACGAGTGGGTCGAACGCGAGTTCGAGGCCCGTTACAAGGACCTGATCTTCCGGACGATTCTCCGGCAACTCAATCGCCGCATGCGTTCCGGCGCTCCGCGGAGGCTGCTGGACGTCGGCGCGCACGCCGGGCGGTTCATGAGCGTGTCTCAGCGGGCGGGCTGGGATGTCGAAGGGCTCGAAGTCAATCCGAAAACGGCTGCCTGTGCACAGCGAAAGACCGGGGCGATCGTCCACCGCGTGAGCATCGACGCCATCGCGGCCGAAGGACGCCGCTTTACCGCCGTGACCTTCACGGACGTGCTCGAGCACATTCCCGATCCGGTTCAGGTGCTCACGTCGGCGTCGCGTCTGCTCGCGCCCGGCGGGATCGTCGCGGTGAAAGTGCCGTCGGGACCCGCCCAGCTCCGCAAGGAACAGGTGCGGTCGGCGCTCGATCAATCGCGGCCGATCTCGCTGGCCGACAACCTGGTTCACGTGAATCACTTTTCGCCGCGGTCCCTTCGGCTCGCGCTCGAGCGCGCGGGATTTCGCGACATCACGATTGGGCCTGGCGCGCCGGAGCTGCGGTATGAGGGTCCGGCCGGCGCTCGCTTCGGCGCGAACGCACTGCGGCTGGCGGTCTATGCGGCCGCGCGTTTGCCCGGCGGCACGCACACGCCGCTCGCGCTCAACCTGCAAGCCTTCGCGAGGATGCCGTCATGAGCCGCGTGCGCATCGCGGCATTGACGGCTTCGTTCAACTACCTTCAGTACGCCCTCGCCATCGCCAGCGGCCTGGTCCTCGTGCCGCTGACCATCGGAGCCGTTGGCCCGCGCTCCTACGGCTTGTGGCTCGCCACTGGTGAGCTGCTCGGCTATGCCGGTATGGTCGACCTCGGCGTGCTCGGCGTGCTGCCGTGGATGGTGGCAGAAGCCGACGGCCGCCGCGATCGCGACCGGCTTCGCGCCCTCGTGGCCAGCGGCGTCACGGTTGGCTTCGTCGTCGGCATCGGCTACGCCCTTGTCGCCGCTCTCCTGTGGACGATGGTGCCGGTGGCCGTGAATGTGCCTTCCGCCGACCGGTCGTCGCTCGCCGGGCCCCTGCTGGTGCTGGTCATCGTGACGGCCGTTGCTTACCCGCTTCGGACGTTCACCGCGTTGTTGAACGGCCTGCAGGACGCGCTGTTCAACGGCACGCTCAGCGTGGCGCAGAGCGCGACGTACTTCGTCGTCGCGCTGACCGGGTTGTGGCGCGGCTGGGGACTGTTTGCGCTGGCGTTCGCCACCGCGGCGTCGACGACCGTGTCCGTGGGCGCGTCCGTCGCCCGGACGCTCGTCGTCGCTCCGGATCTCCTGACCGGGTGGCCGCGTCCCCAGGCCTCGACGATCCGGTTCCTGCTGTCGAACGGCATCGGGGTATGGATAGCGGGCTTCGGGTGGCGGCTGGTCGCGGCGAGCACGAACATGGTGATCGCCCTCGTCGGTCGGCCCGAGTGGGTGGCGATCTACGCCTGCACCTCGAAGCTGAGCGCCGTTTCCACGCAGCTTGCGTGGGTATTGCCAGACAGCGGGCTGATCGGCCTGTCGCAGCTTCACGGCGAGGGCCAGCCGCAGGCGCGCGTTCGCCGCGTCGTGATGATGATCGTCCGGCTCCATCTCGTGCTGGCGGGCGTGACGGCATGCGCCGTTCTCGCCTTCAATCCCGCGTTCGTCATGGCCTGGGTCGGGCCCGACTTCTACGGCGGCCATGTGTTGAATGCCTGGCTGGCTGCCGGGCTCGTGGCTTCATCGCTGGTGCACGCCCTCGTGACAACCGCGTCGGTCGTCGGCAATCGGCTCAAGGTCGGTGCGGCCACGATGGCGAACGGCGTGGCCCAGACCGCACTCGCACTCCTCCTCGGCTTCTGGTGGACGCTCGGTGGCATTGCCGCTGCCGCTCCGCTCGCCGCGCTGGCGACGTCGGCCCCCGCCGGTCTCGCGCTTCTCAGGGCGTCGACCGGCATGTCGGTGCGCATGTTCTGGCAGGAGCTGATCTCGCCCTGGCTGCAGCGGATTGCGCCTGCTGCGGTCGTCTGCGCGGGCGTCGGCATCCTGGTCCGCGACGGCGGACTCGTGGCGGCTGGCGCTGTGACAGCCATCTGTGTCGGTGGATGCTTCTGGGCTGTCCGGCCGCTGCTCTCGGATCTGCCATTGAGCGAGCCGTGGACCCGGCGGCTGGTCCGCGCCCGCGTCCTGCCGTCGCCCACTGCCGTCGCGATCGAACCCTCATGACCATTGCCCTCGAGCCCTACGAGCAGGTCGCGCGGCCCCAGCGTCAAACCTCGGCCATCGACTGGCACATCGTCACGGGCGAATACCCGCCCGACTGCGGTGGCGTCGGCGACTACACGAGGCTCATCGCGCGACGGCTTGCGGCCGTCGGCGATTCGGTGACCGTCTGGGCCCCCTTCACGACGGCGGAACCACCCTCTGATATTGGCGTGAGGGTCCGTCTCCTGCCCGATCGCTACGGCCTGCGCTCGCTTCTGGTTCTTTCCCGTGAACTCAATGCCACGTCATCGCCTCGCGTGTTGGTGCAGTACGTGCCGCAGGCGTTCGGCTGGAAGGGCGGCAACCTGCCGTTCTGCATCTGGCTTCGGCTCCAGCGGGACCGCCGTCCCTGGGTGATGTTCCACGAGGTGGCGTATCCGTTCGAAGCCGGCGATCGCCTGCCGCGCCGCGCGCTGGCGGCCGTGAACCGCCTGATGGCGCATCTCGTGAGCCGGGCGGCCCATCGCGCCTTCGTGTCGATTCCAGCCTGGCGGCGCGAGGTCGAATCGCTGGCCGTTGCCGGCACGTCGATCGAGTGGCTGCCGGTGCCGACGACCCTGACGGTGGTCGGGGACGCCAGTGCGACGACAGCGACGCGGCGGCGTTACTCGGCTGGCCGGCCGATCGTCGGCTGCTTCGGCACCTTCGGGACGCAATTGCGCGCCGAATTGCTCGAATGTCTTCCCCGGCTCGCGAAACAGTCGGACTGTTCCATGCTGCTGATCGGGCGACACAGCGACGCGGTGGTCAGCGAGCTGACGTCGCGACATCCCGACCTCGCGCATCGCCTGCACGGCACAGGCGCGCTGAGCGCTGAGGAAGTCTCTCTTCACATCCACGCCTGCGACGTGATGCTTCAGCCCTATCCAGATGGCGTGAGCACGCGCCGCACGAGCGCGATGGCGGCGCTGGCGCACGATCGGGCCCTCGTCACGACGGCCGGCGCGCTGACTGAGGCCTTCTGGGGGCTCGACCACGCGGCGATTCTGGTTCCCGCTGCCGATCCCGCCGGGCTCGCGTCCGCGGTCGCGGCGCTTCTCGCCGACCCGATACGACAAGCGCAGCTCGGGTCGCGCGCGCTCGCCCTGTACCGCAGCCGCTTTGACGTCGCGCACGCGGTCAAGGCCCTCAGGCGCAAGGCATGACGAACGCCCCGCTGCTCTCGGTCGTCATTCCGACGTTCAACAACGCCGACGTGCTCGCCACGTGCCTGGCCGCGTGGGAGCGTCACGCCGGAGAGCAGGCGATCGAAGTGATTGTGGTCGAGGATGGCTGTCGCGATCACACGCGGCAGCTGCTCGAGGAACGATCGCGATCGCCATGGGGACGTCGTTGCCTGCGCTGCGTTCACGAAGACAACGTGCATGAGCTTCGCTCGACGAACCGGGGCTTCAGCGAGGCGCGCGCGCCGCTCGTGGTGGCCTGGCAAGACGACATGTTCCTGCGCGTGCCGTGGCTGGTCCCGGAGCTCCTGCGCACGTTCAATCGCTACGCCGACCTCGGCCTCATGTGTCTGAGCCGGGGGCTGAACTGCATTCCGATCGACGAACCGATCGAGACCTGGGAAGACCTGGTCGACTGGCGACGTCTCCAGAGCACGATCGGACCGCGCCTGTTGAATTGGGTCCGCCTCCAGGAGGTCGACATCGTCATTCGTCCCTGGGCGGTGCGCCGGGCGTGCCTCGATAAGGTGGGAATGCTCGACGAGGCATTCGTGCCGACCGAATGGGACGAGGCGGACCTGTCGTTCCGGATCCGGCGCGCCAACTGGAGGGTGGCGACGCACGGATACGAGCGGCTCGGCGCATATTTCCATCTCGGCAGCACGACGCTGGGCGTCCTGTCGGAGGCGTACAAGCGACGCGTCGTGAGCAACGGGGTGCTGTTCCACGACCGCTGGGACGACACGATTCGCCGCGACGCGCCGCGTGCGCGGCGGACCTGGTGGCGTCGTCCAACGGCGTCTGGATGGGTTCATACCTCGATGGCGGCGGCGAAGGCACTCGCCGGCGCGATCGGCGGTCGCAATGGCCACCAGTAACCACTCGATCATGGAACGCCAACCCCTGCCGACCGCGCCCGCGCGCCGGTACCGCAGCCGATCGCTGATGGATGCCGCCGGCGAGCGCCTGCGCGGCCTTCCGCTCGGCTCTCGCCTTCGACGCTGGGGCAGAAGCGCCTATCACGCCGCCTGGATGCTGCAGACCGGCGGCCGCGGCCTGTCGTGCACGCTGCCATCGGGCGAGCTCGTCCGCGTCCTGCCCGACCACCGCTACCTGTCCTGGAATCCGATCGAGTACGCGGCGTTCCGCGGGACGGTGCGCTCCGGGTACTGTCGCGCTCGACGTCGGTGCGAATGTCGGTGCGTACGCAGTGCTGCTCGGCCAGTGGGTGGGTGCATCGGGAAGGGTGTACGCCTTCGAGCCCTCACCAGTGGCGTTTCGAGGCCTCGTCCGCCACGTCGCGCTCAACGCTCAAGATGGCGTCGTCACGCCAGTCGCCGCGGCGGTGGCGGACCGCGACGGTACTGGCGATCTGATCGTCGCAGACACGGCAGGCGAAAGCCGGCTGGCTGACGGAGTCGAACGCGGCAGGACGATGAGCGTTCCAACCGTCACGATCGACAGCTTTTGCGCGCGCGAAGGTCTCCGACCGTCGTTCATCAAGATCGACGTGGAAGGCGCGGAGCTGGCAGTGCTTCGGGGTGCGCGTGAAACGATCCGCCGCGGCGGGGACGTGCTCGCCTTGTTCGTCGAGCTCCACCCGTCGATCTGGGCGTTGGCGGAAGCGACACGCGCCGACTTCGAATCAGAGCTCGAGCGCCAGCGACTGAAAGTGGAGCCGCTCGACATCGGACGATCCCTGGAGCGTGGAGGGAATGGTCGTCAGGCTGGTGCCACGCTGATGCGGATTCTCATCGTGAACGACGGGCTCAGCGATGTTGGCGGCGTTCAGAGCTATCTCGACTGCGTGTTGCCCGGCCTCGCCGCCCGAGGACACACCGTTGCGATCGTCCATTGCTCCGACAGCGGCCGGCCGGAAGTGCGCGCCGTCAACCGACAGTTCGAGTCGTTCATGTTCGGCGATGGCCGGCAGGGCGTCCTCGCCTCGATCCGCGCATGGGCCCCCGACGTCTGCTTCTCCCACAATGTGAACGACCTCACGCTGGAACAGGCGCTGCTGGACGCGTTCCCGGTCGTCAAGTTCATGCACGGCTACTTCGGGACGTGTGTCGGCGGTCAGAAGATGCACGCCTTTCCGTCACCAGTGCCCTGCGAACGCGCATTCGGCCCGGCATGCCTCGCGCTCTACCTGCCGCGGCACTGCTGCCGCTGGGATCCGACGACGCTGGTGACCTATTGGCGGTGGACGTCGGCACAGCACAAGCTGCTGGCCGTCGTACCGCACGATCGTCGTGGCGAGCCGTCACATGCGCATGGAGTTCGAACGCAATGGCGTGGAGGCAGACCGGATCGTCGTCAACCCGCTGTTTCCGACCATCCGACCGTCCCGCGAGGAGCTTCCAGCTCCGTCCGAACCGACCGTGATCTTTCTCGGACGCATGACGTCGCTGAAGGGCGGCGATCTGTTGATCGGCGCGGTTGACATCGCGCGCCGGCGACTCGGGCAGCCCATTCATCTCGTCATGGCCGGCGATGGACCGCGCCGGCGCGAATGGGAAGCGCTTGCGGTCCGCTTGCAGGTGAAGTGCACGTTTCCCGGCTGGATTGCAGGCGACGCACGACAGGCCTGGCTAGCGCGTGCTTCAGTAGCGGCGCTGCCGAGCACCTGGCCGGAGCCGTTCGGTCTCGTGGGTCTCGAAGCCGCGGCCGCGGGCGTGCCAACGGTGGCGTTCGATGTCGGAGGAATCTCCGAGTGGCTGCGCCACGACGTCAACGGCGTGGCCGTCCCCGGACCGCCGTCGGCCGACACGTTTGGCGCAGCGCTCGCGGCCATCCTGGGCGACGACGACGCGGCTTGCCGCCCTGCGCAGCGGCGCGCGTCGTCTCGCCGACGACATGCCACCTCGGCGCCCACCTGGACCGTCTCGAGACGATCTTCGGCGCGCGTTCGACGCCCGCTCCTCGCCGTGTCCTGACGTGCTGATAGGCCTGAACCTCTTCGATGGCGACGCGGGCGCGATGACGCGCCAGGCGGCCGCCTGCGACGCGCTCCTCGAGATTCGAGGGCATCGAGGCGCTCAACATCCAGTTCGTGCACGGCGGCGATTCGCGCTCGGATCCGCGTCTCGCCGACCTTCCGGCGCTCACCAGCGATTCGACGCACGTGACGGGCTCGAGCGGACGACGGAAGCCGATCGCTTCCGAGATGTTCGACGTGCTGGCGCGTGCGGCGCGGGCCCGCGATCACCAGTATTTTGCGTACATCAACTCGGACATCGTCGTCACGCGCGCGCTCGTCGAACGCGTTCAGCGCAGCGCGAAGGACACCTACGCGGTCTCACGCTGTGATGTCGGCGACGGGGCCCCCGACCGCGATGATCACGGCCGGCCAGGACATGTTCGTGGTCTCGGTCCAGTGGTGGCAGCGCAACCGCTCGAAATTCCGGCCCTACATCCTCGGCGAAGCCTGCTGGGACAACGTCTACACCGCCCTGATGATGTGCCACTCGGACGGCGTGCTGCTGAATCGCGACCCGCTGATCCTGCACGAGCGCCACGCGGCGATGTGGCGCGATGCCACACCTGAGCGCGCGCTACAACGGGCTGCTCGCGGCACTCGATGCCCGCTACTTCGACCTGTGGTCGCAGTACTGGCATCGCCTCGAGGCGATGCGCACCGCGGGAGCGGCGACGGAGAACCGGCTCGTGCGCGAGATGCTTCGTGTGGAAGCGGTCCGCGGCGGAGGCAGTGCGGCAATTCATCCGCAGCGCCCTGGCGCGCCGGCGCTATCGCCGGCTGCGGACGGAATGGGTCGCTGACGCGGATAGCTGTGCGCATTCTCCTCGTCGGCGACTATCCGCCGGATCCGCGGCTCGGCTCGACGAAGGTGCTGCTCAAGCTGCCGCGAGGAGTTCGGGGCGATGGGGCACGGCTGCGACGTGCTGCTGGCCGACGGCCTCGGCGGACCCGCGAAATCCCTACCTGCGGCAGGCGATCGGTCCCGCTCGTCGCGCGGAGCGCCGTGCTGGAGATGTTCAACCGCAATGGCCCGTACGACGTCGTCGATGTCGCGAGCGCGGAGGGTCTCTGGCTGGCCGCGGGGAAGCGCACCGCGCTGAACGGCGCCGTCGTCATCGCGAGGTCGAACGGCCTCGAGCACCTGAATTACCAGCGGATGCTCGACGATCACGCCGCAGGGTTGAGTCACAAGCCGTGGACGCGACGGCTGTTTCATCCCGCGGTGCGCCTGACGCAGGTGGCGGCGGCGGCACGCGCCGCCGACCGGCTGCTGCTCCTGAACGAGTCGGATCGCGACTTCGCGGTCGAGCGACGCTGGAAGAGCCCCGGAAGCATCGACGTCGTCGCACACGGCGTCTCGACGCGGTTTCCTGAGCGATTCGCCCGAAGTGAATCAGCGCCGCGGCGACGGCATCCTGTACTGCGGCAGCTGGACCGGCGTGAAGGGGGTCGCCTACCTGGTGGACGCCTTCGCCTCCGTCGCACGCGCCCGGCCCGTCGACGCGAATGACGGTGCTCGGCGGCGGCCTGCCTGCCGGCGACATCCTCGGCGCCTTTCCGCCCGACGTTCGCGACAGGGTCTGCGTTGTCGATCGCTCTTCGGAAGCCGACGTGATGGCGGCATACCGCCGGCATGACGTGCTCGCGTGGCCCTCGACCTACGAAGGCTTTGGCATGGTGCTGCTCGAGGCGATGAGCCAGCGGCTGCCGGTCGTCGCCACGCCGGTCGGTTGTGCCAGCGCGCTGGTGCACTCTGAACGGACCGGGCTCGTCGTGTCGCCGCGCGACGCGGCCGCCCTGGCGCGAGGGCTGGCGGCGCATGCTCGACGACCCGGCGTTCGCGCAACGATGCGCCGGCGCTGCCTTCGAGATGGTCCGGCCGTACACCTGGTCCCGGACCGCCGCCAACACGCTCGATGTCTACACGCGTGCCCTCGCCGATCGGCGCGATGGCCGTCGTCACTGAGCCGATCAGCGTCGGGATCGCGACGCGGAACCGTCGCGGCTCTCTGCTTGCGGTGCCTGGCCTCGCTCGCGCTCATCGAAGACATGATCGACGAAGTGCTCGTCGTCGACGACACGAGCGACGAGCCGCTCGGCGATCTCGGCGCCGAGGCGCCGCCAGCCATCGCGAAGAAGCTGCGGGTGATCGTCCAGCCAGGCCGGCAGGGCCCGATCGTCGCCAGGAACACGACCGTTCGCCTGGCCCGGAACGAATGCGTGCTGCTGATGGACGACGACGCCTACGTCATCGATGCGGCAGCGATCCGCCGCGGCGTCGATGTGTTCAGGCGGCAGCGCGACATTGGCGCCGTCGCGTTCGCACAAGCCGAAGCGGACGGGGCAGCGTGGCCGGCGGCGATGCAGCCGGCGACGGCGACCCGCGCCTGCTACGTGCCGGCGTACATCGGTTTCGCGCACCTGCTCCGCCGCAGCGTGTTCCTCCGGCTCGGAGGGTATCTGGAGCCGCTGCACTTTTATGGCGAGGAAAAGGACTACTGCCTGCGCCTGCTGAATGCCGGCTTCGCAGTGGTCTACGTGCCGGATGCGCGCGTCGCGCATGTGCCAGACCGATCGGGGCGGAGCGCCTCGCGGTACCTGCGCTATGTGATTCGAAACGATTGCCTGAGCGCGCTTGTACAACGAGCCGCTCCCGCTCCCGCTGGCGACGGTGCCCCTTCGTCTGATGCGGTACGCATCGATGCGGAGACATGGCCGGGTGGACGACCCCGGCGGCCTCATCGTGGATCCTCCGTGAACTGGTGGATGCGCTGCCGTCGGCGTGGCGCAACCGGCGGCCGGTCGCCTGGCGGACGTTCATGCGCTGGCGGAAGCTGCGACTGTCGCCGCCCCCATTCCCGTTGCAGAGCGTGTCATGACCGACCGGACGCGCGTGCTGTTCGTCAACTCCGGCATCCTCGGCCAGGGCACCTTTTCGAAGTTCGTACGCGAGGCGATGGCGCTCGAGCCCGACATCGACGCCTGCCACATGAACCTCAGCGAAGGACTGACGACAGGCGAGCGGCTGATCCGACGCGCGCTGTGCAACCGGCTGTGGCGCGACGGCTGGCTGGGGGTCAACAACCTCGATCTCTTCCGGTTTCGCGCCGAATACCACGCCGGCATCCAGGCGGCGCGCCGGATGCGCCGGCTGTTCCGCGAGGGTCAGCCGGACGTGCTCCACTTCCACCGTCAGGCGACGGCGTATGCAAGCGTCCCGCTGATGCGCCGCATTCCGAGCGTCGTGTCGATCGACTGCACCCAGGACATCGTCGTCGACGCCGCCGCCTCGTCGATTGAACGGTGGACGTATCAGCCGAACATTCGCGCCGACGCGCGCATCTTCGAGGCGGCTGCGGCCGTGATTTCAACGTCGCGCTGGGCCGCGGATTGCGTGCGCCGGCGTTATCCGTCGTGCCGCGCGCCGATGCACGTCATGCCGACGCCCGTCCGCTTGCAGTGTTTTTCGGAGTCCTGGATGGACGAGCGCCGCACTCGTGCGGCGAGGGGGGCGCGCCCGCGCGTGTTGTTCGTGGGCGGCGACTTCGCCCGGAAAGGCGGTCCGGACCTGATTGCGGCGTGGCGCGCCGGCAATTTCGCGCGCATCGCCGATCTGGACATCGTCACCGATCGTGCGGCCGAGCCAGGCGAAACACCGGGCGTCCGTGTGCTTCGTGGAATCTCCTCGTATTCGAACGAATGGGCGGAAGCCTGGCGGAACGCGGACCTCTTCGTGATGCCGACGCACCAGGACGCGTTTCCGCTCGTGTTTCAGGAAGCGGCGGCGGCAGGCGTCGCCCGTATTGGAACGGTCGTCAATGCCGTGCCGGAGATGATCACCGACGGCGTGTCTGGTCTCCTCGCGATCGCCGGCGACCGCGAAGGGCTCGTCCGCGCGCTGCGAACGCTGCTCGAGTCGCCGGATCTGCGGCATCGCCTCGGTCGCGCCGGGCGCGAGCAGGTCGTGCGCGATGCGCATCCGGACGACTACCGGCGGCGTCTCACCCGCATCATTCACGAGGCGGCGCATCGATCAAGCGTGAGCCGGGTCGCATGAGACTCGCGGCAAAGCGGCGCCTGCTCACGATTGGCCATTCGTACAGCGTCGCCGTCAATCGCCGCCTGGCCCAGGCGCTCGCCGTTCGCGGCGACTGGGATGTCACGGTCGCAGCCCCGAAGCGCTTTCGCGGAGATTTTCGCACTCACGAGCTTCGTGGCGAACCTGGCGAGCAGTACGAGCTGGAGGCGCTGCCGGCTCATATGACGCGGCCCGTGCACGTGATGCTGTACGGCCGCCGTCTGCGCGACCTCCTGCAGCAACCGTGGGACCTCGTCCACTGCTGGGAGGAGCCGTATGTCGCATCGGCCGGGCAGGTGACCGCCTGGACACCTCCTGACGTCCCGCTCGTGTTCGCGACGTTCCAGAACATTTCGAAGCGATACCCGCCGCCGTTCAACTGGATCGAGCGCCGCACGCTGGCGCGGGCCGACGGCGTGATTGCGTTCGGTGAAACGGTGCGCTCGGTGCTCGCCACACGCCGTCCTCGTCCAGCACGCGTGCGGGTGATTCCGCCGGGCGTCGACACGCTCTGTTTTGCTCCCAACGCCGCCGCGCGTCGGCAGGTCAGGCAGTCGCTCGGCTGGTCCGATGGGACGCCGGTCGTGGGCTTTCTCGGCCGCTTCGTCGCCGAAAAGGGCATCGGCTGGTTCACACGGGTGCTTGACGAGATCGCCCGTCCGTGGCGTGCGCTCTTCGTCGGATCCGGGCCGCTCGAAGCCGAGCTGCGCGCGTGGGCGGCGCGCCGGCCCGAGCAGGTCGCGATCGAGACCGGCGCGTCCCACGACGACGTGCCGCGGTGGCTGAACGCGATGGATGTGCTCTGCGCGCCGAGCCTGACCACCGCACGGTGGCGCGAGCAGTTCGGCCGGATGTTGATCGAGGCCTTCGCGTGCGGCGTTCCCGTCGTCGCTTCTTCGAGCGGTGAAATCCCGCACGTCGTGGGCGACGCCGGCATCGTGGTCCCGGAAGGCGACGCCCGACGCTGGCGAGATGCGATCACCAGCCTGCTCGACGACGAGCACGCCCGCCGCAGCCTTGGTGAGAAGGGCCGCCGGCGCGCAATCGCCAGGTACGACTGGGCATCGATCGCCGACCAGCACGCCGAGTTTTTCGAGGAAGTGCTGGCCAGCCGACACCTCGTGGCCGCATCCGCATGATCCGTCCGTTGACTGTCGGCGTCTGCCCGGACTTCGCTGAAGAGCGATGGCCGAGCATGGACCGGGTTGCCGTGCAACTCCTGGCGGCAATCGGTTCTCACCATTCCGACGCGATCGCGGCGGACGTGCTGCTGCCGGTGTTCAGGAAGCGCGTCATGCGGTGGTCGTCCGGCCGCCTCGCGTACAACGCCGATCGTGCGTGCAACCGCTTCATCGATTACCCGCGGCATCTGAAGAGCGTCTGCGGGTCGCACGACGTCTACCACGTCGTCGACCATAGCTATGCGCACCTCGCGTGGCACCTGCCGGCCGGCCGGACCGTCGTGACCTGCCACGATCTCGACGCGTTCCGATCGATCTTCGAGAGCGCCGAGGAACGCCGATCGGTGCTGTTCCGCGCCGCCACGCGATACATCCTGGGTGGTCTGCGACGCGCGTCCGCGATCGCGTGTGACACGGCTGTCATCGCGGAGGAACTCATCCGTCGGTCGATCGTTTCGCCGGAGCGGGTGTTCGTCGCTCACCTCGGCGCGGGCGAGGAGTTCACGACCATGCCGGCTCCGGACGCCGATGCTGGCCTCGCGCGCCTGCTGCCGTTCCCCGGCAACGTGCCAGTCGTGCTGCACGTCGGCGCCACGATCCCGCGCAAGCGGATCGACGTCCTCCTGCGCTTCTTCGCCGGCATGCAGGGTTTTGATCCGGCGCCCCGGCTGGTGCACGTTGGCGGGGCGTTCACAGCCGATCAGGCGGCCCTCGCACACCGGCTCGGAATAGACGATCGCATCACCATTCTGTCGACGCTCGACGATCGCCATCTGGCGGCGGCCTACCGCCGCGCCTCGGTCCTGGCCCTGCCGTCGGATCGTGAGGGCTTTGGGTTGCCGGTCCTGGAGGCGCTCCGCTGCGGGACGGCGGTGGTGGCGAGCGACCTCGCGGTTCTTCGGGAAGTCGGCGCGGCAGCCGCGAGGTACTGCCCGCCGGGCGACGTGGCCGCGTGGGCCCGCGCTGTTGGCGACGTCATTCGCAAGCCGGGAGACGACGCCGAGCGTGCGGCACGTGCCGAATGGGCCGGATCGTTCACCTGGCGCCGATACGGCGAGCAGATGACGCGCATCTATTCGGCCGTGGCCGAGCGGCGCAGCGCGCGCCCCCTGTGCGTCCAGGCGCCCGCATGAAGATTGTCCACGCCGCGAAGTTCTATCCACCCGTCCCTGGCGGGATGGAAACCGTCGTCAAGGATCTCTGCGACGGGACCGCCGGCGACTGGGACGTGCATGTCGTCGCCGCCAATACCGTCGCGGAGACCGTGACCGAACGCTGCGGCAACGTGACCGTGACGCGAGCCGCCTCGCTGGGCAAGGCGCACTCAGTGCCGCTCTGCCCCTCGCTGCCGCTGCACCTGTGGCGCGCGCGTGCTGACTGCATCGTGCTGCACGAACCGAACCCGCTCGCGGGCGCCGCGCTCCTGGCGCACACGCCCGCCCCACGCCTCGTCGTCTGGCATCACAGCGATCTCTTGAGACCCAGCTGGGCGCCGGCCACCTACGGCCGCGCGCAGCGCGCGCTGTATCGCCGCGCCGAGTGCGTCATCGTGTCGAGTCCGCCGCTCGCGGCGGGATCCGAGCTCGTCCAGCAGGCACGGCGCGTGGCGATCGTTCCCTTCGGGATTTGCCTCGATCGCTTCCGCCGACTGGACGATCGCCAGCGCGCGCTGGCCGAATCGATCCGGCGCCGACATGACGGTCCGCGAGTGCTGTTCGTGGGCCGGTTCGTGTACTACAAGGGGCTCGACGTCCTCGTGGACGCAATGGCCTCGGCGCCCGGAACGCTGATGCTGGCGGGGGAGGGGCCGCTCGAGGAGGAGATTCGGCGCCGCGCGGCCGATCGCGGCATCCTCGATCGTGTTGAGATCCTCGGGCGCGTGCCGGACGCCGACCTGCCGGCGTACTACGACGCCGCCGACATCTTCGCGCTTCCATCGATCGCTCGAACCGAGACCTTCGGTGTCGTTCAGTTGGAGGCGATGGCCGCCGGCCGGCCGGTGGTCAGCACCGACCTGCCGACGGGCGTCCCCTGGGTGAATCAAGACGGCGTCAGCGGACTCGTCGTGCCACCCGGGGATGCCGCCGCGCTCGCGGCGGCGATTCGCGCGCCTTGGCGCCGATGCCGACCTTCGAGGCAGGCTTGGAACCGGCGCACGCAGCCGTGCGGCGTCGATGTTCTCAATCGACCGGATGGTCGATGCGTTCAAGGGCGTCGTCGACGACGCATTGAGGATGCCGCGAGCCGAGCACGCGGCCGGCGTCGTGCGGGCAGGTGTGCAGTGAGCGCCAAGCGCCTGCTCGACGTGCTGCTTTCCGGTGCCGGCTTGATCGCGTCCTCACCGTTGTGGGCCCTCATTGCCGCGGCCATCAAGCTCGAGTCGCCCGGCCCGGTGTTCTTCACCCAGGTGCGCGTCGGCGAAGGCGGCCGCCACTTCGATGCCATCAAGTTCCGGTCGATGGTCCACGACGCCGAGGCCGGCGTCGGGCCCGTGCAAGCGACGCCGCGCGATCCGCGGATCACCCGGGTCGGGCGCGTGCTTCGGGCGACGGCGCTCGACGAGCTGCCGCAGCTGTGGAACATCTTCCGCGGCGACATGAGCTTCGTCGGACCCCGCGCGCTCAGGCCCAACGAGATCGAGCCGGCGGGCGACGGCCAGGCCGTGCCGCTCGAAGCGGTGCCTGGCTTCACGACGCGCTGCACGGTCACGCCGGGCCTGACCGGCCTGGCGCAGATCTACCTCCGGCGCGACGTGACGCGCCGCCAGAAGTTCCGCTACGACCTGCTGTATGTCCGCCGGCGTTCCTTCATGCTCGACCTGCGGCTGATCCTGCTCTCGTTCTGGATTTCGATGCGCGGCCGCTGGGAAGCGCGGCAGCCGAAGTTCTGATGCTCGACGCGATCTCGATCTGACGGCCGACTGCGCGAGGGCCACTACGCGGCGAAGCAGATCTTCTGCCGCGACAGCCTCATCGCCTGGAGCCATCGCCGCCGCTTCGAAGTCGGGCTTCGCCTCGCACGACGCTTCAGCGGCAAGCGGATACTCGACTACGGCTGCGGAGACGGCACCTTCCTCGCGCTCCTGCACGCGGCGCCCTCGCCCCCGCTGGCGGCGGTGGGCGCAGAGCTCGACGATGTCCAGGTGGACGACTGCCGGAAGCGCTTTGCCGGACGCCCTGCGCTGGGCTTCATGCGCATCGCCGACCTTGACGACACCAGCCACGCTGGAGCGTTTCAGGGCGTCGTCTGCATGGAAGTGCTCGAACACGTCGTGGCGCTCGACGTGGTCCTCGAGCGCCTGTGGCGGCTGCTGGCGGCGGATGGGTCGGTGCTGGTCAGCGTGCCGGTCGAGACCGGCGTCCCGCTGATCGTCAAGCAGGCGGTACGGCGGGTGGCGGGTTGGCGGGGGATTGGGGATTACCCGGGCACGAGCCCGTACAGGCTCGGCGAGCTTTGGTCGAGCGTGACCGCCGGGCCGCGGCCGCATTTGCAACGCCCGATCTACGGGGTCGACGGCCCGATGCCCTTTCACGATCACAAGGGCTTCAACTGGATGGTCCTGCGGCGCAAGCTCGCCGCGTACTTCGACATCGAGGAGACGGTCGCCGCGCCGCTCCCCTGGCTCGGACCGCACCTCGCGACACAGGTGTGGTTCGCCGGACGGAAGCGGGCCACACCGGAGATGCCTGCATGACGCCAACATTCCGGCCGCTTGCTGACTCGCGGATTCTGGTCACCGGGGGATCCGGCTTTCTGGGTCAGCACGTCCTGCGCGCGCTCGAGCGCCGGGGCTGCCGCTCGGTCGTCGCGCCGTCGCATGCCGCCTGCGACCTGATCCGTGAAGCGGACGTCCGGGCGGTCCTCCGCGAATCCGAGGCGGACATTGTGATCCACCTGGCAGCGGTGGTCGGCGGAATCGGCGCCAACCAGGCGGAGCCCGGGCGGTTCTTCTACGAGAACCTGCACATGGGCACGATGCTCATGGAACAGGCGCGCCGCGCCGGCGTTCGCAAGTTCGTCGGGATCGGCACCATCTGCTCGTATCCGAAGTACACGCCGGTGCCGTTCTCCGAGGAGCAGCTCTGGAACGGCTACCCGGAGGAAACCAACGCCGCGTACGGCATGGCCAAAAAGATGCTGCTCGTCCAGGGACAGGCCTACCGCCAGCAGTACGGGTTCAATGCGATTCACCTGCTGCCGGTCAACTTGTACGGGCCGGGAGACAATTTCAACCCGGCGTCGTCCCACGTGATTCCGGCGCTCGTGCGAAAGTGCCTCGAGGCCAACGAATCGTCGGCCCGCGAGATCGTCTGCTGGGGCGACGGGACGGCGACGCGCGAATTCCTGTACGTCGAAGACTGCGCCGACGCGATCGTGCTCGCGACCGAGCGCTATGACGGCGCCGATCCCGTCAACATCGGCGCCGGCTTCGAGATCTCGATCCGCGACCTCACGACGCTCGTCGCCGAGCTCTGCGAGTTCCGCGGGCGCATCGCGTGGGATCGGTCGAAGCCGAATGGTCAGCCGCGCCGCTGCCTCGACACATCGCGCGCGGCGGCGCTCTTCGGTTTCCGCGCCACGACTGACTTGCGCGACGGTCTCGCGCGGACGATCGCCTGGTACCAAGGCTCGCGAATCCTCCTATAATCTCGTGACTCCACATCCACATTCGATGTCGTCTCAGCCTCCGCCCAGTGCCGTACGCAGCTGACGTCGTGGTCATCGGCGGCGGTCCCGCGGGACTCCACGCGGCCGCTCGCCTTGCTGCCGAAGGCCTTGGCGTCGAGCTCGTCGAAGAGCACGACGCGGTTGGCGAACCCGTCCACTGCACCGGCGTCCTGGCGCGCGAAGCATTCGAACGGTTCGGCGTGCCGCGGGGCACCATCCTCAACGAGCTGACGACGGTCTGCTTTCATCCGCCGTCAGGACGAGTGGTCGAGTATTCGCCCGCCGAGATCGAGGCGGTCGTCATCGACCGTGTTGGCTTCGACCGCCAGCTCGCCCGGCAAGCAGCGGCCAGCGGGGTGAACTTTCGGACCTCGCGCATCACGAACGTGTTGGTCGACTCGACGGGGGTGACTGTCGCTGGCGGGGACGTCGAAGTCAGGGCGCGCGCCTGCGTGCTGGCCTGCGGCGCGAGCTACGCACTCCACCGGCGCCTCGAGCTCGGGCGGCCGCGCCTCGTCCTCCAGTCGGCGCAAGCGGAGCTGCCGGCCGAGCGCCTCGGCCACGTGGAAGTGCATTTCGGCTCGGCCGCGGCGCCTGGCGGATTTGCGTGGGCAGTGCCCGTCCAACGGCGCGATCGACCGGCGGTGCGGGTGGGCGTCATGTGCACGTCGGACGCCCGCGGGTATTTTCGCCGCATGGTCGAGCGCGTGACGCCGCGCTGGGGCGTGCAGGCGGCCGACACCTGTGTGCCGCGGCACAAGGTGCTGCCGCTTGGTCCCGTTGCGCGCACCACGCGCGATCGGGTGATCGCGGTCGGCGATGCCGCCGGCCTGGTCAAGCCGACGACCGGCGGCGGCATCTACTACAGCCTGCTCAGCGCCGAGCTCGCCGCCGAGACGCTCGTGCCGGCGCTGGCTGACGACGCGCTGTCGGCGGCGCGCCTCGACAGGTACGAACGCGCATGGCACGATGCGATTGGGGCGGAGCTGCGGTGGCAGCACATTTTGCGAAAGATCGCGCAACGCCTTTCGGACGCGGAGATCGATCGCCTGTTCGATCTCGCGCGCACCGACGGCCTGATGCCGATCGTGCGCCGCACGGCGCGGTTCAACCGGCATCGCGATTTCATCATGGCGCTCCTCAAGCACCCGCCCGCCCGGCGTGTGCTGATCCGGGCCGCGTTGGCGTGACGTGCGGCCACAGATGAACGTTCCAACTCCCCAGGCACGTACGCTCGCGGCCTTGATCACGGGGCGTGAAGCGGCCACGCGGCTGGACTCCAGGTCTGGCCGCCGCGGCCGTGGAACATGGCGTCGCGCCGATTCTGTACCGCGCGCTCGTCGACCGTGGCGACTGGGAGCAGGCCGCCGGGTCTGCACGCGACGTCCTTGCTCGAGCCGCCCGCGAGGCGCTCATCATCGAGCCGGTCCGCCACGCCCACCTGGAGCGGACCGTCGCGGCTCTCGCCGACTCCGGCGTCGCGCCGCTGCTCTTCAAGGGAGCCGTGCTCGCTCACACGCACTATCCCGAACCGTGGCTGAGGGTCCGCGGCGATACGGATCTTCTGGTTCGCAAGGACGATGTGGCGGTTGTCGATGCCGTCTTGTTGGGGCTTGGGCTCGTGCGGTTTCCGCGCCCGAACGGATCGCGTGTCACCCAGCAGGCGCGTTATACGATGCGCTGGCAGTCGATCGAGCTCGCCTACGACGTGCACTGGCGCATCGCCGATCCGCATGTCTTTGCCGACGCGCTGCCGTATGAGGTGCTCGAATCGGCGTCGTCGGCGGGTCCGGTTGCGGGCGCGCGGCGCATCGGCGACATCCACGCTCTTTTGGCGGCCTCCGTGCACCGCGCCGCCCACCACTTCGACACCGACCACCTGCTGCTCCTCTACGACATCGTCTTGCTGGCGAGGGGTCTGACCGATGCCGGGTGGCAGGACTTCTGCCGCGAGGCGCAGGCCCGGCGGCTTCGCGCTGTGTGCCGGCGTGCGCTGGGCCTCGCGACGGAGTTGTTCGAGCTGCACGTGCCCAAAGGTGTGGGCGCGGCGCTCGAGATGTGTGACGACGAGGCATCAGCCGCCTTCGTGACCGCACCGATGACACGGTTGCGCCTTCTCAGGTCGGACCTTCGCGCGCTGCCCACATGGCGCGACCGAATCGCGCTGCTGTACGAACACGTCCTGCCGTCGGCCGAGTACTTGAGGCAGTCGGCCGACGATCGTGCCCGCCAGATTGTTCCCATGATGTACGTCGAGCGGCTGGTCCGTGGGCTGAACGCCTGGCGGCATCCCCTTTGACAATGCCCCGGCATCTCCGCATCAGCGACGCCGCGGTGGTCCGCGACCTGGACGGCGAGTCCGTGATCCTGAACATCGAATCGGGGATCTATTTCGGGCTCGACCGGATTGGCACGCGCGTGTGGCAGCTGATCGAGGAGCACGGCGACGTCGACGCGATTGTCCGCGTCATGGAGCACGAGTACGACGCCGATCCTCAAACACTGCGCGCCGACGCGGAGGCCCTGGTGGCCGCGCTGATCGAGAAGCGTCTGATTATCGAAGGCGATGCGTAGCGTCTTCCGTCTCACGCCGTCAGAGGCCGTCCTCGCCGGCGAGGCGCTGCTGCTCGTGCCGTTCGCGGCGGCCTCGAGCCGCCTCGTCCGGTTACCGCGCGCGGTCTCGATCATGTGCCGGCTGGCGCGGTGCCTGCCGATCAGTCCGCGAGCTGGCGACCAGGAGACGACGCGGATCGTGAACGGCGCGACATCGCGCGTCGGCGCGCGCTGCCTCACCCGGGCTCTCGTGCTGCACGCGGTGCTCAGTCGGGCGGGAGTGCCTTCGCGGGTCGTCGTCGGGGCGTCCAGCCGTGGCGGGCAACTCAGGTCGCACGCATGGGTCGAGCGGGACGGCGAATCGCTCCTGGGTTCGACGGCGGATTGGAAGGCGATGTGGAGGAGCGCATCGTGAGCGGCCTCGCAGGCCTTTTCCATCGCGACGGGCGGCCAGGCGCTGCGATGGTCGTGCAGCGGATGACCGGTGCCGCGCCGTATCGCCGTCTCGGTGAGGCTCGCTCATGGTCCGAAGGGGCGGTGGCTTTCGCCTGCGATCCGGTCGACCCTGAGCGAAGTCGAAGGGTCGTGTCGGACGGGACCGCAATCGTCTTCGATGGCCGCCTCGACAACCGCGACCAAATCGCGGATTGCCTGCGCCTCAATCGCGTTGTCGCCCTGCGAGGTGACGCTGCTCTCGTGCTCGCGGCCTATGAGGCGTGGGGAGAGGACTGCGCGCGCCGGTTGCTCGGAGACTTCGCCTTCGCCGTCTGGGATGGTCGCGGCCGCACCGTCTTCTGCGCACGCGACGTGATGGGCGTCAAGCCGTTCTATTACCACGTCGCAGCTGCGAACTTTGCGTTCGCTTCCGAGCTTCGCCAGGTGTTGGCCAGTGGCCTCCTCGCCGCCGAGCCCAACGAGGCGATGGTGGCCGAGTACCTGTCGGCCTCGATCCAGAGCCAGGACGAGACGCTGTATCGCGGCATCATGCGCCTGCCGGCCGCGCACACGATGACCGTCAGCGAGACGGGCATCACGCTGCGCCGGTACTGGCAACTCGACCCGGCCGCCGATGTCGTCTGTGCCAGCGACGAGGAGTATGCCGAGCGCTTCGCGGAACTGTTCCGCGAAGCGGTGTCCTGTCGACTGAAGGGCGGCCCGCCGGCGTTCTTCTTGAGCGGCGGCCTCGACTCCTCGTCGGTCGTAGCCGCTGCATCCGTCATCGGCGTACCGGTCGAATCGTTCTCGATGGTCTTTCCGGGCCAGCCGTCACTCGACGAAAGCCGATACATCGCGGACGTTGTGGCCTCGTCCGGCGCGGCGTCGCATCAGGTGGTGTCGCCGCGGACCGATCTGGCCACCATCCGCGGCAACATCGCGCGGCGGCTGACCGTTGGCGACCTGCCGTGCGATCCGATCGGGGAATCGCTCCTGGCTTCGATGACAGCGCGCGGTGCGAGAGTCGCCCTCACAGGCCACGGCGGCGATCACGCGTTTGCCGGGAGCATTTATCACTATGCCGACTTCCTCCGTGAGCGTGATTACGTCGGGTTCGCGAGGCAACTGTGGGCCGACGCGACGACGCCCGACAACGGTTGGTCAATCTGGGATCCGCTGCTCTGCGGCATTCGGCCGCTGATCCCCCAGCCGATTCGTACCGCGGTCCGGCCGCTGGCTCGGCGAACAGGCCTCCTTCCGGCCGGTCCGGATTGGATCTCGCATGGCCTGGCGTCGCGAGTGGCGCTCGACGATCGCCTGCGGGCGTCCGGCACGGCGACCGCTGCGCCCACGTTCGGGCGACGGACCGCGTGCGAGAACTACACGAGCGGCTGGCTGTACCTCGTCAATGAAATGACCGACTGCCGCGCCGCCGAATACGGTCTGGACAAGCGGCACCCATTTCTCGATCGCCGCATCGTCGAGTTTGCGGTCGGCCTTCCGGAATCGCAGCGCTGGCGCGGCCGCGAAACAAAATATGTGGTCCGCCGGGCGATGCCGACGCTGCCCGCCTCGGTTCGCGGCCGGCTCGACAAAGCCGACTTCACACCCTGCGTCGTTCAGGCATTCGACGCGCTTGGTGGGACGGCGGCACTCGGAGCGCTCCGCATCGCGGAGCAGGGTTGGGTGTCGCAGGCCCGTGTCGACCAGCTGTGTGAGCGCGTACGCGTTGCTGCATCGCCACGCTGACGACCGCCTGTCGGGAGCGCTGCTCAACCTCTGGATGATTGCCTGCGTCGAATCGTGGTACTGCCTGGTGTTCGCGAAAGGATTTCAGGATGGCAGAGACGACCAACAGCTCGAACAGCCCACAAACGCCGCAGCCGAAGAAGCTGCCGTACCGGCGGCCTGAGCTCGTCGAGTACGGGTCAGTTGCCAAGCTCACCCAGGGTGCGCTCAGCACCATGAACGAGGGCGTCGGCTTCAACATGTCGATGTGCCTGTGATCCCCCTGTGTCGCTGATCGTCGACGAGCACCGGGAGTACCTGTCTGACAGCGCCCGAGTCGCCGCGTTCCGGCAGGCGATTCGCGAGATCGTCACGCCGGGTTCCGTGGTGCTCGACCTTGCGAGCGGCAGCGGCATTCTCGGATTGATGGCCTGTGAGGCTGGCGCTTCGCGCGTCTACTCGGTCGAAGTCACGGGTATGGTTGAAATCGCCAGGGCCGCTGCGGCGGCCAACGGATATGGCGATCGGCTCGTTGGCATCCATGGGATGTCCACCGAGGTCGTCCTGCCCGAGCGCGTCGATGCCATCGTCTGCGATCAGGTCGGGCGATTCGGCTTCGAGGCGGGAATCCTCGAGCACGGAACCGATGCGCGCCGCCGGTTCCTGAAGTCCGGCGGCGTGATGATGCCGCGGCGCGTCGATCTGTTCGTCGCGCCGGTCGAATCGCCCGACACCTTCGCGCACATCCAGTTCTGGGGATCTGCGGCCCGCCGGATTCGACTTCGCGCCGGCGCGGCGGTGGGCCGTCAACACCGGCTACCCGGTGGCCCTGCAGGAGCAGAACTTTCTTGCCGAGCCGGCGCAAGCGGCGTCGCTCGACATCATGCGTTGCGGTGCGGAGCCGTTCGAGATTCGCGCCGCGTTCAGGATCGCACGGCGCGGCGTCCTGCACGGCATTGGCGGCTGGTTCGCGTCCCAGCTGTCCCCGTCGGTATCGATCAGCAATGCGCCGACCGCCCGGAGCCGGATCAATCGGAGAAATGCGGTCCTTCCGATCGACGAGGCGGTGACCGTGGAGCCTGGCGACGACGTGTCGGTTCGAATCCATGTCATCCCCGGGGCATTGGTCGTGACGTGGCACGTTCAGGTCAACCGTGGCGCCGCATCAATCGCGAGGTTCCGGCACTCCACGTTGAACGGCATGCTGTTCGCCCGTGAAGATCTGAGGCGCATGAATCCCCGGTTTGTCCCGACGTTGACGCCCCGTGGCGAGGCGCGCCGTCTCGTCCTCGAATTGTGCGATGGCACTCGACCGCTCGAAGAAGTGGAGCAGGCCGTGTTCGCGCGGCACGGCGATCTGTTTGCTTCCACTGCCGAAGCTCAGATGTTCGTGAGCGAAGTGGTGACAGGCTACGCACGGTAAATGCTTTACGCCGCCTATGGCGCGGTGCTGTCCAGCACGGTGCCCCTGCCGGAACTTTCCACTCACGGCCACGCTGATCCGGACCTGTTCGTCACGTCCGCGGCTGAAATCCCGACCGACGCGGAGTGGCAGTGGGTCGGTGCCAGCGACCGATCGTCCGCATCCTGGCTCGCGGTCGCCTCGGGACCCGCAGGCTATCGTCTCGTCTTTGACGGCGGGGGCGAATTCGTCGTCTCGGTTTCAGAACGACGAATCACCTCGCTCACCGCATCGGCCGATGCCGCCACCACCCGGCACTTGTTGATCGACCAGGTCGTTCCGCTGGTGCTCGCGCACGTGGGGCGGCTGGTCCTCCACGCCAGCAGCGTCGAGACCTCGGCCGGTGCGGTGGCATTGATGGGACCGGCAGGAGCAGGGAAGTCGACGTTGACCGCGAGCTTCGGCGTGAACGGCGCGCGCGTGCTGGCCGACGACGCGCTGGTGGTCGAGAAGCGCGGCGGCGACTGGCTCGCACGTCCGGCGTATGCCGGCATTCGCGTATGGCCCGACGTGCTCGAGACCGTGCAAATGGACCGCGAATCGCCCCGCGTCGCTTCGTACACCGACAAGCGGCGGCTTGGACCCGGCGAAGGCGTGGCCTTCTGCCCGGAGCCCGTACCCTTACGGCGAGTTTACGTCCTTGATCTCGAGGAGGTCGACCACATCACGATCGCGGCGCTGTCCGGCCGCGAAGCGCTCATGGCGCTGGTTGGCCACACGTTTACGCTGGACGCCTCCGACACGGCGCGCGCCGTCGGTCAGCTCGACCGCGCTCACGCGCTGTGTCGAGGTGTGTCCGTGAGGCGGCTTCAATACCCGAGGCGCCTGGACGCCCTGGCGGACGTTCGTGAGGCCATCCTCGCGGACGCAGAGATGTGATGCCGGCGCCCGCGATAGCCATCCGTCATCTCGCCCGGGCGTTCCGAACGCTTCAGGTGCTCCAAGACATCAACCTCGAGGTTCCACGGGGGGCTGTCGTGTGCATCCTCGGCGCGAACGGCAGCGGCAAGACCACGCTGCTCGAGATCCTGGCGACGCTGCTGCGGCCGACGGGCGGTCAGGCATTCGTCCACGGCTTGGACGTGGCGACCGAAGGCGCCGCGATCCGCCGGATTGCCGGCTACGGCTTGTCGAACCTCCAGACGTTTTACCCGCAGCTCTCCGGCCGTCGGAACCTGGAATTCTTCGCGGCGATTCACCGGCTCGACCCTGGTCGGGCGCGCCGCCGGACCGCCGTGCTGCTGGACGCGCTCGGGCTCGCCAGCGCCGCGGATGCCCGCGTCCAGGAATTTTCCGACGGGATGAAGGCCCGCCTGTCGGTCGCGCGGGCACTCATCGCGGATCCGCCGGTGCTCCTGCTCGACGAACCGACGAAGAGCCTGGACGAGGCGGCCCGACGCTCGGTGCGCGAGCTGGCAGCTTCGCCAACCCACCGTGGAGAGCCGCGGACCGTTGTCTGGACTACGCACGATCGCCGCGAAGCGGTCGCGATGGCCGATTTCGTCCGCGAATTGGATGCCGGTGTGCTGCGCGAGGTTTCCTCTCGACCGCGATCCTCTCCGGTCGGGCAGGCGGTGCCCGCGTGATCCGGCAGGCGGCCTATCTGGTCAGGGCGTTTTTCAGACGCGATCTTGCCCTCGACCTGTCGTACAAGACGGCGATTGCCCTCGAAGGACTCGACCTGGCGATAGGCGCTGCCGCCTTCTACTACTTCGCCCGGGTGATGGGCGAGCGCCGTCCCGACGGCTACGACGCGTTCGCGTTCCTCCTGATTGGCGTGGCCGTCAATAACGCGATGACGACGACGCTGACGTGCTTCGCCCAGGCCGTGCGTGCCGACCGGCAGCACGGCGTCAGCAAGCCGCTGGCCGTTGCCCCGCTGCACTCGAGCGCCGTCCTGGCGCTCTCCGCCGTCTATCCCGTGCTGCGCGCCTTGACCGGAGCCGTCGCCTGCCTCGGCGCTGGCGCGCTCCTCGGCCTGTCCTTCACGGGCGCGAACGTCGCCGCGGTGCTGACAGCCGGTGCGTTCGCAACGGCGGCGTTCGCGGCGGTCGGCGTGCTGTCCGCCGTCTTCACCCTGATCCTCCAGCGTGGCGATCCGGTGCTGTGGCTCTTCGGCACGCTGTCCTGGCTGCTGGGCGGCGTGTTCTTCCCGGTCACCGTCCTTCCGCCGCCACTCCAGCAGGTGTCGAGCCTTCTGCCGATGACGCACGCCCTCGACGCCGTCCGCGCGACGCTTCTGAACGGTGCGGCCGTCCGAGATGTGCGGGGCGACCTCGCCGTGCTCGCCCTGATCGCCGGCGTCGGCCTGGTGCTGGGCATCGCGGGCCTTTCGTTCGCGGACACCCGCAACCGACAGACGGGCGAACACAACAGCTGGTGAGATAGTGAGTTGGCGAGTTGGTGCGTTCGTGAGTTGGTGAGTTGAGCAACTCTCCAACTCTCCAACTCTCTAACTCTCCAACTCACCAACTTTCTTGTGTAGCGTCACTGCTGCCAGGAGCGCGAAGAGGACGGCGTTCGCCGGCATCCGCAAGGGCGTGTCCCAGAAAGACTGACAGGCGATCCCGAGCATCCCGCAGGCCGCGCCGGTGCGCACCCAGAATACCGGCGATCGATCCGTCAGGTTCGACACGGCGGTCTTCGCAGCGCTCAGGAGGACGGCCGTCGTGGCAAGACCCATCAACACGCCTCCCTCGGCGACGAGCTGCAGGAACTCGTTGTGGGCGTGGTTGAAAAAGAGCAGCCGGTTGCCCTGCTGGTAGACCAGCATGGCGCGCTCGTACGCGCCGACGCCGACGCCCGTGGCCGCGAAGTCACGCACCATCGGCCACGTCTCCCGCCACACCGCCAGTCTCCCTCCCAGGCCTGACGGCCACGCCTCGTTCATCCGGGTCACGAGGGCCGGCAGGTTCACGTAGGTTCCCGCCGCCAACAGCAGCACGCCCACCGCCGCGGCCAGCAGCGTCAGCCGTGTACGGCCAAGGCGCGTCCGCGCCATCAGCATGAGCACGGCGAGCGCGATCGCCAGGCTGATCACGCCCGATCGCGACAGCGAGGCGAGGATCCCGCCGGTCATCGCACAGGCCGATGCGAGCAGCAGGATCAACCGCGGGTCGACGATGCGGTTGACGTCCACCCGCGGGTCTCCGGTCGCCGGCTGCGAGGCGATTCGCATCAGCACGTATCCGATCGTCAACGGGATCGCCATCAGCAGCCAGGCCGCAAAGTCGTTCCGGTTGATGAACGGGCCCCACGGGAGGATGTTCGACGCGAGGCCGGCGGGGCGCCAGACGCCATAGATCAAGGCGGGCGACAGCGCGCGCTGCACGAAGGCGCCCCGCCGCGAGCAGCAGGCCGATCCACGCCAGGCCGCGGCAGACGGTGCCGGAGTCCTTCGTGGCGCTCGAACAGCGCGCGGGCCGACAGGAAGATCAAGAAGAGAGCGGTCCCGGTCGCGAGCGCCCAGGCGGTCGCGGCAGCGTCGAGCGTCAGCGGACCGCCGCGGCGCGGGTCGAACACGAGGGCCGCTTCCACGCCGGCACGACTGGGCGAGAGCGCCGAACGAGCCGCTTCGGGCAGCGGCATCAGCTGCAGCGCGGTCAGCGCGAGGCAGCAGAAGGTCGATCCGTCCAGGAGTTCCGATCGCCTCGGCGATCGCGGGCCGGACGATGACGGTGAGGGCGACGGCGGCAAGAACGAGCGGCGGCAGCGTCCAGGCATGCGTGCCAGCCAGCGCGAACACCGCCCACGCCGCGATCGCCACGAGGGCAGCGGCCGCACGGCGGTCAGACCGCTTGTGCGTAGTAGTTCTTGTACTGGTGACCGTAGTAGCGGGAATAGTAGTACTTGTTCCGCTCGAAATCGACCTTGTTGAGGAGAATCGACACCTGCTTCGGCCGCGTCGACAGCACGGTCTCGAGCGCGCGCTCCGCGAGACGGCGGCGCGTCATCTCGGCGCCGATGACGAAGACGACGCCCGAGACGAGCGGCGCCACCACCACGGCGTCGGTCACCGCCAGCACCGGCGGCGTGTCGATGATGATCCAGTCGAACGGCCCATGCACCAGGTTGGTGAGCAGCGTCTTCATGCGCTCCGACGTGAGCAGCTCCGACGGGTTGGGCGGCGTACGGCCGGCGGTGATCGCCAGCAGGTTCGGATCCACGGTGCGCTGAATCACGTCGCGCACGCGCGCCTGTCCGGTCAGGACCTGCGACAGCCCGCGATCGTTCGTGAGCCGGAGCGGCCGGTGGAGGCCGGGGCGGCGCATGTCGCCGTCGATGACCAGCACGCGGGCCCCGCCGAATGCGAGCGCCATCGCGACGTTGACCGCCGCGGTCGTCTTGCCCTCGAGCGGCTGGGCGCTGGTGAACACGAGGATCTTGGCGCCGCTCGGGTCGTATTTCGAAATCAGCGCGGTACGGACCGATCCGGAACGACTCGCCGAAGTCGTGCGGCACGTGCGACGAGGCCAGCAGCGGATGGCCGTCGCCCTCGACTGACGGCACCAGCCCGAGGAACGCGAGCTTCAGGTGCCGGGCGATGTCGTCGGGCGTCTTGATGGTGTCGTTCATGTAGTCGAGCGCGTAGGCCACGGCGACGGCGGCGACCAGCCCGATGGCCAGCGACAGCAGCCAGGTCCGGCGGCCGGTCGGCGTGATCGGCGCGCCCGGCACCTCGGCGCGCTCCACGACGCGTACGTTGTTCGCGTGGCTGTTGCTCGAGACGCGCAGCTCGTTCTGGCGCTGGAGCAGCGCTTCGTAGACGGTGCGGTTGCTGCGCGCCTCGCGCTCGAGCACGTTGTAGCTGACGCTCAGCCGGCTGAGGTCCTTGACGTCCTTCTTCGCGTCTTCGAGGTTCGCCGCGAGCGTGCGCTCTTCGAGGAGCCCGCGCTCGTATTCGGCGCTCACCGTCTGCAGGGCGCGCGCCGTCTCGACCTCGATCTGCCGCGAGACGTCGGCCAGCTGCGCGTTGACCTTGCCGACCTCCGGGTGCTTCTCGAGATAGCGCTCCGTCAGGCGCGCCTTCTCGCGCTGCAGCTCGGCCAGCTGCTGCTTGAGCAGGTTGATCTGCGTGTTCTGCGCGATCACCGGGATCGTCTCGGGGGCGCTCGACGTCTTGATCTGCTTGTAAATCGCTTCCTTCTCGATGCGCGCCGTGCGGGCCCTGAGCACGGCGTCGTTCAGCGCGTTGAGGCGCGACAGCACGATGTTGTTCTTGTCGTCCAGCGACATCGCGTTCTCGCGATCCCGGTAGGCGGCCAGCTCCCGCTCGCTCTGCTCGACCTTCGCCTGCTGCGCCGCGACCTCGCGCTCCAGCCACTCGAGCATGTTCTGCGTGCTCTGCTGCTTGACCTCGAGGTTCTGCGCCACGTACTCGTCGACCAGGGTGTTGGCGGCCGTCGCCGCGAACTTGGCGTTCTGCCCCTGGAAGAAGACGTCGACGAGCTTGCTGTCCGGGACCGGCACGACGCGGACCCGCGACAGAAACGCGCTGATCATCGCCGACTCATCGCTCGTCTCGTCGACCTTCGGCGGTTCGAGCGCTTGGGGCGCCGGTCGCACCAGCGCCACCAGGCGCTGCCGCATCGTGTGCAGCCAGGCACGCGGCGTGCTGGCCTGCGGCTCGCTGCCGTTGAACTCGGGGACGTTCTGGAGCTGGAGCTTGCGGACGTCGCGGCGCGCCAGTTCGCGTCCGCGGAGAATCCGGTACTGGGTGTTGTAGTAGGGAACCGGATCTTCCCAGTACGCGTCGATCGCCGACGTGATGCCCGGCACCGCCGTCGTCCGCTCTTCCTCGATGAGCAGACGTGCCTGCGCCTCATAGCGCGTGACGTTGGAGTAGCCCTGAATCATCAGCACCAGCGTCGTGAGCACGAACACCGCGGCCGACACCCGGCGGTACCGATAGAGAATCGCGAGCCGATCGAGAAGGTGAACGTCGCGATCGGTCGAATAGGTCGGCGGCGGCTTGGGGGCGCCGATCGGTCCGGACGGACCGGCAGCGGGCGGAAGCCGAGGATGATTCGGAGCGTCGCTCATGGACGGCCTACCGCGAGCTCACGTCGGTCGTCGACTGGACCGCCAGCACGCCGGCCGCCGCAGCGGCTGCGATGACCGCTCCTGCCCGTGCCACGCCCCGGTCGAAGAAGCCGGCGGCCGGTTCCAGCCGCGACGGCAGCCTGACGACCGCGAAAACGACAGCGCCCGCATCGACGCTGAGCAGCGCGCTGGTGGCCTGAACCGATTGATTGCCTGCAAGCAGTTCGATAATGTAGCTCCCCGGGTCGACGTCGCGAAACGTGAACGTGCCGGCTTCATCAGTCGTGTTGGCGGCCACCATTCGCCCGTAGCGCGCATCGCGCAGCCGGACAAGGCGTCCGGGCAGCGCGGTGTTCGTCGCGCTCACGGCGCTGACGTGGATGGTCGCGAACGCCGCCGAGGGTGTCCCCGGCAGCACGGTTGGCCTGGCCGGCTGGACGGGAGCAGAGGTCGCGGGGACCGTCCGGCTCGCTCCGGGCGTCCCGGACGCGGCCTGTGCAGCAGCCTCCACACCCGTCGCTAAGACCAGCGCGAGCGCCACGAAGAGTTTCGGTCGGGGCATGGCGGAATTCGTTACGTCTCTTTTCGGCTCGAGCGTCCCCTGGCCTTACTCCAGTCGGCCGTGTCAATAGAGAGACTTTATAGGACTCTAATACTCTTTATGGTGCATCCAAGGCGCTTTTCTGGACTTTCCATGTGTCGAAAGCTGAAGTCCTGACGTGTGGTGGCGAGCGACGCTCGTGATTGCCGCGGTGGCCGTGGCCCTGAGTCCCGTGCCCCGGGCCCTCGTCGAAGATCACTATTCCGCGCGCGTCTTCCCGCTGCTGCAGCACTGGGCGACCGGCATGTCGAATCGCGTGGGCGTCGCGCTGTTCGACCTGCTGCTCGTCGGCGTGGCGCTCTGGTGGGTCGGCGCGATCATGATCGACATCGCGGGTCACCGCTCGTTCCCGCGGGTATTCCTGCGGATCTTCGCGAGGACGATCACGGCGGCCGCCGTGGCCTACCTGGCGTTTGCAGCGATGTGGGGGCTGAATTACCGGCGCCTGCCGCTGACGGCGCGGATCAAGTTCGACGAGCGCGCCATCACACCCGCGGCGTCCCGCGACCTCGCCCGGCAAGCCGCTGACGAGGTGAACGGGCTGTACGTCGCCGCCCACTCGGAGCTTGCGTTGACCGGCGGCGCCACGGGCCGCAGTCTTGAATCCGGATTCGAGGCGGCGCAGAAAGCGCTGCACATCGAACGTCCCGCGCTCCCGGCGCACCCGAAGCGGACACTCCTCGATCCGTACTTCCGCGCGGCCGGTATCGACGGGATGACGGATCCGTTCTTCCTTGAAACGCTGGTCGTGCGCGGGCTGCTGCCCTTTGAGGAGCCATTCGTGATCGCGCACGAATGGAGTCACCTGGCGGGCTTCACCGACGAGGGAGAGGCGAACTTCGTCGGGTGGCTCGCGTGCCTGCGGGGGTCGGATGCTGCCAAGTACAGCGGTTGGCTGTTCCTCTACAGCCAGGCGATCGCGTCGATGCCAGCGAGCGACCGCGCGGCCGTCGACGGCCAGCTCCGTCCGGGCCCGCGGCGCGATCTCGAGCAGATCGCGGAACGCGTGAGGAGAGAAGTACGCCCGCGTGTCTCGGCGGCAGGCTGGCGCGTCTACGACCGGTACCTGAAGGCCAACCGCGTGGAAGCCGGGACGGCGAGCTACGCGCAGGTGATACGGCTCGTGCTCGGGTCCCGATCAGCCGGATTGTTTTGAGGGTCGCAGCGGGGTGGCGGGCCGAAGCTCCGCGCCCCGGGGATCGCCGGCGTAATAGACGCGGTCGAGGAAGAGTCCCGACGGCGGCGCGGTGAGGCGTGCCGGTACCTCCGACGATGTGGTCAGAAACGCGGCGGCGTCACCGGCCGGGAGGTTTCCACGCCCGACCTCGACGAGCACTCCGACGATGCGCCGGACCATCTTCCAGAGGAAGTGCGATCCTTCAATCCGCAGGAGCACGAGCTCGCTGTCGTCGGCGATCTCCAGCCGGTCCACGAGCACGTTTGTCGAGCGTGGGTTCACATCTCCGGGCTCGTCGTCCGACTGGGCGAACGACTTGAAGTCGCGCATCCCGACGAACTCCCGCGCCACGCTCCGCATCTGCTCGCCGTCCAGCGACTCACGTACCCACCACACGTACGCCTTGGCGAAGGCGGTGCGGCGCCGGGCAATCTGATACAGGTAAGCGCGAGCGACGGCGTCATGCCGCGCGTGAAACCGGTGCGGCACGACGCGCGCGTCGAGGATATTGATGTCGGCCGGCAACTCGTCGTTGACACGCTGGCGGAGCGTGTCCGGCGGCAGCGACGTGCTGACGTCGAGGTGAGCCACTTGCCCCAGCGCGTGCACGCCGGCGTCGGTCCGTCCCGATCCGTAGAGCTCGAAGTCCTTCCGCCCCGTCACGGCGCGCACCGCCTTGTCGATTTCACCCTGCACGGTTCGCGCATTCTTCTGGATCTGCCAGCCGCTGTACCTGGTGCCGGCGTACTCGATCGTCAGCTTGAACCGGGGCATCGTCAGCGGATTGTAGGGGCAGGAGGGGCAGGGAGGGCAGGAGAGGGGGCGGGAGGGGCGGGAGGGGCAGGGGGGAGGGCAGGAGGGCAGGAGGGGCAGGAAGGGGAGGACACGGAGAAATCGAGATTGCGTGCAATCGGCCGCATCCTGTCGATTTCGGTCACCCAGGCTCAGGTACCCGTCAGACTATGAAGAATCTCAGACACCACTCGCTCATAGCGTGGCAGAGAGCCGATGATCTCTTCATCAAGGTGCACCAGCTTGCGACGACCAAATTGCCGGCGATCGAACGATTCGAGCTCGGCGAGTCAGATGCGGAGGGCAGCCTATCTCCGTGCCAGCGAACATTGTCGAAGGGTTCGCGAGGAGGTATCGTCGGATGCGGTTGCATTTCTTGAACATCGCCGAAGGATCACTCGCGGAACTGGGGTCACTGCTTCCACGTGGCACATCGTCTGGGATACATCAGTGCGGACACGCTGTCGGAATTCGAGCGAGAGCTCGATGGCGTCGGTGCTCCACTTGCCGGTCTCGTGCGGTCGACGCGCTTGATGGCAGTGGTTGAACCGATTACCCTGATCTGGTGTAACCGCGCTGCGTCACATATTGGTTTCGATAGGCGACAGCCAAAAATGCCGCTGACCACCGTGCCTGTCTGCCCTTTCCGCCCGTCCGGCCTTCCCTGCCCGTCCCGCCCCTCCTGCCCCTCCTGCCCCTCCTGCCCCCGCTGTTTGACAGATCGCCCCGGGTATGTTGTCCTAAAGCCTCAACGATGTTCACGGTTGCGACCCCGCTGCCGGCGACCCTCCTCCTTAGCATCGGCCTGGGCCTGCCCGGGTCGTACAGGGAACGCAGCGGGTGATGTAACCGGAAACCAGGAAACAGCGATTCAAAGGGCCATCACCCGCAAGCGGTGATGGCCCTTTTTTTTGCTCGATGAACGACAGGTGATGCCATGAACGAGGGAAGTACGATGTCGTGCGACGACGGGGCGCCACGGCGGGAAACCGTCAGACGACCCTGACGACCAGCGGCCGGAGCCGCAGACAGAAACCGATGACCTCGCCGCCCGAGGAAGCCGGCTACGGCTACGGCGTCTGATATAGTCCCTCCTTCGCGCCTGCGGCGCTTCGGGGGGCAAGCCCCACGTCCGTTCGCCAGGAAATCGCTGCGCAGCGGCCGAATCATAGAAGGTATCTACCCAGCTAACCAGCGCCAGCGCCGCGAGCGAGTGCGCGAGCGAGCCACGCGAACGGCGCGCGCCGGCGAAGCGGCGCGCGAGAGAGCGTGTAGGGGAGTCCGAGGGGCGAAGCCCCTCGGGTCAGAAGACTGGAGCGCTCGAGTGACATCGCCAGGGAATGCCTCTGCCCACGGCTCACGTGTGGCCCTGCTTGGATTCGGCACCGTCGGCCAGTCGGTCGCCCGCATCCTCTGCAGCGGTGAAGTGCCGAACGTCCGCCTCACGCACATCTTCAACCGCAACATCGCGCGGAAACGGGTCGACTGGGTGCCGTCCTCGGTGTGCTGGACCGAGTCGGCCGACGAGATCCTCGCGTCGGACGCCGACATCGTGATCGAGGTCGTCGGCGGCCTGCGGCCGGCGTACGACTGGGTCCGCGGCGCGCTGATGGCCGGCAAGTCGGTGGTGACCGCGAACAAGCAGCTGATGGCGCATCATGGCCCGGAGCTGCTGGACCTGGCGCGGTCGCGCGGGCGGGAAGTGCGCTTCGAGGCCTCGGTGGCCGGCGGCATTCCCGGTGCTGCGCGCGCTGCAGGAGGGTCTCGCCGGCGATCGCCTGGTCGAAGTGCGCGGCATCCTCAACGGCACCTGCAACTACATCCTGAGCCGCATGCAGGCCGAGCGCAATCGCGTTCGGCGATGCCCTCGCCGAGGCGCAGCGCGCCGGCTATGCCGAAGCGGATCCGAGCGAGGATCTCGACGGCGCCGACGCGGCCGCGAAGCTCGCGATCATCGCCGCGGTCGGCCTGCGGCGGCCGGTGCGCGTCACCGACATCGCGACGCGGTCGATCCGGCCGATCGAGCCGGTCGACTTCGAATACGCGCGCGAGCTGGGCTGCACGATCCGCCAGATCGCCCGCGCGTCGGCCGAAGACAACGGCGCCGTCTTCGCCGCCGTCCGCCCGGCGCTGGTCCCGCTCGCCGTCGAACTTCGGCCGCAACGAAGGCAGCCAGAATCTCGTGACCGTCCGCGGCGTGTTCGGCGGCGAGACGTCGTTCTCGGGTTCGGGTGCCGGCGGCTCGCCGACCGCCGTCGCCGTGGTCTCCGACGTGCTGTCGGTTCGACGCGCCGGCGGGCGAACCTGCGCCGGCCGCAGCGCCGACCGCGTTCCACAACGTCGCCGGCGACTTCGTCGCGCCGCACTACGTGCGCTTCACCGTCAACGACAAGCCCGGCATCCTCGCGGCGGTCACGACCGCCTACGCGCGCTACGGCATCAACATCGAGGGCGTGCTGCAGTTGCCGAAGTTCCGCAAGGATCGGCTGCCTTTCGTGACGACGCTCGAGGAGTGCTCCGAGTCGGTGCTCGACCGGGCGCTCGCCGACGTCGCGCAGAGCGACTATCACGTCCAGCCGCCGCTGGCCTTGCCGATCTTCAGCTGATGGCGACCAAACGCGGATCAGCCTCTGCGGCCTCTGCCTCCTCGGCTCCCTCTGCGTCCTCGTTCTCGGAGGTAGTGGAGGCGGAAGGCCACCTGATCGACTCGCAGATCCTGAATGTCGTGTTCGACACCGTCGTCAGGCGCAACGCGGCGTTCGACGTCCTGAAGTTCACCATCGGGCGCAGCAACGACGAGCCGTCGTTCATCTCGATGCGGATTTCTTCGGCGACCGAGCAGGGGCTGGCGGAAGTGCTCGAGGAACTGGTCGCGCTCGGCTGCCGCCTCGCCGAGCCGCAGGATGCGACGCTCAAGAGCGCCGATCGCGACGGCTGCGTGCCCGACGACTTCTACTCGACGACCAACCACCGGACGCTCGTCCGCCACCGCGGGCACTGGACGCAGGTCGAGCGCCAGCGGATGGACGCGGTCATCGTGGTGGAGCAGGGGCGCGCGCGTGTGCCGGAAGCTGCGCGACGTCCGCGCCGGCGATCACGTCGTCTGCGGCGTCGCCGGCGTGCGCGTGATGCCGGAGTTCCAGGAACGCGATCGCCACGGCTTCGCGTTCATGACGAACGAGATTTCATCGGAGCGGCGCGTCGAGGTCGGCGTCGCGCGCATCGCGGCGATGATGCGCGAGATCAAGGCCTCGCGCGGCCGGATCGCCGTGGTCGCCGGACCGGTCGTCGTGCACACCGGCGGGTCGCCGCACTTCCAGGAGCTCGTCCGCGGCGGCTTCGTCGACGTCCTGCTCGCCGGCAACGCGCTGGCGGTCCACGATGTGGAGCAGGCGCTGTTCGGCACGTCGCTCGGCGTCGACCTCGATACCGGCAAGGTCGATCGAAGGCGGTCACCGCAACCACATGCGCGCCATCAACGCGATCTGCCGCGCCGGCGGGCTTGCGCGAGGCGGTCGAGCAGGGCGTGCTGAAGTCGGGCGTCATGTACGAGTGCATCCGCCACGACGTCGACTACGTGCTCGCCGGCAGCATCCGCGACGACGGGCCGCTGCCCGACACGATCATGGATCTCCGCGAGGCGCAGGACCGCTATGCGTCGGCGCTCGAGGGCGTCGGCCTCGTCCTCGCGCTGTCGACGATGCTGCACGGGATCGGCGTCGGCAACATGCTGCCGTCGTGGGTGAAGATGGTGTGCGTCGACATCAACCCCGCGGTCGTCACCAAGCTCGCCGACCGCGGGATCGTCGCAGACGATGGGCGTGGTGACCGACGTCGGCCTGTTCCTGCATCGGCTCGCGCAGCGCCTGCGCGATTGAAGTAATGAGGCGGACCCGAGAGGTCCGCCCTACAAAGGTCCGCCCGACAAAGACAAAGGGCGGACCCGACCTGGATCCGCCCTTCAGCATTCCTAATTCCTAATTCCTAATTCCATAAGTTCCTACGGCTTCACCGCGAGGAACTTGAAGCCGTTCAGCACCTCGGTCTGCGTCGGCAGTTCCGCCTTGCCGGGCGGGTAGTTTCCCTTGTTCAGGATGTAGGACAGGATGTCGGCGTTGTCCTGCCGGCTGAGGCTGCCTGGAGCGTTCTGCGGCATCGAGATGCGCATGCGCTCGAACAGGTCGCCGAGCGACAGATCGTTCCAGTTCGCTGTGAACTCGCCGCCCGTCAAGCCGGGCGCCATTTCGCCGCCGTTCATGTCGGGACCGTGGCAGGCGGAGCACTTTTCCGCGTACAGCTTCTCGCCGCGCTTGGCTTGATCGACGGTGTACACGCCGTCCCACTGCGTCTTGGCTCCCTGGGCCGAAACGGCGACGGGCGTCACGGCGGCCGCGGGCGTCACGGCGGCGCGCGCGCCGCACATGCTGCAAGTCCGAATGGCTGCGACGATGGCGACTCTCAAACTCATGTGACCTCTCGAAAAGTGGACAGGCAAGTTGGATCTATCGTAGCAAAAAAGGGCTGAGAGCTAAGGGCAGAGGGCTGATTGCCCGCCGCGCCCTGCCCTCAGCCCTTAGCCCTTAGCTCTTCTGAATCCCGCCTAATTCGCGCCGCTCGGCCGAATCTCCGACTCCGGCAGCGCGAAGGCGATGTACTCGCCCGTGTAGTTCCCGCCGCTGACGCCGACGATGATGTACTGCCGGCCGTCGATGCGGTAGGTCATCGGCTGGCCGCTGATCTGCGCCGGCATCAGCACCTCGCCGACCTGCTCGCCGGTCTGCTTGTTGTACGCGCGCAGCATCGCGCCGCGCGCACGTCCCGGCGGTGCGGTGACCTGCGGATCGCCCGCGACGACCAGCGTCTTGGTGACCATGATGCCGACGCTGCCGGGCTGGCCGGTCTTCGGGATGTTCAGGCCCTTGAGGATCGGGTGGTTGCGCACCGCGTCCGGCGTGTCGCCGTGCGGCACCTGGAACTTCAGCGTTCCGGTGTTCAGATCGATCGCGCTGATCACGCCGTACGGCGGCTTCACGATCGACAGCCCTTCGAGGCCCTGAGTCAGCGCGCCGCGACCAGTCGGCGGACCCGCCGGCGGCGCCGGCGGCAGCGCCCCGCCGCGACCCGCGGCTGGTGCTCCGCCGCGGCCCGGTTCGGCGCCGCGTCCGGCAGGCTCGCCGCGTCCTCCGCGCTGCGCCGCGGCCGCGGCCCAGGCCGTAATTCGGCTCCGCCTCCCAGCGCGGGATGCGGCCGTTCGGACTGAGCTTCGCCTGCGTTTCAGGACGCACGCGCTGGAACTCTTCCTCGTCGTACTTCGCGGCGGTGACGCCGGCGTTGCTCGCCTGCGTGTAGAACGTGGCGGTTTCAGGATCGAACCCCGAGCCCGGCCAGTTCACGCCGCCGCCGGTGTTGCCGATGTTGATCGCGCCGAGCAGCTGGCTGTTCGGCCCGACCGGCGGAACGAACGGCGTCTCTTCCCAGCGGAACCGCTTCAGGTTCTCGAGCGCCTGCGCGCGCAGCGCCGGCGTGAAGTCGATCAGATCGTTCTTGCTGACGAAGGTGCGCGAGTACGGCGGCGGCTTGGTCGGAATCGGCTGCGTCGTGGCCGTCTTCTCGCCGCCCATGTCCGTCTGCGGAACCGGCACTTCCGGAATCGGCCAGATCGGCTGCCCGGTGATGCGATCGAACGTGTACAGCCAGCCCTGCTTGGTCGGCTGCGCCACCAGCTTGCGCGGCTTGCCGTCGATGTTCGCGTCGATCAGCAGCGGCGCCGACGAGATGTCGTGATCCCACAGCGGGTGGTGCACCAGCTGGAAGTGCCACTTGCGCACGCCGGTCTTCAGATCGACGGCGACGAGGCTTTCCGCGAACAGGTTGTCGCCCGGGCGGTTGCCGCCGTACTCGTCGATCGTCGGCGTCTCGACCGGCAGGTAGACGAGGCCGGCTTCCGGATCGACGGTGATCTGCGTCCACACGCCGGTGTTGCCGGACCACTCCCACGAACCGTTCTCCCACGTGTCGTTGCCGAACTCGCCGGGCATCGGGATCGTGTTGAAGCGCCAGATCTGCTTGCCGGTGCGGATGTCGAACGCGCGCACGAGGCCCTTGGCGTTCGTGCTGTAGAGATAGCCGAGGCCTTCGAACATCGACGAGCCGACGATGATCACGTCGCCGACGACGGTCGGCGTCGAGTGCAGGCCGATTTCGCCGCTCTCGAGATCGATCTGCTTGTCCTTGCCGATGACGACGCCCTCCTTCAGGTCGAGGATGCCGTTCTGCCCGAACGACTGCACCGGCTGGCCGGTCTTCGCGTTCAGCGCGACGAGGCGATAGCCGATGGTGACGTAGAAGATGCGCTCGTCGCCCTTGCCGTCGGTCCAGTACGAGACGCCGCGGCCCGACAGCTGACGCGGCGCCCAGCGCGTCGCGCGCTCGCCTTCGTCCAGGCTGTAGACCCACTTCAGCTCGCCGGTCCGGCCGTCGAGGGCGACCACGGCGCGGCGCGTGCCGCCGGTCGTGTAAACCGTGCCCTTGACCATCATCGGCGTGCCTTCGAGCTTGTTCTCGGGCCGCGGACCGAGGTTGTCGGTCTTGAAGCGCCACGCGACTTCGAGCTTGCTGAAGTTGGTCGCGTTGATCTGATCGAGCGGCGAGTACTTGCTGCCGCTCAGGTCGGCCGTATACATCGGCCACTCGCCGCTCGTCGTGCTCGGCTGGGCCGGATACTGGCCGGCAATCTGTTGAAGGCTCTGAACCTGCTGACCAGAGATATGTAGCGGGGCGTACCACCCCGCGGCAACGGCCAGCACGGTAACGACCGGGAGGAATCGAACGAGTTTTCCGGACATGCTTATCGACTCCGCATGAAAAAGGTGACTCCGGGCGGCGGGTGCAACCGGAGACTCTAACACTACCGCAATGCACGGGAAAGCGTTAGTTACCGGGCGTGATGACGGACCTGCAGGGCAAGCGGTCCGTGATCGTGACCATCGGGCACAGGGTGCGCTCTGTTCACACTTGTCCGTATCACTATCCGACAGCCTCGTGTCGGTCTGTCACGCGCGCGGCAGGTGGCTCTGTGGTCGGCGCACGTAGCGCCAACTTAGGTTCCACACGCCATGCGGTGCGAGGATTCGGGCGCAAGTACTCGCAATTCGAGCGGCAGCGCACTCGCAGCGTCGTACAGAAGTCGCATCTCAGCAGTTCCTGAAACGCGCGGCCGAGGTTGCGGCACTGTGCTTGCTCGAAGTCTCAGCCGGCGGTGACTTATGGACCTGCTGAGCTTGTGGCCGCAGTCGCGAGCTGTGTAGAGTCCAAGAACCCCGGTCACCACTCGGTGGTGAAGACCCTCTCCCCCCAAGGTCACTTCACCGGCAAGACCCGTTAGTCGAGCGAGGCGCGTGCACTCCCCCGGTGTGCGTCCCTGTGCGTCTCGCTCGGTAAGCCCAAGCGGTTTCTAATCTGGTTTGCGTCCGGCGTTCGTCCTTTTTCATGCGGGAGATGCACGCGTGATCTACTTCAGGGTCCCTTTCCGTCGTTTGGTTTTCTTTGTTGTCATCGTTGCCGCGCTCGTGGTCGGGGTCGACGATGGCGGTATCGCGCAGGCCCTTGGACCGGACGATGTCGTTCTGTGGACGGCGACCGCATCTCCCACCGATGTCCGCGGCGACTGGGTTAGAGAGCCGGATTCGACCGCCGCCGGAGGAGCCGTGCTGCGCAACCCCGACCGCGGAAGAGCGAGGGTGAGCCCGGCGGAAGCCTCGCCAGCCAACTATTTCGAGATGAGGTTCAGCGCCACGCGCGGCGACGGCGTACCACCTGTGGGTTCGCATGCGCGCGGAGAACGATGCGAACCAAAACGATTCGGTTCACGTGCAGTTCAGCGACTCGGTCGATTCGATCGGCCAGTCCATCATCCGAATCGGCACGACGAGCTCGGCCGAAGTGATACTGCAGAACGGGTCTGGCGGCGGCAGCGCCGCAGGGCTGGGGCTGGACTGACAACGGCTGGGGCACGCTCGGGACGTCCGATCTACTTTGCCGCCGACGGGCCCACGTCGTCCGGATCCAGCAGCGAGAAGACGGCGCGGTGATCGATCAGATCGTGCTCAGTCCCGTGACGTTTGCCGTATCGGCCCCCGGCGCCCGTCGGTCCGACACGACACATTCTGCCGCAAGCCCTCGGGCATCGGCCCGAGCGTGTCTGCCGGCGACCTCGGTCATCCAGCGTCGCGCTCAGCTGCCGCCGGTCGGATATTCGGCACGTGGCAGACCATTTCGGACGCGACGGCCGCAGGGTCGCAGGCGCTCCGGAATCCTGACGCAGGAGCGGCGAGGATCGCGCCCGCCCTGAGCAACCCGGCGAGCTATTTCGAAGCGACGTTCAGCGCCGACGCGGGCCGCGCCGTATCACGTCTGGGTGCGCATGAAGGCCGACGGCAACTCGCTCATCGAACGACTCCGTTCATCTGCAGTTCAACGATTCGCTGACGTCCGCGTCGTCGCCGACGGCGCGCATCGGCACGAGCAGTTCCTTCGAGGTGGTTCTGCAGAACGGCTCGAACGGCCCGGCGCCGCACGGCATGGGGCTGGACCGACAACGGGTGGGGTGCGCTCGGCACGCACGTGTATTTCGCGGCGACCGGCACGCACACCATCCGCGTCCAGCAGCGCGAAGACGGCGCCATCATCGATCAGATCGTGATCAGTCCCGATACGTTCCTGACGTCGCCGCCCGGCTGGCGGCTCGACGATGTGACGATTCTGAGGCGAGCACGGGGCGCCGCCGCCGCCGCCGAGCAACCTTCCGCCGACCGTGTCGTTGACCGCCCCAGGATCAGGTGCGACCTTTACGGCACCGGCGACCATCACGCTTGACCGCGAGCGCCTCTGACCCTGAGAACCGGCTCAGCAAGGTCGAGTTCTACAACGGATCGACGCTGCTGGCGAGCGACACGAGCGCGCCGTACAGCTTCACCTGGAGCTCGGTGCCGGCCGGCAGCTACAGCGTGCGGGCCGTCGCGCATGACAGCGACGGCGCCAGCACGACCTCGGCGACGGTCTCGGTCACCGTGACTGGCGCGGTCCGCGCTTCCCGACGGGCTACAGAATCAGGACATCGGCGCGCCAGCGATTGCCGGCAGCGTCCAGCTCAGCAACGGCACCTATACGGTTCGCGGCGCTGGCGCGGACATCTGGGGTACCAGCGACCAGTTCCATTTCGTGTATCGGCCGTTCACTGGCGACGTCGTCATCACCGCCCGCGTGGCGTCGCTGCAAGCCGTCAATCCCTGGTCCAAAGCCGGCGTCATGATTCGCGAGACGCTGACCGCCGGCTCACGGCATGCGTTTGCGCATCCCACGGCCGGCAACGGGTATCGGCTGACGCGGCGCATCAATACTTCGGGCATCTCCAGCAGCACCGCCGTCGCGATCTGTGGCTCGCCACCCGGATGGGTCCGGCTGATTCGCCGCGGCAATACCTTTGAGATGTATCGCTCCACCGACGGCGTGACGTGGACCGCCTACGACTCTGATTCAGATCGCGATGGCGTCGACTGTCTACGTCGGCCTCGCGGTCGGACTAGTCGTTGACGCGTCGACCGCCACAACGGCGGTGCTCGACAATCGTTTCGGTCACCACGCCGACCAATCTGCCGCCCAGCGTCGTCTTGACGGCGCCGGCCAATGGGGCGACCTTCACCGCGCCGGCGACGATCACGCTGGCGGCGACGGCGTCCGATCCCGAGAACCAGCTATCCAGAGTCGAGTTCTACAGCGGATCGACGCTGCTCGGCAGCGACGCGTCGGCACCGTTTGGCTGGACCTGGAGCGGTGTCGGGGCCGGCAGCTATCAACTGAAGGCGGTCGCCGTTGATGCCGGCGGCGCATCAGCGACATCCGCGACCGCCTCCGTGACCGTGGCGGCGTCCGGTCCAGCTCCGTTCCCGCCGGGCTGGCAGCACCAGGACGTCGGCGCTCCCGCCGTCGCCGGCAACGCCAGCTTCAACAACGGGACCTATACCGTCGAGCTGGCGCCGGCGCAGATATCTGGGACGTACCGGCGATCGAGTTCCATTTTGTGTATCAGCTGTTCACTGGCGATGTCGTCATCATCGCGCGCGTCGCGTCGCTGCAAGGCAGTCAATCCGATGGTCGAAAGCCGGAGTGATGGTTCGTGAGATCTTCTCGCTGCCAATTCGCGCCATGCGCTTTGCGCATCCGATTTCAGCGGTCGGCAATCGCCTGTCGCGGTAGCCAATCTCCGCACGGCTCACAGGCGTGCGCCAGGCGTCAATGACTGCGCAGTCCGGCATCGCAACTCGCTGGGTCCGGCTTGATTCGTCGCGGCAGTCTCCTTGGAAATGCGTCGATTCTTCCGATGGCCACAGCGTGGTCCGCGCTGCGTCTCACAGTAACGATCTCCATGGCGTCGACCGTCTATCGTTGGCCTCGCCGTCACCAGTCGCGAAGCGTCGACGTCAACCCAACTTGCGACTGGTGATTCCATAGCCTGTCAGGTCACTCAAAGCACGGCCAATCTGCCGCCCACAGTTACCTCTGACGGCGCCGGCCAGTGGGTCGACGTTCACGGCGCCGGCGACGATCACGCTGTCGGCGACGGCGTCCGATCCCGAAAACCGGCTGTCGAAGGTCGATTTCTACAACGGATCGACGCTGCTGGCGAGTGACACGACATCACCCTTCTCTTACTCGTGGGGCAGCGTTCCGGCCGGCACGTACATGCTTGAGCGCCACCGCGTACGACAGCGACGGAGGGCAAGCGACGGCGGCAGCGGTCACGGTCACCGTGCAGACGGCGAATCCCCCTCCCAATCAGCCGCCGACGGTGTCGCTCACGGCCCCGGCGAGTGGCGCGACCTTTACCGCACCGGCGACGATCGCGCTGACGGCAACCGCCTCCGATCCCGAGGGTCGTCTCGCCAAGGTGGATTTCTACAGCGGATCGACGCTGCTGGGGAGCGACACGACCGCGCCCTTCAGCTTACTCCTGGAGCTCGCGTGCCGGCAGGCAGCTACAGCCTGAGCGCCATCGCGCGAGACAGCGATGGCGGCAGCACGAGCTCGGCGACGGTTTCGGTCACCGTGACCGGCGCGGTCGGCGCTTCCCGACGGGCAGCAGAATCAGGACATCGGTGGCCCGGCGATTGCGGGCAGTGTCCAACACAGTGGCGGCACGTATACGGTTCGCGCCGCCGGCGCGGACATCTGGGGGACCAGCGACCAGTTCCATTTCGTCTATCGGCCTTCACTGGCGATGTCGTCATCACCGCTCGCGTGGCGTCGGTGCAAGCCGTCGATCCGTGGACCAAAGCTGGCGTCATGATTCGCGAGACGCTGACCGCCGGCTCACGGCATGCGTTTGCGCATCGCGACGGCCGGAACTGGCTATTGGCTGACGCGGCGCGTCAACACTTCGGGCATCTCCAGCCTCACCGCCGTCGGATCGAGCGGCCCGGCACCCGGCTGGGTCCGCTTGATTCGCCGCGGCAATACCTTCGAAATGTATCGGTCCAACGACGGCGTCACCTGGACCGCCTTCGACTCGTTCAGATTACGATGGCGTCGACGGTCTACATCGGCCTGGCGGTCACTAGTCACAATGCGTCGACCGCCACGACGGCGGTGTTCGACAACCTTTCGGTCACCACGCCGACCAATCAGCCGCCGAGCGTCGTCCTTGACGGCGCCGGCCAATGGGTCGACGTTCACGGCGCCGGCGACGATCACGCTGTCGGCGACGGCGTCCGATCCCGAAAACCGGCTGGCGAAGGTCGACTTCTACAGCGGATCGACGCTGCTGGCGAGCGACACGACCGCGCCCTTCTCGTTTCCCTGGAGCAGCGTTGCGGCAGGGACGTATCAGCTGAAGGCCGTTGCGACAGATGCTGACGGCGCCTCTGCGTCGTCAGCGACCGCGACGGTGACGGTCAGCACCACCCCGACCTCGACCAAGCGCGTGGCGTTCACCGCATCGGTCGATCACGCGACCGTGACGAAGTATCTGATGGAAGTATTTCCGTCCACGGCGAATCCCGCGACCGCTACGGCGATTGCGTCGAGCGATCTCGGCAAGCCGACTCCGGGTACCGGCAACGAAATCATTGTCGATCGCACCACGTTCCTGAACGGCCTCGCGCCGGGGAACTATCTGATTACGGTGGCATCGGTCGGCTCGGGAGGCAGTTCGCGCAGCGCGGCTATCGCGTTCACTCGCTGACGAAGGGGTAGTCAGAGGTCCTGACGCGCGAGGTCCGAAGCCTGAAAACACTGCGGAGTTGCAGACTTCGGACACCATTGCTACGTCGGGCAGCGTCAGCGCGACGAGCGATCCCGGATACTGCGCGCCGCCGATTTGCACGACGACGTACTGCTTGCCCTGGTGCGTGTACGACATCATTCCGTACTGCCCGGCCGCCGGGATCTTCACGCTGCCGATCCTCTTGCCGCTGCGCTTGTCATAGGCGTCCAGCGTGCCCGGGCCGCCCGGTTGGCTGACGAGCAGCAGGCTGCCGGTGACCATCTGGATCGACTCGCTGCCGCCGCCCGTTGCGCCGAGATCCTTGCCCCTCAACATCGGATGATTCCTGACGGCGGCCGGCGTATCGCCGATCGGAATCCACCACATGCGCTCCCCGGTGTTCATGTTGTAGGCCGACAGCCTGTTGTACGGCGGCTTGAAGATCGGAAGGCTCTGCGGTCCTTGCAGTCCCGGGCCCGTCCCGTTCACCCACTGGGAGATCGTGGTCCCGGTCGTCGCCATCTCGTTCGGTTTATCGGCTTTCTGTCCCGGCTGCAGCCCGCCGCCGCTGCACCCGCGCGAGTGGGAGACGTATAGCGTGTTGGTGGTGGGATCGAAGGTGGCGGGATTCGTGATGTTCAGCCCGCCGCCGCAGCGGATGTTGTTCACGACGCCGAGGTTGTGTCCTTCGTGCAGCCGCGGCTCGTAGGCGCCGCCGATCCGGTACTTTTTCACGAGCTCGAGCGCTTCGGCGCGCAGCTCCGGCGTGAAGTCGATGAGATCGCTCTCAGGAAGCCCCTGCGGCTCCATCGGTTCGGGCCGCGTCGGGAAGGGCTGGGTCGGCGACGTCCAGTTGCCGGGCACCTGCGTCTGCGTCACGGGCCGCTCTTCGATCGGCCAGACCGGCTCACCGGTCGCCCGGTTGAACGTGAAGATGAACCCCTGCTTCGTGGTCTGAATCAGCGCGGGAACCGGCTTGCCGCCGACGTTCAGGTCGGCGAGGATCGGCACGTTCGGCAAATCGTAATTCCACTGATCGTTGTGGACGGTCTGGAAGTGCCAGACGCGTTTGCCGGTCTTGACGTCCAGCGCGATGACGCTCGTGCCATAGAGGTTTGCGCCCGGCCTGAAGCCCCCGAAGTAGTCGATCGTCGGCGGATTCGTCGGGATGTAGACGATGCCGCGCTCGTAGTCGGCGGACATCGGCGCCCACGACGAGACGTCGCCAGTCCACGCCCACGCCTCGTTGTGCCAGGTGTCGTGCCCGAACTCGCCCGGCCGTGGAATCACGTGGAACTTCCACAGGTGCTTGCCGGTGCGTGCGTCATACGCGAGGATGTCGCCCGGAACGTTCTCGACGCGCGTCTGGTTGTAGCCCTGCTCGGCTGAGTTGCCGACAATGACCACTCCGTTGACGACGATCGGCGGCGACGAGCTCGTGATGTAGCCGAGCTCGCGCGGAACTCCCATGTCGGGGTCGTACCGCTGCTTGGTGCGGGCGGTCCAGCGCTCCCACGCGCCCCAGTCCTTCAGGAGATCTTCGACGAGATCGACGACGCCGGTTTTCGGGAAGCCCGCAATCGGCACGGGACGTCCCCAGTTTTCGAGCGGTTGGCCCGTCTTGGCGTCGATCGCGTGCAGGAAGAAGCCAGGAGTGATCACGTAGATGACGCCGCGTCCATCGATCTCGCCGTACGCGACGCCCTTCCCGTACCCGGCGCGCATCGAACGCTCCCACCGCTTCGTGTTGGGCTCGCGATAGGTCCAGATCGACTCGCCGGTCCTGGGATCCATGGCGACGACGGTGCGGCGCTGACCGGCGACCGTGTAGAGCATGCCGTTGATATAGCTGGGCGTCGAGCGTGAGTTCGGGTACGGCGCGGGACCGAAGTTGTCGCCGCGGAAGGTCCACGCGACCCGCAGCTTCTCGAAGTTCGTCGCGTTGATCTGATCGAGCGGCGAGAAGCGCGTTCCCCAGGCATCTCCGCTCTGGTACCGCCACTCGCCGGTTGGGTTGCTCCGGGATGGTTGCTGCGCGCCGAACGTAATGGGGAGCGCAAGGCAGAGGATGATGCCGAGCGCCCGTTGGAACACTCTCATCTGCGCCTCCTGGAGTGCTCGATTCCGGCTGGCGCGCAAAGGTATGCTTTACGGGTACTCATGTCAACGGTCACGCCTTCGGCGAAGGATCGCCGGACTTCCCCACGGGCTGCGCGGCGCACCGCTGATGCGGCGGCGCCCGCGTCGACCCCGGTTGGAAACGTTGCATGGATTCCGCCGGCGCTGACGCTGGCGCTGTTCCTGATTTCCCTGACACCGCGCGTCCAGGCGAACGCGGTCGTCGCTCCGATCGTTCTGGTCGGTCATCGGTGCGCTGCTCGTCTGGCAGGCGATCGCTGTACCTCCTCCGGCGGCCGCTCGAGGTCTGTCGATCGTCCTGGCCCCGCCCCGCCCGCAGCACTACATCCAGGCGATGTGCCACATCTCGGTCTACGCGTACTGGGGGTGGTACTGGCCGCCGGTGTACGACTACGCGTGGCTGCTGGTCGCGCAGATCGTCTTCGCCTACGCGTTCGACATGCTGCTGTCGTGGTCGCGCCGCGGCAGCTACGTCCTCGGGTTCGGGCCGTTTCCGATCATCTTCAGCACCAACCTGTTCCTCTGGTTCAGGGACGACTGGTTCTACCTGCAGTTCATCCTCGTCGCGGTCGGGTTCCTCGGGAAGGAGTTCGTGCGCTGGCATCGCGACGGCCGCCTGGTCCACATCTTCAACCCGTCGGGGTTCTCGCTGTCGCTGTTCTCGGTCGCGCTGATCGCGACCGGCACGACACATCTCACCTGGGGACCGGAAATCGCGTCGACGCTGAGCCTGGCGCCGCACATCTACGTGTTCCTGTTCGGCATCGGCCTCGTCGTCATGTACTTCTTCTCGGTGACGCTGGTCGCCGCATCGGCGGCGGCGACGCTGTTCGGGCTGAGTGCGCTCTATCAATCGATGACCGGCGTGCCGTATTTCCTCGATTCCGAGATTCCGTCGGCGGTCTTCCTCGGCCTGCATCTGCTCGTCACCGATCCGTCGACCTCGCCGCGGACGCCGCTCGGCCGGCTGTTCTTCGGCATCCTCTACGGACTCGGCGTGTTCGGGCTGTATTCGCTGCTCGGCGCGCATCGGCGCGCCGACCTTCTACGACAAGCTGATGTGCGTGCCGCTCCTGAACCTGAGCGTGCCGCTGATCGACCGCGCGGTGGCCGCGATAGGGAAGCCGCTCCATCCTGCCAGACGCTGCGGCTCGACGGTCCGCTGGGCAAGGGCAACCTGGCGCACATGGGCGCCTGGGTCGTGTTCTTCGCGCTGATGACGGCCGCCGGCCGCACCGACGGCCGCCACATCGGCGACAGCCTTCCGTTCTGGCAGCAGGCGTGCGAAGACGGACCGGCCGAACGCGTGCCGGCGTCTGCTGCAGGTCGAGCGCAGCTACTGCGACGACAACTCGGGATGGGCGTGCAACGAGCTCGGTGCCCATTACGCCGAGGGCAAGCTCGTGCCCGGCCGATCGCGACGATCGCGCTCGGATTTTTCTGCGCGCGCGTGCGAGCTGCGGTTCCAGGCGGCGTGCGTCAACCTGCTCGACGCCCGCGAGGTCAGCCACGCGCCGCCGCGCGTCTTCGACCTGAGGCTGCTGTCTGCGGAGGGCGGCCGCAACCTCCTCGACATGCCCGAGCAGGATCTCTACGCGCGGGCCTGCGAGCATGGCTGGACGCACGCGTGCGGCAGAGACGCAGCGCATCGAACTGAGGTGGCGCCGCCTCCGACCGAACAATCGACGATCGCGCGGCGTGGATCGGCTGGGCCGTGCTGGCGACGCTCGTCGCGATCGTCGCGGCTGTCCTGATCCAGGCACGTTCACAGCCGTCAGCCGGTTCAGCGCGCCGTCGCGATACGTCGTTCGCCGTCCGGCGGCCAGATCGCGGGCTTCCGTCCGGACGCCTGGTTTCTTCCTGACGACGAGCTGCTCGGATTCGTGGAGATTCCGGCCGGCCCGTTCCTGATGGGCAGCGATCCCGCCAGGGATCCGCTCGCCTTCGACAACGAGCGTTGGCCAGGCGCGTCGCCGCAGGGCGACCGTCGATGTCCCGGCGTTCTACATCGGCCGGTACGAAGTGACGGTGGCGCAGTTCGGAGCGTTCGTCGACGAGACGGCGCACCGGGTCGACGACGCAGGCGCTTCGCGCGCCCGGCGAATCATCCCGGTCGTCGATGATCACGTGGCCCGATGCGCTCGCGTATTGCCGATGGCTGGAGTCGGCGCTGAAGCAGTCGCCGCGCACGCCGCCGCGCCTTCAGCAGCTGTTGCGCGACGGTTGGCACGTCGGCGCTGCCGAGCGAGGCGCAGTGGGAAAAGGCGGCTCGAGGCACCGATGGCCGAATCTATCCCTGGGGCGATCAACCTCGCCGCGATCGCGCCAACTTCGGCCGCGCAGCGACGATGCCGGTTGGCAGCTTCCCGTGCGCCGAGTGCGCGTTCGGTCTGCTCGACATGAGCGGCAACGTCTGGGAGTGGACGCGCAGCCCGTATCAGCCGTACCCATTCGATCCGGCCGACGATCGGAAGAACCTGGAGGCGGATGCGTTGTGGGTGATGCGCGGCGGCTCGTTCGCCGACGCCGAGCGGAATGTGCGCGCCGCGATCCGCGGCGGCGCCGATCCCGGCGCACGCCGCGCGTTCATCGGGTTCAGAGTGGTGATTTCTCAGATGTAGGGCGGGTCTCTTAGACCCGCCGAGATTGGCGCCGCGGACCTAAGAGGTCCGCCCTACTCTCCTGGCTTCAGCCCCGGCCGCTCGACGAGCTCGATGCGGGCGCCGTTCGGTCCCGCAACGTAGGCGAAGTTGATTGGCGGGCCCGCGGGGAGCTTCAGCGGCCGCGGCTCGCTGGTCACCGTCACGCCTTTCGCCTTGAGCCCGTTGATCGTGTCGGTGAGGCTGGTTTCCGAGCGCCAGCCGATGTGATCGATCGCCTTCCCCTGCGTCGGGGTCGCGTCGCCCTTCTGGACGAGGATCCATACCGTGCTGAATCCCGGCGCGCTATAGCGCACGCCGTCGAGCTTGTCTTTCATCCGCGCGCGTTCGCCGCCGAAGTTGCCAAGCAGCCACTTGAACGTTTCCTCGACGTCGGGTCCGCGCATGTGGATATGGTGCAGCCCGAGCAGCTCGGCGTCCTGGACGAGCTCGATCCGCGTCCCCCACGGATCCTCGATGAACGCGATCTTGAAGATGCCGGGCAGATCGCGCGCCGGCGCCGTGATCTTCACGCCCGCCGCCTCCATCGCCTTGAGCGTCGCGTCGAGGTCCTTCACCGAGAACCCGAGATGATCGACGGCGCTGCCGGCGCTCGGCTCGACCGGATTCTTGCTGAGCAGGAACATCAAGCCGCGTGCTGCCGTACATCAGGCGGTCCGGCGCCTCGGTGATGCGGCGCGCTCCGGGCATGTTCTTCTCGTACCACGCCGAGGCTGCGGCCGGGTCGGGCACGTTCAGATGGATGTGATCGTAGGGCAGCGTCTTGGTCTGGGCGTCGGCGCGTCCGGCGGTCGCGGCGCCGATTGCCGCGCAGAGCACGAGGATGGCGGACAGTCGCATAGCTCCTCCGTTTGAACGCTCTATTATCACTGAGCGAGTGGAATTTGAGGATCTGAGATCTCAGGATCTCAACGATTTCACGCCTTCGACGATGATTTCGGCGAGGGCGAGCGCCGGGCAGCCGGTTCAGCACGTCGATCGGTTCGGCGCTGAGACGATACGCCCTGATGATGTTGACCAGGTGCCAGGGCGACAACGCGCCGAGCTCCTTGCGCAGGAGCACCTCGCCTTTCTCGTAGACAGAAAATGGATCGAGCACGGCGTCGGTCGCCATAGGACGTCGGCGTGCTCAGGGAGGAGAGATCCGGTGCAGGGCGGTCGAAGAGCGGCTCGGCCACGGCAGGTGCGCGCCGGACAGGCGGGTTCAGCGCGCGCTTGAGCGCCCCCTCGAGATAGATCGCAGTGAGTCCCGACGCCCAGTAGGCGGCGTCCTTCAGTTGGGCTGCGTCGTCTCGCGCGGCGATCGCACCGGCGTGCCGCCATTCAGCGGCACGAACTCGATCCATCCTTCCCAGAGGCCGTCAGGCATCGGCGCACCGCACGCCTGCGCGCGATACCTGTGGCCATCGTCGTCCGCAACCGGATCGGCGAACTGAGCCAGAACCTCGGCCATCCGACTCGCCTCCAACGTCGCGGCCTCGCTGCAAAAGCACGGCCGATTTCGCTGCTGTCGAGGCATCGTTCCTTGCAGTAGGAATCTCGCGGAGGTCGAAGATGCTCTATACGCTTGCCGTGATTCTGTTGATCGCGTGGCTGCTCGGCATCGTGGGCACGTACACGATCGGCGGATCGTTCACGTCCTGCTCGTCGTCGCGATCGTGTTGTTCCTGGTCGGTCTCTTGACCGGCCGACGGACTGTTGTGTAACGCGCTACTCGACGATACAGGGTCAGCCGTAGTGCGATCGGTGCTACGGCAGACCCTGTATGACGACGTCGCACGCTCGATGCGGGCTCACGCCGGCGCCCTGGCACGGCGCGTGCTCACGGCTGCGTACAGACCGGCAGAATGACGTCTTTTTTGACGTAATTTGCATTTCGCTGCACAACTCCGTCAGCCGGCGGACGCCACCCGATGTCCCCAGATCCGGAAACCACGTGCCCCTATTGCGGCGCCCGCCTGTCGCTGATGCCGAGCCGGTGGTACGGGCGTGCCGTGCTCACCTGCGATCAGTGCGGCGACTTCCCTGATTTCAGCGCCCGGCCCGCCCTGAACGCGTCACCCCAATATCGCCCGCGTGTCCTGCTGGTCGACGATTCTGCGGCGCACCTCGAGCTGTACCGATCGCTGCTCGATGGGCTCGCGATTCCCAGCACAGCCATCCGGGGAGAGGAGGCCATCGCCCTCGCCCGCTCGGAACCGTTTGATGCGGTGGTCCTCGACGTGCTGATGCCCGGGATGGACGGCTGGGAGGTGTGCCGACGCCTGAAGGAAGATCCCGCCACCTGTGAGATCCCGATCGTGATGCTCACATCGCTCGACGCGGTGGACGTGCCGGCCCGCGCGCGACAGCTCGGCGCCGCAGCGGTACTGATGAAACCGTGCCCGGTCGAGCGGCTGATGCTCGTCCTCAACGCCGCCGCGCGGCATCGCCGCATCCAGCGCGCTTAGCGTTCGGCGACCCAACGTAATGAATGGCGACCCTAAAAGGGTCGCCCTACATGCGTCGAATTCAGCGTTCGGCGGGTTCGACGCGCACATCGAACGCCGCGGTCTGAATGCGGCCGCTGCGCTTCACCTGCACGAAGATCCGATACTCGCCGTCCCCTGGGAAGCCGTAAGGAAAGGAGACGACCGGCGGAAGCGCCGCGTGATGCGCTCCATGCCCCGCCGCGGTCTGCGGCGAGGCGATCGCGAGTGCGGCTGCGGGCACCGAGCCGCCTGGGTGGATATGAGCGAACACGCGCCGATCGCGCCTGACGAAGACGGCATGGCCGGGCATGCCCATGTACAGCTCGAGGTCGCGCGCTGGCTCGCCGTTCTCGTCTTCGATCCTGAACCTGAACGTCGTCAGCTGACCCGCCACGAGTCGCTCGCCCTGCTGCTCCCACACCACGCGGCCCTGGCCTGAGCCTGGTCGAAGGGCTGACGCTTCTGACGGCCATTGGCTGTCGTCGCCGGTCAGCGGTGTGCCCGCGACCGCTGCGGTGTCGATCCCGGCGGTCACGGTCTCAGAAATGCCCGTGCTGTGGACGACGTCGGCGAAGAGCTCGTAGCGTCCGGCTGCGAGCGAGGGAAGCTTCTGAACGAACCTGCCTGCGCCTGCCGGATCCGGATGCAGGTGCCAGAGGCGGTCGAGCGACGGTGAAACGACGAAGAGGTGCATCGGATGACCGTGATCCTCGACGAAGTCGTCAAGCCGCCGGGTCAGGAGCCAGCCCGGATCCCGTAAATCGATTTGCAGGCGCTCGTCGTTGGTTACGGTTGCCTGTGCCTCGAGCGGCTTGTACACATAACGCGCGTATGCCGCCGCTTCTGCGTCCCACCAGACGTTTCCAAGAAAGACAGCGCCGGCGACGACAGCCGCCGCAATCGCGCCGGCGATCCGGCCGCGTCGGCGTCGCACGACATCTGGCGCCTTGCCCGGCTCCAGCCCGGCTTCGCGCGCCATCGTCGCGACAATCGCCACGAAACCAGTACACAGCACGAGCATGAGCGCCATGAGGAGCGCTCCGAGCGCCGGACGCATGTCGAGCGTCGCGCTCGGTAGCGTTGGAACGGGAACGGCGATCTGGCCATCCCCACGATCGCCGCTCGCGGCGACGCGCACCTGCCACGCGCCCGCGGTCATCATCCAGAGGCTGCCGGTGAATAACCGCGGGTCGGCGGCCGAACGGACCGCGACGTCCGGCACCGGCGCGAACTGGGCGCCGGGCCCGGTGAGCGGCAGCGGCACGATTCGTACCTCGCGCACATCGTCGCTGGTTGTCAGGACCTCGACATCAGCGACGCCTGGAATCGCGTAGGGCGGCTTGATGGTGATCAGGAGCTGGTAGGGACCAGCCATGACGTCCGCGAAGACGTTGGGGCTGCCGACGTGTGCCGACGCGATCTCGGTGGCGCACGCGGCCAGTACCAGAGCCGCCAGCGTCAGCCGCCGTTTCATCGGCGGACCCGAAGCATGGCGCGGCCCGCCAGGATGCCGGCGTAGGCCATGACGCAGGAGATCGCCGCCGCCGCGATCAGGCCGCGCGCCAGCGTCTCTGCGGGTTCGAGCGGGACGAATTCGAACCGGGCGTAGAGGGACGTGGCCGGCGTGCCGTAGTCACGGTATGTCGTGCCGAAGAACCAGTTCCGCGCCGCCGGACGACATCAGGAAATTCGCAAACGGCCACTGCACGAGAAGAAACGTCGCGAAGAACGCCGTGCCGGTCACGAGGGCGCGCACCGCCGGTCGGAGCCCGGACGTGCGCTGCAGCACGACGTCGGTGACGAACGCGGGAACGATGACCAGCAGCGGAAACTCCCACGGGATGAAGTGCGTGACCGGGTGATAGACCGGGCCAAGCTTCGGCTGCGCGGGAAACAACGGCAGGATCCAGAGAAACGCCACGCCGAACAGCGTGTAGACGCCGGTCACGATCGTGCAGCCCCACGGATGGCGCGAAGCGAGGCTCACGGCGACGATGATGCCGAGCGTGCCAAGAATCACCACGGCGTAGAACGCCGAGCCGTGCATCTCGGGCCGGCTGATGTACTCGAGCTTCAGCAGCAGCGACTCGCACACGGCCATGCTGCCGACGTAGAGAAACATCCGCTGCAGTCCGGCGCGCGAGGCTCCGCTCGCGCGGTTCAGGAACGCGAGCATCAGCATGATCGCGCCGAAATTGATCCCGAAGAACCCCGCGGCGAGCACCATGTGCGGCGGGCTGATGATCTTCACGTCGAGCCCGTATGCGTTGTGCCACCAGTCGTCGAACGGCGCCGAGACGAGCATGGCCAGCCCGCCCCAGGCGCAAATGAACGCACCCAGCGGCCCGCGGAAGCCCCAGATCTTCACGCTCACCGCGGCGAGCGGCGACTCCTTGCCGAAGGTTGTCGTGAAAATGAGATAGGCGGCCGAGAGCCCCGCCAGGACACCGCAGGCGTAGATCGCCATGTGCGGGGCGCTCCAGAACGTGTCGCGGCCGATCGACCGGTGCCACGAGATATCCCAGTATCCGCCGATATAAGCAGATGTGACCGCTGCGGCCGCCGCCCACAAGTACCAGGGGAGGGTCATGCGCTCCTGGGCCACCGGAGGAGACAGCGTAGTCGCCATTTCTGTAAGCACTGTACTGCGGCGTCCCGGGCAGCTGCGTAAAAATCAGTGCGCTCTGACACGGGTCGTTGCGGCCGCTCTCCTGACCGTCGCCGCCGGGACCGCGTCGGCGCAGGATGAGCCGCGGCCGTCGGCCATTGAGCACGCGCTCGTGGAGTATCTGTGCAGGATGGTGCATGGTCCCACGATGATCGGGACCGAGGTTTACCAGTCTTGCTACGCGGAGCAGCTCAAGGCGCTCCGTGAGCCGTTCGGGCCCGACCTGTCGAACCTCACTCGCGCGGACCGCCGGAGCCTCGACGCCTGGTGCGGGAAGATGCAGGCAGCCGGCGATCGCGACGCCTACCTCGCCTGCCTCAACCGGCAGCTTGTCCGGCTCAAGGAGGAGCGCGCCGCCAAGGCGAAATCAGGCGTAGCCGGCGTGCAGGACGAGGTACAGGAAAGCGAACCGGCCGCGCCGGTCGAAACCATCACGGCGGTTGAACCACCGCCGCCGCCACCGGACGCTTCATCGGGAACCCTGTGGCTGATCCTGGCGATTGGCGGTGTCGCGAGCGCCGGCGGCACGGCATTCATGTTGATGCGCGGAAAGCGCACACAGCACACCGTCTGCCGCGGTTGTGGCGCAGCCGTCGAAGGCTCCGGCGACATGTGCGCGAACTGCCGCCACGAGGCGGCGGAAGCGCGGCGGCGCGCGATAGCGGAGCGCGCCGAGGAGGAGCGTTTACAGGCAGAGAAAGCGAAGCGCGACGCCGAACTGCAGGACGAAGAAATCCGCCGCGAGCAGGCGCGCCGGGACGAAGCGCTTCGGCTGGCCGCCGAAGAAGAGCAGCGCCGCCGCGAGGAGCAGGAGCGGCGGCTGCAGCGCGCCCGCGCAGACGACACGCCCGACGGCGAACAGGCGTTCGATCCCTATGCCGTCCTCGGTCTCGCGCCAGGCGCGGCAGCCGACGTCGATTCGAGCCGCGTATGAGCAGGCGAAGGCGAAGTACGATCCGAGCCACTACGAGCACTTCGGCAGCGAGCTCCAGGCGCACTTCAAGGCCAAGGCCGACGCCGTCGAGCGCGCGTTCCAGATGCTCTCACGCCTCCGAGTAGTCCAGGACCCCCTCAATCGCGGTACACGCGCGTCCGTGTTTGTCCGACAGAAAAAGGCTCGGCGCTGCAGGGTCTTTCCGACGGCATTGTGTGGCAGGATGACCTGGAAACTATCCCAGGCGCCACTACGTCGCGGCGAGCGCGTCGAGCGTTTGTCCGACGCGAACGGAGCGCGCCGTCGCCAGCGGCGCCCGAGAGAGCGTCGTCGGGGATTCCGTGGCGGCGAAGCCCCTCGGGTAGCCTCGGATCGGAGAAGCCTCATGAACACACCCGATCGATCGGCCACCGTTCGCGCTTTCTACGCAAGCCATCCCGAACACTTCACCCCGGAGCGGCACGACGAAAACCGCCGCAAGTCGCTACCGGCGCTCATCGCGCACTTGGAATCGGTGAATCCCAGTGACCGCGGCAAGTGGGGCGTGCTGGTCAAGCACGATCGCAACGACAAAGTCCCGTGTGACGTGATCGTCTGGAAAGACACCCTGCAATCGGTCGACATCATGGACGCAACCGGCGGCATCTGGGGACCGCATAACGGGACCATCAGAGACGGAGGCGATTGGCACTGGGCACCGCCCTCGGTCGTCGATCCGACGGGCGAGGAGCGCGCGCTGCAGGGGCCACCGTTCGACGGGCCAACCCCCGAACCGGAACAGCCGCCGCCCGCGACGATCGATCTCGCGCCGCTTTCAGCGAAGCTCGACGCCCTGAGCACCGACCTCGCGGCGCTTCGAGGGCTGGTCCAGCAACTGCTGGATCGCCCGGCGCCGCCGGTCACCGTGCCGGAAATCGCGTTCCCCCGCTACGAAGGTAGCCTCAACCTGGGCCCGCTCGGCCACCAATCGATCGTGTTGAGGCCGAAGCCGGACTAGTCTTACCCGAGGGGCTTCGCCCCTCGGACTCCCCGACACGCTCTTCGCGCGCTCGCGACGCAGGTCCGCCGTCACCCCTTAGGCCTCGATCATGGCCTTACGAAATGTCACTGAGATTTCAGATTTCAGATTTCAGATTGGCGAAATTCGCTTCGTCTGCTCTCTCGCAATCTTAAATCTTTCAAATCTTCAATCTTAAATTCCAGCGTCAGTCCGTGCCGCTCACCCCTGCACGAGGATCATCTTCAGCTTCGCTTTCTTGCTTGCCTCCATCGGGTTCGGCGTGGCGCCGGCGAGCCAGCGCTCCACCTGCTGCAAGGTGACCGCGTGCTTCGTCGCCGGCTGACGAACTTCGACGTCGAGGAGGGTGGCAGGGCCAATCCGTTCCAGCCAGGGATCCTGGCGGAAGGTCTGAACGGCAAGCACGGCGGCCTCGAACAGCGATTCCGCCTGGACGTCAACGGTATGGCGGATTCCGCGCTGGTCGGCGAAGCTCACCGAGCAGGTCCGGAGATTCACCGCGGCAGGATAGCAGATTCGCCGTATATTCGCCCCCGCGGAAGGACTGAGGAACTCGAGGACTCAGGAACAATTTGACGTGGTGCGCGAAACTCCTTACGCTGCGCATGCTTCGTAGCGATTCATCGACTTCAGCGACGGGAGATCGAGGATGAAAAGACACTCTCAGGCGATCCTCGCGGCCGTGCTTGCGCTTGGTGTCGCAGCCGGCGCGTGCACCAGCGGATCGCAGCCGGAACCCGCCGCCGCGGCGGGACCACAGAAAGGCGAATGGCGGTATCAAGGCGGAGACGCGGGGAGCACGCGGTATTCGCCGGCCGACCAGGTGACCGCCGCGAACTTCGAGACGCTCGCCGAGGCCTGGCGGTCGAACCCTTCTGACGTCGTCGGCCCGCTGACCGCGCGCGCGACGCCGAGCTACGTCGGCGGCAAGCTGCTCAGCGTCGCCGGCCCGCGGCGGCACGTCATCTCGATGGACCCGGCGAGCGGCAAGCTGCTGTGGAATTTCGTCGAGCCCGAGACCTATCGCTCGAAGTACTCGATGCGCGCCGCGTACGGCAAGGGCGTCGCGTATCACGAGATCGACGGCCGCGGCGTCGTCTACATCACCACGCCAGGGTTCTTCCTCTTCGCGCTCGATGCGCAAACCGGACAGCCGCTCGAGAACTGGGGCCGTCCGGTGAACCTGGGCTCGTTCCCGAAGTCGGGCGTCGTCGATCTCACCGAGGATCTGATTCGTGACTGGGGCCCGTGGGTCAACCTGAAGAAGCGAGTACGACCCGAACGAAGGCGTCCCGCTCGAGCTCGGCTACATCACCAGCTCGTCGCCGCCGATCGTCGTCAACGACGTGGTGATCGTCGGCAACTCGGCGGAGCAGGGCTATCACCAGACGCGGCGCGAAAACGTGCCCGGCGACATCCTCGCGTACGACGCGCGCACCGGGAAGCATCTCTGGAAGTTCCACGTCATCCCGAGGCCCGGCGAGACTGGCCATGAGACGTGGGAGAACGACGCGTGGGATGGACCGGCGACGTCTCGTCGTGGGCGCCGCTCTCGGCCGACGCGGAGCGCGGCATCGTCTACGTTCCGACCAACAGCGCCACGCAGGACATGTATGGAGGGTTCCGTCCCGGGAACAATCTGTATGCGGCAAGCCTGATAGCGCTGGACGTGAAAACCGGCCAGCGGAAGTGGCACTACCAGATGGTGCATCACGACGTGTGGAACTACGACACGTCGACGGCGCCGATCGTCATGGACGTCAACGTCGGCGGGCGGCGGATTCCGGGCGTCTTCCAGGCAACAAAGCAGGCGATCCTGTACTCGTTCAACCGCGAAACCGGCGAGCCGATCTGGGGATTCGAGGAACGGCCGGTGCCCGCCTCGAAAGTGCCTGGCGAAAAGCTGGCGCCGACGCAGCCGTTCCCGATCAAGCCGGCGCCGTACGAGTTCATCGGCAGGACGAAGATCACCTGAACGACTGGACGCCAGAGATCAAGGCGCTCGCGCTGAAGCGCGCGAAGGCGACCAACGCGCTCTTCCCGCCGTTCAATCCGCCGACGCGCCGCGGCGATCCTGCCGGACCGGGCCGGTTCTGCCCGGGTGAAACCGGCGGCACGAACATCACGCATCCGCCTGCGGCCGACCCGACCACGGGATCATCTACCTCCCGTCGGGCAGCGGCTGCGGATCGCGCGAAGTGGTTCCCGGTAGCGAGCTGGATTGCTTCGGTCAGACCGGCAAGACGGTGAACGAATGGGTGCCGACGAGCGCCGGATGCACGCCGGGGTCGGTGGCGGCGGCGATCGAGATGTATCCGGAAGCGGCGAAGAAGGCGGGCGTGACCCTGGAGTCGATTCAGGGCCGCGGCCCGGGGGGAGGCGAAGAAGGTGGCGGCGGCGGCGGCGGCGGGCGCGGGCGTGGCGCCGCGGGTCGCGGCGGACGCGGCGGCGCGCGCAGCGTCCGACCGATCCGATGGCCGCCCTGCCGCTGTTCAAGGGCCCGGTCGGCCGAATCACCGCGATCGACCTGAACACCGGCGACGTTCTGTGGATGAAGCCGAACGGCGACGCGCCGCAGGAACAGCAGGACGCGATCCGCAATAACCCGCTGCTGAAGGGCGTGAACATCGATCCGAACCTGGGACGCGCGGGTCTCGGCGGCGTGATGGTCACGGCGACCATGCTGATGGCCCCGGGCCAGACGGCCGACGGCACACCGCACCTGTTCGCGATCGACAAGAAGACCGGCGAGCGCCTCGGCAAGATCCGCACGGCCGGCTTGAGCCGCTACGGGATGATGACCTACGTGCACCAGGGCAAGCAGTACGTCGTCGTCCAGCTGCCGAACGGCCTCCAGGCGTTCGCGCTGCCGCAGGCCAAGTAGGGGCAGGTAGGGCAGGAAGGGCGGGAGGGGCAGGAAGGGGAGAACGTCGGAGCCTCCGTGTCTCCCGTCCCGCCCATCCTGCCCCTCCCGCCTTTCCTGCCCATCTCAGATGCGAATCGTCATCTATCAGAAGCCGACGTGCACGACGTGCCGTCAGGTCTACAACGCGCTGAAGGAAGGCGGGGTCGACTTCGAGGCGGTGGACTACTACACCGACCCGATTCCGAAGGGGAAATTGAAGGAGCTGCTGCGCAAGATGGGCATGACGCCGCGGGAGCTGCTGCGCACGAAAGAGCCGATCTACAAGACGCTCAGGATTGCCGAGCGCGACCTGAGCGATGCCGAGCTCCTGGACCTGATGGCTGCGAACCCGGACCTGATTCAGCGGCCGATCGTCGAGCGAGGCAGCCGCGCCATCCTGGCGCGGCCCGCCGAGCGAATTCGACAGTTTCTGGAGGAAAGTAGGCCCCGCCGGCCGGGTCCATGCCGGGACCCAGCCGCCTGCTCGTTGACAGTCAAACAGCTGTTTAATACAGTTGTTTGGACATGATTCGCCGCCTTCTTGTGCTCATCCTGCTCGTCGGGGCTGTCGGGGCCGGCGTCTGGTACTACAACCGCCCGCCCACGGCGCTGGTCCTGACCGGCATCGTCACCACCCACGAAGTCGTCGTCAGCCCGCAGATCGGCGGACGGATCGAGAAGCTGCTGGTCGACGAGGGCGACACCGTCCACAAGGACCAGCTCGTCGCGGTGCTCGCGCCCGACGAGCTGCGGCAGGAGCGCGAGTTCTACTCGTACACGGCCAAGGGCGTGGGCGTCCAGGTGCAGGAAAGCGAAGCGGCGCTACGGCTCGAAGAGCGACAGACGCACGACCAGATCGCGCAGGCCGAAGCGACGCTCGCCGCCACGGAATCCCAGCGGGCCGCGTCCGACGCGGAGCTCGCGAACGCCCGCGTGAACCTGGAGCGCAGTCAGCGCATGATCAACGAGGGAATCGCCACGGCCGAGCAGCTCGACCAGGCGCGCACGACGTACGAGGTGGCGAAGTCGCGCGTCGCTGCCTTGATCAAGCAGATGGACGCGCAGCGTGCGGCGGTCGAACTGGCGCGGTCGAACGCGGAGCAGATGGCCATCAGGCAGAGTCAGGTGGCGGCGACGCGGCAGCAGCAGGCCGCCGCCGACGCGCAGCGCGCGAAGGCCGACGTGCGGCTCGCCTACGCGGAGATCCACGCGCCGATCGACGGCATCGTGGACGTGCGGGCCGCGCGCGCGGGGCGAGGTCGTCACCCCAGGACAGCCGGTCGTGACGCTCATCAATCCCGACGACCTCTGGATCCGCGCCGACGTCGAGGAAACCTACGTCGATCGCGTCGCGATCGGCGACACCCTGACCGTCCGGCTGCCGTCGGGCGAAGAAGCGCGAAGGCACGGTGTTCTACCGAGGCGTCGACGCCGGCTTCGCCACGCAACGCGACGTCAGCCGCACGAAGCGCGACATCAAGACGTTCGAGATCCGGCTGCGCGTCGACAACGCCGACCGCCGGCTCGCGGTCGGCATGACCGCCTACGTGCTGCTGCCCGTGCAATGAGCATCGCCATCGACGTCAAGAACATCGTCAAGAGCTTCGGCGATTTCACTGCCGTCAAGGGCATCAGCTTCCCGGTCGAGGCCGGCGAGATCTTCGGCCTGCTCGGTCCGAACGGCGCCGGCAAGTCGACGCTCATCCGGATGATGACGACGCTGCTCGCGCCGACGTCGGGCACGGCAGTGATCAACGGCTTCGACATCGTCGTCAGTCCGACGACGTGCGCCGCTCGATCGGCGTGATCCCGCAGGCGATGACGAGCGACCTCGAGCTGAGCGTCGAGGAAAACCTCCTCATCTTCGCGAAGCTGTACGGCGTCCCGCGCGACAAGCGCAAGCGGCTGATCGACGAACTGCTCGAGGCCGTGGAGCTGACGCAGTGGCGCGACAAGCCGGTGAGGAACCTCTCCGGCGGCATGCGGCGCCGCGTCGAAATCGCGCGTGGCCTGGTTCACGAGCCGCGCGTCTTCTTCCTCGATGAGCCGACGACGGGCCTCGATCCCGTGTCGCGCGTCGCACGTCTGGGAGATGCTGAGGCGAATCAAGGAACAGCGCGACCTGACGGTGCTGATCACCACGCACTACATGGACGAAGCCGACAAGCTCTGCGACCGCATCGCGATCGTCGACCACGGCCAGCTCGTCGCGCTCGATTCGCCGCTCAGGCTCAAAGCGTCCATTCCCGGCAAGAACGTCCTCGAGGTCAGCTTCTCGAGGTGCCCGACACGTGGAGCAGCGGTTGGCGGCGCTGCCGCATGTGGAAGAGCGTCACCAGCGAAGGTAACGTGTTCCGGCTCGCGTCGGCAACGGACCGGCCACGACGACGGCGCTGATGGACGCCGCCGCCGCGGCCGGCATCGCGGTGCAGTCACTCTCGGTGCAGAGCACGACGCTCGACGATGTGTTCGTGCACTACACGGGCAGGGCGCTGCGCGACGCGCTGCAGGCGCCGTCGGCGGCGGACAGCCCGTTCATGATTCCGAGGAGGTGAGCGATGGGCCGCGCAATGGCCATCATCGAACGCGAGCTGCGGCGGTTCCGCCGCAGCCCGATGCTGATCGTCATGTCGATGATCTTCCCGCTCGTCCAGCTGGTGGTGCTCGGCTACGCGTTCGGCGGCAACGTCAAGCACCTGAAGCTGGCGGTGGTCGATCAGGATCACGGCGTGCCGGCCGTGAGGATCCGCGAGCTGGCCAGCGCCGTGTCCTCGGGCGCCCGCACGGTCGACCTCATCGATACGCGGATCCGGGCATCGCGCTGACCGATCTGCGCAACGGCCGCGTGAACGGCGTCCTGACGATCCCGCCCGACTTCTCGCGGCGCGCGCTGTCGCACAACCAGCCGCGCGTCGCGCTGATCTCGGACAACACCGACACCTTCGTGTCGGCGTCGCTGGCGGCGACGGTCGGCGACCTGGTCGGCGCGTTCAACGCGCCCCGCACGCCGCCGCGGGTGCCGGGCGCCGCGCCGCTCGACGTCGTCGAGGTCTATCCGTACGTGCCGTACATCCAGTACCTGCTGCCGGGCTCGATCACGATGTCGATCTTCATGATGGTGATGATCGGCGGCGGCATCATCTTCATCGACGACAAGGCGCGCGGGCTGCACGAAGGCTACCTGGTGACGCCGATCACGAAGTTCGAGCTGATCGCCGGGTTCAACATCTCGGGCACGATCAAGGCGGTGCTGGCCGGCGTCGTGATCATGATGATCGGCTCGCTCATTGCCGGCGTCCCGAACCCGTTCGATCCGATGCGGATGCTCCGGCTGTTCGTGGTGATCTCCTCGACCGCGTTCGCGCTGATCAGCCTGATGTTCCTGCTGATGGTGCGCGTGAGCGATCCGCTGATGCCGCGCGCCATCTTCGGCGTCCTCAACACGGTGCTCTATTTTCCGAGCGGCGCCGTCTATCCGCAGCAGGGATTTCCCGGCTGGATGCAGGTGATCGCCGTCGTCGATCCGTTCACCTATGCGGTCCACGCGTTCAAGTGCCTGCTGCTCAAGAACACGGGCTTCGAGGCGATCGCCGGCGACCTCGTGTTCCTGGTGGTCTTCGCCGCCGTCGCGATGACGGCCGCCACGCTGCTCTTCAAGCGGACGCTGTGAGCATCAAGGACCTCGAGACGCGCGAGCGGCTGCTCTCGGCGGCCACGCGGCTGTTTGCCGAGCGCGGCTTCGCGAAGGTCACCGTCCGCGACATCTGCCGCCGCGCCCGCGCGAACGTCGCCGCCGTGAACTACCACTTCGGCGGCAAGCCCGGCCTGTACGAGGAAGTGCTCCGGCCGCCATCCGGACGATGCACGCACGACCGAGGCGGCGCAGCGCGACGGCCGGCGTCCGCCGGCGGAGCAGCTCGAGGCGTTCATCGCGTCTTTCTGCAGCGGTCGTCGAGGGGCGCAACAGCTGGATTCACCAGCTGATGATGCACGAGCTGTCGGACCCGACGCCGGCGCTCGATCTGGTCGTCGACGAGGTCATCGCCGCGGATGGCCTACCTGTCTGGAATCATCGCAAGACTGATCGGGTGGCGAGGACGACCCTCGCGTGGCGCGCTGCCTGATGAGCGTGCAGGCGCAGATCCACGCGCGGCTGGTCAAGAACCCGATCGCCGACCGTCTCGTCCCCGACGCACATCGCCGCCGACGGCGTGGCGGCGGTCGCGCGCCACATCACGCGCTTCTCGCTTGCCGGCATTCAGGCGATGGCCAGAGACCCGGCGGCCCAGCCGGTCACTTGTTCGCGGGTAGAACCGCCCCATCCAGCGGTCTGAACACCAGTCCAGCGATGCGCCCGGCGCTGTCGAACACCGTGCGATGGACGATGGTCTGCTTTTCGAAAGACAGGATCAGCTCGACGGCGTGGCGATCCTGCATGGGGCCTTCGCGCCGTTCGACGATGCTCTTGAACGCGCCGAACTGCGACACGAGACCCTGCCACACCGGCTTCAACTTCGCCTCGGGAAGCTCCTTCGTCATCCGCTCGTCGAATTCCTTGACGAGGTCTGCATCCTGCATCCTGGAGGTTCTTCAGGATG
>CAVREM010000057.1:0-5532 GCA_963720005.1 uncultured Acidobacteriota bacterium | reverse complement strand
AGGAAGGGTGAATTATACGTGGAGGCGAGAGGCGGTGGCGGGAGCGGGGGAGAAGGCGTCCGCAAAAACTGAAGAGGTAGGCGGCGTGACCGCTCTTCAGTCGCCGCGCACCCTGAACCGCACTTCGCGGCGCGCGGTGTTCTTTTCGGCGACCGCTTCGATCGTCAGCAGATACTCACCCTCGGCCAGCCGCGAGAGCGGCAGCTGGAACGGGCAGTCGGCGGCTCGGCGCGAGCCGAATCGCGCCGGGTCGAAGATCATCGTTTCGTCGACGACCGCCTGCGTCGCGGCATCGACGATGCGCAGGCGCATCTGGACCGGGACCAGCGCATCTTTCCCGCCTTGATACACGCGCACGAACGCCGCGATCTGGCCGGAGCGCGGAAACGCCCGCGCCGACGTCGGGACGATGGGGAGCAGGTCGGCGAGCCCGTCCTGGTCACCGCTCCTCGCGAATCCCAGCACCAGTCCCGACAGTGAAAGTCGCGCCTTCGAGAAGTCGGGAACCTCGATCTGGGTGAACACGCCGCCAGCGGATCCCGGGGCCTCCGCGGCCGAGCGGATCTCGTAGCGTCCAGGCCGCACCGCGAGCCGCGAGTAAATCTCCAGGCGCCGTTCGCCGGTGGCGTTCGGCCGCAGCGTGACTTCGGCGGTCTGCCGCTGCGACGCCACGCTCCTTCATGTTCGACACCTCGAACGCCGCCGTCCGGACGTCGAGCTTCTCGACCGTGGCGGCGTCGCTGCACGGGACGCCGGATGCCGGTCGTGACGATCACCACACCCTGCTTGCCGTCGGCCGACGCGAACGGCGCCACGCTGACGTCGAGCGGCAGAGTCCCCGACGGCAGCGCCCCGGCGAACGCCTTCTCGAGCTCGGTCGGCGGCTCCTTCGCGGCCGCGCGCGCGGCGGAGCCTGGCGCGAAGTATCCCGCCCGCGCCCGCACGTCCGCGCCAGGCCGCGCCACCTTGATGCTGATGCGGCGGAAGTCGTTGGATCGTCCCGCCGCCGGACGAATGCCGAGCAGATAGTAGGAGCTGTTCTCCGCGAACACCTGCGGCACCTGCTCCCACGGCGTGTTGGTCGCGACCGTCGCCCGGCCGCCGGTGTTCTCGGCGAACATGCGCAGCGAATCGATCCTGTCGCTGATGATCCCTTCGTTGGTGAGGCCACGCGGATCGAACGGGTAGACGTTGACGTTGGCGCGCTGCAGGCTGCGTGAACGTTTTCTGCAGGTCGTGGATGTCGTTGGCGGCGTCGAGGTTCTCCATCGTGAACTTGTAGGGCACGCCGGAACTGATCAGGACGATCGTCTTTCGCCCGACCGGCGTGTCCTCGAGCGCGGTGGCGACGGTCTTCAACGTGCTCGTCAGGCAGTTCTCTCCGCCGCCCGGCATCGCGCAGCCGAGCGGCGGGCCGGCAATGGGCGGCCCGACGCGAGAATTCGGGTGCGGCGGCGGTCCATCGTCCCGGGACCGGGATCGCCTTCGGCGCGAACGAATCGGCGGCGGCGATCAGCTGCCGGCGATCGGCGGTGAAGTTCTGCGCTTTCCCGATGAACGTGAACACCACCGCGGCGAGATCGTTCGGACCGAGCCGATCGATGACCCCGCGCGCGATCTGCTTCGCGGCGTTCGGCACGCCGTCGTCGGGCGACGTCATCCCGTCGTCCATGATGATGACGACGATGCGGCGCAGATCGAGCTGATTGGTGGCGACGTCGGAGCCGATCTGCCGCATCCATTCGGCGGCGACCGGCGGGGGAGAGGGGATGTCGACGGCCGCGAACGCGACGACCGGCTGCGGCTTGCCGTCTTCGAGCACCGTGAAGTCCTCGGCGCGCAGGCCGTGAATCGGCTGGCGGTTCTTGTCGAGCACCGAGACGTCGAGCCGCACGAGGTCGACGCCGGTGCGGAAGGTCTGCTGGGGCTCGGTGGTTGGCGGAGACTGCGCGCCGGAATGGGCGGTTGCGAGAACGACCAGGAGACACGCCAGCACTCGACGCACGCCGATCACTCCTTCTGGCACACCTCCGCCACAGCCCGTTTCCCAAATCCTTCCGAAGCTGTTCGGCAACACCATCGTCCTCACGCCGACCGGGACGCCTGAGTTTCCGAATCACTCGGCGCATTTCAAGCCTGGCGCCGAGCAGCTGCAGACGCCGACCCGGTTCAACGAACAGATCGTCACGTTGCTGGCGACGCTCCCGGTCGGGTCCTCATCCGGCGGGTTCACCTACACGTTCAACCCGACGATTGGATCCTTCAGCAGAAGCAGCGACAGCTTCGGCCCGCTCTATATGGAACGGGCGCTGACCATTGGCAAGGATCGCGGCAGTCTGGGCATGGGCTACCAGCGTTCGACCTACGACACCTTCGAACGCAAGAATCTCCGCCAGCCGGAGATCAAGTTCTACATCGAACACACGGACTGCTGCGGCGAGACGGCCGGTGGCGTGGCGGTCGGCGACGGCACGCGGCTGAATCCGGCGTTCGAGGGGGACATCATCGAGGCGGCGTTGACGCTGAACCTGTCGACCGACACGATGGTGTTCTACGGCACCTACGGGATCACCGACCGGTTCGATGTCGGGGTCGCCGTGCCACTGGTGCGCGTGGACATGTCTGCGGCGGTAAGAGCCCGCATTGAGCGGCTCGCCACGGCGGCGAATCCGGACGTCCACCTGTTCGACGGCGACAACCCCGACGAGCGCACGTTCGGGTCGAGTGGCACCGCCACCGGGCTCGGCGACATCGTCATTCGCTCGAAGTACAACTTTTTCCGAGCGGGGGGAGGCGGGCTCGCAGCGGCGCTGGACGTGCGGACGCCCACCGGTGACGAGAGCAACCTGCTCGGCACCGGCGGCCTTCAGGCCAGGCTGTTCGGCATCGCGTCCATGACGGTGGGCAAGTGGTCGCCGCACGTGAACGCCGGCTATACGGCGTCGACCGGCGGCGGGCTGCCGGGCGTGCCGCTGAAAGATGAATGGTCGTATGCCGGCGGTGTCGACGTTGCGGTGTCTCCTCGCCTCACGCTGCTGGCCGATCTGCTCGGACGAACGATTCTCGATGCCGGACGATTCGAGGAAGCCGACCGGGTCTTCGAGTTCGTGGCGACCGGCACCGGAAGCGTCGGCGGAGGCGGCGGTGGTGGCGGGGGCGGAGGCGGCGGCGGTGGCGGCGGGGCGGGCGGTTCACCGACGCGGCCGCCGACCCGCGTGACGCGACGGGAGCTTCAGTTTCGGCCGGGAAATCTCCATCTTCTGGTGGGGAACTTCGGGGCGCGATTCAATCCCGTGCGATCGCTGCTCGTGTCAGCGAATCTCCTGTTCCCCCTGACCAGTGCCGGCCTGCGCGACAGGGTGACGCCGGCGATCAGTGTGGATTACTCGTTCTGAGTCGCGAACCCGAACTCGGATGCGGCGTCGATAGAAGGCTCACCGCGACTGCAGCGACTCGATCACCCACGCGTCACCGACTCTTGCGCAAATGGAACACGCTCGGCACCGTGTTCCCGCCGTCCGTACCCGTGCGACTGACGAACGACCTGACGACGCGGCACGTCACCGTCGCCGTGGACCCCATCGACGGCGATCCGCTCGTCGGCAATCTCTACGTGGTAGCTGCGAAAGTTTGAAAAGTCGCGCTCGAGCGCGCGCAGCTGCTGCTGCGTGAGCGACGGCATGACCCTGGCCACGGCGCCGATGTCGCGTGCGCGGTATGCCTCCACGTAGCGACGCAGGAGCTCCCGGATGGCCGCCATGTCGGCGCCACGTGCATCGACTGCCGGGGCGGCTGGTTTTGCCGGTTGCGGCGGCGGAGTGGGAGGGGGCAGTTCCGGCCCGGGGGGCAGCGTTCCAGGGGCGAGGGGAATGACGGCCGGCGATTGGACTGCGCTCCGGTTGCGGCGCGCCCGTCACGCCGGCCTGCGTAGCCGCGGCGGCGGGAGCTGGAGTTTCTGGTGGCACGCTCCTGGCCGACGCTGCCTTGACCGTGCGGTCATACAGGGCGGCGGCCATCCAGAGCGCGCGGATCGCCGCAGCCCGGTTGCCCGATCGTTCGAGGGCGTCGGCTTCGCGCTCGCGCCTGCGCGCGTCCCGGAGATCAGCCGACGACGCCTCGGTCACACCGATCTTCGCGGTCGCCGCACGGGATGCGTTCACGGATTGCCGCGCCGCTCGGGCGAGATCGTCAACCAGCGCTCGCAGCTCCGCGTCGGACGCATCGAGCACGAGCCCCGCGCTGATGGTGTCGAGTGCCTCTTGTGGTCGTCCGGCCGTCAGTTGACGACGCGCGGTGGCGCGAAGGGTCACGAGCTGCTGCTCGTGTGCGCGAGGCCGCTCGGGGGCGCTGACCGGCTGGCGGGGTCTGTGGTAGAGGCGCAGGCGGCATCGCTTCGACCGCCGGCCGCGGCGGTTCGATCGAGACCGTTGATCGCGTCCACTGCCAGTAGAGGATGGAGGTCGCCGTCAGCAGCACGCCGACTGCCACCACTGACGCGGCCACAACGCGCCGATGTCGGACCGGGCCGGCCGTACCAGGCGTGGACGCGCGGCTGCCGATACCCGAGACCGGCCGCCGTCCCGTGCCGGTACCGCGGCGGGTACGTGCCCGCAAGGGGATCGGCACCTCCTGCCCGGCGACCGTTTCGGCGTTGGCGGCGTCGACCGGCGACACCGAGCGGGCTCGACGATGCCGACGCCGGAGTCGAGCAGCCGTGTCCGCACGGCTTCGAGCTCCTGCCGCAGCTGTTCCATGTCCGCGTACCGATCCGACGGCTGCTTGGCCATCGCCCGTGCGACAACGTTCGACAGCTCGCGGATCGATGCCCGGCACGACGGATTCGATGGCTTGCGGCGCCCCGTGGAGCAGCCTGACGAGCACCCCTTCCTGGATGGTCCCGGCGAACGCACGCTGGTACGACAGCAGCTCGTAAGCGAGCACGCCGACGGCATAGATGTCCGTGCGCTGGTCCACCATGGCACCCGCGATCTGTTCGGGCGCCATGTAGTTCAGCGTCCCGACCATCTCGCCGGCGTTGGTCAGGCCCGTCTCACCGGCGTGGGCGATGCCGAAGTCGAGGATTTTCACCGCGCCGGTGGCGTCTTCGATCATGACGTTCGCCGGCTTGATGTCACGATGGATGATGCCCGCCTCGTGGGCGCAGCGCAGCGCATCGCACACTTCCTCGAGGATGGTGAGCTTTTCGATGATCGACGCGGGCGCGCGCCGGTGGATCACGGACGCGAGCGTCTCTCCCGCGACGTACTCCATCGCGATGAACGGCCGGTTGCCGTGTTCACCGGTGTCGAATATGGTGACGATGTTGGGGTGGCGGAGCTTGCCGGTGGCGCGGACTTCGCGCGCGAAGCGCTGCCGCACGGACTCGTCCTCGAAGCCTTCGCGGAGCAGCTTGATGGCGACGAGGCGGTCGATGGCGGGGTCGCGCGCGAGGTAGAGGGATCCCATACCACCATGCGCGAGTTCGCGCGCAATCTGGTACCGCCCAATGACGGTGGGGATCTCGGCCATCGA
>CAVREM010000056.1:0-115228 GCA_963720005.1 uncultured Acidobacteriota bacterium | reverse complement strand
CACCAGTCCGGCTAAAAGCCGGACACTACGCACCCTTCGGCCCCTGCATCGCACATGCGCATCGTCATCTACCAAAAGCCAACCTGCACGACGTGCCGGCAGGTCTACGCCGCGCTGAAGGAGAGCGGCGTCGACTTCGAAGCGGTGGACTACTACGTCGACCCGATTCCGAAGTCGAAGCTGAAGGATCTGCTGCGCAAGATGGGGATGTCGCCCCGCGAGCTGCTGCGAACGAAGGATCCGATTTACAAGACGCTCAGGATTGGCGAGCGCGATCTTTCGGATGCCGAGCTCCTCGACTTGATGGCCGCCAACCCCGACCTCATTCAGCGGCCGATCGTCGAACGCGGCGAGCGCGCGATCCTCGCGAGGCCGGCCGACCGCATCCGCGCCTTCCTCTCCTAATCCATATTCAGGACCTCGAGACGCGCGAGCGGCTGCTCTCGGCCGCATCCCGGCTGATGAGCGTGCAGGCGGAGATTCACAGCCTGCTGGTGAAAACTCCGATCGCCGATCGGCTCGTGCCGGAGCGTCCGCTTTAGCCGGACCTGGAGAGTCCGCCTGAAGGCGGACACTACTTCGGGAGGACGGCCGCGTCCAGCGGTCTGAAGACCAGCCCCGCCACTCGTCCGGCGCTGTCGAAGACGGTGCGATTGACGATGGTCTGCTTCTCGAAGGCGAGAATCAGCTCGACTGCCTGACGGTCCTGCATCGGGCCCTCCCGCCGCTCGGCGATGTTCTTGAAAGCGCCGAACTGCGCGACCAGGCCTGACCATACCGGCTTCAGCTTGGCTTCGGGCAGTTCCTTCGACAGGCGCTCATCGAACTCCTTGACGATGTCAGCCGTCCTGCCTTCCTGGAGGTTCTTGAGGATCGCCTCCGCTTTGGCGAGCGCCGCATCCCTTGGCAGTTGTGCGTGAAGCGTCGCGGCGAATGCCGCGAGCGCGAGGCCGCAACCGAGCATCTTCATGTGCCGTTGGACGCTGGCTGGCTGCTTCTGGCCGGGCCGCCGGGTAGCGTATTATTGGCGCCTTCATCCAAAGCGGAGCGCTCCATGGCCACAGCGGCGGCTCGATCGCATGCACCCTCCCTCGCCGGCGCCAGATACGACCGTGTGTTCTACAGCAGCATGGCGATTGCGCTGGCGGTGACGGTGTTCTCCGGCTTCGGGCCGACGTACTACTTCGGCGCGTTGAGCGACCGGCCGCTGGCGACGGTCAGCGGCGGTCCGGTGACGCCGCTCGTCCACACCCATGGCCTGCTGTTCACGACCTGGGTGCTGTTGTTCATCGTGCAGACCGCGCTCGTCGCGCAGCACAGAGTGGCGGTCCACCGCCGGCTGGGCATCGCCGGGAGCGTGCTCGCGGCGGCGATGATCGTCGTCGGCACGCTCACCGCGCTGCAGGCGGCGGCGCGCGGCGCGGCGCCGGCGGCTCCCGATCCGCTGTCGTTTCTGGCCATTCCGCTGACCGACATGGTCTTGTTCGGCGGCTTCGTCGCCGCCGCGCTGCGGCTGCGCCGGAACCGGGAAGCGCACAAGCGGCTGATGCTGCTCGCCTACGTCAGCATCATTATCGCCGCCGTGGCGCGGCTGCCAGGGATGCTGACCCTCGGCCCGCCGGCCTTCTTCGGGCTCGGGTTGTCGTTCGTGCTGATCGGCGTCGTCTACGACTTCGTGACGCGCCGGCGTGTGCATCCGGCCTACATCTGGGGCGGCTCGGCACTGATCCTTTCGGTGCCGCTTCGGCTGGCGATTTCGAACACCGCCGCCTGGAAGGCGTTCGCCGCGTCGATCGTCGGATTGATCTGAACGAGCTGCATCGTCCGGGTCAGAACGTTCCCCGGATCCCGACGAAGACCGTTCGCGGGTCCGTCCATACAGACGGCTGACCGAAATATTGCCCGGAAGTCGAGACCACGGCGGTCGCGACGCCGCTGTTGGCCAGGTTGAACGCCTCGACATAAATGCTGCCGGCGAATCCAGCGGAGCGATGAGCGGCCAGCATCTTCTCCAAACGCATGTCGATCGTGGTGACGGTGGGTAAGCGGCGGGAGCCGCGTGGCTCGGCGCGTATTAACTCTTGCCCCTGGCTCAGATTGCGGACGGCGACCGCACGCGACCAGGTGGAGCCTGACTGCCGTCGAAACACCGAGCTCACGTGCCATCCGCCCCAGAAGGGCACCCGGTACGTGCCGAGCGCCTTCAACTCATGGTTTGGCGTCGTCCAACCGTCGGCGTTAATTAGTTTGTTGGGATTGACGTATGTCCCGATCGGGCCAAGTTCCGAGCCGCCGGTTCCGGAATTCGCCAGGTAGGAATTGCCGACGTTGCCTCCGATCACCCACCCCGTGTAGGAGAGCTGCATTTGCCACCCGCGCACGTAACTTCTTTTTGCGATGACCTGCAGTCCGTGATACTGGCGGGACGCATCCGGCGGATTGGTGATTACGTATGTCTGTCTGACTGGTCGCCGGTTGAATACGGTGAGCGGCTCCCCGTCGTCGGTGGTGCCGCGCTGGCCATCTGGTCCAGGATCCGGGCGGCTCACAGGCTCGTATGCGGCCGGGTCCGCCGCCACTCCGATGAAATTGACGAAGCGCCGTCCGATGTAGCGGCCATCGATTCGTATTCCCGCGATCGCATCGCGTTCGAACGATGCCGTCAGCTGGTCGACGCCCGGCTGATTCAGTTGAGGCGTTGCCCGTACGATGAACGGTGGCTCGTGGCGATCCAACTCGAGCAGCTCGCCGCCCGGCACGACCGCAACGATTCGTTCGTCGGCTTCGCTGTCCGGGTCTGTGTAGAAGAATAGGTCTGTGTAGACCGGATCGTGGTACCGGCCATAGTGCAGCTTTGCAACTGCGCCGCTCGACCCGTTGAACTGCCACGCCACGCCGATGCGTGGTGAGACAGACGTGGTGCGCACGACCCCTTGCCGCGTGCCTGCCGAGCCCTGATTCACATCGAGGCGGATACCGCCGGAGATGGTCAACGCGTTCGTGGCAGCCCAATCGTCGGTCGCGAACACCGTGGCGCGTCGCGTTTGTAAGTCCGCGTGAACGCCGTCCCACGCCGACGCGAATGCGACCACGCCGTCAGAAACGTAGAGTAGCATCGCGCCCGGAAAGCCGACGACGTCATTCAGTTGCGCCTGCTCGTCCTCGAACCCACCGCCCGCAGCGTGATGGCCGCCCAAGAAACCGCCGAGCGAGTGGCTCAGGGTTCCGCTCGCGATATGCCGTGTAACTCGTTCTGAACGGTAGATCGTTGTGTTCGTTGAAGTCTCGCCCGTGTCGAGGTTCAACCGCGCCGGCGGACCGTCGCGCGTGTTGGGCGCCTGGGGATCCTGATCGCGGGTCATTTGGTATCCGCCGTAACGCAGATCGAACAACGTGCCAGGTACCGAGCCGTGAACGTCGCGCGGGTCTGCCAGATGTCGTTGGCCGTGCGAATGTTCGCAGTAGCCTCGGGCGAAGTGAGCGCATCGAAGACCTTCCCGACGGTCTGCTGACGATCGGGAATGTAAAAGCCATCGAGCTTCAGGCCACCGAGGGACGCCTCGACGTGCGCCACCGCGCGCTCATCATGCTGGTCGGTGGGCGGCGCCGGTGCCTGGAAGCTTGCGGCATACTCCCGTCGTCCGAGAACCTGCAGGCCCAGGAACGACCACAGATGGCCGGGCACGAGCGGAGCGCCCACCTGTGCGCTCCCGTCGCGCGCGTGCAGGATGTCCAGCGGTGCGAACTTGCTTTGCAGGTCCGGCGGAAGCCCGCCCGTGTTCCGGCCGGTCAAGCCGGGCATTGCGGTTCGGGTCCTCCGCCAGCGCGGATACGCGGTCGCTTCCGCTCTTGAGAGCGACGTCGGCGGTGACGCCGGTGGTCTGCCCGTGTTCGGCACCAGCACCGAGCCCGATCACCTGGACGTCGCGAATCCAGTTCATGTCGAGGACGGCCGACACTTCGCCTGCGGCAGGCGAGGTGATGTCGACGCCACTCACGGTCAATCGGTTCGACCGTGTCGTGCCGCCATATGCCGAATCGTTGACGATGCCAGGTACGAGATTGATCAGGTTCGGTATTGATCGATTTGATGGCAAATGCTGCAACAAGCCGGCATCGATCGTGGCCGGACTCGCTGGTGTTGGCCGTTCGTAGACGAGCGGACCGGCGGCGACGCTCAGCGTTTGTGAGAACGGTGCGATCGCGAGCCTGACGTCGACTGTCACCTCAGCGCCGCCGCCGACGTGGATACCGGCGCGCCGCACCGGCGCGAATGCCGGCGCAGACGCAGTCACCGTGTAATTTCCAGCCGACACGTCGGCGAGGCGGTAGCGCCCGCGCTCGTCCGTCTCTGTCTGCGACGGCGCGGTGCCATCCGCCTTCAACAGCACGATGGTGACACTCGGCATCGGCGCGCCGCTGGTATCGGTGACGACGCCCGTGATTGCCCCGGGTCGCTCATCCTGGGCCATGACGGCTCCGCACGGCGACGGGATTGCAATGAGAACGGCCAGAACGATGCAGCGGTAGTTCAAGGCAGGAAGTGGTCGATCGTCCATAGCTCGTAGTCGATGGCGCCGCCGCGCGTGAAGGCAATCTGACGGCCGTCGGGGCGGATCGTCAGATTATTGACCTGAGTGAACCCGTCAATCGACAGGCCGAGCGGGCGCGCGGCGCCACCGTCGGCAGCGATGTGCCACGCCTCGTGAGGCGCAGGATTCCCGGGTTTGAATGTTGTGTAGATTAATCCTCGCGAGTCGTGCGTCCAGGTCTGCAGAGCGATTCTTTCGTCTGACTCGAGCTGGAGGACTTCCCGAGGGGGACCGCCATCATGCGAAACGGCGATGACATCGCGCCGATCGCGCCCTACCGTCCGGCGCCCGGCGATGGCGATCGATTTGGCATCGGGTGACAAAGCAAACCCGCCAACAGAAAACCCCGCGTCGGCGTGGCTGACGACGACTTCATCCCGGCCGGTGACGAGGTGCTTCGCGCGCAGACCGCTGGGGAAATGGATATACAGCAGCGCCGTCGCATCCGCCGACCAGTCGAAGTTGCCGTAATCCGACAGATTGCGCGGGCGGTCGATCAAGAGGGCGGTTGCCGTCTTGCCGCTGGCAGCATCGACGGTGAAGTAGCCGGATCGACCGCGCAGGTCGCGGCCCCGAACCATCAGCGTGCGGGCATCGGCAGAAAAGCGCGGCGCCGCCACCCCGAGCATGCTGAGTGATGGTTCGAGGACGACCGGATTTCCCATGACCGGCTGGACCGTGATCGCGCGTGCGCCGAACAAGCGGCTGGGTCGGCCGCGTCGTGATGTACGAGAAGAACCGACCGTCCCGCGACCAGTCAGGACCGATTGTGGAGCCAGCCAGACTCGAAGCGTTTCGTGGCTGACCGGCGACCGAGTCCGTCGTGAGGTTCACATCGACGACCTGAACATCCGGCATGCCGGTATGGAGCTGGTACAGGTAGGTCCCCCGCTCCGAGAACCCGACCGGGATGGCGCGCGCCATGTTCCGCGCTACGAGCTGTGGCTCATGCGTCGGCGCTCCATCCGCGACGGGGACGATCCACCCGTCCGTCGTGCCGGCGCGATCGCTCAAGAAGAAGACGCCGCGCCCATCCGGCGTCCACGCGGGAGAGCGGTCGTCCGCCGCACCGCCGGCGATCAGTTGTGTGACGCCAGCGTCGACCGCCAGGCTGAATACGTCACTGGCTGCCGGGTTGCTGGAGGGACGATCGAATGCGATGTACCGGCCGTCGCCGGAGAGGCTGATGGTTCCAGGGATGTTCTCCGCGAATCGCGCGATCACGCGCGGGGGTCCGCCCGCTGCCGGCACGAGCGCCACGAGCGCACTGGCGTCGCGCTGCAGCAGAAGACAGAGAACCTGTGAACCATCCCGGGACCATTCGAGCGGGATGGGGTATTCGGCCGCGTCGCGGGGCAGGAGGATCCGCGGGCGGCGGCCTTCGACATCGATCGCACGTAGCTGTACGCGCCATCAAGGGCCCACCACGCGTACACAATTTCCCGGCCGTCCGGCGAGAGCGCCGAGGACTCGGCGGTTTCGTCCGAGTCGCCGTGCTCAGTGATCTTCCGGCCTTCTCCAGTTTCGAGATCCGCGATTGCGAGGTCGCCGTCATAGTCCATGTAGGAAATGTGGCGTCCCTGGGCATCCGGCCGGCCGAGCACGGCGTATCCAGGCATTCGCACGCGCCGCGAGGTCGTGGTCGCGGCCGCCGAGCGTTCGGGAACCGTCGACCCATTCGGATGGGAATCCGTCAGGCGCCAGATGCCGACGAGCACGGCGGTCGCGGCAACGACAGCGATTCCCGCCGCTGCCCAACGTGACGACCGCCATACCCGCGCGCTGTACCGAAGCGGGCTCGCTGGATGACAATCGACGGGAGGCCTGGGCGCCTGGTCTTCCCGCTGCTGCCACGACCGTAGCGCGGCGGCGAACGCGCCGGCGCTCGTGAACCGGCGGCCGGGCCGCGGATCGACCGCGCGTTCGACGATGTCGACGAATGCCCCGTCGATCTCGGGACGGAGGTCGCGCAGCAGCGTGCGCCGGCCGGCGCCGTGTGCCTCGCGCAGCTGCGCGGCGTTCCGTCCTCCGACCGGGAACGAACCGGTGAGGAGATGAAACAGCAGTACCCCGAGGCTATAGATTTCGGTCTGCGCCGTGGCCGGCGCGTCAGTGAAGAGCTCGGGTGCCAGGTAAACGGGAGTTCCCGTTCGCATCCGGCTGTTCATCGCGCCGCGAGGCTCGTGGCCCGCACCGAAATCAACGACGACCAGGCGTCCGCCGGCCTCGCGCATGACGTTCTGCGCCTTCAGATCGCGGTGAACAAGACCGGCGCTGTGAACCGCCGCCAGCGCGGCGCACAAGTCGATCCCGATCGCCGCCACTTCCGGCGCGCTGAACACACCGCGCTGCTCGAGCATCTGTTCGAGCGTCTGCCCGTGGATGTATTCCATCCACAATCCCACCTGTGGTCCGACGCGTTCAGCCCCGTAAACCGTCACGACGTTGGGATGGCGGACACGCGCGAGGAGGCGGGCTTCCTCGATGACCGGCGAACGATGAGACCCGGACGCCACATCGCCGGCGTCCAGCAGCTTCAGGGCGACCTCGCGATCGAGCCGCGGGTCCCATGCGCGAAACACGCGACCGAAGGTGCCCCGACCGATGGGTTCGAGAATCTGCAAATGCGCCCAGGCACTCGGGACCTCAGTCTCGCCGCACGCGGGGTCGGAGGCGTCGGGGGAGCGGTGAACAATCCCAATGAGTTCGAGGAGCCGCAGTTCAGGCACCAGCTCGGCGTGGTCAGAGGACGTCGAGGCGGCAACGTTTTCCCAATCGACCGGGGTCCCGTCGAGAATCGCCGCCGCGAGTGGCGCCAGCGCCTCCTCGTCGAGATCGGGCGGGCGAATCTCCTCATCGGCCACGTTTCATCTCCGCGGCGAGGCGCACAACGGCCCGTTGCGTGGCTTTTCAGGGCCGCCTCGTGGTCGGTTTTCCAAGCGCGTCAGCGAGTTCCTCGTAGGAGTAGCCCATTTCCAGCCGGCCGATCACCGCTTCGCGGTCTGACGGGCTGAGTCGCGCCAGCGCCGCCTCGTAGCGCTCCACGTTTTCGCTTCCAATCGCTGCCTCGAGCGGCGACGGCCCCGCGTCAGCCAATTGACTGTCGATTTCCTGTTCCGGTCCCCGGCGGTCGTACCGGCGCAGCTCGTTACGGATGCGATTGAGCACAGCTTGCCGAAGATAGGCCTGGAGCGCCCCGGGCCGACGGACATCGAACGCCTCGATCCTCTTAAACACCTGAAGGGCGGTTTCCTGGACAAGGTCCTGTGTGTCGACCGCGCTGCGCGCCCACCTGGGCAGGCGGCCGCTCGCCCACCGCCGTAAGGCGGGAAGCGACCGGGCGAACAGTACCTCTAGCGCTTCGCGATCACCCTGTCGCGCGCGCTCGAAGAGTTTCGCCGTGCTCGTCACGTCGCCGACACCCTCGTCGTCGTTCGACCTGCTCGAGCCTGAACTCATGAATGTGAAGCGGCGTCGATCTTACAACAGCCGTTTGCCCCGTCGTCTGCACGATTGTCCGGTTCGCGCTCGGGCGGTGTTTAAGGACTCGTCGGCCACCTATCACAAGGAGTGCGGGATGAAGAGATCCGGATTTGGAATCGCTCTGCTCGTCGCGTTTGGCTGCCTGTCGGACGGAGCGGACGCGCAAAAAGTCAAGACAACGCCGGTGCTCGGCACGTTCCGGTGCGCGGAACCGGGCGGACTGTCGGGTGTCCAACAGGAGACCGCATTCGAGGCGACGGAAACGTCAACCCATATCCGGCGCAGTTCGGATCGAGCGGCAACCCGCTAACAATGCAGATCGAACTTGGCCGGTTTCTCGCGGTTCATCCAGGTGTGCCCGAAGCAGGCAGCACGTCGTGCAACCCTTGCCTGGCGGTACCCCTCTACAACCAGGTGATGTGGGCAGATGTCGCGCAGCTTCTGGTCAACGTCATCGACGCCCAGGGCAACGAGTTGGCAGGCGGATTCACTGCGATCCCAATCGGCGGCTCGCGGAACGCGCGCGGGAAGCTCAACGTGTGGGATCCGACCGACGACCAGGTGCTCTGGGTGTACCGCTTCCACGCGATCGACTATCCGGGGTCGTCAGATCTGATCGTCATGCGACCCTTGGATAACGAGTGGATTGTCCAGGCCGGCCCCCAGCCGTTCGCGCGCTTGATCTATACAGGATTGCGACGCAAGCAGGTCTTGCAGGACGAAGGCGTGTTCTCGATGCCGTTTGCGCTCAGGATCCAGAAGTGACCGCCGCGCGATTCCCCTGGCTCTGGGCTCTTTGGGGCGTCGCGCTGGCGCAGTGTCCAGCGAACGCGCAAATTCCGCGCGCGAATGAACTGGTCGCCAGGACGTACGATCCGCAGGGGCTGCTCGGCGAACGCATCGCCACTGCTGGCCACGCCGCGGACGCCGTCCTGCGCGAGGCCGGTGTGTCGCTGCAGTGGGAGCACTGCGGTCTCCCCGGCCAGGAACTGGACGCCCACGATGGCGTCTGCCAGCTCCCGGTCGCGGCAAATCACCTCGTGATTCGTATCGTCGCTGCGCCAGCGACTGCTGCGTCTGGGGCGCTTGGGTTCACCTATGTCGATCGTTCGCCGAATCGAAGCTGGCTCGCGACCGTGTTCGCCGATCGGCTCATCGCGTTGGCGGACCGCTCACGGCTGCCGCCCGAACTGCTGATCGGTCGCGCGATGGCCCACGAAGTGGGGCATCTGCTGCTTGAAACGCCGGCTCATGCGAAGCAAGGCTTTATGCAGGCGTCGTGGAGCGACGGCATGCTCCGCCGCAATCGGCCCTCCGAATGGCTGTTCACACCTCACCACGCGAAGCTGATTCGAACCGGCGCGCTGGTGCGAGCTCGTGCCCCAACGACCGATGTGTTGGCAATGCGCGGCGAGTGATCAGCTCGCCGGCGGCCTGTCTTCCTCGCGCGCGCGTGTGAGCGCCCGCGCCGACCACAGCAGTTCGTCGAAGAACCGCTCGACGTAGTTGAAGCGGCCGTCCTTGAGCGGCTTGAACAGGTCGAGATTCGGCGGCACCGGCTCGTTCATCACCGCGAGATAGACGGTGGATGGAATGTGGATCGCCGCGCGCATCGGCCACATCCGCATCTCGATCGCCACCTGACGCAGTTGCTCGATCGCGCGTGCCCCGCCGGTGTTGCCATAGCTGACGAAGCCAATCGGCTTGTTCACCCATTCCGGATAGATCGAGTCGATCGCGTTCTTCAGGACGGCGGGGTAGCCGTGGTTGTATTCCGGCGTCACCACGACGAACGCCTGGCCATCGGCGATGCGATCCGCCCAGCGCTGCACGGCGTCGTTGTGGTAACTGCCCTTGCCCCACATCGGCGACATCGGTTCGTCGAAGAACGGCATCGGGTAGTCGCGCAGGTCCAGGCACTCGACCTCGACGTCCCGTAGTGCCCGGGCTTCCTCGCAGATCCAGTAGGCAGGCTTGTCGCCGAAACGCTTCTGTCTGGTCGAACCGAGAATCACCTTGATGCGTGTGGTCACCTGTGAGGCTCCAGATGCGCCGTCGCGGATGCGTCGCGCCTACACAGCATAGCGTGACGCCCGGCGCCTGGGCGCACCTCGTCGCCGTCGGACGTGCCTAGCCTTTCGGCGGCACTCCGCGAACGATGCGCGCCACCATCAACACGGCGAACACGATCACCACGATCAGAATCAGTCTGGCCATCGGACGCCCTCTGCAGCGCCCTCAAATTGTCGATCCGCGTCCTCTCGCCTCGAGCCTTTGAACGGGCTGGTGATTTGATCTACGCTTTGAGCTTGGGCCGCCGCGGCTGGCCGCCTTCTGCCTTTCTGATCGATCGGCGCTCGAGTCTGCCGTCTGCAACGCGACCACAGTAGAGGTCAACGACACCATGGACAACGAAACCAAGTGCCCGTTCTCGGGCAGTGCACACCAGGGCCGGTCGAACCGCGACTGGTGGCCGAATCAATTGAATTTGACCGCGCTTCACACCAATCACCCGGCAGGCGATCCGATGGACGCGGCGTTCAACTACGCTGAAGAGTTCAAGTCGCTCGACCTCGATGCGCTGAAGAAGGACATCGCGGCGGTGATGACGACGTCGCAGGACTGGTGGCCGGCGGACTTCGGCCATTACGGCCCCTTGTTCATCCGGATGGCGTGGCACAGTGCCGGGACCTACCGCATCCACGACGGCCGCGGCGGCGCGGGGTCGGGCATGCTGCGCTTCGCGCCCCTCGGCAGCTGGCCCGACAACGCCAACCTCGACAAGGCGCGCCGCCTGCTCTGGCCGATCAAACAGAAGTACGGCCGCAAGATCTCGTGGGCCGACCTGATGGTGTTGACCGGCAACGTCGCCCTCGAGTCGATGGGCTTCAAGACGTTCGGCTTCGCGGGCGGGCGGGAGGATTGCTGGGAGCCGGAGCACGTCAACTGGGGGTCCGAAGCCACGTGGCTCGGCGACGAGCGGTACAGCGGCGAGCGGCAGCTGGCGAATCCGTTCGGCGCCGTGCAGATGGGCCTCATTTACGTGAACCCGGAAGGACCGAACGGAAGTCCGGACCCGAAGGCGGCAGCCCGGGACATTCGAGAGACCTTCCGGCGCATGGCGATGAACGACGAGGAGACGGTGGCGCTCATCGCCGGGGGCCACACGTTCGGCAAGACGCATGGCGCCGGCCCGGCGACGCACGTCGGTCGCGAACCGGAGGGCGGCAATCTCGAGGAGCAGGGTTTCGGCTGGAAGAGCAGCTACGAAACCGGCAGCGGAGCGCACGCCATCACGAGCGGTCTCGAGGTCACCTGGACCACGACGCCGACCAAGTGGGGCAACGATTTCTTCAAGCACCTCTTCGAGTACGAGTGGGAGCTGACCACGAGCCCGGCTGGCGCGAAGCAGTGGAAGCCGAAGAACGGCGCCGGTGACGGCACAGTGCCGAACGCTCACGACCGGTCGAAGACGATCGCTCCGGGCATGCTGACGACCGATCTCGCGCTCCGGTTCGATCCGGCCTACGAGAAGATCTCGCGGCGCTTTCACGAGAACCCGCAGGAGTTCGCGGATGCCTTCGCGAAGGCGTGGTTCAAGCTGACGCACCGCGACATGGGTCCCATCTCGCGCTACCTCGGCCCGGAGGTCCCCAGGGAGCCGCAGTTGTGGCAGGACCCGGTGCCGGCGGTGCGCACGACCTCGTCGACGAAAAAGACATCGCCGCGCTCAAGAAGCAGATCCTCGCGTCTGGTTTGTCGGTCTGCACAGCTCGTCTCGACGGCCTGGGCGTCCGCGTCATCGTTCCGCGGCACCGACAAGCGCGGTGGCGCCAACGGCGCGCGCATTCGCCTCGCCCCGCAGAAGGACTGGGCCGTCAACAATCCACCCGAGCTGGCAAAGGTGCTGAAAACCCTGGAGGGGATTCAGAAGGCGTTCAACGAATCACAGACGGGCGGAAAGAAGAAGGTCTCGCTGGCCGACGTCATCGTGCTGGGCGGATGTGCGGCCGTCGAGAAGGCCGCAACGGATGGCGGCTACAACGTCCAGGTGCCCTTCACGCCTGGCCGCGGCGACGCTTCGCAGGAACAGACCGACGTGGAATCGTTCTCCGTCCTCGAGCCGGATGCGGATGGGTTCCGCAACTACATTGGCGACGGCCATCCGGTGCCCGCCGAGCATCTGCTGATTGAACGGGCCTTCCGGCTGACGCTGAGCGCCCCCGAGATGACCGTGCTCGTGGGCGGCCTGCGTGTCCTCAACGCCAACACGGCGCAGTCCAACGTCGGCGTGTTCACCACGCGGCCGGGGACCTTGACCAATGACTTCTTCGTGAACCTCCTCGACATGGACGCGGCGTGGCTGCCGACGTCCGACGCCGCGGACCTCTACGAGGGCCGCGGCCGCACGAAGAGCGACGTCAAGTGGACCGGGAGCCGCGTCGACCTGGTGTTCGGGGCGAACTCCGAGCTCCGGGCGCTTGCGGAGGTCTACGGGTCCAACGATGCTCAAGGAGAAGTTCGTGCGTGACTTCGTGGCCGCGTGGGTCAAGGTCATGAATCTGGATCGTTCGACCTGCCCAATCACGCGGCCCGGAAAGGCCTTCGGGCGGCATACGCGGCAGTGTGAGCACGGCGTTACCTCTGATCAATCCCGCTTGGGAGCGGCGGGCGACGGATCGCTCACCCGCACGACATCTGCGCCAGCGCCGGAAGGCGGTTCAACGGCCCGCTCGTAGTGCCGCCGGTTTGCCTCAGTCCACGCAGCAAGACGACGGCGCAGGTCGAGCGCCCGTTCAGGCAGGGCCTTCACGAGATTGTGCTGTTCGGTCGGATCCTGCTCCAGGTCGTACAGCTCGTCGACGCCTTCCCGCAGGTTGAAGATGTATTTCCAGTTGTCCTCGCGGATTCCGAGCGTGAACTGATCCTCGGCCACATAGAAGTAGGCCCGCGGCACACGCGCAGCGTCGAACACGCTTCGGCCCTGCCACTCCGGCGCCGCCGGCAAGCCGGCCAGCTCCGCCACCGTCGGCGCCAGATCCACGTGACTGGCGATGGACTTCGATCGCGCCGGCGTCTTGAACCGGCGAGGCGACCACAGCATCAGCGGCACGTGGACATCTTCCTGGTACAGCGTCTTCCCCTGCATCCAGCTGTCGTGCGGAAACCCGAACGCCTGCCCGTGGTCCCCGGTCACGACGATGAGCGTGTCGTCGGCCAGGCCGGCGCGGCGGACGGTCTCGAAGAGGCGGCCGAGATGGCGATCCGTTTCGTAGAGAACGTTGAGATATCGCTCCAGGTTGTAGTCGTCGGGCGTGTGCTCCCGGAGCAGGCTCAGGACCGGGAGACCGGGCGTCGGCTCATAGGGATGATGCGTCTGCGTCGTCCAGCCCATCAGAAAGAAGGGCCGGGCCGGCTCACGCTCGATGGCATCGATCATCGCGTCGATCATGCAGCGATCTTCGACACCCCAGGACGAGATCGGCGTGCACGGCAGATCGCTGGCATCGCGCAGCTCGTCAAAGCCTCTCGCGGCGAGGAACGTGTTCCAGTCAGCCCATCGCAGGTCGCTCGGCGTGAAGAACGCGGTCCGATACCCCTGCGATCGAAAGATGGCCGGGAGCGATGTGCCCGTGAGACCGGTCTGCTCCTCGGTTGCTTCGCGGAAGCCGAGTTTGGGGTAGACGGAGAGCAGCATCGCCGCCAGCGAGTTCGAGCTGCGGCCGATGTGCGCATAGGCGTTGTCGAAGATCAGCGCGTGCGCCGATTCGGCCTTGAGGCGCGGCGTGGTGTCGTACGGACCGTTGAGGCTGGTCCATCGCGCCGCGACTGATTCCAGCACGATGAAGATCACGTTTGGCGGCCGGCCGGCCTTCGTCTGCGCTCGCGGCGCCGAAGCGGACGTGCGGCGAGCCTTCGGCGGCAACGCCGGCCTGACGCCCAGCGGATCGAAGTCGGTCAGGTCGGCATCGCGGAACGGCTCGGTCATCCGCGCGATGCCCTCGCCGCGCGTTGCGACGAACCAGGACGAGGCCAGGACCCAGTGCGGATTCTCGGCGATCCGGCGCTCCTGCCGGCTGACCCATTCGTTCGTGTAGGTGTGTTGGCCGACGAAGATCCATCCGGCCGCGGCAGCGAGCGCGGCGGTGTGCGCGAGCATCACGCGCCGGCGAGACGTGCGCGCGCGTGCGCTGAATCTCGCGGTGGCGTACACGAGCGCAACATAGACGAGCGGCACGCCGGCCATGGCCAGGCTGTTCCAGAGCGTCAGGTGCGCGTTCACCGACGAGCTCAGCATCCGGACGTTGCCGATGAGCTGAAAGAGCGAGTAGGTGATGAACCCGCCCAGAATTCCGAACAGCAGGACGTTGACGACCGCGTAGAAGCAGAACACGGCTGAAAACGCGACGGCCGTGACCGATACCGCGCGCATGAGCTTCGGCCGCCCTCTACTGATGAGCAGAGGCAGCAACCCCGCCGCCCAGACCGACGCGGCGAACACGACGTCGAGGTACGAGATCGCGGCGAGGGATCGAAGAGTAGCTCCCGTTTACCGGAATCGCGGGAGTGCCCGGCCAGCCCAGATAGGACGCCTTGATCCCGACGAGAACGACGGCGAGCCAGACCGACGCCCAGAAGAGGAGCGTCTGGGCGCGGCGAATGGTCGGCGTGCCGTCGCTAGCAACCATCACCTCATTCTATCGATAAGGTTCTCCTTGGGAAGGGCGTGTTCACCCGCTGGGCTAGTCTTTCTCGTACGTGGGTCCGTGAACCGTGCGATGCGAGAGGTACTGCCATTTCCCGTCGCGCTTGGCGTAAACGCGCTGGTACCAGACGGTGAACTGCCTGCGTCCTGGCGCCGCTTCTTTGAAGCGAGCGACGTAGCGCCCGTAGGTGATGACGACGTCGCCGTGCACTTCGGTCTTGACCGAGTCAACGACGCGGGACCCATAGGGCGCCTTCGCCACAGTGGCCATCCAATCGGCGCGGCTATCGACGCGGAGTGGTGCACCGCCTGTGGTCCATGCATCACCGTGTGTGAAAGTGAAGGTGGGTGCCGACGCTGCATCCACAAAAGCCACGTCGCCTCGGACGACAGCGGCCTCGATCTCGCGCTCGAAGGCAAGGACTTGGTCGGCAACGTCCTGCGCCGACTTCGGAGCTGGGACTTGACCCGTTGCGCCAACGGTCGGCCGCTGCGCGCCGACCGTACTGATTGCGGCGAACATCACCAGAATCGTTAGGGTGCGCATTGAGTGTCGGTTGCTCATGTGTCCAGCCTCGATCGCACTCGCGATGTCGCGCGCCCGCATGCGCGCGAGACTTCCACGACGGTCATCCTAAGGCGCAGCCATCTGGAATACAAAGGCTTCGGTGCAAAGCACGTCCTTCAAGCGTAGACTCCGCTCAATCCTCGTGCGATGAGGTGCTGAAATGCCTACGAACCGTCGTCTGGATGCCGCCCGAACTGGAGGGAATGCCGCGAGCAGAGTTGTGAGAGGAGTCGCGGCCTGCGCGGGCCTCATCCTCGTGGCCGCATTCTCGGCGACCGCGCAACGTGAAGACTCCGTGCGTCTGTACGTCCTCGACGGCGGCACGCTCACGATCCCGGATCCGACGACTTTTGGCGTGACGCTCGAGGAAGTCCAGGGACTCACCGCCATGCCGGTGCCGGCGTTTCTCGTCGTACACCCGCGGGGCACGCTGCTGTGGGACACCGGGCTTGGCGATCAACTCATGGGCCGGCCGTCCAGCGAAACGCAGAGAGGGACGATGGGGCAGGTGGTGACGAAGGCGGTGAAGGCGCAACTCACTGGCATCGGCTACCCGCCGGGGAAGATCACCTATCTCGGGTTGTCACATATGCATTTCGATCACGTCGGCAATGCCAATGACTACCCGGGTGCGACGTGGATCGTTCAGAAGGCCGAGCGTGATTCGGTGTGGGGGCCTGAGCCGCTGCCCGCGTTCAGCAGCCCGGCGAGCACGGCGGCGTTCGCGCGGCTGAAGGACAGCAAGACGCAGGAGGTGGCCGGCGATCACGACGTCTTCGGCGATGGCTCCGTGATCATCAAGTCGACACCGGGCCACACGCCCGGCCACCAGTCGTTGTTCGTGAAACTGCCGAGGACCGGGGCGATCGTGCTCAGCGGCGATCTCTATCACTACCAGGCGGAGCGGACGCTGAAGAAGATGCCGGCACGCGAGGCTGCTGCGGGCGTGACCGCCAAGTCGCGCGCGGCGCTCGAAGCGTTCATCAGCGCGAGCGGCGCTCAACTCTGGATCCAGCACGATCCGGCGACATGGGCGACGCTGAAGAAGGCGCCCGCGTTCTATGACTAGCGTCCGTCGATGAATTGTTCCGCCCACAACTCGAGCGCCACCGGGATCCAGAATCCCTCGGTGGTGGACGGCGCCGACAGCGCCCGGCGCCACCAGCGGCGAACGACGCTGACATCGACGAGCCCGCGCGACGCCATGCCCGGCAACAGGCGGTCCTCCATCAACGCCACGAACGGGCCGCTCCGGAAGTACTGCGCCAACGGTAGATTGAATGCCGACTTGCGGCGGTAGACGAACGCCGAGTCGAAGCTGCGCCTGGCGAGCTCCTTGACCACGATCTTGGTGCCCGGTACGCCGGTCGGTAACGACGGCCCCACCAGGTGTTCGGCGGGCAGGGCGCGGGCGAACTCGATCACCTGCCGGTCGAGAAAAGGCACCCGGTTCTCGACGCCATGCCCCATCGTCATCTTGTCCTGGCGCACCAGCAAGTCGACGAGATGCGTCCGCATTTTGTACTTCAGGCAATTCGAGAGATGGTCGGCGTGGCCCTCCTGAAACAGGGCCCGGCGCTTTTCGATCGCCGGCCGCAGATCCGCCGTGGGTCGCAGTTTCGAGAGACGGGCTTCGGAATGAAACTGAGACGCGCGGATGAATGTGTCGACCGGCTCGGGCCCACGCGGCCGGCACGAGCCAATGGCCGCCGCATGTGCGTCGTAGAAGCGCGCGTAGCCCCCGAACAATTCGTCGGCACCCTCGCCGCTCAGCAGCACCGTGGCGTACTCGCGCGCACGTCGAGCCAGCAGCAAGAGGGCCAGCGAGTTGGGATGGCTGATTGGCTGATCCATGTGCCAGCTGGCGGCATCCAGCCCGCTGACGAAGTCGGCCTCATCGAAAACGAAACGATGGCTGTCTGCGCGCGCCGTAACCGCCGCCGCCTGGATCCATCGCTCTTCCGAGAACTGCGGCTCGTCGAAGACGATCGAGAAGGCGCTCAGATCAGCCGTGTGATGTGAACGCGCCAACACGGTGACCAGCGACGAGTCGACGCCACCAGACAACTGGCACCCCACGTTCACGTCGCTCCGCAGTTGCGATTGCACGCTGCGGCCCAGCAAATGGTCGAGGCGATCGACCGCGTCTTTCCGTGACAGGCGCAGCTTCTCGGGGTGGTCGGGGATGCTCCAATAGCGCGCCTCCCTGACACCATCCGGCGTGATCGTGAGGCGATGGCCTGGCTGGACGTGGCGCACGCCTTTGAGCAGTGAGGCTTCGCCTGCAACATAGCGGAATGCCAACAGCTCATCGACCTCAGCCGGATCGATCTCGGCGCGAAACGCTGGATAGGCCAGAAACGCCTTCGCTTCTGAGGCAAACAGCACGGTCCTTCCGCACTGCGTCCAGTACAACGGCTTGATGCCGACACGATCGCGGATCAGGTGGACGACGCCGCGGCGCATGTCCGCAATCACGATGGCAAACATGCCATTGAGCCGTTCGAGCATCCGCTCGAGCCCGACGCGCTCGTAGAGCGCGAGGACGACCTCGGTATCAGTGCCGGTGCGGAAACGGTAGCCGTCGCGCTCGAGCTCGGCCTTGTCGTCGAGCGCGTCGTAGCTCTCGCCGTTGAAGAGCAGCGCGGTCGAGCCGTCGGGGCTGGTCATCGGCTGGTGTCCGCGGGCCGACAGGTCGAGGATCCTCAGCCGATGGACACCCAGCGCAGTGTCAGGGATGCCGCCGCGCAGCGACAGGCAGAGTGTTCCGCGATCGTCTGGACCGCGATGACGAATCATGTCCGTCATCGCCTCGAGCACGCGGGCATCGGCCGGCGCACCATCCAGGTTGACGAACCCCGTTATTCCGCACATCTGTGAGAGTGATCCGCCTCGGCCGACTTGTGGGCAGGGCGGCCGGTCATCGTCCTGCCAAGGTATCAGAGCACGGCTGGTTCAACTGGACCGGCACGGTCAAGGGCGATGAAATCGCCATGACGCGTGTCGCGGAGGGTGGCCAGGGCCAGAAATAGGAGTTTACGCTGAAGAGGAAGTAGAGCTATCTTCGCGTCGGTTCGGCGGGTGCGGATTCGGCTCCGAGGATACGGGTTCGTCGAATTGACAGCGCCCGTACGGGACCGTAATGTGTGCCTGTTCACTCGGCCAATATCACGGCGTCGAGGTGCACTGACATGGCAACACGATTTTTCCAGTCTATCGGTGTCCTGGGACTGCTGGTCGGTCTGACTCTGTTCCTGAACGCTCAGTCGCCGCCCACCCGATGGGGCCGCGCCCGCCGGACCCGCTCCGAAGACCGCCTGGGGCGCGCCGGATCTGCAGGGCATCTGGACGAACACGCACGAGGTCCCGCTCCAGCGGCCGGCGCGCTATGCCAACCAGGAATTCTTCACCGAGGAAGAGCGTGCCGAGCTGGACAAGGAACGCACGGCCATCGTCAGCCAGGATGTCAGGCGTTACGAGAAAGGAAGCGAGCAGGACGTCGGCGGCGCGTATGCGACGAATATCTTCCTGTCGCACAAGCCGATGGGCCGGCGCACGTCTCTGATTGTTGACCCGCCGGACGGCCGCATTCCTCCGACGACACCCGAGGCCGACAAGCGCCGCCAGGAGATACGCGAGTTCCAGCTCGCGTTGCTGCAGGCCACCGATGTGTGCAAGAACAAGTTGGCGGGCTGTGAAGGCGGCAAGTACGGACCTCCTTCCCCAAGGCGCGCGGAAACGCCGCCGTACTACCTGGCCACCGGAGCCGCCGGCGGTGGTGCGATCAATCGCTCCGACGGCCCGGAGGATCGCACGCTGGGCGAGCGCTGCATGGCCGCCATCCTTCCAGACTTCGGCGGCGCCGCGGGGTTCTTCCCTCAGATTATCCAGTCGGCCCATTCGGTCTCGATCTTCTACGACACCGGCCAGGGCCAGGGCTGGCAGCGCGTGATCCCGATCACCGATCGGCCGCACCTGCCCGCGCAGGTTCGTCAATGGTGGGGCGACTCGCGCGGCCGGTGGGAGGGTGAAACGCTCGTTGTCGACGTCACCAACTTTTCGGCCAAGACCGATTTCCAGGGCTCGCGCGAGAACCTGCATCTGGTCGAGCGGTTCACCCGCCGCGATGCCAACACGATCGAGTACGAAGTGAGGATCGAAGACCCGACAACGTGGACCCGCGCGTGGACGGTGAAGCAGGAGTGGACGAAGCAGCCTGATCAACCCAACCGGATCTACAAGGAGCCGCGGTGCCACGAAGGGAACCACGGCATGCCGGCGCTCCTGGCGGGCGCGCGCGCCGAAGAGCGTGCGTTCGCTCAGCGGCGTGGCCCGGATCCCGCGACGTTGTGCAGCGCGGGGTGCGGCGGCTTCGCGGGCGGGTTCGCCGATACCGGCGAAGCAATCAACCCGTTGACCAGATAGGGCAGATAGGCCAGGTCAGGCAGGTGCGGGAAGGGCAGGAGCCTCATGGCAGCTAAGTTCACCGGATCGACGATTGCCGTGGCGCTGGTAGCGGCGGCGGTTGGCGCGGGCATCACGCTGGCAGTCGTGCGAACCAGCGCACCATCGTCAGCATCGATCGCGAATCGCACCCCGGACGGCAAACCGGACTTCAGCGGGATCTGGCAGGCGCTCAACGAAGCGCACTGGGATCTCGAGGCCCACGAGGCGCGGCCGGGCGCCGTCATGCAGCAGGGCGTCTATCCCTACGAGTATGCGCGCGTGGCCGCCGCGCCCGTCCTGGCGCTCGGCGCCGCCGGCGGCGTTCCCGGCTCTGTCGGCGTCGTCGAAGGAGACGGAACCATTCCGTACAAGCCGGAGGCGGCGAAGGTCAAGAAGGAGAACGGCGAGAACTGGATCGACCGCGATCCGGAGCTGAAGTGCTATCTCCCGGGCATTCCGCGTGCGATGTACATGCCCTACCCCTTCCAGATCGTCCAGGGGACCAACAAAGTCCATATGGCGTTCGCCTTCACGAGCACGGCGCGCACCATCCACCTCGACCCGGTCGAGGGTCCGCCCGACCTGACCTACATGGGGCATTCGGTAGGCCGCTGGGAGGGGGATACGCTCGTCGTGGAAGTGACGGAGTTCAACGGCAAGAACTGGTTGGACAGGGCCGGCAACTACCACAGCGACGCGCATGCGGCTGACAGAGCGTTTCACGCCGATCACGAAGGACGCCATTCATTACCAGGCGACGATCGAGGATCCGAACGTGTTCACCCGGCCGTGGACGATCTCGATGCCGCTCTATCGGCGGCTGGAGGGAAACGCGCAGCTGGTGGAATACCGCTGCATCGAGTTCGTCGAGGAGTTCATGTACGGCGGCCTTCGCAGAAAGCCGCTCGTCACGCGCTGGGAAGGCGAGACGATGATCGTCGACATCAGGCGGAAGGTTCCTGAGGGCGACAAACTGTACGAGTGGTATCGGAGGTGAGTATGCGTCGGAAACTCGTCGTAATCGTCGCGGGTCTCGCGCTCGGTGTCACCGGCATGGCCGTGTCGCTGTCGGCCCATCACGCGTTTGCCGCCGAGTTCGACGCGAACAAGCCGCTGCAGATGAAGGGCATTGTGACGAAGATGGAGTGGCTCAACCCGCACGTCTGGCTGCACATGGATGTGAAGCAGCCGGACGGTACCGTCGAGAACTGGGCGTTCGAGGCTGGCACGCCGAACGTGCTCTTCAGGCGCGGCTTCACCAGGAAGTCGCTTCTGCCAGGCACCGTGGTCGTAATCGACGGCTACCGGGCGAAGGACGGGTCGCGCAGGGCGAACGGTCGGGACCTCACGTTCGAAGATGGCAAGAAGCTCTTCATGGGATCGTCGGGCACCGGCGCGCCGTACGAGCTGAATCAGAAGCCGACCTCGGATCGTTGAATCGCACCCGGGTCCCAAGACGAAGGGCTGACGCTATCTGTTCGTCGGTTCAGCGGGTGACGATTCGGCGCCGAGGCTCCGCAGAAGATCGCCGGTTGGGGTCTTCTGGTTGACCGTCGCGCTGCCCGCCCGGACGGTGTCGGCAATCATCAACGGTGTCTGGCCTCGTTTGTTCCGCAGGTTGAGGTCGGCGCCGTTCCCAGCCAGGAACGTGATGATCGTGTTGGCCTTCGTATGCGCGGCCCCGTGCAGGGCGGCGTTGCCGGAGTCGTTGACGGCGTTGATCGCGCCGCCCAGCTCGAGAGCGAGCCTGACGGTGGCGAGGGCGCGGTCCTCAGTGACGCGGCTTTCCGCGAGGTAGCGGCCGAGCCCGGCCGCGACCATCAGCGGCGTCGTCCCGTCGGTCGAGGCGAGCCGCGGATCGGCGCCGTTCTCCGCGAGCACTCGCATCACTTCGACGTCCGCCGCCATCGCCGCCAGAAGGAACGGCGTCGCACCGGGGTACGGGTTCACGCCGACGACGCGATGCTCGACGGAAAGCTGCGTGTAACCGGCGCGCGGCGGCGCCTTCGCCAGCCTCGCATTGGGATCGGCGCCGTGAGCGAGAAGCGCCCGGATCAACGCGATCTTGTCGTGCGGGACGCCAGCAAGCGAGCTCCACTCTTCGATTCCCTGCGTGTCGATCCCGTTCGGTCCGGTCAGCTCGGTTTCCCAGCTGCCGCTGGCCCAGTGCAGCGCGGTATATCCCGGCGCGCTGGCGTTGGCGTCGGCTCCGCGTTCGAGCAGGTCGATGGCAAGCGCCGTTTGTCCCCGAACGACGGCGACGACGAGCGCACTTGTCTGGTCCGGCGTCTTGTCGTTGATGTCTGCGCCCGCGGCAGCGAGCATCTTCGCGGACTCGAGATCGCCGACACGCGCCGCGAACAGCAGAGGCGTGATACCCGCCGGTCGAACGCGCGTGAATATCCGCGCCCCGTTCGACGAGCCGGCTGGCGACCTTCGACTGCCTCTCGGCGATGGCCCACATGAGGGCGGATTGTCCGGTGCCAGGCGTCCTGTAGTTCACCTCGGCGCCCCGGCCAAGGAGCGCATCGACCGCCTCGAGGCTGCCCGTGCGGGCCGCGGTCATCAGCGGCGCCTCGCCATTCGCTGCCGCCTGATTGGGATCGGCGCCGGCCTCGAGCAGCATCGCGATCATGGCCGGCCGTCCATTGGTGCTCGCGAGCAGCAGCGGGGTGACTCCGAAATCGTTGGTGGCGTTGATGCGGGCGCCGGCCCGAAGGAGGAGGCCCGCCATCTCGGCGTCGTCCCAATGTGCCGCCCAGTGCAACGCGGTGGCGCCGTCCCCCTGCGCCCCGTTGACGTCGGCACCGGAGGCGATAAACGTCCGCACCGCCGCCCGATCCTGCTGTTTCGCGAGGTCGGCCAGACGGGCTCCCTGCGCGGCGCCGGTGATCGAGAACCCGGCGCACAGAATCAGTGCAATTCCGGCGGGCAACCTGGTATCGGCGTGCATGGTCACTACCCCTCGCGGGAAGGTATCATATGGCGCCTTTCGTCGGACGGCACGGTTAGTTGGGGAGGGACATGAGGCGTCCGGGTGTCGCGGCCGCTACGCTCCTTGGAGCGCTGGCGGCAACGCTGTCGCTGAGCGCCGCGCAGGGGACACGCTCCCCATCGGCGAGCCATGTCCTCACCGCCGACGATCAGGCGCTCGTCAGACGCTACTGTGTGACCTGTCATAACGACAGGTTGAAGACGGCCAACCTCACCCTCGAAGGTGTCAGCGTCGAGCCGATCGGTTTGGCTCCCGCGGTGTGGGAAAAGGTCGTTCGCAAGCTCAAGAGCGGCGCCATGCCTCCGGCGGGCCGGCCCCGGCCGGAGAGGGCCGTCTATGACGGCTTCGCCGCCCGCCTCGAAACCGCCCTCGATCAGCACGCCGCGCTCAGCCCCAACCCGGGGCGTACCGGCGTTCATCGGCTGAACCGCGCCGAATACGCCAACGCCATCCGCGATCTCCTCGGCCTCGATGCCGATGTCTCGGCGCTGCTGCCGGCCGACGACTCGGCGTACGGGTTCGACAACAACGCCGACATGTTGACCGTGTCGACCGGCCTGCTCGAGCGTTACCTGTCGGCGGCGAGCAGGATCAGCCGGCTCGCGGTCGGCGACATGACCACGAAGCCCGACCGTCGAGTTCTACGACGTCGCGCGGTACCTCGTGCAGGACGATCGGATGAACGAGGATCTGCCGTTCGGCACGCGCGGCGGGCTCGCCGTTCGGCATTACTTTCCCGCTCGACGCCGAATATTCGGTCCGCGTGCACCTGCAACGGCGCGGCCGCCGGCCAGGAGATCGACGTCCGTCTCGACGGCCAGCGCATCAAGACGTTCGGTCGTGGCGGCACGCAACCGGGCGGACGAGGAAGCCGAGACCCGCAGCGCCGCGGGCGAGCTGGAGGTCCGCGTTCCGGTTCGTGCGGGGGCGCGGGTCATCAGCGTCTCGCTCGCCAGGAAGGCTGGAGTGCCCGAGGGGCTCGGGCCGGCGCAGCTGCCGGTCACGAACATCGCTTTCAGAGGACGTGCCGGCGCCGAAACCGGGATCGAGAAAATCGAGGTCGGAGGGCCGTACGACAGTCAGGGACCCGGCGATACGCCGAGCCGCCGCCGGATCTTCACCTGCCGCCCGCCCAACGCGTCGAGCGGCGAGGACTGCGCCCGCCAGATCCTGACCCGGCTGGCGCGGCGCGCCTATCGCCGTCCGGCGTCCGAGAAGGATGTTCGGCGGCTGCTGGAGTTCTACGACGACGCGCGCGCGCGACACGGGTTCGAAGCCGGCATCCAGGCGGCGCTCGAGCGCCTCCTGGTCGATCCCGAGTTCCTGTTCCGCATCGAGCGCGACCCCAGACGGCTGGCGGCCAGAGCGCCCACCGTCTGACCGACTTCGAGCTCGCGTCACGGCTGTCGTTCTTCCTGTGGAGCAGCATCCCCGACGACGAGCTGCTGTCGGCGGCGGCCGCGGTCAGCTGAAAGCCCCGGCGGTCCTCGAGACGCAGGTGCGGCGGATGCTCGCCGACCACCGCTCGACCGCGCTCGTCCGCAACTTCGCGGCGCAGTGGCTCTATCTGCAGAAACGTCCAGGCCGCCGCGCCGGACGTGAACGCGTTCCCGATGTTCGACGACAACCTGCGGCAGGCGTTCCAGCGCGAGACGGAGCTGTTCGTCGACAGCCAGCTCCGCGACGATCAGAGCGTGGTCGACCTGCTGACCGCCGACTACACCTTCGTCAACGAACGGCTGGCCCGCCACTACGGCATTCCAAACGTGTACGGCAGCCACTTCCGCCGGGTCACGCTTCCTGACGAGACGCAGGCGCGGCCTGCTCGGGCAGGGCAGCATCCTGACGGTGACCTCGTACGCGACGCGAACCTCGCCCGTCGTCCGCGGCAAGTGGCTGCTCGAGAACATCCTCGGCGCGCCGCCGCCGGCCCCGCCGCCCGACGTGCCGGATCTGCCCGCGGCAGGAGAAGGCGGGAAGGCGGCCTCGGTGCGTGAGCGCCTGGAAAGGCACCGGAGCAATCCGGTGTGCGCGAGCTGCCACGCGCAGATGGATCCGCTCGGTTTCGCGCTCGAGAACTTCGACGCCATCGGCCGCTGGCGCACCACGAGCGAGGGGAACACGCCGATCGACGCGTCGGGTACGCTGCCCGACGGCACGAAGTTCGACGGTCCCGCCGAGCTGCGTCAGCTGCTGATCAGCCGGCGCGACGAGTTCGTCCGGACGGTGATCGAGAAAATGCTCGTCTACGCCCTCGGCCGCGGCCTCGAGTACTACGACATGCCGACGGTCCGCCGTATTCAGCGGGACGCCGCGGCCGCCGACTACCGCTGGTCGGCGCTCATTCAAGCGATCGTTCAAAGCACTCCTTTTCAGATGCGGAGGTCGGAATCATGATCGTCACCAGGAAGACCGTCGCCCGCCGGACCGTGCTGCGCGGACTCGGAGCGGCCATGTCTCTTCCGCTGCTCGACGGCATGGTGCCGGCGCTCACGGCGCTGGCGCAGACCCCGGCCAAGTCGCGCGCGCGCTTCGGCGTCGTCTACGTCCCGATGGGGGCGGTGATGAACAACTGGACGCCCGCGGAAACCGGCGCCGGCTTCCCGCTCAGCCCGATCCTCGAGCCGCTCGGCACAGTTCCGCGATCGCATGCTCGTGCTGACCAATCTGGACAACGAACCCGCGGTGGCGAAGCTCGGCGAGCCCGCCGGCGGCCACGGCCGGATCGGCGGCGCCTTCCTGACCGGCGTGCACGCCAAGCCGACCGAAGGCGCCGACTTCGAGGCCGGCATCTCGATCGATCAGATCGCCGCCAGACATATCGGTCAGCAGACACAGCTGGCCTCGCTCGAGCTCGGGCTCGAGACCACCGGCATCGCCGGCGCGTGCGACGTCGGCTACAGCTGCGCGTACATCAACACGCTCTGCTGGCGCGCGGCGACCACGCCGCTGCCGATGGAGAACAACCCGCGGGCGGTGTTCGAGCGGCTGTTCGGCGACAGCGACAGCACCGAGCCCGCGGCGCGCCAGGCGCGGATGGCGCAGCGGCGCAGCATTCTCGACTCGGTCACCGAGAGCGTCTCCGACCTGCAGCGCACGATCGGACGCAACGACGGGGCGCGGCTGACCGAGTACCTGGAGTCGGTGCGTGACGTCGAGCGCCGCATTCAGCGAGCCGAGGCCGACAGCAGCACCCAGCTCCCGGTCGTGGAACGGCCCGCCGGCAGCATTCCGGCATCGTTCGAGGAGTACGCGAAGGTGATGTTCGACCTGCAGGTGCTCGCGTATCAGTCCGACGTGACGCGCGTCTCCACCTTCATGATCGGCAAGGAGCTCAGCAGCCGCACCTATCCGGAGATCGGCGTGCCCGATCCGCATCACCCGCTGTCGCACCACCAGAACGACCCCGAGAAGCTGGCCAAGCTGACCAAGGTGAACACGTTCCACGTGTCGCTGCTCGCCTACTACCTGGAGAAGCTGCAGTCGACGCCCGACGGCGAGGGCAACCTGCTCGATCAGCTCACGCTCATCTACGGCAGCGGCATGAGCAACAGCAACCTGCACGTGCCGCACAAGCTGCCGGTCCTCTTGCTCGGCGGCGGGGCCGGGCGCATCAAAGGCGGACGCCACGTGCGTTTTGCCGACGAGACTCCGCTGACGAACCTTTACCTGACCGTGCTGAACCAGCTGGGCGTACCGGTCGAACGGATCGGCGACAGCAACGGCCAGATGCGCGAACTATCGGAAGTGTCGTAGCGTTCCGAGCCTTGGCATCGGTGGCGGAATTGCACGCGGTACGCGCCCAGGTTACGCATGAGCCGCGCTTTGCCGTGCGTCTCTTCCCAGCTACTCGGCTCCTCTCGCTTACGGTCGTCGTTGCGGCGGCCGCCTGTACGTCGGCTGAGCAATCGACGACCGGACCGTCCGGATCGCGGTGCACAGTCCGCCTCACGAAGTCAGCGGAAACGTCGCCGGCCGCGGGCGGTACCGGGACGCTCTCGATCGGCATGGCGCGCGATTGCACGTGGGCCGCGGCAAGCGGCGCCGCATGGGTCGTTATCACGTCGGCGACCAGCGGCCAGGGCGATGCATCAATTGCCTACCGCGTGGCTGAAAACGCAGAACCCGCGCCGCGGAGCACGACGATCGACGTCAACGACGTCAAGGCGACGATCAATCAGGCAGCCGCCGACTGTCGCTACCGGGCCGCGCCGCTGGCCGCCGGCGTGGATGCGGCCGGCGGGACCATCACAGTGGACGTGGAGACAAACGCGGCCTGCGAATGGACCGCAGTAAGTGACGCGGCATGGATCCGGCTCGCCGGGGCCGCCACGGGAAAGGGAAATGGCGCCGTGACTCTGGCGGTGGACGCCAGCAGCGGCGCGACGAGGAGCGGTACGATCCGCGTTGCGGGCCAAACGGTCACCGTGACGCAGGCGGCCGCGTCCTGCACCTACAAGATCACGCCGACTATCGGGACGATATCTGCAGCCGGCGCAACCGCCACGGTGACTGTGTCTGCGCCCGGTCATTGTCCGTGGACGGCGGCCTCGAACGTGCCTTGGACCACGATCGCCTCTGGTACGGCCGGCACTGGTACCGGATCCGTGCAGCTGAACATCGCAGGCAATCCGGGAGGGGCCCGCACCGGTACGGTGATAATCGCGGCGCAGACCTTCGCGCTGACGCAGGCAGCCGCGCCCTGCACCTACAAGATCACGCCCGACACCGGGACGATATCCGCAGCCGGCGGCAGCGCCACGGTGACTGTGTCTGCGGCCGATCATTGCTCGTGGACGGCGGCCTCCCACGTGCCTTGGACCACGATCGCCTCTGGGGCAGCGGGCACCGGTGCGGGATCCGTGCAGCTGAACATTGCAGGAAATTCGGGGGCGGTCCGCACGGGGACGGCGATCATCGCGACGCAGACCTTCGGGCTGACGCAGGCCGCTGCGCCCTGCACCTTCACGATCTCACCGACGACGATCGATGTGCCGATGGCGGGCGGTGAGCGAACCACGAACGTCACCACCCGCGGCGATTGCGCGTGGACCGCCGTGGCCAGCGTCCCTTGGATCACAGTGACGGAGGGTTCGTCGGCGACCGGCAGCGGCACGGTGAAGTTCAATGTCGCCGCGAACGGTGGCGATGCGCGGAGCGATGGGATCACTATCGGTGGTCAGACATTGACCGTCCGGCAGGAGGCAGCACCGTGCACGTTTGCCTTCTCGACGGCGAGCCAGACCTACGACGCGCTGGGCGGCTACGGCGCCGTTGGCATCGCTACCCGGTCAACATGCAGTTGGACCGCCGTCGCGTCGAGCATTGGCGGTTGGCTCGTGATTACGGATCGAGGGGCGGGAACGGGCAACGGGGTGGTGAACTTTTCGGTGCCCATTAATGCCGGTCCGGAGAGGACGGGTTCGCTGAGCGTCGGTGGACAGACGTTCTGGGTCATCCAGAGGGCACCGTAGTCGAACGGATTGGCAGCGGCGCTCGTGGAGGCTCCGAAGGGGAAGGGCATACGCACGAATATGCGGAGCGCCTCCGACGGACGCCCCTCGGCGACCGCCGAATCCGGCCTGACACCCGACTGAAGTAGCGGCACGATCGTTGCTCGACTGCTGACCACAACACTCGACCCGACTCCAACGCACTCTGGCGGAGAACCCAGGCAATGGATGTGGTGGTCCGCGCCGACCGCGACGGCGACCGCGCCCGTCTGACCCCCGTGGGCCAGTTCAATCTTCCACACGCCGTGACGGCGGCGCACGCGATCGCGAACGTGGAAGGGGCACTTGCCGGCTGCCGGCTTGTCGAACTCGACCTGCGGAACGTGGGCGATATCGACGGGACGGGTGCGGTCCAGCTGGCGTCGCTCCTCGATCGCGTAGAGGCCGCGGGCCCCAGCACGCAGGTCCTGGACGAACACAACCCGAAAGCGGCGCGCCTGATCGCCCTCTATCGTCGGCGTCGATCGGCGCTCGCCGCCGGTGGCCCGGCGGCAGAATTCGGTGCTCGGGCGTCTCGGATTGATGGCCAATCGCTTCACCGGCACGTTGACGAGAGGGCTCGATTTCATCGGTCACGACGCCATCGCGGTGCAACGCGCGGTAGCGGCGCCACGCTCGGTGGATTGGCGCTCGTTGCCGCAACTGCTGCAGCAGATCGGCGCCGACGGACTGCCGGTCGCCGCCGCCGCGAACCTGCTCGTCGGGCCTGATCATCGGCTTCCTCGGCGTGTCGCAGCTCGGACGATTTGGCGCCACCGTCTATGTGCCGGAGCTCGTCGTCGTCGCGCATTTCCGCGAGCTGGGCCCGCTGGTCACCGCGATTGTCGTCGCCGGGCGATCGGGTGCCGGCCTCGCGTCGGAGATGGCGACGATGAAGGTGTCGGAGGAGATCGACGCGCTGCGCGCCATGGGATTCGATCCGGTGAGATGGCTGGTGGTGCCGAGGTGCCTGGCGCTGGTGCTCGCGGTTCCGGTGCTCACCTGGATCGGCGACGTGCTCGCGCTGGTCGGGGGATTGATCGCCACGACCGCCCTGACGGACATGTCGGCGCGCGCCTACGTCATGTCGACCGCCGACGCGATCAGCGGACCGGTTTTCCTGGGAGGACTCGCCAAGACACCGTTCCTCGCGCTCGCGATCGGGTTGATTGCGTGTGGCCAGGGGCTCGCCACGCAGGGCGGCGCGGCGGAGGTCGGTGCGCAGAACCACCGCCGCCGTCGTGCTGTCGATCTTCGGCGTCATCCTGATCAGCTCGCTGTTCACGCTCCTCTACGCCGTGATGGGCATCTGATCATGCCTGCGCCCGCGCCCGCACATCGTCGTCAACGACCTTCGCATCGGATGGGGAACGCGCGTGCTGATGGAGCACGTCACCTTCGACGTCGAACGCGGATCGACGTTTACCATCCTTGGCGGATCCGGCAGTGGCAAGAGCACGCTCCTGCGCTACTTGATCGGCTTGGAACAGCCGCTGGCCGGCACCATCGATATCGACGGCCTGGGCACGCCCCACCAGTACCACGGCGTTCCGCGTTTCGGCGTGCTCTTCCAGTCGGGCGCGCTCTTCGGCTCGATGACGCTGGCGGAAAACCTCGCGCTCCCGTTGACGACGTGGACTTCGATTCGCGGCAGCCTCGTCCGGGAGCTGGTCCAGGCGAAGCTCGACCTCGTCGGCCTGGGTCCGTTTGCCGACCATCTGCCCGGGCAGATCTCCGGAGGCATGAAGAAGCGCGCGGGGATCGCGCGGGCGATGATGCTCGAGCCAGACCTGCTGTTCTTCGACGAGCCCTCGGCCGGCCTCGACCCGATCACCGCCTACGAGCTCGATCAGCTGATCCTCACCTTGAGCCGCGATCTCGGCATCACGATCGTCATCGTCACGCACGAACTGCCCAGCATCTTCCTCGTCGCCGACAGCTGCATCGTTCTCGACAAAATCGCCAAGGGAATCGTCGCCCGCGGCGATCCGCGCACCTTGCGGGATCAGTCGGAGATCCCGTTCGTGCACGGCTTCTTCACGCGGTCGTCGCTGGCCGCGAGTCACGGAGTCTGATGATGGCCGCCGACAAGAGCTATGCGCGGTTGGGCCTCTTCGTCGTGCTGGGCGTGATCGTCATGCTCGCGACCGGGCTGTTCTTCATCCAGCAGATCAGGAGCCGGGCGGTGATCACGCTGGTCACCTACGTCACGGAAAACGTCAGCGGGCTGGATATTTCCAGCCCGGTCCGATTCCGAGGCGTGCCCGTGGGACGAGTGTCGGATCTCCGCGTCGATGCCGGCGGGACCGCATCGACGATCGAGATCACGTTCGAAGTGTTCCAGGAGCGGATAGCCTCGATCGGCGGAAACGTGCAGCGCATCCAGCAAATGGCGGAACTTGCGGTGTTTCCGAATCTTCGAACCCGCGTCGTCGGGAACCCGGTCACGGGCGAGGCCTATCTCCTGCTCGACGTCCCCGCCGACCCGCCTCCGCCAGTCGCACTCGGGTTCACGCCCGATCGGCCATACGTGGCGTCGATGCCATCGCCGCTGGCGGTGGTCCAGGATCGGCTGCCGGAAGTCCTGGAACGTGCGGAGATGACGCTGGCGACGCTGCGCGACATCGTGGCGCGAATCCCCGACAGTCTCGACCGCAGCGACCAGTTCTTCACCAACGTCGAACGGATCATCCGGGAAAGCGAGCTGCCTCAATTGAGCGCCGACACGCGGTCGTTCTTTGCGACCACGACGACGCAGGTCGGGCAGATCGCGACGCAGATCGATGCGCTGATGGGAAAGGAAGGGGCGCTGGTCCAGCTCGCTGAAGACGCGCGCGCCGCGCTACGCGACGCCGACGTGCCCGGCTCGACGCGGACGGCACGCGACGCGGCCGATCGCACGAGCCTGGCGGCCGACGATCTGCGTCGTTCGTTGCCGGCGATTCGTGATGCGCTCGAGCAGCTGCGCGAGCTCGCCCGCAGGCTGGAAGAACAGCCCGAGTCGGTCGTCTACGGCCCACGCCAGCCGCCGAGCAAGCCGCGATGACACGCGTTCATCGCTCGACAATCGCCCTGGCCGTCATTCTGGCGGGAGTCCGGAGGATCGGCGTGCCAGCTGAGGCGTCCGGATGTGATCGCCGCACGGATGATCGAGCCTCAACTCATCGAGCCGGCGACCCAGCCTCTCGACGTCGGTGACCAGGCCAGGGGAACGGTGCCGGTTGACGCCGTGCCGGTCCGGCTCCTCGAAACGCAGGCGCGTTCACACATCGGCCGCCGGCTGCTCCACCAGGCGCCGGACGGCGAGCTCGTCGAGGACGCGGTCTGGCGCTGGTCGTCGGCGCCGCCGCGCTACCTCGACTCGGCCCTGCGGCTCGCCTTTGCGTCGAGCCCGAACGTTCAGCTGGTCGACTCCGGCAATGCCGAGGCGATGTCCGTCACGCTGATCACCTGGCATCTCGAGACCGCAGACAGCGTCCAGCTGGTCGGAGCGGTGGAACTGGTCGTCACCACCGCCGATCGCGTCGTCCAGGCCCACGTGATTCGTCGAAGCGAGCCAGTCTCCTCCGAGCTGCCGGGCAACCTGGCTGCAGCGGCGGGACGGCTGCTGCAGACGCTGGCCTCGGCCAGCGTCGCGCGAGCCGCTCAGCAGAGCGGTCGGTGACGCCCGTTACCAGACGCCGGCGCCGATTTCGATGATGTAAGAAAGGTCGTCGATGTCGAAGGCGCCCACGCTCTTCACGCCGGCGCGGAAGCCCCAGAAGTTCGTGATCGAACCGAGGATCCGGTTCGGCGCCCTGAAGCGGAGCTTGATGCCGGCTTCGGCCACGAACGCTCGGGTCTTCCCGGTGGTGCCGTCTTCGTTCTCGAAGCGGTTCGTGTCCATGCCTCCGGCCACGTACTCGTCGAACCAACGCGATCCGGAGGGCGTGTACATGACCATCCAGCCCCAGTCGCGAAGGTTCTTGTCGCTGGTGTACAAGCGATTGACGAGGTATCCCCCCGACAAGGGCTCCGACACGTTCTTGACGATGAGCAGCGGGAACGCCGCGGCGAAGCCGGCCGTTCCGTCGTAGCGGTAGGCCACTGAGAACGGCTTGAGCTCGCGCCCCTCGCTGATCGCCTCGACGATCGGCCCGACGGACGCGCGGGGTTGGACGACCGGCCAGTTCGGCGTCTCCTTCTCTGCGATCTTCTGGCGGAGGAGCCGATCCGTCGCCAGTGACGACGACGGATACGGCCGAAGCTCGTAGACCGCGTTGTCCGGCGCCTCGCCGCTCCGGTTCAGCAGCCGTTCTCGCAGCGGGCTGTCCGGAGGCAACGGCGGCAGCACGCGGTGCTCCGGCCTGCGCACCTTCGCCATCCAACCTTCGAACTTGCCGCTCAGGAGCGAGCCCCCGCGGATCGTATCGCGCACGCCCCACGCGTCGTTGGTGCGGACGCTCACATCGTAGCCGGGCGTGTAGTACCCGTCGGCGTTCTTGTCGGTGGCCATCCCGTGCTTGCCCTCTTCGACGAGCACATGAATCGGCAGCCGCGTATCGGTGTCGACCAGCAGGACGTTGTAGTACCAGGGGTTGCCGTGCGCTTCGCCGGTCACGCGGACCACCACGATCAGGTAGTCAGGGGAATCGCACACAAATCCCTGGTTTCTTGCCAGCGCGCCGTTGGCGCGGCCCACCACCACACGGACTTCCGTCGGCTCGATGTCGTGCAGGTGCTGGCCGACGCCCGATTCCTCGGGGAAATAGGCGATGTACTTGATGCGAAGCGCCGTGACCGTGTCGAAGTCGACGATCGTTTGCCCTTTGTTGCTCCGGTCGGGTTGCAGCGTGTCCGCCTTCTCGCCCGGCAGGCCGTCGATCGTCGTGACCTGGTAGTACATGACGGGCGCGTTGGCCGTCGGCTCGAACGGCATCGTCGTCGGGATGCGAATGTCCGGCCCGCTGCGGCGCTGGAGCGTCGGCTCGTCGGGCGAGAACCAGAGAACGGGCGCGACGTACGAGGCGAGCTGCTCGAGGGTCATCGTCCCGTTCGTCCCTCGCCATGCGACGCCGGGCGACTGAAACAGCTCGTCACAGCCCCGGGCTCGTCGGCGGCTGCTGTTGCGCCATCGCGGGGGTGGCGGCGAGTGGCCCGAGAAGCAAGCTGCCGATGATCACACAGGCTCTGCGCGACCCCATCGCCACTCCTTCTGTCGTTGAGAAATCTTGAAGCGCGCGCCGTCGAGGAACGGTTGACTCGTGCCGCGGTGCCGGCTACAGGCGCCCCGCCGCCAGCTTCAGCAGCTCGATGACCTGATCCTTCTTGTCGCGAGCGTAGACTCCGTCGAGGTGCACCTGCAGGATGCGGCCCTTGATGAAAGCGGTCGCACCGGCATACGCGGGCGAGTCGGGCCTGAACACGGCCGCTTCGCCAACCTCAGGGATGACCGCATCTGCCGTCTCGGGCCTGACCGACTCCAGGAGCTGCTGCTTGATGCGCTCCGGACTCGCGCCCGCATACATCCGCGCGGCATCGTTGACGGTGACGTCGAGCGTAGAACGGCCGGTGCCCGTACCCCACGCATATCGACACCTGAGCGACCCGGCGGCCTGCGAATTCGGCAGACCGTCGGCGACCGTGGCGGTCCCTGCGAGCGGCTGAATCTCGTCCGTCGTGAGCAGCGCGCACGGGTTCGACGCCTGGGCCGCGACGATGCCGCGGCCGTGTCCAACGCCGGACGCGCCGGCGGCGACTGCCGCCAACGCGAGGACAAACGCCGTGGCACCCTCGTATTGACGACGAGCACGCCGTGAGATGTCGATCACCATATGTGCGTCACCGCGAGCAAGACCCGACGAGTGAATGCGGCCGCGCGCGGCGTCGGCGCACGCGCGCGGCCTTTGGACCAGAGGCGCCTACCGAGCCAGACGACGCATGACAGTCAGGGAGAGGCCCACCACGAGCAGGAGGATACTCGCGAGCGCGACCCACGGCCACGAGCTTGCCGTCTTCGGCAGCGTCCTGGCCGATTGAGACGGGGCCGCCGATGCGGACTGAGTCGTTGCTGTTGACGACTGCGCCGGCTTTGCTGTTGACGACGCTGCGGCCGCTGGCTTGCGGTCGAAGCCGCTCCCCGCAGAGGCCGGCGGTGCCCCTCCCGCGGTAGCGGCCGCGGCCGGAACGGTCGCCCGCACTTCCTGCTCGGTCATGACCCGCGGCGGCCCCGATGTGATGAACGTCGCGCTCAGCTGATCGCCTTCGCGGAGCTCGGACAGCTGCACCGGTTTACCGTTGCGAATAATCTTGATGCCGCGTTTGTCCACTTCCCCTTGCGTGAAACTCCGGACTCCCTCGGGGGTCCGTACGATGATGTTCGCACTGGAGCGGACGACGACGGTGCCGCTCTTCACCTCGGTGACGGTCACCGGCGTGACCGTCGTCTTCGTGGTGATGGTGGCCGTGCCTTTCATGCCCGGCTTCAGTTCGCGGACGGACATCGGCTGCCCGTTCACGATGAAGCGAAAGTCATCGGCAACGGTCAGCTCCCTCGTGCCTTCCGGAAGCCTGACGACCAGCGTGTTGCCGTCCACCGCGAGCACTTCGAAGCTCTTGGTTTCCGCACGCCGTCGACGTCTGCTGCGCCTGCGAGACGCCGGCCGTCACACAGACGATCGCCGCCGCCAGCGCGACCCGAATTGTTGCACGTGTCATAAGGCTCTCTCCATTCCTGAACGCTCTCCGCGAGGGTTTGCGATTTGACTGGGAAGAAGCGGCAACACGCCCGCCTGCGCGCGAGGCGCGACACGGACGGCGCGGACGATGAACCGTTGAGGGGCGGAGCCGACGAAGTAGAAGGGGTAGCAGGTGACCAGTGTCAGCGCGCGCGTGGGCGTCGGGTCGAGCACCGAGACGTCTTCCGGATCGACGATCCAGGTTCGCTCGACGCGAAAGACGTCCTTGCCCTGAATCGTATCGATCTCGATCACGTCGCCCGGAGCGATGTCCTTCAGTCCCCGGAAGAAGCCGTCGCGGTGACCGGCGATGCCGAGGTTTCCGTCGGTGCCCGGCAGCGCCGTGCCCTCGATGTGCCCGAGAGCACGGTCGAGCGTGCGATCGTCAGTGCCAGGCAGCACCGCCACCTCGAGTCGCAGCTTCGGGATTCGAAGCACGGCGAGGGGATCAGGAGCCGGCTCGAGAAGCGCCTTCCGCCAGGCGCTCACGCGCTTGGGCGCCCACAGGGATTGGTCGGGCGCGGTCGGTCTAAGGGCGAAGTGCTGAAGCTGCTCGAAACGCTCGAGATCGTTCCGCGTCGTTCGGGCCAGGCCCACCTGGAACGCGCCCCACCACACCACGCCCGCGAGGCCGAGACCCCAACTCGCGAGCTCGGCAAACAGCAGAAGCCGGTGACGACTTGGCGTGCATGGACAGATAGCCACCGAGGCGCCGGGTCGCCCTGGGGCTGGCGACACATTCGGAATGACCTCGGACTACCGGCTGGCGGCAAGCCTCGTGCCGTGTGACGGGCGGCCGAAGCGCTGGATTTGTTGAGGATCTCCCAAACATCGCCGGCTTCACATGGTCGTTCACGAGCGACGCGTGCAGGTCATCCGACCTGATAGAGGGGCGTCCGGAATACCGGAGCCATCCGGCCAGCGGCATTCGACAAGCCGCGCGCATGAACCGCGACGCGCGCGCGAAGCCTGCGGCAAACATCTTGCGGCGGCCCGACGAACCTCAGACGCGTCTGGCCGCGAGTCAGACGCGCGACGATGGAGGACAGAAATGGGCCGACCCGGTTGCAGGTCGATCTTTTCAGTTGTGAGAACTGGAGTGGCTGCCCTCAGCCTTGCGGTCTTCGGAAGCGTCGGCGTGGCATACGGCCAGGACGTGGTGACCACGACCAGCGGCGACAGGCTGGTCGGCGAGATCAAGAGGGTCGAAAAGGACGTCCTGACACTCGAGACCGCCTATTCGGATGCCGACTTCAAGATCGAGTGGGAAGACGTCGCCGCGCTCGAAAGCAAGCGGCAGTTCATCGTGGAGACATTCGACGGAAGGCGCATCTCGGGCTCGTTGAGCCTCGACCCGGACAAGAAGCCGGTCGTGCAGATCGCCGGGACGAGCGTGCCGCTGGCGGAGGTGGCGGTCGTGCAGCCGTTCGAGCGGGCGTTCTGGTCGCGGTGGGACACGGCGCTGGACTTCGGCTACAGCATGACGCGAACCAACTCGGCGACACAGCTCTCGCTCGGGACGAACATCTCGTACCGCGACGAGCGCTATGTCGACGTCATCTTCGCCAACATCTTCGACAGCTCGCAGGACAACGCGCCCGACACCAAGCGGTGGGACCTCGGGAACGACTTCCGCCGTCTGCTTGGCAGCCGGTGGTACGTCAACACCACCCAGGACTTCCTGAACAGCGAAGAACAAGGGCTGGATCTGCGGACGACGATTGGTGGCGGTGGCGGCCGATACGTGCTGCGCTCGGCGTCGCAGCACCTGGCGCTCGGGGCGGGGCTGGCGTGGACCAACGAGAACTACACCGACCCGACGCTGCCGAACAAGGACTCCGCCGAGGCCTATTTCGGTTCGGAGTTCATGACCGAGAAGCTGAAGATCACCGACCTCATCACGCGGCTCACGTACTATCCCAGCTTGACGATTGACGACCGGTACCGGCTGGTCTACCGATTCGACCTGGACTTCAACTTGCCGGGAGACTGGTATTTCCGGTTCGGGCTCTTCGACAACTACGACAGCCAGCCGCCCGAAGGATTTTCCAAGAACGACTACGGCTGGTCGAACGCCTTCGGCTTCAAGTTCTGAGGCTGCGGCAACAGCCGCGCGCGCCATGCCGACGTTGCCGCGCCGCGGCTGACGAAACTGCCACCGCCGTCCCACATTCGGACACGCCCGGCCGGCACCGGCCGATTCTCCCGCGGGATCGCGACGCGCTCGGTGGTCTTGGCCTTGCGCCTGGCGAGCGCATGCGCAGGGTCCTGACGACGGCGTTCGCCGCGGGAAGTCTGGCTCTCTTCACAAGCCTGCACGCAGCCGGCGCCGCGCCGCCGCAAGGGACGCGCGCGTCGGCGTCCGTCCTGTCCGAGCATCACCTCGAAGCGCTGAAACGATGACGGCGCAGCAGCAGGCCGAGTTCCTGCTGGAGCGGTCGATCAACCGGTACCGAGGCGCGAACGAGGAAATCATGGCACGCGCCCGCGGCTGGCTTGGCGCGATCCGATCCACGCCCGGCCTCGAGTCGCTGTTCCGGATGGCGATCAACTCCGACGACATGCGGGTGCGCGCCGCGGCCATCGAGATCAACGTGTCGGCCCGCGGCCTGGCGCTCAGTGCGGCGACGATCGACCGCCTCGAGGCCGACGCACGGAACGGCGCGCAGGGTCCGCGTGCGAACGCGCTCTGGGACATCGCGCTCGTCGGCAACCGCGGCATCGAGCCGGAACGGGCGTTCGAGATCATCCGCGCCTCGATGCACGATCCCAACGAGAACATCCGCTACTGGGCGGTCGAGGGACTTGCCTTTCTCGGTACTGACGCGGTCATCGAGCCGCTGCTCGAAATCTTCCACGACGATCGCTCGGCGATGATCCGCGAACGCGCCGCCTGCAGCCTCGCCCAGTCCGGGATGCTCGACGCGCAGCAGCGGCGGCGAGCGGTGCCGCGGCTGCTCGACTACACCGAGGACTACTCGCTCGATCCGGAAACGCGCGGTTGGGTGTTCCAGGCGCTGCGCGACATCACCGGTCAGACGTTGCCGCCGGATCCCGCGGCCTGGCGGCTCTGGCACCAGAGCCAGCGGTTGCGCTAGCGGCCCGCCGCTCCTCCCAACCCCTGTGAATCGGGAATCCGGGCAAGCGCCATGTCTTCGCGAAAGACATAGACGTTTTCCAGGGTGCGATCGAGCAGCTCCTGCTCACGGCGAATCGCGGGGACGCGCGCCTCGGGCAGGCTTGGCAGGACGTTCTCGATCATCGCGCGCATGCGTCGCGCAACCTGGAGGTTGCCGGCGCCGTAGTGGCGGATCTCGCTGAAGGTCAGCTGCACGAAATCGGTCCAGTTTGGTGTCCGGAAGAGGACCCTGAGCTGCCCATCCCGATCGAGTATCCGTTCGTTGTGCAGATCGCGATCGCCGACCGCGCGCAGCAGCCGCTGAAGCTGGTCGAGGGCGATGACGGCGGTGGTCGGGTCGTTGATCGCCGGCGACAACGCCTTGATGGCGATGTCGACGATGACGCGAAAGGCGAAGGTCGAGTCCTGCTCGATAGTGCGCTCGCGCCCGAATGCCACCTGACTGCGCAGACGGCGTTCGTCGACCTTCGCCGCGCCGCTGCCGCGCAGCCGGAACAGGGGATCGTTTTCGGCGACGAAATCGCCGACGCACGGCGCGACTTCGATGACGGCGTCCGCCTTCCTGGCTTCCGCGACCAGCGCATTCACGTTGACGGCGATGACGATCGCCGAACTGCCGCTATGTAAGATCGTCCGTTCCGGTGGGCCGCGCTTTTCCAGCGCTTGCGTCGGCAGCGTTGCGGGGCCGATCGGATCAGGATAGACGTCGTCGATGACCTTGAGCCCCTGCCGCGCGATTCGCCACACGATGTTGACCGGGCGGAGCAGCCGCGCCGCGTGATCGATCAGGAACATGAACACGATCACGCTGACGAGCGCCAGGATTCCTGTAAGGCTCACAAGGAAACGGGGAATCGTGTCGGTTCTGGTCCTGACCGAAATGGCGAGCAGCAGCACGTAGACGAACAGGCCCACCGACCGGCGGATCGCCGTGTCGCGCAGCAGCGTCGTCGCGATGATGCGGGGCGTCAACTGGCCGCTTGCCACCTGAATCGCCACAATCATCGAGCTGAAGGTAAAGACGATGAATGCAATCGACGACGAGATGGCGTAGTCCGCCAGGGCGATCGTTCCTTCCCTGTCGACGACGAAACCGGGAATCCACCCGAAATCCAGCCGGTAGTTATGCGCGATTCGGAATGTCGCTTGCTCGAGGACGAGCGCCATCACTGGCGCGGTCCAAATTGCAGACACGAGGTAACTCTTGATTGTGTACCGGCGGCTCCAGTTCAAGTCGGTGTGCCTTGCTGCGCTGGATGAAGGGGCAGGACGTCGTGCATCCGGCATCCGCGCGGTGCAAGCCTACCCAATCGCTCTCCATGATGTCAGCAAAGAACTTCGACCTGCGGAAGCCGCGATCGTCGCTGCGTGTCGCGCGCATTTTCACCAGGTTGGATTCGAGGTGCTTCCGCTGATGGTCCTTCTTCGACGTGTATCCAAAGTCACTGACGCGACAGCGGTCGCGGTGCTGCCGACCTCCGACCGACGAGATCTGAGCGTCCGGCTCAATTTCTGATATAGAAGAGTCTCACGGGGGTCATATGCGGAGCAGGGCAGGACAACTGGGAGTCGGCGTGGTGGTTGCGGCAACGGCCGCCGCGTTTGCCGTCGCGGCATCGCGCGTCGAGGTGACCGCCGCCGAGAACACGAGCTTCATCTCGGGCGTCGTCACCAGCGGCAAGGGCCCCGAGGCGGGCGTGTGGGTGATCGCCGAGACCCGGGATTTCCCGGCGAAGCTGCGGAAGATCGTCGTCACCGACGATCAGGGCCGCTTCGTGCTGCCCGAGCTGCCGCCGGCGCAGTTCGACCTGTGGGTTCGCGGCTACGGGCTCACCGACAGCAAGCCGGTCGGCGTCAAGGCAGGGCAGCAGAACGTCAAGCTCGCGGCGGTCCTCGCGCGCACGCCGCAGGACGCGGCGCAGAGCTATCCGAGCAACTACTGGCTGTCGATGATCAACCTGCCGGCCGCCAGCGAGTTCCCCGGCACGGGTCCGAAAGGCAACGGCATCGCGCCGGGCATGACCGATCAGGCCGAGTGGATCAACAACATCAAGGGCTGCACGCGCTGCCACCAGGTCGGCAGCAAGCCGACGCGCACCATTCCGGATCTCGAGAAGTTCCCGTCGGCAGAGGCGGCCTGGGATCACCGCGTCCAGCGCGGGCAGCGCGGCACGCTGATGAGCTCGTTCATGACCGGCTTCGGCCGCGAGCGCGGCCTGAAGATGTTCGCCGAATGGACCAACGCGATCACAGGCGGCGCGGTGCCGGAATCGACGCCGCCGCGCCCGAGCGGCATCGAGCGGAACATCGTCATCACGATGTGGAACTGGGGCGACAACGTCGCGTTCGTCCACGATGAGATCGCGACCGACAAGCGCAACCCGCGCGTCAATCCGAACGGCCTGGTCTACGGCGTCGACATCGGCAACGACAACCTGCTCATCGCCGATCCGGTGAACCACTGGTCGGAGATGCTGAAGCTTCCGACTCGCGAGGACCGATCGACGATTCCTTCGTTCTTCGCCGGCGGGAAGTTCCAGCCGTATCGAAACTTTGGTGAGCGACAGATATGGGTGGATCCGGCCAATCCCCACAACCCGATGATGGACCAGATTGGCCGCGTCTGGATGACGTCGCAGATCCGCAACCGCCAGAACCCGGCGTATTGCGGCGGCGCGGGCAACAAGTTCGGCGAGTACTTCCCGATGGCGACCTCGTCGCGCCAGGCTTCGTACTACGACCCGAAGACGAAAGAGTTCACGCTGATCGACACCTGCTTCTCCACGCATCACCTGCAGTTCGCCGAAGACGACAACAACACGCTCTACTTCAGCGGCGACCGCCTGGCGTTCGGGTGGATCGACACGAAGAAGTACGACGCGACCAAGGACGAGCAGGCCTCGCAGGGCTGGTGCCCGGCGGTGCTCGACACCAACGGCGACGGCAAGATCACCAAGCCCTGGAACGAGCCGGCGACCGGCCGCGGCGCCACTGCCAAGCCGGCGACCTTCGATCCGGCGCGCGATACGCGCGTGCCGATCGGCACGTACTCGTACGGCGTCGTCGCCAATCCGGTCGACGACTCGCTGTGGGGAGTCACCGACGATTACCCGGGCGAGCTGTTCCGCTTCGAGCCCGGCAACAATCCGCCGCAGACCTGCATCACCGAGCGGTACACGGTGCCGAAGGAGCTCGGCTACCGGACCCGCGGCGTCGACGTCGACCGCAACGGCGTGATCTGGATGGCGCTCGCGTCGAGCAGCCAGCTGGCGAGCTTCGATCGCAAGAAGTGCAAGACGCTGAACGGCCCCGCGACGCGCGATGGGCTGCACTGCAAGGAAGGCTGGACGTTCTATCCGGTCCCCGGTCCGACGTTCAAGGGCACGACGATCGGCACCGACTTCCACTATTACAACTGGGTCGATCAGTTCAACACGCTCGGCCTGGGCGAGAACGTGCCGATCGTCAACGGCTCGAACTCCGATTCGCTGATCGCCTTCCTGCCGGACAAGAAGCAGTGGGTGATGATGCGCGTGCCGTTCCCGATGGCCTTCCACAGCCGCGGCATGGACGGCCGCATCGACAATCCGAACGCCGGCTGGAAAGGCCGCGGACTCTACGCCACCTACGGCGCCGACGCCGCGTGGCACATCGAGGGCGGGCCCGTCGAACCCGGCAACCTGGTGAGGTTCCAGATCCGGCCGGACCCGCTGGCGAGATAGAGATCGCGGTCGCAGGTACGCAGGCGAGCAGTTGGGCTTGGAGACGTGCAGGGCGTTCGACGCGGCTGCGACGTACCGGCCGGCCGGATCACGGACTGCACGGAGCCGTTCGAGCGCCAAGGCTCGCCGATCGGCCGGCGCACTTGGCGGGACGGTTCGTGCGACAGCAGCCGCACGCGCTGACGTCAACGCATCCGTAAGCCGCAGAGCTCGCCTATGGACAGACGCGTGAATGAATCCCGCGGCGCAGGACCGCGCGACGGTGATGGCGGCGCTGCGGTCCTTCACTTTCAGCTTCGCCAGGATGTGCTTCACGTGCACCTGCGCGGTCTCCTCGCTGATCCCGAGCGCGCGCGGCGATCTCCTTGTTGCGCATGCCTTCGGCAATCAGCTCCAGCGACCTCGACTTCCCGGGCGGTCAGGGCCGGCCGGGACGGCGCGCTCGGCGAGCCGCGCCTCCACTTCCGGGCGGATCGGGCGTCCGCCCGGCGTGGACTTCCCGCACGACGCGGATGAGGTCGTCTGACAGCGTGTCCTTCAGCAGGTAGGTCGTCGCGCCGGCTTCGAGCGCGCGATAGATGTCTTCGTCGCCCTGGTACATCGTCAGCACCACGATGTTGGCCGCGGCGCTCTCGCTGCGAATCGCGCGAATCGCCTCGACGCCGCTCATCGCCCCGAGCTGCAGGTCCATCAGCGTGACGTCGGGCCGGTATTTCCGATACAGCGCCACCGCCTCCTCGCCCGACGCGGCGAGGGCGACGACTTCCATGTCGGACTGCCGGTTGATGATGAGCGAGATGCCTTCGCGGACGATGCGGTGATCGTCCACGCAGAGGACGCGAATCCTACGCCGACATCCGCCCGTTCCTCGAGCCGCTCCTCCACCCGCAGCGACTGCGGCACGACCGCGCTGATCCGGTGCCCGCCGGCGCTCGCGACTCGATCGAGAGGGTGCCGCCGATCTCCGCCGCGCGCTCTTTCATCGTGATCAGCCCGTAATGACCGTTCGGCTCGCTCTCGGTGCGCGCGAGGTCGAAGCCGCGGCCGTCGTCGGCGACGCTCAGGACGACGTCGTCGGGCCGATAGTCGAGGCGGACCTGGATGCGGCTCGCGCCCGAGTGGCGCACCGCATTGCTGATCGCTTCCTGGCCGATGCGGAGCAGCTGCTCTTCGACGCGCGGCACCCGCCGCGGCGGCGTGCCGTTGACCTCGACGTCGACGGCGATGCCGGCCGACTCGGTGGCCTGTTCCGCAAAGGCGCGCAGCGCCGTGCCGAGGTCGCGCCGCCGCAGCGTCGGCGAGCGCAGGTTCCAGATCGAGTGGCGCGCTTCGCGGATGTGCTCCTCGACCTGCTTCCGCATCCGCACCAGATGCTCCCTCGTCCTGCCTGCCGCCGCCGGCAATTCACCGGCGAGCGCGTCGAACTGCAGTGCGATGCCGACCAGGCTCTGCAGCAGGGTGTCGTGGATCTCGCGGCTCAGGCGCGTCCGCTCGTGCAGGAGGAGCGAGAACTCGCGCCGCACCTGGCGCAGCCGCAGCCGCCACGCGCCCCATCCGGCGAAAGCCACCAGCGCGACGATCGCCGCCGAAAACCACCGCGTCTGGTAGAACATCGGCGCGATCGCAAACTCCCACGCCGTCTCCGACAGCGGCATCCCTTCGCTGTTGCGAGCCACGACGACAAAGCGGTACGGCCTCGGCGGCAGGTTGGTGTAGTACGCCTGGCGCCGGGTGCCGGCCGTAATCCAGTCGGCATCGAACCCTTCCAGCTTGTAGCGGAAGTTGGTGCGCAGCGGGGACGTCAGGTTGACCTCGGTGTAGTCGATCTGCAGGCGCGAGCTGCGAGCCGGAAGGGTGCAGGCCCGGGGCAGCCTCGAACGTCGTGTCGTTGGCGATGACGCGCTCGACGCGCACCGGCGCGGGCGGCCGCACGGTTTCAAGCGTCTTGGGGTCGATGATGGTGATGCCGGCGCCGGTGACGAACCAGACGCGTCCGTCGCTCGCCTTGGTGGCGGGTCGGCCGAGGCTGTATACCGCCCGAGGCGTGCTCGGCGATGCCGTCGGAACGATCGAACAGCGTGTACTGAATCGTGTCCGCGCGGCCGGCGGCGAACGCCTTGTCGATTTCGGCCCGGCTGATCCGCGCAATCCCGAGATTCGATCCGATCCAGAAGTTTCCCGCTCGATCTTCGACCAGGCCGGTGAGGTTCCTGAGCGGGAAGCCCTTGTCCCGCGTCAGCGTGCGCGAAGCGGCCATCGGCGTAGCGGGTCAACCCGTCGGTGCGAGCGAACCAGATCACGCGGTCGCGGTCTTCATGGATCGCGTGGACGAGGCTCGGCTCGAAGCCGCTGCCCGCGTCGTGCATCTTCAGCACGCGGCCGACGACTTCGCCGAGTTGGCCGGATGCGAAGACCAGCCACACCCGCCCGGTCGTGTCGGCGTGCATCAGCGCAATGCGATCGGCGCGGCGGTCTTCCGGCAAGGCGACTGGTTCGAGCAGGCCGCGATGGAGCGTGAAGAGTCCTTGCGCCTGGTCGTACAGCCAGAGCCGGCCCTCGTTGTCGTTCGTCAGAGCGCGAGACCTGCCGCAGCGATTCGGTGCCGGCAATCGGCCGCAGCGTCGCGTCCCGGCCCTTGAGGCCGACGATGCCGCGATTGGTGACGGCCCACAGCGCATCCCCGTCGGCATGCATCGTCCGCAGGCGCGAGCCGGCCAAGCGGACCCGAGCGAGCGGCGATCCCGTATCGGCAGCGGAAAACCGGACCAGCTCGTCGATCGTGCCGACCCACACGTCGCCGTCGGGCGCCGACTCGACGCCTGTGACGAGCCCGAGATCGGTGACGCGGATGATGCGGCGCGGGACCAGCCGGTTGAGCCCTTCGGAGGTCCCGGCCCACAGGTTGCCGTCGCGATCCTCCATGAGCGTCGAGCACGCCGTCGCTCGAGAGCCCGGTCAGCTCGATCGCGCGCTCGATCACGAAGTCCTCTTTCGGACCGCCCGGACGAACGCGCCAGAGACCCTGACCGAGCGTGCCGACCCACATGTTGTTGTGGCTGTCGCGAAAGACGCGCGTAACCGCGGCCGCGGCGAAGGGGATCGCCGGCAGGGGTTGGCGCATCCCCGACCGACCGGAACCCGACGATCGAATCCGTGACGTACAGCGCGCCGCCGCCATCATCGGTGAGCGAGCGCGGCACGCCCTCTTGAGCAGGCGACAGGAGCTCGAACCGGGCAGACGATTCGACGCGCCGCGAAAATCCCGGCACCGGTGCCGACGACCATGCCGCCCGCGCGAATCGATGCGGATGCCGTAAACCGGCGTGTCGGGCAGGCCGGTGTCGAGTCCTATCCTCTCGAATCGCTCGTTGTGCAGCGCGAAGAGTCCGCGCGACGACGCCGCCCAGATGCTGCCGTCGCGATCCTCGAGAAGCGCCGTCACCGCCGCCCGCGGCAGCCCTTCGGCCTCGCCGTAAATCCGGGAGCGTCGTCCTGCACGCGAACCGCGCGGCCCGCCTCGCCATAGCCGATCCACAGGCTGCCATCCCGAGCCGACAAGCAGCGATCGGACCGAGCCGCGCAGGGGCGGCTCGGCCTCGGGGGGTGTCCAGGCACGAAGCGAACGCCGTCGAATCGAAACAGCCCGGCATCGGTGCCGAGCCACAGGTATCCGTCATCGTCCTGCGCGATCGCCCAGGTATTGCCGAGCGGGAAGCCGTCCTGTTGGCCCCAGGACGTGACGGTGTACTCGGTCAGGACGCCAGGGAGATCCGTCGCGGCGACGGCGAACGGCGCACCGATGGCGACGGCGAAGGCCGCCAGCAAACCGACGGCGGCGCAAGTGCGCGGTCCGCGCATGTTCGCGCATTATACGTGCGGTGGTTTGCAGCCGGGCTGATTACCCGAAACAGGTAGTTGTGCCGGCTGGTATCCAGAGGTACAAGTGCGCGGCCCAGCCTGGGTTTCGGACTAGACAATACACGTTCCGTTGACTATCGGACTGGCGACTACCGACTACGGACTACCGACTGTCGGAGGGTTCCATGAGAACGTTTGGCGCGGTTCTGGTCGCATTCACGCTCGCGGCGGTTTCCATCATTGCGCAGTCGCCGGCCCAGCTGCCTGGCGCGAAGTACGGCACGGATCCGTCATACAAGGTCCCGCGGACCGCTGACGGCAATCCCGATCTCCAGGGCGTCTGGGCGAACAACAGCGTGACGCCGATGACGCGGCCGACGCAGTGGAAGGACAAGACGGAAATCACCCAGGCCGAGCTCAAGGAGCTGCAGGAGCTGGTCGCGCAGAACGCCCAAGACGGCGGCGACGCGATCTTCGCAGATTTCATCCAGCTCGCGCTCAACACGAAAGAGAAGGGCAAGTTCGACCAGACCTCCTACGACCCGACCACCGGCAACTACAACCAGTTCTGGATGGCGGAGCGGGAGTGGGATACGCGCACGTCGCTGATCATTGACCCGCAGAACGGCATGATGCCGCCGTTGACCCCCGAAGGCGAGAAGCGGCGCGGCGGCCGCGGCCGCGGCTTCGCCGCGGCCCGGCCCGCCAGGCGCCGCAGCCGCGGCGGCCCGCCGGGCCCGAAGATCTGCCGCTCGGCGAGCGCTGCCTGACCTTCGGCGCGCCGCGCACCGGCGCCGGCTACAACAGCTACCTGCAGATCATCCAGTCGCCCGAGACCGTCGTCCTCCTGCAGGAGATGGCGCACGACGCGCGCATGGTGCCGATCACCAGCAAGGCGACGCTGCCGTCGAACGTCCGCCAGTGGCTCGGCAAGCCGAACGGCCGCTGGGAAGGCGATACGCTCGTGGTCGAAACGACCAACTACCTCCAGGGTTTCCAGGGCTCGACGCCCGACGTGAAGGTGACCGAGCGCTTCACGCGCGTCGCGGCCGACTGGATCAACTGGGTGATCACCGTCGACGATCCGAAGACCTGGACGCAGCCGTGGTCGTTCATGATCCGCCTGAAGAGGAGCGACGATCAGGTCTACGAGTACGCCTGCCACGAAGGCAACCACTCGATGATCGGCATCCTCGCCGGCGCGCGGCGTGAAGAAGCGAAGGAAGAGGCGGCCGCCGACGCGAAGAAGACCGGCCAGCAACCGTAATAGTCGAGAGTCGGTAGTCGGGAGTCAGTAGTCGCGATTTGTAGGCCGACCCTTTCAGGGTCGGCCTATTTTATTTCCACCGACCCAACTGATTCGCGATCGGTGTGAATGATGAGCACAGTTCTCGACACCACGCGCGCCCAGGCGTTTGCCGAACAGACGCTCGGGATGGTGAACGGGGGCTTTCTGTCACTGATGCTGAGCGTCGGCCACCGGACGGGCTTGTTCGACTCGCTCAGGCCGCACCTCCCGCCGTCGACCGCCGGACCAGAATCGCCGCCGCAGCGGGCCTGAGCGAGGAGGCCGGCTACTTCCCACCAGCCAACCTTTTCGACGGCTCCTGGCGGTGATCTGCAGGTCGGCGCAGTTGACGGCCAGCGCGACCCGGAGGGCCCGGGTGAAAGATCGCTGTTCTAAACACCTCGCGACGCCCTCTTATTCAACCCCGACTTGAATATTCAGCGCCGGTGGGGTGTTAAGAGACGGTAAATCGCCGAAAAGGATACCTGATGAGATTGTCGAAGGCGCCCGTGCATTCTCGCTGGCCGTTGTCGCCGGCGTCGTCCTCGCAGGTGCGACAGGCGGCGCGCAGAACACCGCCGCCCGCCGGTCAGCGCGGCGCGGCGCCGCCGCTTCACAAATCCCGACCGGCCGCCAGGGCCGGGGCGGCTATCCGCTGCCCGCGCTGCCGGCGGTCTTCGACACCTATCAGCACAAAGTCCGGGTGTCCGCGGTCGCACGCGGCCTCGACCGCCCGTGGAGCCTGCTGATCCTTCCCGACGGCGACATGCTCGTGAGCATGCGCTACTCCAACCAGATCCGCGCCATCCGCAAGGGCGTGCTCGACCCGACGCCGCTCACCGGCCTGCCGCCGATGCGGCGCTTGTTCGACATCGTGGTGCACCCGAAGTTCGCCGAGAACAAGTGGATCTACTTCGGATACTCGAAGGCGGGCACTGAGAATCTCACCCCGATGGCGCTCGCGCGCGGCCGCTACGACGGCGCTGGTCTGCGCGACGTGCAGGAGCTGTACGTCAGCGACCCCGTGACTCAAGGCGCGTCGCGGATGGCGTTCGCGCCCGACGGCACGATCTACATGACCGTCAGCGGCGCCGCCGGACGCATCAAAGGGGGACCCGATCCGCGCAAGCTCGATACCGTGTATGGGAAGGTGGTTCGCCTGCGCGACGACGGCACGGTGCCGCCCGACAATCCGTTCGTGGGCAAGCCGGATGCGCGACCGGAGATCTATTCGCTCGGCCATCGCGATCACTTCGGCATCGCCCCGCATCCCGTCACCGGCGAGATGTTCCATGTGGAGCTCGGCCCGTACGGCGGCGACAAGGTCAACATCCTCAAGGCAGGCGGCGACTACGGATGGCCCGACTACGGCTACGGGCGGAACAACGACTCCTCGCCGATGGGCAGTCCGATGGCGCCGGGGATCGAACAGTCGCTGCTCGTCTGGATTCCGGGCATCACGCCGTCGGGCCTGCTGTTCTACACGGGCGACAGGTTCCCGGCATGGAAAGGCAACCTGATGGTCGGCAGCATCGTGCGCGGCCGGACCAACGGCGCGAGCGGCGTCGAGCGCGTCGTGTTCAACGACAAGATGTGGGAGACGCGGCGGGAAACGTTCCTCGCGGATCTCAAGCAGCGGATCCGCGACGTCCGCCAGGGTCCGGACGGCCTGATCTACCTGCTGACCGAAGAAGTCGACGGGGTCGTGCTGAAGCTCGAGCCGGCTGACTGAGGTGACGCCCGGCCTAAAGGCCGGGCCTACAGCTCGCGCGCATGCTGGCCGACGACGATCCGATCGCCGTCGCAGTGTCCCCTGACCTCGCACTCGCCGGTTCGCGAACGTCGCCAGCTCCGGCAGTTGCTGGTTGCTTATCCGATAGATCTGCGTATCGGTGACGAGCACGAACTCGGCGCCGCCCTTGACGCAGCCGAGCGTGCACTCGCGGTCGCTCGACGTTGAAGCGCGCGGTGAACCGGTGCTCGTGCTGCGCAATGCTGTCGCCGATCACGCCGACCGCCATCACCGTGGCCGGGCCGCAGCCAGAGACCGAGCAGTCGCGACGGCGGCGACGGCGAAGAGCGCGAGCGTCGCGCGCGATAGGCCGGCCGGCTGTCCGGGCGGACACGAGGTCGCCAGACGCGCGGCCGCACCTCGTTCGCGCGACCGTGGCATGCGCGTGCAGCATCTGTTTGGCTGACGCCTCGGCGTCGACGCGCTCGCGACAGGTCGGACACTCTCGAAGGTGCGCGACCACACAGGCCCGCTCCTCCGCGGAGCACTCGCCGTCGATGAAGGGGGTGACCAGCCGGTCGATCTCATGACAGGTCATCATCACTTCACCTCACCCCGGACCATCCGGTCGTGGAGCAGTCGCCGGCCACGCGAGATGCGCGACATGACGGTCCCGATTGGCACCCGCAGCCGGCGGGCCATGTCCGCGTAGCTCATGTCCTCGACGTCACGCAGCCAGACGGCGTCGCGAAGCGCCTTGGGCATCGATTCGAGCGCGGCTTGAAGGCGCGGGGCCGACCACTTCGTTCAACAGCCGTTGCTCGGGCGATGCCTCTGCGGCGATGTGGGATTCGGCGGCGCGGGCGACCTCGACTTCGTCGATCCGGACGCGGGACGCGGACCCGATCGCGCCGGCGGTTCCTGGCGAGGTTCGTGAGGATGGTCTGGAGCCAGGCCCTGAGGTTCGTGCCCGGCGTGAAGCGATGCGAGGCGCGGAACGCATGCAGGTAGGTGTCCTGCACGAGGTCTTCGGCTTCGGTCCGGTTCTGCGCCAGCCGCAGCGACAGCGTCCGCAGGGCGCCCATGTGGTCGAGCGCGTCGCCATCGAATGCCGGCGAGCGGTCCTTGGCTGTCACGTCGCTTTTTCTAAACACTTGAAGGTCCACCATTATTCAACGAACCGGGGAGAGGTAGCCGGATTGAATAACCGGCCCGCCTCGGGGGTTCAGTGGGTTGTTGGACGGGCCTCTCAGGCCTGCCAAGATGGTGTCTGTAGGGCGGGCCTCTTGGGCCCGCCATGGTATTTGTGGCGGGCCTCTAGGCCCGCCGGAATGTCCTTATGAAAGTCATCGCAATCGCGCTGCTCACCCTGCTTCTGCCGAGCCGTCACCTACGCGCAAACTCCGGCTGAAGTCATCGAACAGGCTGTCGCCAAGTCGCCGCTGCGGTTCCCTGGCGAGGCGACCCTCATCAAGTGGAAGCCGGATCACACCTACGATGTGATTCGAAAGGGCAACAACCTGCTGGTCTGCTACGATCGCTCCGACGAACGCGACCGTTCGCCGTTCGCCGCGCAGTGCACGAACCTGGCGAACCTGCCGCGCGAAGCGCAGAACCGCAAGCTTCGCGCCGAGACGAAGACCACGGCGGAAGAGAACGCCGCGATTGCCGCGGCCGAGAAGGCCGGAACGCGGGTCAAGCCGGAATTCGGTTCACTGTGGTTCCGGATGGACGGCAAGGACAAGGACAGCGCGCAGCTGCACGTGACCATCGCGGTGCCGGGCGCGACCACCGCGTCGATCGGCCTGCCCGACCACGGACGCCAGGGCGGCGCCTGGCTGATGGAGGCGGGCACGAGCGCCGCGCACATCATGGTTCCGGGCCGCTGAGCGGGGGAGGAAAGGACGCGATGGAGCGCGCCACACTGACGGTCATAGCGTGCGCGGCAGTGATTTTCGCTGCCGCATCGTGCGCGCGAACTGAAAGCGAGCGGCAACCGGCGCCGGGCGATCAGGGCGGGCGCGCGACCGTTCTCTACCAGGATCGCGTCGTCGAGCTCGAACGCACGCTCAACGATCCGAACGATCTGTGGGTCGTCCCGCAAGACCTGCCGCGCATCAACGACTTCGTGCTGAAGCCCGAAGGCGCCTGCCTCGCCGAGCTCTGCATCCCGGTCCGGCAGGACCGCGACAGCGAGATGTTCGTCACGCGCGCGGGCCAGGGCTGGTTCAACGTCACCGAGCTTGCGCGCAAGCTCCAGCAGGCGTTCGCGGTCGATCACGAGCACGCGCGTCTGGAGCTTCGGCAACATCCCGGTGACGCGCAACGCCTTCCTCCAGTCGGCGATGGCGCCCGATTTCGCGCTTCCGGATCGAGACGGCAAGCTGGTGCGACTGTCGGATTTCAGGGGGAAGAAGGTCCTGGTCATCACCTGGGCCTCCTGGTGAGGCTGCCGCTATGACCTGCCCGGGTGGCAGGCTGTCTACGAAGAGCTGAAAGACAAGAACTTCGAGATCATCGCGGTCGCGCAGGATACCGGCGGCAAGGCGGCGACTGAAGAGTGGTACGCCGCGGCGAAGCCGACCTACACGGCGCTGATCGATACGACCCACCTCGTCACCGAGCTGTACAACCTCGTCAACGTGCCGTCGGGTATCTGGGTCGACGAGCAGGGCCGGGTGCTGCGCATCAACGAAGGCGCCTACACCGGGCTTCAGGCAGATTGGCTCGTCAACCAAGGACTATCTGCCGCTGGTGCGCGACTGGGCAGCGAACGGCGCGAAGAGCCCGTACATCTGGTCGTCGCAGGAGATGGCGAAGCGGATCCGCAAGCCGACATCGGACGAAGCGCTGGCCGATCCGACGTTCAAGCTGGGCGTCTACTTCTTCGAGCGTGACGAGCCGCTGGCGCGCAAGTACTGGGAAAAGGCGCAGGCGCTCGCGCCCGACAACTGGAACTACCACCGGCAGGACTGGATCGGCACCGAGGGGCTGGCGGGCCCGAAGTTCCGCGCGAAACGCAGCGCGCTCGGCGACAAGCCGTACTACGCGCCAATCGATATTCAGAAGCCGTGAGGCGCTCTTGCGGGTAGAGTGCTTGCGCTTCGAGCAGCTGCATCGGTAAAGTGCTCAGACTCGCGAGAGTGTACGGCTAGCGCAGAGTGCTGAGCCTCGTCGAAGATGTGCTATGCTGCAATCCTGAGCCAAGTACTCTAGCGAGCGACCAGCGTGCGCAAAGTCCTCAGGAAGTTCGTGCTGCGCTGAGCCGAGGCTCCTTCATCGCTAGTGCGCCGCATCGAAGCGAAGCGCTGTACGGCTGTCCAGCTGCTGCGCCGCGCAGCGCCGCGGCTTCCGTCACCAGGTCGCGGGCGCGTTCCTGCACCGCGCCGGGGACGCCAAGGCGCGTGTTGGCGCCGAGCGACTTGATGAACTCCGCGGTTTCGGGATACGCCTGGAACTGGAACGACTGCTTCGCGCCTTCAGCGATTCGGTACGGCGTCCGTCCCCTGAAGTCGCGCGCGTTGATGTCGGCGCCGCGCTTGACGAGGATCTCGATCACCTCGTTCAAGCCGCGGAACGCGGCGCCATGGATCGCCGCGAAGTCGGCCTCGTTCACCGCGTTGATGTTCGAACCCGCGTCGAGCAGGATATTGACCGCTTCCTCGGCGGTCGTCGACCGCCGCCCGCGCTGCAGCCCCGGCTGAAACGTCGCGCGTCCCATGCCCGCGGCGACCATCAGCGGCGTCGTGCCGTCGGCGGTCGTCAGGTGCGGATTGGCGCCCGCTTCCAGCAGCGCCTTGAGCACTTCGCCGCTTGCTCGAGGTCGTGCCAGCGGCCATGCCGCCGCCGCCGAACAAGCCGCCGCCGTTGGCGCCGTAGGCTGCCACCCAGAGCGGCGTTGCGCCGCGGAGATCGCCGGTGCCGGTCGCGTACGGTTCGAACGCGCCCTTCTTCGGATATCCGACGTAGGCCATGAACATCGTCGACGTCGTGATGCGCCCGTTCGGGTCGGCGCCTTTGGCGAGCAGCGCTTTCACGAGACGGACGCGTCCGGTCGCCGCCGCCGCCGCCGCCGAGGGCGGAGGTCGAGCGGCCCGGTGAAGACGCCGTGACGGCGCGACCACTCGTTCAGCCATGCGCCAATCGGACCGGCCGCCGCGTGGAGCGCAGGAACGCCATCGATCGTGGCGTTGGGATTCGCGCCGCTCTCGAGCAGGAACATCGCGAAGGCTTCCGGCCCCTGCATGACCGCGTAGGCCAGCACGTGCGTGCCGTCGGCGCCGAGCGCATTGACGTCGGCGCCGGCGGCGACGATCGCCTTGCCCATCTCGACGTCGCCGTTGCGCGCGGCGAACATCAGCGGCGTGAAGCCCTTGGTCGTCGAGCGGCGCACGTCGGCGCCGGCGGCGATGAGGGTGCGGGCGATCTCGTCGTGGTTCGCCCGACAGCGCCCACATCAGCGCGGTCGCATTCGCATCCTCGGTCGCGGCGTTCACTTTCGCGCCCTTCGCCGAGCAGCGCCTTGACGACCTCGAGGTTGCCGGTACGCGCGGCGATCATGAGCGGCGTCAGCCCGCTCGTCTGCGCGCGGTTCGGATCGGCGCCCGCGCCGAGCAGCTTGTTCACCATCGCGAGGCTGGTGTTCTCGCAGGCGCGCGCGAGCGGCGTGACGCCGCGATCGTCCGCGGCGTTGACGTTGGCGCGGGCGGCGAGCAGCCGATCGACGAGCTCGAGATCGTCCCAGTGCGCCGCCCAGAGGAGCGCCGTGGCGCCGTCGGCGCGCGCGGCGTTGACGTCGACGCGTGCGTCGAGCAGCGTCTTGACGGCGGCGCGATCCTGCTCAGCCACCGCCTGCACGAGACGCAGATCGGGGTCGGCCGCCGACGCCATCGTGCTTGCCGCCACCACGAGGGCGGCCGTCAGTCCCGCGCGCATGAGTCCTCCTTCGAGAGCCGGTTGGTGATCATAAAACAGAAATCGCCGGCGAATCGGCCGTTTTGGCGCAAAAAGACCCGCAAATACCGGAAGCTAGGTATGCCGGACGCCTGCGGCGCTCGCTATAATCTGCGCGGATATGCTGGGAAAGGTGCGCTCTCACACGCTTCACGTTCATCGCGTCGCTCGCCGTCGCGGCGATCGTCTGGTCAGGAACGGCGCCGTCGATCGACCTCGACGCCGCCACGGCCCAGGCGGCGCCGGCGCAAGCGGCCGCGGCTCCGGCCCGTCCGCTCGTCGACCAGTACTGCGTCGGCTGCCACAACGAACGGATGAAGAGCGGCGAGCTGGTGCTGGCGGGCGTCGACCTGACGGACGTCGCGCGCAACGCGGCCGTCATGGAGAAGGTCGCGCGGAAGCTGCGCGGCGGCACGATGCCGCCCGAAGGCCGGCCGCGTCCCGACAAAGCCACGCATGGACGCGTTCATCGCGGGACTCGAGGGAGCGCTGGATCGCCACGCCGCGGCGCAGCCCAACCCGGGCCGCGTCGCGTCGCGCCGCCTGAACCGCGCCGAGTACGTGAACGCGATCTACGACCTCCTCGGCCTCGAAGTGAACGGCGCCGAATTGCTGCCGAGCGACATGGCCGGCTTTGGCTTCGACAACAACGCCGACGTGCTGTCGATCACCCCGGCGCTGATGACGCGCTACATCGCCGCGGCGACCAAGATCAGCCGCGACCGCGGTCGGCAGTCCCGAGATCCGTCCGATCACCCAGGTCTATAAGGTCGGGTTCGAGAGCCGCGCCCTGCGCGCCAACGAGGACATGCCGTTTGCGACCAACGGCGGCCTCGGCCGTCCGGCACGCGTTTCCGCTCGACGGCGAGTACGAGTTCCGCATCCGGATGAAGCGGAATGGCACGGTCAGCACCATCGAGGGGATCGACGAGGACGAGCACGACATCGAGCTGCGCGTCGATCACCAGCTCGTCAAGCAGTTCAAGATCGGCGGCAAGTACAAGGGGCCGGATCCCGGCGTGCTCATCGCCGTGCCTGAAGACGACAAGGACGGCCAGGTGCTGCACGACTACCGCATGAACGCCGACGGCGCGCTGGAAGTCCGGCTGCCGGTCAAGGCGGGCACGCGGCTGGTCGCCGCCGGCTTCACCGATGCCGCGCCGTCGCCCGAGAAGCGCGCCGCGGCGCGGCCGCGCTGTTCGGCGGCGACGACCCCAACTGGCCCGGCATCGACATGCTCTACATCTCCGGGCCGTTCAACGGGAAGACGCCGCAGGCGACGCCGAGCCGCGCAGCGCATCTTCACCTGCCGTCCGGCGGCCGCGCGCGAGGAAGAGGCCGTGCGCGCGGCAGATCCTCGGCTCGCTCGCGAAGCGCGCGTATCGCCGCCCGGTGACCGATGCCGACGTCCAGCCGCTCGTCGCGATCTACAAGGAAGGACGCGCGTCGCGCGACTTCGAGGCGGGCGTCGAACGGGCGCATCGAGGCGCTGTTGTCGTCGCCCAAGTTCCTGCTGCGCATCGAGCGCGAGCCGGCCGGCGCCGCGCGCGGCGCCGCCTATCGCCTGAGCGATCTCGAGCTCGCCTCGCGGCTGTCGTTCTTCCTCTGGCGCAGCCTGCCGGACGACGAGCTGATCGACGTCGCGGCGAAGAACCAGCTGCGGGGGGTCTTGGATAAGCAGGTCAAGCGCCTGCTCGCCGATCGCCGCGCGTCGCGCTTCATGAAGGACTTCTCGGAGCAGTGGCTCGAGGTGCGCAACCTCCAGGGCCTCGAGCCGAACGCGCAGGCGTTCGACGATTCGCTCCGCAAGGCGATGGCGAAGGAGACCGAGCTCTTCTTCGAGAGCCAGGTCCGCGAGGATCGGCCGCTGCAGGAGCTGCTGCGCGCCGACTACACGTTCCTGAACGAGCAGCTGGCGCGCCACTACGGCATCAACAACATCTACGGCAGCCACTTCCGGCGCGTGACGATGACCGACGAGCGCCGCAAGGGGCTGCTCGGCCACGCCAGCGTCCTGACGGTCACGTCGTACGCCGATCGGACGTCGGTGGTCCTGCGCGGCAAGTGGATTCTCGAGAACCTGATCGGGGCGCCGCCGCCGCCGCCGCCGCCCAACGTGCCGCCGCTCAAGGAGAACGACGGGCGCAGCAAGCCGACGGCGCTGCGCGAGCGGATGGAGCAGCACCGCAACAACGCGGTCTGCTCGAGCTGCCACGCGCGGATGGACCCGCTCGGCTTCGCGCTCGAACACTACGACGCGATCGGCGGCTGGCGCGAGACCGACAGCGGCGCGGCGATCAACTCGACGATCACGATGCACGGCGAGACGATTGACAGCCCGAAGGCGTTCCGCGAGGCGCTGCTGACGCAGACGGCTGAGTTCCCGCGGACGGTTTCCGAGAAGCTGCTTGACCTACGCGCTCGGGCGCGGCCTGGAGTTCTACGACGCGCCGACGGTGCGCGGGCTGACGCGCGACCTGGCGGCGAACGACTACCGCTGGTCGGCGCTCGTCCTCGGCATCGTCCAGAGCACGCCGTTCCAGATGCGGCGCGCCGCGGAGCGGCAGTGCCCCGGCGGCGGTCACCAATTCGGCGGCGGCGCGGTAGACGCGTAGGCCGATTCGGTCGGCGAGGAGCATCATGTTCATCAGCAAACTGCACTTATCCCGCCGTACGGTCCTGCGAGGCCTGGGCGCCTCGCTGGCGCTGCCGCTGCTCGACAGCATGGTCCCGGCGTTGTCGGCGCTGCAGCGGACGGCGGCCTCGCCGGTCAAGCGTCTCGGCGTCTTCTACGTGCCGAACGGCATGTCGATGCCGTACTGGTGGCCGAAGGCCGAAGGGCCGATCGAGAAGCTGCCGGCGACGCTGCAGTCGCTGCGAAGCGGTCAAGGACCGGGTGCTCCTGTGCGGCGGCCTCGCCGACGAGGCGGCGAACCTGGTGAAGGGCGGCGGCGATCACGCGCGATCGGCCGGCACGTTCCTGACCTGCGTGCCGTTCAAGATCACGTCCGGCGCGGACGTCCTCGCGTCGGTGTCGATGGACCAGGTGGCGGCGGCGGAGTTCGCCAAGCAAACGCAGATTGCGTCGCTCGAGCTCGGGATCGAGTCGAACGCGATGCTCGGCGCGTGCGACGGCGGCGCGAGCTGCGCCTACACCAACACGGTCGCGTGGCGGACGCCGACCACGCCGCTGCCGATCGAGAACGATCCGCGCGCCGTGTTCGAGCGGCTGTTCGGCACCACCGGCAGCACCGATCCGCGGGCGCGGCTGGCGCGGATGCAGCGCGATCGGAGCATCCTCGACTTCGTCGGCAATGAAGTGGCGAGCCTCGAGCGCGTGATCGGCCCGCAGGACAAGGCCAAGATTGACGAGTACCTCGAGGCGGTGCGCGATATCGAGCGCCGCATCCAGATGGCCGAGGAGCAGAACTCGCGCGAGTTGCCCGTGGTCGAGCAGCCGGTCGGCGTGCCCGGCGATTACGCCGAGCACGCGAAGCTGATGATGGACCTGCTGGCGCTGGCCTATCAGACCGACCTGACGCGGGTCAGCACCTTCATGCTCGCCCGCGAGGTGAGCGCGCGCGCCTACCCGGAGATCGGCGTCAGCGATTCGCACCATCCGCTGTCGCATCACCAGGACGAAGCGGCCAAGCTCGAACGGCTGCACAAGATCAACGAGTACCACTTCCGGCAGTTCGCGTACCTGGTGACCAAGCTCGCCGGCATGAAAGAGGGCGACGGCACGATGCTCGATCACACGTTGTTCCTCTACGGCACGGGGATCAGCGACAGCAACACGCATTTCCACGACGACCTGCCGATCGCGCTGGTCGGCGGCGCGGCAGCCGGCATCAAGGGCGGACGCTACGTCCGCTACGCGAAGGGCACGCCGCTGGCGAACATGCACGTGACGATTCTGGACAAGCTGGGAGTGCGGGTTGAGAAACTCGGCGACAGCACGGGCCACCTGGATCGCATTGTCGGTGTCTAACGCGGAAATGCAAGCCACGAAAACGCGAAAAGAATCGCCACGAAAACGCGAAAGCACGAAACCGATTACAGAATGTTTTCGTGTTTTCGTGTTTTCGTGGCGATCTGTTTCGTGTTTTCGCGGCGAGTCTTGTGTGCGCTCGTGATGCAGCGCCGCCGTCGCTGGCGCAGGAGAAGGCACAGAAGTACCCGGTCTTCACCGCCGATCATCTCGACGAGGCGATGAAGACCGTCGGGCTGGCCTTCACGCTGACGCGCAGCGCGATCGACAAGAACAGCGCCGAGAACGCCAAGGACTACCTGATTCGCGCGCGCGATCAACTGGCCACCACGATCACCTACTGGCGGGATCGCAAGAACGAAGACGCGATTGCCATCCTGCGCGAAACGCTGAAGAAGATGGACGCGCTCGACGCGGCCATGTCGGCCGACAGCATCGACATGAAGGCGGCGTCGACGCTGGCGGCGTCCGTCAACCAGTCGTGCGAGAGCTGCCACACGAAGTACCGGGAGCAGGATCCCGCAACCAAGGCCTACCGGGTCAAGCCCGACGCCCGCTGATCATGCCGCTTTACGAATACAGCTGCCGTGCGTGCGCGACGATTTTCGAGGCGCTGCTGCTGCCCTGGCCGCGACACGACGCCGTCGTGTCCCGTCGTGCTCGAGCGCCGACGTCGAGCGACTGATCTCGTCGTTCGCCGTCAATTCGGATTCGACGCGAAAGGCGAATCTCGAGGCGGGCCGGCGTCACCTCCGCAAGGAGCAGATCGACAAGCAGGTGGCCGACAGGGAAGAAATTGAGCACCATCAACACTGAGCTGCATTGAGACGAACGCAGAGGGAGCCGAGGACGCAGAGCGCAGAGGCGCAGAGGATGAGATCACCACCAAGGACACAATGGACACAAAGGAAATCAAGAGGGTCGGTCTCACCTTTGTGTCCTTCGTGTCCTTTGTGGTGATGACTTTGGCCTCACCAGGCGGGTCGAGCGTTTCTCACGCGCAGCAGCCGGACACATCCATCTCGCCCGAGCAGGCGCTCGTCAACCGCTACTGCACGAGCTGTCACAGCACGGGGATGCGCGCGGGCGGCCTCGTGCTGGCGGGCGTCGATGTCGCGGCGGTTGCCGACATCGCGGAGCTCTGGGAAAAGGTCGTCCGCAAGCTTCGCAACGGCCTGATGCCGCCAGCCGGCAGCCCGCGGCCAGACGAAGCCACCTACCAGCGCTTCCTCGCGAAGCTGCAGGACGACCTCGACGCCGCCGCCGCGCGGCGGCCCGAATCCGGGCCGCACCGGAGATCGTCCATCGGCTGAACCGCATCGAATACAGCAACGCGGTGCGCGACCTGCTCGGCGGTGGAGGTCGATGTCGCCGACCTGCTGCCGGCCGACGATTCGAGCTACGGCTTCGACAACATCGCGGGCGTGCTGAAGATGTCGCCGGCGCTCGTCGAGCGCTATCTCGCGGCGGCGCGCGTGATCAGCCGCTCGGCGGTCGGCAGTCCGCCGGCGAGCGCGGCCGCGTCGATCTACCGCGTGTCACCGGAAGTCCAGCAGCACGATCGCGACGACCGGCTGCCGCTCGGCACGCGCGGCGGGACGCTGGTTCGTCACGTCTTCCCGGTCGACGCCGAATACGAGATCAAGGTCGATCATCGGCCGGCGGCGCCGGCGGCGAGCCAGCACCAGCTCGAGATCACGCATCGACGGCGTGCAGGTGAACGCCGGTCACGCTGGGACGCGAGGAACCGGCCGTGCGCGCTACCGGTGACCGGCGGGCCGCACGACATCGCCGTCACGTTCTTCCGAGTGCCGCCCGATCTCGTCGAGCAGGTGCGCGAGCCGTTCGAGAATCCCGGCCGCCCCGTCCGGGACTGGCGGCATCGCCGGCCGCCTGCCCTCGGTGTCGACCGTCACGATCGTCGGTCCGCACAACGCGAAGGGCCCGGGCGACACGCCGAGCCGCCGCCGGCTGTTCGTCTGCACGCCGGCGAGCGCCGCCGCAGGAAGCCTGCCTGCGCCCGAACGATTCTCTCGACCGCTGCCCGGCGCGCGTACCGCGGCGCTGTCGACGCGCGAGCAGGTCGACGAGCTGATGACGTTCTTCGAGACCGGGCCGCGCCGAGCGCGGGCGGTTCGACGACGGCATCGAGCTCGCGCTGCGGCGCCTGCTCGTCAGCCCCGAGTTCCTGTACCGCATCGAGAGCGGCGATGCTCGCTGCGTCGCGCGCGCCGGCCGCGGCCGTGTCCGCCGCCTGACGCATCAGCGATCGAGCTCGCCTCGCGACTGTCGTTCTTCCTCTGGAGCAGCATCCCCGACGACGAGCTGCTCGACCTGGCCGATCGCGGGACGCTCGGCACGCCCGCGGTGCTCGACGCGCAGGTGCGGCGCATGCTCGCCGATCCGCGCGCCGAGACGCTGACCACCAACTTCGCGTCGCAGTGGCTGCTGATTCGCAACCTGGCGACGGTGCGGCCCGGCGAGAACTACGCGCTCAACTGGGACGAGACGCTGCGCCGCAGCATGCAGCGCGAGACCGAGCTCTTCCTCGACAGCATCGTTCGCGAGAACCGCCGGCGATCGAGATGCTCACGGCGGACTACACGTTCCTGAACGAGCGGCTCGCGCGGCACTACGGCATCACCGGCGTGCAGGGCAGCCACTTCCGCCGCGTCGCGCTGCCGGCCGACAGCCCGCGCCGCGGCCTGCTCGGCCACGGCAGCATCCTGACGGTGACCTCGCCCGCGATCCGGACCTCGCCGGTGATTCGCGGCAAGTGGGTCCTCAACAACATCCTCGGCGCGCCGCCGCCCGATCCGCCGCCGAACGTGCCGGCGCTGTCGGAGCAGCGGACGCAGACCAGGGCGCCGACGATGCGCGAGCGGATGGCGCAGCACCGCAACAACCCGGCCTGCGCCGCCTGCCACACGATGATCGACCCGGCCGGCTTCGCGCTCGAGAACTTCGACGCGACCGGCCAGTGGCGGATCGTCGACGAGTCGTTCAACCCGATCGACGCGTCCGGCGCGCTGCCCGACGGCCGCAAGTTCGACGGCGTCGCCGAGCTGCGCGCGGCGCTGGCCGCGCGGCCCGAGCGCTTCGTGCACACGTTGACCGAGAAGCTGCTGACCTATGCGCTGGGCCGCGGCCTCGAGTACTACGACATGCCGGCGGTCCGCAAGATCCTGAAGGACGCGGCGCCGGACGGCTACCGGATGCACGCGATCGTCGCCGGCGTCGTCAAGAGCTATCCGTTCCGAGTACCGCGCCATTCGAGAGCGGGGAGTGCCGAACCGATGATCATCACGAAGCTGTCGCTCGATCGCCGGACGTTCCTCCGCGGGATCGGCGCGACCGATTGCGCTGCCGTTTCTCGATGCGATGGTGCCGGCGCTCGCGACCGCGGCGGCGCCGCCGATGCGCCTCGGCTTCGTCTACGTGCCGAACGGCATGTTCCTGCCGAACTTCCATCCGGCAGGAGACGGCGGCACGACGTTCGAGCTGACGCCGGTGCTCCAGCCGATCGAGCCGGTGCGCGAGCACGTGGTCGTCGTCAGCGGCCTCAGCAACATGCCGGTGCTCGCCAACGACCAGGGCGGCGGCGTGCACACGCGCAATCACGCCGGCTGGCTGAGCGGCACGCTGCCGAAGCGGACCGAGGGCGCCAACATCACCAGCGCGAAGACGGTCGATCAGTACGCGGCCGACAAGCTGGGCGCCGACACGCCGCTGCGCTCGCTGGAGCTGACGCTCGAATCGAACTTCCAGGTCGGCAACTGCGAGGCCGGCTACAGCTGCGCGTACCTGAACTCCACGTCGTGGCGGACCCCGAACATGCCGCTGCCGCACGAAGGCGATCCGCGCGTCGTCTTCCAGCGCCTGTTCGGCGACGGCGGCTCGGCGGCGTCGCGGCTGCGGCAGATGCAGAACGATCGCAGCATCCTCGATTCGGTGATGGAGAGCGCGGCGCGCCTCGAGAAGCGGCTCGGCGTCGGCGATCGGCGCGTCATGGGCGACTACCTCGACTCGGTGCGCGACGTCGAGCGGCGGATTCAGCGGGCGGAGCAGAACAACGACGACGAGCCCGCTGCCGACGGTCGGAGCCGCCGCGGCGGCGTGCCGGACGAGCTACGACGCGCACGCCAGGCTGCTGATGGACCTGCTGATCCTCGGCGTATCAGCGGCGACATCACGCGCGTCAGCTGCCTGCAGATGGGCCGCGAGCTGAGCGGCCGGACCTATCCGGAGATCGGCGTGCCCGAGGCGCATCACGGCGTGTCGCACCACCAGCGCGACCCGCACAACATCCGCGCAGAAGACGAAGATCGACGCCTACAACATGTCGCTGTTCGCGCGGATGCTCGAGAAGCATGCGCGACACGCCCGAGGGCGACGGCTCGCTGCTCGATCACTCGCTGCTGCTGTACGGCGCCGGCATGGGCGACGGCGACCGCCACACGCCGCTCGACCTGCCGGTGGTCCTGGCCGGCGGCGCGCACGGCCGCCTGAAGGGCGGCCGCCACGTCAAGTACCGAGATGAACACGCCGTTCATGAACCTGTGCCGGACCCTGCTCGAGAAGGTCGACGTGTCGGTCGAGAAGATTGGGCGACAGCACCGGGCTGCTTGAGCGATCTGTGAGCATGAGTACCATCGAGCTGTCGTTCGTCGTTCGGCCGTTCGTCGTTCGTCGGGTCGCTGTCGTCGTTCGTCGGTCGCCGCGCTCGCGACCTTGCTGACCGCGACGCTGGCAGCGGCCGCGCCTGCGCGACACGGCGCTCGTCGAGGCGGCGCGGACCGGCGACGCGGCGGCCGTGCGCGCGCTGGTCGCCGAAGCGCGCCGACGTGAATGCGCCGGGCGTCGACGGCACGACGCCGCTCCACTGGGCGGTGCATCGCGACGACGCCGAGATGGTGGAGCTGCTGGTGCGGGCGGGCGCGAACGTCAAGCCAGGAGAATCGCTACGGCGTCCGGCCGCTGTGGCTCGCCGCCGGTCAATGGCAGCCCGAAAGTCATCGCGCTGCTGCTGCGCGCCGGCGCCGATCCGAACACGCCGTGACCGGCGGCGAGACGGCGGTGATGACGGCGGCGCGCGCCGGCAACGCCGACGCGCTGAAGCGCGCTCGCCGAAGCGGGCGCCAACGTCAACGCGCAGGACGCGCGCGGGCAGACCGCGCTGATGTGGGCGGCGGCGCGCAACAACGCGGCGGCGATCCGGGCGCTGGTCGAGAGCGGCGCCGACCTGAAGGTCCGCACCAACAACCCGGCGGCCGGCGGCGGCCGCGGCAACAGCGTGTTCAACAGCCCGGCGCCGACCGGCTTCACGGCGCTGCTGTTCGCGGTCCGTGCCGGCAGCGTCGAGGCGGTGCGGGCGCTGCTCGACGCCGGCGCCGACGTCAACGACACGCTGTCGGACGGCGAGAGCGCGCTGGTCGTCGCAACCGCCAATGCGCACTGGGAGGTGGCGAGCTTCCTGCTGGATCGCGGCGCCGATCCGAACGCGGCCGGCGCGGGATGGAACGCGCTCCACCAGACCGTGCACAGCCGCCGGCCGAACCTTGGCTACACGCCGGGCCCGGTGCCGACCGGCAACACCGACAGCATCGAGGTCGTCAAGAAGCTGATCGCGAAGGGCATCGATATCGACGCGCGGATGACGAAGAACGGCATGAAGGACGGCCAGCGCAACCGGCATCAACCGGCTGGGCGCGACGGCGTTTCTGCTGGCGGCGAAGAGCGTCGACGTCGAAGTGATGAAGGTCCTGGCCGCGGCCGGCGCGGACGCGAAGATCCCGGCGGCCGACGGGAACACGCCGCTGATGGTCGCGGCCGGGACGGCGATGTGGTACGTCGGCGAAGACGGCGGCTCGATGGCCGGCCACGAGCACGAGGCGGTCGAGGCCGTCAAGATGTGCGTCGAGCTCGGCAACGACGTCAACGCCCGCGAACCGGCGTCGGCGAGACGCCGCTGCACGGCGCCGCGTTCCGCGGCGTGAACGAGATCGTCGAGTACCTGGTCGGCGAAGGGCGCCGCGCTCGACGCGCGCGACAGCCGCGGCTGGACGCCGTTCACGATCGCCAACGGGATCAGCTACGGCGACGTCTTCAAGCAGCAGCCGCAGACCGCGAAGCTCCTCGAAGAAGCTGATGACGGCGCGCGGCCTGTCGACCGAGGGCCAGTCCGCCGACGGCACCGAGTGCCTCGACTGCGTCCAGACCCACCAGGACCAGGCGCGCGCGTCGCTCGAGCGCGATCGGCAGATGGAAGCCGAGTTCGCGAAGTCAGAGGCCGAGCGGCTTTCGAACGTCGACAGGAAAAAGCTCTACACGGACACGACGGACACGAACGGACACGACGGAATTCCGAACCGTACGTGTCCGTTCGTGTCAGTCTGCGACCAGCTCGGCCGGCATCGCCGGCCGCTGCTCGGAACGAGTCACACGGAACTCACAAGCCCTCACTGCAATTCCGAATGGCTTGTGAAGTTCCGTGTGATCGTCCGAGCGCCGCTACGCGGCGCTGGTCGCAGCCGTGTTCTACGTTTTTCGTGATTTCGTGCTTCCGTGCGTGATTTTCGGCGAGTCGGTGCGCACTTTCGGCGAAATTCTCTTGACTGAACAACCTCGCATTTGGTTTAGGATGCCAGTCTCATCACGCATCTGACCGAGAGGTTGATCATGGCCCGAACGCTTCTGAAGGCTGCGCTCGCGACGGCAACGCTCGTCGCGCTGGGCGGTGGCCTCCTGCAATCGCAGACGTCCCGGACCGCGGCGGACTGGCCGGCCTACGGCGCGACCAACGCCGGTTCGAAGTACTCGCCGCTCGATCAGATCAACAAGGACACGGTGAAGGGTCTTCGGATCGCGTGGCGTCAGTCCGCGCTGCCGCCGGCCGTGCAGAAAGCTGCGGCCCGATGCCCAAGCCCCGCGCGCCTATCAGCACACGCCGCTGAAGGTTGGCGACCTTCTGTACATGAGCACGTCGCTCGGGACCGTCGCCGCCCTCGACCCGACGAGCGGCGAAGTCGTCTGGTTCGATCCGCCGCCGCAGCAGGACGCCGGCAGCGCGTCGCGGGGGCTGTCGTATTGGACCGACGGCAAAGACGAACGGATCATCGCGATCTCCGGCCGGTTCCTGGTCGCGTTGAACGCCAAGACCGGACAGCGCTACGCCGACTTCGGGACGGGCGGCGCCGTCGATCTCTCACAGGGCTACCGTCGTGCGACCCTCGGCGGGTACAGGTGGGGCGGCCCTGCCACCATCGTCCGCGACGTCATCGTCGTCGGGGGCATGCCCGGCGGCGTGGTGGACATCATCACCGAGACCGCGCGCGCGCGGATGGAGACCCCTCCCGCCGACATCCGCGGCTTCGACGTCCGCACCGGGAAGCTCCTGTGGACGTTCCATACCGTCCCGTCGCCCGGGGAGTTCGGGAACGAGACCTGGCTGAACGATTCGTGGTCCTACTCCGGCAACGTCGCCGTCTGGTCGTCGATGGCGGCGGACGAAGAGCTCGGGTACGTGTATCTGCCGATCGAGACGCCGACCGGCGATTACTACGGCGGCACGCGCCCTGGCAACAACCTCTTTGCCGAAAGCCTGGTCGCCCTGGACGCCAAGACCGGCAAACGCGTCTGGCATTTCCAGGCTGTCCATCACGGCATCTGGGACTATGACTTTCCCGCGCCGCCCGATTCTCGCGGACGTCACGGTCGATGGCCGCCGCATCAGGGTGATCGCGCAGATCTCGAAGCAGGCGTTCGTCTACGTGCTGGATCGGGCGACGGGCCAGCCGGTCTGGCCGATCGTCGAGCGGCCGGTCGAGCGCGGTGATGCGCCCGGTGAGTGGTATTCGCCGACCCAGCCCTTTCCCACGAAGCCGCCCGCGTACGAGCTACAGGGCGTCAGCATCGACGACCTCATCGACTTCACGCCGGAGCTCCGGAAAGAGGCGATCGAGATCATCAGCAAGTACAAATACGGGCCGCTCTTCACGCCGTTCGCCGTTCCCGGGACTCCAACCGGGAAGGAAGGCACGATCCTGTCGCCGGGATCGATCGGCGGCAGCAACTGGCCCGGCGCCGGCCTCGATCCGGAGACCGGCATCATGTACATCCCCTCGGTCAAGGCTCCGGACATCGTCGAGCTCGTCAAGTCGGTGCACAAGGACTCGAATCTGCCGCTCGTCCGCCGCGATGCCCTCAGGCCCGCCGCCTATCCGCCGGGGCCCCAGGGCCTGCCGAGCCCGTTCAAACCTCCATACGGCCGGCTCACGGCGATCGATCTGAACAAGGGCGAGATCGTGTGGGCCGTGCCCAACGGCGACGGCCCGCGCTTTCACCCCGCGCTCAAGGCGCTGAACCTGCCGCCGCTCGGTCAGGGCGGACGCGTCGGTCCGCTGGTGACCAAGACGCTGGTCTTCCTCGGCGAGGGTGGCGACGTCATGGTGCACGTCCCGCCGGGCGGCGCAGGCAAGAAGTTCCGCGCCTATGACAAGAGCACGGGCAGCGTCGTGTGGGAGATGGAGCTTCCAGGCGGCAACTCGGCGCCGCCGATCACCTACATGGCGGGAGGCAAGCAGTACATCGTGCTCGCCGTGGCCTGGAGGGATATGCCGGCCGAGCTCGTCGCACTCGCGCTGCCGTGAATCTCGGGACTCGGGGCTCGAGGCTCGGGTCTCGGGGTGCAGGCCTTCAGGCCTGCCCGTAGCACCGAGCCCCGAGCCACCGAATCACCGAGTTGGGCCTGACGTATTGCCGCAGCATCGTACGGCCGTCCACGCCGAGGGTCGTGTCGGCGCCGACTTCGCGAAGGATGGCTGCGGTCTTCGGCCATTCGGTGACGCCCTGTCCCGCGACGTTCAGATGGCCTTCGGCGAGGCGGTACGGCGTCTGGCCCTGCGCGTCCTGCACGTTCAGCTTCGCTCCGTGGCGGACCAGCAACCGAACGACGGCGTCGGCGCCCATGTAGGCGGCGCCGTGCAAGGCGGTCTGCCCGCTGGGGTTCGTCGCATTGACGTCGGCGCCGTGGGCGATCAGGAATTCGACGGCCTCGGCGCTGTCCTCGGGTCCCCAGTTCGTGGAGAACTGCGAGACCTCGCCGCGGTTCGCGCGCGGTCCCTGGACCTGCGTCAAGCCGGCGGCGACCATCAGCGGCGTCACGCCGGCGGTGGAAGTCAGCGTTGGATTGGCGCCGTGTTCGAGGAGAATCCGCAGCATCGGGACGTTGACGTTCCGCGCGGCCAGCCAGAACGGCGTCGCGCCGGCGAGGCCCCCGGCTCGCATGGCGCGGTTTGGCGCGTTCGCATCGGCTTGGGCCGGCGCCGCCTCTGCGCGTGCAGGCCGGACTTCACTGCCAGCGCCCTGGCCAGGACCGAACAGTGTGGCCGGCGCGTTGACGAGACGCGCGTTCGGGTTCGCGCCCTTTTTCAATAGCCCAGCCGCCAGCCGCTGCAAATCTCTCGACATCGCGGTATGAAGGGCGGTGTATCCGGCGCCGGCCGCGTTCGGATCCGCGCCGCGTTCGAGCAGGAGAATCGCGACCTCTTCGCGGCGGCTCGCAGCGGCGAGGACGAGCGGCGTACTGCCGTCACGCGCCGCTTCGTTGACGTCGACGCCGGCGTCGAGCAGCAGGCTTGCCGACGCGGTATCGCCATGCCGGGCGGCAAACAGCAGCGGCGTGAATCCGCCGGTCGACTTGGCGCGGGGATCGGCACCACCTTCGAGCAACGCCTTCACGACGTTGGCGTGCCCTTCCGCAATGGCGAACATCAGCGGCGTCTGCCGGGTGGTGGTTGCCGCCGCGTCCGGCGGCGCGCCGCGCGCGATCAACGCTCGCACGATCGTGTCGCTGCCGATGTGGGCCGCGATCATCAGCGGCGTTTCGCCGGTGGAGGTGGCGAGCTTTGGATCAGCGTTCGCCGCCAGAAGTTTCTCCACGAGTGGCACGCTGCCGTTCTTGACGGCGAGCGCGAGCGGCGTGACGCCGAGATCAGTCGCGAGATTGACGTCCGCGCCGCCGCGGATCAGCAGGTCGACGGTCTCGAGATGTGCCCAGTGGGACGCCCAGGCGACCGCCGTCGTGCCATCGGCCTGGCGGGCGTTGACGTCCACGCGCTGGTCGATGAAGCGGCGCGCAGCGGCCCAATCCTGACGCTCAACGGCGTCGACCAGGCGGAGATCGTCAGCGGCGGCGGCCACGGTCGTTGCGGCCGCGAGGCACGCGCAGGCCGTCAGTGCGCGAATGTGCATGCTGGAACCTTGCAAAAGGATGATACCTGAACACACTGATTTGGCTTATCTTTCTGCTGTGCGCGAGGGTTATGCTCAGGAGCGACCCAAAGGTCCGCACTACAAGGTCCTGAAGGTCCGCACAACGCAATGCTGCAAGTGATCGCGCGAAACGCGGCGAGAACGGCCGGGGTGCTGATAGCGATTGTCGGCGTGTCGCAGTTCGCTGCGACTGGCGCGATGCCATCTTCACGCGTCGCTGCCGCCAGCCTGCAGTCGGCGTCTTCGGTGCGGTCCAGCGCGTCGGAGGTACACCCGCTCCTCGATAGGTATTGCGTGACGTGTCACAACCAGCGGCTCAAGACCGCGGGTCTCGAGCTGGACCAGTTGGATCCAGGCGTCGTCGCTCAGAACGCGGAAACCTGGGAAAAAGTTGTGCGCAGGCTCCGCACCGGCTCGATGCCGCCGGCGGGGTCACGTCGTCCCGACCAGGCCGGCTACGCGACGCTGACGGACGCGCTCGAATCGGCGCTCGACGCGGCGGCGAAGCGCGCGCCGAACCCCGGCCGGCCGAGCGTTCACCGGCTGAACCGCGCGGAATACGCCAACGCCGTCCGCGACCTTCTCGGCGTCAGCATCGATCCGCGCACCTATCTGCCTGCCGACGATTCGGGATACGGATTCGACAACATCGCGGACGTGCTCTCTGTTTCGCCGGGCCTGCTGGATCGTTATCTTGTCGCGGCGGGCCGCATCGCTCGCCTTGCCGTTGCCGATCCCTGATCCGTCCGGGCGTCGCGAAGTATCGCGTGCCGCTCTATTACCTGCAGGAGGATCGCGCCGGCGAAGACCTGCCGTTTGGGTCGCGAGGCGGTCTTGCCGTTCGTCACCATTTCCCTGCGGACGGCGAGTACATCGTCAAGGTCGTCCTGCAGCGAACCGGTGGCGACATCATCCGCGGAATCGGTAGGCCGCGGCGCCTCGAGGTCCGGCTGGACCGGGCCCGCGTCAAGGAATTTACGTTCGGCGGGCCGGGACGAGGCATGGCTGGGGCGCAGGGGGCCATACGCGCACCCGACGCCGACCTCGAAGTCCGATTGCCGGCAAAGGCCGGCACGCGCCTGGTCGCGGCGGCGTTCGTCAAGGAGCCCGCGCTCGACGAGGGTGTGTTCCAGCCGCGTCCGCCGGTTGCCAGCTTTGCGTGGGCGACCAAGATCGACACCGAGCCCGCCATCGACACCATCGAGATTCACGGTCCGTACAACGCGACGAGCGGGACCGACATCCGATCGTGGCAGAACGTGTTCGTGTGCCGTCCGGCGTCTGCGCAGGAAGAGGGTAGCTGCGCACGAACCATCCTCTCGACCCTGGCTCGCCGCGCCTATCGGCGTCCGATCGGCGACAGCGACGTCGCTTCGTTGATGCGCTTCTACCAGGCCGGCCGAGAGAAGGCCGATTTCGATACCGGCATCGCCTGGGCGATCGAGCGCATTCTGGTCGATCCCGAATTCTTGTTCCGCATCGAGCGTCCGCCGGCCAACGCTCGCGCCGGGCACGCCGTACCGTTGAGCGATCTCGAGCTCGCGTCGCGCCTGTCGTTTTTCCTCTGGAGCAGTGTGCCGGACGACGAGTTGCTGCGGGCGGCGACTGAGGGGCGGCTGAAGGATCCGCGAACGCTCGAGCAACAGATCGCCCGCATGCTGGCCGACGAGCGCTCGCAGGCGCTGGTCGAGAATTTCGCGGGTCAGTGGCTGTGGCAGCGGAACATGCGCACCCACGCGCCGGACAAGAATATTTTCCCGGAGTTCGACGAGAACCTTCGAGAGGCGTTCCAAACGGAGACGCAGCTGTTCCTCGAGAGTCAGCTTCGCGAGGATCGCCCGGTGACGGAATTGCTCACCGCCGACTACACGTTCGTCAACGAGCGGCTCGCGCGGCATTACGGGTTTGAAGGGGTGTACGGGAGTCATTTCCGCCGCATCACCCAGCCCGACACACGCCGGGCCGGCCTCCTTGGACAAGGCAGCGTCCTGACGGTCACGTCCTACGCCGCATCGGACGTCACCCGTGGTCCGCGGCAAGTGGCTGCTCGAAAACGTCCTGGGGGCGCCGCCGCCTCCGCCGCCGGCGAACATTCCCGCGCTCCGTGAGAACGACGAGAAAGGCAAGCCGACATCGGTTCGCGAGCGGCTCGAGGAGCATCGCAACAACCCGATCTGCTCGTCCTGTCACGCGCGCATGGACCCGCTCGGCTTCGCGCTCGAGAACTTCGATGCCACGGGCAAGTGGCGGACCGTCGGCGAAGGCGGCACCGGCATCGACGCCTCCGGCACGCTGCCCGACGGCACGCGCTTCAACGGGCCCGCAGAGTTCCGCGCGGCGCTCCTCGCGCACCGTGACGAGTTCGTCGGCACCTTGACGGAGAAACTCCTGACCTACGCCATCGGCCGGGGTGTCGAGTACTACGACATGCCGGAGGTGCGAAAGATTCTCAAGAGCGCGAACGCGAAAGAGAATCGGTGGTCGGCGCTGATTGTCGGCGTGGTCAACAGCACACCGTTCCGCATGTCGGTCGTCCCGCAGCAGGCCGCCGGCAATCGAGGCTCGAAGGTAGAACCTGATGATCATCACCAAGAAGCATCTGTCGCGGCGAACCATCCTGCGGGGCTTCGGCGCATCGCTCGCCCTGCCGCTTCTGGACGGCATGGTGCCCGCATTGTCGGCGCTGAGCCAGACCGCAGCGCGGGGCGTCCGGCGGATGGCGGTCGTCTATATGCCGAACGGCATGATGATGCCCGACTGGACGCCGAAAGGTGAAGGCGCCGCATTCGAGTTCTCGCCGATCCTCGCGCCGCTCGAAGCCTACCGCGACAAGCTGGTCGTCGTCAGCGGGCTCGCCGACAAGTACGGTTGGCCGCAGGGCGACGAAGGAGCCGGCGACCACGCCCGCGCCTCGGCCACCTTCCTGACCGGCGTCCATGCGAAGAAGACCGAAGGCAGCGACATCCAGGCCGGCATTTCGATGGACCAGATTGCGGCGGGCACGCTCGGGCAGGAAACGCAGCTGGCGTCGCTCGAGCTGGCGCTCGAATCGGTCGAGCTCCTCGGCGCGTGTGATGCCGGCTACAGCTGCGCGTACGCCAACACCATCGCGTGGCGCAGTCCGACGACGCCGCTGCCGATGGAGAACGATCCGCGCGCGGTGTTCGAGCGGCTGTTCGGCGGCGCCGACACGACGGACGCCGCCGCGCGGCTGGCGAGGCTCGAACGGCAGCGAAGCATTCTCGATTCGGTGGCCGACAAGATCGCGGCGCTCCGCGGCGGTCTCGGCGCGCGCGACAACGCCAAGCTGGCCGAGTACCTGAGGCGATCCGCGACGTCGAACGCCGGATTCAGAAAGCCGAGGTGCAGAGCAGCCGGCAGCTGCCGGTCGTCGAGCAGCCGGCGGGAACTCCAGGAACCTTTCGAAGAACACGCGCGGCTGATGTTCGATCTGCTGCTGCTGGCGTTCCAGACCGACATGACCCGGGTGGCCACGTTCATGCTCGCGCGAGAAGTGAGCGGGCGGGCCTACCCGGAGATTGGCGTGCCCGACTCACACCATCCGGTGTCGCACCACCAGAACGATCCCGACAAGCTGGTGAAGCTCTCGAAGATCAACCTGTTTCACGCCAAACAGTTTGCCTACTTCGTCGAGCGGATGGCTGCGGCTCAGGACGGCGACGGCTCGCTGCTCGATCACTCGATGCTGCTCTACGGAGCGGGGATCAGCGACAGCAACGTCCATATGCACGACAACCTGCCGCTGGTGCTCGTGGGCGGCGGTGCCGGCCGCATCAAGGGCGGACGCCACGTCCGTTATCCGAAGGACACGCCGGTCACCAATCTCTTCCTCAACATGCTGGATAAGCTTGGCGTTCCCGCCGATCGCATCGGCGACAGTACCGGCCGGCTCGAATATCTGTCGGAGGTTTAGTCTCGAAGCCGCCACCCGGTTAGATGTAGATTTCGATCTTCGCCGTCCGCCGCGCTTCTTCGATCAGCTTCGACCAAGCCCTCCTGTTCGGCGCGGTCGGTCAGCAGCGTCCTGATGTCGCCGCGCACCTCATCGAGCGTCTGCATCCGGCCGGCGACGTGTTCGTCCACGCGGATGATGTGAAACCCGAAGGGCGTCTCGACGAGTTCGCTCATCTCGCCCGGCTTCACCGAAAAGGCCGCCGCTTCGAACGCCGGGTCCATCTGTCCGCGCGCGAACGTCCCGACCAGGCCGCCGGCGAGCGCCGAGCCGGCGTCCTCGGAGACATCGCGCGCCGTCCTCCCGAAGTCGGCGCCGCCGACGAGCTGGCTGAGCACGTCGGCCGCGCGGCGGCGCGCCGAAGCCCGCTGCTCCGCCGTGGCGTCGGGGGTGACGCGAATCAGGATGTGGCTGGCGGTGACCGCTTCCGGCAGCATGAACCGATCCCGGTTGTCGCGGTAATACGCCCTGATCGCGGCGTCGGAGACCGCATCGGTGTCGCCGCCGCGCGCACCAGCTTGGCCATGTCGAGGCTCAGGCGCCGCTGGTGGCGCAGCTGCTCCGGCGAGACGCCGGCCGTCTTGAGCCGCTCGTCGAACATTGGCTCGCGCCGCAGCTGCCGAAGGTCCTCGTCGACCTCCGCGTCGGTTGCCGCGACGCCTCGCGCACGGGCGATCTGCGACGCGAGGTGGTGTTCGATGATCCGGTCGAGCACCGCGCGCACCAGCTCGTCGCGCTCGGCTTGCGGCAGCGGATGCAGGTTGGCGAGCGTGATTTCGCGAACCGCTGCGTCGACTTCCCATCGCTCGATCGCCTCGTCGTTCACGCGCGCGACCACCGCGGGGAGCTCGCGCGGGACTGGCGCCGCGGGCGGTGCCTCGGATTTTTCTCCCCCTGGTTTCGACTCGTTCGCGGGCGGCGCCGCGCACGCGATGGTGGCGGCTAGAAGAGCCGCCCCGACTTGCGAGCAATCGCCTGGACACCGCGGCTCGGCTCTCAGGATTTCCGGCGCTCGATGGCCACATGCCACTTCACGCCGGTGCCGCGCACCTCCAGGTAGTACACCCCTGGCTCGGCGTTGACGAGGAAGGAACCGGAGGAGGCTTTCTTGACGTGATCCTGCAGGCCGGCCGCGAGTGTGACGAGACGCTTCGCTTCCGTCCAGACGTAGACGTCGAGCACGCCGCCGCGATCGAGCTCCGACGCGTTCCACGAGATCCGGAACACACGATCGGTCGTCGTGAACTTCTCGGTAACGGTCGTCCCTGTTTCTCCCGACCATTCCTTCAACACGACCCACTCTGCGTCCTGGTCCTGCCTGCATTCCTGCTTCGTGCGTTCGAGCTTCTTGTAGGGCTTGTGAGGGCGGACCTCTCAGGTCCGCCGCTAACGCGCGAGGTCTAAGAGACCCGCCCTTACGCTATTCCCGCCCCTTGCGTTTGGACGTAGACCGCGTACAGCGATTGGCTCGCGGTCATGAACAGCAGGTTTCGCTTCGGCCCGCCGAAGCAGACGTTCGCGCAGTTCTCGGGCAAACGGATCATGCCGATCGTCTCGCCGGTGGGCGCGATGATCAAAACGCCCGGGCGCGCGCCGGCCCAGATGTTGCCGTCGACGTCGCACCGCATGCCGTCGGCGAACGAGGGCACCGGCTTCGGCGAGTCGGCGCCGGGAACGCTCAATTGCACGTGCCGCCGGCCGTTGCGCGCCGTCTTGCCGTCGACGTCGAACACGCGAATCTCGCGGCCCGCGCCGGTGTCGGCGACATACAGGCGCTTGTAGTCGTTCGAGAAGCAGAGGCCGTTGGGGCCGGTCACTTCGTCGGTGATCATCGCCAGCTGGCCGTTGGACGGGTCAACGCGATAGATCGCCGGCTTGGTTTCCGACTCGCCTTTGAATCCCTCGAAGTTGCCGAGAATCCCGTACAGGGGGTCGGTGAACCAGATGCTGCGATCCGGGTGGACGACGACGTCGTTGGGCGAGTTGAGACGCTTTCCCTGGAATCGCTCGGCAACCACCGTGACTTCACCCGAAGGTTCGTAGCGGACGACGCGGCGTCCGCCGTGCTCGCAGGACAGTTGACGACCCTCGTAATCGAAGGTGTTGCCGTTGCTGTAGCCCGACGGGTTCCGGAACACCGTCACGCGGCCATCGTCGGCGACCCAGCGCATCTGTACGTTGTTGGGGATGTCGCTCCACACGAGATAGCGGCCGACGCCGTTCCAGGCGGGCCCCTCCGACCACTGCGTCCCCGTGTGGAGGCGCTTCATCGTCGTGTTGCCGACAATGTAGCGGCGGAACCGGTTGTCCAGGGCCACGACGTCCGGGTCGGGGTAGCGCACCGGTTCCCGGCCGCCCCAGTCGCGCGGGGGCGAGGGCGGAATCGGGGGAGCCGGCGCCGGCTGCTGCAGCGCGCCTGGCAGGAACGCGCCGGCGGCGACCGTCTGGGTCAGAAACCGCCGGCGGCTCACGCCGGCGCCTGGGAGCGAAAAGCTGTCTTTCATGGGCAGCCACTTTACACCGGGAAACCTTGACACCGCCTCCCGATTCACCGACGATATTCCGGCCTCACAGGTTGTATGTTAAATACCTGAAACGGGTTATGCGTACGAGGAGCAATTCAATGATCGCATCGTCCCCACGCAGATTGACCAGCGCGCCACGGATTGCGGTTGCGCTCGGCGTTGCCGCCGTCGCGTCTGCCGGACTGATTGCCGTCCTGCAGGCACAGTCGCCGACGCCGCAGATTGCCGCAGGGATTCATCAGCGGCACGGTCGAAAGCTCCAAGGGCCGCGAGGCCGGCGTCTGGGTCATCGCGCAGACGACAGAGACGCCGACGCCGTTCACGAAGATCGTGGTCACGGCCGACGACGGGCGGTTCGTCGTGCCCGAGCTGCCGAACGTGACCTTCAACGTCTGGGTGCGCGGCTACGGGCTCGCCGACTCCAAGCCGGTGCCCGCCAAGCCAGGCCAGACGATCAATCTCAAGGCGACGCTGGCGTCGAGCCCGGCGGAGGCCGCGAAGGTGTACCCGGCGAACTACTGGTACTCGCTGCTCGAAGTGCCTGCGGCCAGCGAGTTCCCGGGGAAGGGCATCGACGTCAACGGCCTTCCCGCCACGTTCCAGACGCAGGCGCAGTTCGTCGATCAGCTGAAGCAGGGCTGCCAGTTGTGCCATCAGCTCGGCAACCAGCTCACACGGTCGCTCGACCACATGAAGTCGCTCAACTTCAAGACGAGTCTCGAGGCGTGGGACCACCGCGTGAAGACGGGTCAGCGCGGCTCCGAGATGGACAGCATGATGCGGCGCCTGGGCCCGCGCGCGCTGAAGATGTACGCCGACTGGACGGACAAGATTGCCGCCGGCGTGCTGCCACCGGCGCCGGAGCGGCCGACCGGCGTCGAGCGGAACGCCGTGATCAGCATGTGGGACTGGGGCAACTCGACCTCGTACATGCACGACGAGATCACGACCTCGAAGCAGAATCCGCGCGTCAACGCGAACGGGCCGGTCTGGGCGGTCGACGCCGCGCACGGCACGTGGGTGATGCTCGATCCGTTGGAGAACTCGACGAAGGCCATCCCGATCCAGACGCGCGACGATCCGAAGATGATGCGTTCGCGCTTCCCGCGGACGATGCCGCGGCCGTCCAACTTCTGGGGTGAAGAGGTCGTGCACGCCGGCGTGTCCGACCCGCACAATCCGATGATGGACAACCAGGGGCGCCTGTGGGGGACGACGACGGTGTCCCAGCAGCAGCCGGCCTGGTGCAAGGATCCGAGCAACAAGTTCGCGGCGTACTTCCCCGCGACCAACCCGAGCAACCGCCAGGCGTCGATGTACGACCCGAAGACCGGGAAGTTCGAGCTGATCTACACCTGCTTCGGCACGCACCACCTGCAGTTCAGCGAGAAGCAGGACATGCTGTACTTCAGCGGCGGCGGCGCGACCATCCCGTGGGTCAACGTCAAGACCTGGGAAGCGACGAAGAACGAGCAGCAGTCGACCGGCTGGTGCCCCACCGTCATCGACACCAATGGCGACGGCAAGATCACCAAGCCGTGGAACGAGCCGGTCGGCGGCGGCCGGTCGCAGGAAGAAGGCGGCGGCGGCGGACGCGTCGGCACCTTCGATCCGAAGCTCGATACGCGCGTCAACGCCGGCAGCTACGGCATCATCGTCAGCCCGACCGACGACTCGGTGTGGAGCGCCGGCACCAGCTATCCCGGCCGCTTCGTGCGGCTCGAACTGGGCAGCAATCCGCCCGAGACGTGCAAGGCGGAGATTTACACCATCCCCGACGACAAGGCGCAGACCCACTTCGGGCCGCGCGGCATCGACATCGATCGCGAAGGCGTCGCGTGGGCGGCCCTGTCGGGCAGCGGCGGATTCGCCAGCTTCGATCGCCGGAAGTGCAAGGTGTTCAACGGGCCGTCGGTCGTCGACGGCAAGCAGTGCCCGGAGGGCTGGACGTTCTATCCGCTGAACAAGGGTCCGAACATGACCGGGCTGTCGAACATCAGCGCCGACTTCCACTATTACAACTGGACCGATCAGTTCAACGCGTCCGGGTTCGGCGACAACACGCCGATCGCGAACGGCAGCGGCTCCGACTCGCTGCTGATCCTCAACAAGAAGACGGGCGGCTGGACGCAGCTGCGCGTGCCGTACCCGCTCGGGTTCTTCACGCGCGGTCTCGACGGCCGCATCGACGATCCGGCCACCGGCTGGAAGGGCCGCGGGCTGTGGGCCAACTACGGCACCAACTTCCTGTGGCACATCGAGGGTGGGAAGGGCACGACCAGCAAGATGGTCAAGTTCCAGGTGAGGCCTGATCCGCTGGCTCGATAAGATCGAGGACGCAGAGGAAGCAAAGGACGCAGAGGCGCAGAGGCGCAGAGATACACAGGCGCAGAGGCGCCGAGACACGTCTGAATGACGGGGAGCGGGTGCGAACCTGCTCCCCGTTTTGGTTTTTGTAGGCCGACCCTGAAGGTCCGCATTGACGCCGGCCGTACACGCGCATGATTCGACTGACTGCACTCCTCTGCGTCTTGTATCCGCTTGCCGCGTTCGCCCAGACGGTCCATGAACACGCGATGCCCGTCAACGCCGTCGGCGGCGGCGTGCCGTACTTCTGTGCCGGGCCGACCGCCACCGCCGTGGCCGACGGACGCTGGTCGGCGCCGGCGACGTGGTCGACGCACGCGGTGCCGTCCGCCGGCGCGAAAGTGCTGATTCCTGCGGGGCGGCAGGTCGCGTACGACGTCGAGACCGCCGACACGATGCAGTGCGTCGAGATCCGCGGACGGCTGGCGTTCGACACCGAACGCCGGACGAAGCTGACGGTGGTGACGCTGATCGTCATGGAAGACGGGCAACTCGAGGTCGGCACCGAGGAGCGGCCGGTTGCGGCCACCGCGCGCGCGGAAATTCAGATCGCCGATCGCCCGTTCGACCTGCAGCTCGATCCGGGGCAGGTCGGGAACGGCATCATCGGGCTGGGCCGGATCAGGATGCACGGCGCCATCAAGGCGCCGACCTTCGCGCGGCTGACGGGTGATGCGCGTGCGTCGCAGACGACGTTCACACTCGATCGTCCGCTGCAAGGCTGGACGGCGGGCGATCGGATCGTCTTCCCGGACACGCGGCAGCTTCGCGAGTCGGAACGCGGGCGGGCGTTCTCGTCCCGCGACGAGCAGGTCGAGATCGCGGCCGTCGACGGCGCCACGATCACCATCCGCCGGCCGCTGGCCTGGGACCATCCGGCCGCTCATGGCACAAGCGGCGCGACCGCGCTCCGGCCGCACGTCGGCAATCTCTCGCGAAACGTGGTCATCGGGTCTGAACGCGCCGCCGGGACGCGCGGGCACATGATGTTCCTCGCCAGGGCCGACGTCGATCTGCGCTATGTCGAGGTCAGGGACATGGGGCGGACGACGACCGGCGCGATCGACAGCACGACGTTCGACGGCGAGGGACGCGCGCTGCGCGTCGGCACGAACCAGATCGGGCGCTACGCGATCCACTTCCATCACAATTTCGGTCCGGCGTCGCCCCCCGGGCCAGAGCGCAGTCGAGGGCCGGCGAGCGGTTACCAGTTCACGCTGATCGGCAACTCCGTGATCGCTCCCGCCAAGTGGGGCATCACGATTCACAACACCCACTACGGTCTGGTCCGCGACAACGTCGTCTACAACTCGCGCGGCGCCTCGATCGTCACCGAAGACGGCAACGAGAGCTTCAACCTCTTCGACCACAACTTCGCGGTGCGATCGCAGGGCTCGGGCGACGCCATGCCGCGCGGCGGCTACGGCGGCGGCGGACCCGATCCGGGTGCGGAGGGGTCGGCGTTCTGGTTCTCTGGTCCGAACAACTACGTCCGCAACAACGTCGCCGCCAACGCCGACGCGTTCGGCTTCAGCCTGGCGGGACCGGCCGGCGAGATGCGCGTGCCGGCCGCGGCCGGCGCCGACATGCTGCGCGCCGCCGAAACGCAGCCCGCTCGATCCGTCTCGCGTCGCCGGTGCTGGAGTTCTCGAACAACGAAGCCTACGGCGCGATGCAGATCGGCGTGGACTGCAACTGGAACGGCGTCATCTCGAACGTGACCGTCTGGAACGTGGCGCGCAACGGCATCATCGGCCTGCCGGCCGGCGCGGCTCGTGATCGATGGACTGGTCGCGCGCGGCGATCCGGCAGTCCTGGCCGACGCGCAGGAGAATCCAACCGGCGTCTGGCTCGGCAACTACATCGGGCGCGAGATCGTCGTCCGCAACGCCGACGTCGAAGGCCTGCGGACCGGCGTCTCCAGTCCGTTCGTCTCCGGCCCGCTCGGCGGCGGTCGGGCCGTGAATCCCGGATCGGTCGTCATCGAACACTCACGATTCAGGAATTACTTCGGCGTCGTCGTCGGGACGGCGTATGCGTCCGGTTCGGCGAACGTGCGTCCGGATCGCATGGCGGTCGTGCGAAGCTCGTCGTTCGAGCCGCTGCCAGACGTGCCGGTCAATCCGGCGAATCCACCGGCGGCGATTTCGATGAACTACCGGATGGCGCCGGGCGACGCGGCGCCGCGCGAGCCGATCCTCGTGCAGGACTTCAACAACAAGCCAGGCGAGACCTTCAAGGTCTACTACTCGCTGGACGCGCCGCCGGAAGTGGCGCCGTGCCACGAGTCGAGACCGGACATCGGCGGCTGGGTCTGCCGCTGAACAGGGTCGCGATGAACGGACGCCTTCCCGTCCGTGCAGTCGTCGGCACAGTCGCGCTCTGCATCGGCTTCGCTTCGACGCTCCAGGCCCAGTCGCGCCTCGATCTCGTGCGGAAGCGCGGTGCTCTCGTCTGCGGAGTGACGCCTGGAGTCCGCGGCTTCGCCGACGTCGACGATCGCGGCCAGTACTCGGGACTCGACGTCGACGTCTGCCGCGCGCTCGCCGCCGCGATCTTCGGCACCGCCGACAAGGTCCGGTTCGTTGCGGCGGGAACCGTCGATGCGTTCCTGAAGTCGACCGAGGTCGATCTCGTCTCGCGAAGGCTGACGTGGTCGCTCCAGCGCGAAGGCCTGGGACTCCTCTTCGGCCCGGTGACCTTCTACGACGGCCAGGGATTCATGGTGCCGCGCGCGCTCAAGATCAAGACGCCGCGCGAGCTCGCCAACGCGCGGATCTGCATCGTCCCCGGGACCGTCACCGATTACAACCTGAACACCTACTTCCAGTCGCGAGGCCTCGCGTTCCGGAAAGTGTCGCTGCGATCACACGACCAGGCCGAGGGCGAGTTTTCAGCGGGACGCTGCGATGCCCTCACCGCCGACCTGTCGGAGCTGGGGTCGATCCGAAGCAAGATGACGAAGCGCGACGCGTTCGAGATCCTCCCTGAGCTGATCTCGAAGGAACCGATGGCGCCGATCGTCCGCCAGGGCGACGATCAGTTCTTCAACGTGCTGCGCTGGACGGTGTTCGCGCTGATTGCCGCCGAAGAGCTCGGCATCACGTCGGCCAACGTGGGGGCGAAGTCGGGAAGCGCCGATCTCGACGTGAAGCGGTTCCTGGGCGTCGTGCCGGGCAACGGCCGCGCCCTCGGCCTCGACGAGGCCTGGGCGGCGAACGTCATCAAGGCGGTCGGGCAATTACGGCGAGATCTTCGAGCGAAACGTCGGGATGCAGAGCCCGATTCAGTTCGAGCGCCGGCTCAACGGGCTGTGGACCGACGGCGGCCTGATGTACGCGCCACTGCTCCGGCAATGATCGTCAGGCCCGTCACGCCCATGAAGAGCAGCCTCGACGACCGGCTGCGTCCGCCGTCGACCGGGGCATCGCTCGGCGCCTGGATACGAATGGTCGACGAGATCGCTCGCCGGCGCGCCCGTTGAGCTCGCCGCAGCCGCGGCCGGCGCGCCTTCGCGCTCCACCTTGAAATTCAATTCCACCACGCCCTTGTTCTTGCGCGGCACCTCGGTGAGCTTGACGTTCTTGTAGCCGGCAATCGACACCTCGAATTCCAGGTTGTTCGGGTTCACCTTGGTGCCGGCCAGTTCCTCGACCGATTCGCCGATGTCGGGGCTGCGGTAGTGCCCGGGGCGGTCGTTGACGAAGGGGAACGTCATCCCGCTGTGTTTCTCGGTGACCATGAAGTACGCCGGCTCGCGAACCATCCTGCCGGATTGCTTGTCCCTGATTTGTCCGACATAGACCAGGTTGACCGGCTTGCCGCGGTCGACGGTGAAGAACTCGTAGCCGTCGGCCCACGCCGGGGTCGACGGTGGCGATGCATGCCAGGACGGCGAGCGCAGGCGCCAGGATGAGTGCTTTCATCAGGCCCTCACACGAACCATCGGCTCTCATGGAAGAAGATGGCGGCAATCGCGCCGATGGCTACCACCCACGATAAGTCATTCCACAGGCGATCGGCAACCTTGCGCGGCACGAGCAGCGCGGCCGGGATGCTGATCAGCGCGGCCGTCGCCAGCCAGCCGTACCAGAGGATCGCGGCCCCGTCGTCGGGATGCGCGGTCAGATACCACTTGTTCGTTTCCGGGTAGTAGTAGAAGAGTGCCCAGTCGACCTGCCAGACGCAGGCGTAATAAATGGCGCCGAAGAGCAAGGAAAAGATCTTCACTACTTGATCAATGGGGCAGCAGGCCCTTGAAGTTGTTCAGCAGGTGGCCGACGAGGAAGGCCCACCACACGAAGAACGCGAGGATCCACGTCAGATAGCGGCGCGTCGAGGCGAATTCAGGCGCCAGCGGCGTCCGCCACGACAACCAGTACGCGGGCAGCGCGCCGAGCCCGACGGCGATGAGATGCTCCTTGATCTCGAAGATGCCGTTGGCCGAACGGCTCTGCGTGTCTTCGAGCAGCACGCGCACGTCGATGCGGTACGCCGGATACAGGAAGGCGCCGAGCGTCGCCGTGAGCACGAACATCACGACGATCGGTCCCGCATAGGCCGGGCCGTTGACGCTCCGGAACCTCGCGAAGAACGATCGGCGGCCGGACGCGGTGCCAGCCGGCACCACACTCAACGCCTGGTGCGTAATCGCACCGAGCAGGGCGACCGCGAGCAATCCGTGCACGAGCAGAAGAATTGTGATCATCCGAGAATCTCACGCGCGGCGCGCTCTCCCGAGTCGAGCGCGCCCTCCATCCATCCCATCCACGACGACGTGTGCTCGCCGGCGAAATGCAGGCGATCTTCCGGCCGTGCGATTTCAGGGGTGAGCGCCGTCATCTGACCCGGGGCGAACGCGACGAAGGCGCCTCGCGACCAGCGGTCGAGCGCCCACTGATGAACGACGCCCTTTTCGAAAGCGGATCGTATCCCAGGAAAAGCTTCGGCGACGAGATCGACTCCGAATGCCAGGCTTTGGGCGTCGCTCATGTCCATGAACGTGCGGCCGACGGCGCCGCCTGCGGTCGCGCCGAGCAGGCCGCGCGCCTGGCCCTGCCGATCATAGGCGCAGTCCCAGATCTCCGCGCGCGTGGTCCGCGCCGATCCGTTGAGGCCGGCCCGATTCCAGAAGCGATCGCGGGACTGGAGCAGGATCCGGACACCAGGATAGTACGCCACCGCGCCGATGGCCTTCTCCTTGGCGGCCGAGAGCCGCGGCCGGAACTCGATCTGCCGCAGCGTGGACAGCGGGATGGCGAGGACGACGTGGCTCGCCGCGAGCCGCTCGACGCGACCACGCGCTTCGTATTCGATCGAGACTGCCCCGGCCGCCGCGCGGTTGATCCTGACGACCGCTGCCTCGTAACGGATCACGTCGCCGAGCGCGGTGGTCATGGCCTGCGGCAGTCGATCCATTCCTCCGGCGATCTTGAACAGCTGGCTCGACGTTCGAAGCATGGCGAACTGCCGGAGCATGTAGAGCGCGGAGAGCGCGCTCGAATCGCCGCCCTGGGTCATGAGACGCACGGCCCCGGGTGAGGCGCCGCGCTCGAGCAGCCACTCCGGCCACGTCACGCGATCGTAGTCGCGCCACGCCGCATACGACGCCTCGGTCGCCGGTTCTGCCAGGCTCTTCGGCAGCGCACCGACGTAGCGTTCGAGCAGGGCGCGAGCATCCAGTCCGCGTTCATCGGGCCGCAAGCCCGAACCGGCTGCTCCGGCTGCATCCGGCCCGGGGGGAAGAAGCGGAGCGCCGTTCGACGACTCGAACGGCACGAGCTTCAATCCATGATCGCGGATGGCCCGCAGCACTGCCCGATGCGCGCCGGCGATGCGGATGGCCCCGGCCTCCCCGAACAGCCCGTCATCGAATGGGGACCTGATCGTGAGCACGCGACCGCCGCTCCGTTCTCGCGCCTCCAGCACGGATACCTGTCGTCCTGCCTGACGGAGCAGGGCGGCGGCGCGCAGGCCAGCCAGGCCGGCGCCGACGACGACGATCGGAAGAGCGGGCGATGGAGGCTGGGCGAAGAGGAGTGCGGGTGCGCCCGCGGCGAGCGACTGCCGGAGAAATTGGCGCCGGCTCACGGAATTAGGAATTTGGAATTTGGAATTTGGAATGCTGCTCATGAATTCCTAATTCCTAATTCCTAATTCCAAATTTCAAGCATCAAGTTTACGGTGCGAAATCGATGATCCCCTGCGCCGGCGCGCTCGGCATGGTCGGGCGCAGGAACGGCTTCGCCGACGCTTTGTGGCACGTGTAGCAGCCGTCGAGCGCCAGCTTGTAGGCCGGTGCGAACTTCTGGCTGTCCTTCTGGGCGATCGCGATCTTGACGCCGGCAAAGCTGCTGACGTCCAGCGCGTCGAAGATGGCCTGCAAATCCACGTCGCGATTCTGATCGTCCTTCCGGATCGGGCGAATGAGGATCGTCCACTGCATGTGGCTGCGCGCCTCGTTGAAGTAGAACTCGGCGAGCGCGCCAGTTCTTCTGTTCAGCGGCGAACCACAGGTTGGTCCAGTGGTACGCGACGTCGGCCATCGCGTGCGACTGGGAGGGGACCAGCTTCTTCAACCGTTCGAGATCCGCGCCGGCCGGCGCCGTCGCTCTGCGCCGCAGCCGGAGCGGGTGCGCGGTCGCGGCGCCACAACTCGACGGCTGCTCCACCGAGCACGGCGCCGCCGGCAACGAGTCCCGCCATCATCCAACGCGCGATCGGCGTTGTGATCCACGCGTTCATTTCTCCAGGCGCCCTAAATCCTCATTTCTTGCTGGTGATCTTAATCTGCTGCAACGCCGGCATCTCGGACGCGAGATCGGCGGCGCCGGCGGGATACTCGTTGAGCTTGAAGATGTAGGCGACGAGATCGGCGGACTGTTGCGGCTTCAGCGTCCCTGCTCGATCGGCCGGCATCGTCGTCTGGATTTTCTCGAACAGCTCGGCGGCCGTCCTGCCGGACCAAGCCCCCCTGAAGTCGTCGCCCTGGAGGGCTGGCGCGAGATCGCTGCCGGCGAGCTCGTCGCCATGGCACGACACGCAGCTGGCTTTCGAAGCCTCCGCGCCCCGTTTGCTCTGCGCGTCGGCGTAGACGCCGTCCCAGACGGTCTTGCCGGATGCCGGCTGGCTGAATGCCGACGAGTTGATGGCCGCCGCGACGAACACCACGGCCGCCGCGATGAGATATCGATTGAATGAACCCATGACCCCTCGCTCAGGTAACGCTGCGGATTCTATCAGAGGCATAATCGTGGCCGTGGGCCGCCCGGTTCGTCTGCTGTGTGTCCTCGGTGTGCCTTGGTGTTTCGCTGCTCAGCGGTACCGTCAGCGGACAGCGCGCGCCTGCACTGGCCACCCAGCGCGATCATCCCGCCATCCAATACGCCACCCGTCCGACGACGGATCGCATCGCCGCGCTGGCCAAGCGGATGGCGTCGGGAGACGTGAAGCTCGCGTTCAATCGCGACAACGGATACCTGGCGGCCATCCTCGAGGCCCTCGGCATCCCGGTGGCGTCGCAGGTGGTCGTGTTCTCCGAGACGAGCGTCCAGGCGGAACTGATCACGCCGAAGAATCCGCGTGCCCTGTTCTTCGACGACACGCGCCGCCGTGGGGTGGGTGCGCGGCGCCGAGACGCTGGAGCTCGCCGCGCACGACGCGCAGCAGGGCGTGATTTTCTACACGCTCGATCAACGGCAGAGCGCGGCGCCGCAGCTCGCGCGCCAGACCAGCTGCCTGACGTGCCACCTGTCGCAGAACACGCAAAACGTCCCGGGCATGCTGACGTTCACCACTCAGTCGATTCCACAGGACAAGTACTCGTACGCGTCGGGGTTTCAGACTGATCACCGCACGCCGATCCCGGAGCGATGGGGCGGGTGGTTCGTCACGGGCCAGGCCGGCGGACTTCATCTTGGGAACACCGAGGTGCCTCAGTCGCTCCGGCCGCCCACCGGCGCCGCGCTGCGCCCGCGCGTGCTCGACTCGCTGAAGGGTGTCGTCGATCTTCGCGGCTTTCCCTCGGAGCACAGCGATGTCGTCGCCCTGATGATGCTGGAGCACCAGGCGACGATGACGAACCTGCTGACGCGCGTGGGATGGGAGGCGCGAATCGCCGAGTACAAGCCCACCAGCGGTCCAGGGCCGTCGCGAGCGCCGGACGCGCTGAACGACGCCGTTGTCGAACTGGTCGACTACCTGCTGTTTGTCGACGAAGCGCCGCTTCCGGCGGGCATGCGCGGGTCGTCGGGCTTCGCGACGGCCTTCTCGGCGCGTGGGCCGAAGGATGCGAAGGGCCGCTCACTCCGGGATCTCGACCTTCAGAGCCGTCTCCTGAAGTATCCCTGCAGCTACATGGTGTACTCGCCCGCGTTCGAAGCGCTGCCTGCCACGGCGAAGACGGCCGTGTACGAGCGCTTGTGGCGCGTCCTGTCGGGCCAGGTCGCCGGGGAGCCCTACACGCGGCTGAGCCTTGCGGATCGACGCGCAATCGTCGAGATTCTGAAGGCGACCAAGCCCAGCCTGCCGGCGTTTTTCACCGATACCATCAAATAGGTACGAAACAGGCGCGATTTCGGGCAGTTTCCGGCCGAATTTCGCGGTTTTCGAGTTGACTCCTTTCCGCTTCCCGCCGACGATCGAGGGGGATACAGATCTCACCCCGGAGAGGTGTCGATGGGACGTGTGTGCGTGCTGGCGGCTGCGGTGATGTGGGGAGCGACGACTGCCCTGTTCGGTCCGCTTCAGGCGGCGCAGGCCCCGACGGCCGCCGCCGAGCGGCAGGCGAACGGCACGGCCGACGCGCACCAGGCCACCGTCAAGCGCTATTGCGTCTCCTGCCACAACGAGCGCCTGAAGACCGGCGGTCTCGCCCTCGATACCCTGAGCCTGACTGACGTGGCGGCGGGCGCCGAGACCTGGGAAAAGGTGGTCCGGAAGCTGCGCACCAACGCGATGCCGCCGGCCAACATGCCGCGGCCGGATGCCGCCGCGCGATCGGCGTTCGTCAATTTCCTCGAAACCGAGATCGACCGCGGCGCGGCCGCGAAGCCGTTCCCGGGCCGGACCGAATCGATCCATCGGCTGAACCGCGCCGAGTACCACAACGCGATCCGCGATCTGCTGCTGCTGGATGTCGACGTCGAGTCGATGCTGCCCGCCGACGACATGAGCTTCGGCTTCGACAACAACGGCGGCGTCCTCAAGATGACGCCCTCGCTGCTCGATCGCTACATGGCGACGGCGCGGCACGTGAGCCGGCTGGCCATCGGCAGCGCGACGATCCAGCCGACCGCCGAGACGTTCAGGCTCCGCGCCGATCTGTCGCAGGACATCAGCTTCGACAGCCTGCCGATCGGCACGCGCGGCGGGACGGCCATCAAGTACCAGTTCCCGCTCGACGCCGAATACTCGATTGCCGTCGAGCCGCTCGCGGGCGGCACCGATGCGCACCAGCTCGAAGTCAGCATCGACGGCGAACGCGTGAAGCTGTTCACCGTCGGCGGCCGCCGGCCGCCGCAGGCCGCTGCCGCCGTCGCCTACGACGTCCCCGACGATACGCTTGAAGTCCGCGTTCCGGTCAAGGCGGGCCCGCGCGTCGTCGGCATCACGTTCGTCAGGAAGAGCGGCGCGCTCATCGAGAGCGTGCGCGAGCCGTTCTTCACCACGCACGCCGAGGGCGGGACCCGCTCGCAGCCATCCGTCGCGAGCGTGACGATTGCGGGGCCGTTCGCGCCGACTGGCGTGAGCGAGACGCCCAGCCGCCAGCGGATCTTCACGTGCCAGCCGGCCAATCGTCAGGCCGAGGCTGGATGCGCGCGGCAGATCCTTTCGCAGCTGGCGCGCCGCGCGTACCGGCGTCCCGCCACCGACGCCCAGCTCAAGGAACTCGTCGACTTCTACACCGACGGACGCGCCAGCGGCAGCTTCGAGAACGGCATCGAGCTCGCGCTGCGGCGGCTGCTCGTCAGCCCCGAGTTCCTGTACCGGATTGAGCTCGATCCGTCGAACGCTGCCGTCGGCTCGGTGTATCCGCTCGGCGATTACGATCTCGCGTCGCGCCTGTCGTTCTTCCTCTGGAGCAGCATCCCGGACGAAGCGCTGCTCGACGCGGCGGCGAAGGGCGCGCTGAAGAACGAGCAGGAACTGGCCCGGCAGGTGCGGCGCATGATCGCGGATCCGCGGTCGGAGGCACTCGCCCGGAATTTCGCCGGCCAGTGGCTCTACCTGCGCACGATCGAGGGGGCGCTGCCGAACGTGTACCTGTTCCCGAACTTCGGCGAGAACCTGCGCCAGGATTTCAGGCGCGAGACCGAGCTCTTCTTCGACAGCATCGTCCGCGAGAACCGCAGCCTGCTCGATCTGCTGACCGCCGACTACACGTTCGTCAACGAGCGGCTCGCCCGTCACTACGGCATCCCGTACGTGTACGGCAGCCAGTTCCGGCGCGTCGCGATTGCCGACGAGAACCGGCGCGGCCTGCTCGGCCACGGCAGCATCCTGACGGTCACCTCGCTCGCCGATCGCACGACCGTCGTCGGCCGCGGCAAGTGGATCCTGGAGAACTTGCTCGGCGCGCCGCCGCCGGCGCCGCCGCCCGACGTCCCACCGCTTGGGGAGACAAAGCCCGGCGGCAAGGTGCTGACACTCCGCGAGCGCATGCAGCAGCACCGCGCCAACCCGGTATGTGCCAGCTGCCACGCGCGCATGGATCCGCTCGGGTTCGCGCTCGAGAATTTCGATGCGACCGGACAGTGGCGCACGATGGAAGCGGGCGCGCCGATCGATGCGTCGGCCGATCTCCCGGACGGCACCCGCTTCGAGGGACCGGCCGGCCTGCGCAAGATGCTGCTCGGCCAGTCGGAGCAGGTGGCGACGGCGACGACGGAGAAGCTGCTGACCTATGCGCTCGGACGCGGCCTCGGCCACTACGACCTGCCCGCGGTGCGGAAGATCGTCCATTCCGCCGCGAGCGACGGCTACAAGTTCCAGTCGGTGATTCTCGGCGTGGTCAACAGCGTCCCCTTCAGGATGAAGGTGGCGGAGTCGACCAACTGAACGATCAGAGGACCAGACGATGCTAATCACGCAGATGGCTTTGCCCCGGCGGACGTTCCTGCGCGGCATTGGCGCGGCAGTGGCGCTGCCCTTCCTCGATGCCATGGTGCCCGCGCTGTCGGCGCAGGCGAAGAATGCGCCCACGGTGCGCCGCGTCGGGTTCGTCTACACGCCGAACGGCGCGACGATGGCCGCCTGGACGCCGAAGGGCGACGGGCCGATGCTCGACGAGCTGTCGCCGTCGCTCTCCGCGCTGACGCCGCTCAAGGATCACGTGCTGGTGCCGACCGGCCTGAGCCAGCGTCAAGCGGAGTCGTGGGGCAACGGCAACGGCGAGCATTCGCGCGGTCAGACGGTGTGGCTGAGCGGCGTGCACCCCAAGCGCACCGAGGGTGCCGACGTACGCAACTCGACGACCGTCGATCAGCTTGCCGCGCAGGTGATCGGCACGGACACGCGGCTGATGTCGATCGAGATGGCGCTCGAGCAGAACTACCTGGTCGGCAACTGCGACAACGGCTACAGCTGCGTCTACTGGAACACGATCTCGTGGCGGACGCCGACCACTCCGCTCCCGATGGAAGTCAACCCGCGCATCGTCTTCGAGCGCATGTTCGGCGACGGCGGCAGCCCTTCGCAGCGGCTGGCGCAGGTCCGGGAAGATCGCAGCATCCTCGATTCCGTGAAGGACGCCGTGGCCGGCCTCGAGCGGCGGCTCGGCGCGGGCGATCGTGTGAAGGTCGCGGAGTACCTCGATTCGATGCGCGAGATCGAGCGGCGGATCCAGGTCGCCGAGCGCCAGAGCGGCGAATCGCTGATCGCGCTGCCTGATCGCCCGATCGGCGTGCCTGAAAACTACGACGAGCACGCGAAGCTGATGTTCGACCTGGCGGCGCTGGCGTTCCAGGCCGACATCACGCGCGTCTTCACGCTGCTGCTCGGCCGCGAGCAGACGAACCGGCCGTATCCGTTCATTGGCGTGCCCGAGGCGCACCATGCCATCTCGCACCACCAGAACGATCCGCAGAAGCTCGCCAAGTGCGCGAAGATCAACTCGTACCACATCGAACTGCTGGCGCGCTTCGCCGAGAAGCTGAAGGCGATCCCTGACGGCGACGGCACGCTGCTCGACAACTCGATGATCCTGCAGGGCAGCGGCCTCAGCAACTCCGATCAGCACTCGCACATCGACCTGCCGCTGGTCGTGGTCGGCGGCGGCGGCGGGCGGCTGAAGGGCGGGCGTCATCTGCGGTTCCCGAAGGACACGCCGATGAACAACCTGCACCTCGCGATGCTGGAGAAAGTCGGCGTGCCGGTCGAGAAGCTCGGCGACAGCACCGGCAAGATCGATCTCGCACCGCTGGCGGGCGTCTAGGAGCGTGATTCAGATGCGCAGCGATCTCACCGCGCCGACCGCTGAAAGCGTGTCGGCCGTAGATAGCGTCTGATCGGCCGCGGCGTTGATCGTCCTGCTGTTCCCGCTCGTGGCGGCAGCACAGAGTGCCGGCGCGCGGGATTTTCGCCTGGTCGACGCCGCACGCCGCGGCGATCAGGCGGCGATGCGCCAGCTGCTGCAGGCGCGCGTCGACGTCAACGCGCCCGGTCCCGACGGCGGCACGGCGCTCCTCGCGGCCGTCGAGCGCGACGACGCGGCCGCGGCCGAACTGCTCCTGGCCGCGAAAGCCGACGTCAAGGCCGCGAACCGGTACGGCGTGACGCCAATCATCGCCGCGTGCATCACCGGCAACGCCACCCTCGTGGAGAAGCTGCTCTCGGCCGGCGCGGACGCGAACACCGCGCTGCCCGACGGCGAGACGGCGCTGATGACTGCCGCGCGCACCGGACGAGTCGCGGCGATGAGGGCCCTCCTGGCCCATGGCGCCGACATCAACGCGAAGGAGCCGCTGCGCGGCCAGACCGCGCTGATGTGGGCGGCGGCCGAGAACAATACTGACGTGGTTCGCGCGCTGGTCGAGGCCGGCGCAGACGTGAAGACCCGTTCGAACGGCGGCTTCACGCCGTTCCTGTTCGCCGTGCGCGGCGGCCGGACCGAGACGGTACGGGCGCTGCTCGAGCTCGGCGCGGACGCCAACGAGTCGATTCAGACGCCGGCGATGGCGGCTGGCCGCGGCGGCCCCGGAGGCGGGAATGCCGGCGGCGGTGGCGGCGGAGGGCAGCAAACGCTCGCGCAGGTCTTCAACACCGGCCTGCGGGGGCGCGGCACCGGCACCGCTGGCGCCAGCGCGCTCCAGATCGCGATCCTGAACGCGCACTTCGAGCTCGCCGCGGAACTGCTCGAACGCGGCGCCGATCCGAACAACAACACCCTCGGCTGGACGCCGCTCCACCAGCTGGCCTGGACCCGGCGTCCGCCGATTCAGCATGGGTTGCCGCCGGCCGTGCCGACGGGCCGCCTCGACAGCCTGGCGCTCGCGAAGAAGCTGCTCGAGCAGGGGGCGAACCCCAACGCGCGGATGACGCGCGAGCCGAGCGACGGCGCGCGCAACGTCCTGAACCGCATCGGCTCGACGCCGTTCCTCCAGGCGGCCAAGCTCGGCGACGTTCCCTACATGCGGCTGCTGCTCGCGAACGGCGCCGATCCGTCGATCACCACCGAGGAAGGCGCGACGCCGCTGATGGCGGCCGCGGGGGTCGGCATCTGGCAGGTCGGCGAGAGCGCTGGAACCAACGAAGAGGCGTTCGAAGCGGTCAAGATCTGCGTCGAGGCCGGTAACGACGTCAACGCCGTCGACGCCAATGGCTACACGGCGCTCCACGGGGCGGCGCACCGCGGGTCGAACGACATCGTGCGGCTGCTGGTCGAAAAAGGCGCGAAGCTGGACGTCGTCAACGCGCTCGGCTGGACGCCGTGGCTCATCGCCGACGGCGTGTTCTACCCGAATACCTACAACCGCCGCCTCGACACGGCGGCGCTGCTCCTCGAGCTCGGCGCCGACCCGAAGGTCGGGAAACGGCGGCCCGAAGATCTGCCGCCGTCGGAAGCATCAACCGTCGCGGGCCGACCGTAGACGATTCAAGCGCAACCACGAAGGCGCGAAGACTCGAAGAAAATCGCCAAGGCATTCTTCGTGTCCTTCGAGTACTTCGTGGTTGCATTTGCTTTTACCGCGCGGACGTCGACGCTGGTGTCTGCCCGACCTGAACAGAGCCAGGTCGATCGCCTCCGCCATCGCCTTGTACCCGGCGTCGCTCGGGTGCAGGTGATCGCACGAGTCGTAGGCCGCCAGGAACTTCTTCGGATCACCCGGATCCCGCGTGACCCTGTCGAAATCGATCACCGCGTCGTAGGTGTTGCTGGTCCGAATCCACTGATTGACGGCCTGCCGCTTCGCCTCGCCGACCTCGGTGTAGTAGGCAGCGCCGTAGAACGGCGTCAGCGTGGCGCCGAAGATCTTCAGGCCGCGCGCATGCGCCCGCTCGATGATCTGCTTGTGCGCGGCGATCACATCCTCGGCCGACGGCGTCGGATTCTCGCGCGCCTGGCCGATGTCGTTGATGCCTTCCATGAAGATCACGTGCGTGGCACCTGGCTGGGCCGCCACATGGTGATCGAAGCGCGCCTGGGCGTTGATGCCGGCCTGGAAGTTGGCGTCGCTGAGCACCCGGTTGCCGGCGATCGCCGCGTTCATCACGCCCATCCTGAGCGGCGGCGTCTGCGACAGCATCCGCCGGACCAGTGATCGGGCCACCGGTTGTTCGTGTCGGGCGTCGAGCGCGTCCCGTCCGTAATCGAGTCGCCGTAGGCCACGATCCCGCCAACCGAAGCCGGGGCCAACACGTCTACCCGGTGAATCACGAACCAGTTTTGCGTCGTGGCCTGCGCCGGCAGCTTCGCCGCGCCCGCGTGGTTGCCCGGCTCGGACACGTAGCTGGTCTGGACCGCGGTCGAGTGCATGGTCAGTGGCGACGACGTGTTGGTGTCGCCAGGGAGAAAGAGATCGATTGCGAGGTCGGACGCGGCCGGAACCGCGAGATCGACGGGATCGCTGTAGGCGACCGCGCCCGGCGGAATCGTGAACGACGGCCCGCCGCTGAAGGTCAGCTTGCGGCCAGTGTCGGACTTGATGGCCGCACCGTTGTCGCGCACCGCGACGTGCGCGGCGCCGATGGCGAGCGGTTCGTTGCCGTAGTGGTTGCTGAGCACGACCCGAAGCCGCGAGCCGCCGACGCTGGTGTGGACGATCTGGCGCAGCGTCTGATTCGAGAAGTGCATGAAGCCCGGCGCCGCCGGCGCGGGGTTTGGCGGACACTGGTTCTGCGCGGCCGGCGGGGCGCCGCCCCGTCCGCGACCGCCGCCTCCGCCCGCTTGCGGCGCGGTCTGCGGCCGTCCAACGGTGGCGGTCGACCACGTCCCGACCCAGTGGTCGCCGGCTTGCGCGGTGACGATTTGCACCGCGGCGAGCGCACATGCGAGCACGATAGCGATGAGGGCGCCGGCAGCCTGGGTGCGTCGCGGCAGTTGGTTCATAGTGCTACTCCTTGCCGTGCAGACGTTCGCACCGTCCGCGCGCGCTGTCAACTGCTCGGGGCGGTGCCGGGTGCTCGAGGCTCGGGGCTCGGGCTAACTTGCCAGGTACGAAAGCCCGCTAGGCACCTACGTGCACATGGCACCTGGCACTCCCCACCCAGCACTCCGGCACCCAGCACAGCACCCGGCACCCAGCACTCCGCACCCGGCACCCGAAAGGCATGCCGCTTGCTCAGCCGATGCGTCGGCTCGCGGGTTCGTCACCTGCCATGGACAGGCGGGCGCAGGTTCGCCGACCCCGTGACCTCTTCACAGCACATATCAGGAGTTCGTATGTCGAGATTCAAGAAGTTGACGCTGGCGCTGGTGGCCGTTCTGTTCCTCGTCCCAGCGGCCGCACGTGCCCAGGAGCAACGGTTCCGCGTCTCGTTCGCCCCCTCGGTGGCCGCGGTTGGCGGTGATGCGGAACTGGCGCTCAGCGGCCTGGCCGCCTACCGGTTCTCGGAGCACTTCTGGTTCGAAGGCGATGTCACGTGGCTGGACGCCGCCGCCGGCGGCTTGCGGCGATCGGAATTTCGACGTCGACCTTCCGATCGGGTACCCGAGCGACCTCTTTGAGCTCATCCGCCGCCACGGCGGCACCTTCGGCCGGAATGTGAGCGGGCTTCCGTCCATACCGAACCTGCCGGTCTTCCCGATGTTCCCGATCTACCCGAACCGCTTCAGCGCCACGGCCGATGGCTCGACATTCATCGCCACCGTGGGAATCCGGTACGAGCTGCCGAGGCAAACGACACGGTTCCGGCCGTACTTCTCGGGCGGACTGGGCCTCAACAACACCGACCAGGAGCTGCGGATCGAGCCGCTGGGGATTCGACGCGTCCGCCTCGCGCACCGGTTTCGCCTTCAATGGCGGTGCGGGTGCGAGTGTCCGCGTGTGGAGGCAGATGTGGGCCGACGTGGACGCGAAGGTACTTCCGGCTGTCGGGCGACCGCGACATCATGCGGCTCGGTGGTGGTGTTAGCGTGAGGTTTTAGCACTTTCTTACCGAGGGCCTTCGCCACTCGGACTCCCTCGCAGCGAGCGCTCTCTCGCGCGCCCGCCTTCGTCGGCGCGCTCCGTTCGCGTGGCTCGCTCGACGCGCTCGCTCGCGATTAGCGCAGGTGCAAGCTGGCTTTCGCAGCGGTTCTCTAGAGGTCGTCTCGTTCGCAGGCCCTTTCTGGGTCGGCCCTCGATCGGCTTTGACATTCGCCGCGGCCGGTGGCACATTGCACCGCACTATGCGCCATTATTCTCGGACAGTGACCTCTCTGGCCGGCGTGTGCGTCCTGGTCGCGTCCGCGCTCGTTGTCGCCGACGCACAGCAGGTCGGATACAGCCTCACGGTCAACAAGGACCGGCTGATTAACGCCGCCAACGAGCCCCAGAACTGGCTGTTGATGAACGGCGACTACGGGTCGACGCGCTACTCGAAGCTCACGCAGATCAACCGCGACAACGTGAAGAGCCTGCGCATGGTGTGGGCGCTCGCCGTGGGCGGGATGCAGGACGTGGGGCAGAACGGCCCGGAGAACGAGGTCAACCCGCTCATCGACAACGGCTTCATGTACACGACCGACGGCTGGGGCACGGTCTACAAGATCGACGCGCGCAACCCGCACAAGGGCGACTACGTCTGGATCGCCGATCCCGGCGTCAAGCATCAGGGTAATGCGCCGCGCACGCGCGGCATTGCGCTCTGGGAGGATCTCGTCCTCGCCAATCTGCCGGACGGCCGCGTCATCGCGGTCAATCGCGACACCGGCGAAATCGTCTGGGACAAGATGGTCGCCGGCAAGCAGGAGTTCGGCGGGGTCGAGGAGTTCCTGACCGCGCCGCTCGTCGCCGACGGCAAGGTGCTCGTCCAGAACGGCGCCGGCGACGGCGGCACGCGCGGCTGGGTGGCGGCGCTCGACGTCAAGACCGGCGACGAGCTGTGGCGCTGGTACACCGTGCCGAAGCCCGGCGAGCCGGGCAGCGAAACCTGGAAGGACGATCACAACGCGTGGAAGACCGGCGGCGGCGGCATCTGGCAGACCGGTTCGTACGATCCGGCGACGAACCTCTACATCGTCGGCACCGGCAATCCGTTCCCGATTTACGATCCGGAGTTCCGCCCCGGCGACAACCTCTTCACGAATTCAGCCGTCGCGCTCGACGTCGCGACCGGCAAGCTCGCGTGGCACTTCCAGTACACGCCGAACGATTCGTGGGACTACGACGAAGTCGGCGTCCACATGCTGCACGACCTCACCATCGGTGGTGCGCGGCGAAGGGTCGTCACCCATTTCGGCCGCAACGGGTTTTTCTACACGCTCGATCGGACCAACGGCAAGTTCATCAAGGCCGAGAAGTACGTCAACGATCTCAACTGGACGAAGGGGATCGATCCGAAGACCGGCAAGCCGTACGAATACGATCCGAAGCTGCCGGTGCAGATCTACAACCGCGAGGCGCGGGCGCTGCGCGGCGACGGCAAGAAGCGCACCTGCCCGACCTGGCACGGCGGGATCGCGCACCAGCCGACCGCGTTCAACCCGGTCAAGAACATCGCCTACGGCGTGGGCACCGAGGGCTGCTTCTCCCAGAACGGCGCGGCGGTCGGTTCGCTCGGCAAAGAGGGCGGCATCAACAACAAGTTGAGCGAGCGACGCCAGTACAGCAGCGACCTGTACTATGGCGCGCTGACCGCCTTTGACGCCGCCGGGCACAAAGTGCTGGGCAAGGCGGTCACCGAGATCGAGATCCGATCGGGCGTCACGGCCACCGCTGGCGGACTCGTGTTCACGGCGCTGCAGGACGGCTGGATCATCGCCTACAACGACGAGACGCTCGAGGAGCTCTGGCGCTTCAACGTCGGCACCCCGCTGAAGGGCGCGCCGGTGACTTACGCGATCGGACCGAAACAGTATCTGGCGGTGCAGTCCGGCGGCCGCCACCTGCACCCGGTGAAGTTCGACAAGCTCGAGAACTCCAGCTATTTGTTCGTGTTTGCTCTGGACTGAGGCGGCGCGGCGTCAAATGCAACCCACGAAGGCGCAAGTTCGCGTCTTCGAGTCTTCGTGGTTGCATTCTGACGAACGGGTTACTTGAATTCGCTGCACGCGTCGATGTCCGAGCCCCAGAACTCCACGCATTTCGCGCGGTCCATCGGGCCTTTGTTCACAACCTTCGCCATCAAAAAGTCCGCGATGGCTTCGATCTCCCGCGCCTGAAGCGTCGACGCCGGATCGGGTAGATCGAGGCCCTGCCGTTTCAGGTCGGCGAGCTTCAGATCGTTGCAGCGGCCGTCGGAGTAGGCGAGGCGATCGAACGCGGGCATGCCGCGGCCGGGACGGCCGCATTTGATGGCGGCGATGAGCGCAGCCCGGGGAATCCGCATCGCGCGCAGGTTGGCGCCGTCGGGCATCTGCGTGTCCATCTTTCGGCCGTCGCCCGCCCAGCCGTGGCAGGCCTGGCAATCAGCCTTCGTCCGGTAAAGCCGCATGCCTTCAGCGACGTTTTCGGCGCTCGGCTCCTGTCCTCGCACGGGCGAGCCGGCAATAAGCAGAAGAGTGACCGCGCCGGCGAGAGTCGATGCGCGCATGTGTTCGATATTACTCCGTCCCGAGCAACCGGGATGCGCGCGGTGAAACGCTTCGGTCTGCGCCCTAGTTCTCGGGGACGTCAGCGCGGTGGCGGCGCTGCCGCCACGCCCATCGGGCGGCCGCGAGCACGCCGATGCCGATGGCGCCGATCTCGACCGCGCGGACCACGCGCGGCACGCTATCGGTCGATCGGCGGAGCGGATGAGCGAGCCGGATGTGATTGTTGGTTCGACGATCGGGGTTGTCGGCGGCCCACAAATGGCCGGCGTTCCACGCCGCGCGCGACGGATCGCTGGCGTGCGGGTTCTTCGCCGAGAGGTTGGCCCAGCGGGCTTCGGCCCCGGCGATCCACGCCTTCTTCCATGTTTCGACGAAGGTGTCGGATTCGCTGGCGGCGACGCCGGAGGAGTCGGAACACGGGATCTATGGTAGCAAATGAAAAGACGTTACGAGGACGCAGAGGTGAATCGAGGACGCAGAGGAGGGAGAGGCGCAGAGGCGCAAAGGGCGCAGAGGCCTATGGCTTGGGAGTGATGCGGATCGCCTGGAGCGCCTCGAGATCTGCGGGCAGCTCAGCGGCTCCTGGGGGCACGCCGTTCTTCGACAGCAGGAAGCTGATGATGTCGACGTAGGTTTCCGGCGGGAGGCTGCCCGGATCCTTCTGCGGCATCGCGGTGCCGATGTCGATCACCATCTCGCCAACGGTGCGCCCGACCATCGCTTCTCGAACGACGAGTCGAAGGCGCGCGGTCCGGCCAGCGCCGGCGCGCGCCCGTTGCCATCGTCGAAGAAGCCGCCGGCGAGATTGTCCTTGTGGCAGTAGCCGCACGACAGCTTGTAGGCTTTTTCGCCCCGCGCGGCCTGGGCCTCCGTGTAGACCCCTTCCCAGATGGTGCGTTGCGCGGCGCCTGGCCGGCGGTCGTCGCGACGCCAACCAGGATCGCCAGAGGCCAGAGCGAGTGCCGATCTTCACGCGCTCACTCGATGACGAGTTCGCCAATCGCCCATGGATGTCCTTGCAGCGATCTGCGAACTTGGCAGTCATCGCGCGCTCGACGAATCTTCAAATCTCGAAATCTTCAATCTTAAATTCCATCGTTAGAAGTCGAACTGTGCGCCGAACTTGAAAATCCTCGCATCGAGAATGCCCGACGGGCTCCGCCACGAGTTGCCGTAGGTGTTGTTCACGGCCAGGATCGCCGATCCGTTGAGTGCGTTGTAGACGTCGAACATCGCCTGGAGCCGGCCGTTCCCGCACCGCGAACGACCGGCTGAAGCGAAGGTCGAGCTGAATGATCCGATCCTCGAACTGCGAATTGGTCTCGATGAGGTTCACGGTGACGTTCGCCGCCCTGCCCGAGAGCGGGCGGCCAAGCGTCGGACTGATCTGCGCGTTGCTGGCCGTGTAGTTCGAGTTGTAGGAGACGCCGGGGATGCTCTGAAACACGGCGCTGGCCTTCAGTTCCCAGGGGAGGCTGTAGGCGCCGTTCAGTTTCAGCTGTGTCCGGAACGGCGGGTTGTTCTCGCAGAACCGCAGCGCCTGCGGCGAGTTGATGACGAAGCACTCGCTGGTGCGGGTGCGGCCGGTGTTGAAGCCGCCGCCGATGAAGGTGCCGCCGGGCAGCCGCGAGTTGATGCTGAAGTCGACGCCGTCGTAGACCTCCTCCTGCTTGCCGAAATTGCTCGCCAGCCTCACCACGTTGTCCTGCAGCCCGAACTTGGCCTCGCTGATGTTGTAGAGGCCGTCCACGAGATAGCCGCCGCCGTCCGGCAGATCCGGGTTCAGCGGAGCGGTAAACGAGTACGGGTCGTAGTCGGCCGGTGTGTTCGCCAGGTTTTGCGTGGCGCGGAAATTGTGCCACGTGGTCCGGAAGTAGGTGAGCCCGATCGCCGTGCGCGGCAATATCTCGTGCTGGATGCCGGCGGAGTACTTCCAGTTGAATTGCCGGTTGTCGCGCAGGACCTCGTTGTCGTAGCGCGTGGTGATGGCGACGGTTCCGAACTGCGAGTTCGACAGCGGACCGAGCTCGTTTTCCTCCGGGATGAAGTCGCCGTCGTCGGTCGTCCACGACCGGGTCGCCGACGGGTTGGACGCCGAGATCGGATTGTTGGCCGTCGCCAGCGTGAGGAGTTCCTGCGCCATGTACTTGCCGACGCTCACCTTGAGCGCGGTCTTGCCGTTGCCGAACAGGTTGTAGGCGGCGCTGAAGCCGCGGCGAGATGTCGTTCCAGCAGGGCACACAGGTGACCTCCTGGAAGTTCCGTTCGCCGATGAACGGACCCGCCGGGTGGACCTGCGCCGGCACGTAGGCGTTGAAGTAGTCGTAGCGGATCGCCATGTTCAGCGTGAGTCGGTCGATCGTCCACTGATCCTGCGCGAACAGGCCGACGTCGGCCTTCATCACTTCGTGGAACACGAGCGGGTAGGCGTACAGCGTCACCTGGTTCGGCACGCTTGTTGTTGAACCGGTAATTGATGCCGGCGCCCTCGTTGTGATAGCTGCGCGTCATGTTCCGCATCGTCATCCCGGTCTTGAAATTGTGCGATCCGGTGACGTAGGTGGCCGAGAAGCGGGTGTTCTGCGTGAGGCTGTACTTCTGGCCGAGGCCGGTGCTTTCAGCCGGCGCTCGACGGAACGGCCCGATAGGTCAGGCTGTTCGACTGCTCGCTGATGGAGATGCCGTCCGGCGCGGCAAAGTCCTGCGGCGTCGGCGAGTAGTCGAGGCGCGACGTCGCGCTGCCGGCCTCGAACAGCAGCCGGCTGGTCTTCGGGAACGACCAGGTGGCGGTGACGATGTCGGGCCGGTAAATCCGCGCGGCCGTCGCTTCCGGCGCCAGCGTCGAGCTGACGCTGCGGTGACAATCGCAGCGGTACTGGTTGTCCCACGAGATATTGAACTTGTTGCGCTGCGACGCCTGCCAGGTGACGCGGACGTTGTAGTGGCGGTTCGTGAAGTCGTCGAGCGCCGGACGCCCCTCGTCCTTCGTGTAGAACAGGCCCGGTCGGCGTGGCGTTGTAGAACTGGTTGGGCACGCGGTTCGCGCTGCCCCAATACCGATACGACGTGAAGAACCAGACGCGGTCGCGGTTGATCGGCCCGCCGACGCCGATGCTGGTGTCCCAGATCCGGTCGAGCCCACCGATGCTGCTGGCGTTCAAGCCGCGCGACTCCAGCTCGCTACTGATGTTGGTCCCCTGCAGGTTGTCGTGACTGTAATTCCCGATCATCGTGCCCGTGAACCTGTTGCCGCCGTCGCGCGGCACGAAGTTGATCGCCACGCCGCTGCTCGGCGAATCGCCGGGACCGTCGCCGAGCTCGACGCTGATCGCCTGCGTGCTGGCGGGATTCGGCACGAACACGCGGCCCGATCCGCCGACGTCCGGACTGTTGGTCTCGAACCCGTCGAGCACCGTGCGTGACTCCGTCGTGCGCCCGCCGTGAATCGCCGGCTGGATGAAGACCTCGCCCTTGCTGCCGCCGACGTCCTGCGAGGTGGCGGCGGCGACCAGGCCCGGCGTCAGCGCGACGAAGGCCGGCAGCGTCTTGTTGGTCGGCAGGGTTTCGAGCGCGTCCTTCGAGATCACGTTGCGCGATTCGACGCGCAGGACGTCGACCACCGGGCTCTCGCTGCGCACGGTGATCGTTTCCTCGAGGGCGCCGACCCGCATCTCGCCGTTGACGGTCGCCGTGAAGTTCGGTCCCGAGCTCGATCCCTTCGCGCCGGACGGTGCTGAAGCCGGGCAGCGAAAACGCGACCACGTAAGTTCCGGGCCTGAGCTCGACGATGTTGTAGCGTCCCTGGCCGTCGGTGACGACGGTACGGGTCTGCTCGATCAGCGCGGGGCTCGACGCCTCGACGGTAACGCCTGGCAGCACCGCCCCTGACGTATCCCGCACGACTCCGGCGATACCGCTGGACCCCGCGAGCTGTGCCCAGGCGCTCGCCGGGGCGAGCGCCAACAGCAGCCCGACGATGATTCGACCCTTCTGAAACATTGTGCCTCCATGATCGCGCGCGTTTGCCGACGCGCTTGCTGGCCTTGCCAAGAGTGCTACCATCCCGACTTCAGGATGGTCGTGATGCACAATCGTCTTCTTCCTTTCGTCGTCGCTCTTCTCGTCTCGCTGTCGGCCGGTCCGAAAGTTGGAGATGGCGCCGCCGCCCAGTCAGCCGCGCCGGCGCTGCCGATGCCGACGTTCCATCACATTCACCTCAACTCGGTGAACCCGGAGGCGTCGCTCGACTGGTACGCCCAGTTCTGGCCGCGCGGCGAGCGAACCACGCTTGGCGGGTTCCCGGCGTTCCACGACGAGATCTACCTGCTCTACACGAAGGTCGCGCGAGCAGGCGCCTGGCGCCTTCGACGCGAAGCTGCAGCGCGCGGTTCCGCAGAGCGCGTTCTGGACCTTCGGCTCGACCTTCACCGACACGGTGGCGATGTACGCGCGGCTGTCGAAGCTCGATCCGAAGAAGTTCAGCTTCCTGCCGGTCTACATCGGGCCCGACGACAACGTCGGCGTCCATCGGTCCGCGCTCGGGCCGTACGGCGATCAGATCCTGACGCTCACCCAGCTGCGCGAACGCGCCGCCCGGGAGAAGGCGGAAGGGCGGACGCAGATCGCCGGGGCCACCAGCAACCAGGACTTCGGCTACCTGGTCGATCCCGACGGCATGCTGGTCGAGTTCAATCTCGGTCCGCGCGAGAATTTCTGGGGCCATCACCACTACTGGCATGAGCAGCCGCTGTGCGCGGTGAACTGGTACGTCGAGCATCTCGGCATGCAGATGCCCCAGGTGCGCGACCCGCGCGACCGGCCAGCTGGCGGCGCGGCCGCCCTGGAACCCGTGCGACGTGCCGATCGGCGAAGTCAGTTACCCGACATTCATTCGCTCGGGACAGCTCCGCATCCCCATCGGCAACGTCCGGTTCGCCAACGGCACGTGGAGCTGGTACACGCGTCAGTGCCGGTTCGGCCGCTGCGGCCCCGGCAACGATCAGCCGCTGGCGCGATCGCGCGGACAGGTCGTCGATCACATCGGGCTGGCGTACCCCGACCTGAACCCGGTCATCGCGCACCTGAAGGCGAAGGGCGTCCCGATTCTCGAAGGGCCATACCCGTTTGCGGGTACGCGCGCCGTCATGATCGAGGATCTCGACGGTCTCGCCCTGGAGCTGGTCGAAATCAAATAAAGCCAAGCCGGCGAGCACTATAGTCGAATTGCTCGCCGGGCCAGGCTACCTGCTATTGGGTATTCGTTGGGGAATTCCGCACGTTTGGGGCCAAGATCCGAAATCTTAAATCTGAACTCTGAAATCTTAAATTCCACCCTTACACGCAGAGGAGCTGGCAGCTCCGACTTGCCCATCAGGTACTGATCGACGCCGCGCGCCGCGGAGCGGCCCTCGGCGATCGCCCAGACGATGAGGGACTGGCCGCGCTGCATGTCGCCCGCGGTGAACACGCCGGGGACGCTCGTCATCCATCGCCCGTCGCGCCAGACGTTGCCGCGTTCGGTCATCTTCACGCCCAGCTCAGCCAGCATCCCGTTGGTCTCCGGCCCGAGGAAGCCCATCGCCAGCAGCACCAGGTCGGCCTTCAGCTCGAACTCGCTCCCGGCGATCGGCTTGAACTCCATCCGGCCGTTCGTCACGACCACGTCGATCGCGTTCCCATGCAGCGTGGTGACGCGGCCGTGCGCGTCGCCGCTGAATTTCTGCGTCGAGACCGCGTAGAGGCGCTCGCCGCCCTCCTCGTGCGCCGTCGAGACGCGGAAGATGTTCGGCCAGAGCGGCCAGGGATTCGACTCGGCCCGGCCCTCGGGCGGACGCGAGAGCAGCTCGAGCTGATGCACGCTCTTCGCGCCCTGTCGATGCGCCGTGCCGAGGCAGTCGGCGCCCGTGTCGCCGCCGCCGATGATGATGACGTGCTTGTTCCGCGCGGTGATGAAGCGATCGTCGGGAATGAGATCCCCTTCGTTGCGCTGGTTCTGCAGCGTCAGGTACTCCATCGCGAAGTGGATGCCCGACAGCTCGCGGCCCGGGACGGGCAGGTCGCGCGGACGGGTCGACCCGCCGGCGAGGAGGATGGCGTCGAAGTCCCTGCGCAGCTCGGCCACGCTGATGTCGACGCCGACGTTGACGCCGGTCCGGAACTCGATCCCTTCCTGCGTGAGCAGGTCGAGCCGGCGATCGAGGAACCGCTTCTCCAGCTTGAACTCCGGGATGCCGTAGCGGAGCAGGCCGCCGATCCGATCGGCGCGCTCGAGGACGGTGACCCAGTGGCCGGCGCGATTGAGCTGCGCCGCCGCCGCCAGGCCGGCCGGTCCCGAGCCAATCACCGCGACGCGCTTGCCGGTGCGCATCTCCGGCTCCTCAGCCGAGACCCAGCCCTCGTCGAAGGCTCGATCGATGATCGAGACCTCCACCGCCTTGATCGTCACCGGGTCGTTGTTGATGCCCAGGACGCACGAGCCCTCGCACGGCGCCGGACACAGGCGGCCCGTGAACTCGGGGAAGTTGTTGGTCGCGTGCAGCCGATCGATCGCGGCCTTCCACCGATCGCGGTAGACCAGATCGTTCCAGTCGGGAATCAGGTTGCCGAGCGGGCAGCCCTGATGGCAGAACGGGATCCCGCAGTCCATGCACCGCGCCGCCTGGTCTTTCAGCCCCGCCTCGGGATACGGCAGGTAGACCTCGCGCCAGTCGTGGATCCGCTCCACGATCGGCCGCGTCGGCGGCTTCTTGCGGGAGATTTCGATGAATCCTGTGACCTTGCCCATCGGCCGTTTCTATTGTTCTCAAATGCAACTACGAAGACTCGAAGACTCGAAGAAATAGGCGGTCTTAAGCAGCAGCGCCTGCGGCCATGCGAGCCCGAGACAAGCAAATCCGAGGGCGAGCATCAGCGTAGGAACGCGCTGGGGCTGGGGCCCCAGCGCCATTGAAAACCGCAGACGCGCCGCTCGATCCGTTGGCCCGGTTATCCGACCGCGACGCCGACTAGTTCCGTAAAGGTCGCCTCGCGGCCCGCCGCGGCGGCTTTGGCCTGCGCCTGCAGCACCCGCCGGTAGTCGCGCGGCATGATCTTCACGAACGACGGCAGGGTCACATCCCACTCGACGAGAATTCGCGCGCCGAGCTCGCTGCCGGTGTACTCCACGTGCTGCCGGATCAAGCGCTGCAGCAGCTCGATGTCCTCGAGCGCGTCGACCGCCTCGAGGTCGACCATCTCGCGGTTGCAGCGGCGCGGGAAGTTCCCGCCCGGATCGAACACGTAGGCGATCCCGCCGCTCATGCCGGCCGCAAAATTGCGCCCGGTTCGGCCCAGGACGACGACGCGTCCGCCGGTCATGTATTCGCAGGCATGGTCGCCGACGCCCTCGACGACCGCATGGGCGCCGCTGTTGCGCACGGCAAAGCGCTCGCCGGCCACACCACGGAAATAGGCTTCGCCGCTCGTGGCGCCGTAGAGCGCGACGTTGCCGATGACGATGTTCTCCTCGGCGACGAACCGCGCCGCCTTCGGCGGGAAGACGATCACCCTGCCGCCCGACAGGCCCTTCGCAATGTAGTCGTTCGAATCGCCCTCGAGCGTCAGCGTGATCCCGCGCGGCACGAACGCGCCGAAGCTCTGGCCGGCCGAGCCGCTGAACTTGAGGCGGATGGTGTCGTCGGGCAGGCCGTCGGCTCCGAAGCGCTTGGTGATGTGGTAGCCGAGCATCGTGCCGACGGTACGGTTGACGTTCCGAATCGGCATCTCGAGAGAGATACCTGACGAGGACGCAGAGGCAGCAAAGGACGCAGAGGAGCCAGAGGCGCCGAGGACCTCCCGGCACTGCGCGATCAGATAGTTGTCCAGCGCGTCGTCCAGCCCGTGATCCTGTTCGACGATCTTGCGGCGCGCCGCATCGGGCTCGACCTCGGGCTGATACAGGATGTTCGAGAAGTCCAGCCCCTTCGCCTTCCAGTGATCGACCGCCTTGCGGAAGTTCAGCCGATCGGTCCGGCCGATCATCTCGTCCATCGTCCTGAAGCCAAGCGCCGCCATGTACTCGCGCACTTCCTGGGCGATGAACTGGAAGAAGTTGACGACGAACTCCGCTTTGCCGGTGAAGTTCTTGCGGAGCTCCGGATCCTGCGTCGCCACGCCGACCGGGCAGGTGTTCAGGTGGCACACGCGCATCATGATGCAGCCCGAGACGACGAGCGGGGCGGTGGCGAAGCCGTATTCCTCCGCGCCCATCAGCGCGGCGATGACGACGTCGCGGCCGGTCTTGAGCTGGCCGTCGACCTGCACCGTGATGCGGTCGCGCAACCGGTTCATCATCAGCACCTGCTGCGTCTCGGCGAGCCCGAGCTCCCACGGCACGCCGCCGTGCTTGATCGACGTCAGCGGCGACGCGCCGGTGCCGCCGTCGTGGCCCGAGATCAGCACGACGTCGGCGTGCGCCTTCGCGACGCCCGCCGCGACCGTGCCGACGCCGGCCAGCGCCACGAGCTTGACGTGGATCCGGGCCTCGGGATTCGCGTTCTTCAGGTCGTGAATGAGCTGCGCGAGATCCTCGATCGAATAGATGTCGTGGTGCGGCGGCGGCGAGATCAGGCCCACGCCCGGCGTCGCGTAGCGCACCTTGGCGATCCACGGATACACCTTGTGGCCGGGCAGCTGGCCGCCCTCGCCCGGCTTGGCGCCCTGCGCCATCTTGATCTGCAGGTCGTCGGCGTTCACGAGGTACTCGCTCGTCACGCCGAACCGGGCCGAGGCCACCTGCTTGACGGCGCTGCGCCGCCAGTCGCCGTTCGGATCCTTCTTGTAGCGTGCCGGATCCTCGCCGCCCTCCCCGGTGTTCGACTTGCCGCCGAGGCGGTTCATGGCGATGGCGAGCGTCTCGTGCGCTTCCTGGCTGATGGAGCCGTACGACATCGCGCCGGTCGCGAAGCGCTTGACGATCGACTCGACCGGCTCGACTTCGTCGATCGGGATCGGCTCGCGGGCGTCCTTCAGTTCGAGCAGGCCGCGCAGCGTCGCCAGCGTCCGGTTCTGATCGTCGACGAGCCGGGTGTACTCCTTGAAGATCGAATACTGCCCGCTCCGGGTGGCGTGCTGCAGCTTGAACACGGTATCGGGGTTGAAGAGGTGGAACTCGCCGTCGCGGCGCCACTGGTACTCACCGCCCCACTCGAGGTCGTGCTCGCCGACTGGCCTGACCGGGAACGCACGCTGGTGCCGCCGGCTGACCTCTTCGGCGATCACCGAGAGGCCGACGCCGCCGATCCGCGAGGCGGTGCGCGTGAAGTACCTGTCGACCAGCGCCCGCTCGAGCCCGACCGCTTCGAACACCTGCGCGCCGCAGTAGCTCTGGAGCGTCGAGATGCCCATCTTGGACATCACCTTGAGGATGCCCTTGTTGAGCGCCTTGATGTAGTTCTTGATCGCCTTCTCGTGCGTGATGCCGACGAGCAGCCGCTGGCGGATCATGTCGTCGAGCGTTTCGAACGCCAGGTACGGGTTGACCGCCCCGGCGCCGTAGCCGAGCAGCAGCGCGCAGTGATGCACTTCGCGCGCATCGCCCGATTCCACGACCAGCGCGCAGCGGGTCCGCGCCCCCTGGCGGACGAGATGATGGTGCACGCCGGAGGTCGCCAGCAGCGAAGGGATCGGCGCGCGGTGGCGATCGGCATCGCGATCCGAGAGGATGAGGATGTCGTAGCCCGCTTCCACCGCGCCCATCGCGCGCTCGTTCAGGTCCTCCAGCGCGTGCTCGAGGCCGGGACCGTCCTGCCGGACGTCGAACAGCATCGGGATGCGCGTGGCGCGGAATCCAGGCTCGTAGACGTGCCGCAGCTTCGCAAGCTGGTCGTTGTCGATGATCGGGTACTTGATCTTGATCTGCCGGCACGACTCCGGCCGCGGATCGAGCAGGTTGCCCTCGGGCCCGATCGTCGACTCCATCGACGTGACGAGCTCCTCGCGGATGGCGTCGAGCGGCGGGTTGGTGACCTGCGCGAAGACCTGCTTGAAGTAGTCGTAGAGCAGGCGCGGACGATCCGACAGCGCCGCGAGCGACGTGTCGGTGCCCATCGAGCCGAGCGGCTCCTCGCCCTGCCCGGCCATCGGCGCGAGCAGCAGCCGCAGATCCTCGTGCGTGTAGCCGAACAGCTGCTGGCGCCGCGTCACCGTCTCGTGGCTCGGCGGCGGCAGGTACGGCGCCGGATCGAGATCCTCGATGTCGATCAGGTGCGCCAGCCAGTCCTTGTAGGGCTGCGGCCGCCGCGAGCTCCCGCTTCACCTCGTCGTCCGAGACGATCCGGCCGCGAGCGGTGTCGACCAGGAAGATGCGGCCGGGATGCAGCCGCTCCTTCAGCACGATGTCTTCCGCCGGCACGTCGAGCACCCCGACCTCGGACGCCATGATGACGATGTCGTCCTTGGTCACGTAGTAGCGTGACGGCCGCAGGCCGTTGCGATCGAGCACCGCGCCAATCACGGTTCCGTCCGAGAACGCGATCGACGCCGGGCCGTCCCACGGCTCCATCAGCGACGAGTGATACTCGTAGAACGCGCGCGAGCTCGGGCGACATCGCCGCGTTGTTCTGCCACGGCTCCGGGATCATCATCAGGATCGCGTGCGGCAGCGAGCGCCCGGTCATCACCAGGAACTCGAGCACGTTGTCGAACGTCGCCGTGTCGCTGCCGCCTTCGCGGATGATCGGCAGGATCTTCTTCAGGTCGTCGCCGAGCACATCGGAGGTCAGCAATCCCTCGCGCGCGCGCATCCAGTTGATGTTGCCGGTCAGCGTGTTGATCTCGCCGTTGTGCGCGATGTAGCGGTACGGATGCGCCAGCGGCCACGAGGGGAACGTGTTGGTGCTGAAGCGCTGGTGGACCAGCGCCAGCGCCGACGCGAGCTCCGGCCGCGTCAGATCCGGGAACATCGTCTCGATCTGGTTCGCCGTCAGCATGCCCTTGTAGATCAGCGTGTTCGCCGACAGGCTGACGATGTAGAAGAGCTTCCGGAGGTCGGCCGGCACGAGCCGCGTCGGCCTCGTGCTCGATTCGCTTCCGGATGACGTACAGCTTGCGCTCGAACGGACGCGAGAGCAGACGGACGCAGAGCGCAGAGGCGCAGAGGCCGCCCACAAACAGTTGTCGGAACAGCGGCTCCACCGCGACGGCGCTCGGGCCCACCGGCGAGTTGTCGGTCGGCACGTCGCGCCAGCCGAGGAGGGTCTGACCTTCTTCGGCCACGATTCGCGCAATCAACTGCTCGAGCGCCTCGCGATGCTTCGCATCCTTCGGCAGGAACACGAGGCCGGCGCCGTACTGCCCGGGCGGCGGCAGCTCAGCCGGTGCGACCGACCGCAGAAAGGCGTCCGGCATCTGGACGAGGATGCCCGCGCCGTCGCCAGTGTTGACCTCGCAGCCGCACGCGCCGCGGTGCTGAAGGTTCTTGAGGACCCGCAGCGCCTTCTTCACGATTTCGTGCGACTTGCGGCCTTTGACATCGACGACGAAGCCGACGCCGCAGGCATCGTGCTCGTGCATCGGGTCGTAGAGGCCCTGCGGGGTGCCGGGTGCGGGGTGCCGGGTGCTGGATGCTGGGCTGGCCTCGCCGTAGCTCGCGGAGCGAGCGGAGGCGGGTGCTGGGTGCTGGGTGCCGGGTGCCATGGGAAGTAGAGAATCGCCGAGTACCACGTAGAAGTAAAATACAATGATCGTATTCGACCTATCTGTAAAAGAGATGTGAATTCTCGGGACTCGGGCCTCGTGGCTCGGTGCTCGGGCGCGCATCGAGCCAGCATTCAAACTCGGCCGTTTCCGAGCCGAACACCGAGTCCCGAGCCCCGTTCCTTACGGGCGTCCTGCCCAGGCACGCGAATACGACACCCCGACCGAGTGGTAGTCGCCGCCGATCGTGGTATACGCGCCGCGGCTGTAGGAAATCCTGAACTGATGCAGGGCAACCGGCACGGCGACGGTGATTCCAATGCGCGAGTTTTCCTGGTCCACAACGTTGGGTGCGCCGTTGGTCGTGATGCGCCCGCCATTCCAGAAGTTGCCGTCGCCGGCCACCCAGAGGCCCGGGCGGATCGTGTAGATGAGATGTCCCTGGAACGACCCGATCGGCGACTGCTCGCGAGTGCCGCCGTTGACGTAATCCGTGTTGTCGGTGAAGAACGTCCCGCCGAAATCGCCCTCAAATGTCCACCGGCCGATTCGGCGCGAGAGCCCGACCTCCGGTTTGAACGCCCAGCGGTTGGTGCCGATGTTGACGTACCGGGAGTTGTCATACTCCCCGGTCGGTGCGATGACCGCCAGGCTGACCCCAACAATCGTGTCGCCCGGTAAGCAGCAAACTCCTTGGCCGTCAGTGCTGGAGCGCCGTGCAGATTGACGGCGATGCGCGCCGCGAGGTCGCCCAGGCCCGCGCGTTCCGCTTCCATGAACTCACCGCGCACACGCCCCGACACGGTGCCGACGACAAAGGGCACCCCCACGCCGATGTTGGCGGAGCGGCCGCCGATGCTCAGAGTACGGGTGAAACTGAAGCTAGAAAAACCGATGTCCGAGTGTCCATCCTCGATGGGCAGTGTCGGGTCGAACGACAGGTCGCCCGAATTGAAGACGGCGGTCGCCGTGAAGACGTTGAAGCCGACTGGCGCGGGCGTATAGGCGCCGGGCACGAGGTCCTGCGCACGGGCCGCGTGGGCTGACGAGACCAGCACGACAAGCCACAACAGACGCTTCAACAAGCTGCCGCCTATCTTGCCTCATAACCGAATTGTCGTGGATTGCTGGATTGGGGTCCTTCCAGAATCCTTCCCGTCGAGGATCCGCGCTTGATGCAAACCGACCGGTTCGCCATACTAGCCCGCACATTCTCGATGTCCATAGTGTTTCGCTTGATCTGCCTCATGATGCTCGCCGTCGTCGCTTCTGCGGCTGCGCAGGGCCCACCGGCCGTGTCTGCACCGTCGGTCTCGCTGCCGGTGACCGGCGGGCGCGGCCAGCCGTTCGCGGCGCTCGCGACGCTTCCGCCCGGCTACCTCGAAGAAGAACGGTTCTTGTCCGGAACGGCCACCTCGTACGCGAAGACCGGCCGCTGGGATCTGGACGGCATCTGGGCGGTCACGCCTGCCGCCACCGCGCCATACACCGTCCGCATGCTGGTTCGCCGGCCCGCGCGACGCGAGCCGCTTCAACGGCACGGTCGTCGTCGAGTGGCTGAACGTCACCGCCCAGCTCGAAGGCGCCGCCGACTTCATGCAGATGCAGGAAGAGATCGTCCGCGAGGGCTACGCGTGGGTGGGCGTCGGCGCGCAGGCCGTCGGCATCAACGCGCCGGCGACCGGCTTGAAGGCCTGGGATGCCGCCCGCTATGCGCCGCTTGCGCATCCAGGCGACGCGTACTCGTACGACATCTTCTCGCAGGCGGCGCGCGCGATCAGGCAGCCCCGTGGCGAGAATCCGCTGGGCGGATTGAAAATCCGGCACGTCCTCGCGACCGGACGGTCCCAGTCAGCGTTCCGGCTCGTCACCTACATCAACGCGATTCACCCGATCGCCAAGCTGTTCGACGGATATTTCGTCCACAGCCGCGGCAGCAATGCCGCCGGGCTTTCGGCCGAGGCACTCGCACGCGATGGGTCGGATCCGATCCCGATTGGCGCGCGGATCCGCGCTGACATCGACGTTCCCGTGTTCGACCTGCAGACCGAAGGCGACATGGTCGCGCTGCGGTCGCATCTGACGCGGCAGGATCCCGGGGCGCGGTACCGCAGATGGGAACTTGCCGGCGCGGCGCACGCCGAAACGCCGCGATGGGTCGTCGAAGAGCCGCCGCCGCTCGATCGCGGCCAGGGATGCCGGGCACCGGTGAATGCCGCGCCGCATCATGCCTTCGTCAAGGCCGGCCTGCGCGCGCTCACACGCTGGGTGCGCGACGGCGTCGCGCCTCCGCAGTCGCCGGCAATCGAGCTGACCGATCCCGCCGCCGCGGATCCAATCGTTCGTGACGCCCACGGCAACGCGAAAGGCGGCGTGCGGTTGCCCGAAGTCGAGGCGCCGACCGCCACCATCGACGGCCGGCGCAACGATGTGGCCGAGGCAAAGCCCGGCGCGCAGAACTTCTGCTTCCTGTTCGGTCAGACCGTTCCGTTCGATCGCGCCAAGCTTGCCTCGCTCTATCCGTCACACGAGGCATTCGTCAAGCAGTTCACGGCTGCCGTCGACGCGCTCGAGAAGACTGGATATCTGCTCGCCGCCGGAGGCCGAGGAGGCCAAGCGCGCAGCGCAGCAATTCGGGGATAGGACGGTGACGCTACGGGGCAATTTACAATTGCTGATTTACAATTGAAAATTCATTTTCAATTGCAAATTTCTAATTGTTAATTTCAGCGTAGTCCCCCGCTACTCCGCCCTGAGCGCCACCAACGGATCAACCGTTGACGCACGCAACGCTGGAACGTAGCTCGCCAGCGCGGCAGCGACGATCAACATCAGCGACACCATCGTGTAGGTCATCGGGTCGACCGGGTTCACCTCGAACAGCAGCGACGTCATCAGGCGCATGATGCCGAAGGCGGCGGCCAGGCCGCGAGCCCGGTGACGCTCACCGTGCCGGTGTTCCACAGCCCGACATCCTGAAACGTTCGTCCCTGTTCGCGATAGGTGAAGTAGAGGAAGGGTGCGGCACCGGCGCTCGGCAGGTTGATGCCAGGAGCAGCGTGATCGATCGTGACGAGCTCATCGGATCGCGGATAGGGAAGCGGCTTCAGCAGAATGCCCTGGATGACGCTGAAGACGGCCGTGTTGGCGCCGATGCCGACCGCAAGCGTCAGGACTGCGATCCCCGAGAACAACGGCATCCGGACGAGCCGCCGCACGATGTGTTTCAAATGCACATTGAGAAATACGCGCGTGGGCGACGAAAGTTCGCGACCGCTGGTTTGTATCGGAATGCCTTCGGGGCGCTCACCGGGGAGGTGAAGCAGGCAGGCCGTCGAGCACGACCGTGAATGAAGGTGAGGGATCCAACATCGAATTCATGAGAAATCGCCCATCAGGTGCGATGTCGTATTGCGCCTTGAATCCCTGGGCGAAGACAGGTCCGTTCAACATGTTGGCGTCGAAGAGGGGCACTTCCGGCCCGACCTCGAGGCCGGTTGAAGTTTGGCTCACCGTCATCGAAACGAGCTTCCCATCCAGCCGGAGTACACCAGTTCTTTTCCATCCCGCCGCCAGCGTACGTATCCACCGCCATTCGTTGAGATTTGCCTTCTGCTATTGCCGGCCGTGGGAAAGCGCTGCACGTACACCTCAGTGGGTGCTTCGTGTAGTCGTTATAAGCAATCCACTGCCCGTTCGGGGACACTTGCCCTTGTGCTTGAATTGGTCCAGACTCGCCATCCAGAGCACGAGCCATTCGTTCGGGCTTGAAAAACAGGCCAGCGAGACGGGAGGACTTGGATAGCACGAGGATGTCTCCGTTCGGCGCCCAGCCGTACGGGACCACGCTGACTTCGCTGGTCCACTCGACGACCTCATCGCTCGAACCATCCACGCGCTTCTGCAAGAAGCGAATCACACGATGATCGCCGCGCTCTGACGCGAAGAGGATCGACTGGCCGTCAGGCGACCAGACGGGATACGCCTCGTTTGCGGCATCGGAGGCAAAAGGGGACGCTTCGCCGCTGTCGGCGTTGATGAGCCAGACGTCCTGTGTTCCGTTCTGCGCATTCGTCACTTCGACCGCGATCCGCGTCCCATCGGGCGAGAGCGCTGGATTCCTGTAGTGCCCAGGGGCGCCCACGTCTTCCAGCGGCCGGCCGTTCCGATCGATCCACTTGAATTGCGTCATGCCGTTGTGGGGGTCGGTGCGGTACGCGATTGCGCCGTCGGGCGATGCCGAAAAGGCCGCGCCACCCGATGGGTCCGTGAGAACGTTTCTGGCGATGGGTATCGGCTCTCCCGAAAGCGCGCTCAGGCTCGCGTCAAAACGCTGGGCGAGGAGAGTGCCTTGTCGCGTGAAAAGGAGCCAGCCTGCTGCGTAAAGCGCCTGCGAATCAGATCGAACCAGGGGCACCGACGTGCCAGCCTCGGCAGAGGCCAGCCAGATCATCTTCGACGGCATAGAGAGGTAAAGGAGGCGGCCGTCGGGCAGGAAAGTTGGAAATCGATGCGCCGTCGCATCGGCGAGCGTGGTCGCCCAGCCCACGGTCCTCCCGAAGCGGGCACCTGCATCAGTCCGAACAGGTAATTTACCCCGGAGACGATCATGCCATTCGATGTCCATGTGGCTCCTCTGGGCTCGGCAGCACTGCAGGGTTCGCAAACGCGGCGCACTGATCACTCGTGAGATCGACGACCTTGAGTATCACGTCGTCAAAGAATCCGATGGAGCGGCCGTCCGGTGACCAGAAAGGAAAACTCGCATTGTCGGTGCCGGCCACTGCGTGGGCTTCCGGCGAATCCAACGAGCGAACCCACAAGCGGGCCACACCGCCTTGGCGCCCAACGAATGCCAGGCGGCGGCCATCGGGAGAGAGAGCCGGAATGGACTGCCCAACCGCGCGGGAGAGCTTGACATCCTGCGGCAGCGGTTCGGCGAATGCCAGGCGCCCGTTCACCTCACTGGCCTGATCGCTTTGCGGACCGTCCTCGTCGTTTCGCGAACTGAAAACCGCTGCGGCTACCGTTATCGCAAGCAGTGCCGCGAGCGTCCAACCGAACACTCGAGAACGCCGCATGCCGTAGGTCGGCGCGGTCGTGGCGGCTATCGCCTGAGTCGGCTCGGCCGCCCATTTCAGCTCTTCGACCAGGTCGAGCGCTGTCTGCCACCGGCCTTCAGGATCCTTGATCAGACATCGCCTGATCACGTGATCCAACGCGGATGGGATCTGTGGCCGAATCGTCGCCGGCGATGGCGGTTCGCGACTTAGGATCGCGGCGACAACCCCGGCCTCGCTGTCGGCCTTGAAGGGCAGCGTGCCCGTGGCCATTTCGTAGAGAATGGCGCCCAGCGCGAAAAGGTCTGCGCGTCCGTCGATGTGGCGCCGTTCCACCTGCTCGGGCGCCGAATAGGGACTTTCTCCAGCAGCAAGCTCGAACGGGTTGCCGGATTCTCCACGGCACTGCCGTCCGCGGACAAGCCGCCCCGCCCCAGTTTCGCGAACCCGAAATCGAGCAGTTTCGGGCCCGACGTCGTCAACATGATGTTGCCAGGCTTCAGATTACGATGAATGACGCCGTGGCGATGCGTTTCGGCGAGCGCACTGGCGATCTGGATCCCAAATTGGAAGAGTTGATCGAGCGGCAGCGGCCCTTTTCGAAGCTTTTCGGTCAGCGTGGTGCCCTCGAGATATTCCATCACGAGGAAATCGACGCCATCTGCGTGGCCGATGTCGTGCAGGACGCAGATGTGAGGATGCCGCAACCCGGCGATGGCCCTTGCCTCGCGTTCGAATCGATGCCTGGAGTCCGCGCTCGCCGATTCTTCATGGGGTAGAACCTTGACCGCGACGGTGCGCTGCAGTCGTGTGTCGAGTGCACGATAGACATTGTCCGAGCCGACCAGGGCGTCGAGCCTGAGGGGCCGATCTGGCGGCCGATGAAGGACGACAGTGGGACGGGGCACGTGTTATCGGTCCTTGCAGCGTTCCATTCGTCACCGGTTGGCCGAGGGCACAACCTTAGCGCGTGCTCCGGCCCGAACCTGTCGATCGAAGCGACTCATCAGCCATGCGTCGCTTTGAACTTTCGACATACTGCAGACGACGGCGCCGCCGACGTGATCAACATCACACCCACCGAGGATCCCGGCTGGAAACCGCGGACACTCTCGAATTCCCCCGTGGAGGTCAGAACGCGAACGAGCTCTCCGGACCGATTAAGGGCGTAGATGAAAATGCCATCTGCTGACCAACCCACCGGGCGCAAGTCCGGCACTAGGCTCCGCTCCTCGCGGCCCGGCCAGGAAAGCACCCACAACCCGGTTTTCTCGCGATTCCGCAGCCAGAACACCGCGAGTTGAGTACCGTCACGCGAGAAGCGTGGATCAGATACAAATCCAAATGGGTCTTGAGCAGAAACCTTTCGTCGCTTCCGGTCTTCAGATTTCGAATTACATAATTGCGATTGTCGACCGACTGCCAGGCGAGACGTCCGTCGGGCAGCCAAGCCAGGGATTGGCTGCCAAGATCCGTGCTTTTAAGCTCGACGGCATTTCGGCCATCGGCATCTGCCACCCAGATCTTCTGCCCGCTGAGATATGCGATATGAGCGCCATCGCGCGACAATGCCGGTCTGGCGCCTTTCGCCAGCGAAATACGATCACCGCCGTTGACTGGAACCTTGACGATGTCATTCCCGACGGACGTGAGCACCCATGAGCCGTCTGGCGAGATGCCGCAGCGCCTGCCGTAAAATGCTGTCTCCACGCGCCAACGGCACCGCGGCAGGCTCGCCGGCGACCAAATCGAGCCGCCATAAACTCGCCTCGATGAGCCTCCGGCATGTGCAGAAACGATCGTCCGTCGCTCGACAAGCTGGACATCCGCTCGAGGCGGTGGGCACACTCGGCGAGCTCCGCAGCGGGAAGAGACGCGGCAGGACCCGGTAACGGAAGACGAACAGTCGCGACTCTTCGACTACATAGAGGACTCTTCGGTTTCAGACGGGCACACAAAAAACGGCAGGTCACTCCAGCTCTCGAAGATCGCGGCGTCGGTCATGTCCTGTCCCCGGCCTGGGACTGCCACGTAGACGGCCGTTCGGCCCTCAAATGTCGTCACCGGGATAAACAGTTCGTTGTCTGGGCGCCCCAATGGAGATTGTGAATCGAACGAGCTTCCGGCAGCCTGATTGTTCGAACCGGCCCCCCCGCGATTGGAACAACGGCAATTGATGATGGGGCTGTGAAGAGACCTGCCACCTGCGCGCCGTCCGGAGAGATGGCGACGAATGGGCCCGGGCTGGAAGCGGTTGAGGCGGACCACCGAGGCGTGGAATCAGCAAAGTGCCTCCAGATAACGGGCTGCCGAAGTTGTCGGGTGACGAGAACGACGTGGCTGACGACCTGGGAACCGTTGGGCATCCATTTCAAGTCGAAGATTGCAGGCGCGGGAGAATTTCAAGCGATCGTCCCCCTGCTAAATCCTGTACCAGAAGCTGCTGTCCACCGGGTTGGATCTTACGAACGCCATCGTCCTTCCATCCGGGGAGAGTGCGGCC